>PHBY01000006.1 GCA_002840735.1 Chloroflexi bacterium HGW-Chloroflexi-2
GTATCGTGTACCTAGTGGAAGTCGGCCTGCCGGATCCCCTACCTTATATTATCGAAGATTATTTTCCTTGTAACAATATCCCTTTTAACATACTAGTGGTAAGGTTTTGCCCCCCAAAAAAAATATAACCATATGTCCATGATAAAAAGGAAACAAGAACCGGATCAGTAAATTTTATTACCAAATCCGTGTGTCCCTGATCAAAGAATCATTACTGATTGAAAATGAAGATCAGATCATGCTGATCTTTTCCCATCGCCCGATCGTCCCTCTTGAAGACGGTTGGATCAACCTTCATGGTCATATTCATAATGTCCCACCGCCGCCTGAAGGTTCCAATCTGGGACCCAACCATATCAATATGAGTGTTGAGGTCAGGGAGTATCGTCCCTGGCGGTTGGGTGAAATCATAGAGCCATTTATTTAATTGTCTAAAGTGGCGCTATGATATTAGCCAGTTTTCTCACAAAAAAACATGGATTACGTTGACTTTTCGGATGATTTGATCGATAATTAGGTTAATCAACCTGAAGGGCAGTTAACCTAAAATGGATTATTTTTATCCTTCTGACCAGCAAGCTCTTTTTACCAATCGTCGCCAGGAATTGGCGACACTTGATCACTACCATCACAGCCTGATCGATGGGCCTGTAGAACATGTTGCTTTATTTGGCCTGCGCAGAATAGGAAAAACACTTTTATTAAAAGAGTTCATGCGCCGATTGAGGGAGACGAATTCTGCAGAGCGACCCGCATTTCTGGATTTTTCTATCATTTGCAGTTCACCTGAGAATTTTACGTTAGGTTTTATTGGCTCAATCTGTTATTGGTTGCTTGAGGAAGGCATTAGCGACCCGGAGCCTTATCTTAATCCTGCTACTTTAGGTTCTGCTGTTTTAAGAGCGGGGGGAGATAAACTCTATGATGAGATTCAGCCCATCCTTCAGGAATTACAGCGGTCTCGACCAGATCGCCAGGCATTGTTGCGCCAGGTTTTTCGATTTCCGCGTCAGGCCGCAGTTGCTTTGGATAAAAAACTCATTTTGATTTGCGATGAATTTCAAGAAATCCGCACCCTGGAGAACTATCCAAACAGCCAAAATGTAGTTGCGCTGCTGCGTGCAGAACTTCAATCTCAAAGCGTGGTGCAGTATATTTTGGCCGGCTCAGCTATCAGCGTCCTGGCGGGATTGTTATCCAATCCTGACAGTCCTTTGTTTGCTCAGTTTACACGTATTTCTGTTGAGCCCTTTGATCGTGAGAGTACCCAAGAATTAGCCAATAAGCTCTTGTCCGATCCGCTAGAAGCCGATTTATACCCCCTATTGCACTCCCTTACCTGGGGACATCCTTTCTACATCACCGCAGTTGCACAGCGCATGAGTTATTTATTGGATGTAGTACAACGACCTTTATCTTCTGATGTAGTCAAACAAGCCTTTTTGGTCGAGACTCTCTCGCCCGGGGGAAGGATTTATGATTTCTGTCAGTATGTTTATGATCTTTCCTTACAGAAGGCCAAAGGCTATGGAGCGCTTAAGTCGGTGTTACAAATTCTGGCTCAAGAGGAAGGCCTTTCTGCTTCCGAGGTGGCCCGCCAGTTGCGTGTCACTTCTGGCAGCGCCAGCGATTACCTGCGCTGGTTGTGCGAAGTTGACCTGGTGGTAGAAAAAGAAAAAGCATATTACTTCCGCGACCCGGTTCTACGATTTTGGGTGGGAAACGTGATCAAAGGAATCGAGATCAGTCTCACATCTGAACCCATGGATCTGAAAGGTCTGATCCACCGTCTGGATCAGCAATTCCAACGCGTCTCAGAGGAATTGGGTGATGCAAAGGAAAGCTCTGTGCGTGAACTGATGCGCCATTTCAACGGTCAAAACGTTCCGAAAGAAGTTTTTCATGCGCAAGAATCAGTAACCCTGCCGGTGTTCTGGGATGTAAAAGAAGAAGTCTCGCCGGATGGTCAAATCGAGCTGGACGCTGTCGGCGAAAGGACAGAACGCTGGGTCGTGGAAGTGAAATGGCGTAACAAACGGGCAGGAAGTAAGGAATTGGAAAAGTTATTAATACATGCCAAAGAACGAAAAGCTCGAGCCTGGCTCGTTTCAAGATCGGGTTTTTCCGCAGATGCAATTAAATACGCAGTTGAAAATGGGATTTTGATTACTGACAAAGATGGATTGGAAGCCTTACGCAAACAAATACTGTAGGAATTGTTTAATGTGAAATAACCTAAAAGAGTAGAACCATATTAATAATTAGAACATCAACTCTCGCATCCGGCAAATGCAAATACTGCAAAAGATGTGCTATTCGTTCGTCCAAAGTTCGAATCGATTAATACTCCATTGACAGTTGAAAATACTACTTAATAAATCTCTTATGATTTAATCAATAAAGTTCCGATATACTTCAGAAAAATAAGAGGGATAATGGTCTAAAATATCGAAGATCTGTTCTTGCCTTGCTCGGAACGTATGAATAATTACATCTCGTTCGGGGTCTAAATCTTCAAATATTGGACTTAGTCACAATCCGTTGGGCAGCTAGACCACGCTAAGTGCTGTGATCGTGTGCCCAAACATTACGGATGGACTTAGCAGACAATGGCTCTTTACTACCATTGAAGCGCACCGGCTTGTATTCGGCGCGCAGCCAGGCCATGTAACCAGTAAGATCGGATGCCTGAATTTCCGATACCACTCGATCTCCGATGTAATCCAACCAATGACCAAGAGTAAACTCGTAGGAGGTAATTGTGCGTGGTCTTAGTCCTTCTGCCGTCTTGAATTTAAGATATCCATCGATGGCTTTTACTAAGGTAAGTGATACTTTGGGTTTTGACGAACCCGGCGAGCTGCGGTTCACACCTAAGGTGCACAGACGTGTAAGAAATTCCTCCATTTCGCAAAGCGTCCCCGTGGGAGGAAAAATCAACCGCTGTGCGCCGGGCTCGCGACTGCGTTCCTTTGGGAAACGAAAAACCAGAGCCTCGCGTAGCATCCCCTTGGGGACAGGACTCTGGTTTGACTTTAGTAGCGGGGAGCGGATTCGAACCACTGACCTCCGGGTTACTGCTCTACCCCGCATCGTTTATTGAACGATCAGAATTTTACCTCACCTTGCCTGATCCGTCAAGCCAAACATTATCAACTAATCAACCATATTCACGATTTTTCCTCAATATTCAATCTTTTTTGTACTTTATGACTGAATTTAAGTTAAATGTCACTTGACAGATGGGTAGGATTTTGTAGAATCGTAATTAGAAAAGAAATTTTTTCTACCAATCTCCACTTTATCAATGCTATCCTGATTTCATCTTAACTGATCAAAAGTGGGTCAAAATCAGTGATTGTCTATCATAATCAATTGAGGTAAAAATGGCTAAAACTGCATGGATAAATCTATCGACCGCTGAAATCCGGGTGGAAGAAACAAATCCGGAACTGCACCAGCAATATCTGGGTGGACGTGGATTAGGGGCAAAATATTTATATGATCTTGTGCAACCCGGGATTGACCCGTTTGGACCGGAAAATTATTTGATTTTTACCAATGGTTTATTCAGTGGCACCTCCTGGCCTTCCGCTTCTCGCTACCATGTCACCTTCAAATCCCCGGCTACCAATGGGTATGGATACGCCAATTCTGGTGGTGGATTTGGTCCGGAGCTTGCCATGGCAGGCTATGATGCCCTGGTTTTCTATGGCATCTCCCCCTCACCGGTTTATTTGAAGATCACTGACGCGTCCATTTCCCTGGAAAATGCCGAGCATCTTTGGGGAAAACGCACCGGAGAAGTACAGGATATTTTATTAGGAGCTGGTACGCCAACCGGCGCCAATGGTCGCGTATCCTGTATTGGGCCAGCAGGTGAGAATCTCGTTCGCATTGCATCCATCATTAATGATTATGGCCGCGCTGCTGCCCGTGGTGGTCCAGGGGCTGTGATGGGATCCAAAAACCTGAAGGCTGTTCATGTCAAAGCCTCTTCCAAAGGCAAGAACAATCCCGAACTACGTGGAGAGATTAAACGTCTGAACCAACACCTGCGCAAAGACCCAAAGATGCAGGGATTGATCGACACCGGCACTGTTTTTCTGATGCGTATCAAAAACATCAGTGGTGATCTCCCCGCCAGGAACCATCAATTCGGGCAGGTACCTTTCATCGACAAGATGGATGGCACTGCCTTGAAGGAATACCGCACCAAACGGATGGGCTGCCGTTTCTGTCCGGTACAATGCTCCTGTGAATCAGTCGGACAGGGATCTGAAGGTCTCATTCATACGGAAGGTCCGGAATATGAGACTACCGATGCATTGGGTCCTGTGGTCTGGAATGATGATGTCAATGTTATTATTGAAGGCAATTATCTCTGTAATGAACTGGGATTGGATACCATTTCAACTGGCAAAGTAATTGGATTTGCGATGGAATGCCATGAAAAAGGAATTCTCTCCGATGCAGATTTTAGTCTGGAGTGGGGTGATGCCTGCACCATTCTTGGTTTGATGAAAAGTATTTCCTATCGCAAGGGGATCGGTGATCTGCTGGCAGAAGGTACTAAACGTGCTGCTGAAAAAATTGGTCATGGTGCTGATGCTTATGCCATGCATGTAAAGGGACTTGAAATCCCGGAGCAGGAACCTCGCGTTTCCAAGGGCTTTGGTTTGGGACATGCAGTCTCTAATCGCGGCGCCGATCATCTGTATGGGTTACCTGCCATTGATCTGGGTGGTAACTTTGAAACCGCCAGAAAGATTTTCCCCGCAGAAATTATTGATGAACTGATGGAATCGTATAACGAAAAATATAAAGCAGACATGTTAATTTATGGTGAGCATTTCTGTGCTTTAACCGATGCTTTTGGTGTCTGCAAATTCACTACCACTGAGGAATACAGCCTCTTACCATCTGATTTCTTGCCTGGTTTAAAGATTCTGGGATACGACCTGGATGAAAAATCTTTATTAAAGATTGGTGAACGTATCGTTAATCTGGAACGTCTCTTCAATATTCGTGAAGGCTTTAACCGCAAAGATGATAATTTGCCCAGGCGATTTACGACTGAAGAGATGCCGATTTATGCCAATGAAAGAGATCCCGAAACAGGAAAAACAATCCTGGGCAAGCAAATCGGAACAGCAATCATTCAGGATTTGGATGCCATGCTGGATCGATATTATCAGTTACGCAACTGGGACGAAATGGGAAAACCAAAACCTGAAAAACTTCAGGAACTGGATTTATTAAGGGAATTTGACATAACAATTGGTTAATCTGACCAAGTAATTCTAAATAATCACTTTGTAAGTGAGAATGGATAAAAGATGGCAAAATTTGAGTATGTATTAGCAAAAACGATGGATGATGCTGTTCGTCTTCTAAATGAACCGGATATACGCAGTATTCCTTTAGCAGGTGGCACCGATGTTTATGTCGCCTTAAGGGTAAATCCGGTCTGGTTTGACCGATTGGTAGATATACGTCGAATTCCTGAATTAAACGAAATATCTATTGAAGGTGATCAGTTCAAACTCGGTGCGGCAGTAACATTTTCACACGCGATTAAAAATCCCATATTGCAGAGAGTTGCACCTTTTCTTGTGGAAGCCTGCAAAACCATCGGTGGACCAGCCGTCCGAAATTGTGGAACATTCGGTGGCAATGTATCCAATGCAGCTGCCTGCGCCGATTCACTTCCTTCTCTGGTGTGCCTGGAAGCTGTCGCTCATTTGCGATCAACCAAAGGCGAACGCCAGCTTAAAGTAGAGGATCTGGTCACCGGCCCTCACCAGACGCAGATCGAACCTGGCGAATTATTAACCCATTTCACCTTCAAAGTTCCTCCTGAAAATGCCAGAAGTTGTTTTATTAAGATCGGCCGTCGTAAAGCACAATCCATTTCACGGTTAAGTATCGCGGTTATTGGCACAGTGGATGCTGCGGGTATGGTGGATTATATTCGTGTCTGTCCGGGTGCAGCAGTTGCCACACCGGTTCGTTTTCCCAAAGTTGAGGGCGTTTTGCTCGGGAAAAAACCTGACAAAGAAGCCATCACTGCCGCCGCCGATCAACTGGTTGCAGATATGATCGAAAGCACCGGTAGACGCTGGTCAACCGAATACAAAGAAATAACACTGAAAGCGATTGCGGAAAGATCACTCACGAAAATTTTTCTGGAGGATGGATACCATGTTAATTAATTTCACTCTGAATCATAAACCAGTCTCGATAGACATCCCGACTGATATCACCTTATCAGTCATGTTAAGGGAACACCTTAAACTTACCGGTACAAAAGAAGCCTGTGAGATTGGAGAATGCGGTGCCTGTTCTGTTCTCCTGGATGGTGAACTGGTCAACAGCTGCCTGGTGGCAGCTCCTTCCGTGATGGGACGCGAGGTGATTACCATCGAAGGTATCCATGCTGAGGACGGCGGACCTAATGATCTGCAGCGCAATTTTATTGAAAAGGGTGCTGTGCAATGTGGATTTTGTATCCCTGGCATGGTAATCGCTGGAGAAGCACTCCTGGCGATCAAATCCGAACCTTCCCGCCTTGAAATCAGAGAAGCATTGGCAGGCAATCTGTGTCGCTGCACCGGTTATATGCAAATTGTTGACGCTATCGAAACAACCGCAAAAGAGCGTGCTGAAAAACCTAATCTTTCAAAGAGGGAGAGGTGAACAAAATGGCTGACCTGAAATATATTGGACAACCTGCACAACGAGTCGATGCCCTCGATAAAGTAATGGGTAAAACCAAATATGTTGGTGATATGTCTATTCCTGGCATGTTGTACGCGCGCACCCTGCGCAGTGAACTCCCCCATGCCCGCATTGTAAGATTGGATACATCACCAGCTTTACAAGTGCCAGGCGTGGTGGCAGTCGTCACCAGCGCTGATTTTGTCAATCATAGTAATTTTGGCTTTCCCATTTCGGATATGTACATGCTAGCCCACGAAAAAGTTCGCTACGTTGGTGAAGGTATTGCGTCCGTGGCTGCAGAAACACCAGAAGCTGCTCTGGAGGGCGTCAAAGCCATTATCTGCGAATTAGAACCACTCCCAGCAGTGTTTGATATGGCTCATGCACTTGACCCGGATGCTCCTCAAATTGGACCAAACCGAACCGATGGCAAACACCCCAATTACATCGGGCATTATCCGGTGTACAAAGGCAACCCAAAAGAAAAATTATTGCAATGTGATATGGTGATCGATCAGAAATATGAAACCGTAATGCAGGAACATGCCTACCTGGAAACAGAAGGTGGTTTAGCCATTCCCACCCCGGAAGGCGGTGTGGTGGTTTATCTTTCCTGCCAGAGTCCTTTTATTCCAAGAAATGATCTCTGTAAAGTTTTAGGGTTACCAGCAGATCGTGTCCGTGTGATCGTTCCTCCTGTTGGCGGTTCATTTGGCGGCAAAGATGATCTGAATTACCAAACCGCCGGTCAGGTGGCTGCCCTGGCATTAAAAGCCAAACGACCCGTGCGCATGACCTTCTCTCGTGAGGAAAGTATCATCGCCAGTTACAAACGTGGTTCCATGCGCATGAACATCAAATTGGGTGCTGACAAAGATGGAACTTTGCGAGCCTGTGAATTCAGAAGCCTGTATGACTCTGGCGCTTATTCTTCTCAAAGCCCGTTCACCAGCTGGCGAGCCAGCATTCATGCTATGGGTGCATACCGTTACGATGATTGCACGGTTGATATTGATACAGTCTATACTAACACCGGATATGCTGGCGCTTACCGTGGCTTTGGCAACACCGAAGTCTGTTCAGGGATTGAACAGGCAATTGACGAAATGGCAGATGCTCTGAAAATGGATCCGCTTGAATTTCGCTTGAAGAATTGCTTGAAAGTAGGCGATGTCACCCCTCATGGACAACTGCTTTCTGAATCGGTAGGGTTGAGGGATTGTCTGCTGGCTGTTCGCAAAATGAGTGATTGGGATCGCAAACGTAAGGATTTCGCCAACCAATCGCCTTCCGCCGAAAAACGACGCGGGATTGGCGTCTCAGCACTATTCCATGGCACTTCTTTGGGTGCTGAAGGATTGGATGAGGCCACAGCCACCATTGAGATCCATGCCGATAACCAGGTTACCATTACATCCGGATTGACCGATTATGGTACCGGCGCCCGTACAGTCTACACCCTGATTGCTGCTGAGATCCTAGGCATTCAACCAGAACGCATCAAAGTTCACAATCCGGACACCAACACCGCCAAAGACAGTGGCCCGACCGTCGCCAGCCGCACCACCATTCTGGCAGGCAACTCCGTACGGGTTGCTGCGCAAAATCTGCTACAGAATCTGGATTGGGCAGCTGCAGATCTGTTGAAGTGTGATGTTTATCAGGTTCATCGTGTCGGTGAAGATTACATCGGCCCCAGCGAAGAACTGGTTTCCTGGGATATCGTCGTAAAGCATGCCCGGGAAATGGGATTGGTACTTTCAGCATTTGGCAGATGGTCTGCCCCACAAATTCACTGGGACGAAGAAAAAGGTACCGGCACACCCTATTTTGCCTATCATTTCGGTGCCCAGGTAGCCGAGGTAGAAGTGGATCTAAAAACCGGGCATACCGATGTTGTCAACATCTGGGCAGTTCATGATATTGGTAAGGTGATATTCCCACAGGGAGCTTACGGTCAGTTATATGGCGGCATTTCTCACGGGCTGGGATATGGACTATATGAAGACCTGGATTACCAGAATGGTTATGCACAGTCGATTAACTTTGACACCTATCTCATCCCAACCTCAATGGACATGCCTGAGATCCAGGGAGGATTTGTGGAAGCTACATTCTCTGCCGGACCATTTGGTGCGAAGAATATCGCTGAACCTGCCATGGTGCCAACTGCTCCCGCTATTTTGAACGCCATTGCCAACGCCACTGGAAGAAGAATCCGCAAACTGCCAGCCAACCTTGAACGCGTGATGCTCGGAAAGGAACTCACTAAAAAAGGGTCGCCTTTCAGCTGTAAAGTTGCTCTTAAAATCACATAATCATAATGAATCCCAGGCAAATTACAGTAACGGTTCGTTTCTTCGGTATTTTGGAAAAGTATGCTGGTGCACGATTTATAGTTTTTGATGTACCGGAAGGATATACACTTCAAGCATTATTGGATAAGCTGGAAGAAATCAATCCGCCAGCCTATCGAGATTTATTACGTCAAATCCCTGAATCTGAGCATTTTTTAAGAATCATGATCAATGATGTTCTGACCCATGAAGATGAAGAATTTCCATTGTCTCAGGATGATGTCATCACCTTACTTCCCGGAATTTCTGGTGGATAAATGAGTAAACTGGGTGGAACATTCCTAATCTTTGTTAATCTTTTTAACGAAAATATCCAACCCAAATAAAAACAGGGCAACCAGACCAATGGGGACTAATCCACCAATTAAGCATAGCAAGCCGACCAAAGCCGCCCCGGTTCCATAAAAAATAGCGATTAATCCCAGACCCACAACAAATAACAGTACAAAGCCCCCAATGATCAACTGCATATTAGTTTGAGATGCATACTTCTTTAAATCACGAGACATGTGTACTCGATCCATTTAATCTTGAGCCGGGTAAATTATGACCGTTTCTTAAAAACAATAAAGATGGGTGTCCCGGTAAATGGGTACTCTTCACGAATGGTATTTTCTATAAACCGAATAAATGTGAAGTGAGCCAACTTGGGCTCATTGCAGTAGATCATGAAGGTCGGTGGATCTGAACGTACCTGGGTACCATAATACATTTTGAATACCCGCCCTGCTCTGGATGGTGTGTGCATATCCTGAACATGTTGGATAATCCGGTTCAAAGCAGATGTTGTCATTCTGGCAAGTCGTTCTTCCTGAACTTTCAATGCCATGGGCATTACCTGTTCTACACGTTGCCCTGTTTTTGCAGAAATAAAAAGCAGGGGCACATAATCCATAAAATTCAGATCTTTACGAATTTGTTCGGTAAATGCCACCATGGTAAAAGTATCTTTCTCAATCGCATCCCATTTGTTTACAACCACCACACAACTTTTTCTTGCTTCCAGGATATATCCAGCAATATGAGCATCCTGGGCAGTGATGCCTTCAATCGCATCGATCAATAGCAATGCCACATCCGCTCTTTCAATGGCACGCATGGAACGCAAAACTGAATATTTTTCCACGCCTTGTTCAACCTTCCCACGACGTCGAATTCCTGCTGTGTCAATTAAGGTGATGGGCAATCCATCAAACTCCATTTTGCTATCAATTGCATCGCGCGTTGTGCCTGGAATGGAGGAAACGATCATCCTTTCTTTACCGATCAAACGGTTTAAAAGACTGGATTTACCAACATTAGGTTTTCCCACTAATGCAATCTTTACAGATTCGTCTTCTTCCTTTTCAAGGTCTTCAGGAAAAGTAGCCACCAATGCATCCAGTAAATCCCCGGTTCCAGTTCCATGCACTGCAGAAACTGCAAAAGGTTCACCCATTCCCAACTCGTAAAATTGATATACCTCATCACGAAATGTTTTACTATCCGCTTTATTTGCAACCAACAAAATGGGTGGAACAAGTTCGCCGTTGATGGTCTTTTGTTTTCGGCGTAAGATCTCAGCCACTTCCTGATCGGCAGGTGTGACACCAGAAATGGCGTCCACCACAAACAGGATCGTATCTGCGTCTTCAATGGCGATTTCAGCCTGAGCTTTGATCTCCTCTATAAAATTTGCAGAGCCAATCGAAAGAGGTGTTCTTCCACCAACAGATGGGTCAATCCCTCCAGTGTCAATTACATAAAATGGGCGTCCTGTCCATTCAGCTTCAGACATCAATCGGTCACGGGTAGTGCCAGGGATATCATCAACAATCGCTTTTCTCTCACCGGTCAGGCGATTAAACAAAGTACTTTTGCCGACATTAGGACGTCCGACAAGTGCAACAATCGGTTTATTCATTACTTACTTTCCGCGTTTATCCACCAGGCGTGGGTGTTGGCGCTATGATTACTTCAATATCGATTAATCCGGGTTGGATACTATCCACCGTGATCTCTTCGGAGGGTAATTCTACCACTGGTTCTAATTGGTATGTTCCGACTTCGTAATCAGTTAAGTCAAGGAAGACTCGAATATCTCCTGGTTTGATGCCATCCAGAATAGGAAGTGGCCCTGAAATCAGTAACGTGATCATTTCAGGAGCAATTATCGCCTGCAAATTCTCTGGTAATCCAATGATTTCTATCGGTAGATTTGCAATAGGCATACTGGATTGCACAGCAGCAATACTAACCCGCACTAATACTGTACGGTTATCACCCACCACCAGAATACCTTCCGGTAAATCCAGAAGTAGGGATACATCAATATCATCTTTCATTCCCTCCAGATTCAATGGCATTGTTTGCACATAGCCAGGAAGATCGTTAACAATCTGAGGGTTGGATGAATAAACCGTCACGGCTAGAGGAATTACAGAAATATTGGTCAGCCGGTATCCATCTGCCACCTGACCTTCGATGGTCACAGAAACAATTACATTACGATAACCGTAACGCTGGTTGATTTCCAGAAACATTTCGACACGATCAGGCGTAAGGGTGACATCATTAATAACCACTTCATTTTCATCCAACGCCACAACATTGATCATTCTGGAAATATCTTCATAAGTCTGGTTAATATCCAGGGTAGCTCTGACTTCAGCCACTCTATCCACTTGTGAGATCGGGCCGGTCACTGTAATCTGTTTTACATCTACCACTGGATCCTCAACCTGATACCCGATTGCTGGTTCACCACGAATATCCAGAGATAACGGTATTACCTTGCTGGAAAGACTTTCCAGGGTAACAGAAACGGTTCTGGGGGAATAAGAAACAACTTTTACCGGTCGAATGTTTACCTGAATCTGAAGATCGACGATATGGGTTCCTGGTTGTAGACCTGAAAGGTCTACAACCGCACGTACCGGGGATTGAGCGCTGATCATTTTATCCCATACCGATTGTGGGGTATTGAGAACAATCGACACATTCGACGGCAAATCGCTGGTCATTACCAGATTTGTATCCTGCCCAACAATTTCAATCGGTACATTACGTGGATACGATCGATTTTCTGCCGGATCACTGGTTGTAACAGCAATAATCCAGACAGTGATCGCTAAAATTAACGCCGTCAGGAATGTTGGAAAAACTCTTTTCGATTTTCGAAGGAAGCTCCACATGATTAATCTTCCTCCTTATGGTGGAAACCGGGTATTCTAATTTTCCATCCAAATATTTTGATGTAATCAACGATGCCAGGTACAGGCTGGAAAAGCGCTATTAACATATTTTCCAATCGATCAGAATCCAACCCTCGAATCAAACGCCCGGACTGTGCAACCGAAATTGACCCGGTCTCTTCCGAAACCACAATGACCACCGCGTCACTGGCTTCAGAGGAACCTAACGCTGCCCTGTGGCGTAATCCCATTTGTCGCTCAGGTGTGCGATTCAAAATACCACTTGCGGATAAAGGCATGACACTGGAAGCTGCTAAAATCCGGCTTCCGGAAATTACAACAGCGCCATCATGCAATGGTGAATTGGGATAGAATATCTGCAATAACAATTCTGGTGAAACGACAGCATCCATGTAAACACCAGTTTGAACATATTCCTGTAAAGAATCAATTCTTTCCAGCACAATTAATGCTCCATGTCTACGAGCGGAAAGCCGGGCACATGCAATACTGATGATATGCATCGTGTTCTTGATGGCTTCTTGAGAATCCAGATTTCGCCGAAACAGGTTTGAAGATCCAGCTCGTCCCAAACGTTCCAACCCACGTCGAATCTCAGGAGCAAATATGACAGGAATAGCCAATAGAAGGGCAGGTAACGTCGTTTGAATTAACCAGGAAAAGGCAGGCAGTTCGATGAATTGTGTTAATAATGCCAATAAAATAACCAGGAATATCACACCTCTTAATAAGATGGTTGCCTGTGTATCCCGTAAGAGTGTCAGAATCGTGAAAAAAATAAGGGTAACCAACACCAGGTCAAGCACACTTAACCAGTTTATCCGTTGGAATATAAATAAAATCTCATTTAAAAACTCTGACACGATTCCCTCTTTAGATTGGTTTTAACACACGATCCTGTCTTAATTTTTTGAATAGTAAAATGGAGCCCTCTGGCATGGAATCTCGTGCTGCAAACATCCAGGCAATCACCTTTAATTCATCCGGGGTGCGGATTTCATAACCTAATGGGTGCCAGATTTGTTCCAACTTTGCCATCTTTTCATTCAGGAACAACAATGATATCTCACACTGTAATTCTCCCGAAGCATGTTCCATTTCATTTATTAAAAGGGGAATTGCTTTGTCATATGGAACATGATCAAGAATGCGTAGGTCTACCGTTCGAGCAATCAGATTTTCAACCTGCCATCCCAAAATTCCGACCATTGTCTCACCAGCCTGTAAAACCAGAAATGCTTTCTCTCCAAAAGCCTCCATGATATCCCGGCGATTGAATGGCCTGCCATTATCAGGAAATTGGTTAAAGAATTCAGCAATCTCATTCGATCGACGAGGAGTACCTCTGCGGACGGTTAATTCACCACTGATGGATTGAACTGTCGCCAGGGTAGCTTCACTTTCGGAGGCTTGTTTTGGAACAAGCTTGAGCCAGTTATCATAAACTTGTTTCCAGGTATCTTCAACAGAACCGGCATTATCAACTACCACGTGAGCCGCTTTGATTTTTTCTTCCTGTGGAGGTTGGGCATCGATCCGTTGTTGGGCGTCTACAACACTCATTTTCCGGCGAATGACCAAACGCTCAAGCTGGATATCAGGTGGGGTTTGTGTAACCCAAATGCTATCGCAAGCATCTTTGATTTCTGATTCCAGAAGCTTGATGGCTTCAATCACAATGACTTTGTGTTTTACGCGTTTAATGATGTAATCCAATGCCTGAAAAACCAGTGGATGAACTATGTCCTCCAGGATTTTCAAAGCATCAGGATCATTAAAAACCAAACGACCCAGTCTTTTGCGGTCAATTTCTCCATCGTCACTCACCATCCATTGACCAAATTGGGATATGACTTTTTTGTAACCCGGAGCACCTTTAGCGATAGCCCGATGTGCAAGTGCATCCGCATCAATACCAAAAGCTCCCTGGTGTTCCAGCATACGCCGAACAACACTTTTTCCTGTACCAATATTTCCGGTTAACCCAATAACGAGCTTACCAGCCCATTTGCCCAATTTTCCTCCTTAATTATGGAAAAAGATCAATAATCCTCCTTCATTTTAGCTTTGGGAGGCGAGAATGTCAAAGGTTTATGATTTGTAAAATTTATGGATCCATAATCATTTCTTAGAAACAATTGGAAGGAAGACCTTATGGTTTAACCCTTCAGGAATTATTAAGCTACGAAGTCGAATGGTACCTTCATAGTTTTGACCTTGCCAGGTAGGTAAAGACTTCCAGACTCCAGACTCGTTTTTGTACCAGGTTTTATCAGATGACAAAGGACCCAGATGATCCAGCGCAATAGGATAAAAATATGATTTATTTTTCACATTCAGAACAACTGCAATTTCACGATTTCCTGGTATTTTTAGGTTCTCGTTTATCTTAAATTGGTGGTATCCAGTGTAGGGAATATCTATTTCAGCTGATTGAAAAAGATTGTTGAACGGTTCAATTCCATCAAATAGCTCGTATAGTTCAATTGAAACGGTAGCTGCATCATTTGTCCAAAATTCAACTGCCTGTGGAATTTCATTCGATCTAATAGGAAATAATGCCATGGCTGATCCACTAAAGAAATCTTTCTCACTTGTACTTATTTGATTTGTGTGACCAGCTTCATCATAGAAATGAATTTTATTAAATACAGAATTTCGCTCCCAGCCTGTCACCGTCGCCAATGAGCTTCCAATCCCTGCTTTTCCATAGGCAATGTTAAAGTATCCATCATTACCCCACTCTGTGCCATAGCTGTTCTTCACAATCCAGGCACCTTTCCCACCAGTATAGCTCAGATCATCATCCCAACCCACAATTAAAACGCCATGCGTCCATTTATTCGGATCCGTGGATGTGCTGTCCAGCACATAACCACCATCATAACTGGAAAAACCAGAAATTTTCGGGTCCATCTGAGAATAGAGCGGACCATGTTCTTTTAACATTTGTTTGATCAAATCAGTTGGTGCAATTTCAAAGTTTGGACTGAATTGTTGCCATTCTTTAATGTAATATGTAGTTGAACATTTCGGCATACATTCTGTGGCATCTTCCTCAACGCAACGTGTACTGCACGAATCATCATAATCCACATAAGGATCACAATTTTCAAGAACCAACCCCTCCTGAGTAAAAAGGTTGGTTAACATCTTGAAATTTCCACCTTCACAGGTGTTGAGTGGTAATCCAGCATAATGGGTCAATGCATGCCAGTTACACTCTTTGGCATGATTCACCGAAAAATCCACCTTAACCTTATCTTTCTTCCAGATGGCTGCCTGTACAGCATCCACGGCTGCAAACGCATAACCTGCGTTACAATTTCCCTGATCATGGACAGGAAAATCATAGCCATCATTACGCCAATCATATTGGGTGGGTAAATCCAGTTCTGTGGCTTGACTGGCAGTTTTGGGGAAAATAAGTAAAGAAATGAAACCTACGAAAATCAAAATTCCTCGTAACAATGAGTGCTGCATTGAAACCTCCAGGGTATTTGATACATTGATTATAGATGAAGAATTAAATGCAAATTGCATAACACTGGTATAAATCGTTCATAGTCAGGATTGCAATTCCCGGATATAATCACGGCTGTTTCATTAAAATACCATCACCACAATGATCTTTGAAACGAAACATAATGATCTCGATTTATTGGTAAAATTCAAAAATTATTAGACGGAATCAGTCATTAGCTGATGAGATGAGGATGTTCTATGTCCATGAAAGACTTTAAGAATCAATTAAGCCGTGAAATTTCCACGATGAAATTTACCCGTACCACATTTAAAGATTATTTCTTTATCATCCTGGGTGTAACCATCCAGGCTTTTGCCATGCGCCTCTTCCTGGTGCCTGCCTATCTCGTTAGCGGTGGCGTCAGTGGAGCAGCCCAGTTGATCAATCACCTCACTAATTTCCCGATCGGTCTGATGGTGTTAATTGGCAATATTCCCCTTTTCATCCTGGGATGGCGCTATCTGGGCGGTCTAAAATTTGCCATGCGGACTGCTGTAGCCATCCTGATTTTCTCCTTCTTCACCGATTTTCTAGTCTTGTTTATCTCACCTGAAGGGGTGACCGATGATCTGGTTCTTAATAGCATTTACGGTGGCTTGATGTATGGGATCGGTTTGGGTATGGTCTATCGCGGAAAAGGCACCAGTGGTGGCAGCGACATTCTCGGGCGTATCCTTAACCATCGCTTTGGTATTTCCATCTCCACATCCTATCTTATAACGGATTCCCTCGTGGTGATATTGGGCGGTTTGGTCTTCGATTGGGAGCGTGCGCTCTATGGTTTGGCAGTCATTTATGTCAGCGGACTGGCAGCTGAGATCGCCTTTGAAGGGCGAGCGGTATACCGCACTGCGATGATTATTACCTATGATCCAGAAGAAGTATCCAAAAGAATTTTTACAACCCTGGAACGTGGTGTCACCATGCTGCATGGTATGGGAGGATACACACATGAAGAAAGGAATGTCTTGTATTGCGTCATTACCCAATCGGAAATTCCGCAACTTAAGGAAATCGTCAATGAAGTTGATCCACGCGCATTTATGGTGATTGGACAGGCGCATGAAGCGCTTGGGGAAGGTTTTCGCCCATTGATGGAAGCACAGAATTGACCTGTTAAAGCAAACCCAGCATCATCAATGCACCAGCAGTGATACCTATTTGCCCCAAATGATAGGTGAACATCACCAAAAAATTTCCGTACGGCACAGGGCGTAGAAACCGAACAGTCGCCAGCAGAGTATCCGAAATAGTAAACAAAAGGGCACCAACACTTGCCAACAAAGCTGCTTCAACTGTCCATTGATCACGGAACCAGGTCATCATAGCAGATAGAAGCATGATCGTGATGGTCAGCATATACAAAACCACTGGTAGCCACAATCTCTTGTGTTCCAATTTACGCCGCACACCTCCCACGATGCGAGGATAAGCCATAATAACAAGACCTACCACTAAAAGAACGGGTAAGAGCACCCATATGTTAAGTTTAAGTGCTCCGAAGCTAAATCCAATAATATAGAGTAGATGCGCAATCAGAAATGAAAATAAACCCGCGAAAAAGAATCGCGAGCGTAACAACAAGAATATATCTCCAACCAGTGAAAATAGAAGACCAGCGCCAAACCAAAACCCTGGTTGAACCCACCCTCCCAGAAACGAAAAAATAAAAATCAACAAAATCAATGAAAGTGGTTTTGTAATGAAACGCACCCTGATCCAGCTTTTTCCTGCTGCCACCCATTCCAATGGCATAACCAACCCCAAAATGATCGCCATATAAGAGATCATGAATCCACCTGAAAAAAATTTCGTATTCGTTTTAAAACATTGGAATTAATTCGAATTCTTATTATCCATTCAAAAACACCAGTCTCCATCATCCTCCCACCCCAATCAAACCTTAATAATTTTTTTACAGATCGCCGTATCCATCAACAATGCAACCCTGTACCAATCCTTTACTCCATGTGAAAATCACAAAAATTTTTTATATCAATTGCTATGCTTTGATTATAGATGGTAATCTGAATCCAACCGTTAATAATGTCTTTCTAATCATTTTTCTGTCAGCCAAAGACCTCCCGAAAATCAGATTCGGTTTTTTTACAACAACACGAAAAGTCCTTGCAACTTTATTTCAAACAAGTATAATGAATAAATCAATTGAGTAAAAAGATAAAATTTGTAAACTCTAAATTGTTTGTTCTTTTTCGAAAACAGGCATGGAAAAATTTATTGTCTTTTAACTTGATTCAAGCTCATCAAACTTCCTTAAGCTCCCGCTTCTATCAAAAATTTTTCCTAAAAAATCTATAAATTAGTCAATAACGGTATCTGTCTGATCAATGCTCTTCTTTGAACTGGAGGTGATGACTATAGGTTTTTTTGACTTTTTGACGTCTGGATTGAGGGTAACAATCGTATAACAATCACTTTATGATAACTGGTGTAGTTTGAGAAGGATGAGAAAATGAAAATTAAAATGCTCTTTAGTATTGTTTCTGTTTTACTAGTTACTGCGTTTTTTGCTTCAGCGTGTGCTGCTGGGGGTGGAGATACAATCAAAATTGGCATCAATGCTGAAATCACAGGTGATAAGCCAAAAGTTGGCGAGCAAAGTAAATTCGCAGCAGAAATGTATGTAAAAGAAATTAATGACGCAGGTGGAATAGATGTTGGTGGGAAAAGTTATAAGCTTGAATTAGTCATCGAGGATAATAACGCAACGGCAGAAGGTGCTGCAGGAGCGGCAAATAAACTGATCAGTCAGAATAATATTCTTGCAATGGTCGGTCCTAACCCCAGCAATGCTGCGGTCCCGGCAGGCGAGGTTGCAAATAATCTCGAGACACCCATGATCAGCCCCTGGTCAACCAATCCAAACACAACTTTGAATCGACCCTGGGTGTTTCGCGCTCCATTCCTTGACCCCTTCCAGGGTCCGGTTGTAGCAAATTTTGCCACAAAACAATTTAATGTGACTTCAGCTTGTGTTTTATTTGATATTGCCAGTGACTATCCGAAAGGACTTGCAGATAATTTCAAAACAGCTTGGGAAAAATTACATGGTGCAGGTTCAGTATTACAATTTGAAAGTTTCACAACCGGTGATCAAGATTTTAGTGCCCAATTAACCTCTATTAAATCTTCTGGTTGTGAAGTACTCTTTACCCCCCAATACTACCAGGAGGTTCCATTAATTGTTTCACAGGCAAAGGATCTTGGAATGGACATTCCAATCATGGGAAGTGACTCATGGGGAGATCCGCAACTATTAGCACTTTGTGGCAATGATTGCGAAGGAGCATTTTTCAGCACCCACTATGTTGCCAATGGTGCAACCGGCGCAACCAAAGATTTCATCGATAAATACAATGCAGCACATGGCTACATACCAGGCGATGTGGCAGCATTAACCTGGGATTCAATGATGATCGTGACACAAGCCATTAAAAATTGTGGAACGATAACCGGAAATCTCACCGAAGATCGCACATGCATTCGTGACGGTATGGCATCAATCGAAGATTTTGACGGCATTACTGGTAACATGACATTTGATGAGCAAGGTGACCCAATCAAATGTGCAGTTATTGTCCAGATTCAAAATGGTGAATTCATCGCCTTTGATCAAGCTTGCCCTTAAACGGGATCATGAATAAATTATCGGGTTAATCGTTTAAATCCAATCTCCCGACTGCAACAAAAGTTCGGGAGATTGGGTTTTCTCAAAAACAATCCAGAAATCATTGCAAGGAGGATTTAGTGACTCTCGATTTCTTTATCCAGAATTTTATTAATGCCATGCAATGGGGCAGTTTTTTGGCTTTGATTGCGGTTGGGTATACGTTGGTGTATGGAGTTCTGTTACTAATTAATTTTGCACACGGCGACATATTTATGGTTGGAGCGTACACAGGGTATTTCATTGGAACATTTCTAACCAATAATTTTGAAATAAAATTACCATTTGATCTGCCAGGTTGGGTTGTCATTCCTGTAACCATTGTTGCTACTATGTTCATTACTGCCCTGGTAGGTGTGGCAATCGAACGAATTGCTTATCGGCCTTTGAGAAATCGAGGTGCACATAGACTTTATCTGGTGATCACAGCGCTCATGTTTGGTCTTTTGTTGGAGTATGGTAATCTTGCATTGCTAGGAGCCAGTGATCGACAGTTTCCGAATTTGTTCGATAAAATTATTTACTCCATTGGCGGGATCACTGTTACCAATATCAAAATTTACGTTATTTTACTTTCATTCCTGATCATGGGAATTCTCTGGTGGATTGTGCAAAAGACGCGTTGGGGTATGGCCATGCGAGCCATCTCTTATGACAGACTTGCCGTACCATTAATGGGAATTTCTGTTGATCAAATTATTTTGTTTACATTTGTGCTCGGATCATCAATGGCAGCATTAGCTGGTATTATGTACGGAACCGCATTTCCTATTCTCCGTTTTAATATGGGCATGCTAGTTGGATGGCAAGCATTCATTGCAGCTGTGGTTGGTGGTATTGGCTCAATACGTGGGGCGATGGTAGGAGGATATATTTTGGGATTTACCCAAATATTTGTCGCAGCGTTCTTACCTTCAACGTATCGTGATTTAATTGCCTTTGTTGTCCTTCTGCTCATCCTGGCAATTAAGCCGACGGGGCTGTTTGGTGTTCCTCGTCGCACCAAGGTTTAAATTAGCAAATCTTTAGAAAAATCCAGGAGGATCTATGAAACGCTTTGGTATGCCTGCATTAATCGGGATCTCATTTCTCATTTGTATTGTGCCATCCTGGTTGGGTTGGTTCAGTAATTACATTCAATTCATTATTACATTAATAGGTATTAATATCATACTGACCGTAAGTTTGAACCTTATTAATGGTTATATGGGTGAGTTTTCCGTTGGACATGCAGCTTTTATGGGTGTTGGAGCTTATACCTCCTCTCTGCTAACGGTCTATTTGCTTACCGAAAATCCGTTTTTTGGAAAAGCAATCTTACCCGAAGAATTATCAATTCTAATTTTCCCTATTTCTCTTCTCATTGGAGGTGTTGCTGCAGCTATTTTTAGTTTATTGATAGCGATTCCTTCTTTTAGAACCAGGGGAGATTATCTTGCGATCGTTACCTTAGCCGTCAATTTCATTTTTAAAAGCTCGATTGAGAATATTGATGCAATCGGTGGCCCACGTGGTTTTATGGGAATGGGAAAAGTTGTAAAAGCCATGGATAATCTGGTTAGTTTTCCATGGTTAATATTTTGGACATTTTTGATCGTTGTATTTTCAATTTTCATCATTCGGAATTTTGTTAACTCAACAATGGGTAAAAGCATTATAGCCATTCGGGATGATGAAATTGCATCTGAATTGATGACGGTCAACACACGCTGGCTGAAAATTGTTGCCTTTATGCTCTCTTGTGGATTGGCAGGTATGGCGGGCGGATTACATGCTCACACAGTTACCTTTATCAACCCATCCAGCTACTTTATTTTGCAGTCAACCTATATCCTGGTTATGGTATATCTGGGAGGAATGGGTTCGCTGAGTGGCTCAGTGATCAGCGCAGTTCTATTTACGATATTACTTGAGATGCTACGACCACTGGATGTATGGCGATGGGTAGCAACCCCATTATTGCTAATCATCTTAATGTTGTTTCGACCGACTGGCATCATGGGAAGTCGCGAGTTATTGGACGTGTTCCCAAAATTGAAAAAATATTTTTCATCTCTGCAGGAGCGATTAACAAATGCCTTTATTAAAAGTTGATAAACTCACACATTACTTTGGAGGTCTACGTTCAGTCGATAACTTCAATCTTGAGTTAAGCGAAAATGAACTTGTCGGACTCATTGGCCCCAATGGGGCTGGGAAAAGCACTGTTTTTAATCTGGTTTGTGGACTTTACCGCCCGTCTGAAGGATCAATAACCTTTAATGGCCATAATCTGATTGGCCGATATCCTCATCAAATCACTTCACTGGGAATTGGTAGAACATTTCAAAATATCCGTTTATGGAATGAATTATCAGTCATAGATAATTTACGAATTGCTCACTTCTCACAAATCGATTATAAGCTGCTAGATTCGCTGTTTTTCACCGGAAGATTGGTAAGAGACGAGCAAAAAGTTACACAAGAAGCAATGGACCTGTTGGATAAGTTCAACCTGGTTCCTTATGTTAATGAATTACCACGCAACCTGCCCTATGGTATCCAACGCAGGGTCGAAATTTGTCGGGCTTTGGTGATGAAGCCCAGTTTATTGCTCCTTGACGAACCTGCTGCAGGCATGAATCAAGGTGAAATTGGTGAATTGATAAATTTAGTGCGCTGGGTCAAAGATGAGTTCAAAGTCACGGTATGGATTATTGAGCACCAGATGCGTGTGATCATGAACATTTGCGAGAGAATCCAGGTACTTGATTTCGGTTCAATTATTGCTGAAGGAACTCCTAAAGAGATTCGCGATAATCCACTTGTTATCAAAGCTTACCTGGGTGAGGAGGTTACATAATGTTGCTGAGCATAAAAGACCTGGTCGTTTCGTATGGAGCAATCCAAGCATTACATGGAATCTCCTTTGATGTAGAAGAAGGGGAAATAGCCACATTGATTGGCGCAAATGGCGCAGGAAAATCAACCACCTTGTGGTCAATTGTACGCCAGATCAAAGAAATGGGTGGAAGAGTTGTTTCGGGTTCAATCGAATTCAAGGGTGAAGATTTGTTGAAATATCCACCACACGATATTGTCAATAAACTGGGTATTACACTTGTTCCTGAAGGACGCAGGGTTTTTGGAAATCTGACCGTCCTGGAAAACTTGAAAATAGCAGCCTATGGTCGCAGAGATAATAAAGGTATTGAAGAAGATTTTAAGCGTGTCTTTAAAATTTTTCCTCGCCTGGAAGAACGGAAATCTCAATTAGCTGATTTATTGAGTGGTGGTGAGCAACAAATGCTGGCCGTCGGACGTTCGATGATGAATCGAGGTAAATTGATGTTACTCGATGAACCTTCCATGGGATTGGCCCCGATTTTAGTAAAAGAATTATTCGAAAACCTTGCAAAAATAAATCAAGAAGGGACTACCATTCTCCTGGTCGAACAAAACGCACACTTAGCTTTGCGATATGCGACCAAAGCATATGTCATTGAAACCGGTACAATCACCCTTTCAGGCACATCAGAGGAAGTGGAAAAGAATCCGGAAGTCAAAAAAGCATATCTGGGCACATAAATAAAAATCTGGTTAGTAAGAAAAAATTCTTACTAACCAGATTTTGTATTTAAATCCTTGTAGAGTGCTTAACTATCCTGAACGATATATCCCATTAAATTCAATGCATCAGGATTATTTCGCCAATTTTTATGCACTTTCACACGTAAATCCAGATAGACATTTCTACCGGTCATGCCTTCGATCTCTTTTCGAGCTGTCTTCCCAATGTCACGGATCATGCTACCCTGTTTACCGATCACAATCCCCTTCTGAGAGTCGCGTTCAACAAACAAAGTTGCCATGATGTAAGCCTGATCCTCACCCCGATCCTCATAGGTATCCAACCGGACAGCCACAGCATGCGGGACTTCTTCCTCCAGATGCCGCATCACAGCCTCCCGGATTAATTCCACAGCAATATCCCGTTCATAATAATCAGTTACCTGTTCCTCATCATAATAGGGGTCACCATCCGGTAATTTTTTAATGATAATTTGCACCAGTTCAGCAACCCCTTTTTGTAAACTTGCACTGAGAGCAATACATTCAGACTCTGGCACCAGATTCTGATAAAGCACTTGATTTTGGGCTAACTTATCAGGCGAAATTAAATCGATTTTATTCAGAATAATCAATAGTTCTGGACGACGAGAGAATGCATTTATTTTTTCGGCAATCAAGCGATCTTCTTCTGTAGGTGGCACAGAAACATCAACAATCCATAGGATCAAATCCCCATCAAACAATGCCAACTCAGCAACTTTGTTCATATAATCACCCAGTTTGTGGCGCGCAATATGCATGCCTGGTGTATCCATGAAAATAATTTGTGCCAGATCATTTGTGAGAATTCCCAGTTGTTGTTTGCGGGTTGTCTGAGGTTTTGGTGACACAGCAGCAATTTTTTGCCCTAAAATTGCATTGAGCAAGGTCGATTTTCCCACATTGGGTCTGCCTATCACTGCGACAAAACCAGATTTATACGATCCACCTGGTTCAGAATTTTCTAGCATTGGATCAATATGTTGCATTCTTTTCCTCTACTAATGATTATTTTGTCTGTTATACATAACGTAAATCCAATATACCACTAATTATCGATCGTAAATCCAGATATTATTTAAATTTGGGATTTCCCGAAAAAATTTTTCATTTGATTCATTATAGCTATTCTATAAATCCAAATATTGATTCATTCCAATAGAATCTACTTCGTAAAATTTTCCTGGGGCAAGGAAAAGAGCCATTTTAGGAAATCTAACAAAATTGTCAGGCAATTGGTACCCGAGCGTAGGGTAAGCGTAGGGTAAGCGTCAAGTATTGTTCCAAATGTTCTGGTAATATTGTAAACAACAAAGGGCGACTTCTCTTCTTCTCCTCCTTAAAATGAGAGCCGGGGGCGGCGTACCCGGCTCTCACTAAATTTAAAAAGACAACCTGATTTTTTCAGGCTGTTTTTTTGTTAATCATAATTTTTCAGATACAATAAAGATAAGTGTCCTTTCAATAATTAGAGGTCAGGGTGTTTTTGGCGTGCGTCTGCACGCCAAAAACACCCGCTTGCCCCGATTTATTGAGATGATACAAAGATAAGTTTAATTATCAAGAGGGAAGCTATGAGTAATAATCGAGATTTCTATCTGGGAAAAGAATTCGACTTCAAAAACAAAGTTCTAACCGATAACATCATTTATTATGATCCTGCTGATCTCACCACACACATGTTTGTGACCGGGATGACTGGCTCTGGTAAAACTGGTCTATGTGTGGGTTTAATGGAGGAGGCTGCTTTACAGAATATCCCGGCTATCGTCATTGATCCAAAGGGCGATCTCACCAACTTACTCCTTCATTTTCCTAATTTATTGCCCACTGATTTTGAACCCTGGATTGATCCTGAAGAAGCACGCCGTGAAAATAAATCCACACAGGCTAAAGCGGAAGAAACAGCCACGATGTGGAAGAATGGTCTCGCAGATTGGGGATTGACCGGAGAAAATATTCAGAAACTGCAGGACTCCGCAGAATTTACCATATACACACCTGGTTCCACATCTGGTATCCCGGTTGACATTCTTTCCTCATTCGCTGCACCAGAATTGGATTGGGATGAAAATCAAGAGGTACTTCGCGAACGAATCGCATCCAATATAACGGCTTTATTGGGACTAATTGGGTTCAACGATATCGATCCTCTCAGTTCTCGAGAGCACATTCTGCTTGCAAATATCATGGAGTATTACTGGAGTAAAAGCAAATCATTTGATTTAAGTGATTTGATCATGCAAACGCAAAGCCCTCCTTTTGACCGCCTGGGTGCATTCCCCATTGACCGTTTGTTCCCAGAAAAAGACCGTTTTGCACTGGCTATGAAACTCAACAACTTCCTGGCATCTCCTTCTTTCCAAACCTGGATGCAAGGGCAACCTCTCGATATTTTAAAAATGTTATTTTCTGAAAGTGGCAAACCTCGCCAATCAATCTTTTATCTGGCTCATTTGAGTGAAAATGAGCGCATGTTCTTCGTTACGTTGTTATTTGGTGCAGTTGAATCCTGGATGCGACGACAAAGTGGTACCAGTGGATTACGCGCAATTATTTACTTTGACGAAATTTTAGGCTATTTACCCCCTGTTGCCAACCCGCCCTCTCGCCCGATCATGTTGCGCATGTTAAAACAAGCCAGGGCTTTTGGTGTCGGGTTGGTGTTGGCAACCCAAAACCCCGTAGATATGGATTATAAAGCGCTCTCAAACGCTGGAACCTGGATGATAGGGCGTTTACAAACGGATCAGGATAAAGAGCGCCTTATGGATGGATTACAAAGTGCCAGTGGAAGCATTGACAGAGTCGAGGCCAATAAGTTGCTATCCAATCTGGGTAAAAGGGTTTTTCTGCTCCATAATGTTCATGAGAAAGGTCTAAAACTTTTTAATACTCGTTGGGCCATGAATTATCTGGCCGGTCCAATGACTCGTTCTCAAATACCAGCATTGAATGCACTGGTTGGAGTAGGTGTCAATAGAGCAAAAGTTAGCCCACGATCTGCCGCCAATGAACCTAAGACCCAACCAGTCAAATCACAGTCTGCAGCCTCTGAGCCTGTGACTACTCAATCTGTGCTCAGACCGGTTCTTCCCAGCGGCATCATTGATTATCACCTGCCAAACAATTTGACGCTTCAAAATGCAGTTCAAAAGGCTAATATTTCTTTATCCAGCGGTTCAAAGATGGTGGCGATAGAATATCATCCCCGTTTACTTGCTCAGGCTGAAATTCGTTATCTGGACAGAAAATATAATGTTCAAAGCATGCAAAAAAAGTCTGTACTGGTGGAAGATGAAACAGGAAAAATGATCAGATGGGAAGATCATTTAACCGGAGCCATTGATCAGGATGTAATTGAGCGTTTTTCGCTTCCGGAAACAGGCTATCAACAAATGCCTGTCTGGATGGCTGACCCCAAAACGATTAAGATCCTCGAATCAGATTTCCTCGATTGGGTATACCGCACGGATAATATGAAAATCCGTGCCAGTCAAAGCTTAAAAATCTTTGCCGGTCCTGAAGTTTCAGAACAGGAATTCCAGGCACAAATCAGTCAAGCCATCAAAGATCAGATGGAGCTAGAAATTGAAAAAGTAAAATCGACCTACGAAAAGAAAATTACAGCCCTGGAACAAAAACTGGATAAAGAAAAACGCGATGTGGAAACGGCGGAAGACCGTCTGGGACAACGCCGCTTGGAGGAGGCAGGTACACACGGTGAAATGTTGCTTGCACTTTTATCAAAACGCAAGAAGTCCATTTCCTCCTCTCTTACCAAGCGTAGAATGACAGCCGAGGCAAAAGATAAACTTCAGAATGAAAAAAAGGATGTAGATAATGCAATCGCCAACCTGACTGCAATGCAAACTGAAATGAAGGAAGCAATAGCTCAATTAGAGAAGGAATGGTCTGGTAAAGCGAATGATATTACTGAAATAACTATTACTCCGCTGAAGAAAGATATTTTTGTTGAGCTTTTTGGAATTGCCTGGGTACCTTATTATGTTGTCGAAATAGATGGTCGTAACCGGCGCATCTGCGCTTTCAGCACTAACTAAGAAAAAATCCCGCTTCATCTGAGGCGGGATCATTCTTTTAATCCAATTCCTGTCTGCCAGCCAATGCCCTCAAAAGTGTATTCTGGTCGGCGTATTCCAGGTCACCGCCCATTGGTAACCCCCTTGCCAGACGAGTTAACCGTACCGGCAACCCATTTAATTGCTGTTTGATATACAAGGCTGTTGCATCCCCCTCCATCGACGGGTTGGTGGCAATAATGATTTCCTTTATATTTCCTGCTTTAACACGCTCAACCAATGGTCTGATTTTTAAATCATCCGGCCCAATACCCTCAATAGGTGAAAGTGCACCATGGAGAACATGGTACATCCCCATAAATCCACCTGTCCTCTCCAAAGCCAGCACATCCAAAGGTTCTTCCACTACACAGATCTGGCTATCATCCCGTTGATTGCTGGCACATATTTCACAAAATTGATTGCCTGCCATGGTGATATTAAAACACTGCTCACAGAAAGTTGTCGAACTTTTTAAATTCTGTAATGCATCTGCTAAATTCCTGCTGGCCTCATCCGAAGCGCGCAACAAGAAAAAGGTCAGCCGGGAAGCTGATTTTGGTCCGACTCCTGGAAGTCGTTCAAAGGCATTGATTAAATTCTGAACAGGTTCAGGTAAGATAGGCATATTGTTCCAAAGAGAATCGTGATATTAGAAACCCAGTCCGGGGATTCCTCCAGCCAGCGGTCCCATCTTCTGAGATTGCAGCTCGCGGGATTGATCCAATGCCATATTAACAGCTGATAAGATCAGATCCTGCAGCATTTCAGCATCTGCATCCTGCAACAAATCTGCAGCAATTTCAACGGACTTACAATGTTGGTCGCCAGTCATGGTTACCTTTACAGCACCACCGCCCACACTGGCTGTAACGGTTTCATCCGCCAGAGAAGCCTGGGCAGCTTCCATTTGCTCCTGTAATTTTTGCAGCTGGCGCATCATTGCATTTTGACCACCTCCCATTCCACCACCCATTTTTCCGCCAAATCCTTTTGCCATTTTTTACTCCTTATCTACAATTTTTCCACCCAGGTCAAGGGCTGCGCTAACCAGACTATCCGGTTCGAATTCTTCTTCATGATCAATGAGATTTGATTTTGCATTGATAACCACAGCCTTTACTCTTGCCTCTGCTCCCAGTACATGGGAGAAGGCACGTTGTATGATCTCCTGGTGGTCTCCTTTTTCCATTCTTTCCTTTAATACCGGACTTTGAAAGCCGATAATGATCACGCCATTTTTCATCGAAAAACTTCGAGCCGACGCCAGTAATGCTTCGGTATTTTTTCGATAATTACGAATTAAATTCTTAACATCGGTTAAAGATTCACGAACTTCGTTGATGCCAAAAGAGGCTTGCACACTGTGTTCTTCGCCTTCAGTCATCAGTTCCAGAGGATCAAGAATGTTTTCTTGGGCGGGGCTTTCGAAGACTTTTTCAACCTCGCTCTTTTCCGATTCATGAATTACACGATCAACCAGCTTCGGATTGCCTGATTCTTCCTTAGTATTACTTTGTTTAACCGATTTCGCTTCAACTTCTCTAATTTCAGTTGAAACCTGGGATTGTGATGCTTGCATGTCAAATAATTGAACGCCCTGGGCAATTGCCAGTTCCAGTGCCAGACTGGGTTGCCAGGCTAATCGACTCTCATTGGCAGCGTTATTAAATAACTTCACCAATTCAGTCAGTCTGAGCATTGAAATTTTTTGCGTCTGCTTTCCCATGATCTGGCGAACTTCGTCAGTGACATCCATGGATTTTTCATTGCCCAATTGGATTAACATCAATCCACGTAAATAATCTACCATCTGACGGGCAAATTGGCGTGGATCGGTACCAGAATCGAGTGCAGTGTGCAATTGATCCAGACAACCTTTTGTATCCTGAACGCAAATCATATCAACCAGATTGATCACCGTCTGATTGGTTGCGGTACCTAAAACCTGTTGTGCCAATTCAAGTGTGATTACATCACCGGTAGAAGAAAGTTGGTCCAGTAAGGATATTGCATCTCGCAAAGCCCCGGTGGATTGTCGCGCGATCATAAAAAGTGTGTCTTCGTCCACTTTTAATTTTTCTGCAACCACTAACTCTTTGAGTAGATCCACAATGGTTATCACAGGAATGCGACGGAATTCATGTCGCTGACATCGTGAGAGCACGGTAGCGGGGATTTTATGTACCTCAGTGGTTGCCAGTATAAAAATCGCATGGGGTGGAGGTTCTTCGAGCGTTTTCAACAACGCATTAAAAGCCGCTGTTGATAACATATGAACTTCATCGATGATATAGACCTTAAATTTTCCCTGTGAAGGTGAAAAACCAATTTTTTCGCGTAAATCACGCACGTCATCCACACTGGTGTTGGAGGCAGCATCAATTTCAATCAGGTCCATGAAGCGACCTTGATTTACCGATAAACAATTTTCACACTTGTTACAGGGTCGTGTCCTGAGATCATCACTCTGACAATTTACCGCTTTTGCCAACAAGCGTGCAGTGGTGGTTTTTCCTGTGCCACGCGGTCCAGAGAATAAATAAGCATGTCCAATACGATCACTACGAATAGCGTTTTTTAGGGTTTGAACAATATGATCCTGGCCAACTACTTGATCCCACAATTGGGGACGCCATTTCCTGTACAGAGCCTCTGACATGCTGCTTCCAATCCACTTAATAGTCTTATTCCTGTTTGATACTCAGCAGAATTTCTTCTAAAGTAATTGTCCTTCTTTGTAAGCGGACACCAGGAACACTTAAATTGTAATCGAAAATTTCCTTATTTATCTTCAGGATTTGATTTGAAATTTCTTCTTCTGCCACCTTACTTAATGGGGTCATCAACGCTATTTTAATTTTCAAATCAATAATCAATTTCTCTATTTCTTTGCGTTTCTCCATCCAGGGATAAGCCAGATCGTTTTTCTTGAGTAAATCTTCTGCCATGCGCCATTCATTGGGCGTAAATGGGTTATCTTTCCATTCAATGGGTTTTCCGGTGCCAGGTAAATTATCAAATTCACCAGCTTCCATTGCTCTTTTTATGATTTCGTCTATTAACCTATCCGTGTTTGGCATGTGAATGTTTATGGAATCTCAAAAACAGCTCGTTCCTGTCCAGCTGAATCAAAAATCCGCGCGATTTCTCCTGCAGACCAGATGGGTTCATCGCTCCCCCAAAAAAGTGTATTGACTGTGTTGGTTCCTGGCCTCGAATACACGGATATCTGCCCTTTTACCAGGTCAATAGATGGAAAAACAAACGCATTTTTATCCTGATCGATGATCTGCCAACCAGATAAATTTAGTTCGCCTTCTCCAATACGTTCGACAATCAGTAGTTCATTTTGGAGGTCATCAGCCGCAAACACATTTGCTATGGCAATAACAGGTGTGTCCAGTGGAGGTAACTCGCCCCAAACCGGCTGCTCAAGGGAATCTGGGGCAGATGCTGGCGGATATTCAGGTACGATACTGTTTGCCGTATTGACACGATTCCAAATGGTAAGCACCAGCAGGGTCGTAGCCGCTGAGACAATGATATTGACAATCAAGAATGGTAACCAACGTTTCAATTCGGTCTCCTGGTTCTTTTCACTTTTGTGCACAAAACGTACAAAATTACACAAATTCAGTAAATTGGTATCATCTCAATAAATCGGGGCAAGCGGGTGTTTTTTGGCGTGCGTCTGCACGCCAAAAAACACTCTGACCGCTAATTATTGAAAGGATACGTAAATTGGTTAATTTGCTTGAATCATAGCATACTTTCAACGTAAAATAAAATGATGAAAGGACACTTTGAAGAATGATTTTGATTGATGGTCATAATTTGGTACCAAAGATAAAGGGACTCAGCCTTAGCATGGAAGATGATGAAATGGCGTTAATCCAGGTATTGAGTGAGTATACTCGCCTTACCCGAAAAAAATTAGAAATCTATTTTGATAATGCACCGATCAATAAGGCAGGTACGAGAAAATTTGGTTCGATCACTGCCCATTTTGTTAGGGAGGGATCAACAGCTGATGAAGCGATCATCCAGCGTATTCGCAAAATGGGACGCAAAGCCCGTAATGTGAAAGTAATCAGCTCCGATCAACACATTCTTCGCCAGGTACAGGCCTGCCAGGCGGAGACTCTTACTTCGGATTTATTTGCGAAAGAAATTGAAAAAGTTCTCGCATCCAGCCCGGGAGGTGGAAAACCAGACCCACAAAAAATGTCTGAAATGGAAATTGAAAACTGGTTGAACCTCTTCAAAAACAAAAATTCTCAAAAAAAAGATTAAATTTCTCTTAGTTTTATTTAATATAATATGTACTATTATGATCTATAATATCCATTAGACACCCATTAATGGTTAAAATCAGGTGTCTCAGTCAGAAGATCTGTAAACATTTCCCCCGATGTTTACATCCAGGATCTTACTGATGGCATTCCCTCCCTGGAGACCGCCATGCATTCCCCAAGTGCATGGCGGTCGTGCTATTAAGGTTTGATAAGTAACCTTAACTTGACGAGCACTCACAATCCACTAGAATTTGATTAACAATCAATCACGGAGGTTCGCATGAAAAAAACATTTGTATCTACGCTTATTCTATTTATTTTTCTATCACTGGCTTGTAGTGTTCCTTTTGACTTGCTTTCACAAGATGTTGAACCATCCGCAATACCTGAGGTGGTTGTAAAACAAGAGGCTCCGCAGGAAGTTGCAAATCCCACCAACACTGTATATGCGCCACCAACAGCCAGGCCTACAAGTGATGTGACGGCAACACCGGAACCATCTGCCACTCTTGAACAAATCGAAGTAACACCTACTGAACCTGTTGCCCTATGCCCACCCTATGGCATCGAAGAATTCGACTCACCCAATGATTGTTGGCCAGATACATTGGACGAAGTTTTCGCTCCAGCCTCTATCTCAAATCGCAACAAGGTTTTTGTCCAGGTTGCCAACAGCCGCCTGGAATTCGAGTCGCAATTAGCAGAAGATGTTTTTCTTTATTCCTTTTATAAAGAGAATGAGTATGATGAAGTTAATCTCCTGGCTTCCATTACAAAGATTGAGCCGAGTGTGAACCAAAATGGTTTTGCTTTAGCCTGCCATGTGAATGAGGATGGCTGGTATGAAGTCCGTATTGAAAGTAGTGGCACCTTTGATATCTTCCAATACGATTCGTTTAAGAAACAAAATGACGAGAATCCATATGTATCTTTGGGGAATGGTGGAGCGGCCGCTTATCGAATTGGTACCGGACGTGAAAATATCATCGAGTGGCAATGCCGCTATGACAGCCTGACTCTGATCATCAATGGAAAACAGACCTGGGAGAAAAAAGGGTTCACAAGTATAAATAGCGGCGGCGGGGTTGGTGTTGGATTGGCATCCTATTCCGGAAAGCTCCCTCGCCACATCGCATTTGAATATGTAGAAATTGTAGAACCGTAGTAGTTTCAGGATATCAACCTTGTCGTGAAAGCAGCCAGATGCTATAATCGCCTTGTTGCCCCAGTAGCTCAATGGACAGAGCAAAGCACTCCTAACGCTTAGGTTGGGGGTTCGATTCCCTCCTGGGGCACTTTATTTTCAATATAATCCTCTTTTTACCTCTTGCTATTTTTTGTTTTTATGTTAAAATATTGTTTAGATAAACGCTTGGGTGCCCCCCTCACCTAGGCGTTTATCATTTAATCTCTGTAATCATGTATTTATAAAAAAGACCCTGTTTTTCAGGGTCTGAAATGATTCACAGTTCACTAATTGTCAAAATTTGGTGTGTCGTCATCCTCATCATCTGCGTCAAAATCAAAATCGTATTCGATTTCACCGGCTTTACGACGTATCCATAAATATAGTACCTGTCCTTCAGTGGAATCTGATGAACGGGCAGCCATGATCGGAACTTTTTCTTCCAGACCATAATCATTACGATAATGGAGAAAAATCGTGTCTTTTCTTCGCCAGGCTCGATGGCAACGCTCCACCAATGCCGGACCATTAAAGGTACGTAACCGTGTCAGTGCCAGATCATACAAACCAGGTCCTTCGTTTAATCCCAAAGCCCAGCCATCATCAATCACCTCAAAACTGGGTGGTGGTCCTTCAATAATTGTTATTTTATCATCCATAAAACTCCCCGATCCATAATTGTTCCTTTAATGAATCTGAGATCATTTTACCCCGAATTTTATAAAAGTCCATGAGAAGAATGTTAATTCTTTATTAGAGTTTCGGCACCGAAATTTATAAAACATTAATATTTTTCATTCAAAAAACTTATGTTCAGCAGGTAAGATTATCTCAACGAACAAAACTATTAACAAATTATTGGAGGAAATAATGCCTACTTTTTATGTAAGAAACCCTTATCGTCAACTGACCCGCCGTCCTGTGGGTTCCATCAATGAAAATTACATCGAAGAACCAAATGTAATCTTTCCGGTAGATATCAGAATTTCAGACGAAGAATACATGGTCGAAGCATTTCTGCCTGGTGTTTCAACGGAAGATCTGGATATTCAAATTGTAAGCAATGTTGTCACCATCAAAGGTGAATTAAAAATTGAAGGTAACGAAGATGATCGCTACCTCTTACGGGAACGACCATCAGGAATGTTTCAACGATCAATCGAATTACCAGATGATGTAGATGCTGAAAAAGTGGAAGCAGAATTGAAAAATGGTGTGCTCACATTGCGTCTGCCAAAATCTGAGCTAGCAAAACCACGCAGGATTAAAATATCCAACAATTAGTGTCTTTTCAATAATTCGCAGCCATGGTGTTTTTGGCGTGCAGCTGCACGCCAAAAACACCAGTTTACCCCGATTAATGGAGATAATCCAACAATTAGATGCCATTCAATCCAATTCCAGGGGTCTCAGCAGCATGCTGGGACCCCTGTTCTTAATTTTTCAACGATCGCAAAAATTTTTGTTACCACTTCTCATTGTGTATTGCGGTAAAATGGATGCATGTCAATTCCAGAAGCATTTATTAAAGCAATTCAAAGTACATCTGTACCACAATTCAAATATTTCTCCAGTATCGATTCCACCAATCTGATCGCGTTGGAATGGCTGGAAAATGGCGCACCGGATGGAGCGATCGTATTTGCAGATCATCAGCGTTCCGGTCGTGGACGCTTTGAACGAAAATGGGTAACCCAGTCTGGCAGTGCTATCGCAGTTTCAATCCTCGTCAGGACTGATGCGAGAGAGCAAAAATACTTGCCCCTTTTTTCACCTCTGGCAGGCATCGCTCTATCAGATGTCTTAAAACACAGACTGCAGATTGATGCCGAGATTAAATGGCCAAACGATGTTTTGATCAATCGCATGAAGACCGCCGGTATTCTGACGGAGACTGTCTGGAATGGAGAAGAATTGCTTGGATTGGTGGTGGGAATCGGGGTAAATGTCCTTCCACAATCAATCCCACCGAAGGAATCACTGCAATATCCGGCAACCTGTATCCAGGATCACTGTTCATTTCCAATCGATCGCTTTGAAGTATTGGCAGCGTTGATGAATGCTTTTTCTTATTGGCGATCACAAATTCATTTACCCGAATTTATGAATCAATGGCAAAAAACACTGGCATTTCGCGGGGAAAAAGTATATATTAAGCAAAAAGATGGAAGTGTTCAATTGAGTGGTATATTGTCAGGCTTAACCTCCAATGGAGAATTGGAGATTTTATCCGAGAATAAACAAAAACAAACCATAACAGTAGGAGATGTCCATCTTCGACCTGCTGAACCAGAAAATTAAGAGGTAAATATGTTAGATGATTTACGAAACACAGCCGAAGCATCATTTATTGAAGAAGAATCAGTCATAGAAGCCCAACGTTTATTAAACCCAAAAGAGAAAAGGTTTCTGGGAATGACAGCTGCCCAACGCTTCATTCTGGCTCTTCTATTATTAATCCTGGTTATCGTCCTGGGCACTTTATTTCTCTTAGTCTCAGGGAAAATGATTCTACCTTGATGTCGTCCTAACCAAAAAATGCCTGGCATACAGGCATTTTTGATTTAAATTAGCTAAATTATTCAACTACAGCATTTTCGGATGTATCACCTTCACCAGCAAGGATTTCAGCGCTAATTCTGGCCATGGAGGCTACACTATCTCCGTCATCAATATCCATCACACGCACACCTCGGGTTGAGCGTCCCATTTGTGAGATATCGCGAACTTTCATGCGAATCATCACGCCATTGGTAGAAATCATTGATACCTCATCATCCAATTTAACAATTCTGGCAGTCGAGATTAAACCACTCTTCTCAAGATTGTGTTTATCAATGGTGGAAACACCTTTTGACCCCCGACTCTTGGGGTTGTATTGTCCTAAAGGTGTTCGTTTTCCATAGCCTTTGTCCGTGATAACCAACAACTCAGCATCCGGCTCCAATACATCCATACTGGTCACACGATCTTTGGCATCCATACGGATTCCAGTTACCCCGCCGGCTGGTCTTCCCATGCAGCGAATTTCACTTTCATCCATACGCAAGGCGCGTCCATATGCGGTCACCAACATCACTTCATCTTTTCCGCTGGTTAATCGCACCCAACCGAGTTTGTCATCTGGTTTCAAATCCATGGCAATCAAACCGGATGGACGTACATTCGCAAATTCAGAGAGCTGCACGCGTTTAATTTTCCCCTGTTCGGTTGCCATCGTACAAAATTCAGCCTGTTCAAAGTCCGGTACCGGAACAGCCGCCGTCACACGTTCACCTGGATTGAAGGCCAGAATATTCATGATCGAGATACCTTTATCAGTTCTTCCAGCTTCCGGCAGGTTGTAAACCTTCTCAGAATATACTTTTCCGCGATCGGAGAAGAACAATACCGTGTTCAGGGTTCTTGCGGGGATCAACAACATGACTTCATCTTCATCGCGCATGGATTGACCAATCACACCACGTCCACCACGGCCCTGTGTGCGAAACAGATTCGCCCGTGTACGTTTGATATATCCTTTTTCAGTAACAGTGATCAGAACTGCTTCGTCTTTCACCAACTCGGCTTCGGAGAACTCTTCTTTGGCATCAAAACTGATCAGTGTTCTGCGATCATCTCCATATTTATTGGACATCTCCGTCAGGTCTTCCTTGATTAAGGAAAGGATTTTCTGAGGATTTGCCAATAAATCTTCCAGGTATGCGATGGTCGTGAGAATTTCTTTATATTCATCTTCAATTTTCTGGCGTTCCAAGGCAGCCAGACGGCGCAATTGCATATCCAGAATGGCCTGTGCCTGGATTTCGGTTAACTTGAAGCGGGAAATTAAATTCGCCTTGGCTTCCTCCGCATCCATCGCTTTTCGAATGGTATTGATCACATCATCCAGATTGGCTAATGCGATTAACAATCCATCCAGAATATGGGCACGGTGTTTGGCTTTGTCCAGATCAAATTGAGTTCGACGGGTGATGACTTCTTTACGATGCTCAATGAAGATTTGCAGCATCCTTCTCAAGGACAGTGTACGTGGCTCGCCATTGATTAATGAGAGCATATTCACGCCAAAAGTGGACTGTAATTGCGTGTACTTATATAACTGATTCATGACACGCTGTGGCTGAGCACCACGCTTCAGTTCAATTACGATACGCATACCTTTACGGTCAGACTCGTCACGCATATCTGAAATCATATCCAGTCGACCTTCGCGTACCAGTGCTGCAATTCTTTCCAGCATGGTCGTTTTATTTACCTGGTATGGGATCTCGGTGATAATGACGGCGTGTCTGCCAGCTTTGAATTCTTCAATTTCAGCTTTACCCCGCACCACCAGACGCCCACGCCCAGTGGAATAAGCCTGACGAATCGATTCCTGCCCAATGATGATGCCGCCGGTTGGAAAATCGGGGCCTGGCAGGAATTTGATCAAATCCTCGACTGTGACATCTTCCAAATTCTCGTAATTGTCAATCAGATGATTGATGGCTGCTACCAATTCGCGTAAATTATGCGGTGGGATGTTGGTCGCCATACCCACAGCAATACCCGATGAACCATTCAACAACAGGTTGGGCAGTCGGGCAGGCAAAACCAGTGGCTCTTTGAGCGAGCCATCAAAATTATCCGTGAAATCGATGGTATTTTTACCGATGTCAGCCAGCATATCCTCGGCCATGGCAGAAAGTCTGGCTTCGGTGTAACGCATGGCTGCCGGAGAATCACCATCGATGGAACCAAAGTTTCCCTGGCCATCGACCAGCATGTAGCGCATCGAGAAATCCTGCGCCATGCGCGACATGGCATCGTAAACCGATAAATCGCCATGCGGATGATACTTACCCAACACTTCACCCACAATACGGGCAGATTTTTTATATGAAGTATTCGCACGAATGCCCATATCATGCATTGCAAACAGGATGCGCCGGTGTACTGGCTTCAACCCATCCCGTGCATCCGGCAACGCCCGGGCGACAATCACGCTCATCGCATAATCTAAGTAAGCGGAACGCATCTCATTGTCAATGTCCACCATTCGAATATTGCCTATTTCCATGTACGTTCATCCTCCAATTATCAGCGTGCAGGCTGGTAAACCTTCAATTAAATGACTTCCCCAAACCCTAATTATACCTCACTACAGGTGTGTTCAGTACGATTCTTCCTATTAAATATGCAGGGGATTGCTTCCCTTGCCAATCTGATGTCTATTTGCTATAATCACCGTCACCAAGGGCGCGTGGCTCAGCTGGTTAGAGCGCACGGTTCACATCCGTGAGGTCGTGGGTTCGAGTCCCTCCGTGCCCACAAAACGCTACCGAAGGCATCACGGAATACAATTTCGCCTTTCCGTGATGCCAAAGGTAAAGAAAAGCCAGCAATTTGTCATTTGAACCATCAACAAAAGAATTCACGGTTAGTTTCCGGCGAGGTCGCAAGTAACTCGTTTTTTTTATTATATAATAATAGAACATATTATCAGAAAATATTTTCTATAACGAAAGGACACACGGAATATGCACTCAATCACACTCTCCCAGGCCATTGCTGGTTATCTCATCAATTTATCGGCCAGACATCTTTCACAAAATACCGTCAACGATTACACCCACACGCTTAATAAGTTTTCAAGGATCATTGGATCCGAGATTTTGGTTTCTGAAATTGGGATTGATCAGATAAACAGATTCTTGGCCAACCAAACCGACCTTTCCAATAAAACTTTATCAAATTACCATTCCACTTTGAGCACCTTTTTTGAATGGATGATTACAAGTCGCTTAGTAAATGAAAATCCGGTCAAATATATAAAACGAGCAAAACCAGAAAGAAGGGTGATAGATCCAGTACCGGCTGAGGAAATCAAAAAGCTGTTGGATGCGGTGACCTACTCCAAATCATACAGCCGGAGAGGAAAAAAGACTTGCCGGAATAAACTCAACGGTCATGAGAAAAATGTGGCTATTATTCTCTTTTTCCTCGATAACGGGGTTCGAGTTTCTGAGCTTTGTAATTTGAGGATAAAGGATCTCGATCTCAAACAGCAACGAGCCTTCATTTTTGGAAAAGGCGCGAAAGAACGCTTTGTTCCATTTTCACCAAGGACCAGCCAGGCAATCTGGAAATATCACACAAAACGTGGAGAAATCTACCCAGAGGATTTTGTTTTCACCACAGAAAATAATCGCCAGCTCCGGCGAGGGTACATCCAGAAAATGCTCGAACGTGCAACCGAACGAGCTGAGATATCCCATGTCCACCCCCACCGGCTCAGACATACTTTCGCGGTAAATTATTTACGAGCTGGTGGTGATGTTTTCACGCTGCAGATGATTCTTGGCCATGAGCACCTGGAGATGGTCCGGCATTACTCCAGATTGGCGCAATCGGATATTAAAAGGGCTCACCGACGAGCAAGCCCCGTTGAGTTTTTAAGGTTGTGATTCTATTTTAAAAAAAAGGTTCTTGAATTAATTCGGATGGACTGACCTTAATACTAAGACCATACTTGTCGATAACATCATTTACTAACTCTCCAAACCAATTTGGAGCGTTAGGTGAAATGAATACTTCTTCTAACAATTGGGATAAATCGCAAGGAATCACTTTTCCTTTTTCAAGATGATGCATGTCCAAAATTATAGCCCTAACTTCCTTTTCATGCTCAAATGAATTTCTTTTACACCAGAAAGAGTCGTTAACCCCAGCAAAATTCTTTTGATAATCAATGTACTTTACTCTCCCTATTTTTATTGAAGGATTTCGACCTAAAGATTCATAAAGACTTTTATATGTTGTTCTTATCGCGATTGCGTTTTCAAGATAACTTGAGTACAACCTCCACATAGCCTCAGATTCATTTTCATTTTCATGCCAACAATTAATAAATGTTCTTTTTTTTCCATTTATTCCTCCTTTTTCAAGATCGTGAAGTAACTTTTCCGCCTGAGACTCAATTTCTTCGTCGGTGTAGGTTACCTCACTTCCATCAGGAGGATTCATTATCAACTCTTTGAAAAAACTTAGATAAAACTGATCCCACTTACTTTTATTTTTCAAGGTTCCTTTTGCACCTTCGTAAATGTCTTGAAAGCAATCCGCCCGAGCAAAGTATAAACCTTTCATAGAAAGCATACTCACAAATTTGGTAAAGTCCATGTACCTCCATAATTTACATTTATCAGGAGGGATTTCATAAAAACGCGGCATGAATACATTCCTTACCGCGGTTTCTTCCAATAAATGATCACAGTCATCACAAACATAAAGAGGCTCATCGTTCTTGCTGTAACCTGAGTGAGAAGTGTCTCCTTCTTTAAATTTGTACCCGCAAGAGGAGCAATAATCATGATGCTCAAACATTAGAAGTCTAAGTTCAGGTGTGATTCGGTGGGTCATTTTTTGCATAACAAAATCCTTTATCCAAGAATTAAATTATACAGTTATTAATTTTCCATTACTAATCCATATACTGATAATCCCCGTGCACAATCGCACTCCATCCATCCTTATCCTTCACCCAAACGCTACGCTTATTATTTATCTGCAAATCCAGAACATCGACTACCTCCCCAGCTTCTCGAAATCGGATCTCCTTTGAAAAAATCGACGTGTTGGGCATTTCTCTAACTCTCACCCGGCTTATAACCTTCAGCTGAATTTTAACAACTGGTAGCTCCGGATCTTCTGGCTCATCCTCAGGTGGCTGCTCAGGCTTTCCAAAGGTTTGATCAGCCCTAATCACCTCAAAGACCTCCGGTAGATCCCGCTCAGTTTGGTACCATACCCAGAAGTTACAACCTTCAAACCCGAGTTCTTTTGACTTCAAAATAAATCGCCTTACCTGCTCCGGAGAAGTTTTCCACTTTCCAACCTTATAAGCAGGACCAGTTGGGAAGTAAGAAAGTTGTGGAGATAGAGCACTAAATTGGTTATAAGAAATTTCAAGCTGCAATTCACCAGCCTCATCTCTGAAATCCTGTTCCCAATAGACCTGGGGCATATCAAAATCGACATAAGCTCTGAATTGTTTCTCGTAGACACCTCAGCAGTTTTGCTGAAGGTGGTGTCCCTCCGTGCCCAAAAGAAACACTCTGCGAAGGGTGTTTTTTTGTATTATTTCTTTCTGAATTGTTAGGTTTTTATTTTTTATATTTGCTATAATAAAAATCGATGTAAAAGATTTTGCTTTTGCTTGTCCAACTAACTTAGTAAGCTAAATAATCCATAAAATTCATAAGGGTGATCAACAATTTAAAAACTACATTTTCTTAGAATAATCCCTTGATTATAGATCAGTTGTTCTAATATTTGAACAAAATTAGAAAATTTGCAAGATATCAAAATCACAAAATTGGAGGGAAAATTGAACGAGAACATTGAAAGAAAAGGAAATATTGTTAGTAAGTTTTTCGGTTGGTATAAAAGCAAAAAGTTGCTTGGAAAGATAGTCATAATTTTTATTGCATTGACGGTTTTGACCTGTCTATGCAGTGTTCCAGCCGCGTTACTTTCACCCTCATCGGATAAAACACCAACCGCAATAGCTGGCGTTATAGATGAGTCTGTTTCACAGGAAAATTCAGCTGAACCTGAGGCAACCACCATACCAGAAAAAACAGCTACCGATATTCCTACACCAATCCCAACCAAAGAGCCAACTAATACACCAATCCCAACAAATACTCCAGATCCAAACATCTTTCGACCTGGTACCTACATTGTTATGCAAGATATTCAACCAGGGCTTTATAAAGGACAGGTAGGCACCAATATCTTCGATTCATGTTATTGGGAACGGCTTACTGACCTGTCTGGTGAATTTGGTTCCATCATAGCCAATGACAATAGCATCGGACAATTCTATATACAAATCGCAGAAACTGATTATGCTTTTTCCTCTACCTGCCAATTTGCCTATTTGCCGGAGATTCCTAAGCCGGTGGAAGAATTTCCGAAAACAATTGGTCCCGGAATGTACCTAGTAGGAATTGATATTCAACCAGGACTCTACAAAGGCCAGGTTGGTGAGGATATCCTGGATTCGTGCTACTGGGAACGGTCCAGGAGCGCATTACATGAACTTGGCTCTATCATCGCAAACAATAACAGCACCGGGCAATTCTACATTCAAGTTGCGCCAACTGATTTCGCATTGAAAGTTGCATGTGACCTCGAATTTCAGAATTAATTGTCTTGTGAAATATCTGTAAAGCTGTTATTTTTTAGTATAAAAAAACAGACATCAGCAATCTGTATTTACAAAATAAATATAAATACTTACACTTATATTCATAAGAAATCCAAGAGTAAAAATGTCTGGAAAAGCACATCATGTTGTTCCAAATAAGGACCGCGGCGGCTGGGATGAAAAAAAAGAATAACACCAAGCAGTCAAGTGTTCATACCGAAACAAAAAATGAAGCGGCAGACAAAGCCAGACAATTCAGCAAAAATCAAAAAACTAAGCTGGCGGTTCACAACAAAGATGGACAGATTTTCGATCCGACAGCCACGGAAACGATCCAAATCCACCAAATGATAATAAATAAACGGAAAAATCAATTATCAAAAAAGTTGAAGGATTTAATAATCCAGAAGGAGTTGAGGTAATAATATTAATGTCATAAAATAAAGAAAAATAATTATCATATTCATGAGGAAAAAATGAAAAACAAAATTGGCATGAGATTGTTTGGTGAAGTGCCTCTTGAAATATACGCAAAAACCTTACAAAATCTTCATACCTTAATTACTGAATTAGCTAAACAAATCGAACCTGGAACAAAGATCGAATGGAGCATTGACGAACTAGAAGCAGGATCTGCATTCACAGCTGTTAAGGGATATTATTTCGAGATGGAAAAGGTTGAGAAGGTTGTAATTGGTTTTGAGAACACTGGTGTCGCGTTAAGTAAGAATCAACCTATACCTTACAATCAAAAAGTAACAAATGCTGCTAATCAGTTGGTTAAAGTTATAAATGGAAAGGTAAGTTCCATCGATTTTATTACTACTCCTGATTTCTTTGTTGAAGTCTACAAATCTCCAGATATTGAAGGTGAAAAAGAAAAATCTCTTGTTTATGGAACTATAACTGGTAGAGTTGAAACATTATCCAGTAGGCAGACATTAAGATTCATTTTATATGATAGTCTATTTGACAGAGCAATAAAATGTATTGTGGATGAAAGTAAAAAAGAGTTATTGAAGGAGATTTGGGACAAAGATGTAATTGTCACCGGCCAAATTCGGAGAGATGTTACAACTGGAAGGCCTAACGAAATCAGAAATATTGAAGATATAAAAATTCTTACGGATACGCCCCAGGGAAATTTCTTAAAAGCCAGGGGGATCATACCTTGGAAAGAAGGCATTGAAAAAGCGGAAACCATCATAAGGCGGTTAAGAGATGAAGAATAATGAATCATTAATTTATTGGGATAGTTGTATCTTTTTATCCTATATCAATGACGAACCAAAAAGAGTAAATATAATTGAAGATGTTTGGAGAAACATTTTAAACGATAAGAAGAAAGTGCTTACCTCAACAATTAGCATTGTGGAAGTAGCTCACGGAAGTGAAGAAAAAATTCAATGGAAATTAGATCCAAACATCATATCAATAATAGATCAAATATGGACTGACCCATCAATAAACCTTGTTGAATTTAATGGTTCGATCGCGGAAATAGCACGTGAATTAATACGTAATTCACTTCCAAAAAAAAGGGTATTAAAGTCCAAAGATGCTATTCATTTAGCTACTGCAATTTGGATTAATGAGCATTATCGCTCCATAAAGGAATTTTTTACATATGATGAAGGACTAGTAAAATTTGGTCCTGAAGTTGGTTTTAATATTTGCCAGCCTTACACGCTTCAACCTAGTTTATTAAATAAACCTAAAAATCAATCATCCAAAAATTAATATGAACACACTCTACTACGGCGACAACCTCGACATCCTCCGCAACTACATCCCCGATGAATCTGTGGATTTGATCTACCTTGATCCACACTTCAATTCAAACCGCACCTATAACGTCCTCTTCAAGGATGAATACGGAGAATAATCTACCTCCCATATTTTTGGGAAGAAATTTAATTTACCTAAAACACCTATTCAAAGTTAAATATCAACATTCGCTTCACAAAAACATTACTCTTTAACCTTTATATAAATAAGTGGATGGATGCACGGTTCGGGTCCGTGAGGTAATTAGTTAATCCTACCAATGTTTATCCGTGGAGATTTTATTGAGAATGTTTTATCTCCTTTGGTTTCAAAATTGATCCCATCTTCGTTGCAAATTCATCCAGAAGTCCGGAGATGTATTGAAATATTTTGCTAAACGCAATGCGGAACTAGGAGTAATTTCGCTGCGGCCATTGACGATGTCGTTAATCCTTTGATAAGGGACGAGGATAGCGTCAGCCAATTCTCTTTGTGTTAATCCCATAGGTTTGAGATATTCTTCCAGAAGCATTTCTCCTGGATGAGTAGGTTTTCTATTTGTTGGTTTTCGTATCATAATTCACTTCTTTCACTTAATGATAATCGATGATTTTATCTGTTGAATAATTAATTTAACAATTCAATAGCCCCAGTGGCGCACTTATCCAGCGAGGTGGCGGGACCGGCCCTTTGAGACCTCGACAACCTGCTGATCATCAGTAAGGTGCCAAATCCGGCGGAAATTCTGAAAGATGAGAGGCGAGCGATTTTTCATTGCCCCTCTCAGCGTGGGGTTTTCTATTTCTGAGAGGAGGACAAGACTCATTAGCTTTTTATGGAGAGATGACCAAAATTCATCTATCCATTTTAACAATTCCTCACCTTTTTTCCTTGACTTAAATTTTTAGATTTGCTATTATGTTATTAGTTCGTTCGTTTTATTGTTCGTTCGTTTGATAAAGAATTTCCCCAGGAAAGCCATAATACGATGCCTACAGTTCGTCAAATTGCACAACATGCAGGTGTTGCCAAAAGCACAGTCTCTTTGGTAATGAATAACAAACCCGGTGTTTCTGATCAAACACGTCAGATCGTTCTCAATGCCTATCAGGAATTAAATTCACAATATGAAAATAATTCGGCTGACAACTCAGAAAAGAACATTTTCTTTAATCATTCGCATTATGTAACCAAAAAACCTTTGTCGTTCGTGGTCTTTCATCCTTCCATTCTTGGATCCAACCAGGTTTTTTCAGAGTTACTGGCAGGTATTCAGTATGGAGCAGATCAGTATCATGCACAGCTTCGTCTTACAATCAATGAAAGGAAGATTCCTTCTAACCATATTAGTAATATATATTTAAAAAATCCCTCTCTACAGCCAGATGGTATTTTGATTATTGGAGCAAGAGAAAAAGAACCAGTATTAGAAGAAGCAGAGCGCCAGCAAATCCCCTATGTAATCGTCAGCCGAACTGTCTCAGATCCATCCATTTCTGCAGTCGGTCGTGACGAGGTAAAAATAACAATGGAAGCCGTGAATTATTTACTTGAATTAGGTCACAAAGCCATAGGTTTTGTTGGCGGGAATCCCTTATATAGTTATACCCATCAGAGAATTCAAGGCTATCAAAAAGCTCTTAAGTCATCCGGTATTACACCACTCGATCGTTGGGTTTCATTAGGCGTTGGAGATGAAGCCGCAAAGACCATATTACAAAACAGTCCAGAGATAACAGCCATCGTTTTTGTTAATGATACGTTTGCCATGCAAGCTCTACCAGTTCTTATTCAAGCCGGGCATCGAATTCCGGACACATTATCGATTGTTTCATTTGATGATACGGACGAAGCTCAAAATTATAACCCCCCAATAACTTCAATTCATCATCCACGTTATGAAGAAGGAGCATGGTCTGTCCGAATCCTGGTTGAAAAAATCCGAAATCCTCATTTTGAAGAATGCCAGATCATTCTAAAATCAAAATTAATATTGCGGGACTCCTGTTCTCGACCAAAATAGATCAAATTGGAGAATTTTCTCTTAACAGAGGAGGTGAGATTTAAAAATAATTTCTAAAAAACTGTAAAAAAAACAATAATATAAATTCAGAAAGGAATGAAAATGAAGAAGAAAATTTTTACATTATTTGTAACGTTGATGGTTGTCGCATTGATCATCACCTCTTGCGCGCCTGCAGCCCCTACAGCTGCACCAGTTGTTGAGCAGCAACCTACAAAAGCACCGGAACCAACCAAAGCGCCAGAACCAACCGCGGCAACCGTTGAAGAACCTGCGCCACAACCAGTTGAAACAGTTGAATTACGCATGACCTGGTACACAGATGGCAATGAAGATGTAGCCATACGTGAGCTGTTGGACAAATTCGAAGCTGCCAATCCGGATATCAAGGTGGTTTTAGATAATGTCGCTTATTCAACAATTCTGGAGAATTTACCTATCCAATTAGAAGCTGGTCAAGGCCCAGATATGGCTAGAGTAACCCAATTAGGGGATTTATCCCCATACTACCTTGATCTAACACCCTATCTTTCTGATCCAGGTTATTGGGAAGAAAACTTCGGTCCGTTCCTGAATTGGATGCGCCCTCCTGGAGATACTGAAGGTATCTACGGTATGATGACCCAATTGACTGTTACCGGCCCATACATCAACCGAACCTTATTTGACCAGGCTGGCATTGCCGTACCCAGTGACAGTTCCGACTCAGTTACCTGGGAAGAATGGGCAGATGTAACCCGACAGGTGGCCGAAGCTACAGGAACAGATTTTGCTATGACGATGGATCGAACCGGACACCGCTTGGCTGGTCCAGCCATCAGCCAGGGAGCTAAATTCTTTGATGCAGATGGTTTTCCTGTCATTGATGATGAAGGATTCCGCAAAATGGCTCAATTGATGATTGATTGGCACAAAGACGGAACAATGCCCATGGACGTTTGGGCAGGCGCTACCGGTTACCTGCCTGCAGCTGATTTCTTTATCAATGGACAGACAGTATTATATATGTCTGGCTCATGGCAGATCGGACAGTTCAATGAGAAAATTGGTGATGCCTTCGATTGGGAAGTGATTCCAAATCCATGTGGTCCTGCAGCCTGTACTGGTATGCCTGGTGGTGCTGGTTTGGTTGGTATTAAAACAACCAAATACCCTGAACAGGTTGCCCGAGTTCTCGATTTCCTGGCACAGGAAGAAAATATTGCCCAATTCTCGGCCAAGACACTTTTCATTCCTGGACATTTAGGATTATCAGTGAAGGGTGTTGAATACGAAACTGATCTGGAACAGGCTAAACAAGCCTTGAATATGTTCGTTTCTCAGGTTGGAAAATTGGACCAGATTGCTTATGATATGCAGGCTTACACCTATAATACCATTGTGCTTAACGCAATCCGTGATAGATTAACACAGGTATTTGTTGGTGAATTAACCCTTGATGAAGCAATCGTGCGTATGCAACAAGAAATTGATGATGGTCTTGCTGCAGAAGGTGTTGTAAGATAAATTAATTTAATACCTTATACAGGGTGGAAGTAAGTTCCACCCTGTAATTTTTTCTTTGAAAAACATTGGAGATCTGAATGAATAATATTAATAAACCCAATCTCATAAAAATTATCAAAGATGGTCTGACAGCTTCCGCAAATTGGATTCTTAACATCTTTGTTAATACGATGGATTGGATCATGGATCCCATTCAACGAAAAATTGGCGTAAAACGAATGGCGTATATTTTCTTGTTGCCAAATTTATTGATTTTTGGAATTTTTGTATTATTTCCAATGTTACTAAATTTCTATTATGCTTTTACTGGTGGTACTAAATTATTTCCTCAGGATCGACCATTTGTCGGATTTGAGAATTTTCGAATCCTATTGGAATGTGAAAATTATTTTAACCCCAACACCTGCACAGAAGATTTATTCTGGCGGGCAGTCTATAACACCTTGAAATTTGTTGTTTTTCAGGTTGGGGGAATGATAATTCTGTCATTAATTACTGCACTTATTCTTAATCGCAAAATCGTTGCACGTGGATTTTTCCGCAGTGTTTTCTTTTATCCAGTCTTATTATCTCCCGTCGTGGTTGCTTTGATCTGGAAGTGGATCTTACAACGTGATGGCTTGTTCAATGCCGTCATCATGCAATTTGGTGGAGAGCGTATTAACTTCCTGCTGGATGCAAATTGGGCTACATTTTGGGTTATATTTATCAGTATCTGGGCAAATATGGGCTTCTTTACCCTGATTCTTCTGGCAGGTTTGCAGTCTATACCTCCTGATTTATATGAAGCAGGGTCCATGGATGGCACAAATGACTGGCAAAGTTTCTGGCATATCACCATGCCATTATTGATGCCCACCATGTTTGTTGTTTTAGTGCTTTCATTGATTCGAGCTGTTCAGGTATTTGATCAGATATACGTGTTAACCGGTGGTGGTCCTGGTTCAGCAACTTTGTATATGGTGCAGTACATCTACAACAAAGGTTTTTCTGACCAGATCCACATATTTGGTCTGGCTGCAGCAGCTTCCGTGTTAATGGCAGTTGTATTAATGATCTTCACCCTGATTCAATTGTATCTTACCCGAAAATCAGATGCTGTATAACCGAAAGGTATAGGAAATTATGGATATTAAAAAATTTCTATTCCGAACTCGTATTTCTAAAAAGATTGGTGTTTCCGATATTCTCACTTATCTCTATTTGTTCTTTGGTGTGATACTGATGTTTGGTCCAGTTCTCTGGCTTATCCTATCTTCATTTAAAACACCGGCAGCATTAGTAAAATTTCCTCCATCCATATTGCCCTATGGACAAGAATCCATCGTGGTTGAAGGTTTTGACGATCCATTACCATTGTACATTGTTACTTTTCCTGATGGTAGTGAACAAAAAATGGCTCAAGTCCGTAGAGTGGGATTAGAAGCTCAAATGATTGATCCTGAGAATCCCTCTGAGATCGTAAAAGTTTCCATCAATGATCGCACGGAGTCAAATAAGCTTCAATTTGAGTGGGCGAATTATACAGATTCCTTAAAGAGCTTTAATTTCATAACCTATTTAAAAAATAGTGTCGTTGTTACCGTTGCAGCAACAATTGTCACTTTGATCATCAACAGTATGGCAGCCTTTGCCTTAAGTAAATATGAATTCAAAGGAAGAAATCTGATATTTATAATCATTATCAGCACATTGTTAATCCCTATTTCCGTTATCCTGGTGCCTGTTTTCCTGGTTATCACTGAAATGAACCTGAATAATAATCTGTGGGGAGTGATTATTCCAGGAGCAGCGACGCCAACCGGTGTGTTTTTGCTGCGACAATATATGTTAACCATTCCAGATGAGTTGATTGCAGCCGCAAGAATTGATGGCGCATCCGAATGGCGTATATATTGGCAGGTGATGCTACCATTGGCAGCACCTGCATTAGCTGTACTAACCATATTTTCGGTCATGTGGCGTTGGAATGACTTTTTATGGCCATTAATTGTTCTCAGCAAAAATGAATTGTTCACACTTCAGGTAGGTCTCAATTCCTTCCAGGGTGAATTAAACGTAAAATGGAATTATATTCTGGCTATGACGGTTATGACCTTATTACCTATTTCTGCTGTCTTTGCCTTCTTGCAAAAATACATAACCACAGGGATCTCTTCAACTGGATTGAAAGGCTGATCATCTCCTTAAAAATTATCTTTGTTGAATTACTGACAATCAATCCAATCAAAAACGAATCAATGAAATTATGCGAATTATTCAACCGAGTCCTCTAACCCTCAAAGAATCATCATTAAATGGACTGAAATTTATAGGAAAACTTCAAGAGACATTTCAAATTACGATTCTCGAAGAAGATATCATTCGTGTTCAACATTTTCCTGATGGTGATCCACGTTTCCATCGAACCTGGTCAATCGCAAACGAGTCCGGTGATGTTCCGTTGGAAGGCCGCTCGCGAGAAGATTTAAGTTCTTTCAGTTTGCCAGCTTATCATTCTGGCACAAACGATGACCTGGTGCAGATTTTGACAAAAGAATTACGGATTGAAATTGACACTAAGGATGGCAGCCTTACCTGGTTTACTCATCCAGCTGGAGAAGTCTTTGCAGCCGATCTTAAACGAAGAGCATATTCTTACGATCAAAATGGTGAGGCTGTCTATCATTATCTTGAACGACGTCCAGATGAACATTATTTTGGATTTGGAGAAAGATCCGGGCCACTGGATAAGTACGGACGCAGAATGAGAATGCTCAATCTGGATGCCCTGGGTTATGATGCTGAAATAGGAGATCCGCTATACAAACACATTCCCTTTTATATTACCTATATTCCAACTTTGAATCTCGCCTATGGATTATTCTATGACAATCTCAGTACATCCATATTCGATATGGGTCAGGAGCGAGATAATTATCATGGACCCTATCGTTACTACCAGGCTGAAGCGGGTGACCTTGATTATTACTTGATCTTTGGCCCACAAATTTCTGACGTAGTTCAAAAATTTTCTAAACTCATTGGTCGTCCAGCTTTACCACCACGATGGTCATTGGGTTATTTAGCTTCCAGTATGCTATATACCGATGCAGAAAATGCTCAGGAAGCATTAAATGAATTCATAACAGACTGTGAAAAACATCAAATTCCATGTGATATGTTTCATCTCTCCTCTGGCTATGGTTCAGGTGCAGATGGAAAAAGGTATGTATTCAATTGGAATTTTGAAAAGATTTCCGATCCTCACAAAATGGTAGATGATTTTCATCAATCTGGCATTCACTTGATGGCAAATATCAAACCTTGCCTGCTGGAAAGCCATCCACTTTTTGATGAAGTTGCCAAATTTGATGGATTTATAAAGGACTCAGAAAGTGGAAAACCCCGTTTGGATTATTTCTGGGATGGTTATGGTTCCCATCTTGATTTTACAAATCCAACTACTTTCAATTGGTGGAGTTCCAATGTACAAAAATGGTTGTTAGATTATGGGATTGATGCGACCTGGAACGATAACAATGAGTACCCCATTTGGGATGACGATGCGAAATGTTTCGGGTTTGGAGAAGAAATTAAGATTAAATATATTCGGCCATTACAACCATATTTGATGGTAAGAAGCTCTCTAAAAGCCCAATGTGCTGATGCACCTGAGAAACGTCCATTTTTGCTTGCCAGAAGTGCCTCACCCGGAACGCAAAGATATGCCCAAACCTGGTCTGGTGATAATGAGACATCCTGGAAAACGCTTCGTTATAATAATCCAATGGGGTTGGGGTTGAGCCTTTCTGGTTTCCCAAATACCGGACATGACGTTGGTGGTTTTACAGGTCCAGGTCCTTCGGAAGAGTTACTGGTCCGCTGGGTACAAAATGGTATCTTTCATCCCCGTTTTACCATTCATTCTTGGAACACGGATGGCACTGCTAATTCTCCCTGGATGTTTGCAGAAGTTCTACCGATTATTCGTGAAACGATTAAATTCAGATACCGTCTCATACCTTACTTGTATACTCAGTTTTTTGAAGCTTTTCGCAATGGAAGCCCCATCATTCGTCCGATGGTATACCAGTTTCCTGAGGATGAAAATTGCCATCAAGAGTCCTTTGATTTTATGCTAGGACCAAATTTATTGGTCGCATCGGTATTGGAGCCCGAACAGCGCACCCGAGAGGTCTATTTACCAAAAGGTCAAAATTGGGTGGATTTTCACACCGGTTCTACCTACGAAGGAGGACAAACCGTTCAGCTTCAAGCACCGTTAGAACACATTCCACTATTGGTTATCGCAAGTTCCGTCCTGCCACAAATGCAGGATATGCGTTTTGTAGGCGAAAAACCCGATGATGTTCGTCTTTTATATCTATATCCAGATTCCGGAGAAAGTGAACGAACTACATTATTGGTGGAGGATGACGGTGTCAGTCTGAAATATAAAGATGGTGAATACACTGAGATTTACCTGACAGTCACCTCAACATCTGAGAAAATTCGGCTGGACATCCTTTACGGTCATTATGGATATCAACCATCATATAAAATTTTTGAGGTGATTCTCCCAACCTGGGAACCCCGTCCTATAGCTATTTCCTGTCCAGAAGGAATGTCAGCCACCATTCGGAAGTAAAACTCAACTCCCATCAGGTAGAACGAGTGGCTATTGGTTATGCTTCAGTTCACTGAATGTGTTGGAAAATGAAAATCATCATCTCGATTGATTAATGAATTACTTATTAAAATATCTTTATAATCATAAAAACTGCTGTTGCTATCAAAAAAAGATGAATCCCTTTTTCAAAAGCAGATAATGACATCGAGCGATTGATCCTATCCCCCACGAATAGACCGATGAAAAACATGGGAACCAATACCCAGAAATATTGAATTACTTCCTCAGTGATCAATCCAGTTGCTCCTTGGCCCAGTAAAATGATGATCCCAACCGGAAAGAAGTAGGCTTGCAAAGTAGCACGAAATGAATCGGCTGGCCATTTTCGGAGTGTTCCAAAAATAACTGCCAAAGGTCCATTGGCGTTGTACGCTGCTCCCAATATCCCCGCAAAAAAACCAAATATGTAAGCGGTGTGTTTACTTACCCTAGCTTTCATCTGTGGTTTGATTAAATTATATACAGAAAAAATGATGATAACCACCGCCAGGATGCCGGTAACCAGTGCCTCGTACACCTTGGTTAGCAACAAAAGCCCTAATGGGATTCCACATAACGACGCCAGAACCAGGCGCCAGGCACTGCTGATGTCCACTTTCCGCCAATTAAATAGCAAAATAAATAAAGCGTTGAATGTGTTTAAAGCAGCAGCAATCGGCGCAGCTGTTTGAACACCAATTACGAGAGTCAATAAGGGCATTGCTATTAACCCGCCCCCAAATCCAAATACTGAACGAACCATCGTAGCAAAAAATAGAATAAACCCAATCAATATGGGTAACAAACTAATATCATTCATTAAATCCATTTTTTTCCTTTGAATAACCTATCCGGAATTTTTTCATTTACAACAACTTGCCATGCTATTTTGAAAATGAGGTGAGCTCCAAGCGAGTTTTTGTCTCCTGGTTGGGTTGACCCTGTTCATCCCAGCCTCTCAGGGCATAATAATCATTCAGAATGATCTCCATATCGGGTAATTTCCCTTTTGACCCGCCAGTGGGACGAGGAAAAGTTTTAAGTCGCTGAGGGAGATCATCATCTTTGCGAGAAACTCCCAGGCGATTATTGATGATCCGTTTCAAATTGAAAATTCGTTCACCCGTTTCCAGCAATTCTTTCTCCGTGATATCCCAGCCTGTGGCAGCATTGATGAAATCACCCAGTAATTGTGGGCTCGGGCTGGCTTTTCCTATAAATTTGCAAATGCCCAGTGGGTTGTAGGTGGAAAAAAAATTTTGAAATGCCACAGCTTCCTGAGCGGCATCTTCATTGGAGAAGCGATCGACTTTCTTCGGTGACCACGCGGAAGCATCCAAACCGTAAATTGCCCAATACGATAACCCTTCCAGGTGACAGCCGCCCCGATTCGCCGTTGCATAGTTTGCTGCCATAGAAAACGTCGCCCTGGGATCATGATAAGCCAATTCCAGACCTTTTACATGCGTTGCATAAACCTCAGATTGATTTTGTAAATGCTGGGATGCTGCCCGTGAGCCTGATGATAGGATCACACCAACACCACGACGCTCAACCATCAATTTTAAACAAACCATCAACGAGTCCGGGTTACCCCATTCCAATGGTTGTTGATCACAATCTTCTTTTTGAATCAATCCGTTTTCATAGGCTTCAAACGCAAAAGCAGCGGTGGCTGAAGCGCTGATCGTATCAATTCCCATACGATTGCAAAAGTCATTTGCTCTCAACATGGTGTCCAGATCGTCAATCTCCAACATCGCGCCAAGTCCTGCTAATGTTTCATATTCAGGCCCTTCACCTTGAATCACAGTTCCATCCTTCAAAACAGCATCGACTCTTTTACCACAACCAATTGGGCAGGCAAAACAAAAGGTTTGTTTTACAGTATGTTGTTCTGCCATACTTTGGCCACTGATATTTTCAGCGCCATCTGACCAATTTCCAACCAGATAATTATGAATGGGTAAATCCCCCATTGCTTCTGCACCGGCTACCCCCCCAGCTGTGCCAAATTTTGATAAGCCGACCGTTTTGCTTTGAATGACAGGGTTCTGTTGCTTGACTAATGTGTGGAATAACTTTGGATCGGCTGGCTCAACCTTTTCCTTGCCATAAGCAACAATGCCTTTCACCAATTTACTGCCCAAAACTGCCCCCATGCCACCTCTGCCGGCAGCGCGACTGTGCGTACGCCCCCCCTGAAGCACCGCTGCAAACAGGACTAGATTCTCGCCAGCCGGCCCGATCAAAGCTGCCCTTGCTTTTGGATGAGTTTCATTAATCAATTGATCATACGTATCGAATGTATCCAGTCCCCACAGGTGTTTGGCAGAACGAATTTCCACTTCTCCATCATGAACAAACAAATAAATTGGTTGATCTGCTTTTCCAGTGATCACCAGCCCATCAATGCCTGCTTTTCTTAATTCTGCGCCAAAATGACCACCCAGATTGGATTCATTCCAAATCCCGGTTAGAGGGCTTCTGCCACAGAAACTAATCCGGCATGCAGTTGGCAAAATCGATCCGGTTGTTAACCCATTGAAAATATATATCGAATTTTCCGCTTCCAATGCGCCAACAGTTGGATCCATTTCTCTGGCATAGAGCATGGCTGCAAACCCGCTACCAAGAAAATAACGACGTGCATCTTCTTCGCGAATATATTCTGTTTTCACTTCTCTCGTTGAGAGATTAACACGCAGATATTTGCCTGAAATTACCATGATTACCCTTTCCAATCACTCAGATCACTATTCTTTTCTTAGAACGAACCCTGCAATTTAATTCTGCTACACACCAAAAATTCACGCACGAATTGTTTTAACAACCTAACCGCTATTATGCTGGTCTAAAATGCTTAACTTTTACCTCTTGTGGAGTGGTAAATTGGCTTTTTCCGTCTATGGATTCCCATTGGAGATAAGATATATTACGACATAAGTCCGGTTGAGGTTCACCGAATATCCACAATTCTTCTACCACTTCAATTTCGTTTAATTGACCGGTATGTTGCACAACGGGTCCTAAAGGCAAACAGGTTCCTTCCCTGCCAAACACAGGAATTTCATTGAGGGGAACATCGGTAAAAGACACTTCTTGTCCACCTTGATATAATTGCCCACTCCAAAGATGATACCAGTTACCTTTTGGAAGATAAACACTTACCTGATTGCCGGGTTGGATGATCGGAGCAACCAATAATGTTTCTCCAAGCAAGTATTGTTCTTCAAACGACCAGGCTGCTCTTTCATGAGGAAAAGCCAGAGCCATCGATCGAACAACAGGCAATCCAGCTTGATTGGCTTCTTTCTCACAACCCTTAACATACGGGATTAAACGATATCGAAAACGAATCCATTCTGTGATAATTGCTTCAACTTCGGGACCAAAAATCCAGGGTTCACGTTCACCGACTCCATGAAAACGAGTGTGAGAACACATAACACCTGCCTGGGCCCAACGCACAAACAATTCTGGATCTTTCAGCGTTCCATACCATCCCCCGATATCATGAGCAGAAAAAGAACCACCACTCATTCCCCAGGACTGTACCCCGCGAATACTGGCTGCCAGACCTTCCCAATCGGATTGTGGATCACCGCCCCATCCAAATGGAAAACGCTGACTACCCGTCCAACCAGAACGTCCCCAAACCATTGGCTTTCCTTTTCCATAAAGGGTCGTTGCTTCATAAACACATTGGTTATATAGCAAAGAATAAACATTATGGAGCCGTTCGCCACTATCACCGTTGTAGGCTATTGCTTCATCAGGAACAGACTCACCGAAATCAGTTTTCATCACAGCCACACCCAAATCAAACAGGTCTTTATGTTTGTCACGGTACCATTCATATGCTTTGGGATTGGTTAAATCGATAATCCCACTTGGACACAATTGGGGTAACAAGGTTTCATAAGGTTCTGGTGTCCAATAGTGGACATAAGGAAATCCTTCTTTATTCTTTAATAAAAATCCTGAACTGGCTAATTCACTGAATAATGGATTAAATGTTGAAATATAAGGATATTCCCATAAACACAAGCGAACATCCAGATCATCCAGTTGTTTGATGAAAGCCTTCGGATCAGGATATCGATCAGGGTCCCAGGAAAAATCAAATCGAGTTTCCGGTTTATGCCAGGCTCTTCCATCCAATAAAATTACATCAAGTGGAATTTGTTTTTCACGCATTTTTTTCACAACACTCAGCAATTCATCCGCAGTCTGGTAATAAGCTCTTGCCATCCAAACACCATAACTCCATAAAGGCAACTCTGGTGATTTACCGGTAAGATCTGTATATTTATCCAGAATTTCTGCTGGTGAATCCCCCACAAAAAAGAAGAAGTCCAGATTCGAATCTTCAACGCGAAGGATATAACTACGATGTGACCAGGGTGCAAAACCAATGGCATGCACCACTCTTCCAGGCGTATGAACCAATATTCCCCAACCTTCTGGTGACCAGGCAAAAGGATTGTTTTTGTAGCACCGCTCAGAATTCAATCCTAAAGCATCATAATTCCAACTGGTGATCATCTCACCGCGATGATTGAGTTTTCCAAATTTTTCCCCAAGTCCAAATAATGGTTCACCACTTTTTAAAGCTAAGGACATCTGCCAGGCTTCGCTATTTTTATGCGCAAAGGGATGAAAACGAGGTTTTCCTTCCATGCTAATATCTGTAATACTTTCAAGCAGTTTTTTATCTCCTTTTTTTAGTTTTATCGAGAAAGGAGAATAAATAATTTCTATAGATACATCAGCGGATTGAATGATCACAGATGAACCAGTTTTAATCAACTCACAATCGACTTCGCTTTTCTCAGCAACCAGTAATCCATAATCGAACACTTCTTTTGACTGAAAATTAAATCGAATGAGACCTGGAGCATAGAAATACACATCCAGGGGACCGCATTCACTAAAAAAACGCATGCCACCAGGTATTGGATGATTTGGTTTTACCGAAGTCATTCTTTGAAACCCGATTTGTGCATGAATTGACTCTAGGTCTAAAAATTCACACTTCACTTCTAACTCCTTGGTTATGTTATTAGTTGACTCATCATGACTAATTTCAGTAGATGTTTTCGATTGAAAATTTAAGGCAAACGTAATCAAATTTATTTAAAATTTTTTTCCTCTAAGACCTGCACCTGACGAAATGCGTTCTTGAGAAAATCAAGTTTGAACTCCATTTTTTGGGTAAATTGGACACTCAGCCAGGCATCTACAATCTGGGTGCCAAGAAAAGGAGCTGTGATCCAACCCCCCATTGTAATGATGTTGGCATTATTCACAATTTTTGCTCTTTCGCCAGAGAAAATATCGTCCACCACACAGGCGTACACTCCTTTATGTTTATTGGCTACAATCGCCATACCCTGACCTGTACCACAGATCAATATTCCTTTTTCTACGCGTTGAGTTTGAACTACCTCAGCAACTTTCGGAGCCTGTTCAAAATATGGTTTTGGATTTTCAACGGAATCAATCCCAAAATCGAGCAGGTCGATATCTCCTCTTCGCTTCAGGTGATCAACAATCGCTTGTTTTAAAGGAAAACCAGAAAGATCGGATGCAATGGCGATACTAATTTTTTCAGTCATAATTTCTCCTTTTAGATTTTTACCGCAGTCATTTTCTTTTCGAGTACTTTTTCAGCGTGCTCTACAATGACGGTTGCTGTTAATCCAAACCTCTCTTTGAGATAATCAAGTGAACCTACCTCCCCGAAGAGATCTTTCACACCAACCCTCACCATAGGTGTGGGAATTTCTTCCACAAGAACTTCAGCAACAGCAGAGCCAAGCCCATTAACAATTTGATGATTTTCGCAGGTCACTATCGCGCCACAGGTCGCAGCAAGCTGAATGACAAGGTTGCGATCGATTGGTTTAATGGTATGCATGTCAACAACCGTAGCAAAAATCCCTCTTTCTGCCAGTAAAGTAGCAGCTTTCAAAGCTTCACCTACCATCACAACACCGGTTGCAATCAGCGCTACATCCTGACCCTCCCGCAAAATTTTTCCTTTTCCCAATTCAAAATCCTCATTTTCATCGTATAACACATCAGCAAAACTACGATGTAATCGCATGTAGGTACATCCATAGTACTCAACACAGGCCTGCATAAGTTTTTTTAATGATATGGGGTCACTCGGTTCAAATATGACTAATTTTGGGATGGTCCGCATAATTCCCATATCTTCAAAAGCCATATGGGTACCACCATTTAATGCAGCCGTGACTCCAGGGTCACTACCAACCAGCTTGACATTGAGTCTGGCATAATTGGCAGAAATGAAAAATTGATCAAACGTTCTTCGGGTTGCAAAACATGCAAATGTATTGGCGAAAGGTAGTTTGCCGGCAGAAGAAAGTCCAGCAGAAATACTGACCATATTAGCTTCGGCAACGCCCACATTAAAGGTTCGATGAGGAAATTCATCTTTAAAGTTTTTCGAACCAGTTGCCCGCATAAGATCAGCCTCTAAGAGAACAATCCGTTCATCCAGTTGACCTAATTTAAGCAGAGTTTCTGTGTAGACAGCACGCATTTCTAATTGATTACTCATTTTTTCTCCTTGCATGTTTATAATTTTGCAATGGCTGCAAGAGCAGTTTCATAATCCAGTTTCATATTATGGTTGGTAGACTGATTTTCAGCAAAATCTACACCCTTACCTTTTATCGTATCCATAACGATCATGGAAGGTCTCAAAGGCTCATGTTTCGCCCTTTCAATAGCTAAATCGATTTGTGGCAGATCATGGCCATTTATTCTTTGAACAAACCAACCAAAACTTACCCATTTGGCTGTCAGGTCTTCGATGTTCATGATTTCATGCATGAAACCATCCAGTTGTAATTTGTTGTAGTCGGTAAAAGCGATAATATGATGTAATTTGAACTGTGCGGCAGCCTGTGCTGCTTCCCAGACCTGACCTTCGTTTGATTCCCCATCACCAATGATGACAAAGATTTTGCTGGCGATGCCATCCAATCGATGACTGAGCGCAATACCAATAGCTGCAGACAACCCTTGCCCTAGGGAACCGGTTGTCATATCAATCCCTGGTGTCAGATTTCGATCACAGTGACTGGGTAAACGTGTACCACCTCGATTGAGGGTATGCAACCAATCCTTGGGGAAGTAACCTTTATCAGCCAACACACTATAAAGCGCGGGGCCAGCATGTCCTTTGGATAAAACCAGTTGATCACGATCCACTTTACGTGGATTTGAGGGATCAATATCCATGTGACGGTAATACAACATGGTAAGCACTTCCACAACCGACATGGAACCACCTAAATGCCCAATACCTAGATAACCAATGGCATCAATCGTCAGGGCTCTGATTTCTTTTGCTTTGTCAGTCAATTCTGCAAGGGTTTTGTCGTCCATCATTCTATGAATCCTCCTGATTCTCATAATGCAAGCGTAGGTATCTTTAGATAACGTGCAATCGTAGCTAATTCAGCTGTAAAATTTCCATAGGTAAGGGAAAGATGGTGCTCCAATCCATTGCTCATAATGGTATCCAAAACCTTTCTGGCAGGATTATCAAATCGCACCAATCCGGAAGTGCCAGAGAATTGTCTTTCGGACGCTAACATGTTTGCTTTTCCAATTACCAATTTAAAATCGAGGGAGGCTTCACTTAGTCGGGCCAGTGTAATTTCTCCGGGTTTGAGTGAAAATTCCATTAATAATGGTAATTTACGATTGGTATGAACAATCCCGCGAGGTTTCACTTTGGGATCTGCCATGGAGAGTGGAGCTAACCCACAGTGCCAAAAGACCGCTGTGTCTTCCTCTAAATTCATGTGAACCAGATCTGTTCCAAACGCAGGTTCACCACTCAATGTTTGTAAGATCAATTGTGTAACCGTTCCATTCAGATCTGCCTCACAACTGCATGGGATGCGTTGATCAGACATTAATGACATGGCACCGCAAGCTGCACATCCTAATTCTGTAAAAAATTCTGGCCAACAGCGCACCGCCAAACCTTTCAAATTCTCTTCCTGTGAGACTTCCTGCATTACCAGATACGTTTTTAATGTACCATTCAAGGATGCCTGATCAAGATCCTCCAGACCGTCCAGTCTTTGATACAGATCCTTACGTAAAGGACCGATTGAATGGTCGGATATCTTCCTGACACGGTTAAACAAAGTGTCCAATTCGATTTGAACCATCTCCAGACCAAAAATCTTTTCCAATCCGGTTGAATTGGGGATACAACTATCAAAGCCATTTGGATGGTATCCAAATTTGCCAATTTTTGTTCCTTTTAAAGTCCTGATGGCGTAACCGGCATTGGTTAAAACTTTAATTTTTTCAAGGGCAGCTGGTTCTTCTGGCAATGTGTATAAATAATCATAGGTATAACCGGTACGATGCAAGGAGTGCCCGGTTAGATTGATCCCACACAGGGAATTTAGCCGCAATCTCCCACCACCCGGTTCTTCTGGTACCGCCCATAGTAACACCGGACCGTCAGTCTCGCTGACAATTTGTTTTGCTAAATCACTATCGGCAAATGAACAATATAGCAAAATGATCAAATCGAATGGGTTTTGATTCATTTGATGAATAATTTCTTGAACTCTTGAGGAATCAGTCACCAATTCCGATGGACCGGAGAGGACAAATCCAGCCTGTGATAATGCTGTTTGTGTCCTCTGGAAAATTTCTGATGCAAAGGGAATATCAAACGTCGTTCGAGCGATAGGAATTAATGCGATGGTTCTCAAAAACTTTTCTCCTGTTCCTGAATTTCATTGAGGTCGTAAAAATAAGTACTTAATGCCAAAGCAGAAGCACCAATCACACCGGTTTTCTGCCCAAATCCTGATACACAAATCCTAACCTGATCTCCAAGGTGACTGAAAGAATATTCATTTACTACCTTCTTGATCTCCGGCAAAAAGTATTCTTCACCCTGTTCCAGTATCCCGCCTAACACAATCAAGTTGGGATTAAGAATATTGATTAAATTTGCTAGTGCAATACCAAAATATTTTGCTTTTTCTGCAAGCATTTTTAAAACTTCTTCATCTCCATCCTGAGCGGCGGAAAAAACACAATCCATTTCATTACTTTGACAATCTCCAAATTTTTGCGCCAGAATGCCGGTTGGGTTTGCTTCTGCCAGATACATTGCAGATTTTATGATCGCATTCTGTGATACCAATGTCTCCAGGCAGCCATGATTACCGCAACTACATTTTTCTCCACCATCCGGAATCATAATACTATGCCCGATTTCACCTGCCCCGGCAGCCATACCACGAAACAATTTTCCATTAACAAATAAACCAGCACCGACCCCCACTCTGGCATACACAAAAGCCATCACATTGTCGGTTTTGCCTTCCCCAAACATTGCTTCTGCCAGGCACATTAAGCGTACATTATTGTCCACAATCACCGGTAATCCAGTTCCCAGATGGATCCAATCCCGAATGGGAATGTGTTGCCAGCACAAATTTGGTGCATTGATATTCACACCCGTTTCAACATTGACCAAACCAGAAGCGCCAACCCCAATTCCCACAATAAGATTTTTTGAAATCCCGGATTGAATGATCAGGAGATCAATCTGAGTAACAATTTCTTGAATGACAATCTCAGCAGACTCACATACCTCAAATTTTTGTGTTGTAAATGAGACAATATTTGCCAATAGGTCTGTAATAACAATCTGATACTCCCCAATTCCGATATGAACACCGATCGCAAATCGAGCATCCGGTATAAGTTCAACCGTCATTCTCGGGCGACCGACACGTGGGGAAATCACCTGTTCAATTCCATTTTCACGAACCAATCCCTGCGATAATAATTCATTTACCAGATTACTGATGGTTGCCGTCGTGAGACCCGTAAGCTCTGCCAACTCAACTCGCGAAATTTGTTGATGGTAGAGTAAAGCTTTCAAAATGGAACGAATATTTAGGGATTTTGCTGTAACCTGATTACTGCCCAAGTTGGCTCCGGGGGAATCATAAATAATAAATTAAATTGATTAATTAATTATATGCCCGGGTAGAAATTGCGTCAAGTTCTTTTCTATTTGAATTGCCGTTTTTAGTAAAAAAAATTAACATTGGGGACAATAAACCAATTTATCTGACTCCCCTCCAAAGTTTTTTCCTTTCGCAGGATTGGATACAATTAATAAAATACACAACAAAAAGGCAAAAATTTGTCTTATCCGCTTCTTCGTAACATATTAAAATAAACCAAAAAAAACCATGTCTGATGAATTTCTGTTTCATTCCAATTCTAAAATATTGAGACATCCTGAAAATCCGATTCTCACAAGACACGATGTGCCATATCCTGCCACATTGGTATTTAATGCTGGTGTCACTTTTTATTCAGGTGAATACGTATGTGTATTTCGTAATGATTTTGGTGAATGGGGTAATCCTGAGTTAGTTGGTACGAACCTGGGGTTAGCTACCAGTAGCGACGGTATTCATTGGAAAGTGAATTCAAAACCAATCTGGACTGTAGAAGATGTTATCAAAGACACTGCAACATTTTTTTCTGATTTTTCAAATGAGAGTGAAATTCTTCGCGCTTATGATCCAAGACTTACGGTCATTGAAGACCAATGTTATATGTGTTTTGCTTTGGATACCCGTCATGGGTTGAGGGGTGGTATAGCAAGAACTACAGATTTTCACCATTTTGAAGTGCTCAATTTATCCACACCTGACAACAGAAATATGGTTCTTTTTCCAGAAATGATCAACGGAAAATATTTTCGCCTCGAACGTCCGATGCCAGTATATAGCCGTCAGATGCAAACCCATTTTGATATCTGGAGCTCAGATTCGTCTGATTTGAAGTATTGGGGGAACCATCAAGGCGTTTTATGGCTTGAGCAGGTACCTTTTGCCAATGATAAAATCGGCCCATCTGCTCCACCCGTTAAAACCAGATATGGTTGGTTGACATTGTTTCATGCTGTAGACCGTGATCCTAATAGAGGTAAAAATGGTTGGGAGGAAATCTGGCAAAAACGTTATTCAGTTGGTGTCATGTTGCTGGATTTGGAAGATCCGGCAAAGGTAATCGGTATGAGCAAAGAACCCTTGATGGTTCCTGAATATTCATATGAGAAAAATGGATTTCGGAATGATGTGTTGTTCCCGGGAGGTATGATACTTGAAAAAAGTGGAGAAGTTAAAATATATTATGGTGCAGCTGATACTGTTGAATGTTTAGCTACAGCAGATGTAAATGATTTATTGAACCTGTGTGTTAACCGGCCGTAATGAATAAGAGAAAATCTTATATTTTTTGATTTTTTTTGCTGTTGTCTTTGTACTTTTAGTGTTGGCATCTATTTCCTGCCTCCTGTGCAATCCCGGCTTTCCTGGCGATTGGCCTCTTTCCCGGCTTGGGGGTATTTTTCATTTCTGAGAGGAGATTGGCTTTGGTGACTTTACATTATTAGCTAATCAATTTAGTAGTTATGGGTTCAGGTGATTTTCAACCGTTGGAGTTTTAGGCCGTAACAATCATATTCAAGAAGGAACAAATCATGGATAAAAATAATAATGGTTTTGAATAAAGAGAAAAATCTTAAAAATCTGATATATTGACAAAATCTCATATTATTAAATGAGGAGAAATTCATCCAAAAAGGAAAAATATTCAAAAGCAAGCCAGGAATAATTAAATATAAAGGATTTGGTCGAAATGAATGCAATCCAAGCTTACAAACATTATTACATTGATAGAGACCATGAACAGGTGGATTTATTTCGTCTTCTCAAAAATGAATATGGCATAGAAAAGATAATCTATCCTGGAAGTTATATTCATATTTCCCCGTCTTTCATTTTTCCAGATGTAGTCTACATCGACTCTGATAAAAATGCAAAAATGTATTTTCAAAGCAACGATTTAATTCATTTAGTCAATACAAAAAAGTAATACCCTGAAGACCCAAAAATTGTTTTTTTCGGACTGATTTTCCTTAATGACAAAGAGGGAGATCTAATTCTTCCTCTTTGTCTTTTTGTCAATTTTATCTGTCAACTTTAACTTTCCGTTTTCATTTGATTAATGATAAAATCTTAAGGACAGGCTGATGAACCTCTCAGCCTGTCTCTTTAAGAAAATCAGATGATCACGTCGCGTAACTTAAGGAGTATCAAACTATGACTGCCTATACCTATCCGTTTAAATTTTCTGAAGATGACAGATCATTCATCGAAGGCTCCCTGATCCTGGAAAGGCCGCTTCCCTACAAGACAAAAAAACCTGAAGGAAGCGGCTTTTATCGTCCCGGCAAAATATTTCTGGGGGACGTAACCAATCTTGAATTGGTTTTTTACCATACTCCATCCACCGCACGTTTTATCTATATTGAGAGGAAAAAACCCGAACCCCGTTTAATGGAGTTCATCGGAATTACTCCCGAAGAACTGGCGGGCATTGAAACCTTAAGTTTACCCGGGCAGGTCTGGATGGGTGCTGGTCGTGCAAATTTAATGTGGAAAGCGATGCAGGACATTTTCAATGCGCCACCATTAAAAGAAACGATTACCAGTCACCGGCAGGAGAATTTGGCGATATTTCCCATCGCTCGTGAAGGCTTGAAATATCAGGTTCCGGAAGCGATTTATGAAACCTATGGCTATTACACCGATGAGGTCATCCTGGATGCGCATCATGTGTTTGATAGTTCGGTTCCTGTTTACAATCGAAAAGTGGAAATGACTTTGTTTAAAGACAAAGATCTGAATCAACCACAACATGATGATGTAAAAATCGCATTTATTGCTGATAGTATAGCCAGTGGTCTGGTGATGAAAGAAGTGATTGTTCGCATTAAGGAACGCTTCCGCAATCTCGAACGGGTTGAGGTATTGGCACCCTTAGCCACCATCCGTGGATTGAGTCGTATTGCGGATTCGGAATGCCGCAATGGCGTTAAAGTGCGGGTTCATATTTTTGAAACGATCCTGAATGCGCTCCCTCCGGATTATTATTATTCAGCCCATTTCAATGTACCTGAATTGCACATTCGGCCAGATCTGGAAGCGATTTATCGTGAATGGTGGGGTCTGGATGATAAAGGAAATCAGATCGCGGACACAACCTGCGCAGGTTACGGCTGGAGTGAAGCCTTCTACTCTCCCCGCAAGCAGATTGAGATGATTAACGAACAACTCACCAGCCGGCATAATTTGACCATTGCTGAGATGGTGCGTAGAAATATGCATAAATAACTCGCCTATGGCGCTATTAGATTTGATCCAATAATTTCTTGATCATCTTCTCTATGCGATTCTGACGAGTTTCGATTATTTTCGCATCCAGAATCCAGTTAATGTATTCCTTTTGATGGGTATATGAAAGTTTCTGATATTTTTCAAACGCGATTGGATTCTTTTCCAGGTGCCTCTGGACATCATCTGGAATAGCCATTTCCCGAGTTTTTTCATCCAGTTCTACTCTGACGCAAACAGTTTCCGGGGCTTGCTTTTTAATTGCTTCCCGTATTTTTTTCACAATGATGATGATGTGTTTCTCAGTCCCATAGCGTAACATTGTCCCATGATAAGGTTGCCCATCGAAATGTACTTTAACCGGGATTCTTCCTTTGGTACCAAAAAGTTCCTCGGTATCAAATGGAAATTCAATATATGCTCCCCCACCACCCGGATCAATGATGGGCGCAGAGAATTCAACAATACCTGGATTTATCAATTCTTTTTTCATCTCGTAACCTTAGTTTATCTTTGACACCATGTTGCAATTTATTCTATCATTTAATACAATAGGAAAACAATTAACCTGGTTGATAACGCAATAAACTTCAATCTACGAAATCTGGGAGTTTTTTTGAAATTATTGGTACGCAATTTTTACTTGATACTAATATACTCACTTATTTTTTTCTTTAGTTCAGCTTGCAGCCTGATTGACGAAAACAATCCAAATAATTCAGGACAACCAGTCGTATCTACAAAAACTGCAACAGTTGCCCCATCTTTTACCCCAACCATCACCTCGACACCTACTCATACTTCGACAAGTACCATCCCACCTACACCCACGCCAACCCTGCACCCTATGACAATCCTGGCGATGCGCCAGACCCCCTACCCCGGCAGTGAGATTGTGATTGAAAACACCCTGACAGCTGCCTACAACTACAATCGCTATTATGCTTATTATTTTTCCGAAGGAAATAAAATTTATGGTCTCCTTACCGTCCCAACCGGGGAACCCCCGGAGGGAGGTTGGCCATCCATTGTTTTTAATCATGGCTATATACCACCAACCCAATATCGCACCACCGAACGATACATCGCTTATGTGGATTGGTTAGCACGAAGTGGTTATATTGTCTTTCGCATTGATTACCGCGGACATGATCAATCAGAAGGATCTGCCCTGGGTGCATACGGTGACCCCGGGTACACGGTTGATGTATTGAATGCTGTCGCTTCTTTACAGCAATTTCCTTTGGCTAATCCGGAAAAAATTGGCATGTGGGGGCATTCCATGGGGGGATATCTCACATTAAGATCGATGGTAATTTCAGAGGATATCAAGGCAGGCGTGATCTGGGCGGGTGTTGTGGCATCCTATCCGGATATGATGACCAGATGGCGTCGCAATACCCCTGGACCAGCGCCAACACCTCCCACATTTGCTCGCCGCTGGCAACAGGAATGGAATGAGGAACATGGTACAACGGAAGAGAACCCTGATTTCTGGTCATCCATTTCTTCGAATAGTTTTGTGAGCGAGATCTCAGGCCCTATTCAATTACATCACGGTACCGCCGATGAAAGTGTTCCCCTCGTCTTTTCAGAATTATTATGGAGTGAGATCCTGGCAGTTAATGGGGAGGTTGAGTTTTACACCTATGAAGGTGATGATCATAATTTATCGGGATATTTCAGTTTAGCGATGACCAGAACGACTGAATTTTTCGACCGATACCTTAAATAATATATTCATCAAGACTCTTTCCTTAACTTAAGTTAATATATTTTCCAAATAGGTTGATATAATATTATTGTATTTATAAATTAGATATATAATATGAAATATATCTAATTTAATCACTTTTAAGTACTATTATCCGTAACTATTTTTCCATAATCCAATCAATTTAATAGGAGGAATTGCCCATGAAAATCTATTTAAAAATTTTTATTGTACTGTTTGCCATTCTGCTTTTAGCAGCATGCTCCAGCACCACTCCCCAACCAACCCAGGAGCCAGTAACCCCTCAGGTTGAAGTACCAGAACAGGAAGAAGTCGAAGACGGAGAAGGTGGTGATGATTTGACACTGGCAGCGGAGGGTTTCACCAAAGGTGGTTGTGGTGCCTGTCATGTTATCCCGGGTATTAAGAACGCTGCTGGGACAATTGGACCGGATCTTTCAGAGATTGGACAAACCGCCCGTCAACAATTAACCAGTACAGACTACAAAGGAAAAGCAGAAAATATTGTTGAATATTTGCAGGAAGCACTATTTGATCCGAATGCCCATCTCTCATCAAATTGTTCCGGAGGAACGTGCGCAGCTGGCTTAATGCCATCCTATGCGGACAGTAATCTCAGTGAAGCTGAAATTGACGCAATGATCAATTTCATGGTCAGGCTGCCAGGATTAGAATTAACAGCACCCATCGTAACAGAAGAACCCTCAGAAGTAGTGGAAACAGGACTGGCTGATGAGGAAATGGACTGGGCAAAACAAGTCTACTTTGAACGCTGCGCTGGCTGTCACGGTACCTTACGTAAAGGAGCCACCGGACCTGCCCTTACACCTGACCTCATGCAACCCAAAGGAACACTGGCTCTGGCAGCTATCATCTTCAACGGTACTCCTCGAGGTATGCCTGATTGGGGAAATCAGGGTTTCATGACCAAAGAAGAAACCGAGATCATGGCAGAGTATCTGCAAATTGAACCACCACAACCCCCCGAAATGTCTCTGGATCAAATGCTGGCATCCTGGAAATTACTGGTACCGCCTGAAGATCGTCCTACCGAACCACAAACCTCGCGCAATTGGGAAAATTACATGGCAGTCACCTTGCGGGATGCCGGGCAGATCGCTGTTATCGATGCGGATACCTATGAAGTAGTTGCCAATGTCGATACAGGATATGCTGTCCATATCACAAGAAACTCAGCTACAGGGCGTTATCTTTACACCATTGGTCGGGATGGCAAATTAGCTTTGGTTGACCTTTGGTCGGAAATTCCCACCAAAGTTGCTGAAGCGCAGCTTTGTTACGATGCCCGTTCTGTAGAAACCAGTAAATACTCTGGCGAATTAGGGGATTTCACAGATAAATTGGCGATTGTCGGTTGTTACTGGCCGCCTCACTTTGTAATTCTTGATGGTGAAACCCTGGAACCATTCAAAATTGTCAGTACCCGTAGTTATACCTGGGATACAGAAGAATACCACCCTGAACCACGCGTGGCCGCGATCGTTGCTTCCCACTTCAAACCAGAATGGATTGTTAATATTAAAGAAACTGGTCAGGTCTGGATGGTTAATTATTCTGACCCGGTTAACCCAACCATAAAAATGATCGAAGCAGAGCGATTCCTGCATGATGGAGGTTGGGATTCCACCAAACGATACTTCATGGTCGCTGCCAACAACATGAATACAATTGTTGTTGTTGACGCATTGGAAGGGAAACTGGAAGCTTTGGTCGAAGTTGCGGGAATTCCACATCCAGGTAGAGGTGCCAATTGGATTGACCCTGAATTTGGACCGGTCTGGAGTGCGTCCCACCTGGGAGAAGGTGTCATCACCTCCATTGGCACTGATCCTGTAAACTATCCCGAAAATGCCTGGAAGGTTGTGAGAACAACAAAATTGCCAGGTTCTGGTAGTTTATTTATCAAGACACATCCTAACAGCCCCTGGATTTGGGTGGATATGACCTTGAACCCTGATCCGGCAACTTCCAGAACCATCTGTGTGGTTGCAAAAGAAAGTCCGGAAGAAGTCTACAAATGCTGGGAAGCTGCAACCTATGGACGCGCAGTCCATTTTGAATACAACATGCAAGGGACTGAAGTCTGGGTCAGTATTTGGGGGAACGCTGATATCCCCGGTGAAGTCGGTGAAATCGTTGTCTATAACGATAAAACATTGGAAGAAGTAGCCAGAATTCCAAACCTGGTCACGCCCACAGGCAAATTCAACGTCTACAACACCATCTACGATATTTATTAGACGAAAATAACCTCTTAAAAGACCAGGATTTCCCTGGTCTTTTTTGTTTCCAAATACAGAAAGGTCATTTATTTTGGTTCACCTGAGTTTCTCACTTTTTTCAAAAAAGACCTAATTTACGCCTGGAAAACCAAATTTCAGGACACTAAAGCGGGGCACTAATTTGAGAAATTCAGGTCAATTAACAAAAAAGCAGGGAGTTTCATCAACTCCCTGCCAACCGGTAAATTATTAAATCTAGACTAATACTTCTTCTGGAACAACAAATTTTTCATTCGCTTTGCGAACTTCGTCGGTCACATTGAAGTCGAGATCAGCGCCAACCATCTGGCGGACATAATCTTTTACGGTTGAATCCCAGTATTTCTTGGTGACATAGAAGACTTTGGCGCCACCGAGTTCATGCTGGACATCCGGCCATGGGTAGCTGGGTTGTGCCATACCAAGACCCCAGCGCAACCAACCATTGTATGATTCATAGGTTGCCCACCATTCTTTGTTCTTGATGATTTCAAAGCCATAGAATGCTTTGGCATAGTACATGGCTGCACCAATACGACCACCACGAATGAGAGCCATGGTGTGCAAGCTGATATTAATGTCTTCATTCATCAAACGACCATTGGCAAAACCTGCCCAGACACCATCTACCAGACCCACCAGGGTGTAGACATCCTTGAGTCGTTTTCGTTTCCAGCCCAAAATTTCTGAGTAAACGCGTGAACCAACGATATCATAGAAGTCGTGTTCAACTTTCATCAATTTTTCCATGTAACCTAACATTTCAGGAACTTCTTCGAGTTTGGCTTCACGAATATAGAGGGTGCGGCCATCTTTTAATTTGAGCATACATTCCGGAAATGGTGGAATATCCAGTTTCGGTCCTTGTAATATGGCTTCGATTTCTCGAGCATCAATGCTTAAAATTTCTTGAGATGCTTTGGTTGGTAATTCGTATTTCACAGTAATTCTCCTTTATACAATAATTTTGTAATTAAATTAGCTCAGATTTTCTGCGCTAATTTTATTTAAACTTTCTACATGAGCCTGGTTAGTGGCATCACCATGTTTTGTCTTTGTCATGGTTGCTTTCTTTGCCATCAACTCTTCATATTCATCATCCTCAACCATGGCGACACAACGACCAATCGAAGATTCACCATCCACAAAACGCCAGGGGAAGAATCCAACCTGTACACGGCGATTGAGAAGAAGGTCGAGATCACCACCCAGACATTCAGCATGAATGATGTGATCCGGGAACATTTTGATGTGCATTTGTTGGTATTTATCATCATCAAAGAACTCTTCCAGCTCCACGCCTAATTTCTTTTTGAAGACCCGTTTTGCCTGTGCGGTCTGGCGAGGCATCCAATTGCGGATGATCGTGTTCATGGGATGATCCGCGCTACCGCAGTCCACACCAATCCAGCGTAATTTCTTGGATTTTGCCCAGTCAACAAATTCAGCACCTGGACCAGGATGCATTACCATGTATCGGATTTCATCTGCTGTGGGTTGATCCCAGCCAAAGTGGTGATAACCGGTGTGAATGATCAAAATGTCGCCTTCTTTAACTTCGACACGTTCTTCAATCATTTTGCTGGTGTAAACATCATAATCAGCAACCACGTCACTCAGATCAACAATGGCTGCTTCATGGATAAGGAAATCCATATCAAGAGAAGCAATATCCTTTCCTGGTGTGTAGAAATGAATTTCTCCATCTAAATGGGTACCGAGGTGATTTGAATGTGTCAAAAGTTGACCATTGGCTCCATTTGGGGCTAAGCGTTTATTATATTTAACCTGCAATGGTTCATAGGTTGGCCATGGAGGTGTGCCAATCCCTAACGGTATAGTGAGATCAATAAATTTCATTTTCTTTCTCCTTTTTAATAATTTTTTCTACTTTGTAACAATGCAACTTTTCACAAAAAAAACGATACGATAAAAAAACCGTATCGAAATAGACCATCTTTACTATTGATAGTAGGTGCACCTCCTGAATTTTTCCACAATAATCATTAACCATTAAAGTTGTCAGACAATAGAGTTCGTATTTTTATTATCCAACTTTTTAGCTGAAAGTCAAGCTAAAAATTCAATTTTAGATCGTGATTTTAATCCCTATTAATCTTCCATAATGTTATAGTTGTTGCAAAATATCATGCCAATGGTTTATTACAGAATTTTTGTCAATATCATATTTATTGGCTTGTAATAAGGTATTCCAAATCCTGGATGTCATTATCTCAGTTTCGATGTATTTATTCTTTATTAAAAAAATTACATCTTCAATATCAGTATCAAAACCCCGCTCCACTTTACTAAAGGCAATTATGTATGGATTAAGTATGAGAACATCAATTTCTCCAAATTTACCGAAAGGTAAACATTCATCCATATCATCTACAGTCACAGGCAAAAATTTTTCGATCGGTACCGCTTCAATATCCAAATGGAGTTTTTGTGCTACTTCTTCTAAAAAAACGATCAAATGTCCCCTTTTTCAGATCATCACCAACATAATCTACATCTAAAGTTGGTCAACTACTCCCCAGTAAATTTAACGCACAACCCCCCAATAATATCAATCGATCTTTATCGGGATATTGACTACCAAGCATATCAAAAAAAATTCTTAACTTCGCACTACTTACTTTTTCTATCATTCCAATTTGCGTTCCCAATGGATTAATAATCGCTTCATCGCATGTTCGTATGTCCCATACCAATTAATTAATCTTCCAGAAATTAATTGTTGATTCTGACTTAATCTTCTGAGATTCTCATCCGGATCAATTCCAAGCTCAAAATCCAGTTGATTTTCGAACATTATTGGAAGAGTGGATTCATATGTTGATAATGAAATTAATCTATCTTTATATTTCTGTTGTAAAAACATGGCTGCGCAATAATAAAATTGTAAAGTAATTTTTGCCGTTGGTGCTAAGTTTTGATACACCACAGGAACTTTGGATGCAAGATTTGGTTGTTGAATAAATAAAGGTATTAATGCCAACCTAAACCGTGATTCTTTTGAACTGGCGAGTAAGGCAATTAAGGTTTCAGGATTTAAAATTTCTTTATCAAGCTCGTTTTCATTATTTAAAAGAAATTCAATTCCTAATTGATTTAAATTATTAACTATTATTGAGTTGTTCATTGTTTCAGGAATATTTTGTTCCATAAACAAATTATATCATTTGTAATTACAGAGAATATTTTACAGATTTATGGTTTAATCAAGAGGGAAAATCGCTCAATGATAGAGGATAACATCACAATTATTAAAACCACGTTCGGTAAATTCGCTTATGATTGGCTGCTTCAATCCAACCAGGTTGTTGTTTGGGGAAACACTTCTAGCGGTTTATTCTTACGTGTTCATGGAAATAGAATTATTTTCCTGACAAATAATAATCATTTTGGACCAGTAAATGTTAATATCCAAAACCAAATTCCTATCCAATGGAAAAACGAGGATGAAGTCCAAATCATTCATGTAGACCGGGAATTTATTCTTACGAATAATAAACAGCAAATAAAATTAAATATAGAAAATATTTGGAATACCCCTCAAAAACCTACTGGATTCATCTCTGATATTGAACAAAAGAAAAGATTGACACAGGCAGCCAATCAATTATCACTGTTGAAAAACGAAAAGGGTTATGCCCCCCTCCTGCTACCGTTTGTCACTGATACGCTCTCTTTGGAAACAGACAATACATGGCTCTTTTCATCCTGGAACACAATCAAACTTCTAAAAATATCGATGATCCAAAAAGATACCGAATCCATTTTAGCGCTAGCCAATCTTCTGGTTGGATCAGGTCGCGGACTGACCCCTTCCGGTGATGATCTATTAACTGGATTGACTTTTATGCGTAGACGCTGGTTTCCTGAAGTCAATTGGATAACAGAAGTCGAGAATCAACTGTTGGCAACATTTAAGGAAAAAACGACATCAGTCAGCAGTACTTTGTTTGAATGTGCCCTGCAAGGAGAAGCAGATGCCCGTATTCAGGAAATGGCTGATGTATTGATGAGCACGGATATCCCATTCCAACAGCAAGCCATGGAGCTATCGCGCTGGGGAAGTTCATCGGGGGCAGATGTGTTCCTCGGGATGTTGGTGGCAATTGAGGGTTTTCAAAACCATATTTGAGGATTAAGCATGTCACTACCCATACAAAACCAAATCAAATGTCCCACCTGTTCTCAATCAGATCGAATAATTTTGGTTGAAGACCTATATTTTGGATTGATTGAAAAAGACCAGAAAGTTGTTGCAAGATTTAGTATTCAACCTGATCAAATAAAACCTTTACTGCGAGATATCAAACCTCCTACATTGGAAAAATTACCCATCTGGCTGATTATTCCTCCAGATATATTTATTGGCATTATTATTGGTATCATCCTGCTACTGGTAGTTATTTCTGGAATGCAACAAGGATTCGATCAAAAGTACGCATTTTCAATGGTTTTGCTTTTGGTTTACTTGATATTTCGCCGTTATCTTAATGCGCAATACATAGCCAAAAAAAACGAAAGGGAAAAAGAAATCAACCAGGCTCAAAAAGCAGCCGATCGATGGTCTTCTTTATTCATCTGTCTTCATGATATGACTGTTTTCAGTGGTCATAGCAACAACTTTTTTGCTATTACGGAATTTCAAAATAGAATCCATAAAGGGTTCCCTTTAGATTCCACATCCGATTAAGCCTGATCAAAAAAGAAGGCTCAGTTTTCCTGAACCTTCATAATTGGTAATAAAGAGAAAATTATTCCTGAAGTTCTTTTGCTCGTTCGCGCATTTGTTCTCGTAATATTTTTGAATCGCGAGGATAAGCCCAATAAAATAAAGTAAATAGGACTGCGCAGATGATCCACGGAAACGGAATTGTCCAGATCATTGCCTCGGTGAATCCAATACGGTCTGCCAATACACCGGCAATATAGGCAGCGAAAGCAGCAAAACCACTTTCGATAAAAGTTACCATTGCAAAAGCTGTTCCTCGTAATTCAGGCGGGACTGCCCCTTGCATCATCGGCTCTTTGGCTCCTTTACCAGGCCAGCTGATGAGCAAGGCAGTTACCGCGCACAAAGCAACCAGTTGACCAAAAGACCAGTTGTCGGTTTGGGTGAACAAAATATAGGTCAGTGGAATACCTGAAACAATCGATATTTGACCAATCGCGGTACGACCATATTTGGGACTCTTACCCTCTGCCCAATCTCCTAGAAACCCTCCAATGATGTTTGATAAAGCAGTGCCAACCACAATACCTGCAAACGCTACGGATGCTAACGACTCGGTTAATCCACGCACATTCACAAACCAGGTAATGAGATACAATCCCATGACTACCCAGGGCATCGTACCTGCCAATCCCTGGGCTATCGCTACCCAGATGGTAGGGATTTTCAAGACTTTCGGAATATCACTGAATTTGACCTTGTATTTGGCTGCATCCTCAGCAGTTATTTTGCCCATTAGCTCTGGCTCAGATGCGCCACGTACCGGTTCATCCACCATAAACCAGATGACCAAACCAGAAACCACACTGAACAAACCTAACGAAATAAAACCCCAGCGCCATAAAGTGGGAGAAGCAAGAAGCCCTAAACCAAGGGTTCCCACAACAATTCCCATAACCCCGATTGCTTCTAATATGCCTAATGCTCGTCCTCGCTGTTTAGGAGGAAACGTATCAGACATAATTGAAAATGTTGCCGGCATCAAACAGCCCAATCCGATTCCGGAAATTGCACGAATGATTAATAATTGTCCAAAATTCTGTGTCAGACCGCAAACCGCTGTCCATATACCCCATAATCCAGTTCCAATCAGAATTACTTTTTTCCTGGAATATCGATCAGCAGCATAACCCCAGAATGGAGCGCTGACTGCCTGTAAAATACTTCTGATGGTTCCAATCAATCCCAGATTGGTGTAGCTTAACCCCCATAATGCCTGTAATGTGGGAAATAAAACGGATATTGTCTGACCTTCACCCTGATCAATAAAATAACCAAAGGATAAGGCAAACAATGTTCGCCAACGCCGTTGTTTTTTCGCAGGCTTTTCTACTGGTATTGCAAAACTCTCTGTTGCCATAAACAACTCCTCATTTATAAATGTTGAAAAAACATCTTAAATTGTATTTTTTTTAGGGATACTGAATTCTAGAAAAATGGATCGTGATTGTCAAGCATTTTTATCTTTGTTTTCCTGAGGACTTTAATGAGTTGATAGAAAGATGAAAAAAAGTCTCTTTCTGTGTACAATAAAAACATGATATTGGGCAGATTTCCATACCCAACATATCGCAGGATGCGTCATATTCTTATTGTTTGGATCGTTGAAACAATAACTTTATACCTATTAGGTCGTTGGTTGCCAGGGCTGGTTATTTCCAGTGAAGTTGATGCATTTTTGGCTGTTACTTTGATCGGTCTCTTAAATGCAATCCTGAGACCCCTCATTCTGCAATTGACAATAACGCTCACCGTTCTAACATTGGGACTGTTTTCATTTTTCCTGAATATTGTTGTTATTATATTGGTAGCTTACATCATGCCCGGATTCAATTTTTTGGATTATTCAAGTGTAATTTATGTTGTTCTAGGCATTACATTTATGAATTTGTTAGCATCCAACCTATTGGCATTAGATGAAAATGATTCATATTATCGTTCGGTCATCCCCAAACTAAAACCCAAAGATCTCCCTCCAGAAAGTGCACAACCAGCAGGTCTTATCATCATTGAAATTGATGGGCTGTCTTATAACGTTCTTCGCGAAGCAATAGACCTTGGTTACATGCCGACCCTGCGCAATTTTATTGCTAGGAATTATCAGATCCATGCCTGGAATTGTGGGCTACCATCACAGACATCTGCCAGCCAGATGGGTATTTTATACGGTGAAAACACAAACATCCCCGCTTTCCGGTGGTATGAAAAGAATCGCGAAAAACTGGTGGTCTCCAATCATCTCAGTGATACAGCGATGATTGAAGAACGATTTCAGCATAGAGATGGATTATTAGCTGTTAACAGTTCCAGTCTGGGGAATATGTTTTCGGGAAATGCAGTTCGGTCTGTTCTGACCATGAGTAAATTATCTCAATTTAGAAAACTCCCAAAAAAAAGCGGAAATTTTTATAATTTTTTCCTAAATCCCTACAACTACATTCACACAATTCTTCTGATGATCCTGGAATTAATCCGTGAACTTTATCAATCCACGGCACAAATTTTGTCCGGACGAAGTCCTCGTATTCGCAGAACACTGCTCTTCGCATTGGAACGTACTATTTCAGCCGTTCTCATTCGTGAGTTGACTACCCACCTATTGATCGAGGATATGTTCCGAGGATGTCAAACGATCTACGCAACTTATTTTGGTTATGATGTAGTAGCCCATCACACAGGTGTGGACAGTCCTGGTGCACTGACAACATTGCGAGATATTGACAAACAAATACAACGTATCAATGATGCAATTGAACATGCCCCGCGCATGTATGAAATTGTCATCATCTCCGATCACGGTTTGTCCGAAGGAGCACCATTTCAACAGTTATTTGGAATTACCCTCGAACAACTCATCCAAAAAATTCTTGAGGACCAATATTCAATCGTTGATACTGGCACATCTGAGGAAACAAAAGGATATGTAAATTCGTTATTACAAATGGCGCTGGCTCCTCATAAAAAATTGAACGAAACAGCCCGACACATTTATGAACAATATAAAAAAGATAAAGGAAATTATTTTTATTTTGACCTACCTCAAAAGGATACCCAGGTAAAACAATCAGATATGGTTCTATGTACTTCCGGCAGCCTGGCAATGTTGTACTTTACGCACATTAAACAAAGACTTCTCCTAGAGGAAATTAAGGAACTTTATCCAAATTTGATTGAAGCATTGATATGCCATCCTGGAATCGGATTTCTGGCAATTGACTCATACATCAATGGACCGGTTGTTATCAATGCAGAAGGAATTTACTACCTCAATTCTAAAGATTTTGAAGGTCAGAATCCGCTGGCTATTTACGATGAAACCGCAGCCTGGCAATTAGAAAAATTATTTTCGTACTCAAATGTTGGCGATATCGTTATCCAGAGCCGATATAACCCTGAAACGGGGCAAATACCAGCATTTGAGAACCTGCTTGCCCATCATGGAGGTATTGGTGGTGACCAAACTTTGGCATTCGTGATGCATTCAGAAAAATTACATTTTGACAGACCCATAAACGATGCGACCCAGATGCATCATCAATTACAAAAATGGCAAAATATTCTTTTCAGTTCTCTACCTCATCAGGATTTAGAAAGTAAGTAATATCATACCTCATAAAATTTGACAATTATCTACTTAATTAAGAATACATGACCTTGTAGTACTCCTTCTTTATAAGTGAAAAAAATAAGCTTTCTCAGAATTGTGACAAACCGATACGATATTTCCTACAGTATAATTAAGCGACTTAATTAATCTGAAAGAATGATGGTTCCTTTTTGTACATGAAACAACCAACTTTTTTTATCGCTGGTGCCCCCAGATGCGGAACAACTGCGCTTTACCATTACCTGAATCAGCATCCACAAATCTTCATGTCCGAAGTAAAGGAATTGAATTATTTTGCGCATGATTTTCCGCATGTACAAAAAATTTCTTTCAAATCAAAAGAAGATTATCTGAATGTTTTTTCAAAAGCCAATTCTACCCACCTGGCAATTGGTGAAGCAAGCCCATTTTATCTTTACTCCAAAGTTGCCTTTTCAAATATGCACTCATTTGATCCAAATGCAAGAATTATTCTCAGTCTACGGAATCCAATTGATTTTGTACAATCTTTCCATCAATTGAATCTAAGCTTACTAAGAGAAGATCAAAAGGATTTAAGGAAAGCCTGGGCATTACAAAAACAACGATTATCTGGAAATAAAATCCCAAAAAGCTGCCGCCAACCAGAGTTAATCCAGTATGGTGAATTGGGATTGTTTGGTAAGTATGTAGAAAAACTTCTGGAAATATTCCCGCGTAATCAAGTTTTGATCATAATTTTTGAAGATTTCCGTAAGGATCCTCAAACAATCTACGAAGAAATTCTGAAGTTTATCGATGTGACATCCGATGGACGGAAGGAGTTCCCCCCGGTCAATGTCAGTTTCGAAAACCGTTCAAAACTCATGGCAACAGTATTTCATCCCCCTCAATTTGTTTATAAACCTTTCATGAAATTCATTTCTTTGTTTGGCCTGGATTTTATGAAAAGTTTTTCTGTGTTTTATAATCGTATCGAGAAATTGAATGTAACTCAAGCAAAAAAAATATCATTAGATCCTGAATTTCGCCAGGAACTTCAGGATTTTTATCAGCAGGATATTGAGAAACTGGCTGATATTGTGGATCGTGACCTGTCTGAGTGGCGATAATTATTCTTTTTCCGAATATCATAACTAATCTAATACAGAGGTATCATGCAAACTATCAAAATTGCCAAAATAGATCCAAGCGCCTTTCTTCCCACCCGAAAACATCCTGTTGATGCTGGTTTGGACATATACGCCAATTGCAATATCGTTATTGAACCTCATTCGACATCAATTGTCAGCACCGGCATTACGCTGGAAATAACCAATGGATTTGTGGGTTTACTCAAACCTAAAGGACGCAACAATCATCTGCTGGGTGCAGGTGTGGTCGATGCAGGTTATCAGGGGGAAATTTTAGTGAAAGTGGCAAACATCAGTGATCATCCATTGAAAATCAAACCTGGTGATGCTGTCGGGCAGTTGTTGATACTCCCCATATACACGCCAGAAGTGCTTGAAGTAAATCCTGATCAAGTTCATCAAGAAAACTCTTCACGTGGAAATTCAGGCGGTATTGTCGATCAACATATAACCTGAAATTATCAAAAAGATTGTGACATTTCCAACCACAATCCAAAATTATCTATACAATTAATTCATAAGAGAATTCTGTTTGATTATACAAAGATTGTACAGAGTCTAAATTAGGGGATTTTACATGGTTATAATTTCTGTTAAACTACAATTATTTACCAGAAAGGCTAATGATGGGTAATGTAAAAATTGTCACTGACAGCACATGTGATCTCCCTAATTCTCTTGTTGAAGGATTAGATATTCTGGTTATCCCCTGCTATGTCAATATGAATGGAAAGAGCTACCTGGATGGGATTGAATTGAGCCGGGAAAATTTTTTTAAGGCATTACCTACCGCCAATCCATTACCAACCACATCAGCCCCAGGTATGGATGCTTTCATAAAAGCTTATCAAAAATTGGCAGACGAAGGGGCAGACGGAATAATATCTATCCACATTTCTGAAACCTTAAGTAATATCAACAATGTGGCAAAAATTGCCGCCGAAGCTTTTGATGCCGTTCCAGTTCGAGTCATCGACTCCGGTCAACTCAGTATGGGATTAGGTGTACTGGCTTTGGTAGGGGCGAAACTGGCTAAAGAAGGTGCCAGTCTGGATGAGGTGGAAGCAGAGATACTCAGGAAAAAACCACTTACCAATGCCTTCATTCCCTGGTTTCCGAAAAAATAAATTTTCAACAAAAGAGGTATATGATGAAAATAATTCGCATTCTTAATCTTGTTTCTTTACTGGCAACGATCATTGTCAATGCACTGGCAAATATTCTGCCGATCAATAATCTCCAAACCGGAGCAGTGAGTGATTCGTTCGGCGCATTGTTCACACCCGCTGGATATGTCTTTGCCATTTGGGGTGTTATTTATTTGACCTTGGCGGTTTTTGCAGTCTATCAGGTTTTACCCTCTCAAAAAGACAATGCCCGACTTGACCGTGTAGGTATCTGGTTCATTCTGGCAAATCTGTTTAATGGCAGCTGGATTTTCGCCTGGCATTATTTATTATTCCCATTGTCGATGCTGCTCATGCTCGGCTTATTGGTCTCATTGGTAGTTATTTACCTGCGATTGGGTATTGGAACAGGCAAAACCTCTCTTAATGAACGCTGGTTGGTTGATATGCCTTTCAGTATTTATCTCGGTTGGATTTCCGTCGCCACAATCGCAAATGCTTCTGTCATCTTGCTGAACTTAAATTGGGATGGTTTTGGTCTCAGTGAAACAATCTGGACGGTTATTATGCTTGTTGTTGGTGTCATCTTAGGTCTATTAATGACCCTTAAACGCTCTGAAGTTTTTTACACTTTGGTTCTCATCTGGGCATTCATCGGTATAACTCAAAATGGAAGTGGTGATAATGTTGTCTCCACCACTGCCTGGGCAGGTTCCGCCATTCTGGCAATATTCCTGGTAATCGCTCGTGGTGTTCTGCGAAGAAAACAGCTAATCGCCCGGTATAAACGATCCTGAGATTTGTTTAATCCAACCAATATAAAACACCTATTTTCTCAGGAAAAATAGGTGTTTTTTAATAAATCTCTAATGGAATTATTACAAAAATAGTAGTACATTAATTGAGTAAATATCCTGATTTCAAAACATGGGAGGCACAATGATTGAAATTCGTGATTTATCCAAATCGTACGGTGAAATTCAGGCACTTCAATCTACAAACATTGATATCCAAAAAGGCGAGATTGTAGGCTTACTCGGACCGAATGGAGCGGGCAAAACGACGCTTATGAAAATGATCACCGGTGTTTTGGAACCAGATCATGGAACTGTTTCCATTAATGGTTTGGATATCGTAAAGGATCGTGCAACGGTTCAGGCAAAAATTGGTTATCTACCTGAAAATGCACCGTTATACCCAGACTTAACCGTCCAGGATTATTTACGGATGATGGCAGACTTGCGTCTGATTGACCCTGAACTACAAATTCCAGCCATCATCGATGCAGTTCATGCTGTCAATCTGGACGATGTTATTACCCGACCTATCGGACAACTCAGTAAAGGGATGCGTCAAAGGGTCGGACTGGCTCAGGCAATTTTACATAAACCAGAAATTCTCATCCTCGATGAACCGACTGTAGGATTGGATCCAACACAGATCATTGAAATTAGACAATTAATTAAAAATCTTGCTCAACAAAGCACAGTACTATTCTCCACACATATCCTGTCAGAAGTGGAAGCGCTCTGTGATCGGGTTATTATGATTATGAATGGCAGGATCAAGGCTGATTCACGCTTATCTGATCTTTCGAACACTGATAACGCTATCCTGGTACTGGATGAAGATCGTCCTGATACGGAAAAACTATTAAAGCAGTTAAATGGAGTGGTCGGGGTAACTCGTGAAACGGGCCAAAACAAATATCCACTTTACTACATCCAGGGTCAACCAGATTCGGACATCACACCAAAAATATTCCAGCTATCAGTGGAAAATAATTGGCCATTACGTGAACTGCGTAAGGATGTTCACACCCTTGAATCAATTTTCAATGAACTCGCCATCGCAGAGTGAGGTGCACGATGAAACAAATTCTGGCAATCACACGCAAAGAACTGAATGGTTACTTTAATTCCTTATTGGCTGTAATATTCTTAGGAACATATTTAGCTGCCATTGCGATCATATTCTTCACAGTTGAAGGTTTTTTTGCAAGGGGAATCGCGGATATTCGTCCTTTATTTTCCTGGATCCCAGTTCTGATGATTTTCTTAATTGCGGCTCTGACCATGCGTCAATGGAGTGAAGAACAGCGGTCAGGCACGCTGGAAATCTTGCTTTCATTACCAACCAGCCATGTGCAACTTGTACTGGGTAAATTCCTGGCTGTTATGAGTATGATTGGAATTGCATTATTATTAACCTTGCCATTCCCGATTATGGTATCGCTTTTGGGAAATTTAGATTGGGGTCCGGTCATAGGGGGGTATCTGGCATCCATCTTAATTGCAGCTGCCTACGCATCTATCGGTTTGTTCATTTCTTCAAGAACTGATAACCAAATTGTGTCTCTAATCTTGACCGTCATTACGGGAGGAGCTTTTTATCTGATTGGAAGTTCGTTTTTTACAAGTTTTTTCCCAACCTCGTTGGTTGAGATTTTTCGAGCCATAGGCACGGGTAGCCGCTTTGAGAGTATTCAAAGGGGTGTTATTGATATTCGTGATCTGGTATATTACGGTTCCCTCAGTACATTTTTTATTGTGTTAAACGTTCTCTCCATTGATCGTTTACGTTGGTCACAACAAGCCACAGCATACCGTTTTACTACATTGCGGACCACCGCATTAATTTGCCTGAATTTAATTGCAATTAATGTCTGGATCTATCCATTGTATGGTTTGCGTTTGGATTTGACATCTCAAAAAGAATTCACCATTTCTCAAACAACCAGAGACTTGACTTCCACATTACCCGAACAACTCCTCATTCGTGCTTACCTGAGTGAAAAGACCCACCCCTTACTTTCTCCACTCATTCCCCAATTAAGCGACATGCTCAAAGAATATGAAATCGCTTCCCGCGGAATGATTACTGCTGAGGTCGTAGACCCAATTGATAACCCGGAAATTGAAACGGAAGCAAATCAGGCTTATGGAATTCAACCAACACCATTCCAAATAGCTGGAAGAAATGAATCCTCCATTGTGAATGCATATTTTGACATTCTGGTACGCTATGGTGATCAAGCCATCGTGATTGGATTAGAAGATTTAATAGAAGTGCAACAAACAGCAACCGGAGTGAATGTCAGCCTGAAAAATCTTGAGTATAATCTGACTTCTGCGGTAAAAAAGACAGTTTATGGTTTTCAGAGCATCGATTCAATCCTGGCTGAAATTGAGGACCCCGTAAAGTTAACCTTACTCTTATCTCAAAATCTGTTACCTGAAAATGAAAATGAAATTGTTGTCCTGATCAACCAGATCGCCTTACAAATTCAGGATGGGTCGAAGGGCAAATTTATTTTCGAAATAGTAGACCCGGACGTTGAGGGGGCTTCGATATCCCGACAACAATTGATTGAAGAAGTGGGAATTGAACCTTATCCGGTCGCCTTGTTCTCCCAGGATTCCTATTTCTTCCACCTCTTACTCCAAAATGGTGACCAAGCCCAGATCATTTATCCGCCCACAGAAGCAAATGAGGCCGATATTCGCCTGGCAATTGAATCAGCTTTGAAAAGAACTTCGAGTGGTTTCCTGAAAGTGATCGGCATCTGGACACCACCCACCACTACCCAGGATATTTATGGCCAGACCCAACAAGCGATATCCAGTTATCGATTTGCTCTGGAACAGTTAAACAGCGATTACGAACTCCAATACGTTGATCTCAGTACTGGAAGAATTCCAGATAATTTCGATGCCGTCGTTATCATAGCACCACAAAATTTAGGCGAAATAGAGAAATATGCCATTGATCAATTCCTCATGCGTGGTGGTGCTGTCATACTGGCAATCAGCCCCTACAAATTGGATGCTGATTATTTCAGTGGTTTTCTGACTTTAACCCCTATTGAAACTGGTTTGCTTGAAATGCTCAATTCCTATGGTATCTTTGTTCAGAATCAATTGGTAATGGACACTCAAAATGCCGCTTTCCCTGTGGCAGTCAATCGAAATGTAGGCCAGGTACAGGTACAGGAAATACAGGCTGTTGACTATCCATATTTTGTAGATGTCCGACCAGATATGATGGCTGCTGAAAACCTGATCGTCTCCGGATTACCCGCCATCAGTATGAACTGGCCTTCTCCAGTTCAAGTACAAAAAGATGTTGCTGACCAACGCGAGACAACCGTCTTGCTCAGTTCCAGTAATAATGCCTGGACATCTACCAGTACAAATATCCAACCTGATTTTGAGCTATATCCAGAGCTTGGATTTGAAGTTGGTGAAACGCGTTCATCTTATCCATTGGCAATATCCACGCAGGGATCATTTGAATCTTTCTTCAAAGATAAACCTGTTCCTGTAGTTACCAATCCCGATGGAACAGAAAATACCAATCCTGGATTCACTACCATCAATCAATCTTCAACCAATAGCCGGCTGGTTGTGTTTGGTAGTGCAGGCTTCATTGATGATTTTCCCCTGCAATTATCCTCCAGATTGTCGCAGGATTATGTCGTTAATAATTTACGTCTATTACAGAATGCGGTTGACTGGTCTGTTGAAGATACAGATTTGTTAGCTATTCGTTCACGTGGATCCGCTACCCGGGTATTAATCCCTCTGGACATTAAACAACAGACATTCTGGGAAATCAGTATTTATGTCATTGAGGCAATCTTGTTATTCGGATTATATACATTCTGGCAAATCCGAAAACGTAAGAATAAGTCTTTAAGCATATTGACGATGCAATCAAAAACATCCAGAGAAGGAGCGTCCAATGAATAAATTACAAAAATATCTTATAGCAATTCTTGGATTGCAATTCATTCTGATTTTGGTTGTCTTTCTTCTTCAACGACCAGTTGCAGCAAGTAATAATTTGATCTTTCCAGATTTAAAAGTGGAATCAGTAACAGCCATCAATATCAGCGACTCAGTAGGCAACCTCGTCTCTTTTGAAAAACAAGGAGCGCAATGGGTATTACCTTTACGGGATGACTTTCCTGTGAACGCGGAAACGATTCAACAATTGTTGGAAAAACTCGCCACCATCCGGGATAACCGACTCGTAACCAGATCTGAAGCCAGCCATGATCGCTTGAGTATTTCAAATGAAAATTTTGAAAGAAAAGTTGAGATAACCATCAATGGAAACAAAGAGATCATCTATTTCGGTTCTTCGCCGGCGACCAGTAATATTCATTTCAGATTGAATACAAAGCCAGAAGTATATCTGACCAATGCTCTTACATCTGCTCAGATATCAACATCCATCTCCAGTTGGGTTAATACCGTGATTTATCAAATCAGCGGTAGCGGAGTGAATAAAATTGAAATCTCTAATAATTCAGGTGATTTCATATTCACACCTGACGCCGAATCAGTATGGTCCGGTCAACCATTGGAAGAAGGCTACCAATTTGATCAAAGTAAATGGAGTAGTTTGTTAAGTGGTTTTACGACCCTGCGGTTTGTTGAACCGGTTTCAAAATCGGAAAAGGCTGAATATGGATTTGATACGCCCCAGGCTGTCATGGAGATTGAATATTCGACAGAAACTGATGAAACAAAGTCTGGCAAATTAGTCATCGGTAACCAGGATGAGAATGGAAATTATTACGTAAAATGGACTGAATCTGAGTACATTTCTGTGATTTCAAGCTACAACGCAGAAAGATTTGTAAATCTCACGGTGGATGATTTTTCCAGTCCAATTGCTACTGAAGAATCAGATAACGGGTAAATCCTGGTCAATATTCCTGGGTGGGAATGGAAACTGATTGCAAAAGCATACCCATTCTCACCCGAATGGTTGCAACAAGTTGGTTTTTATTTTGTTCTTCTGCTAACAAAGCCGCTTTTTCAAAAGCATCATAGGCTTGAGAGTTCTCCCCTCGCATTTCATAAACCAAGCCTCGATAAAGATATGCCTCAGCCGATTTTGCATTAATAGCTAATAAATTGTCTGTATCCTCTAAGACATCATCATACAATCCAAATTGCATAAAAACACTGGCTCTTTCATAATAAAAGTACTCTGGATTCTCCACAAATTGTTGTGCAGTTTCATATGAAGATTGTTCTACCGCTTCATTGCCTAAAACTTTTGCAAGAACTCCTTTCTTTATCCACAGTGGATAATAATCAGGGGCAATCGCTAACGCGCCTTCCATTTCTGACATGGCACTTATATAATCCCCAGAATAAATAAAATCATCTATTCTGGTTTCATAGTCAATTCTTGCTCTCACTTCAGGTGGCGGAGCAAGATATCGATCATAAATAAGAACCAGAAGAGCAAAAACGACGAGCAGTACCAGACCAATCATGCCGCTTCTTTGTAAATCTCTTTTCTTTTTTTCTTCTAAATAATGATCGAGATACCACCACCAATGATCAGGGTTTTTTCCTTTAATTTTTCTTTTTTCTTTAAGTTCATCTTTCCCCCCGATTGTTTTGAGCAATACCTTCGCCGATGAATAAATGCGTTTTGTTACATAACTTAATTGAGTTTCAGTTTTTTCTTTCTCATCATTGTGTAAAAATTTCTTTTGCTCCTGGATTTCGTCCATGATATCAAAAATTCTTTCAGCGATTGGACTTTGACTACCATCCAATTTACCAAGGATTGTTTCAATTTCATCAAGATTTGAACTGATTGACTTGTGTTGAACATTTTTATGAAAGTATTTTTCTTTTCCAGTAGGTGACATTTTCTATTCCTTAATCTTCCCAATTGTATTACAGACTTGAAGAAGTGATAATTGTTTTTCAGATTAACACCACAATTTATTAATTATCAGGAATTGTTCAATTAAATTTAGACAGAAACTTGACTAACTCTTTACGAATTGTCATAATTTTTTAAGCACAATGCTCATCAGAAAGGATTTAATATGGCTACTGTAAACGATATGCTCAAAAATAAAGGTAATAAATTATGGGTCACACATCCTGATGCTACAATCCGAGAAGCGTTGGAAATGATGACAGCATATAATGTAGGCGGGCTACCAGTGGTCAAAAACGACAAAGTGGTTGGTTTCTTTTCTGAACGTGATTTCGCCCGGCATGCCATCAATGATGATTGTTTTGATATGAGTAAAACAGTTGAAGCATTAATGGTTCATCCGGTTTACTTTGTCGACCCTGAACAAAAAGTTGAAGAGTGCATGGCTGTCATGACCACTAAGAAGTTGCGACATCTACCCGTAATGGAAAATGGTAAAATGATTGGGATTGTTTCCATTGGAGATGTGGTCAAACATCTCCTGGAAGAAAAACAGGAAACAATCGATTTGCTAGAACATTTTCTCTGGGTTAATATGATTTAATCCCCTCGTTTGCTAAAGTTCTAAAGCGCAGGTGATTATGCCTGCGTTTTTTTATATATTTTCGTGAGGTAATATGAATATAAAAAAAGAGCATTCCATCATCATCCCTTTGATTTTGGTCATTGTTTTTACCGTTTTAGTTTATATCATGATCTCACCAGGTATCAAACTGCATTCACAGGATTCAACCGTAACATACAATACTGGCTATGAATCGAACACCGTGAGCGCCAAAGTGATTAATCTAATAGAAGAGGGGCAAACCGATCTTGGAGGAACACTTCAGAATTATCAGGTATTTGATGTGGAATTGGTAGAAGGAGATTTTAAAGGCTCCGTTTTGACTGTCGATTATGGTCTACGGCAGATTTTGGGTAGTGATGAAAAAATTAAAGAAGGTGACTACATCCTTGTCACAGTGGGACAACGTCCGGATACCGGCGAGCTAAGGGCATTTTTTACGGATTTTGTCAGATCCAGACCTATCCTGTACTTATTTTTATTATTCGTTTTATTCAGTGTTCTTATCAGTGGTTGGAAGGGAGTCCGTAGTTTGTTTGGGATTGCTTTCAGCTTGCTCATCATTGTTCTGTATATTTTGCCACAAATATTGAGTGGAAAGGATCCAGTCTGGGTCAGCATTTCAGGAGCTTTCGTTTTTCTGGCTGTATCTCAGTTTCTGGTGTATGGCTGGAATCTCAAAACCCATTCAGCAGTTATTGGAATCTTCATTTCTCTGGTGTTGACTGGTCTGTTATCCAGCTTTTTTGTTGATTTTACCCGGTTGACTGGTTATGGAGATGAGAACGCGCTCTTTCTCTCACAAATGTCGACACAAACAATCAACATAAAAGGCTTGTTATTAGCCGGAATGTTAATCGGTGCTCTGGGTGTGCTGGATGATCTGGTCATAAGCCAGGCATCAGCTGTCTTCGAATTATTTGCAGCCAATTCATCCCTGAATTTTGGATTTCTGTTCAAACGTGCCATGAATATTGGCAAGGATCACGCAGCAGCAACCGTGAACACGCTGGTGCTTGCATATGCTGGTGCTTCATTACCAATGTTATTGTTATTTTCAATCAGTAATCAGGATCCAGCCATGTTAATCAATATCAGTTTTATCGCAGAAGAAATTGTGAGAACATTGGTTGGATCGATTGGATTATTCATATCTATTCCGATTACGACTGCAATCGCTGCATTATTGGCCACCCGTCACCAAAAATATCCATGGATCCAGAAATATTTCGGCCCTGATAATCAATGGGAACAGTCACATCACCATTAAGTAGATGTATAATTTTTTGTAATCCAAAAAAATTGAAAATTCACACATAAATGAAAAGAGGAACACATGAGTAATGATCAACCAACCCGCTGGGATCTTTCCAATATATTTCCTGGTCTCGAATCAGAAGAATTTAAGCAGGCATTTTCAGACACATCAAACGTAATTAACGAATTAGTGTCCTGCTTTCAAACGAAATTAGCTCCCCTTTCGCCTGAAACTGATCCACGAGTGCTGAATGAGGCCTTATCAGAGTATGTAAATACCCTGAATGACACAATAACACATGTGGGAAAAGTGGCCAATTACATCTACAGTTTCATCAGTACCGATTCATACAACAAATTGGCTACCCGCCTGATGTCGGAGTTTGAACAATTAGGCGTGCGTCTCGAACACCAGGATGTGATCTTTAAAAATTGGTTATCAAAAATCAGCACCAAGGTTGATGAGATCATTTCGTTAGGTGGAACGGTCGCGGAACATGAATTTGCTTTGAAAGAGATCATCCACTTCAGTCAATATCTGATGAGTCAGGCAGAAGAGGAGCTTGCTTCTGAGCTTAATTTAAGCGGCGCTTCTGGTTGGGAAAAATTACAGGGTGTCATCACATCTCAATTATCCGTTGAAATGGAAATTGATGGTGAATTAAAGAAATTACCCGCTCCTGCTCTGATTAATTTACGTTCTCATCCTGTAGAAGAAATGCGGAAAAAAGGGTATGAAAAAGAAATGCAAGCCTGGAAATCAGTCGAAGAACCATTGGCTGCAGCGCTGAATGGTATTAAAGGCACAGTGATCACCCTGAACAAGAAAAGAGGACGCAAAGACGCAGTTGAAAGTGCCCTCGACATGGCCAGAATTGATCGTGAAACCCTCGAAGCGATGCTCTCTGCCATGCAGGACTCTTTCCCCATGTTCAGGCGCTATTTCCAGGCAAAGGCAAAACGCTTCGGACAGGAAAAATTGCCCTGGTGGAATCTTTTTGCGCCTGTCGGTCAATCGGATACCAAATTTAGCTTCCTGGAAGCAAGAGATTTTATTCTGGATCATTTTACAAAATTCTCTCCAGATCTTGCTGATTTTGCAGCGCGCGCATTTGATAATAACTGGATCGATGCAGAACAACGTGAAGGGAAAATGGGGGGAGCATTCTGCATGGATATTCCAGGAACCGGAGAATCTCGCATACTCAGTAATTTTGATGGATCGCTGGATCAGGTTTCAACGCTGGCTCATGAAATTGGTCACGGATTCCACAATGATTGCATGGAAAAAGCAAATCGCACCCAATTGCAACAACGCACACCCATGACCATGGCGGAGACTGCATCGATTATGTGTGAAACGATCATCTCAAATGCCTCCCTCAAACAGGCGAAAAGCAAAGAAGAAGAATTGGCCATCCTTGAAGGCATGTTGAATGGTGATTCACAGGTAATTGTTGATATCTACTCCCGCTATCTCTTTGAGAAGGAAGTCTTTGAACGCTGCGTTAAATCAGATCTATCCGCAGAGGAATTTTGTGACATCATGGTACGGGCACAGAAAGCCACATATGGTGATGGTCTGGATGAAAATTATCTGCATAAATACATGTGGACATGGAAACCGCATTACTATTCAGCCCAACTATCCTTCTATAATTTCCCTTACGCATTCGGCTTAATGTTTGGTACCGGGTTATATGCCATTTATCAGGAAAGGGGAGATTCCTTCATTCCTGAATACAAAGACCTGCTTTCCAGTACTGGACTGGGTTCAGCTGCAGAATTAGCCAATCGGTTCGGTATCAATATTCGTGATAAGGCATTCTGGGAAGGATCCCTGAAGGTTGTTGAGCAGCGTGTCAACCGATATGTAGAAATCTAATCCGTTTTTTTAACAAACAAAGCAAACAGGTCTTCTGAAAAACCAAAGACCTGTTTTCCTATTAAATGGCAAGGATTGTCAATTAGACCCAATTTGAACTCTCAATAAACTTTCAATCAAGCCTTAATATGATCATTCACTTTACATTTTCATTAATTGAGTAATGATTATAAAAATTCTCTGTATTGTATAATTAAGAAAGTTTTAATTTATGGACATAATTTTTTTCCATTATCAGTATGAAATCACACGGGAAACATATTTATGATTGCCTTACTTTCCGTTGTACCCATAATCGTCACAGGCATCGCTGGAGCTTTGGGTGTATTCATTTTATTGATTTCATCAACAAGGAAAATAGATAAAGTTCAGATTTCCTTTGGATGCGCTGCCATTGCAGTTATGCTATATGGGATTTCCACCACTGAGCTATACAATTCATCCACGCTAATTGAAGCAAATGTATCTCAAAGGATGCAGATTGCTTCTATTGTTTTATTTATCTTATCTTTTTTCTATTTTGTCATTCACTATCTCAATGTAGCTTTCTGGAAGAAATATTTTTGGGTTTGGATTATCCTGGCAATTCTTGCCATAATCCCCCAAATATTTATTTATCATCCACTTATTTGGAATATTAATAAAAGTAATTTTCACCTGATAAATTTCTTTGGCAATATGCAGATTATTAATGAAAGTGTGCCAGGGATCATAACCCAAATCACCTTTGGATTAGGTGTGATTTCATTCTTAATTATCACAGTTCTGGTTATCCAGGAATTTCATGGGCAAAAAAATAAATTCAAACACCCATTATTTCTTTCTACATTGATTATTTTTATAGCAATTATCAATGACACATTGGTGGGAATTGGAATCATAAAATCAATCTATACACTGGAAGTTGGCTTCTTAATCGTCATAGCATTGGTGGCTTTCCTTCTTTCCAGGAATATTCTGGATGCAATTGCCACAAAAGAAGCCTTGGAAACTGTTAATTTAGCATTACAGGTTCATAAAGAAGAGCTGGAGAAAACAATATCCGAAAGAACGCATGCTTATCAAGCTCAGGCAGAATATTTTCGCGCATTGGTGGATAATAACCCGATTGCTACCGTAACCCTGGACAATAACCAACGAATCTTATCAGTCAACCCAGCATTTGAAGAGCTTTTCGGGTATTCTCAGGAAGAAGCATTATCCCAGGACCTGGATACATTAATTGCTTCTGAAGACCAAATTATTGAAGCAAAAAACCTGACAGAGAAAGTATTAAATAACCTTAGAATTTCCGATAAAGGTATTCGTAAACAAAAAGACGGTAGACAGGTTCAGGTGGAAATTTTTGGTGTACCGGTTATTGTTAATAATCAAAAGGTGGGTGTACTGGGACTATACCGGAATATTTCAGACCAAATCAAAGCTGAGAAAATATTACAAGAAAGTGAGATGCGCTATCGGAGCCTGTTTGAGGATTCTCCGATCTCATTATGGGAAGAAGATTTTAGTGCTATAAAATTTGAAATTGATCGCTTTAAATCCATGGGAGTGAAGAATTTTCACGAATTTTTTTCAACCAATCAGGACATTGTGCTTCGATTAATGGAAAAGATCAAAGTGATCAATGTCAACCAGGCTACCATCAGATTATTTAAAGCCTCATCTAAAGAAGATTTATTTAACCATATTCACAGTATTATCCTGCCAGAATCAGTTCCAACCAACGGTGAGATTTATGCGTCTCTGGCTGAAGGTGAATATCAATGCATAGGGGAAATCCATCATAAAGATTTCCTAGGCAATCATATTTTCACCGTTTTACGATTATCCATCGCGCCAGGATATGAAGAAACCTGGGGAAAGGTCTTCGTCTCAATCATTGATATAACCGAACGTAAAAATAATGAATCTTATCTTGAATACCTTTCGACTCATGATCAATTGACAGGGGTCGCCAACCGATCTCTGCTCTATGATCGATTAAATCATGCGCTTGCCCATGCAAAACGTGATCAGACAATGGTTGCTGTTTTCTTTCTGGATTTAGATGGGTACAAAACAATTAATGACCTGTTTGGTCACCTGGTTGGAGATCAATTATTAATTCAGATCGCAAATCGTCTTTCAGCCAATATGCGTGAAGCAGATACTGTTGCGCGTTTCGGTGGAGACGAGTTCATTCTTGTACTGGAGAATATTAACAGTATAGAAGCTGTAAAACCAATTACAGAAAAAATTCTTAAATCAATTGCCGAACCGTACCGAAACAATGGCAACCTCTGTCAGGTAACAACCAGCATTGGTATCAGTATCTATCCGATGGATGGAACAACCACTGAAGAACTAATCAACAAAGCTGATACAGCCATGTATCGTGCCAAACAATTGGGAAAAAACCAATACAAATTCTTCAGCCTTCGATCATGAAATTTAAAAAAAACTGGTATTTTTCATCGTCAAAGAGTATGATCTATATGGTAATGGAGAATAATTAATGAGAATACTCAAACAAAACCAAGAAGATTTATTGACTCTGGAGAGAAATCTCCTGAATGATCTACAGATGGCTTTGCTAAGTTTTGGAGCATCCAAAGCGGATTTAGAAACCCTTGGTCAATCGATTCGACAAATCGACGATTTGTTCCTGCTCGTTATCGTTGGTGAATTTAATGCAGGAAAAAGCTCATTCATCAATGCCTTGCTTGGGGACAATTTACTGAAAGAAGGGGTTACTCCAACTACAACTCAAATCAATATTATTCGCTATCATGTAGAACTCCAGGAAATGATTTCGGAAAAAAATATTCTGGAGATCGGAGCTCCTATTCCTCTGCTAAAAGAGATCAGTATTGTGGATACACCCGGCACCAATGCAATTATGCGTAAACACGAAGAAATCACCAGTCAATTTATCCCTCGTTCTGATCTGGTTTTATTTGTAACATCTGCAGATCGTCCCCTCTCCGAAAGCGAGAGAGCTTTCTTACAACAAATCCGTGATTGGGGAAAGAAATTGGTGCTGGTACTCAACAAAGTTGATCTGCTACAAAATGACGATGAAGTTCGTCAGGTAGAAAAATTCATCACAGAAAATATACACTCCTTGCTGGGTATCCAACCAGAAATCTTCTCTGTCAGTTCGAGACTGGCTTTGCAGGCAAAAAAAGGTAATCCGCATCTCTGGCACGCCAGCCATTTTGAAGAATTAGAAAAACACATCCAATCTTCCCTGGATGAAACCGAAAGAATTCGCTTGAAATTCCTCAATCCAATTGGCGTAGGATTAAATCTCAATCAACGTTATGCAAATGTAATTCAATCCCGGTTAGACCTGCTTAATGAGGATTGGGAAGTGATTAGTAGTGTGGAAAGACAATTGAAACTTTATAAAGAAGATATGCGTCAGGATTTTGATTTTCGCATGGCAGACATCGAAAATATACTCTATTCCATGGAAAAACGTGGGCAAATTTTCTTTGAAGAATATTTAAGAATTGCACGGATTCCGGATCTATTGAAGAAAGAAAAAATTCAAAATGCGTTCAAGCAGGAAGTGATTGATGAAGTTCCTCAACATATTGAGGAAAAAATTCAGGAACTCATTGATTGGATGGTTGAAAGAGATTTCCGGCAATGGCAGGCTGTTTTGGAGCACCTGGATAAACGCAAAAATGCTCATCAAGGCAAGATCATAGGTGATAATCTGAACACAAGCTTCCAATATAATCGGGAACATTTGATCGAAAGTGTGGCCAATCGGGCAAAACGAGTGGTCGATGGTTACGATCACCACATAGAAGCAGCTAACATTGCCGAAGGTGCCCAAAATGCAGTTGCAGCTGCTGCAGCAATTGAGGTTGGAGCGGTTGGATTGGGTACTCTGATAGCCGTTCTGGCATCATCCCTCGCTGCTGATGTAACCGGCATTCTGGTAGCCAGTGGTGTTGCCGTACTGGGATTATTTGTCATTCCAGCCAAAAGAAGAAAAGCCAATTTGGAACTGACAAAAAAAATTAAAATGCTTCGTGAACAATTGGTTTCAACGCTGAATACCCAATTTAATCATGAAATAGATCGCAGTCTTGAAAGAATTAATGCTGCCATCGCTCCTTATACCCGTTTCGTGCGTTCCGAAAAAGATTCTTTAGATCAGGTAAACGAAGAACTCAATCAACTCCAAATTCATTTAATGAACCTGGAGAAACAAGTCAAACAAATGCAATGATATATCAATAACAATATTGAATGGAATTTCCAGGGCAATTGATTTACAATGTAAATGCCTTTGAATTGACCTGATTTTTAATAAAAATAAATTATAAGGAGACACCTATGATTGTAACGACCAAGAAACTATTCGATTTAGCATATGGAAAATATGCAATTGGTGCCTACAATATCAACAATGTAGAACAGACCATGGGTCTTTTCCGTGGTTGTGTTGAATCGGAAGCGCCTTTTATTATTCAAATCAGTAAAGGGGCGCGTTCATACACAGATAAATTCGTTCTCGAGTCGATCATTCGCGCGGCGGATGTAATCTTCCCGGACGCTATCTTTGCTGTACATCTTGACCATGGTGATGAACAAACCTGTTATGACTGCATTGAGAGTGGTTTTTATAGCTCGGTAATGATCGATGCCAGCCATGAATCCTTTGATGAGAACATTGCCATCACCAAACGTGTGGTGGATGCTGCTCACGCCAAGGGTATTGTGGTGGAAGCGGAATTAGGGCAATTAGGTGGTGTGGAAGAACACGTTGCCGTCGATGAAGCTGATGCAAAATTAACCGATCCAGACCAGGCGAAAGAATTTGTTGAACGCACAGGTGTGGACTCTTTAGCTTGCGCAATTGGAACAAGCCATGGAGCATTCAAATTCTCCGGAACACAGGCCTTACGTTTTGATGTGTTATCCGAGATTCAAAAACGGTTACCCGGCTTTCCCCTGGTTATGCATGGTTCCAGTTCGGTGCCGCAGGAAGAAGTTGAACGCATCAACAAAGCAGGGGGCAAGCTAATGGGTGCTAAAGGCGTTGATGATCGACAATTCAAACGCGCAGCAGAACTGGGTGTTACCAAAATCAATATTGATACGGATGGCCGTCTGGTTTGGACTCGTGTTCATCGCGAATATTTCCTGGAACACCCGGAAAATTTTGATCTTCGTCCTCCAGGAAAAGTTTTCATGGCAGAATATGCAAAATTTATTGCGGATAAGAATCAAAAATTAGGAAGTGCCGGGCAAATTCCCGAAATCAAGAAATTCTTGAAATAGAACTAGCACGAATAATGGCAAACACATCCAGCCATCTTACACTGGATGTGTTTTTTTTTAATACAAGTAGTAAATTCAATTATGATAAAATGCCAGTATGAATGAACAACGAAATCGTCGCATTGTGACAAGTTATCCCATTGAAATACTTATCAAACCAACCAATCAGATGGATTCAGACTGGGTTAAATTAGGTAATGGACCTGGATTTTTTGATATTCCAGCCGACATGGTAGCAGAAATCAGTATAAAAAATTTGAAAGATGAAACGATCAAAGTCTTGATAGAAGAAATACAGGATGTGGATGGTCTATTTTCATTCAACCTCTCCGAAAACCGCAATGTTGGTAATAAAGGAATGCGTTTTATTCCTTTATTGACACAAATTTCTCACCTCAACTTGAGTGCCTGTGGATTGAACGATTATGGTATTGATCCCATCATCAAAATGCGCAATATTCGCTACCTGGATTTAAGTTATTGCACGCGTCTGACAGATTTGAGCATCAAAAAACTCGGCGAGATGCGACGATTAGAGGAAATCTACCTGCGAGGAATTCCTAAAATCTCGCATGCTGCATTAAGAAAGATTGAACGCCGAGATTTGATTATTCGTCGTTAGTGGACAGTCAGTTTTTTCCGGCGCAAACGTAAGCTATTGCTGACAACAAACACACTGCTGAATGCCATCGCTCCAGCTGCCAACATTGGATTTAAATATCCCATGGCTGCCGCAGGAATCAGCAGAATATTATAAATAAAAGCCCAGAATAAATTCTGTTTTATCGTTGATAGCGTCAAACGTGATAAACGAATCGCTTTGGGAACACCGGATAGATCCCCACCCATTAAAACCACAGGAGCCGAAGCCATGGCAACATCTGTACCGGTGCCAATTGCCATACCTACATCTGCCTGCGCCAGGGCTGGAGCATCATTAATGCCATCACCTACCATGGCTACGACGGCACCATCTACTTGCAGTTGTTTTACTTTTTCAATCTTATCTGCTGGCAATACTTCTGCTATCACCTGATCCATATTTACCTGTTCCGCAACTGCATTGGCAGTTTGTTGATTGTCTCCAGTGATCATGACCGTTTTTAAATTCATCGCCTTCAATGCATCAATGGCTTCTTTAGAACCTGTTTTCAGCATATCAGCTACAGCAATACATCCATGAACCGAACCATCGATCGCAACCAGCATAACAGTCTTGGCTTCATCCTGTAGTTTCTGAATTTTTGCATGAAGTTCATCAATTTTCCAATTCAGTTCATTGGCCATGCGTAGATTCCCAACGGCAATCTGTTTTCCATCCACCTCTGCGACAACACCTGAACCAACGTGAGCCTGAAAACCTAATGGATCACTAAGGTTTAGACCTCTCTGGTTCGCTTCCGTGAGTATGGCTTCACCCAATGGATGTTCACTTCCTTTTTCAACGGATGCTGCCAGTCTTAATAATTCTTCTTCACCATCAGGAAAATTAATCACCATAATATCAGTTACAGCTGGTTGACCACGAGTGATCGTACCTGTTTTGTCCAACACAACCACATTTAAGTTGCCCGCTCGTTCCAGAGCTTCACTCGATTTGAACAGGATTCCCTGCTCTGCGCCTAAACCAGTTCCAACCATAACAGCTGTTGGAGTCGCCAATCCCATTGCACAGGGACAGGCAATGACCAGCACTGCAATCATCTTGATTAATGCCCGTGTAAATTGTGAAATTTCTGCATCTACCACTGGAGGAACAGCAATAAACCAGACAAGGAAAGTAACGACAGCTATGCCAATCACGGCCGGAACAAATACAGACGAAATCTTATCAACCAGTTTCTGGATGGGAGCTTTGCTACCCTGAGCTTCTTCAACTAATTTTATTATTTGTGCCAGAGCTGTTTCTTTACCTACTTTGGTTGCTTCAAACCGAATGAGCCCAACTTTATTTAATGTTGCACCAATAACGATATCTCCAGGTTTCTTATCTACTGGCATCGATTCACCTGTCAACATGGATTCATCAATGGTGCTCCTGCCTTCAATCACCACACCATCCACCGGAACTTTTTCACCTGGACGTACCAATACATAATCTCCAATCGTTACTTCATCGGTTGGAATTTCGATTTCTTTTCCATCCCTAATGACATGCGCAGTTGTTGCCCTTAGATTTATCAATTTTTTGATTGCTTCAGAAGTTCGACCCTTAGCCTTAGCTTCCAGATACTTTCCCAGTTTGATCAGTGTTATGATAACGGCCGCGGTTTCAAAATATACATGACCTGGCAAAAGACCTAGGACAATTGGTATGGAGTACAGGTAGGCAGCTGAGGACCCCATGGCAACCAGTACATCCATGTTTGCGGAGCCGTTACGCAGAGATTTGTATGCCCCAATGTAGTATTGTCTACCGACATAAAACTGGACCGGCGTTGCCAGGGCAAACATCACCCATTTTGGCCAGTTACTATGCATATCTATTTTGATCAGGCCCAGGTCCAATCCCATAGAAAAGATGAAGAGTGGGATTGTAAAGATCAGACCTATGATCAGCATCTTTTTTTGATAATTAATTTCAGCTTCCCTGGCTTGTGCCTCTGCATCGACAGCAGAATCTCCGGTTTCAACTGCCTGAAAACCAGCCTGTTTGACAATTTTTCGTAAATCCTGCTGGCTGATGATGGTTGGAATATAAGTAACCTTTGCCCTTTCAGCTGAATAAATTACACTGCTATTTAGTACACCTTCCTGAGCGGATAAGGCTTTTTCGAGACGTCTGGCGTCATTGTCATCGCTCATACCCTGGACGAATAGATCTGCCTCACCCGTTGCAACCCCATAACCTGCACGTTCTACACGCTGTAAAATTATGGGGAGTTTCACCAGAGTGGGATCGTAATCAACCGTTGCTCGCTCTGAGGAGAGATTCACGATCGCTGAATTAATCCCCTTTTCTTTCTTAATATTTCGCTCTACAGAAGCGACACAATTTGCGCAAGTCATTCCTGTGATGGGTAATACGACGTGCTTTGACTCAGCCATTGAGTATTCCTTTCATGATGATCTACAAACTCTGGTGAAACCCTTGTCCGATATTATTAGTCACCAGCGGGATAATTGATTTCTTGCAACAAGGCTTTAATTTTTACAGTATCCGCGGGTTGTTCAAATGAAACAGTTACCTGTTTCGTTTGAGCAGAAGCAACTACTTTTTTAACGCCATCTAAATCGACTAATTCGGTTTGTATGGTATGGACACAATGTCCACAAGAAATATTGGGTACGTTTAATGTGATTTCAGTCATTTGATCTCCTTTTTTTATACTTTGGTTGCTGTTTCAAAAACCTCGGTAATTTCCAACAGCACCCGTTCTCTCTCATTTGGATCATCGCCTTTAACGGCAGTAACCAGGCACGAATGTAAGTGACCTTCGAGAATCTTGGTGCTGATTTTATTTAACGAGGATTGGACTGCCTGAATTTGACGAATGATATCAATACAATACGCATCCTCCTCGACCATGCGCTGAACACCCCGCAGGTGCCCTTCAGCGATTTTGAGTCTTTGAATTACTTCTTTATGATCGTGCATCTTTTCTCCTTACCCCCTCCCCATGGGGGGGGCATAGAACTATATTATCTAATTCGACCTGAATTGTCAAGTATTTACACGTTTTATAGAAGAAATTCTTTTTTTATTTATTGCCCTTTGAATCCGGTTATAATCATTGTCAATACCTATTTTGGAGTAACTCAAACGATGGATAAAAATAATCCACATTCAAATTTTTCTGAAGAAGATACCCAACCAATCCGAAAGCAAAAAGATCGTTCGTTGGATGTGACCCAACCTATGGAAACATTTGCAAATACACAACCGATTTTCCATGATGATAAAAATGCCAATTATCAACCCATTCAAATTTCCAATTCACGTTTGCCGTTACAACGTCAACCTGACATTCAACCAAAGAGGAAGCGAAAAGGTTGTGGTTGTTGTGTATGGGGGTTAATTATTCCAGCACTGGCCATCATCATTGGCTTTTTAATATTTCCATATCGTACCAATGTACTGATCCTGGGAGTCGACCGCTCACCAGATGGTACATTTGTTGGTAGAACTGACACAATTATGCTTTTGAGTGTGATTCCCCTTAAACCGGATGTCAATTTATTATCCATCCCCCGAGACTTGTGGGTAAATATTCCGAATTATGGTGAGAATCGCATCAATACCGCTCACTTCTTTGCTGAAGCAAATCTGACTGGTTCAGGACCAGACGCCGCAATGCAAACTGTTCGTGATAATTTTGGGATAACAGTTAATTATTACGTCCGCTTCAATTTTGAAGGCTTCAAAGATATCGTTAATGCCATGGGTGGTATCAATATTGAAATTCAAGAGCCCATGTCAGGTTATGAACCTGGAATCTATACTTTGGATGGAGACCAGGCACTGGCATTTGTAAGGGATCGCCAGGGTAGCGATGATTTCTTTAGAATGCAGCGTGGGCAAATGATGCTAAAAGCTGCCGTTAAACAAATGCTCAATCCACTCACCTGGCCAAGGATCCCATTGATCATCTCGACCGGTTTACAAGCAATAGACACGAATGTCCCTATCTTCGAAATCCCACGTATTGGCCTTGCATTGGTGCGAGCCGTCATCTCAGATACAATTAATAGTCAAACCATAACACGTGAAATGGTATATCCTACCATTACTTCCGATGGGGCTAACATTCTCATTCCCAATTGGCAGATGATTAATCCATTGTTATTGGAGATGTTTGGAGAATAAAACGCTAAAATCAACCTACACCGTTTTGTGTATGGCGTAAACGCTCCCAGGTTTCATCATCCTCTAATGTGATCACCCGGAAAGCTTCGGCGTATTGCATTCCTTTATCTTTCGCTCGTTCGGATGCCCATTGTTTCACACGCTCACCAGGGTCCCAATGGGGAAATTGGCTCTTATGCGCCCGTAAAGCCGACAACTTAATCTCAATGGTATCGTCAATACTGAGAAAAAGCTCAGATTGTTGTTGCCCATAAATGAAAACTTTACGCACTTTATGAGCTCGAAGACCTTCACTTTCCAATTCCTGAAAAAGATTAGGTTGCCCGGCTGCCGGGAAGACAGCATCCAGCGTGGCTGTTGCCGCTGCTCTATGGTCAGGGTGATTGATGTAATATTCACTGGCAAAAACGACCGTAGGATCACCTGTTATTACCACCTCCGGTTTAAACCGCCGGATTTCACGAACAATTTTCTTCCTCAATTCCAGGGTAGCTTGTAATAATCCATCCGGTTCCCGCAGAAAAATGATTTCTGTTGCTCCTGCAATTTTTGCAGCACGACGGGCTTCTTCTTCCCGAATTTCTGCTGCTTTTTCACGGGTCATACCGGGGGTAGCGATACCTACATCCCCGCTGGTGCACAATACATAACTCACACGAGCGCCCGCAATTGCCCACCTTGCTAACGTTCCTGCACAGGAAAACTCAATATCATCCGGATGAGCAACAATAGCCATAGCACTTTCTGGAACATAAATAGAATAATCTGTCATTCAAAAACCTCAATTTGATCTCTCTTAACAAGACCTATTTTATGACGAATTCCTTCTTAATTCAATCATTCTGTCCTGATTTACCTGGAAAGAAAGGGTCTATTTTGGTTTATCTATTTTTTGATACAGTGGCAGCTGGTTTTCTTTCCAGATCACCGCGCGATTACGCCCTAAATCTTTGGCCTTTAATAAAGCCTGATCAGCCTGATCAATCACCCATTCCAGCCGGGAGTCGCAATCCCCTTCCATGCTGGAAATACCCAAACTGACTGATACAGAGACTTCTCCACGATCCGTCATAATGGGTCTATCCAACACCAATAACCGAATTCGGTTGGCAATATTCTGCGCATGATGGATGCTTGTTTCGGGGAGCAAAATGACGAACTCCTCCCCTCCATATCTACCAATAATATCTGACGTTCTTAATACAGAACGGCTTCGGTTGGCAATTTGTTGAAGAACCTGATCCCCAATGATGTGGCCATAAACATCATTCACCTTTTTGAACAAGTCGATGTCCAGCATGATCACTGAAATGGAATGGTTATAGCGGCAGGCACGACTGAATTCTATCTGTCCAAGATTAAATAACTGTCTTCTGTTGTATAACCCGGTCAATGAATCTATCATTGCCATTTTTTCAAAGTTTTCATACATCCTGGCGCGTTCCACTGCAGCACTGAATTGGTCGCCTAATGTTTGTAATAATGATATTTCATCACCAGAAAAAATAACTTCGGGTGCCATTACCAGATGCAGAAAACCTAAGCGACGTTCACCTAATTTCAATGGGATACTGATTAAGCCAGGGTACGAAATCGAAACCTCGAACAATACCCGGCAGGGCATGAAAGTCACCGGCTCCTGATATTCTCCATTTAACAAACGTTCAAAAGACTTACAAACCGGGCAAATCGGATACGCATCAAATGCTTCCTTAACTGCTTCTGGAAGCTTATAAGAGCCCGCAAAACTCGGTCGGCCAAATTCATCTGCCAGGATCACATATCCAAATCGGGCTCCAATTAATGAAACGATCGCTTCCAATCCCATCGACATCACATCCTTTAACTCAACCGATTGATTGAGTTGTTCTGCCACCTTCCGTAAAACATCCAACTCCATAGCTCGGATCTCTGCCATTTCACGAACAGATTGTTCTGCCAATTTACTGGATTTATATTCAGTAATATCACGGATTAAAATGAGTTCATTTGGATTCTGGTTGTGAGTTAATAAGGGAGAGAAATTAATTTCGTAATATATCTCCTGCCCATTTTCTGATTGGATAACCAAATGATTTTGTTTAAATAGAATCACATTCAACCAGGGTGAATTCACGGGGAGAATGGAGTGCAATACCTCACCGAAAATTGCATTTCCATTTAGGTTAAGTAGCATTTTAGCTGTTCGATTGATATGTAATAATCGATAGCTTTTATTGATCACAATGATTCCGTCTTCTAAATTTTCCAGCAGAGAATGATAAATTAATGGTGAAAGGTCAAAAAGTTGATAATGATATATCGAAAATCCGATTAAAATGCCACTGATACCAAAACAAATTGATGCAATTTTTAAGATCTCAGGTTGAAATAATGGAATCAAGCACAACAGACTGAGAACTAATGAAATCCCTGCTGATAATTTAAACATCTTTGCCTGGGATTTTTCAATGTTTATGGATAATTTACTGTGATTATTAATTTGGTAAAAAATAAAACCATAAATCAAAACCGAATAGATCCAAAAAATAACAAACCAATTACCGAACTCAAAATCAACAACATTTAAATTATTAACGGCTAATATTTCAATATTCTTCCAGATCATCCAATTAAATTTGGTAATTAATCCAAATAGGATTGTCACCAGTGGCAAAATAAAAATCATGGACTGCCGCCAGGAATTCTTCCAGCGTTTATGGGCAGTAAATTGCAGGATGAACAGTAAAAATGTTGCTGGAATAAAGCTTAATAAAAATAACTCAATCCTGAGAGCAATGGGAATCAAATTTTCAGGCAAGTATGCAATCAAGTTTTGAACAAATAACCAACCACTGGTAAAACCAAGCCAAATAGCAAATGGAACTGCTCCAACAGAAACGCGATTTCTAATGGCATAAACAGCAAAACTGATTAAGAAGGTTATTGTGATTAGTGAAATGATCAGGTAAAGAAATGATAAGAATTGGTTCATGCCCCCCCAGGGTATGAGCAAAAATAATAATTTATTTATTCTATCATTTTTTTATAAAAACAATATCAACCTAACAGATTTATTATTGATTGTTATTTGTTTTATGGGGTCGTCGATTTTTTATTGATGTTTGCAAGGGCTTTGGCTTCTTGCGGGCATTTTCCACCACCCGGGCATCTGTAGAAGAAGCTAATAATGATCGAAGTTGATTGACAGCTTTCTCATCGTATTCAATTCGGTTGCAAACATCACATACCCAACTTGGAAAATCAGGTACTGTAATTAAATCATTCTTGTGCCAGGCATAATAAGTTACCAACTTGAGATGATAATTACCTACCTGACAGGAAGGGCAAAACACTTTACTTTTTTGAATGGACCTGCGCATCATTATCTCTTTAGTGGGCTGCGTTTACAACTAATGGGTGAGTTAATATCTTTATTTGATCAATCGGCCAATAAACGATCAATGCCTTTCCAACCACATTTTCTTTTGGTACGAAGCCCCAACTATGGGAGTCAGATGATTGATTGCGATTATCTCCCAGCACAAAAAACGAATCCAAAGGAACTTCCCAATTTCCTCGATAGGATGGTGGTGCTGAAATGTACGGTTCCTCCAACGATTGACCATTAATATATACCAATCCACCTTCAATTCTTATTTCATCACCCGGCAATCCGATCAAACGTTTTATATAATCTTCTTCCGGGTTTCCAGGGTAATGAAAAACTATTACATCTCCATGACGTGGGTTACCTATTGTATAGGCTAATTTATTAACCAGTAATAATTCTCCCGGCTGCAAGGTAGGTTTCATGCTGATATTTTCCACCCTTACACGCGGGAAAAAACTATCGATAATAAAATAAAAAATCAACGCCAAAAAGAGCGTCTGAAAAATTTCCAAAAAAAAGCTGCGCCATTTAGACTTTTTTTCTGTTGTTTCAACCTGATCAATGGGTTGTTCCGGATATGTGTTATTCAAAATCTACTCCCAATTTCTTGTCTTGATTATAAATCCCATACATCATACAATCAAGGGAAGGATTTTACAGAATCTAAATACAAACTTATTCCTCAATTTTCAATTTTGTGCCACAGGATCGACAAAATACATCCCCAGAATCCGCCCTATGACCACAGCGGTGACAGAATATCGAATCCCCTTCCTGATGCGTTGGCATTCTTTTATTACTAACATGTCGTTGGCGCGATTTTGGTAAGATTTCTTTTTGCTTGTTCATATACCAGAGCACGCCAATTACTAACATCACCAGACCAACTCCTGCAATAATAAAAGGTACGATTTGAGCAAAAGATGTTTTTCCCTGAATCTTGTCTTCTGTTAATGGTGTCACTGGTTGCACAGGCACTGTCATGCTCGAACTAAGTGTATTATCTGTTTTTGAATATTCCAAATTTAAGGTAATTTTTGTGTTGGCTTTAATTTCACCCACTTCGTTGGTAAAGTAGGTCAAACCATCAGTGCCTACTCGCGGCTGTCCCATACTTTCTTTGAAGGTCATATTGGTGGCTGTTATTGGCTGCTGAACCTCAAGTGAAAGGTTATTAACAGCATATTCTCCGACCCATTTGAATTCATAGCTACGAAGAGGATTTTCCAAATCCAGTGATGGATCATAATATTCAATCCAAATTTCAGCAAAGGGCGATGTAAAAGATAACTTGTTCCATTCTCCAGAAGTCGTCATATCATAATCCAGCAGGTACAATTGCCCATCCAGTTCTCGAACGGCAACCGAATGAGGAGTTCCAGCTGATACAGGTATATTAAAATTGATACGCGCTGGGAACTTCACATCACCGGATAAAAATATATTGTTAATGACTAATACTGATGGCTGATCATATTCAGGCCAGATTTTAACCTGCATTTCTTCAATGGTGATCTCTGATTGCGCCTGAACTGGTAAAGAAAACGCGATAAGCAGAACAAAAATAAAGATGCCCAACAGGAAACGCTGCATGCTCCCTCCAAATTTATTACAAAGATTGAAAATTTACCACTGATTTTCTTGACGATAATTATAACCCTGCATTATTAGATAAATTACAATTAATTCCACAATTAATTCCAAATAAGACAAATTAGCCCGGTAGTGATCTTGCACTGACATTCTTACCTGGAATTCAAAAATTGATGACCGAATTAGTCTGATCTCTATAAATCGGGGCAATTGGGTGTTTTTGGCGTGCGGCCGCACGCCAAAAACACCCAAGCCACTAATTATCGAAAGGATACGAATTAGTGTATAATCACAAAAAAGGATCCTATGGCTGGAAAAAGAAAAAAATCTGTTGACGACATGTCCATTCAGGAATTGCGCCAGGTTATTATCGAAAAGCAAAGAGCTGAAAGATCACGTCAACCTTCCCAATACAGAAGATCAAACCGCATGGTCAATTTAGAACCAGCAGCAACGCCAGGTTTATTATCTGAGGATTTGTCGCCATCAGATGACGATCTGGATGCTTTTCTACCGGATCGAAAACCAAAACGTACTTTTTTTGATCGGATGTTGGTCGGTATTGAAGTAATCGCTGTAGTTGGTTTGATTTTTATTTTCTTTAATATTTTTGGGCTTTTACGGAATCTGAATCAGGAAGCGATCGCTGCAATGACCTTGCCAACCCTGACTCCCACAGCTATCATTCAAGCGGTTGTGTTGCCATCCGGACACACCCCGCCAACCGATCCCGGTGGTGTGCGTTTCAACGAGTCTGAAATACCGGAGCATCTTCGTGCTCATGTCCAGGCTATGGCCAGCCTTCCGTTGCCAACTGCAAGCCCGGAACAGGCGATTCGCATCCGCATCCCTGCTATATCGGTGGATGCACCGATCGTTATGGGTGATGGTGAAGAACAACTCAAAAAAGGTGTCGGCCAATACATTCATTCGTCCAATCCTGGTCAAAATGGGAACCTGGTTCTTTCTGCCCACAATGATGTGTTTGGTGAAATATTTCGTGACCTGGATCAATTGCAACCTGGCGATGAAGTGATTGTTTACACCAATCAGCGTGCGTACACCTATGTTGTACAACAACAGCAGGTTGTAGGACCTCTTCAAGTAGAAGTTATGGCTCCCACAACTGAACCGGTTGTAACACTGATTTCCTGCTATCCATACATGGTTGATACCCATCGAATCGTGATATCCGCAACTCAGCTCGACCAATAAATTCAAAAACGTGGTATAAATAATATTGCCTATTCTGATACAGGATATGGAAGAATTTGGTTGAGGAGAGTCTCCCATGGCAAAAAAACAATACCGAAAAGCAAAAACAGTTAGCACCACCGATAAAACAACAGCTACCGTTTTAAATAGCCCGAAAAATCGTTTATCAAGTACAGATTTTAATCCGGATTATTCATACGTTGTAAAAGATTTGAAAAGAATTGGTATATTGGCTGGTAGTTTCATCGGGGTTTTGATCGTCTTAACCTTTTTCTTGCGATAATTTAAACAACCAATCAATGATCAAAGGCATCTTCTCAAAATGATGCCTTTTTTTATTTAATATCAATTTTAGTATCATCTCAATAAATCGGGGCAAGCGGGTGTTTTTGGCGTGCGTCCGCACGCCAAAAACACCCTGACCGCTAATTATTGAAAGGACACCAATTTTATTTACATTTTATTTAATATCACTTGCCAATAATATAAAGTGTGATATACTGGACTTTAGTCCAATATATTGTACTTTGTTATGATAAAAGAAACTTTATCCTCCACGATTGAAAGAACATTAGCTTTGCTTGAAATTTTTATGCAAAATCCTGAGGGTTTAAATCCTCAGGAAATTCTAGAGCAAACCAAAATTTCACGTAGCACACTCTTTACTTTATTAAAAGAATTGAAAGATATCGGATATCTCGATCAATCTGAAACACGTGGGCGTTACATTGCCGGTCCACGTCTGTTATCCTGGTCGGGAATGAATTCACCCTCTTACCAGACATTAATCAATGTTTTTCAACAGGAATTACACAGCAAAACATTTTCTGAGACACTCGCATTGGCGGTTCACGGTCCAAATGGTATCTTATTATTGGATCAAAGAGAGGCGGATCAGATCATCAGAGCTGTCTATTCTGTGGGTGAGCCACTTTCCGATGACACCGCAGCTTATAGCATTTTAATTCCACCTTATCAACCCCAGGTTGTTCAAGACGGCTATCGTTTACGGGAAAATAATGATTATTTTGAAATAGCTGTCCCAATTTGTGCAGACGGTATCAAGCCAATCGCCGGACTATTGCTCACAGTACCAAAATATCGCTGGATAACTCAACAACTTCTGGATGAATGGATGCCGGAATTAAGAGCAATGGCTGCCCGCATTTCATATCGTCTGGGCGCTCTTCAATACAGTCCTTATCACCACGATCAACAATCTTCATTTCAGCCCACTACATTGATGAATGATTCTCAGATAACGCAATTCCTGATCGGTCCCTGGACTGCCCGATTGGCTTGTATTCGACCTGATGGTCATCCGCATGTCATACCTGTCTGGCAGGAATGGGATGGCAAAAAATTCAACGTTCTCGCCTGGCATGGTAGTCAGTGGGTGGATTATATTCGCAAAAATCCGCAGGTTTCTCTTACAGTTGACGAACCCTGGGCTCCATATAGACGTGTTGTGATGCGCGGCTCTGCCAAAGAAGTGTTAAATGTTGATATTGATACCCGAACAACTCTACTTAGCAAATTATCCAAACGTTATCTGGGACAGGATACCCCACAGCGGTTTATTAACCAGGTAGAAACTGTTTTTACAATCTTCCCTGAAACCCTGAGAGGATGGGTGGGACTGGCGGCAGAAAAGAATTAAGCAATGCAGATTTCCATTCAATCACTCTCTCATCAATATTTCAACGGGAAAACCACACATGCCCTGGAAGATATTAATCTGGATATATCTCAAAAACAATTTGTTGCCCTGATTGGTCCCAGCGGGTGTGGTAAATCGACTTTGATTCGGTTAATAGCGAACCTGATTGTCCCTTCTCAAGGTGAAATAAGGATTAGTAATTTTCACCCAAAACAGGCTATCGAGAATGGTCAGATCGCCTGGATGGCACAAAGCCCGGCTTTGTTACCCTGGTTAACAGTAGAAGGCAATCTTCGATTGGCAGAACGTTTTCAAAAAGGGAAAAGTAAACAACAATTGAGTGTCGAACAGGTACTCAAACGAGTGGGACTTGAAGGTGCAGCTGACCAGCACCCTTATACCCTCTCCGGTGGTATGCAACAAAGATTGGCGTTGGCGCGTTTATTACTTCAGGATGCTCCCATCTGGTTGATGGATGAACCATTCGCTGCATTGGACGAATTAACTCGTGAACGACTCACTGAAGAATTATTTTCACTCTGGAAAGATTTTTCACCCACTGTATTATGGATCACCCACAATATCCACGAAGCCATTAAATTATCTGACCGAATTTTAGTTTTTTCTGACCAACCAGGTCGTATTGTGGCCGATATGCCCAATGCAATTCCTCACCCCCGCCTTGAGAATAATCCTGATTTCCAGGAACTTTTATTCAAATTGCGTTCAATACTTCATCAGGATTCAAATGGAAATATCACTTATGCAGCATAACCATAAGCAATCCAGGAAAACCATTATTATCACGTTAAGCATTGTGTTCATTTTTTTTCTCGGCTGGGAATTAGCCGTCTTTTTAAACGGTACGCCTGTTTATTTGTTACCAGCACCATCCCGTGTGATTCAGACTCTTTTATCGCACCCGGATACATTCGCCCAGGCAACTTTCTTAACCCTGGGAGAAGCGCTGACAGGTCTGTTGATAGGCGTTATCGCAGGAATTCTTTTAGCGTCGGTTCTGACCCTCCTTCCTGGAATTGAAGATGGCGTGATGACCCTGGCAATTTTGATCAAATCCACACCCATGGTTGCCATTGCACCGCTATTAACGTTATGGTTGGGTTTTGGGGTTCTTCCCAAAATTATCATTACTGCCTTAATGAGCTTTTTCCCGGTATTAATCAATGTTCTCAGTGGCATGCAACGGGTGGACCCCTCTCTCCACGATTTATTTAGATCCTGGAATGCAAACCGATGGGAAATCTTCCGATATTTGCGGGCACCTTCTGCCATCCCGTATTTGTTTACAGCATTAAAAATCACAGGTCCGCTTTCGTTAATTGGCGCTGTTGTGGCTGAATGGACGGGGGCTTCAGGCGGATTAGGACGCACCATGTGGCTGGCATATACCAATTTAAATTTACCCTTTTTATTTGCAGCTATTTTTATTCTCGCCGCTGCGGGAATGATCATCTATCGCATCATTACCTGGTCTGAAGCAAAAGCTGTTTTCTGGCAACCAGCTCAAACCAATTCTTAATTTCAGGAGAGTTTATGTTACAGCGCTCATCATCATTTCTCATCATCTTTATCATTATCTTTCTGGCTGGTTGTACTCCGATTTTACCCACAGCCAACCCCACAACTACCCCAACGATCGATAGCATGACATTCATGGCAGGCTACAAACCTCAGGCAAATTTACCATTTGTCGGTGTATATGTCGCCCAGGCAAAAGGATTTTTTGCAGCCCGAAATTTGAATGTCTCCATTGAACATTCACCCGGTTCAGGGCAGCATCTGCAATTGGTATCACAGGGGAAAGTCCAGGTCACGACCCAGGATGCTGCTGTTCTTCTCAAACGTCGATCCGAACCGGGATTACCTCTGGTATCCATTGGGTTGATCGGGCAAACCGGGCAACAGGCCTTTGCCGCACTCAAGAGCAGCGGATTCACATCTCCCCGGGATTGGGAAGATCATATCGTTGGGTTTAAGGGGACACCCCCACCGGATGTATTTGCCTTAATCAAAGCAGCAGGTGCAGACCTTAACAAAATCGAATTAGTGAATGTTGGATTCGATCCACGCATTCTGACGGAAGGCAATGTGGATGTATATCCCGTCTACAAATCCAACGAGCCTTATATGATGCAGCAATGGGGATACGAAATTGACCTTTGGGACGCCGCTGATTATGGCATCCCTTCCATCGGATTAACCTATGTCACCAGCGAGGAAACATTAGCCACTCAATCCGACATGCTCAGTCGTTTCCTGGATGCTGCAATTGAGGGAATTTTATACGCAGAAAAGAATCCTGATGAAGCCGTTGAAATCGTTCTCAAATATGCTGGTCCAGAAACAGATCGGGACCATATGCGCTTTATGTTGGACTCTGAATTAAAAGATCTGCGCAGTCCAATCACCGCTGAAAATGAAATTGGATGGCATGATCTGCAACAATGGCAAGCATTGGTTGATTTGTTGGTCGAGTATGAAACCATGCAACCCATTGACGTCAGTAAAGCATTCACCAATGATTTATTGATGGAAAAATAATTCGTAAGCAATCATCTTTTTTAGGAGGACAAATCCCCATGTCCTCCTATTTTTTTAAACCTCACTCAAAGAACTGATCACTCGAGAAGATCACATCTTATGGTATGCTAAAATACATTCATTCCATTGAACAGAGAGAAACTATGACTGAATTACTTTACCAAAAAGATAGTTATTTACAGGAATTTCATGCCGTCGTGTCAGCCATCGATCCAGAATCTCATGCTATCAGTCTGGATCAAACCGCCTTTTATCCGGGTGGTGGAGGTCAACCCAACGACACGGGTTGGATCACCCTGGATGGTCATTCGATGGATGTAATTCGGGTGAAAAAAATTGGTGATCAGGTCTGGCATACCCTTACTCCAGAAGGAAACCTCCCACAACCGGGAACAATACTGAATGCTAAAATTAATTGGCAACGCCGCTATCAACTGATGCGTACCCACTCTGCCATGCATGTGCTCTGTGGTGTTGTTTTTCGCGATTATGGCGCTCTTGTGACCGGTGGAAATATGGATCCATTGGAAGGTAGAATGGATTTCGAATTCGAGAACCTCGGCAAAGACCTGGTTCATGTTATCGAAGAGGCGGTTAACACAGAAATTCAGAAAGATCATCCCATTCGTGTACAGATTCTTCCCCGCGAGGAAGCTTTCCAGATTCCTGATTTGATTCGCACAAAAATTAATTTATTGCCGGAAGGAATTAACAAAATCCGCACGATAGAGATTGTGGGTCTTGACCTCCAGGCAGATGGCGGTACCCATGTTCGTTCAACCTCAGAAATTGGTAAAGCTCATATTGTTGATTACAAGTCCAAAGGGAAGATCAACAAACGTATTTACTTAAAGCTGGACGAGTAGAACGATCTACCATGCGCATGTCACAACTGTTCAATCAAACGCTGCGTGAGTTTCCCGCTGATGCAACCACTCCTGGAAATCAATTTTTACAACGTGCCGGATATGTTCGCGAGGTTGCTAGTAATGTTTACGTTCTGAACCCTTTGGGGAACCGCAGCCTTCAAAAAATCAAAAACATGATTCGGCAGGAACTCAATTCGCTCAATGGACAGGAAGTGAATATTCCATCATTATTTTCTGAAGAAATATTGGCAAAAAGATCAGTCCATTCCTTTGTGGATGTTGATATGCTGGATGTATCTGATTCTTTATCTCATCAAATGTATTTATCCAGTACAGCGCATCATTATCTGGCAGATCTACTCCAGCAATCCATTCGTTCTCATCGGCAATTACCCAGACTTCTGTATCAGATTCAACCCAGAACACTGAATGGAAGGCAAAACCGGACTGGTTTATTGTCAGCCAGATCCGTGACCAGATTGGAAACATTTTTTCTGGATAAAGACCAGACCAGCGCAACCCAACATTATCAGCGACTGATTCAGACATTCGAAAATATATTGAAATGCTGCACATTGCCCGTTTCAACGGTTAAATTTGATTACAAACAACCCAAACCACAATCCGGATCTGAATTCTTTTTCTTGCACCCCCAGGGAGATACGACATTACTTTATTGTGAATCATGTGGATATCTTGTAAACAAAGCATCTGCCAGCGTTGAAAAACAACCTAATAAATCTGAACCATTAGCATCCCTGGAAAAAATCCATACTCCAAACACAAAAACCATTGAGGATCTGGCGAAATTCCTGGATATTCCTGCTTCCCGAACCGCCAAAGCTGTTTTTATGACTGCCACCATGATAGAGAATTGTGAAAAAACTGAAAAAGTGATTATGGCCATTGTCCGTGGAGACATGGACCTGAATGAAAGCAAACTTGCCCGAGTGATAAATGCATTGGCTATTCGTCCATCCACAAATTCAGAAATTCAATCTATCGGCGCAGTCCCCGGATTTGCTTCCCCCGTGGGGCTAAAAGTTGCTCTGATCGTTGTGGATGATTTGATTCCAAATTCCCCCAATCTGGTTGCGGGAGCGAATGAAACCGATTTCCATTTCAAGCATGCCAATTACGGTCGTGATTTTCAGGCAAATATTCTCGCAGATATCACCGAAGTAGAAACCGATGCTGCCTGTCCGCACTGTAATCAACTCCTTTCAGTACAATCCGCATTTTTAGTGGGTAAAATCACCTCCCCGGACACCCTATTGGCTTCGGAAACTGGTTGTAACTTTCAGGATGAATCCGGAGAACTTAAACCAATCTTCCTTGGTTCAGCATGGCTCGATCTTGAGCGCATTCTGGGAGGAGTGGCGGAAACGAGGAATGATGATTATGGACTGATCTGGCCAATTTCCCTCACGCCATACCAGGTTCATCTGGTCGTTTTACCAGCCAAAAATACCGATCAACCGCAGGTGTTCGCTGAAAATCTGTATCAGGAATTACAACGAGCACGCATAGAAGTCCTGTTTGATGATCGCAAGGAAAGTCCCGGGGTAAAGTTCAATGATGCCGATTTGTTGGGAATCCCATTGAGGATTACCGTAGCCGAAAAGAGCTTATCGCAGGGGCAGGTCGAATTTAAAATTCGAGACGAAAAGGAAAAAACAAACGTCCCTATGGAGGATGTACTTCCACAAAGCATGCATACACTCCTTCGATTGGAAAGAGAGATTGCACAATCGCTGGTGAAGTAAACTGCCAATTAAAAAAGTGACCTGGAAACACAAACAGGTCATTTTTTTCTTTATGTGTAAAATTCGTTTATCTAAACTTGTTTACGGGGCAAATAACACGTTTTCAATCAAGAATCGTTCAACTCGTTGATAGTAATCCAGTAATGTCTCATTTTTGCGGAAACCGTGCCCTTCTCCTTCATATAATTGATATATAAAGGGAACACCCTGCCGGCGAAGTTTTTCAACGATAACCTCGGATTGATTTGGCAGCACGACCTTATCCTCAGCCCCCTGAAACACTGCCAGAGCATCACGGATATTGTGCGCATGATAGACCGGAGACCAGGCGTGATACTTCTCAGCCGCTGCAGGAAGTTGCCCGATCATGGAAGCAGTGTAATGCGCTTCAAACTTATGGGTATCCATATCCAACATGAATAAATTCGAGACACCGTAGTTACACACCCCGGCTTTGAAGACACCAGGATGACGAATCAGACTGTTGAGTACCGTATAACCACCGGCGCTGCCACCCAGGATGACCAGTTGTTTTTCATTCGCCAATCCCTGCTCCACCAATGCCATGGCCCCTCCCACCGCATCCTCAACATCCACATCCCCCCAACGACCATTTAACATTTTTTTGTAAGAATGACCATAGCCTGTACTGCCGCGATAATTTACATCCAGCCAGCCGTATCCACGCGAGGTAAAGAAAGCGGTGGTAGCACTGAAACCAGCCATTACCTGTGTCGTCGGCCCTCCATGAATATACACAATCGCTGGTGGTAGTCCTTCTGCCTGGAAAATTGGATTGGAGGGTGGGTAATATAAACCGTGAACTTCCACTCCATCTTTTGACAGCCACGAAATCGCTTGAGGTGAGGATAAATATGCAGGTGGAATATTTTCTGCGGAGCTTCTAGCTGCCACACGCCACGAATTACCATCCCTAACAATAATCCGCGCAGGAATGCTGGCACAAGCAGCAATCAAAGCTATTTCACCCTTTGATGAAACTGAGATTTGTTCTAACGAAGTGTAAACGCCTGTATCAATTTTATTGATTTCCTTAGAGAATATATTTAGCAACCAGAGACTATTGGAGCCAAATTGATTCTGTAGTAAGTATATTGATTGGCTATCTGTGTTCCAGGCATAAGTTCTGACACCTTGAACCCAGGCTGGTTCCATCAAATGCAAATCAGCTGGTTGATACACGACCTGCTTTTCCATCGTGTTCAAATTTACCAGTACCAGAGCGTCCCATTCTCCAGCGCTGCTGATATAACTGAGCCATTGTCCATCTGGTGAGAATTCAGGTTGAAAAATGACGGTCTCATCATCGCCAGCCACTGTCTGGATGATTTTAATGCTGGGTAATTCATCGACATCTAATGAAGCAAGTTTCAACCTGGTTCCATCCCAGGGCATATGGGGGTGATCCCATTCCACCCAGGCAATCATTTTTCCGTGTGGATGCCAGACAGGTTGCATGTAAAAATCTGCCCCCTGTACCAGCTTTTGAGGCCATTGAACACCGGATGTGTCCACGACTCCTAATACGTCATTCGCGCCATCCGAGAAGACATAGATCACGTGTCTGCCATCCGGAGAAATTTTCGGGGCAGCAACTGAACCATAAGCCGGTGTGATCGCTTTTGCTTTTTCTGGTGTTAATTCACGTCTATATAAACGTCCATCCTTACCAGCAAAGATCACCAGATTGTTTTGCACAGTAAATTCACCGCCACCATACCCAACCCCACCTCGGCAGCTCATTTCTCCATTTAAATCAACGCCAGCTTCCCCCAGCTGACTGGCTACCAGCATGCCGATGTCCGATCTGCCTTCCAGCCAGACCAGAAATTCGCCATTGGCATCCCATTGCACTTCATTCAATCGGACACCCTGAGAAACACTCAGAGCAGTGATCGGACTGTCCCAGAGGCCATATGGTTTTTGTTGTTTATCTGTCATTGATTTCCTTACCTTTCAATATAATTTCCAAACAGCTCAATGATCTTGCCTAATGGTTTAAAACCGATAAATCTTTCCACTTCATTTCCATTCTTAACCAAAACTGTCGTGGGAACGCTCATGACAGAATACTGCATGGCAATATCGGGATCCTGGTCTACATTGACGTGAGTCAGTATAAACTTATCTTTCCATACATCGTTTAGTTTCTCTAATTCTGGTTCCAACCGCTTGCAGGGTGCGCACCACACAGCGCCAAATTCAACGATTACAGGTAGATTTGCTTGTAGAACCAGATTCTCATAATTTTCTTGTGAAATTTCTATCATTTTGGATCCACTCCTTATTTATTTTCATAAAAAAATTAGTATCATCTCAATAAATCGGGGCAAGCGGGTGTTTTTGGCGTGCGGACGCACGCCAAAAACACCCTGACCGCTAATTATTGAAAGGACACAAAAATTAGAAACAAAAAAATGCCTATTTCATTTTTCATCATTGCTTTGTACAATAAAAGTATAGTCCAAGCTCATGCATTTGTCAGCTTCATATTCGAGCATGGTTAGACAAGAAGGCTTATCATGGATTTATTCACAATTAGAAATGTTCAAAAAGAAGATCGGGAATGGATTAAAAGGTGGCTGATATTTCAATGGGGGGCAGAGATCGTCGTCTCTCATGATACTGTGTTTCACCCCTCTGATCTACCTGGATTTATAGCTGTGACCTCCAGCTCTGAAGAGCCTCTCGGTTTGGTCACCTACCATTTTGATGGAGATGATTGTGAAATCGTCACCCTGGATTCTTTGCGCGAGGGTATTGGGATCGGCGCTGCATTAATTGAAGCTGTTAAACAACATGCCCAAAATGTGGGTTGTAAAAGGTTATTCCTGGTCACTACCAACGATAATATCTATTCTCTGCGCTTTTATCAAAAAAGGGGGTTTCGGATGACCAAAATAAACATTGGAGCCACTGACCGCGCCAGAAAGAAAAAACCAGAAATTTCGACGGTTGGTTATTTCGGTATACCCATCCACGATGAAATTGAGCTGGAATATCGCCTGGAGTAGGATTTAATTTCATTTGCAAGAATTATTTGGATATATAATAACTGCCAGCCCTAAAACATAAAAGAAGACCAAAATATTGATGCATTTATCATTTAATAAAATCCCACATTTCCTTGTTTCTGCAACATGTATTTTCTGACACAGGGAATTGTTTTCGGTTTGTATGCAGCTTTCCTGCCTGGACCTATGCAGGCATTTTTGCTTTCTCAAATCATCCGTTCTGGATGGAAACGCACACTTCCATTAGCATTGATTCCCCTTGGTTCCGATGGGCCAGTAATGCTATCATTATTCTTTCTACTTTCCCAACTCCCGCTCTGGTTTACGCATGGTTTGAGAATCATCGGAGGTTTCTATATTTTATACCTTGCCTGGGATGCATATAAAACATCAAAAAAGACTGAAGATATCTCATTAACGGATGTAGCACCAAGTGGACAGCGGGTGACTTTTCTAAAAGGGATCACCATGAATTTGCTGAATCCGAATGTGTACATCTTTTGGGCGACGATCGGGGTTCCAACCATTCTTACTGGTTGGCAAATATCACCCTTACGTGGCTTATCTTTCGCTTTGGGATTTTATGGAACTATGATTCCTGCGACAATGGCCTGGATAACACTTTTCGGAACCATTGGATATTTGAAGCCATCGATCAAAATAACAATTGGGCGATTGATCATCATCCTATTACTCATCGTGGGTTTCTCCATGATGATAACCGGAATAAAAGCAATAATCTAATCAATCTACCAGATTTGCTTGCCGACTGATCTCTCTTCAGGCATAATCTAAGTATGACCTATCCTTTTGTGCGTTCGCTTTCTTTACCTCATGGGGAGCTTGATTTTCCGGTATTTATACCGGATGCCACCTTTGGTATGGTCAGGTCCGTGGATAGTGTCGATCTGGAACAGGCAAAAATCCAGGCTGTCGTGATGAATGCTTTTCATCTGATGCAAAAACCTGGCACCAGCACTATTCAATCATTGGGTGGATTGCACGCCATGAGTGGCTGGAATCGTCCCATCATTACCGATTCAGGCGGTTTTCAGGCGTATTCCTTGATCCGGCAGAATCCAAAATTCGGGAATATGACACCGAAAGGAATCAATTTTCAGCCCGAAGGATCCAGTCGTAAATTTCAACTGACCCCTGAAAAGAGCATTCAATTACAATTAGCCTATGGCGCTGATGTGGTCATTTGCCTGGATGATTGCACCCATGTGGATGCGTCGGATGCAGAGCAGGAACTCAGTGTGGAGCGCACCATTTCCTGGGCTAAAAGCTGCCGGGAGACTTTTGACAAACTCGTTTCACAAAAGAAGCTGAATGACAAAAACCATCCCCTTTTATTTGGTGTCATTCAGGGTGGTGGCATCAAGGACTTACGCAAACATTGTGCGGATGAATTACTGAAAATTGGTTTTGATGGCTATGGGTACGGTGGCTGGCCTCTGGATGGAGAAGGCAACTTGCTCACGGATATACTTACCCACACCCGTAATTTGGTTCCGGAGCAATATCCCATGCATGCGCTGGGTATTGGCCATCCGTATAATGTGCTGGTATGTTATCAATTGGGTTATGGAATATTTGATTGCGCCATGCCTACCCGGGATGCCCGTCATGGACGCCTGTACCAGTTCGCCAACAACCAGGACGCCCCCAATGCGGGATTATCGGGCAACTGGCTGAAATATCTTTACATCAACGACCAGGAGCATATCAAACATCCTGGACCGCTCACAGAGGGGTGCGATTGCCTGACCTGTAGCCGTTACTCACGCGGATATCTACATCATTTATTTAAAATGAACGACAGCCTGTTCTTGCGTCTGGCAACTATTCATAATTTACGTTTTATGACTCAATTAACCGAACGGATTCAAAAAATAACCCATGGATGAACAACTAGAAAAAATGGTCAAACAGGTCCAGGATGGCGCGAAATATCGCTCCATTCATCCTGATTTGATTGAAAATATTGCCAGAATTGAACTGAAAAAAGGTCGATCCTGGAAAGATTCAATAAAAGCTATACGCAACAAACTTCATCAGGTCGGTTCAGCGTACCAACCCCAGGGTATCGACTATGAGCGTTTGTATTCTGAAATGAAAAGTCTTCCCCAGGATATTCATAATCCGGAAGTAAGAAGATTTTTAATCCAGACCATGGGAAATCATGCCTCCACCCGGGAACGCTTGCAGGTTCTTGATCAATTTTTTCTCGAGACTCTCTCTTCTCTTTCCCCTATCGATTCAATTCTGGATGTTGCCTGTGGGCTCAATCCTTTAGCATTGGCATGGATGCCAGTCACACCTTCCATTCAATTAACGGTCTGCGATATATACGTGGATCAAGTTGAATTTTTGAATTCTTTTTTTGAACACTTCAACATCCATGGCAAGGCATACTGCTGCGATCTCACACAACAAATACCACAGGAAAAAGCTCAAATCGGATTGGTGTTAAAGACCATTCCCTGCCTGGAACAAATCGACAAAAACATTGGTGCCAAGATCCTCCAGGATTTACCATGTCAAAATTTGTTGGTGAGTTTTCCTGCGCAATCATTGTCCGGGAAAAAGAAAGGTATGCGCCATTTCTACAGCGAGCATTTCCAGACTTTATTACACAACACCGGTTGGGATGTTTCGACTTTTTCTTTCCCGAATGAACAGGCATTTTTGATTAAAAAATGAGTCGCTTAACACTTTCCGAAGACGAAATCAGCCAATATGCTCAGGAAGTCTTACAATCCCCAAAATATCGGTCAATCGATATTCCTCAGGATTTAATCGAGTCGCTCTACATCCAGGAAGCTCCCCATCATAAACACCTTCAGGATTTGCATAAAGCTGTGCGAAAGAAGCTCCACAACATCGTTGCAACCTATCTGGGTGACAGCGACTATGATCAGGCAACCATGGATCTGAAAGAAGCCTTCCGGCAGGATGAACAGGCTATCAAAGCTACCTGTACACAAATCCTCAAAAGCCATATTTCCACGCAGGAACGCATCACTTTCCTGGATGTTTTTTACCAGGAAATTTTTAGCAGGGTCGGAAAACCGCAACTCATCCTTGATCTGGCCTGTGGATACCATCCATTTGGTCTCCCCTGGATGAATCTTGATCAAAATTGCCAGTATTATGCCTATGATATCATCAAAGCCAGAGTGGAATTCATAAACACCTTTTTCAATTTATTAAACAGACCTCCGTTAGCCATTCAACAGGATATTTTGATCCACCCACCTCAAATGGAAGCAGATGTAGCCTTTTTCTTCAAGGAAGCGCATCGTTTTGATCAACGCCAGCGTGGTTGCAATCGTAATTTCTGGCAGGCTTTAAAGGTCAAACATCTACTGGTCTCACTACCGGCAACCAGCATGAGCATGCGCCACGACAAATCAGTCCAACATCGCAGATTGATTTATGACACCCTGAAGGACTTAAATTGGTCGGTTGAGGAATTTCAGGTCGAAAATGAATTAATCTTCTGGATAAGAAAATAGCAGTCATGCTTAAAACGGTTACAATCATTTCATAATGGCAAAAAGAAAACAAAAACGGCAAGAGAACACCCAGAAACCTCAGGCTGCCATGCTTGAGCGTTTCCTTCCATTGCTACACCCGGAGGAAATTCAGGCATTGATGGACGAGTTGAACCAACCTTTATACCCATCCTTTCGGGTAAACCCCCAGAAGGTTGATCAACCTGATATGCCAATAAAGTGGGCAAAACACTACCAATGGCAGTTAAAACCTGTGCCTTTTTGCGAAACAGGATTCTGGGTAACTGATGCTCCTTCTCCCCTCAGTAAAACGATTGAGCACAGTTTGGGTCATTATTATATTCAGGATGCTGCCTCCATGTTGCCCGTGGAATTGTTTGACTTCAGCAAACTTGAAGAACACCCCCTCATTCTGGATATGGCTGCTTCACCGGGTGGTAAAACCACCCATCTGGTCAGCCGAACGAATGATCAGGCGTTGATCATCGCCAATGATTCCAGCCGTGAACGCCTGACCGCCTTGCGCATCGTCCTACAGAATTGGAGTAGCAGTCATGTAGGAGTTACCAATTACCCCGGTGAATATTTTGGCTCCTGGTTCCCGGAAACCTTCGATGCCATCTTATTAGATGCTCCCTGTTCCATGCAAGGGCTTCGGGAGAGTGATGCGCATGCCATCAAACCGATCACACAGAAAGAAATCAACAACCTTGCCAGACGTCAAAGTAAGTTGCTGGAGAGCGCTTTACATGCCTTAAAAATGGGTGGGCAGGTCGTCTATTCCACCTGCACACTGACCGTGGAAGAAAATGAAATGGTGCTGGATGAGATACTCAATCATTTTCACCAACAAATACAGATTGACCCGATCGAGGAAGTTCTCAAAAAACCTACCCCCGCTCTAGAAAAATACAATCAATTTGCATTCAATTCCCAGATCGCAAACGCAGCTCGGATCTGGCCATTTCGATTTGGAACAGCAGGATTTTTCGCAGCCCGAATGACTAAAGTGAATGAGATCGAGAGCAAAGTCAAACAACCACCATCAAGACCTTTGTCATCCGCCAACTGGTTTCTTTATCCTGAAAAACAACAGGCAAATTTACTGCAACAAATAAACAATTTATTCGGTATCCATCTGGAAAACCTGATTGAGAAATACGATTGGCAAATCTGGCAATATAAAAACAATCTGCATTGTTTTCCAGGTAAGTTCATTGAAAATTTCCCGGATTTACCGGTTCTATCACTTGGTTTACCTCTGGCAGAGATATCAGACAATGAATATCTGCTCTCGCATGAATTTGTTACCCGCTTTGGCCGATTGGCTAAAGAAAATATTTGCACACTTGAGGATGATCAACTTTCCTCCTGGATGCGCGGAGATGACCTCATAAATCCAGCCAGACAAAATGCTCCCCAGTTGATAATGCGTGATCATGTAGGTAGAATTTTGGGGCGTGGAAAACCTACCGGTGAAAGAATTCGAAACTTAATGCCCAAACGAGCTTTGATCCACGATCTATATTAAAATCTCAATCCCCTAAATTTCGCCCATTTGGTGCAGTATTAATGCGCATGCCACAATGGCAGCCGTCTCCATTCGCAGAATGCGCTTCCCCAGACTGAATGGTATCCAGCCCTTAGATTGTGCAGCCTGTATCTCTGGCTCACTGAAGCCCCCTTCCGGTCCTATTAACAGAGAAATCTCAGCAGAATTTTGGTTTTCAAATATATCATTCAAGCGCCGATTTTGTTCATTTTCCCAGGCTATTAATCGGATGGGAGCAGGATCATGAAATGCTGCCTGAATTGCCAGCGGAGCATTTAACACCGGGATCATCCCTCTGCGACTCTGTTCAGCAGCTTCTTTCAGTATGCGTTCCCAACGCTCTTTTTTCTTCTGAAAATCCGAAGCAGGAATTTGAATCGATCGCTCACTCATAATAGGTGTGATTTTATGAACCCCAATCTCACAGCTTTTCTGAAGAATCCACTCAAATTTCTCTCGTTGGGTCATGGCTACCATCAAATGTAACCTGGTTTCTGGTTCTGTCTCAATAATCAGTGCTTGCACGATTTTTCCAATGCATTGTTGGGTATCCAGTTTTTCCAGCCTGACTTCATATTGGTGCCCATGATTATCCAAAACCATGACGGTTGATTCCATTTTCAAACGTAAAACCCTGACAATCTGGTGTGAAACGTCAGAAGGAAATAGGACTCTCGATTCCTGAATGTGTTGTGGGGTAATAAAAAAGTGATTCATACGGCTTTAAGTTACAATTATCTCATCCTTGTTATTATATAACCATAGATGACAACTGATCTTTTTCGTCGAAGAGTCTGTTCAATATCATCAAAGAGCAGTAGAATTTCCGGCTGTTTGAGCACCATCATACATTGTTAGAAAATGATCAAAAGGAATAATCTTGAACCAGGAACCTGAAAAAATTAGAATGTATCGTTATTATGATCTGATCATGGTCTTATTTGTGACCGTGTTGATCCTGAGCAATATAGCCTCTTCTGCGAAGATAGTTGATTGGGGCATCAGTTTGTTTGGAATACCCCTGGCTTTCGATGCTGGCACCATCCTGTTCCCCATCAGTTACATCTTCGGTGATGTATTAACCGAGGTTTATGGTTTCCGTCGCTCACGCCGTGTCATCTGGGCTGGATTTGCTGCCCTGGCATTCAGTTCACTCATTCTGGCGATTGTAAAAATCCTGCCTGGTGAAGCAGCCTGGCAGGAATATGCTGGTCAAAGCGCATACGATTCAATTCTGGGTGGTATGAGTACCGGTGGCATTGTGATCGCCAGTTTGTTGGCTTACCTGGTAGGTGAATTTAGCAACTCGGTCACTCTGGCAAAAATTAAAGTAAAAACAGCTGGCCGCTTTTTGTGGATCCGAACCATTGGCTCCACATTAATCGGCCAGGGCTTTGATACATTGATCTTTGTGACCGTTGCAACTTTATTAGGTGTATTCCCCTGGGTGATTTGGGGTAGTCTGGTGGTCACCAATTACATCTTCAAAGTCGGCATAGAAGCGTTAATGACCCCTGCAACCTACCTGGTGGTATCAAAACTTAAACAGGCTGAGAGCGAAGATTATTACGATCAAGACACCCGTTTTAAGTTCTTTGCGATGAATTAAGACCTTCATCTGGGCTGTCCGTTTTTCCAGCAATCACGACACAGTATTCCCCCAGAATGGATTCGGTCGTGAACTTTTCAATCAATTCTGTCAGCGAACCACGGTACATCGTTTCGAACTTTTTGGTCAGGTCATTTGCAACAGCGGCCGGGCGATCCCCGTATACCTCAAGCGCATCCTGTAGAAATGCTTTCAACCGATAGGGACTTTCGTAAAAAATGAGTGTATGTGGCGATTGAGCATCAATGGCCAACCATCGTTTCCGGGGACCCGCTTTGCGGGGAGGAAATCCCCGAAACGTAAAACTATGCACCGCTAAACCGGAAAGCACCAACGCTGTGATTAATGCGGTCGGGCCAGGAATGGCTGTTATTTCAATATCCGCTACCAGTGATTCACGCACCAAGGTAAACCCTGGATCACTGACGGAAGGAGTACCGGCATCCGAAACCAGGGCAATATGATTTCCTGCATTCAGCAGTCCCATCAATTTCGGTAATGTCCTTTTTTCATTGTCTTCACGAAAGGATATCTGAGGTTTATGAATATCAAAATGCTTCAACAACACCCCAGTCTTACGCGTGTCTTCACTGACTACATAATCCACTGAACGCAACGTTTCAATAGCTCTGAGAGACATATCACCTAAATTTCCAATCGGGGTCGAAACAATATAAAGCATAGATTCTGGGTCCATTCATGCGAAGACTTTTTCCAAGTAACTTAATTATACTGATATTAACTCGTTGGAAATTATATCGACATTCAACGAAAAAACATGTCAATTATCGAAATTTTTGTCACTTCTCAACAAATCGGGGATGAGCGGGTGTTTTTCGCGTGCAGGCATACGCCAAAAAAAACCTGACCGCTAATTATTGAAAAGACACAATTTTTGAATATAAAAAGAAGCTAAAATTTAGCTTCTCGTGACCTTATCGGTAATCTTCTGGAACCCAGACATGGTTAATTTCACCATCTGATTCAGGGGTCAAGTCACTCCATTTATCAACAAACAGGTATAGTTTGGCAATGGAGCCAGTCGGTAAAGAGGTAATCTTATCCCCCAGTGTCATGACCAACCCTTCCAACCCAGGATTATGGCCAACAACTAATAATTTTTCAACTTTGTCTGGAACTGTAGCAATTTTCTGAATGTACGTTTCTGGTTCTGCCATATAAAGGTCATCTACCAATTCAACCTCACCTTTATAATTCAGCTTCTCTGCCATCAGTGATGCGGTGTCCTTCGCGCGAACTGCGCTGGAAGAAAGAATCAATTCAGGAATTAATGCTTTTTTCTTGAGAATTTTTGCCATATTGGTAATATCTTTGCGCCCGCGCTTTTTTAATGGGCGGTCATGATCAGGCAATTCCTGTTCTTTCCAACTTGATTTGGCATGTCGCATGATTAGCAAAGTTTTCATAGCTTCCCTCATTTGCTGTTAGAATTGAAAACCATTAGGTCAAAATTAGTATATCACGATTCAAAACACATCATTAATTTTAACAATTTGTTAACTATAAATGAATTATATGTATTTCTTCTATCAGATATTAAATATTATTTATAACTTATTCAATATTATTGAAGTTTAATATTGACATATTGATTTTTTATGATATGATTTTAATAAATAGAAAACTTGAATTAAGAATATTAATTGTACAATATAGCAAACTGAAAATATCTAGAAGAAATGTAAATTTAATGCAGGAGGTTCGATGAACAAATTACCCACCTTATGTCCCATATGCCGTAATGATCTGGAAGTAACCGGTTTATATTGCCCCCATTGTGATACCAGCATCCAGGGACATTTTGCACCAACTGCCAACCCATTTAACGTGCTTAATCAAGAACAAATGCATTTTCTAATGACATTCATTCGCTGCGAAGGCAGGTTTAATCGCATGGAAGAAGAATTGAATCTTTCATATCCCACATTAAGAAATCGTTTGCAGGATATTTTACGATTATTAGGCTTTGAACCAAAAGCGGATGAACCCGTCAAATTCACAGCCGAAGAAAGAATGCGCATTTTAGATGCATTAGCCAGTGGTGAAATCAGCCCGGAAGAAGCTCAGGCTCAATTAGCAGGTAAGAAATCCGAATAAAAAGGAGTGATTGCCATGACAACACAAGAAGAAAGAATCAAAATACTGTCCATGTTACAGGAAGGCGTGATTAATGCAGAACAGGCTGCTAAATTATTAGAAGCTTTAGGTTCTATTGGGGTTGAATCCAAATCTATGCCAACCGGTCCCTCGGTACCCAGCTATGATCGAGGAGGAGGTTTCCGACCCGGAAAATTTTTTCGTGTTCGCGTAACCGATACGGACACAGGTAAAACCCGCGTCAACGTTCGCTTACCGATTGGATTGGTAGGCGCTGGATTGAAAATGGGTATGAAATTTTCCCCTGAAATTGAAGGAATCGACCCGGGTATCATTAATGAATTTCTCGAAAGTGGAGAAATCGGCCAAATTGTGGATGTCTTTGATGAAGAAGATGGAGAACACGTAGAAGTGTTCATTGAATAATCCAGAACATCCAGGCAATTCATTCCTTACATAAATTTCTATCAAAACAGGAAGTTGTTTCCTGTTTTTAATTTGCAACTGAAGGTTTTTTCAAATCTTTGAAATGAATTAAGCGATTGTTTTGAATGTCGATCAGATCTAATCCAATTGAATTAAAACCTTCCCAAAAGGAAATCTTTTTTACATTTTTCTGAAAAACTCCCCCATTTTTGTAACATTCTTCCAGATAATAATTGGGGACTTTGGGGCTTAAATGATGGATATGATGAAAACCAATATTGCCACTGAACCACTGCAGCCATTTTGGCAATTCATAATAGGAAGCACCCTTTAAAGCTGATGAAACATAATCCCATTGCGAACTTTCTGCCCAGTAAACCCCTTCAAACTGATGTTGTAAGAAAAACAACCAGATGCCCAAAGCACCTGCCATCCAGATGACTGGCAATTGAATAATAAGGTATCCTTTCCATCCAATCGCGAGTATCATGATAACGATCACCACCAATAAAGCAAGATTGTGATAAATCTGAAATCGTGTTTCTTTCTTCCCCAAATTTGGACGGGGGATACGGTGACTGATCAGAAACATATATATTGGACCTAATAGAAACATCACCAATGGATGACGAAACAATCGATAGCCTAATTTCTCGATGCTGGATTTTGATAAGTACTCATCCACTGTCAGGGTCATCACATCCCCCACGCCACGCTTATCCAGATTCCCACTGGAAGCATGGTGGATGGCATGTGAGCGCCACCATTGTTCACTGGGAGTAAATACCAGCACCCCCAGGAAAAAACCAACGATCTGATTGGTTTTTTTAGAAGGAAACAGACTGTTATGTCCACAATCATGAAAGAGGATAAAGATTCGAACCAAAAACAAAGCAGCAATGATTGCCAGACCCAGTGTTATCCAATAACTATATTGCAGACTCCAGATCATCAATCCCCAAAGAGCTAAATAAGGGATAACCGAGTTTACAATCTGGAAAATTGCTTTTTTTGTGCTTGCTCTGGTATAAGGCGCCAGATAGGGCTTGAGTATTTTCATATCAGGGAAAATATCCTGTGTTTTTTCCATTTATACCTCCAAAACTTTTCCAGATTAAATGTAACTGAAAAAACTTTTTCAATTATCTACCGTGAGTCATATTTTTTAGCATGATTTTTTCCACCAATATCATTACCTTTGAAAAGAATCATTTCATGTTGGCAGTTTAAATCATCAGCGCGGATATTCTAGTATATAATTGGAAACTCATCCTTTCGTTGCGAGGGTTTATGTCGAAATTCAAATCCACGATCCACAACTTTTACCTTCACATCATCCAATGGATAAATCCAGTAGTTGGTTTTCCTTTCTATGCTGCAATTTTGTTACTGGTCATGTTTGCAGCCCATAAACTACTGGTAGCCAACCTGGGGTTTTATTATGACGATTGGGAAGGCGTTTTACTGCAAAAGCAACAATTTAGTTTTCCCCAAATTTGGAGCTACTTCCTGATTGATCGTCCATTTTCCTCAATTATTCATTTCTTGTTCAATCCACTCATAGGTACAAAACCTATTAATTGGCATTTAGTAGGCTTATTGGTCAATTGGGCAGCCGTACTTTTTATTGTAAAATCATTTCTACGCATTTGGCCAAAGAACCTGTTAGAGATTGGTTGGATCGGTTTATTATTAGGTGTGTATCCGGGGATTACCCGTCAATTTGTCATCCGTACCAGCATGGTTCATTACATTAGTTTTCTGCTCTTCAGTGCTTCGATATGGTTGATGATTAAGGCAGTACAGGAACTAAAACATCGCTGGATCTATCTAATTATTTCCTTATTCTTAGCGATGCTGCAAATGTTGATTATCGAGTACTTTACCGGACTGGAATTAATGCGATTATTGATTCTTTTTTACATCTTTAAAAGAGAGCATACCATTACTTCTACAGCAATTAAAAAAGCTTTCCTGAATTGGCTACCCTATTTATTGGTCTTTATCCTATTCTTAATCTTTCGAATGTCAGTATTACCCCTGATCCAGCAAGAAGGAATGACGGTCAAAAATATGCCTTCGATCCTGAGCGCATTTCAGCAAAACCCGTTGGTTGTTTTGGTTCAGCAAGTTGAAATCATCTTGCAGGATCTTGTTTATGCCGTCATGTATGTCTGGTCCAAAACCATTATTCCGGAAGAAGTTGATATTCACGCCAAGACAACCATATTCTCATGGCTGGTCGGTTTTCTTGTGGCAGGTGTTTCATTGATATTCATGCAACAATGGCATAACAAAAAGAAATCAGCAGAAAGTGAGACTGAACCATATCCGGTTTTAATTCTTTCCCTTTGTCTGATCGCCATGCTGCTAGGCGGTTTGCCAATCTGGGCTGTAGGTCGTCAAGCAATCAAAGGGTTATGGTCCAGTCGTTTTTTGTTTGGAATTGTGTTAGGAGCCGTTCCATTTTTTGTGTTAATCACATCCTGGCTGTTTGGAAAAAAAAGAAATGCAGGTTTTAGTATCATTATGGCACTGTTCTTAATGGCTTCTGTATCATTGCAAATTCGTACCGCAAGAACATACACACTTACCTGGCAGTATGCAAAAGACTACTTTTGGCAATTAAAATGGCGTGCGCCAGCGCTGGCAGAAGGGACCTTCATTCTCTCGCCATATACACCTTTCCAATATAGTTCCGATTATCAAATTGCCTACGCCACAAATGTGTTGTATGCAACCGGTTATAGCAGTGAAGAAATGAAATATTGGTGGTTCGACGGACCCGATGACATTATTGATTTCACAAAAAATAAATATCCTGAACAAATGGATATTAATCATCAATTTCGTAACCTGAGTTTTAATTCCAGCATGGAGTTTGCCCTCCCTGTTATTTATAGACCTGGACGTGGTTGCCTTCAGGTTTTGGACAATGTGTACAAAAATGAACCGCTTTTATTGGTTGTAGAAAATCAATTATTTGAAACCTTTAAAACCGGTCTTATCCTTAATGAAGAACAATCCGTTCCAATCGATATTTTTGGAGAAGAACCCGAACCAAAATGGTGTTATTACTTCCAACTTGCAGATTTAGCCAGATCAGAAGAAAGATGGGGTGACGTCGCATCCTATTGGAAAATTGCAGAAAACGAAGACATGAAACCCAATTATGGTCCCGAATACTTACCCTTCATTGAAGCGTTTGCCCATCTAAAAGAATGGGATCAGACCTACACACTCATTGAAAAGGCTTACTTCACAACGGAAAAAATGGAGATATTCCTTTGTACCAATTGGGAAAGAATATTTGCAGATACTGAATACTCATCTGATAAAGAAAAGGTAAACGATCAGGTGCAGAATTTGCTCAAATGCAATGTCCTGCCATAAATTGTCGCAAGAAATCAAAACATGCTCACTGAAACTGATATTATTATTACAATAGTAATTAGATTATATGTAATTTCTTCCAAAATATTTAAGATTAATCCAAAACAAACATTAAAACCACTGTATGATCGCTAACGCAGCAAACGCAATAAGGACGATCAATGCTCCCATGAAAATTTGCCATTTTTCCTGCTGATCAACCAGTCGATATCCCTGCAAATCAGTCCGCATTTCCCACAAAGGGCCAGCTGTCCAGGCAAATACCAGACCACCGATCAAGCCACCCAGATGCCCCCAGTTATCGATCATCGGGTTTAATCCCAGGATGAGATTAATACCCAGAATAAAAATGATATTCGATAGAATTGGACGGGCTCGGCTGCCAAAAAACCGCCGATTGCGATAGATGAAAACACCCTGGGCTGATAACATACCAAAAATAGCCGTAGAAGCACCTAAAGAAGGATTTGGCGTTAAAACGAAAGAAACTACATTCCCGGCAAAACCACTCAGGATATACAGCAACAAGAAGCGACCATGTCCATATTGGTATTCAAGATTTCTGCCAAAAATATAGAGGGCATACATATTAAAGGCAATATGAGCGATACTACCATGCACCAGCACCGGTGTGATTAACCGCCATAATTGACCCGATAGGATCAACTGGTTATATTTCGCCAGGTAAGCAGCCGGTAAATCAATTCCCATAGTATTCTGGGTCAGTAACTGTAGCAGAAAAACAACCACGGTTACACCCAGAATGAAGTAGGTAACCAGGGGTTTGGATGCCGGGTTATCAACTTCCACGCGCACACTTTGCTGGGGTGGAGGAGGTGCTGACGAATAGCTTTCAGGAGGTTGTTCGTAATTCATCATTTTCATAAGGTTATCTTTCTAGGAATGGTACGATGGTGTTCGGCATGGATGATATCAATGATCGTCTCCACTGCTTCTTCCAGACAATTATGCCGATTAACTACCATGTAATCAAAAATGGGTAGATATTCCAATTCCCACTTAACTTTGTTCATACGAATTTTCATGCTTTCTTCAGTCTCTGTCTGGCGATTATTGAGACGCTTATGCCATTCTTCCACACTGCTGGGTAACAGAAAAATGAGGACTGCATCCGGATTTAATTCTCTTAATTTTGCAGCACCCTGCACATCCACCCGCAGGATAACATCCAGTCCACTTTGCATGGCTTTGCGCACCTGTTCTTTGGGAATCCCTTTGTAATCCTCATATACAATTGCGTATTCCAGCAATTCATCTGCATCAATCATGGTTTGAAATTCTTCTTTGCTATAAAAAAAGTAGTCCACACCATGTGTTTCTTCCGGTCTGGCTTGCCGTGTGGTAGCTGTAACAACAAAGTGCAGGGGTATATTTCGTTTCTTCAATGCCTGTAATGTTACATCTTTGCCTACACCTGAAGGTCCTGAAAGCACAATCAGCAATGGTTCGGGCTTGAGTAAGTCAAAAGTTATACTGTTGTTATCGCTCATTGGACCTCATCATTCGTTGTTTGATTTCTCAGATCTCATCTGAAAGAACCAAACTTAGCCAAAATATTTCCGAATCTATATAAGACAAATTATAATGGATAAAAGCTGTTCATCAAACTTTTAGCTGGTGAAAACCAATTAGAGGATTAGTTCAGTAAAATTACTTGAGTAAAAAGGACTTTCACATATGCCATTGTATGAATATCGTTGTTTGGAATGTAAACGCCGCTTTGATGTATTCATGACATATGCGGAGTATGGCAATAAAACGGTTGTCTGTAAACACTGTGGCAGCCAGCAGGTAACGCGCAAAATTGGCAGAATCAGAATTGCAAAATCTGAAGATAGCCGGTTGGATGATTTTTCTAATCCTTCCAGCCTGGAAGGATTAGAAGATGACCCCGTCGCGCTCGGAAAAATGATGCGTAAAATGTCTGGTGAATTGGGCGAAGATATGCCGCCTGAATTTGATGAAGTGGTAGATCGTTTGGAAAAAGGCCAATCACCTGAAGACATCGAACGCGATCTGCCTGATCTGGCAAATGATCTGGATCCAGGTATGGGTGGTGGTTTCGATGGTGGAATGGATGATGATTTTTAGTTTGTATATATAATCATCATTATTTGAAATCAAATTTAATCAACCAGTTGTAGCAGGCGCTCGTAAGAAGTAACCCAGGCGATTCGACGAACAAATTCTGCCAGTGTTTTACTCTGTGCGCGCAGATTTCTTACCGCCTCTCCCACAGGATCCTCACCGGCCGCACCACCTGGCTCGTCTGCATAGGCACCATGAAAGGCGAAGTAAGCCTGGTTTAACCGCCGGATGTTGTAACCATTTTCTACAAATAAAATACGTCGGTTATCCATGTAGGCTTCTGCTTCTTCAATTTTTCCTTGCGCTAATAAGGTATCTGCGGTAACCCTGGTCTCACGCATCTCTGCCCGGAAATCAAAGGCTGGAGGTTCCTGCGGTTCCTGAACAATTTCCTCTGCCACTTTGGGTGACTCTAGCACAGGTGGAGGTAGCAAGGCGGGATAAAAAATTTCAATCACGGCATTTCCCAATTCTTTCCCTGCAATGGAGGCGGTTGTTTCGTTGATAATTCGTAATTCAGGTGTCTGATCATACAGCATACCCAATGGACGTAAAGTCAGGAAGTTATGAATCCACTCATGCGAAACCACTTCGGATAACCAGGTCAAGCTGCTGGTCTCCATGACCATCGTTGGATAAACCCCTACACCTCCAATGGGAACCACAAGGGCAGATACATTTAATTTTTCTTCCACAGCCTTTTCCAACACGACGATCTGATCCAGCGTTAAATCTGGCAACAAGGAAATATCTGCGTCCTGACGGATAATTTCCCGGGGAGATACAATCAGCGCATACGGCATTGAGGTGGTATGATATTGCACCGGGGGTATGGGTTGGCGGATGAATCCCAGGCTTTTATCACCCACCACAAAAGATACCTGATTCTGAAGTATGGCTTCATATAGATAACCGATGTGACGCAATTCTTCCTGAACCTGGTGTTGTCTTTCCAAGTAAGGTTCCGCCTGTATCTGTGGATTGAGAATCGTTGGATCAGCGTAGATATGATTGATAACTTCCCTTAATTGACGCTGTTCATTGATCAAATCAAAATAATTCAAAGTAATGGCTGCCTGTTGTTCTTCACTCAAATACCGCTGAGTTCCCAAAGAAATCTGGGCAGCTTTTCGCCACAATGTCTCCAATGTCCAGGAGACATAATCAAATTCCATCCAACGAGTTTCCACCCGCACAATTTCACCAATTTTTAAGGAAGGCATACCACTGTTACTGAGAATGAGAATCAATAACAACCCCCAAAAAATATCCTTTCCAATGATTTTTACATTTCTCCGCATACTTTATACAATCATTATACATTTTATGTATACTATGAAAATGAATGGTATTCTTAATGCAACAATTTTAACACAGACTTTTATACCAAATCTAACGTTATTAATAAATTTCTAACGGTTGAACCTTTAAAATTGGATTACAATAAACAAGGAAAAAATTTGATTCCTATAGAACCACATGTAGATATCGAAAAAAGGGGATCAAAACCATTCCTTAATAACCATAACATAAACCAAATATCCACAATCATTTTCTGTGATGATTGTTAGGATTTTTTATTTGTTCAGGAAGGGAAGTATGAAGAAGACAATCATAATCATTTTAATTCTCGCCATCATTGGAACGGGTATTTATTTTGGGGTGCGATTTGCTCAAGATAATGCAGCAAAAAATGTGGTGTCCAATTATCAAACTATCACGGTTTCACGGGGAAACCTGACCGCCATTGTAGGTGCTACTGGCACGGTGCGCGCCAATCAAACTGCGTTGGTCAGCTGGCAGACCTCGGGTCAGATTGACACCATTCATTATGAATTGGGTGAAAAAGTTTCTACAGATTCAATTCTTGCGTCTTTAAAGAAATCTTCCCTCTCTCAAAACATTATTCTGGCAGAAGCCGACCTGGTGACTGCCAAACGGAATCTGGATACACTCTTAAATTCCACTTTAGCACAGGCCCAGGCGCAGGCTAATTTAGCAAATACAACGGATGCGCTCGATAAAGCCGAAACCCGCAGAGAATCAAAAAAATATCAACGTGCTTCACAAAACACCATCGATGAAGCTTATGCCAATTATATTGTGGCAGAAAACAATGCCAAAGAATGGGAAAAACGTTACGACAATGTCGATCATCTTCCGGAAGATGACCCCATGCGGGCTGCTGCTTTTGCTGAATGGGCGGCCGCAAAAACACTTGCTGATCGTGCAAAAGCGAATTGGCGTTATGCCCAGGGGTTACCGGATGAATCGGAAATAGAAATTGCTGATGGAAATCTCGCACTGGCTCAGGCTCAATACAATGAAGCGCTGCGTGAGTGGGAACGTCTCAAAGACGGACCTGATCCTGATGATATTGCTGCTGCTGAGGCTCGCATCGCTGCCATCGAAGCAACGATTGATCTGATCAATTTACGCGCTCCATTTGATGGCACTGTCACCGAAATCCGCTCGAAAACTGGTGATCAAATTGCACCAGGAACCGTTTCTTTCCGCATCGATGACTTATCAGGACTTTTGGTGGATGTTGAAATTCCGGAAATTGATATCAATCGGTTAAAAACTGGCATGACTGCCCGCATCAGTTTCGATGCGATCAATGGCAAAGAATATGAAGGGATCATCACACAGGTTGCGCAGGTTGCCAATATTACGGCAGGCATTGTCAATTTCACGGTTACGTTAGAGCTTACCAACGCTGATGAATTCGTTCTTCCCGGCATGACTGCTGCCGTGAACATTGTTGTCAGTGAAATCGAAGATGTGTTGATTATTCCCAACCGGGCAGTAAGGCTCAGAGAAGGACAACGAGTTGTTTATGTTCTTAAACCTGGAGAAATAAATCCCAACCCGGTCAATATCACCATTGGATCAACATCTGACCTGCAAAGTGAAATACTGGAAGGGGATGTCAAAGAAGGCGATGTGATTGTACTCAACCCGTCTATTGAATTTTCACCTCAGGGTGGACCCTTTGGTGGCGGATTCTAGAGGTTAATATGAATGACTGGGTAATTGAAACCCGCAATTTAAAAAAGTTTTACAAGATGGGTGAAATCGAGGTACGCGCTTTGGATGGAGTCGATCTCAATATTGAACGCGGGTCGATTGTATCCATCATGGGACCCTCCGGTTCAGGGAAATCGACGTTGATGAACCTGCTGGGATGCCTGGATCGTCCTACAGAAGGTGATTACATTCTGGATGGTGTCCAGGTCTCACAGATGAATGATGATCAATTAGCCGCTGCCCGTAATCACCTGGTGGGGTTCGTTTTTCAAAGTTTTAATTTATTATCGCGTCAGACAGCGCTGGCAAATGTAGAATTACCACTACGATATGGCGGTATCACCAATGGTCGCAAGCAAAAGGCAATTGAAGCCCTCACGGCGGTTGGACTGGGAGATCGTGTTACCCACAGACCCACCGAGCTGTCTGGTGGCCAACAACAACGTGTGGCCATCGCCCGTGCACTCATCAATGATCCTGCCATCATCATGGCAGATGAACCTACCGGCAACCTGGATTCCAAATCCGGCAAAGAGATTATGGATCTGATCCTGAGTCTCAATAAAACCCGCAAGACAACGATCATCATCGTCACACATGATCAGAACATTGCCAGGCAAACCCAACGCATCATTAACCTGAGCGATGGCAAAGTTGTCGGTGAGGAGGTGCCTGAATGAATATAGGACAGGCAATCATCGAAGCAATTGAGTCTCTGAATGCTAACAAAATGCGTTCCGGGTTAACCATTTTAGGCATCGTCATCGGCGTGGCAGCCGTGATCGCCATGCTGGCAATCGGCAGCGGTGCCCAAAACACCATCACCGGATCCATCAGTGGTTTGGGTTCCAATCTACTCTTTGTATTTCGTGGTGGCAATGATAATGTACGTAATCCACAGCCCTTAACCCGTGGAGATGCAGAAGCTATTGCAGATCCCTTTCAGGCACCATCCGTTGCGCTGGTGGCACCGTATATCAGTTCCAATTTATCGGTAACATTTGGTGGAGAAAGTATCAGCTCCAGCATTAATGGGGTTACGCCGGAATATTTAGAAGTGAGAAATTACTCTTTACTCGAAGGCGATTTTATCAGTGAGGAGAACATCCTGGGGCGTAGTTCTGTGGCCGTCATCGGTGTGGAAGTCGCGGATAAATTATACGGACGTCGTGATGGTTTAATCGGAGAGACCCTCCGTATCGAAGGACAACCCTTCCGCGTCATTGGTGTGTTAACCCCACGTGGTGGTGGCGCCTTTGGTAGTGAAGATAATATCGTCAACATTCCTTTTTCAACGGCTCAATCCCGCCTGATCCAACGTTCCAATGATCGCGTGGATTTTATCCTCGTTCAGGCTGTAAATACCGATCTGGTCAATCAGGCATCCGAAGAAATCTCACAGATCCTGCGCGCCCGGCACCGTACCGATCTGGGTGCAGATGATTTTCAGATCTTTTCCCAGCAGGATTTTGTCGCCACGGCTCAGAGCATCACCTCTGTCTTAACTATTTTCCTGGGAGGTATTGCCGCCATTTCACTCCTGGTAGGTGGTATCGGGATTATGAACATCATGCTGGTGTCGGTCACCGAACGAACCCGAGAAATCGGTTTGCGTAAAGCCATCGGCGCCCGTAAACGAGACATTCTGATCCAGTTCCTGACGGAATCATCATTATTGAGTATGTTTGGAGGCATCCTCGGCATTGGTCTGGGCTGGTCGATTGCCTATATTGTCGGGTTAATTGCATCAGCCAACAATACCGAATTGATTCCGGTCGTCGGGTTGGATGCCATTTTATTGGCAACCATCTTTTCTACCGCCGTCGGATTGTTCTTTGGCATTTATCCCGCCAATCGTGCCGCCAATCTACAACCTGTAGAAGCCTTGCGTCACGAATAAATCGAACTTTGAATTAAAAAAACCGAAATGTAAAATTTCGGTTTTTTTAATTGGAATCCAAATTCAATCTCCCAGCGAAATTCCCAAACTGCGGGCAGTTAATACCGTATCTCCCAGAACATTTACCCGTTTGGGCGTTGCCAGCGCTTCGGATAAAGGTATTGTCACGACTTTATTCCCTTGCAGCGCAGACATGCACCCCAACTCACCCCGTCCGACTGCCCGCACTGCTTCCGCTGCCAGACGGGTTGCCAGCCAGCGGTCAAAGGCAGTTGGACTTCCACCCCTTTGCAAATGGCCTAAGATCGTCACACGCGTTTCCACATCACACACCCTCGCGATATACTCCGCGACCTGATGACTGATGCCACCCAATCTGGACTGGTGGATACTATCACCTTCCCTTAAGAAAACCTGCTCCTGCCCCTGAACGGACGCTCCTTCTGAAACCGCAATGATGCTGAAAAATGATCCGCGGCTGACACGTTCGTTGACTTTTTTACAGATGGCTTCATAACGGAAAGGAATCTCCGGAATCAGAATAACATCCGCTCCCCCCGCAATACCGGCATACAACGTGATGAATCCTGCATCGCGTCCCATCAGTTCCAGCACCATGACACGGTGATGAGATTCGGCGGTGGTGTGCAGTTTGTCCAATGCTTCCGTTGCGGTAACGACAGCGGTATCAAATCCAAAGGAAAAATCCGTGCCACCAATATCATTATCAATCGTTTTGGGCACGCCCACCACCGGCACACCAATTTCATGTAATTCCTGAGCAATATGTAAAGTGCCATCGCCACCGACCACCACCAGGGCATCCAATCGCAGGCTATGAATCCGTTCGTACACTCGCTGGGAGGTATCCTCATAGTGCACACTCCCATCCGGATCAACCACTTTCAAAGCAAACGGGTTGCCACGATTGGCTGCGCCTAAAATAGTACCACCCCTTGGAAGAATGCCACGCACACCCTTCGAATCCAATGGGAATACACCACCATCCTGAATAAAACCATCAAAGCCATTGCGTACACCCAGCACTTCACAGTTATATTCATTCTCAGCCGTCTTGACAACAGCGCGGATGACTGCATTCAATCCCGGGGCATCGCCACCACCGGTTAATATTGCCAATCGTTTCATATTACCCTCCAGAACCATAGTTAGATTATACAGGGTTTTTTAATGGCGATTCTGCTTCCATTTCGTTTGAGCTGATAGCAGACATTTCTCTCATTGAATGCTAGAATCAAAATATGAAGTCTGTTATTTGGTGGATACGCAGAGATGTACGTCTGGAGGATAACCCTGCTTTGCAGACAGCCCTTCAAACGGGATTACCCATCATTCCACTTTTCATTTTGGATCCCAAATTGCTGCAGGAACCACCCACTCGCCGTCAGATCTTTCTCTTCCAGGCACTCCAAAACCTGGATGAAGGGCTGCATCAGCTTGGAAATCGATTGCTGGTTCGCCGTGGAAACCCCCTGCAGGTGTTGCAGCGCATCATGCAGGAAATTCCTGTGGATGCCATCTTTGCTGAGGAAGATTACAGCCCATACGCTATCACACGAGACAGCCAAATTCAAAACGCTTTACCACTGAAATTAATCCTGGGATTGGTCATTCATCATCCACAACAGGTCTTGAAAGCTGATGAAACACCTTACACCATCTTCACCCCTTTCAGTAAAACCTGGAAGGCACTTCCGAAAAACTTCACAACTTACCCAGCACCGAAGCATCTACCACCCCCCGAGTATCCATTACCAGGCGTTTCCCTTTCTGATACAGATGCTTTGCCTTACTTTCCTGCCAGCGCCTCAGAAGCACACCACAGACTGGATTCTTTTTTTCAGGAGCCGATCTATGTGTATAGCCAGGGGCGCAATCTGCTCGCTCAACCCGGTACCTCGACCCTCTCACCCTATCTGCGCTTTGGTCTGCTCTCCGTCCGTACTGCCTACCAGGCTGCTTTGAAAGCGCTGATAAACACTATGCGTGCTGACGAAACAATAGGAGTGGAAACCTGGATCAATGAATTGATCTGGCGTGAATTCTACATCAGTATTCTTTATCATTTTCCGAATGTCCTGCAGGAGGCCTTTTACCCGCACCGGCGCAACATCCACTGGCGCTATGTACCTCAAGAGTGGGAAGCCTGGAAACAAGGACTGACCGGTTATCCCGTTGTGGATGCATGTATGCGTCAGCTCAATGAAACTGGCTGGATGCACAACCGCGGACGCATGATTGTGGCATCCTTCCTGACCAAAGACCTGCTGCACAACTGGCAGTTGGGGGAACGCTACTTTAGGAAACAACTGGTGGATGGTGACCCAGCGGCTAACAACGGTGGCTGGCAATGGACAGCCGGCGTGGGCACCGACGCTGTCCCTTACTTCCGCATCTTCAACCCCATTCTGCAATCCCAAAAATTTGACCCGCAAGGGAATTTCATCCGCCAATGGATTCCTGAATTATCGAAGGTATCCCAGCAATACATCCACGAACCCTGGACCATGCCACAGGATGTGCAACAACAATGCGGATGTGTCATCGGTAAACATTACCCCGCCCCCATCGTTGATCGCACCATCGTGAAAGAGCGCGTCCTTCACGCATTCAAACCATAGAGGCGGGTTCGGAACCCGCCCGTACGAAATTACCCTTTATCCCATGCATCTGTAGGAAAATTTTGCCATGTAGGGGCGTTCGGCCGAACGCCCCTACAATATCATGGTATTTCCCAGGTATCCGTCGTGTGGCACTGTGAACATTGCGCGCCTGGATGCTTGGGCGGACGCGTGTGACAGGAACTGCAATTGGTGTAGCCTGTATGATCAAATGACACCTGACTCCAAGAGGTTGTATTATGACATAACGAACATTCACCCGGGTAATGGCCAGCCGGGCTGGTATGACAGCTGCTGCAGTTCGTGTACCCGGTATGATTGAAGGTCACATCACTCCAGGTCGTGGTCTTATGACAGAGCGTGCACTCCCCTGGATAATGCCCAGGTTGCGGATTGTGACAGGTGCTACAGTTCGTATACCCGCTGTGATTGAAATTTACATCACTCCAGGAGAACGTGTTGTGACAAAGCACGCACTCACCCGGATAATGACCGCTGGGTGCTGTATGGCAGCTGGTGCAATCTGTATACCCTGTGTGGTCAAAGGTTACCTTGCTCCATGAAGAGGTTGTGTGGCAATTAGAGCATTCACCCGGATAATGTCCGGGGGGAGGCGTATGACAGGTGCTGCAATACGTATATCCGGTATGATTGAAGGTCACATCACTCCAGGAAAAAGCATTATGACAGTTCGAACACAGACCAACATAATGATTAACCGGCGCAGTATGGCAATCTGTACAGGCGAACAAAGTGCTGTGATTGACCGAAATAAGCAACCAGGAATTGGTAAAGTGACAACTGACACAGGCAGCCGGGTAATGGTTGTCCGGGGTGGAGTGGCAGGTGCTGCAGTTGCTCAGGGTATGGTTGAAGACCGCATTATTCCAGGTGGTTGTGTTATGGCAGGTACTGCATTGGGCTGTAAACCCCTGGTCAGCGTGGTCAGCTGGTGCCTCGTGGCAGGACATGCAATCTCCCTGTGGACCGTGATTCATCAAGACATCACCCCAGGCACTTGTGGAATGGCATTGGACACAATCCCCTGAAAAATGATTGGCGGATGGTATATCCTTGCTGTGACAACCAATACAAGTGCTAAAACCAGCATGATCTAAAGACACATTACGCCAATCCAGCACATCCTGATGACATCTTGCGCAGAAATTACCATATTCATAAGGATGCCTTTCATAGATATGACATTCGTTACAATTCGTTTCCCTGGTGCAATCTTCAATCGTTTCACTCAAATCAGTCAGTTGACCGACCAGACCATGGCATCCATCACAAGTTTCCAATTGATGATCATATCCATTCACACCCCAATCTGTGGTATCGGTGTGGCAGATGGCACAGTCTCCTGGATAATGTGGTGAAACCATGGTATTTCGATTTGAAGTACTCAAACTGGCCAATAAGATCTGGTTAGAAGATTCAATTAAGTCTTCCGTTGGATAATCCCCGACATGGCAACACAGACAGGTGTACACTTCGCGATGATCAAATTGATAAATTCTCCAGGATTTTGTCCTGTGGCAATCGATACAATCCCCACTAAAGTGATAGGGATAATCCTGTTCTAAATATTTCGGGCGGTAAGAATCAGTCCCTAACCTGGATTCAAAATACACTACTGGAATATGACAATTTGAACATTCGCTGGCTGAATCCATATATTCACCATCCTGATGACAATCCATACAGTTTGGTGCATCGCTGTGCATCGATTTGTGTTTCAAGGGTTCTTGTTTGACCACCATGGACTCAACTGCAAGGTTAGGATCATTATAGGTGAAAAAAATCCTGGAAAGGTAATTTTCGGAAACCAGCTTGACAAGTTCAACCGGGGACGTTGTGTTTTTTAATACAGAAATCTTGTTCTTTAAATACGCTAAGTGGGCATTCATAAATCTAATTTCAAGATTGGTTACCACCTGCTCAATCCGCCTCATTAATGGCTTAATGTTATGATAATAAATATGGGCAGAATCTCTGTCGAGATATTGAATATTTAAGATCGCGGTTGTTATTGCTTGTTCAAACGAAACAACAGTAGGTAAGATATCTTCCTGTTGATTTACCATTGCCAAATCATCCAGGCGGCGCTCTACAAGCTCAAAACTAAATTCTATTTGTTTTTGGGGATCACTTTTCAGCTTTAATTGGGTATTTTCCACTGCGCTTTGCAGCCCAAATAAAGCATCTCCGGGCCTATAAGGATGTAATTTCGCTAAAACGACTATGTTGACTACAATTAATAACAGTAAAACGATGGGGGCTATGATTATGATTTTTCCGCTTTTCATGCATTCCGTCCTTGATTGCACTAATAGCCCCGTCCCTATTCAATTTTCAAATATTATATATTAATTTTAGATTAAAAACCACCTCCTTTCAATTTTTTTCGTACGGGCAGGTTCTGAACCCGCCCGTACACCTAACCCTGCCCCTATTCGCAAGGACAAAGGTCAACATATGATTGTTATTCATGGTTCTCCTTGAGCTTCAGTCGGTTCTGGTTCTGTTGTTGGTTCTTCCGTTGGTTCTTCAATCGGTTCTTCTGTTGGTTCAGGTGTTGCTGTCGGTTCTTCTGTCGGTTCAGGCATGGCAGTAGGTTCTAATGTCGGTGTTGGTGTATTGGTTGAGGTGAAAGTCGGCAATGGTGTATTCGTTGGCAGTGGTGTTGGCGTTGGTGGGACATACCAGGTCTCAGTCTTGTGGCAATTAGAACATTGCCCACGTGGGTGTCCTAATGGCCGCGCATGGCATGCATTACATAATGTATAACCCGTGTGATCAAACGTATAATCAGACCAGGAAGTCGTTACATGGCAATTCGAACATTCTCCAGACCAATGCCCATATGGTTTCGGATGACAGGTGCTGCAAGTGTACGAAGTGGTGGAATGATTAAAGCTTGAACTCCAATTATCCGTGTTTGTGTGACAGGATTCGCATGTGCCAGGAAAATGAGCGATCGGTGCCATATGACAATTTCCGCACACAGTTGAATAACTATTATGATAGGTTTCGGTATACCAGGTGCTCGTGATGTGGCAATCCGTGCACAATCCCGCATAATGATTGCCTGGCTGGCTGTGACATTCTGTACACACGTTCATTCCAGCATGATTGACAGAAATTTTCAACCAGGAATTGGAGACATGACAGGCACTGCACTCTGCCGGATAGTGACTGACAGGACTGACATGACAGGTACTGCAATTGCTCAGAGTGTGATTAAAGGTTGTAGGTTTCCACCTTTTTAGTGTGTGACAGGAAACACATTGACCCACAAATTCACCGGCTCTGTGGTAATCTGGCTGCGTATGGCAGGATTTACAGTCGGCTTTTGTCGTGTGATCCAAAGCCAACGTCTTCCAATTTCCTGTGATATGGCAGGTACTGCAATTGCTTTTGTAATGGTCCTCCTCAGGTTTATCCTTCTCGTGACAGGTCATGCAGTTGGGTAGCTCATCATGTTTGATGTCTGCTGGCAACCATTCTTTCACGTCCTGATGGCAGATTATACAGGCAATTCCTTCATAATAAGAAGGATGTTTCTCATACTGATGACAGGTTTCGCAGGTTTGTTCGCGGGTACACTCATGAATCTTGCCGTTCATTCCTTCAATAAAACCACGGCTGCCATGACAGCTCTCGCAAGTTTCCATTTGATGATCATAATTGAATTCTGCCCAATCCTCCGTATCGGTATGACAGCTGATACAGTCACCCGGATAATGTGGTTCAACGGTTGTTTTAACTTTTGATACAGTCAGTCCGATGAAATTGACAGGTCCTGAAGCAATTTCCTGCTCATCCTGTGGATAATCATCATAATGGCAGGAGATACAATCGTACACACCACGATGATCAAATTCTGTCGGTTCCCAGGAAATGGCATCATGACAATCGGAGCATTCACCTTTGAAGTGGTATGGGTAAACCCGATTACTGCGTTTGATTTCGTAATCCTCAACCTCCGAGATCATTGCCAGCACCTGGTCAAACACATGACAGCTGGAACATTCTGTAGCTGTGTCGACGTAAACACCGTTGGCATGGCATTGCTCACATTCCAGGTTTTCGTGTCCATCCGTCAGGGTGAAATCGATATGATCCACATCCTGACTGAGAAATGGAATGGCTTTAGGAGCAATGATGGAGGGTAAAGTCTGTTGCATCGCCAATTTTTGAATCTCTGATGGGGTTGTGGCAGATTGTAAAATGGCTACTTTTTCATGCAGGGCAGCCAGATGCTCATGTTCCATATTTTTTTCCACTGATCCCAAAACCAGATCGACCCGCAAAAGAAGCGTTTGCACGTCCTGGTAATAATTGGCAGCTTCTACTTCACTGACGGATTGAATGCTAACGATTGCCTGGGTCAGTACCTGATCAAATGCTTCCACCGCGGGTTTTACCTTATCCGGATCACTGACCATAGCCAGATCAGCCAGTCGCCGTTCTACCAGTTCAAAACTGAGTTCAACCCGCTTTTCAGGATCTTTTGCCAGTTTCACCCGGCTGCTTTCAGCAGTACTTTGCAGGGCGAACAATGGGTCACCCGGGTGAAAAGGATATGTTTCTGCCAATAATAGCAGCCCCGCTAATACCAGAAACATAATGGCATTGAGTGCTAATAGTATTTTTATTCCTTGTTTCATAAAAACCCGTCCTTTCCGGACTTATCGTCCCTGTAAGACCTGATCATGGGTTGGCTTGATTCGGTCCCTGGTTCTGTTGTTGAACCGGTTTTTCCGTTGGTTGCGTAATAATGAACGGTGCAGGCAAATTGGGTTGGGAATCCTCAGGAGCATTCTGCCTGATTTGCTCTGCTTCTCCAACCTGTTGCCCTGGCATGACTGCCTTTCCTCGCCCGGTGGGGTGACAGGTAATACAATCCTGGATGACATGAATACCCAGTGAAAAATGCACACTGATAATTTCACCCTCATTATGGCAGGTGCCACACGGGTATTCGGTGTAGTTGCCACCATGACAGGTTTCACAGGTATCGATCTCTTCATCTCCATGCTTTAACTCGAATTTATGTTGCACCAATACCGCTGGCGTCCAGGCTTGCGTGGTATGGCAGTATTCACAGGTCGTGCCAAATACGCCAGCATGTAAATCTGGTTCCAGGTGGCAGGTGCTGCAGGTGGTTCCCATCCCCACATATTTTTTCTCGGTGTGGCAATCCGCACAGGTCAATTCAGCATGCCCGGCTTGCAATGAGAAATAAGGCTGGTGATCAAACCCGTTGATCATGCGATCCTGACCATCATGGCATTCAAAACAATTAATGCCATACTCTTCAATGTGGGCAGCCAGTTCGTCATGATTACCATCCGAATGACAATGCACACAGTCAATCGTCTCAATGATGTCACGCACTTTGGTGTGGCAGGTGGTGCAGGTAAATTTCTTACCATCTGTGTTGGTTACGTGCGCCTGAATGGAAAATCCGGTCATGGCGTAATGATCGATGTTGGGAAAGGCAAACACGGTCAGATTGGCATCGTGACCCTGATGCTCGGGGTGACAGGTCTGGCATTTGGAGACCCCTGGCAGGCGACCATGAATGGTGTTGACATCCAGCCGATCCTGCTCAATTTCAAAATGGCAATCCTGACATCTCGAATCGGTCACACAGTGAATGGGTGCATGACAGTGCGAACATTGCCGTTCCAATTCAGCGTGCGATTTGACACCTCCCAACATCGTGTTTTTCGTTTCCATATTGGATAATTCGCCCGGGCTGAGCAGATAGGATGCGTAGGATTTAACATAATACGCGCCACTGGCAACTAAAACGAAAATAAAAATGATGATAACGCGCATCCACCTGCTCTGTTTACACCAAAATCGCTTAATCATAGCCCTCCTTTCCGGGCTGTCTTCAGAGACACCCTATAAATCGAATTAAGAATGGATCTCATGGTTTTATCCCCTCTACCGTTGAGGGTTGAATTTTCAACAAACTGGCATCCTTCACCAGGCTGGCTTTTTCTTCCAGACTCAATGGATATTTCAAACCAGGATTTTCATCCATCAATCGTCCCGCTTCACCCTCCACACCGGTGGGATGGCAGATCGCGCAATTGTCAAATTCTTTGATATCTTCCGCCAGATGGACTTCTTTCATTTCTTCATACTGGTGGTTATCATGGCAAGCATAGCAGTCATAAACGCCATATTTTGCTGGGTGGCAGGTCTGGCAAGAAACTTCACCCTCGCCACCATGATCCATCAGAAAGATATGGCTGGTTAAAACAGCTGGTGTCCAGGCTGTCGCGCTGTGGCAACGGGCGCAGTTGATGCCAAACTGATCAGCATGCATCTCGGGTTCTTCGTGACAGGTGGCGCAATGATGTGGATCATCAATATCCTCCACATTCATAAAGGTCACCCCACCATTTCCGGCTGCAACGAATGGCTGGCTGGCACCCCGCACCGCGGCCACCTGAGCCACCACCATCCAATCCGCTTTCTGGATCATGGTCACGACTTCATTCAGCTGGTAATCACTTAAGATGCCACCTTCATCGATATGCCAGGATGCCATTGCTCTACCATGTGTGGCGCGCGCAATGGATTTGAAGAGCAGATCCGAGCGCGCTTCAATTAATGCTTCACGGTTCAGTCCCGGGATCATACCCACACCTTCACCTGCATTGCCATGACAACCGGCGCAGTTCTGCACATAGATTTCAATGCCATCCATCATATACAGGTCATCCAGAGCAACTTTGGCCTGCTGCATACGGTCCTGTTCCATAAATCCATACACCGGTAAGGCAATCACCAGAACGAGTAAGGCAACCAGACTGATTATTTTTGTTTTATCCATTCTATTCTCCTTCTCTCCCGCCTTAACCCGGGTAACTGACATGTTGTGGTAGATGTTGTTCGCGCACAATCGGAGCCGTGGTATCCACTTTCACCATGCCTTTTTCAAAGATCACGGGGAAGTAATCCAGCGCGCGCGCCACCAGTTTATTGTTGAAATCTCCGGTTTTGGCAAAGGTAGCCGAATGACACGGGCACAGGAATTTCTGTTCATTTTCCATCCAGTTGACCGTGCAGCCCAGATGCGGGCAACGCCGGTAAACCGCCAGAAAGCCACCATCCTCGGTGGAGATCAGATAGAAGTTACCATCTTCAATCTCCACCACTGAACCCGGGGTGAACTCTTCAATCTTGCCGATGGTCATCATCCCGCCAAACTCCCCGGCAAGACTGCGTGATCGCAGAAACAGGATCCCAGCAGCGCCTAATTCAATGGCGGCTAACCCACCCAGGGCTTTTAAACTGAGACTAAGGAAATCACGTCTACTGACATTTTTTGATACACTTGACCCATCCTTTTCAGGATTTTCATTTGTTATTTTTTTCATGTCACTGCTCCCAGATGCTTAGAATGGCAATACCAGCGCCATATTCTGGCCGCGGAAGTATATGCCAACAATTGTTAATAGAATTAACCCGGTCATCATGAATGCGAACACACCCAGCATGGCTTCGCTGTGGTTGGTCTTTTCATTTTTGAATAACAAACCGCTTTTCAAAAGGAAGTAGATCCCCACAAAAACGGAGATGGTGATCAGGAAGGGAATGACGCCCACGGTGATATTCGTATGCACACCCGGCAACCAGCCCGGTACGTCATACCAGAACTCATCCAGAATGACCGCTAACGGCACCAGATACACTGCCAGTAGCGAACCGAATACAGCGGCCCGTCTGCCAATCGCCGAGCGAAAGTAGATGCCGATATCGCGGAAATCCCGATCGATCCAAGGGATAATCGCCAGCGCAATCACCGCCACCGCCAGCAGACTCATCACCGCCAATGGGTGCATGTGTAATAATAATTCCTGTAAACCCAGGAAATACCAGGCAGCTTTAGCCGGGTTGGGGGATACCATCGGGTTGGCGATCGAACCCAGCGGCGCCGGGTTTAACATGGCGTATAACCCGACCACCACCACTACCACCAGCCCGGCAGCCAGTTCAATGTTGACCAGGTGCGGATTGGTAGCTTTGAACTCCGGTTTCTCATCCTCTTTGAGCAAAGGTTGAGAAATGCCGCCGTTTTTGCGCACTTTCCACAGGTGGTAAGCCAGAAAGCCCAATAACAAGGCTGGCATGAAAACCACGTGCAATGCGTAAAAATTACTCAAGGCTGCCTGACCAACCTGAGGTCCGCCGAGGAAGAAGTTCCGTACTGCTGTCCCAAGCAGTGGAATGTAAGCCATCAAACTGGTGCTGACTGTGATCGCCCAATAGGAGAGTTGATCCCACGGTAATAAGTAACCGGTGAAATTCCCTGCTAAAACAATCACAAACAGGACCAAACCGATGATCCAGTTTACGCTTCTTCCCTGTTTAAATGACCCGGTCAGGAAAACCCGCACCAGGTGTAAAAAGCTGGCAATTACCAGAAAATTGGCTGACCAGTGATGCACTGCCCGTACAAACGAGCCAAACATCACCTCGGTCTCCAGTTGCTGGATGCTGACATACGCGTATTCCACGCGTGGGTCATAGCGGAACATCAACAGCAGACCGGTCAGTCCCAGTAATAGCACCAGCACGACAGAGATCCCGCCCAAACCCCAGGTGTAGGTAAAGCGCAAGGCTTGCGCCGGTACCCGGCTGGGGTGCAGATGCAGGATCAGGTTGTTGCGCACATGAGAATCACGGCTGGGTAGTTCCTGAGCTGCTGTCTCTTTGGGTAACAACCTATCTCGCAATGGTTTGATAAATTCCAGACTCATCGTCGTTTTCCTTTTCAACAATTGATTTATTTAAGAATATTTGGTAAAAAGATTGAAAAAATTTCAACATCCGGAATTCCCGGAATACCAGCATAGTAAGTCATGGCACGCCCAACCCGAAATCCGCTGGCTTTGTAGTTTGGCGCTCCCACAATCACATCCAACAAACCATCGTTATTGACATCCCCAGCACTGCTGACCGATGTACCAAATTCGGTGTCAGCTTTGTTGCCATAAGTGCTCTCAAAATAATCACCTTTGACACCAATACTGCCACTGCTGCCAAAAAACAAATAGATCGCTCCCTGCTTTTCATTGCTGACGGAATAAAATGGCACACCTACCAGAAAATCAGCATACCCATCGCCGTTCATATCTCCAGCAGCAGCTACACTCGCGCCGAACATGCTTCCGGGTTGATTTGAACATTTTTCCCAGGAAGGTGTCGTGACTAAACCGCTGGAAGAACCCAGATAAAGAAATACACATCCCGCTGATTGGAAAGTACCATCGATCAAAACTTTCTTATTGGGTGCGCCTACCAGAACATCATCATAGCCATCGTTGTTAACATCACCAGCACCAGCTACCGTAGCGCCAAACGATGAACCACCTTTTTCATCCGAACCTCTCCATGAAAACGAAGAAGAGAGCCCACTGTCAGAATTATGATAAACATAAGCATAGCCAATGTTGGCCGGACGAGGTGCGCCAATAATCACATCGTCGTATCCATCCCCGTTCACATCACCGGCATTATCAACCGCACTTCCAAATAATGCGGCAGAATTTTCACCAAACACTTCCCAAACAAATTCTGTCGCTAACCCGGAGGCTGAACCCAGATATAAAGAGACTCTGCCATTATTGGTTTTTTCTTCATTATTATAAAAAGGTGTACCTACCAGAAGATCCGCATACTTTACGACTGCAGATTGATGTTCATTAATGTAACCACTGACCGCTGACCCCAATTTGGCATCTGCCTGATCGCCTAACAAACTCCAATCAGCGCTGGTCTTTGCAGTAAAGTTCTGACCTCCATAATACACATAGGCAGCTCCTACTTTCGATTTAGTAACCGTTGAACCATCCAGCAGGTTATACTCACAAGCCCCGATAACGATATCATCATAGCCATCAGCATTAACGTCTCCCAGGTAATCGGTTGCGCATCCAAACATCGCTCCTTGTTGTCCACTGCCCATTTTCCAATCAGGAAAACTCGACAACCCTCCGCCGGAACTGTAAAATAAGAAGGCTGCCCCTTCCCGGTACAGTGTCAATGTGTGTTTTTGTGCCCCAACCAGCACATCCGCTTTTCCATCTCCATTCACATCACCCACACCACTGACCGTGCTGCCCATATTTTCACCCGAATCCTTGCCGTTGAAAAACCAGCTCGGATACGACGATAAAATCGTAGTTGTTTCAGCATTTACAATGCTCCAATGGGGTAGAGCAACAGCCATGGATACCACCAGCAAACTGATTGTGATCAGAGATAAGATTGGGATTTTGGTTTTTATTTTCATTATTACTTTCCCTGGGCGCCTGCCCGATCAGGTTCAGACAGGCGCCACTCATCATGGGACAGTGAAATTGGTTACTTTGTTGTCAATGGCAAGAAGATCTTGAAGCCAGGCAGATCAGTTGCACTGTTGGCAATGTATTTCTTTACCTTCACAATCTTCGACCATTTGGCAGGGTCGTCGTTGTCTTTAACCTGCAAGGCAAATTCATACCAACCCAGGTTGTAATTATTCTGCCCTGACCAACCAGGTTGCTGGAATTGATATCCATCCCAGTGGCCGGAAACTACGCGGGCGGGGGCGTTGCATTGCTTGTCCTGGAAGCAGTCAAAGCCCATATCCTTGAATTCCTCCTGGAATTCAACTGGAACTGCCACGCCATTGATCGTCCAGACATACTCCTGGATTGGGTCAAGGCTTTCGTCACCCATCTTATCGAGGTCACGCGCTGTCGCAAGTAGACTGATGATTTGATCTTCGGTGACTCCATACACCTCTTGAGAGGTGGCAAGAATGCTCGCAACTGGCGGCAAGTTCACTTCCAGTGTCGTGTCATCCGGCAGATACATTAACCGTCGGAAGATGATATCGCTGTTGAAAACCAGTTCTTCCTCGTGTTCAAGTCCATATTCATCCACCCAATGGGTGATTTCTTCTTCCCATTGGTTCCAGACAGAGTACATGAATGTGCCACCCGGGTTCGCCAGCATCCCAGCTTCACCGGATAAAATATCCGATTTGTTTTCCAACCATGGCCAGCGATCGAGAACAAGATCATCTTTATCGGTCACATAATCCATTACTTCCCAGACATCGCCATATACGGTTGCCCGGCTGTAATAAAGATCCAATGGGGTGGCTTCACCTTCGGCTACAGTGGTGTTGTCACCGGTCTCATAGACCATGAAGAATTTGGATGGATCACGAACGGCATCATCGTCATAAGGCAAGGTGTCACCATAGGTGTTCAAACCATACAGGTCAATAAACCAGGTACTGATCGTCGGATAGAGCTTCATACCACCGGTCGGGCTGTAACGCGGATCGAGGATGGTGACTTTGTTACCGGTCAGTAAGGAAACATTGCGACCCTGTTCAAATTCACCCGCGCCATAGGTCCAGGTCACGGGAACCGGTTCACCGATTTTGGTGCCATAGTAGTATTCCAGATATTCTGTGCCTTCGCCACCTAATACAGAAGGTGTAGTCGTCCAGGTAGCTCCACCATCAAACGAGCGGCGGGTGTAGAGATTGTAGTGGTCGTTACCAACTGTGTTGGAGTTCCAGTTGGGAGCCCAGGCGTACATCATCATTACAAAGTCGCCATCCAGGAAACCGCGGTGTCCTTTGGCAACATCATAGGGGTTTTCCCAGGTCTGGTCATCCAGGTCATTGTCATCCTCACAACCGTCGATGGATGTGCCACCATCACATTGGCGCCATTCGTACACCTTGGGTACTGCTGTTCCATCAGGGTTACTGCCATCATCTGCCATAGGGAAGGCATCCGCGCAGGTATCGTTATCATTGCCTGCATCACACCGAATGACTGTCGTTCCGGTAATATTGATGGCCGGTGAGAGACAGACACCCTGCAGGTAATTGGGATTTAAGCCATCGGAGTATGCCCATTCCGCGCATTCCATATTCTCGAAGGCATAGGGGTTGTCTACAGTTGCATCGAATTCATCCGGAATAAGTGTTCTACGCAGCATGATATCGGCTGGGCCACCCTGGTTGATGATGCCCTGTTTGTAGATCAACATGGCTGATAAGCCACTCTCTGAATTGACTGCGGCCGAAACCGAGTTGGTGGTCAATGCAAAGCGGCGGGAGATTTCTGTCAGATAATAATCAAAACCACGAGTATCAACCTGAACATCATAGAACTCACCAACAGTTGTACAGTGTTCGTCGGCTTCATCCTTGCAGACAGCCGGTTGGTTGAGCAGACCACCCTGGTTGACCATGAACTCATCTGCACCAGTTTTGAATGGGTCAAAGCTGTAATACCAGATATCTTTGCCGATATCAATTGGATCACCATCCTCATCCAAAACCTCACCCAAAGCTTTCGATTCCTCGGCAGCCATCACCACCCAGGCACTTTTTGTTCCATCTGCAAGTGTGTATGGTTTCAAATTAAGGCGCACACGGGTGGCAGCTACACGTCCATTCAAAAGGCGATTGTCTTCTGTGACACACAGTTTGAGTGTTGTTCCACCTGGGTTGAGCCAGTCAACTTGATCAGCGCAAAAGTCAGCATCTGCTTCTGGGGCTTCTAAATCCAATAATGTCTGAATATTGGTGTGATCTATATCATCAATAGTATCGAAATCAATGTAACAATAAGGGGCACTTGGACTCTTTTCAGTACTAGTTCCTTTACACATGGCATTGTCGGTCAGACGAACCGGAGCAGCCATGGGCACATACGGTTTTGGCATTGTGACATCCGTCAGAAGCGCATATTCCGACATCGGGATTGCACCGATCACATCTTCAGCCGAGAACACAAGATCAAATTCAGCCTGAGAAATATGCGAATACCAGATATCAGTTTGCTGATTGGCAACCGCTCCACTCCAGCCTTCACCTGGGCCAAGGCCCTGTCCAGGGCGTAAACCTTCGGGATCTTCCTGCCAGGTCAGGATACAGCCAGCGCCAGCAGCGCAATCGACAGCGGGAAGGTTGGCATCGCGTTTTCCAGAGGTCAATCGTTCTGGTTTGGTCCACATCACATATGTGGCTTCCGATTCCGTTGTCGCAGGGTCATCGCCAGCCAGTAATTTACCTCGTGCAGTCCAGACACAGGAGAAAGGAATTTCACCTACTTCCGGAAAACCCTGGTCTTTATAATCCACCGAGCTCTGTGCCCCACCTACACCGAACAGGTCATACAAATACACTGCATCTTTTTCGTAAGTCTCTTCAAGATCAGCGAAGTAATCTGCTTCTTCAACAGGTTTCAAAGAATACAGAGGTGTACCACCTTCGCAGTATTTACCAACCCAGGCAACAAAGATATTGTCATTAAAGACCTGATGCACTACATTATGGACATCACCAGGATAGGCATAACCATTCTTCAATGTGAAAGATGATAGGTCAGATGAGCGAGATAGATTGGTGGTTTTCCAGGACGTACCATCATCTAATGAGATACCTATAAAGGCATCAAAATGTCCAAAAGTAACACCACCTTTGGTCTCTTCCACCGGATGCAGATCATCAATCCAGGCAGTTACCAATGGTTTGGCATAGTTACGGGCCTCATATCCTGAAGTGGTTTCATCAGCTAATAAGTAGTTATCAACAGGACCAACCAGCCCCGTCGAAGCCTGAGCAGGCACGTAAAAGTCCATCATATAGATGGCTGCTTTTTCCGTCTCATTATCTGGCGTTTTGGAGATATTCTTTCTAAATAAATCTCCATCCTCCGCCAGCGCCGCACCGACGGTCATGCTGAGCAGCATGATAACCGTCAAGAAACTCCACAAAAACTTTTTTCCTTTCATTATCGTTCCTCCTATTCTCAAAATTTTGTTTGATTGAAATAAACGAACAATACCTGTTGTCTTTCCTTGCATACACACTCCTATTCTATTTTTCTGGCATATTGCTGTTTGAATGGCTCAAATGGACTACGCTCGGGATGGTTGACGTTTTCGTTGGTCAAATCCCACAAACTGACATATAATTCATACAGAGTCGGATAATGGTGGCATTCCCCGCTGACGACATCCTGTAATGATGCATGCCATTCTCCATCAACGCTGTCTTTCCAAACCCGTAACAAGTAAGAGAAGTAATTTATATTTTGCTCATGCATAGAATCCGGCCTTTATATGAACCATGGTTGCTCTCATTATCCCAATCCGGCGTGTACGGCTTGTGAAATCAGCGTGAATTAAGCGTGAATTAAGATTAGAAAAATGAGCAGACTCGAAATTTCCCTCCTTGGCCCGTTCCGTGTGCACTTTGATGGCAACGATCTCAGCGATATCCTGCGCACGCGCAAGGAACGCGCTCTGCTGGCGTACCTGGCGGTAGAACCAGCCCGCCTGCAACCGCGCGAAATGGTGGCTGAGTTCTTCTGGCCTAATCGCCCGGAGACGTACGCGCGCATGAATCTACGCCAGGCCATGCTGGGGTTGCGCAAAGCCTTTGGCGGGGAGGATCAGATCGCTGATTTTCTGGAGGTCAGCGATGAGTCGATTGAGTTCATGCATAAACAGGTCTGGATGGACACAACCGCCTTCGATGGCTATATCCAGAGCAGTAAATTGCACCCGCACATCGATCTACACAACTGCCAGGAGTGCATCAATCAACTGGAAGAAGCGGTCGACCTGTATCGTGGCGACTTTTTAAGCGATTTGATCCTGAATGAGGTCACCGGCTTTCAGGAGTGGGCCGTCTTTAACCGTGAACGCTATTTCCGCAGTATGATTAATGCCCTGCAAGCGCTGGCCAAAGCCTACTATCACCGCTCCAATTTTGACCAGACATACAAATACGCCTGGCGCTATGTGGAGATGGCGCCGCTGGAAGAAAGTGCCCATCGCTTATTGATGCGTCTGCTCACCAAAAGTGGTCGCCGCAACGCCGCCCTGCAGCAATACCAGTTGTGTAAATCGATCATCGAGCGTGAACTGGGCATAGAGCCCTCACCTGAAACCCAAAAACTGTATACAATGATCCTCAATAATCAACCGATTGAACGCATCGATACCGGTAATCTGGTAGGCAAATTGCCTCAAACGCCGCGTGGTACTCGACCTCTGAAACCACCCACCGGTCCGCTGTATGATCCCAACACCGAAATTCCCCTGCGTTCGATCTTTATGGACCGCTTGCGGCATGCCTTGATGCGTATGAAACGCAATCAGAGTAACGCACTCTTAATTTCGCTAACAGTATCATTCCCCTATCATGAACATTTGCTCCCGGACTTGAAGAAACAGGTGGAAGTGCTGGTGGTGCGGCGGCTGCTGGGTACCGTGCGCGAGGATGATACCGTAGCGAAGGTCAATGACAATGAGTACGCGCTGGTGTTGGAGGACATTCATAATCCCGAAGTGGTACCGGCGATTATCAATAAAATATCAAACGCCATGAATTCTCCGCTGCAGGTTAAGGACCAGCGGGTGCAAACGCGTCTGGCCATTGGCTGGAGCCTCTACCCGCAGGATGGGCGAGACCCCGCGACCCTGATCAACAAAGCCGATATCGCCATGCGCACCGATCGTCTGCAGCAGAATATACACAAATCGTAGCCTCACCTGTGGCGTGGGGTGGGGTCTATTGCACTTCACCTGTGGCGTGCTGTGAGGTGTGATCAATTGAACTACCGCACCTGTGTGGTGTGATCTATTGAACTTCACCTGTGGTATGTTGAGGGGTGTGATGGATTGAACTACCGCACCTGTGGTTAAAACCACAGGCTGACAGATTCAAACCTGTTCAAACAGGTTTATTTGCAACCGGATTGATCCGGTTTGATGCTGTCAGACGCAGGTTTTAACCTGTGGCGTGCTGTGAGGCGTGCTGTTGCACAACCTCACCTGTGGTTAAAACCACAGGCTGACAGATTCAAACCTGTTCAAACAGGTTTATTTGCAACCGGATTGATCCGGTTTGATGCTCACAGACGCAGGTTTTAACCTGTGGCGTGCTGTGAGGCGTGATCGAATGCACACCTGTGGTTAAAACCACAGGCTGATAGATTCAAACCTGTTCAAACAGGTTTATTTGCAACCGGATTCATCCGGTTTGATGTTGGCAGACGCAGGTTTTAACCTGTGGCGAAATTTGTGGCGTGCTGTGAGGCGTGATCGAATGCACACTGTGGTTAAAACCACAGGCTGATAGATTCAAACCTGTTCAAACAGGTTTATTTGCAACCGGATTCATCCGGTTTGATGCTGTCAGACGCAGGTTTTCAACCTGTGGCGTAAACCGTGGCGTGTTCTATTGCCTGTGGCGAAATTGGTGGCGTTCGTTCTATTACTCTACCTCTTCCGGATTTCCTTCCGCTTCATCCCCCGCTTTATCTTCCGGCAGTTGCACGGTGCGGATCCAGTAATCCCCAATTTTACAAACCGCCTCGCGCAATCCGCTGAAGCTGACCGGTTTGGTCACAAAACCGCTTGCGCCTTGCTCATAAGAATATTTCATGTCACGTTCAGCGCTGGAGGTGGTCAGCACCACCACCGGAATTCCGCGCAAATCGGGGTCCTCCTTTAATTCCACCAGGGCTTCGCGACCATCCTTGCGCGGCATGTTCAGATCCAACAGGATTAGATCCGGGCGTGGTGCCAGATCAGGGTCGGAATAATCTCCTCGCTGATGCAGGTAATCCAGCATTTGCTCGCCATCTTCGACGATGAAAATCTGGGCGTTCATCTGGCATTCATCGATGGCTTCCCCAATCAGGTAAATATCATCCGGATCATCTTCCACCATCAGGATTATCTTTTTATTTTGTGTCGTTTTCATGATTGTTGAGCCTTTCTATGGATTGTTTCTTTGGCAATCGTACTACAAAGGTTGTACCTTTTCCAGGTGAACTATACGCCGAGATGGTACCGCCATGATTATCCACAATCTTTCGGCAAATCGTCAGCCCCATGCCCAATCCAGGATACTCCCCGCTGGAATCCAGACGCTGGAAGGGTTGGAAGATACGATCCAGATACTTTTCGTTGAAGCCAATGCCATTGTCCTGTACGCGGATCTCACACATGCCTTCGTTGTCAGTCACATCTCTGGGATAGGGGCTATAAACGTTGATTTCCGGTTGCCTTCCAGGTGAATGGAATTTGAGGGCGTTGCTGAGCAGGTTCTGGAATAATTGTGTGATTTGTACTTCATCCGCTTCCAGCGTTGGCAATTCGGAGATTTCAACAATTGCCTGTTTTTGTTCCACCTGCCAATCCAGGTCGATCAGCACCTGCCGAATAATCTGTTCTATGTTCACCTTACTGAACTGGTATTCTTTGTTGATGGAACGAGAGAACGTCAGGGTTTCACTCAATAAGAGCTGCATTCTACCAGCAGCATCGCGCATACGCTGCAGGTAATTGATCCCACGGGGATCCAGTTGGCCGCTGTAACGGTCATGCAGCATCTCGCCAAATGTCTGAATTTTGCGCAACGGTTCCTGTAAATCGTGCGAGGCAATATTCGTAAAATTGCGCAATTCCTCATTGCTATGCTCCAGATTCAAGGTGTATTCCTTTAAGGCAACTTCCTGTCGATCACGCTCCGCATCGCGTTCAGCAATCTCATCCGCCATATCATCAAACGAACGTGCCAGTTGTCCAAGCTCTCCTTCTTTATAAGAGATGCCGGTACGTGCGGTCAGATCGCCTTTGGCCAGTTTCTGGGTGGCATCTACCAGGGCTCTCGCCTGACGGATGATGAGTGCATCCCCCAGGAACCACATGAAAATTAACACCAACAAGACTACAACCACCATGATGGTAAGGTTGCGCTTTAGCGTGAAATTAGCGGTTTCAAATGCGATCCGGGTAGGCAACCCCATGATCACCGACAGATTGCCGCTGGTACCATGAATATCACTGATAGCATAAATGGTTTCTTCTCCGCTCAGCCCTTCACCGATTAAATAACCACTTTTTTGTGTCCATAATTGTGCCACAATATTGGATTCAGGCAAGCGATATCCGCGCCAGCGGTCATTATCCGGGTAATGCGAGAGGATTGTACCGGCTTCATCCATAACAATCAATTCACCACCTTCCGGTAATCCGGCAGATTTAGCAAAGTCGTAAAACCAGATTAAGTCCAACGAGACATTAGCTACATTGGTAAATTGATCCTGCATATCATACACCGGATACCCCACCGACATGACTGCTTTTCCGGTCACCCGGCAGATGTGATAGCCACTCAAAGCAAAATCAGTAGCATGAATCAGATTCTGATAATGGTCACATTCTTCGAAATCCGGCGGGGCATGTTTTTCCGGTGGGCTGCAGACAATATTTCCCTGCAAATCAGCCACATAAAAGGCTGAGTAATATTCAAAATGTTCCTCAAACATATGCCAGAAGATGGCGTTGCATTCATCATAATTCTGTTCCCGCACGGTCGGTAAGTGGGATACGGTCAATAAAAATGATTTGGCATTATCGACCATCAGTGCTTCCACACTGGAGGCGACCTCAGCCAGATGGATGACCTCGTCCAGGGTATCTTGCTTGGCAGCCTCGCGCTGGTTGAGACCTACCTGAACCAACAGCAATATGCCGGGAACAGCCGTCAGAATGATGATCAAAATTAATCGACTGCGTAAAGTGGAAAATAATTTTAACATAATTGCCTGACTTAATAGGAAATGATGAGTAGATAATCTTTATTATAGTGATATTTCCCCACTTTTGACAATTATTTCCCCTTTTCGCATGGATTCTAAAAGAGGTTGATCATTTCCGATCAACCTCTGATTTTCCTTATCCGCAGCTGCCCCCGCAGCCATCGCCACTGCCACAACTGGCGCAACCACCGCCGCCCAATCTGCCGGCTGCCAGCTCATCGGCAGTCGCCAGCCGTAAATCCACAATCGTGGCTGAGAATTTGAGCTCTTTACCCGCCAGGGGATGATTCAGATCCAGACGCACATCCCCTTCACCAATTTCCATAATATTGGCATTGATCTGACGACCCTGTGGATCGCTCAGACGGATGGTCTTGCCAATCTCGAATTCAAAATTAGCCGGGAACTGCTCTTTGGGGATATCCACAAAGGCGTTATTATCGTATTCACCATAGGCATCCACCGGTGGGACAATAATTTCACGTGACTCGCCAACCTGCATGCCAAATAATTCTTTTTCCAACCCGGGAATGATGTTGCGATGCCCTTGAATGAATTGTAAGGGACCATACCCATCACTCGAATCAATCAACTCACCATCTACGGTCAGTGAATATTCCAGACTCACAACCAGATCCTGGGTAACTATATCGGGGATTCGTTCTACCATTTAAATACTCCTTTCCATCCAATAAAAAGACTTTTTTTGTCAGGTTTTCAAGGATTATAACAGATCAATTCAGGAAGTCAAATAATCTGTAGGACAATAATCTGTAGGAGCAGGAATTCTCCGCCAAAAACACCCTGCCTGTGCTGGTTTGGAAAATTACATTTTTTCGATACAATTAATGAAAATACAATAAGTGAGGAAACCCGTGCCAGCCACCGAACGCCAGTTCCAGAAAATTGGTAAGAATCCCAAAGACCCGCTCGATTTTCAGGACGCGGATATGGTTCTTTCGCGTGGTTACCTGTACGAACGCGAAGAGTACTTTGCAAAAGCCATCAAAGAATATCGTGCCTACTTGAAAAAGCATGATACCGATCCCTGGGTGTACGCGCATCTGGGCTATTGCCTGCGCGAAACCTCCAAATTCCCGGAAGCCATGAAGATGTTTGCACATGCCCTGGAGATGGATCCATTTTATGGTTGGGCTTATGCGCAGCGGGGCAGTGCTTATCTGTGGTTGGAAGATTATGAGCTGGCATTAACCGATCTTATCAAATCCAAAAGCCTGCTGCCCGGCGATGCCTGGGTTCTGGCCACCCTGGGGGAATGTCTCCGTGAAATGCAACAGTATGACCAGGCGATTGAAATTTTCACCGAGGCATTGGAAGCCAGACCGAATTATGTCTGGGCTCTCGCACATCGCGGCCGTGTGTATCTGGATTTGGGTAAATTTTCGGAAGGCTACGAAGATTTACAACACGCACTCAACCTGGATCCGGAATATGCCTGGATCCACTACAGTTTGGGAGAGGCTTACCGCAAACAGGGGATGTTAAACGAAGCCTTGAATGCCTATCAACAAGCTCTTGAGATCCTGCCGGACTATCCCTGGGTGTTCAGCGCGCGCGGTCAACTATATCAGATGATTGGCGAACTGGATAAAGCCCTGGCGGATTTTAATCGTCTGGGAGAATTCTGGCCCAAAGATGCCTGGGTGTATGCCGTGCGTGGTGACATTCTGGAACAGATGGGCAAAACCGAAAACGCCCTGGCTGCTTTTCAGACGGCCGTCAGATTACGGGGCGATTATGGTTGGGTACATTGCCGTATTGGGATCATCCATCGCCTGCATCACAATTTTGAGCAATCACTGCTGGCATTTGACAGAGCCCTGGAAATTATGCCCGAGTTTGGGACCGCCTGGGTAGAGCGGGCAGAGACCTATCGCCAGATGGGAGAATACACACAGGCGCTGGCTGATCTGGAGATCAGCAAAGCCTTGTTGGGTGAAGACGCCTGGATGTATGCGGTCATGGCGGAGGTACAACGGGGATTGCAGCAAAGCGACCTGGCATTGGAAAGTTTTGCCAAATCGCTTGAAATTGACCCGGATTACGACTGGGCGCTGGCTCACCGCGGTCGATTGCGGCGTGAATTGAAACAATATGATCTGGCATTGCAGGATTTCAATGAAGCGCTGATTATTAAAGATAATTATGTCTGGGCCTATTACCAGCGAGGTGAACTCTATCAGGAAATGGGTGACTCAGATGCTGCCTGGGAAGATTTCCAACACACCCTGGAACTCAACCCCAAATACTATTGGGCCAAAGCAGGCTGTGCTGAAATCCTGATCCAGAGACAAAATTATGAAGAAGCCATCCCCTATCTGGAAGCTTTCCTGCAAGCCCGCCCAAAAGATGCCTGGGGACTGGGACAACTCGGGTATGCCTATGAAAAAAGTGGTCAACATGAACAGGCAATCCTCAATTACTGGCAGGCGCTCACCTTTGACCCGGAAAACGCCTGGGCGAAACAACGTCTGGAAGCCCTCCAGAATATGGATTATTCTTAAGGATCGGCAGGGTTTTTTGCAGGTTGTCACCTGCCAAAAACACCCTGACTCAAACGAATGAATATTTATATAAAGGTGTTCAATCAAAGATGAAAAATAAACCTACAAAAACAACTGTCAAACAACCAATGAAAAAGGGCAAGACTTCTATCCTCAAACGGATCCTGATCGGTTTGGTGTTGATAATTCTCCTGGCGATTACCGGATTTGTGATCTGGGGTAGCACCCCGGCTCGTCCGGATGCCAAGGCATTGCAGGCACTTGAATCCGATGAAAGCGTCACGATTTCAGAAGGAAAATACTGGCTGGAATTTACACCAACGAATCGATCCCCCAATACGGGTTTGATCTTCTACCCTGGAGGTAGAGTGGACTATCGCGCTTATTCACCTTTGCTACGAGAGATTGCCAGGGGCGGTTATTCTGTTTTCCTGGTCAAAATGCCGCTTAATCTGGCCGTTTTCGGGGCAGATCGGGCGAATGCGCTGATTGCAGCTTATCCGGATATATCTTTCTGGTATATCGGTGGTCACTCTCTGGGTGGCGCAATGGCAGCTTCCTATGTATATAATAATCCGGTCGGGATGCAGGGATTGATCCTCTGGGCAGCTTACCCGGCTGAGAGTAATGATCTTTCTGGCTCTGGTTTCCCGGTGCTTTCCATCATTGCCAATCGCGATGGTCTGGCAACGCTGGATAAAATCAAAGAATCTGCGCCATACCTGCCTGCTAACACAGAATGGGTTGAAATCGATGGCGGTAATCATGCCCAGTTTGGTAGTTATGGACCCCAGAATGGGGATCTGGAAGCCACCATCTCAGCTGCGGAACAACAACGCCAAATCGTGCTTGCTACCCTTATGTTTATGTCAGGCATACGCTAGTTATTCCTTAACCAGAGCTGGGGTGTTTTCAACATCCCAGCTCTTCTTGCCATCTCCCTCAACACCTGATTGCGCTCAATCAGACTTGAACGTAAACAACTCAATTATTTTTAATATTACCTCCACCGATCGCTCCAGGGATTGTGCCGGCAGGTATTCAAATCTTCCATGCGCATTGTGTCCACCGGTGAACAGGTTCGGACACGGCAATCCCATAAAGGATAAACGGGCGCCATCAGTCCCTCCACGAACCGGAATTATTTTGGGGGTAATTTTCAGCGCCAGCATGGCTTCCCGGGCTGTCTCGATGATGTGAAACACCGGCACGATTTTCTCTTTCATATTGTAGTATTGGTCTGTTAATGCCAGTCTGGCAGTCCCGGGACCATATTTGTAGTTGGCATAATCCACAGCTTTTTCGATCAATCCTTTTTGCCACTCAAATTTATCGTGATCATGCTCACGGATGATATAAAGCAGACTGGTTTTCTCCAATGTGCCATCAAAATGCATCAGATGGAAAAATCCATCATAGTGTGCGGTGTGCTCCGGACGCATATGTGGGGGCAGCATCCCCGCGATATCCATGGCGATGTTAATAGAATTAACCATCTTATCCTTGGCGGTACCCGGGTGCACACTCCTGCCTTTCACTTCAATCCTGGCGCCAGCAGCGTTGAAGTTCTCAAATTCCAGCTCACCCAACTCGCCCCCATCCATGGTGTAAGCGAAATCGGCTCCAAATTTCTGCACATCAAAACGATCCGCGCCACGCCCAATCTCTTCATCCGGAGTAAATCCCACCTTTAATGTGCCATGCTCCACCTCAGGATGGTTGACCAGATATTCCATCGCCGCCATGATGGCTGCAATGCCTGCTTTGTCATCCGCTCCCAGCAAGGTGGTTCCATCGGTCGTAATGATGGTCTGGCCGATATATTGTATTAACTCGGGAAAATCCAGCGGGGAAAGCACAATATCCTTCTCTGCATTCAGCACGAGGTCTCCACCATCATAATTCTCAACCCATTTTGGTTTGACATCCTTGCCGCTCATATCCGGGCTGGTGTCCATATGCGCAATCCAGCCGATCACCGGTACATTGCGCCTGGTATTGCCGGGTAGGGTCGCCATCACATAACCATTCTCGTCCAGGCTGACATCCTGCAGGCTGAGTGCTTCCAGCTCTTCTTTTAATAAGCGTGCCAGATCCAATTGTTTCAAAGTGCTGGGGCAGGTTTCGGAATCAAAATCGGATTCAGTATCAATCTTAACATAGCGTAGAAAACGCTCAATTACATTACTCATGGTTTTCTCCCTTTATAAGAGTTATTCTTATCCACATGGAAATCGTTGATACGTTTTAATTATTGTACAAACCTGGCAATTTGTAAACCCGATAAGCCTATAAAAAGCCCTGATGTGAGATAATAAGGATGAAATTCTCCATAAGGAGGTCTTATGCAATCCTATCCAATTCCCATGGTGCCGGGTCCGGTGCAGGTACCTGTCCGAATTTTATCTGCCTATCAACAGGACTTTGGTTCACCTGATCTCGAGCCTGAATATCTGGGACTTTACAACCAGACTGAATCAAAAATGCGTCAATTGCTCGGCACGCAGAATCAAATTGTATTCCAAACCGGAGAAGGCATGCTTTCCCTATGGAGTGCGCTGAAAAGTACCATCCGACCAGGTGAGCGTGTCCTGGCGCTCGCAACCGGTGTGTTTGGCTATGGGATCGGAGATATGGCACGCTCCATCGGAGCGCAGGTCAAGACTCTCGGATTCGCTCAAAACGAAACCATACAGGATTGGGTGAAGGTTGAAGAAGCCATCATCGAATTTCAGCCCAAAATGATCACCGTGGTGCATTGTGAAACTCCTTCCGGAACATTAAATCCACTGGAAAAATTGGGCGAACTCAAACAGAAATATAACATTCCGCTGCTGTATGTTGATATGGTAGCCAGTATCGGTGGCGTACCGATTGAAACTGATGCCTGGCACGTTGATCTGGCACTCGGCGGCTCTCAGAAGGTACTCTCTGCTCCCTGTGACATCTCCTTCCTGGCGATCAGCCCACCAGCATGGGAAAAGATAGAAGAAGTAGCCTATGTGGGTTATGATGCCCTGCTCCCCTTCCGCAATGCTCAGCAAGAAGGCGAATTCCCCTATACCCCACACTGGCATGGCATGGCAGCCATCGCCACCAGTCTGGATATGTTGCTGGAAGAAGGACTGGATCTGGCCTTCAGTCGTCATGAGTTGGTCGCCACCTATTGCAGAGAACAATTACAAAGAATCGGTTATGAGCTTTTTATCCAACCTCCGTTTATCCCTTCTCCCACCGTCACCGCTGTCAAAGTGCCCGAAGGCTTCACCTGGAACGCTTTTGATCAGCAACTGCGTGCGGAGGGTCTGGTGTTGGGTGGTAGCTATGGTTCACTGTCTGGCAAAGTCTTCCGCCTTGGCCACATGGGCTCCCAGGCGAATATGCCCCTCATGCATCAAGCATTGGAAGTGTTGGAGAGAGTTTTAAAAAATAGTTGATCCGGTGCATTGCACCGGTGGGGTAGAGAAGATACTCTACTTTTGGATCATTGTTAATGCGGATGGAATGCTGGGATGAGGTGATAGGGTTAATCGTTAAGTGTACCCTAACGGGCATCTTCAATAATGCACCAACGATTTTCTACTCATCTTCAGTATTATTATTACTTTCTGCCCCATAATCGAGCACATCCCGCACATTGGAATGGGTTAATGGTGGACTGATGATGCCTTTATCTTCCAGTTCATCGACCATTCTGGCTGCCCGGGTATAGCCGATCCGCAATTTGCGTTGCAGCATGGTAATGGAGGCTTTGCCTTCTTTACGGACGATCTCGATAGCTTCTTTTAATAAAGGATCGGCGTCGCTGTTTTCCATATCTTCAAACAGGGGGACCTGTATTGCTGGGCTATCAGACATGAATTCAGGAGTCTCCTGATCACTCCTCTGTATAACAGGTGTGGCTGCCTGTACATTCATAGCCTGTAAACGCCAGTAGTCCACCGTTCGGGCGATCTCCTGTTCGGTGATGAATACACCCTGCAAACGCACAGGTGCTGCCGCATCCGGTGCCTGGAAGAGCATATCACCACGTCCAAGCAACCGTTCTGCCCCAGGTTGGTCGAGGATGACACGGCTATCGATTCCGGAGGCCACGGCAAAGGCAATTCGAGCCGGGAAGTTGGCTTTGATCAGGCCGGTGACAACATCCGTGGAGGGGCGTTGCGTCGCCAGGATCAGGTGAATGCCGGTGGCACGGGCAAGCTGCGCCAGACGGGTGAGCGCGCGCTCGGTTTCATCTGGAGCAAGCATCATCAGATCGGCTAACTCGTCAATAACCACCACCATGTATGGGAATTTATCCGCTTGTGATTTGTTGTATTCTGCAATATTGCGGGTACCTACCTGTGAGAAGCGGTGGTAACGGGCATCCATTTCTCGTTGAACCCATTGCAAAGCCCCAACTACTTTTTCGGTATCGGTAATCACCGGAGATAGCAGGTGAGGAATACCGTTATAACCAGTCAACTCCACCCGTTTTGGATCCACCATGATCAGACGCAAATTGGCTGGAGAGTTATTGAGCAATAGACAGCAGAGAATCGAATTTACACACACGGATTTACCAGATCCGGTGGTACCGGCTATCAATAGATGCGGAAGACCTGTCAGATCCGATGAAACAGGTTCACCGGACACATTCATGCCAAGTGCAATTTTCAATGGAGATTTTTTCTGGTTGAAACTTTTACTATCGATTACTTCTACCAATGTAACCCGGTTCGATTCGGAATTTGGCACTTCAATTCCTACGTAGCTGTGTCCCGGAACCGGTGCCTGAATACGGATTCTGGGGGCTGCCAATGCCAGAGCAAGATCATCTGCCAGATTGGCAATCTTGGAAACACGCACGCGCGTTCGGCCAGCACGGGTTTCGACAAACAATGGCTCCACACCAAACTGGGTGATGGTGGGACCGCGTTTGATCTCGACGATTTTGGCAGGTGCCCCAAAGGAGGTGAGGGTTTCCTCAATTAAAGATGCCCGTTCTTTATCGATGTTGCTTTCGATGCTGACAATGGTTGCCGGGTCTAGAATGGTTTTTATATCGGGTAGTTTCCATTGGCTGGAAGTGGTGTTCTGGGTGACAGACGGCTGTAAGCGGGATGCAGTGGCTGTTGATGGTGCAGCCTGGTGAGTTTGCGTTGAAGTAGCTGCCGTGTTTTTTTGTGCACCCGGTGATTGAGGTGATATTTGGGAAAGTTTTTCGGTTGTTTGCTGGACAGGCACTGGATGATCCAGAGGAATGAAATCATCCTGCAGTAATTCTTCGATTTCATGGGAAGCAGCCGATTTGGATGGATGCAGCTTTTCCAAACGTTGAGCGTGTTCTCTGGCAGCCTGACGACGCTTACGATCTGTCTGAAATTTTTCCCAGACAGGTTGAATTTTACGAAATATATCCGGTATAGATAGATCAAGGGTGAGTCCCAACGCAATTAATAACCATGCAGACATCACGATCACTGACCCTGCAATCCCTAAACCTTTGATCATTGAGGTTTCAAAAAAGGCACCAATATAACCACCACCCTGGCCAGCTTTGGCTGTCTCCCAACCGCCGGCAGAAAATAAATGCAACCAGGCAAGCAGATTAAGATAGAGTAGGACGATGCCGGTGATTCTTTCAGCGGAAAGCAGTGGTAATTTTTCAATGTTTCTCAACACCAGCCAGATGCCTACCACCAATAAAGTCAATGGTAAAACGAAAGTTCCCCAGCCAGCAACCCGGGAAATGGAGTCAATCCACCAGTTGGTCACGGTGCCCCGTTGGGAAGTTAATAAGGATAGAATGGTCAGGAATCCAATCAGCGCCAGAAAAATACCCAGGATATCCAGTTTTCTTTCATTGGATATATTATTCCATTGCCAGCTTGATTTTGAAGAAGAGCGGGATTTGCGGGATTTTGCTCTTGTTCTGGTAGTGGAAGGGGTTTTTGATCGTGATGAACTTTTCACTGTACGGGATGACGATCTTGAACTGGTTTTATTGCTGCTGGATCTGGGTTTTTGTGCCAAAAGAGGACTCCAAAACTGAAAGGTTGTTCTAATTATAACAAATTTGGGAAGGCAGTTCTACAGCACGCATGTATGAAAGCTCAGCTTTTATGGCACTTGTAGGCTTTCAATCACTTTTTTTGTTGCCTGGAAGGCAAGTGGGGGTAACTGATTCAGGGGAAAAAAAGCTACCTCATCCGCATCATCTCCGGCTGATAACTTACCCCCGATGATTTCAGCATCATATACGATGACCATGTCCGCGCCACGATCATGTTCACGTCCACTGATTATATCTCGCAAACGGATGATTCTCACAACCAGACCAGTCTCTTCCAGACATTCCCGGATGGCTGCGTCTTTTGGGTTTTCATGTGCGTCCACAAATCCAGCTGGTAAGGTCCAGTCTCCTTTATTTGGGTTGAAAATGCGTCGGGCGAGTAAAATTGTTCCGTTTTGTTGCACCAGAACGGCTGCGGCTACCTTGGGATCTTCATAATGCACCCACCCACAAGACGGGCAGGTTGCTCTGACTTTTCCATATACTTCTTTCGGTTGAATGGGTTTTCCGCAATAAGGACAAAATTTTATTTCAATGAGGTGATGATGTCCCACTAAAATGACCTTTTTCGTAAAATGATCGCTGTAATAGCCGTGATGATAGCGATGCTGCCAAGAAGGATCTGACTGACCCGTAACCAAGGAAATGGTTCAGATAATGTCGGGATTGGTTCCTTGTCAGATTCACGCAGGATGTTTAATACAGATTCGTTGAAAGCATCTGTTTCTTCAGCTGGACGAATACCCAGAATAGGCCCGGTACCGGTGATCGGTTCAGAATCTGCTTGTTTTGTTAAAGACCTTTCTTCTTCAGCAGCTGGTGCTGGCTCTTCCGCTGGCATCTCTGGCATTGCGGGCTCGATCTCAATTCCTCCACCCACAGGCGGGGCAGTTAACAATCCTGCGCCCATATCTCCGCCACCGCCATAACCGCCTTCAATTTTCGCCTGTGGGTAACCCCACTCAAAAATTTGTGGTGAATCGGCAGAATCCATCGCTTCAGCCGCCATGGGAGCGGTTGCCAAGGCCTGCATTTCATTGGAAGCGGCAGATTTCGGTGACTTCGAACCTGAGAGCATGCCAGGTAAGAATTCAAATAATATCACAACCACCAGTAAAATGGTCGCAATGACAGAAGCAAAAGAGAAAAATGGGAAGAGCGGCTTCATGGCTGGACGAATTTGAGCCGCCATTTCTGGGGTCAGTGTGAAACTGCGTGGCACAGGAATTTGCTTCGCATGTTGCAGCAGATAGCGAGTCTGTTGCATCTCCAGTAAAGTTTGTTTTAGTTGTGGTTCACCTTGAAGACGTGTTTCTATCATCGAAACTTCCCGGTTGGTTAATTGTCCATCCAGGTAGTTCGATAATAATTGCCAGTCTTTCGGTGAGTAATTTAATCTCATTGTGTTCCCTCACCATCAAGACGAAAAATATCTGGCAAAAGTTCCCGGAAAAATTGCAGACATTTCCTTAACTTTCCGCGTGCACGAGCCAATCGACTCTTGATGGTTCCAAGGGGTAACCCGGTAGAATCAGACACTTCCTGATAGTCCATTCCCTGAATATCGACCATTACAACCACCAGCCGAAAATCCTGTTTCATGGACTGTAAGCAATTCTGGATTGCGCCTTCCAATTCTGAGGATTCGAGCACTTCTTCTGGAGAAGGATTTTCATCTTTTAACCATGAGGGAGATTCTATTTCTTCTTCACCTTCAGGGTCAAATGGTTCCAGGGGTGTGGTGGGGCGTCTTTTCTGACGTCGTATTTCGTCCAGGCAAGTGTTAGAGACAATTCTCATGACCCAAGATTTGAAAGATCCACCCCGGTAACCTGATAATGCTTTATAGGCAGAGATAAAAGCATTCTGGGTAGCATCAGCAGCGACATCAGGATCACCCAACATGCGGTAAGCCAGATTGAAAGCCATTTCCTGATATTCAAGCACCAGATGGTTGAAGGCATCCAAATCACCCTGCTGAGCTGATAATGCTAATCCGATCTCATCCATAATGATTCTTTCTGATGGTTATACATTCCCTGAATAGAACACAATGTCCATTATATACCACACATACATGCATCTGCAAATAATCAGCCCACTTCATTGATAACCGAATTTGCGTTAGGAAATAAGTTCAATCGTAGAAGGTTTTAAGGGATATAATTGCACGATGAGAATGATGAATTCGATGGATGATGTAGAGAAACCTTCAGAAAACTGCCAATAATTTAAGGTATCCAATGCGTTTATCAAATTTACGAGGTATTACTTCTTTCATCTATCGCTGGTTTAATGTTCCCCAAACTGCACCGGAAATCAACCGGTTAAACTTCAGAAATGTGCAAATTGATGCGATAGGTGTTGGCCTTGCATCCACTGGTGCACCTTTTTTACCGGTTTTATTGACCAGGCTGGGCGCGAATACTCTGGAAATCAGTATGTTAACTTTCATGCCTGCGTTGACCGGTGCTGTATTGGCGATCCCATTGGGAAATTTTTTAGAGACACGCAAGAATATTGTTCCCTGGTTCAGCTTTGCCCGTCTGGGGGTATTGATGAGCTATGGCTTTACCGGGTTATTGGTGCTTTTATTGCCAGAGGCCGGGGCTATTCTTGGCATACTTGGTCTCTGGGCGGTTGCTACTATACCGCAGACCATCCTGAGCATTTGTTTTTCGGTGGTGATGAATCAGATTGCCGGGTCACGAGGTCGTTTTGAGTTGATGTCGCATCGCTGGTCTATCCTCGGTTTTACCAACGCCGCAACTGCGTTAATGGCCGGACAGTTTCTGGATCGGGTAGCCTTCCCACTGAATTACCAGATTTTCTTTATCACGCTATCGCTGGGTGGCATCATCAGTTTTTATTTTTCCAGTAAGATTGTTTTGGCGGACAATCCCCCACAGATAAAGAAGGTCAGAACCAGCTTAAAGGAACAGGCTGTCTCCTATGTGCGATTAATTTATCGTGAAAAGCCGTTTGTCTCTTTTATCTGGAAGCGGTTTATTTTTTTATCCGGTGCAGCATTGGCAGCACCGCTCTTACCCATTTATTACGTAAGAGAAATCCATGCATCGGATTATTGGATTGCATTGATACAAATTGCGGCCAACACCACGGTTATTCTTGGATATTTCTTCTGGACGAATCAATCCCGGCGCAAGGGATCCAGAGCGGTGTTGCTGGCGACGACCCTGGGGAGTTCTCTATTCCCAATTCTGGTGGGGGTGAGTCAGCAGGTGTGGCCAGTGGTTATATTTGCCGGGTTGAATGGAATCTTTACTGCTGGGTTAAACCTGGTTTTCTTTGATGAATTAATGCGCAGAGTCCCCGCCGATCATAATGCTACTTTCGTGGCTGCTGCTCAAACATTGCAATATTTATCCATGATTGCAGCACCTCTATTAGCGCCCATATTATCCAAATGGTTGGGTTTTGGACCGGCTCTGATGCTGGCAGGTGGAATCAGTATCATAGGCTTTATATTCTTCGTGTTGGAGAGGTCACAACCGATTTCTGAAGAAGATGTATTGGTTTGATTCAGGATTTTTGTCTAAGGAATAATTGCCAGACCAGACGCCAGATTAAAAGCCCAAAAATAGAGAAAGCCACCATCACCAGCACAAAAATCCCGATGGTAGGTGTATTCAAAATAAACCCACGTATCACTATTGCAAGAGGTACACTCAGGATCGCAGCCCAGATTAATCGCCACCAGGACTTTTGCAACGGCATCTGTTTCGCATTCCATAAACCTAAAATAGGTGCTGCCATGCTCCAGGCAAGACAGAGTGGTAACCAATTGGCTAATATACGTCGAATATCAAACTGGCTGTTATGGTTGGCATACCCGATCAGGGTCACTATCAGGAAGGTGAGAAAATCTCCAATGATTAATAAATTTGAATAGTCATTCTGATTTGATTTCATGCATTTATTATAGATGAAACAAGATAACACGTAGTAAATTTAGAAAATTCATTTCCCAGAAGAAATAGTCCAGCCAGGGAATTTGATCCTGGATAAAAAATCCGCTACACTAATAGCATGGTAGAAACTCCGCTCTTCTTTTTGGGGATTGATCCCAGCCAAAGATACCAACCATATGTTTTTGCTGCGTTGGACGAAAATATGCATATTCAAGCGATTGGGAATGGACCTCTGCGCGAGATCCTGGCTTTCTTAGCTGGTTTGGGATCCGCATGTGTTGCGATTAATGGTCCACAAATGGTAAATCAAGGACTGGTGGATGCTGATGAGGATACTCACCGGCTATTTTCTGTTCCTGTCAGTGAACGTGGCGATTTGCGAAAAGTAGAGTTCCTGTTACTGCAGGAAGGAATTCAGGTGAATCGCACTCCAGCAGTTGAATCGGAGTGCATGGTATGGGTACGAAGGGGATTCAAATTGTTTCAACGGATTCGAAAACTTGGCTATCAACCTTATCCAGAAGATGATAAGCGACATTTCGTGGAGGCTCCGGCAGAAGCCATTTTCAGCCGTCTGATTGGGGGAAATGCGCTATTTGATGAGTTGAGCCTGGAAGGGCGATTACAACGTCAATTGATTCTGTATGAACAGGGTGTGGCAGTCAAAGATGCGATGAATTTTTTTGAAGAAGTAACCCGCTTTCGGTTGATAAAAGGAATTCTACCTGCGGATGATATATACCTACCTGGAGAATTAAATGCAATTGGATGTGCTTATTTGGCCTGGATGATGCATCATAAACCTGAAAAAGTCCACACGATGGGGGATAAACGCGAAGGGGAAATTTTTCTGCCGATTAAGCAGGATGAAATGCCACGATTCAGATTCTAAATTATTCGATATCGAAGGTTTTACAAAATAAGGAAAATCAACTTTATTTGGGATAATATTTATCTGATTATTTTTTTGGTAAAGGATTAAAAATGAACGCAAGTATGTGGTTAAAAGCTTTAAGAGTCATTCCGCGAATAGACAAAGCGGAGTGGGATGCATTGGATATCATTTCGCGCTGGTTGATTTCAACCCGCGCTGCTGTGTTGATCATGACATTTATATCGGCAGCGCTGGCGGGCATCTTTGCCTGGCGAGATGGTAGTTTTCACCTCGGACGGTGGGCTTTACTGGTTGTGGGGCTGGTGTTCGCACACGCCACCAACAACCTGATCAATGATCTGACAGACCATAAGCGTGGTGTGGATAAAAACAATTATTTCCGCACCCAATATGGTCCACAACCACTGGAACAGGGATTGCTGACCATCCGCTCATTGTTGGTTTATATTGCTGTTACAGGATTGATTGCCATCGCAGCTGGTTTACCACTGGTAATCCAGGGTGGCAGCACTGCCCTGTGGTTAATGATTGCCGGAGTGGTATTTGTTCTGTTCTACACCTTTCCCCTTAAGTATATTGGTCTGGGTGAGGTCGCTGTGTTGATCATCTGGGGTCCCCTGATGATTGGGGGCGGTTATTATGTGATCAGTGGTGCCTGGGATTGGAACGTCGTCTGGGCAAGTCTGCCATATGCATTGGGACCAACCACTGTGTTATTTGGCAAACATATCGATAAATTAGCTGCAGATAAAGCCAAACGAATCTACACCATGCCGGTAATACTGGGTGAAAAAGTTGCTCGCTATACCGTGCTGGGAATGATTGCCCTGCAATACCTAACTATCATCGCACTGGTCATCACAGGATTCTTTACTCCGGTTATGTTGATCGTACTGGCAGCCTTAACTGCTATACCAAGAGTATGGGCGATATACAAAGCGCCCAAACCAGAAAATCGCCCACCCGAGTACGACCCCAGCATCTGGCCTTTATGGTTCTCGGCGATTTCTTTTTTCCATAATCGTCGCTATGGAATGTTCTTAATGCTGGGACTGATTTTAGAAGTTATCCTGCGGTTGTGGATCCTATAATTATTCCGTTTTGATCTAAAAAGAGAATTTGGAAAAGGAACTGTCATCTGAAAATATTTGGATGACAGTTTTGTTATAAGAAATTTGTGGCAGATTATCCTTGTTCTGCATTTGAACCGGGAATCCAGGAGATTTTGGAGGAGGGCTTTATTGCTTTCCTAAGCTCTCCAAAATGTTTTAGAAAATCTTGTCTCTCACTACAGGATCAAGGGAAAAACTCCTTTGATTTTGTCGTTAATAAATCTGTAGATCACCAATCTCAAGCGTTGTCGATTCTGTAGTTGCTAAAGTTCCAAACAACAATTTACCTTCTGGGGGAAAAGCTGCATATTGATTATCGACCCAGATTACAAGACCCTGCCTGCCAAATGGATGGATTACCGTATCTAGAACGGTTTGACCATCTATGGTAAATGTTACCCTACGTTTACCCCAATCAATCTGGTAGGAATGCCACTCGGTAACATCCATTTGAATTTGGACAGCATCCTGCCTTATGAGGGTTGCTAATCCATAGCGTGCCACCCGGGTAAATCCTTTCCAGAACAATAAGGGGAAAAAAGGAATTCCCAATGATAAAAATAATGGAGGAATTCTGTGTGATGAAAAAGTGGCGGCCAGAAATCCTTGAGCTGGCAGATGGTCATGAAACGAAAGATAATTGTGCTCTGATGCATAAAAAAACCAGGCACAATTGGGTAAAGCCGGTAAGCGTCTGACACTGCCACTGACACCCAGATTGGTGTTAAAGGGGTCATTCCAAAAGCCGAAGCCCCAGGTGCCGGCATGCTGGGTGTTATTACAACGCGCCATCAAAGACAACCGACAGGGGGGTTGCCATTCGAAGTTTCGTCGTAAGCGGTGCAGGTAATCATCAAATTGAGCCCAGCGATACTTACCTTTGCGGCCTCCTGGGATGGTCATGATAAAATGTCCGTCGGAGTTAACTTCGGCAATTGAATCTGGTGTATTACGTGACGCGAGAGAAATTTGCATAATTCTATTGTAACGAAAAACTTGCTGTTAAGCTTCCTACTTGACAGTGATATTTGTTTCGGTATAATCGCTCTATAGAGACCAACCCGGGGCTAGCTTTTGCTCCCACACAGAGAGCCAGTGGATGCTGAGAACTGGCAAAGTAGTCAAAATTTCCACCCCGGTTGTCCCGTGATGGGACAGGTTGCCCTTGCAGGGGTCAGATGACCGTAAGAGGGCCGGCAACTCCGTTATCAGTCAACAAGGTTATGATGAATTTCCATCGTAATGAATGCAGGTGGCACCACGGGTCCTCACTCGTCCTGCGCGGGTGAGGATTTTTTGTTTGCATTCAAAGTTTGAGAAGGAGAGATTATGTTAGATATCAATTTGATCCGAGAAGATCCCCAGGTCGTTATTGATGCATTGACCAAACGAAATATGGACACGATCGTGGTGACAGATCTGATCGAACTCGATGCACAACGACGCAGTTTTTTGCAGGAAGTGGAAGTTCTTAAAGCGGAACGAAACCGTGTTTCCAAAGAGATTGGGAAAAGTAAAGATCAGATAGAACGGGAAGGTAAAATCGCCGATATGCGCGCTGTGGGTGACCGGATTGCAGAATTGGATGAACATGTGCGCCAGGTTGAGTCAAAATTGAGTGACCTGATTTCTGGTGTACCCAATTTGCCGGATGCCATAACTCCATTGGGAAAAGATGAAAGTGAAAATGTAGTTGTACGCACCGTAGGAGAACTTCCAGCATTTGATTTTGAACCCAAAACGCACTGGGATTTGGGACCGGCATTGGGATTAATCAATTTTGAACAGGGCGTCAAAATCACCGGGTCACGTTTTTATGTACTCAGCGGGGCCGGAGCGAGATTACAGCGTGCTTTGATTGCCTATATGCTCGATCTGCACATCAAACAGGGTTATCTGGAAAAATATACACCCTTTATGGTGAAAGCCGATACGCTATATGCAGCTGGCCAATTACCAAAATTCATCGATAATCTTTACCATGATATTGAAGAGGATTACTGGATGGTGCCGACCGCGGAAGTACCGATTACCGGATTGCATATGAATGACTTTATCGCTGAAGCGGAATTACCACTACGTTATACCGCCTATACACCTTGTTTCCGCCGCGAGAAGATGAGTGCCGGGCGGGATGTGCGCGGGATCAAACGGGGACATCAATTTGATAAGGTGGAAATGTACATTTTCAGCCACCCGGAAGAATCGCAAAAAGAACTGGAAAAAATGCTGGCGGATGCTGAAGAGACTGTGAAGTTATTGGGTTTACCGTATCGTATCATTCAGTTATGCACGGGTGACCTGGGATTCAATGCGCGGGTTACGTATGATATTGAAGTGTGGGCAGCGGGTTGTCAGGAATGGCTGGAAGTATCGTCGATTTCAAACGTGGGAGATTTTCAGGCTCGACGGGCGAATATTAAGTATCGCCCGGAGGATAAAGTCAAACCCCAGTTGGTTCACACCTTAAATGGTTCAGGATTGGGATTACCACGCACATTGATAGCCGTGATGGAAAATAACCAGCGGGCAGATGGATCGATTGTAGTTCCGGAAGTCTTGCGACCCTGGATGGGTGGGATTGATATCATTCGTTAATATTGGTATTCGTAGACATTGTAATGAGGAGTTTTCATGGATTGGCAGGCTTTTGGTAATGTAACAGTACATGTTCTTGTAGGATTGACCATGTTGATTGGCTGGTTGAGCTTGTTAATCGTGATCGTACCCGGTCTGGTGATCATGTGGGTCGGTGCACTGGTGTATGGCATTGCTACCGGTTTTGATACCACCGGTTGGATCATTTTCGGGATCATGACAATATTAATGATCGTAGGAAGCATCATTGATAACTTCCTGATGGGTGCATCTGCCCGAAAGAAAGGCGCGTCCTGGTGGTCCTTAGGGGCTGCCTGGGTAGGCGCGATGATTGGTACCGTGCTATTACCACCTGTGGGTGGATTGATTCTGGCCTTGTTAGCGCTTTTCTTAGTGGAATATTTTCGTCTGAAAAATGCAAAACAAGCCTTTGATTCTTCCAGCAGCCTGGCAACTGGTTGCGGATGGTCGGTTGGCGTTCGGTTTGGCATTGGCTTTGTCATGCTGATTCTGTGGATATTGTGGGCATTTGTTATTAAATAAAAACCAGGTTTCTAACGGGAGACCTGGTTTTGTGGTCAAAAAAACTGAAACTATTCTGCGTGTTTGATTAATTGTTCCAGCATGTAGATATTCTTATCGCCCATCTTGCGGACAAGATTGAGTAATTTTTCCATGGTGGTTACTTCTTCAAGTTGTTCATTGACAAACCATTGCAGGAAGTTTTCTGCCAGGTAATCGTTCTGCTGTTTTGCCATATCCATGAGTGCATTGATCTGACCGGTTACTTCCAATTCCCAATTTAAAGAAGTCTGGAATGCATCTTCGGCTGATTTGATTTTTGCAACAGGCGCAGGAATGGCTAATAATTCGGCATTGCCACCTGTTTCAACCACATAGCGCAACAATTTCATACCGTGTTCATTTTCTTCTGCTGCCTGGGCATAAAAGAAGGCTGCGGTATTATCCATGGATTCCTGTTCAAAATAAATGGCAATTGCCAGATATTGTAAGGAAGCGGCAAATTCATTACGTACTTGTTCAATCAATTTCTTTGCAAGTTCAGGTTTGATCATCATAATTTTTCTCCTATCTTAATTTTCCTGTTTCCAGGTGATTCAAAACTCATCTTTCAGAGTAAAAAGTCTGAATAAATTATAGTACGCTTACTTCATTTTGTAAGATGATTGTACAGGGTCCTTGGATGATATTATTTCTGTCTTGCCTGTAATGCGTGGTAGAGGGCGACGGAACCAGCGACAGCAGCATTGAGAGAATCCACCTGACCTCGCATGGGCAAACGCACAAGGTGATCGCAAAGCCTGCGGGTAAGGGGACGCATACCACTGCCTTCGCTGCCAACCACAATCACCAAATCTCCGGAAAGATCGATCTCTTCAATTGGTTTTGACCCGGTGCCACCTTCCAGTCCGACGACCCAGGCACCTTTGGCTTTTAATTCTTCAATAGCCTGAGCCAGATTTACCTGAGTAATTAAAAGGTGTTCTACAGCTCCGGATGAGGCACTGACAACGGCCGGGGTAACAGAAGCGGTGCGGCGAAAAGGCAGCACGACGCCATGAATGCCAACCGCTTCAGCGCTGCGAAATAAGGTACCCAGATTTTGAGGATCCTGAATTTCATCCAACACCAGCACAAATAAGGGTTCACCGCGCTTCCCTGCTTCCAGAATCACTTCATCCATGGCTGCCATGGGATAAGCACTGGCTTGCAGGGCGACACCCTGATGATTCACACCCATGCTATCAATCTGGTTACGGGGCACTTCCTCTATTTGCAGTTTCCTGGCCTGGGCAAGCTTGATGATGTCATGAACATGCCCACTACGATCGATACCCTTTGCCAATAAAAGCCGAAAGACATGCCTGCGTTTAGCACGTAGCACTTCATAAACCGGGTTACGTCCTGTGATCCACTCTTTCATTGGTTGATTAATCCCATCGCCATGTTGTCCCGTCTTTACTGTCCTCCAGTGTCACACCCAATTCTTTTAATCGGTCACGTATTAAATCGGAGTATGCCCAGAGTTTATCTTTTCTTAATGAAGCGCGCAGATCCAGCAACAAGTCGATAAATGCATCTGCCTGCGATTCAGAACCTTTCGTTTCTGCCAGCACCAATCCGAAAACTGAGGTTAATTCACGAACTTTTTCCTGGGCGGGTTGCAGTTCCTGATCAGTCGCCCCGGAAGCGCGTGCCTGATTGATCATGCGCACCAGATCGAACAACGAACCCAATGCGCCGGCGCTGTTAAAATCATCATCCATATTATTGATGAAGCTGGTTTGTGTTTCCTCCACCTTTTTTGCTAAAGACGCGAGAATTTCCACAGTTGCCCCTTTAGCCCCAGGTAAAGCCGGGCGGAAACCAGAGGTTAACCTGTTTAAAGCATTTTCGGATTGAGCCAGGACTTCATCGTTAAAGGTCATTGGTCCGCGGTAGTTGGCATTCAAAACTGTGAATCTTAAGCTATCAGCGCTGTATTTACTGAGAAATTCTTCGATGGACACCAGATTACCGGTGGATTTGGACATTTTTTCGCCACCTAATTGCAGCATACCGTTATGTACCCAGTAACGGGCAAAAGGTTTTCCTGTCAGACTCTCGGTTTGGGCGATTTCATTTTCATGATGGGGAAAAACCAGATCATTTCCACCCCCATGTATGTCGATCTGTTCCCCATGGTGATGCAAATTCATGGCAGAACATTCGATATGCCAGCCGGGCCTTCCCATTCCCCAGGGACTTTCCCAGGCAGGTTCACCAGGGCGGGCTGCTTTCCATAAAGCAAAGTCCATTGGGTGTTCTTTGCGGTCATCAATGTCAATCCTGGAACCGGCCTGCATATCTTCGATTTTTCTGCCAGATAACCGACCATAGTCTTCATCTTTAGTCACACGAAAATAAACATCACCATCCACGGGATAGGCATAACCTTTTGCAATCAGACCTGCGATCATTTCTATGATCTGGTCAATTTCCTGGGTTGCTCGCGGGTTGAAGGTGGCTGGCTTGATGTTCAGATCGGATAAATTCTGTTCGTAATCGCGGATATATCCTTCAGCCAATTGGAAAGGATCAGCACCCTGTTCATTTGCACGCGCGATGATCTTGTCATCGACATCGGTGAAATTCATCAGGTAACGTATCTCGTAACCACGATATTCCAGATAACGGCGAATGATATCGAATACCATGGCAGACATGGCATGTCCTACATGGGCTTTGGAATACACTGTGGGTCCGCAGACATACATTTTGACAACACCAGGTTCGAGTGTCTCTAAATCTTCTTTTTTACGTGTCAATGTATTATAAATTTTTAATGTCATAAAACAATTCTCCTGGCTGAATTATTAATCCCCATCCTCGGGTCTGGCAAAAATCATGCGACCGGCGGCTGTTTGCAGGACTTTCGTGACCACCACAACAATCTGGCGGTCCATATAATCACGGCCATTTTCTACCACTACCATGGTGCCATCATCCATATAACCAACACCCTGATTGGCTTCTTTGCCATCCTGAATGACACGCACATTCATCAACTCGCCGGGTAGCAACACAGATTTGACAGCATTTGCCAGTTCATTGATATTTAAAACGGTAACGCCCTGTAACTCGGCAACCCGATTGAGATTGTAATCATTGGTAAGTACCGGACAACGCAACTGACGTGCCAGGATGACCAGCTTATCATCCACCTCACGGACCCCTTCCACATCGATGTCGCTGATTCTAACAGGGATATTCGGTTCTTTCTGCAAATTTGCCAATACTTCCATGCCTCGACGGCCACGTTGACGCCGTAAACTCTCGGATGAATCAGCAATATATTGCAGTTCATTCAACACAAACCTGGGAATCAACAACGATCCTGGTAAAAATCCAGTGCGGGCAATATCAGCGATACGGCCATCGATAATGACGCTGGTATCCAGGAGAATGGTACGATTTTCAGCCCAGTTGGCGTTGACATCCCCCACCGGTGTACCTGGCAGGTTACTGGCTCCTCTGCCTGTGAAGCCACCAATGACATTAAAAAGATCATTGGATCGCATGGAGAAGACTGTTATTCCCAGGTAGCCGAATACAACCACGCCAATAAAAGGAAGAAATGTACCAAATGGTTTGGGTAATAAAGATATGGGAAAAGCTAATAATGCAGCAGTAAGTAAACCAGCAATTAAACCAACAAATGAAGAAAATAATGATTGCGCAGAAATTCTGGTAAGTTTTGATCGGAGGGTTCTGACGGGTTTGGTGGTTAAGTATGGTGTTAAGATCAGGCCAACAAGGGCACCTACCAGGCCGAAAGTGAAGGTATATTGTTCTAAATTGAGTGGAATAGCCGGATTTTGATTGACTTGAGTAATGGTACCTAAATCGGAGCCAACAAAAACTCCAATAATACAAAAAACGACCATGCCAATAAGGCGAGAGATAAAGTCAACGCTCATAATAAAACTCCTGTGAATATGTGAATGTTAAGGTGCAGGATAATATGAATAATAATGATAATGACTGCCTATAGATAATAGCATGAGCGATGTTTAGAGTCAAATGAATCGAATAAACATTTCGATATCAAATCGTCAGGAATTGACTGGTTGAACCTCCATTGCATTCTTTGCTCAATGGGACACTGGTTTAGCCGTTATTGAATCGCTAATGCTGGAAATACAAATAAATACGGCTAGTCGATTCTTATTGACAGGCGTATACCAGCATGTTAAAATCCCATGCAGAGTACGCCCCCATCGTCTAGCGGCCCAGGACGGAGCCCTCTCAAGGCTCAAACAGGGGTTCGAGTCCCCTTGGGGGCACAACCATCCTAAAACAGGATGGTTTTTTTTATTGGGCGCTCCAGCTGCCGTCGACCAGAATGCAGGTACCGGTTATAAAACTGACGAATAACTGGCGAGGAAGACAACCAAACCGTCGATCTCATTAAGATTGCGCCAGAGAGCCAATGGAATTACCGATTAAACAGGATTTGCATTATTCTCCACAAACACGATAACCTTTTGTGAAATCACATTGAGAGCTGCTATACTATATTTCGCATTTATATAAGGGAATTCTATTGGTAGAGTAAACATTACTCCTGGTTGTTATGATCTCCTCAGATGGATGACAATAGATTGAAGATTCAAGTAATTTTTCTTGTGACCCGATCGACAAATCGTGGTGCGATCAATTGCAACCATTCCCCGTACATCCCCTGAAAAGTCATTATTAATTGACGCTTGCGTTTTTCTGCAGCACGGATGATCATACGGGTACAGGTTTCTACAGACATAGCCCTTTCTTCATGGGGGGATATCTGGCCCGTTTGGTGACCATCCAATTTCAATACCCGGCTGGTGATTCCTGTACATACCCAGCCAGGATAGATTATTGTGACGCTCACCCCACTATCGAATAACTCATTCCGCAACGAACCATAGAATCCGACAATAGCATGTTTACTGGCACCATAGCCATCGGCTCTTGCTGAGGGAAATTTACCGCGCAGGCTGGAGACCGCCACTAACCGGCCCATTGATTTCTTTAAATAAGGCAGCGCATAATGCGTGCAATAAACACCGCCAAAAAAATTTACTTGCATGACTTTTTCAAACAGATCAAGATTTGACATATCTTCAAATCTTGATTCAATTCCAAAACCAGCATTGTTAATTAACATGTCGATCCGTCCGTATTTTTTCACGGATTGTTCGATCAAATTTTAGCATTGAGTTTGATAGAAACATCGGTGGGGAATGCAATTGCTTTTGCACCGCGTCTCTGGCATAGTTGAACATTGTTGTTTAACTCCTCCATACTTCTCGCACCTAAAACCAGACAGGCGCATTGCTCAGCCAATTGCAATGCAATTTCCTTGCCGATACCATGAGAAGCACCAGTGATGATAACAACATTATCCTGAAAAACTGCTTTTTTCATTTTTACTCCTGCTATCGATATTGGCTTTATTCACAATAGAAAACTAAACCATGGTTCATGAGTCAACATTTGATGACTTCGTTTGGAAAAAAGTGCTGAAAGAATTGCTGCAATTCTTCCTTGTTCTGTCCAAATTGTTCTGGCCCATAATTATGTTCTCCATACCTGTTCTTCTTATTCTGGTTTACATAACTGTTTAGTTGTTGCTCAAATTCTTCAGAGAATGGAATTCCAAAATGCTGGTAAATCAATTTAACGGTATCCAATGGGTTGCCAACTAATTGCTGGTATTGAACATCGAAGACTGAGTTCGACAAATTTATTGTTTTCTTTGCCGCTTCGTTTCTATTTAAGTAATGAAAGTACATAAGCTGATTAATTTCTCCGATGCGTTGAGGATTTAAATCGGTAGAGGCCGATTTATGAGTGGAATAAAATAAGCTGTTCAGGCTGGTAAGGCAGGTAGTTGGGTCACGATGCAGCTGAATGATTCTTGCATCCGGAATTTCAGCCAACAACACATCAACGTTGGGGGTATGGTCTGGCGCTTTTAGCACAAGAGATTTGGTTGGATAATATTGCTGTTGTGCCTGCAATAACTCCCGATACTCTTTGTAATAGAAATGACGATCTTGTTGAAAGATCCACTTCGCATAACTAGCAACAGGCGCTAACACCCAAAAAACAATGGAAGATAAGGTGATCCCTGTCATCCAGATACATTCTTCTCCTTCATCTTCTCGGATAAAATGCTTGGTGTCCATTTCTGGATAGGCTGGCCTGCGCAAGTTGATCTCCTGCCGCGCGATCTTTCTCCTGTTGTCGTTCTTATTGGGGTGGGGAAATGGACGATATAAACGCCAGAATGGTACATTTTCATTTTGCTGGTCAAGACTTAGCATGCGATGTAAAAATGTAGTTCCTGACCGGGGGATGCCTGTTACGAATATCGGGGAATTGAGGTGAGTATTGCCTTCCCCCTTTGTTTTTTTATATTCTGCGAACAACAATCGCTGGGTCAGATAATTCAGGATCACCCTTTGGGTAATGATTTTTCCAAAGTAATGTAAATTGGCATCCCGTAGAAGAGAATCGACAAGTCGGTAAAGACCTTCCTGGAAGTAGTCGTAGCCAAAGTCCATCAAGCCTGTTTGTTTCATGGCAGAAAGGCATAATATATCGGCATCTAACCGAATTGGATTGAGGTGTGCTTTTTCCAAACCTCGACCGATGGTGTTGATTGTTTCGAAGGTAAGTGGCAGATTAGCCTTATTTGGTAACATGGTCGCATTCCTTTCGTCTCTTCAATTATTTCAATATGTATTCTTGTCTAAACATCAATACATTATTTTTGTTGATACACATCAATAAACTCTTGAAATAACTCACCTTAGAGATCGCGTGTACCTGGATTGGATGTGTATAAATTCTTTATGTTGATATGATGAGAGACCTCATTGATAGTCGTTAATCCAAGGGTGATCAGAGCATGAATCCCTGTTCCACGTAAATTGCTGAGAATGGTTTTTTGTACTTGTTCGATCATTTTCTGACCATAGAAAAAGTAAAGGTTCAAACTTATTTCCTGTGATACAGCTTATGGCATCAACAAATCGACCTTAGGTCTACAGGTACCTAAATTAACCGAAAGTATTTACTTCGTTTTTTACATCCATTTCCTTTTGAACGACCACAATCAGCAAATTCTACTTTGCAGAATGGATGTTTTATGACATAAAGACGAAATTTTGATGTGGGAGGAATGTATTTGTATGCTTTTTGATGGGAAAATGAATTTCTAATGCAACAGAAAAGTCAATTTCACAAACTTGAATGCTGATTATGCAAAATTAGAATTTCAGGGTGGAATTATTGATAAGATAATAGTAACATTAATTCAGAAAAAGGGGAGAGGTGAATATTTTTTTATTTGATACATTTCAATATCGAATTTACTAGCCTTTGAAAAAAATATCATTTTCTTTCATTAGCCTGGTGCACGGTGAATTTTATCAATTCTCACCGGAATCATCCCCTATAAAGTACAATTTATTTCGTTTTTCATTCTAAAGAAATCCTGGTATCATCCATGAAAGAATTAGCACATTCATTACAAAATAAAAAACTGCCTGTAATTACCCTGGCATTCATAGCCTTTGTTGCTCTTGGATTACCTGACAGTTTGTTGGGGGTTGGGTGGCCATCGATACGGACTGGTTTTGGTATTCCTTTGGACGCCATTGGTTTGTTTTTGATCGCTTCGGTGAGTGGCTATATTTTTTCCAGCTTTATCAGTGGATTTTTGCTTTCTCACTTTGGAGTAGGTAAGATACTTACCGCCAGTTGTTTTCTCACCGGGTTGGCATTGATTGGTTATACGCTGGTTCCAGTGTGGTGGATGATGGTGACTCTGGCAATATTTGCAGGGTTAGGGGCAGGTGCGATAGACGCGGGGCTCAATACTTATGTGGCTGCTTATTTTGGTGAAAGATTGATGCAATGGTTACATGCCAGCTGGGGGATTGGCATTACGATAAGCCCATTGATCATGACGGTAGGGTTAACTTCCTTTAAATCATGGCATTTCGGCTACCAGGTTGTCGGAGGATTTCAAATCTTCCTGGCGTTTATTTTTTTGATAACTTTACCGATTTGGAATCGGAATCATTCATCATCCATCATTGAACAGCAGAAATATCTGACCGATTACAAAACTTCCTACGGGGAGACTCTGAAACAAACACAGGTTTGGTTAAGTCTGCTCCTGTTTTTTCTTTATGTGGGAGGAGAAATCGGGTTAGGAACCTGGGTTTATACGCTGTTAACCGAATCGCGAGGGGTAGACACTTTATTAGCTGGTTTCTTTGCAGGCAGCTACTGGTTTACATTTACAATTGGAAGAATCCTTGCCGGGCTGATCACCTTGAAGTCGGGGAATAATAAACTTGTGATTGGTGGGGTAATTGGAGCAATGCTTGGGACAGGCTTGCTGATCTGGAATCCTTCTGAAATGGCTAATGTGATGGCTGTGGCGATCATCGGTTTTTCCATTGCACCGATTTTCCCGGCGATGATGTCTGGCACAAAAGCTCGCGTAGGCGACCATTTTGCATCCAATACGATCGGCATGCAAATGGCAGCGACCGGTTTCGGTGGAGCGATTATCTCGGGTTTGATGGGTGTCCTGGCACGGCGGTTCTCGTTGGAAATCATTCCATTTATATTGTTCGTAGTGTATGCGAGTTTGTTAGGTGTTTACATACTAACAACCAGACTGAGAAAAGCAAAGCTTACGGTCGTTAATGCAAAAGCGGAGTAAGAGAAATAATCTCAGAGGATCTACCTGGCATTATATTCTCTGATTGATGAGATAATAAAAAAGTCCTGTATAATAATTTAATCAATTGAAACTTCTGATTTCTAAGATTTTCAGGAACAAACTTTCTTTCAATTACAATTGGTAAAAATCATTATTCTATCCAGATGATCTGTTTTTCTCATTCCAGCTAGCATTGAAGGTACTATGAAATCTGACCTAAAGGTAAAATTAAACACTTATTTTGGTTTTTCCAGTTTCCGTCCAGGACAGGAAGAAGCCATCCAATCGTTGTTAAGTGGCAAACATACAGTAGCTGTGATGCCAACCGGATCAGGGAAATCACTCATTTTTCAGCTGACAGCTTTGCATCTTCCGGGCATCACGCTGGTGATTTCTCCTCTGATTGCTTTGATGAAAGACCAGGTCGATAGCCTGGAAAAACATGGGATCCCGGCAACATTTATCAACAGTTCGATTAGCCTTTCAGAACAAAGCGGAAGATTGAAACGAATGTCGGAGGGGAAATTTCGGATTGTTTATCTAGCCCCGGAAAGGTTGCGCAATGCCAGATTTCTGGAGGTAATAAAAGGAATCAAGGTCAGTCTTTTGGCGGTTGATGAAGCCCATTGTATCTCGGAGTGGGGTCATGATTTCAGACCGGATTACCTGCACATTGCCAAATTCAGAGAAGAAATAAGGTTTCCGATTACGGTGGCACTTACAGCCACTGCGACGCCGCAGGTTCAGACGGATATTTCCAGATTGTTGCAACTGGATAAACCAACCTTGATCGTCAATGGTTTCAATCGTCCCAATCTGGTGTTGACAGTTCGACATGTTCTCGATCCAATACACCGCTACAGTGTGCTACGGGAAGCGTTGTTGTCCCAACCGGATGGAGCAACGATTATCTACACAGGTACGCGTCGGGACACCGAAGAAGTAGCCGAATTTGTGAGCAGTGAGATGGGTTTAAGTGCCTGTTATTATCATGCCGGATTAGATGCTGAAAAGCGAACGCAAATTCAGAATGATTTTATCCACAAAAAACTTTCCGTGATTGTCGCTACCAATGCGTTTGGGATGGGCATTGACCGTCCGGATGTGCGGCAGGTAATTCATTTCTCGATGCCTGGTTCGTTAGAATCTTATTATCAGGAAGCCGGCCGGGCTGGTCGGGATGGGATGCCAGCCAGAGCATTGTTATTATATAACAGTGGGGACAGGGCATTACAGGAATTCTTTATTCGGATTTCAACGATCAGCAAAGAGGAATTATTAAAGATCTACAAAGCCCTGAATGCAAATAATCATCAGGAATTAGTGATTGCTGGTGAAACACTCAGTATGCTCACCGGGTTAAATGAGATTAAAATTCGAGTGGGCTTATCCACGTTGGAACAGGTTGGCATCGTCGATCGTCTGGGAGATGAAGGCTCTCAAATGATTTTAAAGAAGAACGAATGGCACGCTGAGCGGATCAATCAAGCGGTGCTGCGTTTCAACCAACAACAAAGTATCAAAGCAAAACAGCTACAAAGCATGATCCAATATGCAGAAAGTGATCAGTGCCGTCGCAATATTATCCTGCGCTATTTTGGCGATAAATCGTATGTGGCCGTGGATGTTTGTTGCGATAATTGTATTGGACGTAAAGCCATTCAAAAATTCACTCCAGTTGTTGACCATGACCCTGACTTAATAGATCCTGCTTTAATGATTCTGGAAACCATCCATCAAATAAAAAACGGTGTTGGAATTGTAAAAATTGCTCAAATCTTAAAAGGATCGAAGAATAAAGAAATCATCCATTCTAATTTAGGTAAACTTCCGCAATATGGAAAGTTATCGGGAATCACCATTGGTTCCATCCGTGCAATGGTAGAGCAACTGATTAAAGAACAATTTATAAATGTAATCGGTGGTGAGTATCCAGTTTTGCGATTATCTCACGCCGGGGTTAAGGCTTTGCAAGAAAGAACACCAATAAAAATTAAAACAACCCAAGATCCCCCTGTAATGAAACCTGATAAAAAAGAGACCAGCTATACAATCACAGATACCGTTGAGCAGACTTACCAATTGTTTAGATTGGGGTTGTCAATTGATAAAGTGGCTGAAAAACGAGGGTTGAGCACTGGCACCATTTATTCCCATCTGGTGATATTGATACAAAATCAAAAGGTCAATATCGAAAAGATTCTGCCCAAACAGATAATCGATGCAATCGAAGCAGTAATTATTGACCTCAACCAGGTAGACCGGTTAGCTCCGATTAAAGATAAATTGCCTGAGGAAATCAGCTACGATATGATTCGCTGTGTTGTGGAGAATTGGAAAGTGAGAAATATCGGTTCGGCCAGCCAACCATCGGAAGCCTCAAGGATGCCATTATTAATCAAGAAAACAGGTAATGAAATCGATACCATTGTTAAGGCGGGAAATGATCGTAATGAAGAAGCAGTGCCTGAATTAATAGAATATTTGAATGCAAAAGATGCAAATCAGCGAAGATTGGCCGCTTCTGCATTGGGAAAAATTAAGAACCCAATTGCAAGTAAACCATTGATGGATTTGATCAGAATTGAAGAAAAACCACAGGTAAAGCAATATGCTATCAACGCATTAGGGATGATCGGTGATACCACTGCTCTTCCGTTATTAGAAAAAATCCAATCCGATCAAAACGAAATGGATTATGTGAGACAAGCAGCAAAAAATGCTAAAAATTTGATAAATTCAAAACATGAAAATAAAAGACATAGTAAATCTTCCGATGATGAATCGAAGGAAGGAACTTCAGATGAATCAATCAAAAAATTTCTTTCAAGAGATCATCCCAGACAGCTTTCAGGACCCTGGAATACCGGCTGGGCTTTGGGATTTCACAGCCGTTATCAGGGATCAGAATGGACGCGCAGTCCGGTTGGGGAACTGGCGTTCCGCTTGAAATATCAGGGAGATTTTAATGCGATCCCTCCATTGGTTCAAAAAATAAAAGACCTGATTCAAGATCACCCGGAGATTGCGCAGGTGGATGCTGTTATTCCGGTGCCTTCTTCCGTCCAACGTGAGAAAGACCCGGTTAGCAGCCTTGCCAGTGAAATTGCTAAACAAGTCAAGGTCAATTATTGGCCTGTGTTGGCAAAATCACGAAAAACAGAACAGCAAAAACAATTTCAAACCCTGGCGCAGAAAAAAGCCAATGTTGCTGGCGCATTTCAATTACAATCCTCAGTTAAAGGAAAAAGATTACTGGTGTTAGATGACCTGTTCGATTCTGGAGCAACATTGGAGGAGATTACAAAATTGCTTAAACAGTCTGGGGCTGATAAAGTAAATGTACTGACAATTACCCGCACAATCCATTCTGAACATTAAGGAAAGGTAAACCATGATGATTTCAATTGATTCAAAAGTAATCCTGTTGCTCGCTTCTCGACTTGCTATCAGAAAGGATTCAGATTTAACCCCCTTATCATTGCGGGAATGGAACATCTTGGAAAAGAAATTAACAGCTTCCGGACTGGAGTCACCTGCAGGCTTGCTTGGATTGGGGGTCAATGACATTCAGCAACATCTTGAAATCAGCGATGATGAAGCGATTCGTATTGTAGAATTGTTGGACAGAATTGAATTGTTGGAACTATCTCTGGCTTATTATGCTGATAAAGGCATACAGGTCATAACCAGAAATGAGGAGATATATCCACAGCGTTATCGCGAACGACTGAAAGATTCGGCTCCACTGGTGCTGTTTTTTGCGGGTGAGCCGGCTTTAATGGGACAACCCGGCATCGCTGTTGTGGGATCACGACATCTGGATCCCATTGGGCAGGCATGCGCGGAATTCGTCGGAAATACCTGCGGTTTGTCCGGACTGGTTCTGTACTCGGGTGGTGCAAAAGGTGTGGATTCCATCAGCACCCTGGCTGCTCTGGAGGCTCGTGGAACAGCAGTCAGTGTGTTGGCGCATAGTCTGGAACAGACAATTAAGGATTCAACAGCAAAGAAGTCAATTGAACGAAATGATTTATGTCTGGTTACACCTTATACCCCGGATGCCGGGTTCTCGGTGGGAACAGCGATGGGGCGCAACAGGTTGATCTACTGCCTGGCTGATTATGCCATTGTGGTTGCCAGTGATTCTGAAAAAGGTGGAACCTGGGCAGGTGCCACAGAGACTTTGAAGGCTGGTTGGGTGCCAGTTTTCATCCTGGATCACCCAGAAATGCCGGATGGAAATCGGCTGTTGATGCAAAAAGGCGGCTTACCATTTCCACATCCTTTCCCCGAGCATTTCAGTAAGTTGGAAAATTGGCTGAAAGAGAAAAGTCAGCATGCATCTCCAAAACCTCAGCAATTGGGTTTGTTATGATGATTTAGGAAAGAATTTTCCACTTGAAATAATCAAAACTTTTTCTTGATTTTCTATTTTTTGTGACACTGCAAAGAATTAATTCTTTGCCAGGATAGTTTTTTGGTTGATTAAATACTCTCCTTATGACCAATGATTAACCTAAATTTGGTCAGGTAACAAAATGGATCCAGCAAGGTAAACTTTGACAATCACAAAGATACCTGGAAGGATATTATGAAAAATTCAAAATCAATAAATTTTAAAGGTAGTATTTTATTGGTAACCATTGTTTATGTGGTGATGATGTTGTATTTTTTAGCAAAAAGATTTATTTCCATTAATCTCAGTTCAGTGGAATTAATCGTATTTATTGGTCTTTTATTGTTGCTGGTAATTATTATGGTTGTGGGGATTATTCAATTGTTTTTTCGAATCTTCACGAAAAAATATTCTGAAAACACCAAATTGAATGGAAGAACTATGATCAACTTACTGATAGTTTTAGTAATCCTTGCTGGTTATATTTTAGGATCACAATGGAGTGCTCATACCCCACCTATTCAAAATGAAGAAGGTGAATCATTGGAAGGAAGCATAGCTTCCATTGAAAAGGTGAAATTGGGTGGTGTCGATCAATGGTTGATTATCAGAGGTCAAGATACCAATAATCCGGTAATGCTTTTTCTTTCCGGTGGTCCAGGCGCATCTGAGGCTGCCAGAGTACTGCGATTTAATCAAGAACTGGAAAAGCACTTTACAGTTGTGATCTGGGAACAGCGCGGTTGTGGAAAATCTTATCCATCCATCAATCCGAAATCAGACTTAACGCTAGCGCAATATGAAGCTGACTTAATTGAATTGAGCGAATTATTGCGAAATCGATTTGATCAGGAAAAGATTTATCTGGTTGGGCATTCCTGGGGAACAATCATAGGCGCATTGGCTGCACAATCACGCCCCGATTTATTTCATGCATATATTGGGACAGCTCAGATGGTGGATGTTCTAGAAACAGATCTTCTCATCTATGATATGGTCATGGAACATTCTCTCAAAACAGGCGACACAGCATTTGTAAAGACGCTTGAAACGCAAGGCAAACCTCCCTACCTGGGAAAAAGCCCCATCCAACCCTATTCGACTTTGTTCGGTAAAGAGTATGCCATTTTTGAAGTACCCAATATTAAGCATGAAGATTACCGACGCAATGGCGATATTCTTCTGTTGATGCTAAAGCATCCTGAATACAGCTGGTTGGATCGTGTTTATTACCTGCTTGGTTTAATGAATACTTTCAATGTGGTTTACCCACAATTACAGGATTTGGACTTGAGAGAGGCAAATACCCAATTAAATCTACCGGTCTATATGGTGCTTGGACGGAACGATATGAATAATCCTTCCCAGATTCCAGAAGATTATTTTAATCAGATTGATGCTCCCAGTAAGCAATTGATTTTCTTTGAAGACTCTGGTCATGGGATGATCTGGGAGGAAGCTGCAAAATTCCATGATTTGATGATCAATGTTGTTCAATCGGAACCATATCAACCGGAATAACAGAAATCTCTCAAATCAGAAATAAATCAATGAGAACCCGCTCAGTGTTCTCATTGATTTATTTAATTTGCTCACTATCTGACGAAATTATTCTGGTTGACTGGATAGTGAAAATCAGCCATTATTCAGGTAGAGTATACCTATGAATTGTTTCTTGAAATCTTATACAGGAGAGATTTGATGCCTTCAGAAATTGTTCAGCCGAAATCAAAGGATAAAGTGAGTGATTGTTCAGCCCAATATCATCTGACACCAATAAGCACCTGGGATGAAATCGAAGATCAGGTAAAGTGCTTTTGTTAACTCTGACTTGTTATTCACGCAGTGCGCTGCTCACCCATAGTAAAACCGGTTTCCCAACGCAATCGGTATTGTCCGAAGCATAACCGAATATTCAGACTATGGCTGTTGGTGATCTGGACCTGGCCTTATTGCATGAGATACGCTTGTATGGAACGGTAAGACCTGTGTCAGACCGTAGGGAAGATTTATATTCACTAAAGCTGGTTCAACAGGTGAATATCATCCCGGTCATTTGAAGTTCGTTTAGCTGCAATATTTCCGTAAATCTTTTTAGATTGATTGAAATTATTCAGACATTGATATTCTCGCCTCAATAATTTCTAATAATTAATTTCCTAGTGTTGTATATTATTAATAGTATAATTTTATATATTCAAATATACATTGAGGAGGAGTAATGAAACGCTTGACCTGGTTTATTTCAATTGTTTGTATTTTTTCAATGGTGGTTGGATGTTCACCGAAACAGGAACCGGTTGCAGAAGCACCTGCAAATCCGGAGATTATTCTGGCAACAACCACCAGCACCCGTGATTCAGGGTTGTTGGATGAATTGTTGCCAATTTTTCAGGAAGAAACTGGATATAATGTGAAAATGGTGGCAGTTGGAACCGGCGCAGCATTGGCAATGGGGGAAGAAGGAAATGCGGATGTCTTATTGGTGCATGCCCCGGCAGCGGAGAAAGAGTTGATGGCAAAAGGGTTCGGTAGTGAACGTTACCTGGTTATGCATAATGATTTTGTCATTGTTGGTCCAGCGGATGATCCAGCTGGAATTAAAGGCACAGGTCTGACAACCGATGCTTTCTCCAAGATTGCCAATCATGGATCCCCTTTTATTTCACGTGGGGACGACTCTGGTACGCACAAAATGGAACTGAGTTTATGGGGAAAGGCCGGTAAAGAACCTTCCGGGGATTGGTATGTACAATCTGGCCAGGGAATGGGTGATACATTAAGGATTGCATCTGAAAAATTCGGATATACTTTAACAGACAGAGCTACCTATCTGGCAACCAAGGATACATTGGAGCTTGAAATATTATTGGAAGGCGATAAGGTTTTGTTAAATATCTACCATGTGATCGTTGTGAATCCAGAGAAATGGCCAAAAGTTAATGTTGAAGGAGCACAGGCCTTTGCCGAGTTCCTGGTTTCAGAAGAAACACAAAAATTTATTGAAGAATTTGGTGTAGCACAATATGGTCAGCCTTTATTCTTCCCGGATGCTGGGAAAGATGAAGCAAGCTTAGGTATGTAATTTATGCAGTGGATTTGGGAAGGTATTCAACAGGCATTTCAATTATTATTCAAAGATCCAGAAGTTCTACAAATTACGCTGCTTTCATTAAGAATTTCCGGATCTGCAACACTATTAAGTCTGTTTATTGGCATGCCATTGGGTACCTTCCTGGCGCTTAAGAAATTTCCTACACGTGAATTCTGGATCTCTTTAATCAATACCGGGATGGCTCTTCCCCCAGTCGTTGTGGGATTGGTAGTGTCACTCTTTCTTTGGCGGAGTGGACCGTTGGGAAATCTACAATTGATGTACACAACGGGAGCAATCGTCATCGCTCAGATCATTATCGCTGCGCCAGTCGTGACGGGACTTACAGTCTCTGCTTTGCAACAACTTGATCCCAAGCTGCAATACCAGTTGCTCGGATTAGGTGCATCCCAATTGCAAATGGTCTGGATCCTTTGGAAAGAAGCTCGTTTACCCCTGTTGGCAGCTTTGATGGCAGGTTTTGGGAGTGTAATTTCTGAGGTTGGTGCATCCATGATGGTTGGGGGTAACCTGCGCTATGAAACACGTGTTTTGACAACAGCCATCGTGTTGGAAACAAATAAGGGACAATTCGGTAAAGCAATTGCATTAAGCATTATCCTGTTGGTATTGGCTTTTTTGGTGAACATGGTATTAACATCAGTGCAACAACGCAACTTACCCAGTAAATAGAAAATGTCCGAAACAATCTTAGATATCAAGAACCTAAAAATTTCCCGCAACCAGTCATTGGTTCTGTCCATTGATGAGTTGGGTATTGAGAAGGGGGAGCTACTGGCGGTAATAGGTCCAAATGGTGCGGGAAAAAGTAGCATGATTTTGGCGCTCAGCGGTCTTTTGCCTTTTGACCAGGGAGAGATTTACTTTGAAGATAAACTGGTTCAACCAAAAGACTTTTTTGCCTACCGCAGGAAAATTGGTATGGTTTTACAAAATCCATTGTTGTTGGATGATTCTGTAGAAGACAACATTACTGTTGGTTTGCGATTTCGGGGTGAATCTCGAAAAGAATCCAATCAGAAAGCAAAACTTTGGATGGAGAGATTGGGAATATCCCATCTGGCAAAAAGAAAAGCCAGACAGCTATCTGGGGGAGAAGCTCAGCGAGTAAGTTTGGCCAGAGCCCTGGTATTAAAACCGAAACTTTTGTTTCTGGATGAACCATTTGGCGCACTGGATGCGCCTACCAGGGCTCGATTAATCGAGGATTTTATCCAATTACAGAAGCAGGAAGCGATCACCACGATTTTTGTCACCCATGATCAGGATGAAGCGTTATGGATGGGAGATCGCGTTGCAGTGATTATGGAAGGAAAATTGCGGCAAATGGGACATCCTGATGAAGTTTTCAATTCACCTGTGGATGCAGATGTCGCTGGCTTTGTCGGTACTGAGACAATCATCCCAGGAAAAGTTGTCGCAGTGCAGGATGGGTTGGCCAGTGTTCAGGTGGATGGCTATACTCTGGAGGTTGTGGGAGATGTGCATCCTGGTCAAAAAGTATTCATTTGCTTAAGACCAGAGCATTTGACCTTATGGCGCGATTCTACAATAGGACAATCCAGCGCACGAAATTTTCTACGAGGTACCATTACACAAATTACTCCTCAGGGCGTGCTTGATCGGGTAATCCTGGATTGTGGTTTCTATCTGGTTGGATTAATCACCCGATCATCAACCCGGGATATGGGTCTTGAGGTTGGGATGAATATTAGCGCAAGCTTTAAATCCTCTTCAGCCCATCTGGTTGTACGTAGTGGAGAATAGTTATAACTCCAAAAATCAAATTTTACGAAATCCCTTGACAGCATTTGTTGGTGCGGTATAATACTGCCCGCTGCCAGTAACAAGCAGCCCGGTAAACCCGGAAGAATGATCTTTTATAAAGCAATAGCCTTAAAGAGCCCAGAGCACATGTCAAGCCCAAATGTGCGCAAAATTGTCATGAATTTGAAACAGTATCTTGACACAGAAAGCAATCGGGTATAAAATAATACTCCCGAACTGTGAAAGGGTGATCTAGTCAACATCGTTAGATCATTGAAAACTGATGAGGGTGAAGGAAACCCCCCAATAACATCGCTGTTGATAGCCGATGTTGCCAACGAAGTTAGTTGCGACAGCATCGGATTTTTTGTCGCATATTGTGGGCAGACCTTTTAAGGCAGCACCTTAACAACTGAAGAGTGATAGGAAAGACGAAGAACCTGTTAATTTTTTAATCCGCGAAGAAAAAATAAACCGAAGCACCTCGAAAGAGGTGA
>PHBY01000024.1 GCA_002840735.1 Chloroflexi bacterium HGW-Chloroflexi-2
AACTTCTGACTATTATTAACGCTATGGTGCGAGCTCAAACATTGTGGAGTCCTGTGGTTAGGTCTTGACATTTAACACAGTTGCTGTCAACTGTTAGCTCTTAGTCCATCTTCCAAAGCCACCCCCAAAATATACGCCGCCAGAATCGACACGAACGCCACCGTCTCATTCTCCGGCACATCAAACCCCGGATCAAAATTCCGGATCACCAAAAATACTAACCCCACAAACGCCGCCCAAAACTTCCTCGACCCCAACAACAACTTCCACTTACTCATCCCTTTCTCCTTTCCTTTCTCCTGTATGGGCAAAGCATTTGTGCTCTTCAAATGCTTTGCCCTCTTTCTTTTCCTCAAAACTCAAATCTCAAATCTCAAAACTTTTTTCCTATCAGCCATCAGCCATCAGCAAAAAGCTACCAGCTACCAGCTACGAGCTACCAGCTTTTTCCTAACACCCAACCCCTAACACCTAACCCCTGCCGCTAGGCAACGTTAGCTTTGTAAAGCGGCCTATAATCCGCCACAAACACGCTCAAGAAATGCCGCACCTTCAACTGAATCACATCATTGTGAATCATGTCATTCGAAGAAGGACGATCTGCCACATACAGCTCCGGCATAATCCCGAATCGCTCCGCAATAATGATCCCCGGTGCCAGCTTCGGATCAGCAATCGCAGCCCAGTCATTCGCATCCGTCCAGGCAGGCACCGTGATCACATCGCCCAGTTCGCCGCGCTGCATATTTTCAGAGAAAATATTGCTCTCACGCTCAAAAGTCGGGTACAGAATCCGCATGGCAGTCAACCTTAAATTCCTAGGCACCAGCAGATACTTCGCATCCAGCGCCAGCTTCGGTTTGTCCGTCACATCATTCGAGATCAATTCCTGGTTGTAAATCGCCATGCTTGCGGCTTCAAATGAAGTTGTAGATAGCGCCGTTGTCCCCAGATTCAAATGCACCAGGTTATCAAACACATGTGCCCCATCCGCCATGATCGGTCCCGTTCCCGCCGAACTGGTGAAGATCCCCGAAACCAGCGAGGAGATATTCCGCACCGCACTCGAGATCATCTTCTTGGGTAACTGTCGCAGTTTATGCGTCTCGTCCTTATCCATCATCTCCAGCGTGATCGGCAGCAACCCTCCATATTTGCGGAAGGTGTTGGTCTCCCCGGAATCAGTAATCTCCAGCTCTCCATAAGCAGCACCTTCAGAGATCACACCCAGAGCTGTCACCTCGCCCAACAGCACGCCACTCACCGGTTGCAGCGAGTCCATATGCTCAATACTCACCACCTTCTCCCACCAGCGGTATCCAGCCCGTCCCAGCTGATCCCACTGATCCACCATGATCTTGTTGAAGGCGTTCTTCAACACGTTCGATACCGAATCCGAATCCGCCAGCATCACGCGCTCCGGGAAATACCCACCCCGCAGTTCAGAATCACCGGTCAATGTGGTGTACAACTCGCGGATCCCCGAAAGTTTGGCCACTTTCACGCCCTGCATACCCGGGTCCCGTGGAGCGCCCAGCAGATCATCCGCTGCAGCCTGTAGCCGATCGCGCTCATTCACCATCTGTGTCACCGCGCTCGTTCCCTGGATGATCCCGCCACCCTGCAGCGCCGCAAACAACTCCCGCGCTTCCTGGATTCCCTGTTCCAGTTCCACTTCAGAAAATCGTTTCCCGCTGAACTGGTTCCGCACCCGTTTGGCCAGCGCATCCGGCAATTTGGAATTCTCCAGCCGTCTTTCCAGCAGCATCTCCTGCAATGCCAGCATCAATTCTTCTTCTTTCTGTTGGCCGGATTCCGCTTGTCTTTCTGTCACCACCTCCTTTTTCAATTCTTTTTCTTCCACTTTCTCGCTCATTTTTTCTTTCACTTCTTCTGCCATTCCTTCATTCTCCCTGTTCAAATAACTTTCCTGTAACGAGTTGAGCGCTCTCAAAAACGCCCCACCCCGTGCAGGCCGGTACACCAGGTCAACGGAAAATACGCGCACAATCTGTTGCACTTCTTTCCCTTTCCCTGAAAACAACAAATCCGCACTGAACCCGATCCGCGGTTTCACGCCCTCCACATCCAGCCACTCCCGTCCAATCGCTTCCAGCAGTTGCGCGCTCGGACCAAACGGTCTCAGTCGCACCCGGATCCCCTGTAATGCCTCATCAAACCGTGCCTCAGTACACACCCCGGCCAGATCCCGCACCGAGCGTCCTCCCCAGTTCATCCCATGGTCAATAAATGTCTCCACCCCTTCCCACAGGCTCACCGACTCCCTCAGCGCACTCGCAGAGAACTGCCAGCCATTCCCCTCTCCAGCCGTGATCGCCACCACGTCATAGCTAACCTCTTCCTTCTCACCCTTGGTGTTCAGAACAGCCTTGACCGACTCTCCCTCGAAAGCGATCCTCACCTGTTCTAGCGTATCCTCAGCGCTCTCCACCTCCTCACCATCCTTCGCGCTTGAAAGCATTTCTTTCAAAACTCCACTCTCAATACTAATAACTTGTTCCACCTCCCCATCACTCATTTCCTCCTTCACCACCTCACCACTCACCGGGTCAAAATCACGCAGCGGGATATCACTCAAATTTCCCACCGGCTCGCCATCCACCTCCTCAAGCACACACTTACAGCTTTTCCCACAGAACAACCACTTAGAACCCGGCACAATCCCGGCTTCCACCCACTCGCTCAGTTCATGCCGTTGCCCGTTCGCCGCCTTGCAGCTCTCACAACTTCCCTCACCAATTAACGCAACCCATTCTTTCATCTCAGCTCCTCTCCCTGGATCGTCGCATCTAAGCCACCACCGATCCTTTCAAATCTCCCGTTTCCATATCCACTTTCGCTCCCTTCTGGTTCGGGATTCCTTTCTTCCTTCCTCTTGTCTCAACCTTTTTTGGAGGGTTCACCTTAGCTTTCCTGATCACCTCGTCAATATCCACCACCTCCCCGGCAAAGCGATACACCATCCTCACCAACTCGCTACCATCAATCAATCCCCGATCAAACAAATTCACCAGTGCAGACGTGATCGTCGAGGTTGCGATGGCCAGCGCCGCGTTATCTCTGGAACTCAAATCCGCCCCCACCACCTCAATCAGCGCCTCACCATCCAGCCCGCGCTCATACCTCGCCCGTCGCATCACCGCAATCCGCGCCAGCCGGTTTATAATCTCAATGAAGAATTCCTGTCGCTGTTCAAAATGCCGGAATGTCGGTCCCCCCGCGCTTTCCGCCGTTGTCCTGGTCGCACTCTCCGGTTCTGCCAGAAAATGCAGTGGGATTCCCGTCCCCGCAGCAATCATCTTCTTAATCGCCAGCCCATCCTTACTCGCATCATTGGCCTCCAGTTGAGGATGAATCACCTCCCAGCTCTCGCTCTCATCCACCACCAGGATCGAACCCGGCAGCGGAGGATTGGCATTCAAAGTGGACTGTCGCTTTACCCGCTCCGCTTCACTCACAAACCGGCTTTTCACCATGAAATAAAATGCGTTGCGATAGCGGTTCAAGCGTGCCCGATCTTCCAGCCAGCTCGCATACCGCGTCAACCACCTTAAGATCGGTGCCAGATCCGACTCCCCATGCACAGCTCCCACCGGCCGGTTGATCGCAAAATGTACCATCACGGTTTTCAACCGCCCATCTTCTCCAGCCTCCTCCGCCTCCCCATGGTACGCCTTCCAGGCACGTTCCTCACTCCCATCCCCATCCATGCTGAACTTCGCCTTCTGCACATATTCCAGCTCCTGCTGCAGATCCCCCTTCGCGGTCCGGATCTCCTTGATCTCAATCGCCGGGATCGCCCTTACAAACGTCATCCCGGCCGCGTCCGTGGAGAGCAAAAAGAACAGCTCTCCACTCCGCGTCAACTCATCACACCATTCATATATCCGCAGTGGCATCTGATTCAGCTCATGTGCCCACCACTTCTTCAAAAACTGATTAACCTTCTCATCCGGCGATCCAATCGAGATACCCCCGCCCACCACATATTGGCTGGTCAGCTCGACAATTCTTCTTGCCAGTGGATTCAGGCGCCACGCCTCCAGCGCTTGCGAAATTACGTACTCCCGATCGTAATCCGCCCGATCGCGCTCATTCACCGCAGCACCCAGGTCCGGTTCAATGTAAACCGTATCCAGCTTCAACTGCTTCACCAGCCAATCCCGCCCAACTTCCAAAATCGATCGTTTCGCCATCTAAAATCCTTCCTTATCCATCTCCCGTATCGGATCAACACCCTTAACCACCAGCGCTTCACCACCCACGCTCCACACTTCCCCATCCAGCACCGCGCACAGCGCAGCCGAGATAATCAGGTCGTCATGCACAAACTCCCCAGCCGTATTCCGCATCCCATCCGGAACACCCCACTTCATTTTCCGATCAATCCCAGGCGTAATTGCATATTGGCAGGCGTTCAGTTGACTCCAGAACAACGCTTGTTCAGCATCACCAGGAACATATTCCTTGTATCTGCCAGAATCGATCACAGCCAGGAAATCCCAACCCAATTGGGACTTGGTTGCGACATTAAACCGGAACTGGATCACCATCCCCGGTAATGCCCGCTCCAAAAAGCTCGACAGCCCGGCACCCACACCGGTTGCATCCACCACCAATTTTTTCACATCCCACAAACGCGCCAGCGCCAGGATCTCGCCGTATAATTTGGTGTGTTGGGTTCCAACCCACAGCTTCCGGAACATGACCTTATAAGTCGGTGCCTTGATCAGCTCATCCTGCATCGTCTCAAGATCAATTTCGACAATCGTCAAAGCCGTCGCGTCCCGTTTGGTATTGGCGACCTCTTCACCTACTCCTTCTTTCGCCCCTTCCTCTTCCCCGGCTATATCAATTAAAAATGCATACACCTTGCCGGCACCTGGTTGGACCTGCTTCTCATGCCCCCCCACCATCAGCGCTCGCCGGCTCTCCGGGAACAGACCGCCTTCCCCGTCGATCTCTTCACTGAAAAATTGGGTCCGAATCATGGGATGATTCCTCCCGAGCTTCGCAACCTGCTCAGCCACAAAGGCACCATAAGCCGGCACCTCCCGCGCCACATCCTCAGCCGTCAGAACAAACACCCGCCGATTTCCATCTCGCTTCTCCGCATCCTTTGCCGCCCTTAACTCCCTTGCCAACAGTGTGTCCGAAGTCCACGCTGTCCCCCAGAAAACCCTCGTCGCGTTCGTGCTCGCCGCCATGGGAGCAATGTCTTTGTCGAACTTGCTCACCAGCACATCCTGTGCTTCATCCACTTCTAAGAGATGGCCAGCAGTAGCCCCAACGATATTCGCTTCCGGGGATCCAGAAAAGAAGAAGATCCTTGCCTTGCCAATTTTGTAGATATACCCACTTTCTTTTTTCCACATGGATTGGACCAGGATATTGTTTTCGAGTACTCGCTGCAGCCGACGCATGGCGTTCAGGCTTTGCGGTTTCCAGGTAGGGGATACCTTCACGATCTCGCACTCGATTTGGGAAAGCAATGTCAGCAGATAGGTTTCGATTTGAGCTTGCAACTCATTCTTGCCGGATTGCCTGGGGAACATCACCACAAAAGACTTCCCCTCCCGGAAAATAACAGACTCAGCAACAGACCGCGCCACCATCACCTGGTATTCACGCAGCTTCAATCCAGACGTATGCTCCACAAACAAACACACATCCTTCAATACCGCCTTGATCTGTTCAACCAGCAGCGACAATCTACCCGCCGAAAATGGTTTTGACATTCTTTTCTGTCAAAACTACCCTGAGAAAAATTTCTACGTCGCAGACAGCAGAAATTTTTTGACGGGTACCTAATGAAATCAAAAGTTTTTGAGGACCAATCATTTCAACCTCCGAAAAAACTTTTTACCAAAGCAATAATCGACAACAACCCCGACCCGCCATTGGCCAATCCGGAGTACATCTTAAATTGGGTGACACCTTCAGTTGCAGACCTGATTCTCGTCTCATGATCATCCTTGGCTTTTCTCAAATCTCCAACCTCAACCCTCAAAGCTCTTAACCGTTCTTCACTGATCTCGTTCTGGTGGTTGATCAACGCCTCGATCCGCTGAAAGCGTGACTCGATATTGTCCTTCAACCGTCCCAACTGCTCTGAAATTACCGCCGCCTGATCCTCGGACATGGTTTTCCCTACCTTTCTTTTTCCAATAAAGGGGAAAACCACGCCGCATGTTTTTCTACGTCCGGGGATTCAGCCAATTCCAACCGATACTCTCCGGATCGGACAGCAGAAAAATCATGCGGTGATCGATCTTTTACCCGTGAACCAAAACCCAATTCCTTTATCGCTACATTTAAAGCCACTCGTATTTCTGAATCGGAAAACTTCCTGACATCTAAGGTCATCTCAACTCCTGCACAAGGATTCATTTATCTCCTTGTGTCTTTAAATTCTTTCCTTGGCGATCTTTGCGCTCTTTGCAGCCTTTGCGTCCTCGTCATTTGCATCCGAACTCCCGAGTGACCTCGCCCAATGCCTGGCTGAGAGCCGATAGTGCATCACTATTACTCCCCCCAAACAACTTCTGGTTCCGTAGCATCCCGGCCAGCTTGGTAGACGCAGACCCCAGCACATTCAACGTCTCCATCCAATCTTCCAGATCCCCCGCATTATCATTCGCATAATCGAACACTCGCCGGATCATCACCCGCATCAAAGCAATCTCATCTTCCAACCCCTCACGCAACACCGTCTCCAAATCCTTGGCTTCCAGATCCAGAAACCTCCGGGAATAAAACCCATGTTTTATCGCATTAATATTTCCAGGTTGCCCACCGCGACTTCGTGCCAAATCCAATCCTTTTTATTGTTTTGGGTATTTTTTTCTATCAGCCATGAGCTATCAGCTATGAGCGATAATATACTCCCCTGGAGTATATTATCTAGATTCATTATACACAGATCCCACAAAATTCCAATACTAAATTAGAAATTATTTTCCAAAATTCATCCCCCAATTTCACTTGCACTCACAGTGAATAATGTTAAAATAGTTGTTCAATTATGTCTTCGGACACAACTGAACTTGCCGGTGCGCCCCCCTCGCATCGGCATTTATAATTTTTTTCTAAAACCTAAAACCTAAATTCTAAACCCTAATCTCCCCCTCGCATCGGTATCTGCTTTAATGTAGAATTTCCTAAAAAAAATTAAATATGTAAAGCTTTTTTAGGATGGGTTACACAGTCAACTCTTATTTATCTTATTTTTTAAGAGATTCAAATAAAAATTAAAAAGAGCATTCGTTGGAATGCGGTGTCTCCAAAATCTATAGAAGAATGGAGATATCAGAATACTCTTACATTTTGTTTTTCCAAAGCATTTTGTACTTTTTGAATGTTTACATTCAAAGTTGACAAATTGTCTTTTACAGAAACGGCTGCAGCTATTCCAGCTCCTTGACCGGTTACAACACAACAACTCATGTTTCTAAATGAAGCATGAGCCATTACATCACCGGAAATACATCTTCCTGCTACCAATAGGTTGTCGATTTTCCGAGGTAAAATGGATCGGTAAGGTACATGGAAATAGCGTCCTGTTGTCGGCACCCATAATACCCCATTACCATCAATAAATTCTGGATAAATACCAATCGAATCTTCAAACCTCGCTTGGTGCATAACATCCTTTCCAGACATTTTATAGTGGCCATCAATCTGGCGGGATTCCCTCGTGCCAAGGGTCATTCCAAAGTTCCTCAATCGGGCTTTTTCAAAACCTGGTACATATCTCTTCAAGACTTCGATGCCTTTTATTACAGCTTCTCGTCCATCCATCTCACCACGAGTCAAATCCTCTACTTTTGTACAATCTACCCCTGTAATGTGAACAATATTTAACATGGTTACTTCTCCCTCAGGAGTAATCGTACTGTATGTCCCTCCATAATCGATATTCCCCCTCTTCTCTAAAAATCCGTCATTAGCGGCTTTAACAAATGGTTGCACGAGATAAGGACTAAACATATCATCTTCTTTCCCATCAGTCTCCATTTCCCAGAAACCCTTCCAGTCAGAATATGTTGGTTTGAGTACTTCATGGACATAATTTTGAAATTTTTCAATATCAACACCCCGGCAATTAAACATCTGCGTAACGAAAGTTAGCTCCTCCCGCTTAGTATAAGGTGCTCCTGCTAAAGCAGCTATATCACCGTCTCCAGTACAGTCTATTACCCTCTTAGCCAATATTGCCTGTCTTCCAGATTTACTCTCCGTTATAATACCTTTGATTACGTCATCCTCGACGATAGCTTCCACACCATAACAATGCAAAATAGGTCTAACACCTGCACTTTTCACCATGGTATCAGCAACATATTTGAACATATCTGGATCTAGCGCTTGGCTGTTAGATTGACTTTCTTTAGAACTTGCACCTTGTGATTGTGCCATTTCTTCAAATTCAAATACTAAACCACCACCTTCAACGGTCCCCTCATGCCGGTACCAGGCAATGCCCTCAACTCCCACTTGAGTTAGAACACCTCCAAAGCACCCATACCGTTCAACCAACATTGTACTCACACCTTCTCGGGCAGATGAAATTGCTGCAGCCAAACCTGCAGGACCACCCCCGACCACCATTACATCTGTTTCAGCAAGCACAGGAATCTTTTTAGGTTTTTCATTAATATATTTCATTTGATCAATCCATTTATTTATTTATTTATGAAGAATAATTTGTCATTTCCACGTTTGTTTTGCAACCCGAAGAAAATTATCGCCAAGAACATTACGTATATCCTTTTCTGAATACCCATGAGAATTCATGAGCTCAACAACACCGTAGATATACTCTGGACCCAAGAAATCATAAACTTGGTATTTTCCTGCAGGTGTCATTGGCCATCTGTGTGGGAATGGATACACACCTGTTTCAAAAAAATGTTCTGGATTTAAAACATAATCTAAACCAAAACCCACATGCTCAGCACCTACCATCTGAGCTATATAATCAACATGCTGGAAAATGGTCTCTGAATTTGGGTGCACTTCACCCATATAATCTCCACTACCTGTAATTCCGATTACACCCCCAGTCGATGCACAAGCTTTAATCTGATCGTCACGAACATTTCGATAATGCTCATATAAATTGTAAACGTTTGTATGGGAGAAAATAAACGGGTGTGTTGATAAATCCATGGCTTCCATTGTTGATTTATAACCACTATGAGCACCATCAATGATCATCCCGACTTCATTCATTTCTTTTACGACCATTTTACCAAAATTGCTTAACCCCGCATTCGAAGACTCTGCACATCCATCAGCAACTGAATTACGCGAATTATATGCTAAAAGCGCTTGTTTGACGCCAATATTGTAATAAAGTTGAATTAGATCAAGATTTTCCTCAAATGGAAGAGTTTCTTGGAATGTCATAAATGTTGCAATTTTGTCTTCTGTTTTTGCTTTCATAATGTCATCAACGCTTTTCACAATCATTATCTCATCCTTGTGTTTCTTACAATCCGCAAAAACAGAGGCTATTGCGCGAAAGGTCTTTGCTATGCCTTCAATGTCTCTAAAAAATACAGAAATTGCAACAACCTTCACACCGGATTTTTTAAATCTAATCAAATGAGCTGCATCGCCATATCCACCAAGGGCCCACGACAAATTGTTATCCCATACCAAAGCATCACGGTATAAATTTTCAAGTTGTTCTGGATTTAACATTCTTACATCCTCCTTCGTATTAAATTGCTATTATTTTTCACAAAAAGTGTAATTAATGCTGACCTGGTCACTGAAGTAATTTGCTAAGTGTTATCGTTGACATCAAATTTATTATTCAAAATTATTATTTTCGTTTACTATTGTCTTTAACCTAAATTCCTAAATAGGCTTTTTTAACATAATCATTAGCAACAAGTTCTTGACTAGTTCCTTCGAGGACGATAGAACCAGTTTCAACTAAATACCCTCTTTTGCTAATTCTAAGGGCAAGCTGGCTGTTTTGCTCAACTAAAATTATGGAGAGCTTTTCTTTATTATTTATCTCATTAATAATTCTTGATATTTCGATTGTTAAAAAAGGGGCTAATCCCATTGATGGCTCATCAAGTAATAAAAGTCTCGGTTTACTTAATAGAGCTCTTGCAATCGTAAGCATTTGTTGCTCTCCACCACTCAAGCTACCAGCTCTTTGTTTCCATCTTTCCTTCAAACGAGGAAAATAAGTGTAGATTCTTTCAATATCCTCCTTGATTTTTTTGTCCTTGCGGGTATACGCTCCTAATAAGAGATTCTCATAAACTGATAAATCTCTAAAAACTCTTCGTCCTTCAGGTGCATGTGCAATCCCCATCGTAACAATCTGTTGTGGGGACATCTTACAAATGTCTTTTCCATCAAATATGATTTGGCCAGCCACAGGTTTTAATAATCCCGAAATTGCTTGAAGCAATGTCGACTTTCCTGCTCCATTGCATCCAATAATCGTGACGATTTCACCTTCGTCCACACAAATCGATATATCCTTTATAGCTATTGCCTTTTCATACGCAATCTTTAAATTTTTAATCTGCAACAACACTATACTTTTTCTCCCTCATCAATACCTAGATATGCATCAATAACATCTTTGTTGTTCTGAATCTCAATAGGAATGCCTTCTGCTATCTTGCTACCAAAGTTAAGGACCACGATTCTATCGCAAAGTTCCATAACAGCCTTCATGTTGTGTTCCACCATAATAATACTTATTTCCCTCTCCTTTCTAAGCTTTTTAATTATTGAAACAAGTAATTCGGATTCTTCTGTGATCATTCCCGTAAATGGTTCATCTAATAGAAGCAGTTTGGGCCGTGTGGTTAAGGCAACTGCAATCCCAAGTAACCTCTGAAAACCGTGTGGAAGACTGCCAGCTCGAATATTTCTGTATTCATCCAAACTCATAGTTTTAATGATCTGATCTACTTTGTAATCTAAAGTCGCTGTTTGGTTTTTTCCAAAAAACGTATAAATTGGTGTCCAAAAACCGACACCCTCACTATTATTCAAGCCAATAAGAATATTTTCCCTAACAGTCATATCCTTAAAAACATTATTTGCCTGGAATGTTCTTACAATGCCTTTACAAGCTTTTTTATTCGAAGACAAATTTGTTATATCTTTTTCTTCAAATAAAATCTTACCTGAATTCGGCTTGAGAAAAGCAGTTATTATATTTAAACATGTTGTTTTTCCTGCACCATTTGGACCAATTAAGCCTATCATTTCATTTTTATAGACTTCTAATGAAAAATTGTTAATAGCAGTTAATCCACCAAATTTCTTGACAACATTTTTTACCTCTAACAATTTATTCATTTCTAATCACCACGATTCAGATTGTTTTTTTTGTTTTTAATTATTTTTATTAATATCGATTTGATGAGTTTTGGAATACCAACCAAGCCATCTGGCAACAACATAATAAATATAATTGCTACTACTCCATAAATTATCGATTGATACTGTGCAAATGAAGCAACCGAATTACTAAGAATAGTCATTCCAATAACCCCGACAATTGGTCCAAGTATGTTACCTAATCCACCTATCAAAGAGAAGAGAACAATATCACTCGACTTCCAAAAATTGAAGTCCCCTGGTGTAATGCTATTTAGGTAATGTGCTAAAAGAGCGCCAGAAATTCCTGTGAAAAAACATGCGATTATAAATGCATTCATCTTATATCCAATCACATTAATACCAATACTTAACGCTAAATCGTCACTTTGCCTAATTGCATCGATTGTTTTTCCAGTAGTTGATTTATCCATTTTGTTGAAAATCAAAACAACAATAATCAGTACAATGAGAACCAGATAAAAATACGCAATTCGTGATGAGAAATTGATAAATAGAATGTTTTCTGGTCGAGGGATCGATTCAATAGTTGTCTCTCCACCTGGTATACCTGAAGGACCACCACTGAAAGACCAAAAGTTCAAAAGAATTACACGAAAAACTTCGCTTAAACCAAGTGTTAGTATTGCAAAATATGCACCTTTTAACCGGAGTGCTGGCCATGCGATGATTAATCCAATTATTGCTGCTACAACACCCGCCAAAGGCATTGCAGCCCAAAACGAAATGCCAAATATTCCAACCAAAGTAACCGATGTATATGCTCCAATGCCAATAAATACTCCCTGTGCTAACGAAAGATGACCTGTTAATTGAATTAATCTAAAACCTAAAGTAGCAATACAGGTAATCATTGCAAGAACGAGCACATTTATGTAGTATTTGTTGCTGATAAAAATTGGGGTCAAAATCATTATCAATATAAATATAGTTATTGGTGATTTGATTAAGTTCAGAAATTTTGAATTCATCTTTTTTGTATATTCCTTTTCATAATCTAAGCCTCCTCATACCCCATAAGTCCACGTGGGCGGAATAACAAAACGGAAATAAAAACAATATATGCTGCAACGTTACCAATGGATCCAAAATAAGTAGTTGCGATACTATCCAACATACCGATAATCAAACCGGCTACAATTGAACCTGGAATACTACCCAAACCACCTAATACAACAACAACAAAAGCTTTTAAAATTGGGGTTGCCCCCATTGTTGGGTGAATTGTGAACACCGTGCCGATTAACCCACCTGCAAATGCTGCAAGCGCACAACCAATGCCAAAACCGATCATTTGTAATCTCTTAACATTAATTCCCTGAAGTGAAGCAGCTATTGTATCTAGTGATACTGCTCTCATAGCTATGCCAAGTTTATGCTTTTTGAAGAAAATTATCACAATGATCAACATTATCAAACAACTTCCTACAATTGCTATCCTTTCATTGGATAAATATACATTTCCAACTTGCATTACACCTGTAATCGGGCTTTTTACGCTTTTATCCAAAGGGCCAAAAACGATATTTGAAAGCCCAATTAACACACTCGAAAGCGCAAGCGACATGATCAGGCACCTCATTGGGTCTTTCTGCAGTGGCTGCCATAATGTCAATTGTAACAACGCCCCTATTAAAAACATTACGATGACTGCCAGAGCAAGTCCTATATAATAGGGAAGGCCTAAACCATTTATAAATAGCCATGTCGCAAATCCTCCCAGCATGAACATTTCACCGTGGGCGAAAGTAATTAATCTTAGCATGCTGAAGATAACAGATAACCCAACCGCAACAAAAATGTATATCATTCCAAGGACAAGACCATTTATTAAAATTTGTATCAAAGCGTTATAAGGCATTAGGAATATCCTCAACTAATTAAAATTAAGCATTTATGCAAGAGACCCTCATGGAAACATATATTTCAATGTCTCCATGAGGTAAATCTTAAGATTGTTCAGTTTTTTTGGGGATCGATACTCTTTGGTTATTCAAAAAAAATTTGTTGCAAATTTTTAATATTCAACGGAGTATGCTCCGTCACATACTTCCACGCCAACACCGTCAACCGCTTGCAAAACACCGACACCAACGTTGAATATCAAATGGCTATTTCTTCCATAATAGCTTTCTCCGCCAAATTTAACAGGTCCGATAATTGTATTAAACTCTTTGCCACTATCAAGTACAGCTCTTACTGCATCTGTATCAAGCGAGTTTGCTTCCAAAATTGCCTGTTCTAGTACCTGGGTCATAACATATATGGTACCTGCGAAAGTATCATAACGACCATTCTGTTTCCTAAATTTGGCCACGAATTCTTCGTATTCAGCCGGAGCATATTCTCCACTTGGCAAAGAAGTATTGAAGAATCCGATACCAGCATCGCCAGAAATCTGATAGAAAGCATCCATGTCGAGCCCGCCAACTGTTGCACCCATTAAACCTTGATAACCGAGCTCCCGAGCTTGTTTTGCTAATGATGCACAGTCTGAAGTAGGGAGGCTTCCAAGAAGAATAAGATCGGGCTCACTAGCTAAAGCTTTTTGAAGAACTGGATAGAAGTCTGTCGTACCTCTATCATAAAGAACTGTATCAACCAGTTCTCGGTTTTCATTGGGTACCATCGATGTAACCAAATCCAGTTCAGCCTTTGTTTCATCAGAAAGGGTCACAAAAACCATTTTTTTAACATTTGGATGTTTCTCATCCAAGTATTTGGAAACAACGTAAGCTTTTTCATATCCAGCTTGATAATAAACGAATTGGTAAGGATATTCAGGTTTATGAACAATATCGCTTGTGCATGTGGAAAACTGTAATACTTTGTTTTCGTTTACGATATCTTTAACTGCAATTGTTCCACTAGAAAGGATTGGGCCAAAGACATAACGCACTTCATCCTGCAAAATAATTTTTTGCATTGCATCAAGACCACCAGCGGTATTGCTGAAATCATCGTATGCTACTGTTTCTAAAAGCACACGTTTTCCATCGATTTCCAAACCACCGGCTATGTTTACTTCGTTAACCCACATACCAATAGCCTGCTGTTGATCCATTCCCCAGAGTAAAGCTCCGCCTGAGAGGAATCCAATAAGACCGATTTTTTCAGTTGTAACTGAAAGTTCTTCTTCCACATCCACATTAGCAGTATCTTCCGAAGTTTTTGGTTGTTCCATGACTGGTTCACTGGTATTTTGGCAACCGGGCATCATGAATACAAATATTAAGCAAATCAATACCGTTAGAACAAAATTCGATTTTTTCGTTTGCATGATCATTTTTCTCCTTTTCCTGATAACTATTGTTTAAGCCATAAAGGTTAGGAATACAAGTTATATCTCATAATCCATCTTTCTAAGTTCACAAACAACCACCACAATGTAGGATTTATGAAGATTTTTAAAATGTTCAGACACCTTGGTAGACTTTTCCATACATCTCTTAAAAATTTATTGCTGGTTTCCAGTTCCAAATTTTCTGATTGTTCTTCACCTCCAATTGCACCAGTTCTTTCAAATCATATCTTTCAATTTTCGTCATAATTTATTTCACCAATCCATTTCATTCAATAAATTGTTGTGATATAAAATCTGTGAAATTGAAACGATAATTTTGATTAATTCAAACGGAGGAAAAAGGCTTTAGAAATTTTGGATAAAACTTGCTCCTCAGATCTTGTGAATAAAGAGGAGTTTTATTTTCTTCTATTTTTCAATTTTGATTATTCTGTAAACAGATTTTTTTATTTCATAGATTATTTTCCTTTCAATTTTTCAATTTTTTTTCAAATTTTTTTATGTATTTTGCAAAATTCTTGAAAGAGCACCTGTAAGCAATACGATATTCTCTTTTGAAGATGAATAACCCATAAGGCCAACTCTCCATACTTTGCCTTTTAATTCACCCAACCCGCCTGCAATTTCTATGTTGTATTCATTTAATAATTTCTTGGTCACTTCATCCCCATTAACACCAACTGGAACTTTAACTGTTGTTAGCGAAGGCAATCTATATTTTTCTTCTACAAAAGGTTCTAATCCAATTTCAGACAAACAATGCCAAAAGAATTCAGCGTTCTCTTTGTGTCGTATAAATCTAAGATCAAGTCCTTCTTCTTGAATAAGTCTCAGGCTTTCTCTCAGAGCATAATTCATTGAAATAGGAGCCGTATGATGATAAGTTCGTTCATTCCCCCAATAACATTCAATTAATGAGATGTCTAAATACCAACTTGGATTTTTTGTTTTTCTATTATGAATTACTTGTCTTGCTCTATCATTGATTGTAATTGGCGAAAGCCCTGGGGGACAGCTTATGCACTTTTGAGTACCACTATAAGCTATATCGATTCCATTCGAATCGACAGAAACTGGAACACCTCCTAATGAAGTAACACAATCCACCAATAGTAAAGCACCAAACTCATGAACGATTTCAGCTATTTTATCTAAAGGCTGCAAAACTCCTGTTGAAGTTTCTGCCATGACAATCATTACTACCTTTACATTTTTTTTTAATAACGCTTTTCTTATCTCATCTGGGGAGAAAGCCTCTCCCCATTTTTTATCAATCCTTGTTAATTCCCCACCATACCGTTTCGTCATATCACATAAACGTTCACCAAAATATCCATTAACACACACTAAAACCGGATCTCCTGGCTCGACAAAATTACCAACCACAGCGTCCATTCCTGCACTACCTGTTCCTGATAAAGGAAAAGTAATTTCATTTTTAGTTTGAAAAACATATCTTAATAAATCTTGAACTTCATTCATTAAGTAAACAAATTGTGGATCCAAATGCCCCACAAGAGGATGCGCCATCGCTCGTAAAACACGGGGATGTACCATGCTCGGTCCCGGTCCTAATAATATTCTTGGTGAAGTGTTTAAGTCTTTGTAAACCATAACATTCCTTTCTAACTCCAGCATTTGTGTTTATTCAGTAATTCACTTGTTTTTTCAATATCTCCCTTTTTTATGGCACTGATAATCTCAATATGTTGGTTCAAAGATTCATTGAGTGAAATGTATCCTTGCCTAGAATTTAGAAAAAAGTATCTCCTCAGCCTACTGCTAATAGGTTTCCACATTTCGTTAAGTAAGTGATTATTTGAATTTACAACTAAAGATTCATGAAATTGAAAATCTAATGTCAAAAAGTAAGAAAGATCTGATTTCCTGTTTGCTTCCTTCATTTCATCAAGAATTTGGTCAAATTCCTCTAGTAAACTTGGATTATTATGGCTTTTTTCAATTATTAATTTAGCTGCCAATTTTTCAACAACCATTCTACAAGATCGTAATTCCTCAATGTCTTTTTCTGTAAGTTGAGACACCACTGCGCCTTTATATGGTATGTGTTCAACCAATCCTCGACCTTCAAGTTCCTGAATGGCTTCACGGATAGGACCACGACTTACACCAAATTTTTCACTAATTTCAGTTTCGATTAGTCTATCTCCTGGCTTTAAAAGTAATTTGATTATTGATTCTTCGAGCATGTTAAAAACACTATCTCGTAATGGGTTTTTACTTATTAATGAAGTCTGTAAATTCATTTGTGTCCTTAATGAATAATAGAATTTTGTAATTTAGTGTCTGGAAAAAAAGAAGGAAGAAAAATTGTTAACAGTTAACAATAAATCGTTAACAATATAATAGCTATTATAAATACATTTGTCAACTATATTTTTCAAGAAATATAAAACGATCGAAATACTGTTTTTTCTCAATGGTAAAAAATTATTTACTTTAAATCTTGACTTACCCAAAATTATTTTGAATGATCAAGAGTAATTCTTTATTATGTTTCTCGGTAAAGATACAGAATCTCCACCACTTCACTAAGGTTTATCCTGATAAATGCTAAAAATCCTTTCTGTGATGTCCTTCCAGATATCACACATAATGCCGACTCGCCCCCCTCGAGCCGGCATTTGTTTAAATACCCAGAATTTGATTTTTCACCTCTTCATAACTTCTGAAGTTTATTCGTTTTAATCCTCTTTGATATCAAAACCGCCGCGGATGATAAAGTCTTTGAGTAGCTTTTCGATTTTGATGCTCAGCCGGAATGCCGGGATACTCGTACCCTCTACCGCTTCAAAGTAGGCTTTTGCTACGTCCCTGTCTACTGTTTTCTTCAGGTCGTCGAACCTGCCATATTCATTGATGTTTGCTTCGGTAGGACCAACATTCATAAGATTTTCCAGCTTTGGAATATCAACCCCTAGAGCATTAGCTAATTGGCGGACTTGCTCGTTCTTAGCACGAAACTGATATTCAGTGATGTAGTCCCTGAAAGGCTTACCGTCCTCGATTTCAGCATTTCCGCTTTGAACATCATGGATAAAGATGTTCGCGTACTTTTGTTCTTCCTGGGTAAGGGTTGCAAAAGATTTATGCAGCTCGTCCAGAGTTGCCTGAAGCAGCTCTTGGTCAATATCATCTTGGCGCAACACTTTGAGATATTTCTCAAAACGCGAGTTCATGTAATTAGTATCAATTCTGCCAGTATCGATGGCTACAAGATAGCCATCAATATCGAATGGGATGTCACCGCTGCCGCCGTCACCTGCTTCTGTAAATAGCTCTTTGTAACGTAATGCTAAGATCAGATAGGTGTTCTCGTCGTATATCATTTCCATGACTTTTTTCGGATTCTTAAAAGTATAGATTCGTTGCTTCCAGGTGAAACCTTGAATCTTTGCGGCTTCCAGATAATCATTAAGACTACTGAACAGCTTAGCGAACCTGCCACACTCGTCTAAATCGTCTGGCAGGCGGGAAAAATCCGAGATGCCAACCACAGTAAACAGACGTGAAATATCTGCGAAGATTTGATTCATCTTCTCCAGGTTGTAGTCCAGATGTTCCACAAACAATCCAAGTGGCTTATTGCCTGAGTATAAAGCTACCGCTTTGTTTATGTTTCTTTCCATTGTGTTTGGATACCGGTAGTATCGAATCGTGCCAAAAGGCTTATCTGGACCAAACAATCGGTTCGTGCGAGAAAACGCCTGAATGATGTTCTCGTATTTGAGCAACTTATCCATGTATAGTGTGTTCACCCACTTGGAATCAAATCCCGTGAGCATTTGATCTACAACAATCAACAGATCAATTTGTTTTTCAGGGGTTCGTTCGATACGTTCATAAGGCTTTTTGTGTGCCAGGCGCGAGGCTATATCCTTTTTAAATTTTCCGTGATTTGCTAATGTAAAGTCCTGCTCATACCTTGCATTGTAATCTTCCAGAATCTCAACCAAGCCATCTTCCTTGAACTTCACACCACCGTTATTGTCGATATACGGATCAAACAGCGCAGTAATTTTTAAATCAGGTTTTGAGTCTCTAAAGAGCCTGTAATAGTCTATGGCTTCCGGAATACTACTCGTAGCAAAAATCGCATGAAACTTCGAGGCATGGCTCAATCGCAACCAGTTATCCAAAATGTCCTGTATAACCATTTTATGGTGTTCGGCACGCTTATACTGTTCTCTCGGCAGATAGTCTTCAATGCCTTTGATGTATTTTCCACTCTTTTCACGGTATCCGGCCATTTTGACTTTGACAGTATCCATGTAGTAGTAATATTTTTTCGATTTCTCCAGATCTTTAATCGCTTCTTCTTCTGTAGCAGCATTCGCCATCTTCAGTGACACCGCTTTTCGCAGATCGATGTCCCTATATGTCAATACCTTATACGGATCGAAGCCAAGCACATTCCCATCACGAATGCCGTCGGCGATGCTATAGCGGTGTAGCTCATTACCAAAGACGGTTGAAGTCGTATTCATCTTTTTCTGGTTTTCCTTCTGAATTGGTGTGCCAGTAAATCCAAAAAATACGGCACCAGGGAAGGACTGTTTAACAGTGATCAACATTTCACCAAATGTAGAGCGATGTGCTTCATCCACAATGAACACGATCCGCTTGGAGTTCATTGATTCAATATCAGCAGAATTTAATCCGCCTTCTTCATCCTTTATATTGCTCATCTTTTGAATAGATGTGACGATTAGGGTGTCGGCAGGGTTCTTACTTTTCAGCTTCGTGATGAGAGCGTGAGTGTCTTCAGTCGCTTGTACTTCTTCATTGTCCTCGGCGAAAGCACGAAACTCTCGAAGCGACTGCGTACCAAGCTCAATCCTGTCGACCAGGAAGATAACCTTATCGGCATCCTTCGAATTAGCAATCAGCTGGGCAGACTTAAAGCTTGTCATCGTTTTACCAGAGCCTGTTGTGTGCCAAATATAACCCCCAAGCTGCTGTTTATCACGCCAATCAATCTTTGAGACACGGTCAGAGATTGCATTGGCAGCATAATACTGATAACTACGCATGACCTTAAGTACGCTATCCGAATCATCAGCAACCGTATAAAAACCGATCATCTGATGCGCCATTGGAATCGACAAAAGATAGGTCGCGATATCTCTCCAATTGTTGATCAGCTCGTTATTAAAATCAGCCCAATGGAAATAAAAGTCCCTATTAAAGACACCATCAGGTCCGGGGTTAGCAAAATAAACCGTTTCTTCAGGCTGCATCGCCACAAATATCTGCACCAAAGAAAAGATCCCTGTGAAGATTCCCTCATTGGAGTACTTTTCAATCTGGTAATGAGCCTGACTCACAGGAATGCCACTCTTTTTCAGTTCCAAATGAAACACCGGCATGCCATTAATGAGCAGCATCAAATCGCCCCGACGGTCATTCAGAATTTTCGATTTAGATTTATATTTAGGCTGCTGGGCTATTTGATATCGACTTTGCCCAGCGGCAATTTCGCGGCGGTCATAAATCTTGAGGCTCACTTCTTTGCCAAGATGGAAAGGATCATTAGGGTTATCTCGGGTAATGGAGACTGTCTTGCCATTAATAAAACCATTGAGCTTTAAGGGAGTACGAAGAGCCAAAACTTGCTCAAGAATCTGCTGCATCTCCGTATCTGTCAAAGGAGCATCATTCAACCGATCTATACCACGATTATTTTCAAACAGAATATTCGCCCAGTTTTTGAGCAATTCTTCTTCTGTCGGATATTTGAGAACCTGATTTTCCCAACCTTTATTTTGTAAGGCAGCAATCATGGCAGCTTCAAATTCTGCTTCGGTTTTAAATATCATATAATGACGTTCCTTTCTTAGATAAACATCTTCTCAAGACAAGCTTTTTTAATATTATGCAATTTTTCCAGCTTACACTGATGAAGGGTGATGAGGTTGTCGAGGCTATGAAAATAAGTCCCGATTTTTGCTTGCTCATCTTGGTTCGGAATCGAAATGCTAAAAGTTGAGAATTTTGAAATCCAGTGCCGCTCGTGGTTTTGAGGTGTGTAATTAAAATTTTTCAATGTATATAAAGCAAAATAGAAATCATCTTGTTCATCCCTTAGTGTAAGCAATTTCATCGCTGAACTCTTAACTTTAAAAGGAAAATCAACAATATGCGAGGAAGTAGTGAAGTCATCAAAGATAATGACTGGGTTTTTTTTATCAGCCATTTTTATCCCGTAATCTTCATCAGTGTAGCCTAGAATAAAGCTCTGTCCAGCGGTCAAAACAGGAGTCAAATACTCATTAGAATATTCTGTGCTATTTACAATATAACTAGTTGGTTGTTCATATTTTAATATTTCACCCAACTTACGCTGTTCCCAGGCATAAGTAAATCCAGCGAATCGAATTTCAGGAACGTTTCTTCCGTTTTTTGGAAACATTTTTTCAAGCATTGCTTTTTTAACATTTTTTAGTTTCATTACCTTACTCTGATGAAGGTTGATAAGGTTGTCTAGCTCTAAAAGAAATGCCGATATTCTATCCTGTTCTTCGTTTTGAGGCACAGCTATTGTCACAGTTTTATATGCTTCAAAGGAAATGTTCAGCAATCCATCCATCCGTGCCCCAGAAGAAACTAGACGTTTTAATTGCTTATCTATCCGTGGATCGTTCAATTCTCTTGCTATGAAATCTGGATTATTATGACCAACATCAAAACAGTGATAAACAAAAGGAATCCTTGCTTCATCTACTTTTAGATCAAAGCATGCGCCATATTGTCTGTACTTTGATGCCCCATGATTATACGCAAGTTCTCCTTTCCTAAGTAGAATATATTTTGTTAAACTCTGTCCAGCATTGTCACTGGAGTATTTTTCTGATTGATTTATAAAACCACTTGCCGCTGATATCATCATAACTGGCGCAGTGGATTCAGAGTCCGTTCTAGAGATTGCCGTTACGAGACTACCCAACTCACGCTGTTCCCAAGCGTCGGTGAAGCCTTTGAACCGAATTGCAGGTACTTTTGCTTTATCAGGCATTTCACTCACCTCCCAACAAGGTTTTTAGCTCAGCCAGACCCTTAATATCCACATCGCTACCTGTAAGCTGTTCAATCATGGACGAAAGAGTTGCTTCTGTCTCTTCAATTTGGTCTTCCACATCCGCGAAGGTAATTGCGTATTTATCAGCAAGAGCCTGCACCTTGGCTGCGAGTTTGTCGAGGATGACTTCAGGCATCTGTCGTAATTCCACGATCAATGGAGTAATCCATTTTAACGCCAACAAAGAGTAGACTTTATCGTCTGCCAGGTTTTCAATGGTTTCTTTTGTGAGTAAGTGCAGTTTTGTTGAATCAGTCTTAATGACTTTCTTAAGTTCCTTTTCCTCATCGAGCAGGCACATCACTTTAATGATCTTACCTTCTGGGTTGTTTTCGGTGTAGTCTGCAGCATCGTGCCCCTTGAGCAGATCTTTAGCCCTTTTAATTAACGGGCTTGCCAGAAATGCGCTGTTATCGTCATTCAAAACATCGGTCAATTCTTCTATTTCTTCTTCCGTCAATGAATCAAGGATTTCTTGTTGCTCGGCTGTAACCTGCGTGAGGCGTTCTTCTTTTTCTTTTAGGGTTGTCGCTTCATTGTGGAGCAGCGAATCTTGCACCAGGTCAAATGGGATGATTCTGCCCAGCCAGCCTTCTTGAACTTCAACATCATTTCCATTCTTTTTCTTAATAACCATATTAGGGTCAACTTTTTTAGTAGCCCCGAAACCTTCTGTTTGAATCATTTCTAAGTCAACGGATATCTTGATCCAGGCATCATTAAAGAGCTGATAGGCATTGTATTCATCCACCAGCGGTACAGATTCCAGACGATTAAAAATTTCATTGCTAAGCTTAGTCTCTTCCTTGGAGATACTCAAAGTATTCATACCTACCACAAGATCACTGTACAGCTCAGCATCAAAACCTTCGAAAGCCTTCGCGTATTGTTCTTTGAAAGAGACTACATTCGGATGGTTTTTGATGATATCTTTGACATTACCCGCTGCAATATGTACATGTTCACCAGGGTCATTCGTAAACAAATCCGCCTTCAGCTCAGTGAAAGTCTGCCAATAAGCAGAGAGTTCCTCAATTTCCTTTTTGGGTATACCCCCAAACATGGAAGCGTAAATATCCCAACTTTCAGGAGCCTCGGAAGAATCCACATATCGTGGAATGTTGAGATTGTATTCATTCTTTCGAATCTCATCACGACTAACTACACGAGCAAACTTTGACACATCTTTACGATCAGCTACCGTATCGGAGATTCGTTTTATATCCGAGGCTTTAAGCATGTTATTTTTGCCGACCTTCGTAAAACCCTTTGATGCGTCGATAATCAGCACGTTAGTATTTTCACGTTTTTGTTTAAGCACCATAATAATGGTTGGTATTCCTGTGCCGTAAAAGATATTGGCCGGCAGTCCAATGACGACATCGATATGATTGTTCTCGATCAGGTTCTTACGAATAGCACCTTCTTCACCACCTCGGAATAAAACACCGTGGGGAAGAACGATGGCCATGATACCATTCGGCTTTACGTGAAAAAGGTCGTGCAGTAAAAAGGCATAGTCTGCTTTCCCTTTTGGTGCCAGACCAAAACGGGCATAACGCGGGTCAGTCTCTTTGCCTTCTGGGTCCCATTGTTGCGAATAGGGTGGATTGGAAACAACCGCGTCCACATACAGCGGGTTATAAGTGCCGACCGGGTCACTATCTTCAAAATATGGCCAATCGTCCTCCAAGGTATCGCCGTTGCGTGTCGTAATATTTGAAGGCAAAATACCACGCATGACCAGATTCATACGGGTAAGGTTATAAGTGTTTTGTTTCAGCTCTTGGGCGTAGTATTTGATGTTGTCATCATCATCGATGTGTTTGGCAACGCTGCGCCCAATATTAATGAGCAGGCTCCCCGAACCGCTTGTCGGATCGTAGATCTGGATTTCCTTACGATCTTTTAGGTGATCAGCGACGATTTCGCTCATCAAAAGCGATACTTCATGGGGGGTGTAGAATTCACCGGCTTTTTTACCTGCGTTAGCTGCAAAGTTGGAAATGAGATATTCGTATATGAAACCTAAGACATCATAGTCCTGTTTGCCGTCCATCGGGATATCTTTAATCAGCTGAATGAGATCACTGATAGCTTTCGTCTGTGAGCCGGAGCTCTCGCCTAGCTTGGATAAACCTGTTTGCAGGGTCTCAAAAATGTTGTTAAAGACTTTTTTGTAATTGCTATCAATTAGGCGGTTGAAAGCAGAGAGCGCATCACGCACATTGGAAACGTCAAAATCTTTGCCTAATGATAGCCAGGTAGAAAGCAAGTCTTTATAGGCAATGAAATAGCCGATATTGCCCTGAATATACTTGACAGTTTCAGTATCTTCTTCGCTTAATTGCTTGATCTCCTCAATTGTAGCGCCTTTGCTTAGCATGAAGCGGATTTCTTTATCCGATAGGAATTTATAAAAGATAAAGCCAAGAATGTAGTCCTTGTATTCATTGGCCTCTATTTTGGAACGCATCTTATTTGCAGATTCCCATATTTTATTTGCAAGTTGTTGCTTATTCATTAATGTAACCTCACTTTCAAAATAAGAGAATCACTGTTATGCGTTCTCATCGTCTTCATCATTAAAAGTCTCGAACAGATCCTCAACCAAGCTGTCGAGCACAGTGGCTATTATTATTATCAAGCATTTCCCTTCGATGTTTGTTCTTCATTTACTCAATTATTTTATAGTCTCAATGATCTAAGAAGCAGGCATGGCTATCCTCCTCTTGTGCATGCGGTGGAGACTGTGTTAATTATAGGAGTATAGAAGAATGAGGGCAAGCAAAATAGTAGAGGCGCAAGCAGGCGGTAATTTACACAGCCTTTTGCCAGTTACATCTTTCCGCCTGCTTCGCCCTTTCCTGATAAAAAACATCAGAATCAATAAAATCACCCAACACATCTTAACAGAACTTAATTAATAATTCACGCAATAGAATGAATCTTAATATTTTCCAGATTTCTTGCAATTATACTAGAATATTTTTTCTATTTATCGTATAATGAAAACGTGCCATCTTATCCCACCAAACTCCAACTCGCCTACCTCAAAAACCTATACTACTGGACCCGTATCTGCAAAGTCCTCGAAGAACCCTTCACCTTCACTTGGGAATACAAAATTGCAGAATTTTCTCCCACCAGAAAACAACAACGCATCGCCTCCTGGTGGCCAACCATCCACGAAGACTTCGCCGCCCTCGTCTTTGGTGGTTACATGATCGAAACCGAAAAAGACGGAACCAAATACTATCAGCTTACCGAAGCCGGAATCCAGGCTGGACACTGGTGATCAATTTTGAAATTATTTATAAGGAGATCTGAAGTGACTGAATCTGAAAAACTTAAGGATGTATATAAAATTAAAAAAATCTTAGATGAAATAGAATCATTAGATTCTTTTAGAAATAGTTTTCCAATAATCAAGCCGTATCTAAAAGCATTTAATGTTGATGTATCTACTATAGAAAAAGCATTTCAAGATTCATTAAACCTTATTCCAAAGATCAAGGAATTTTCAGAAATTCCAGATCGCTTTAATGATTTACTATCCACTAAAGGTTGGATTATGTTTGAAAGAATGAACATTGAAATTGTAAAAGATGCAATAAAACAAGCAGAGCTAGGTAATTTTGAAAATGCAGATGAAATTCTAATTAGTTATTTTAACCCAGAGTTTGTTGAGAGAGAATTAAAAACAATGGCAACAGTAGCTGCTTTTCGGCCGAGAATGACCCTGGCTGAATTAGCACTTGAAGATTATCGAAATGAACGATACCATGCATGCATTCCTGTATTGTTAGCTCAAATTGATGGATTAGTTAACGATTTACACGAGAAACGTATAGGTTTTTTTGCTGAAGGAGCTAAAATGGAAGCCTGGGATTCAATCGCTGCTCATAGTAAAGGTTTAAACCAATTAACAAAAATATTTGGAAGTAGTAGAACTAAAACCTCATCTGAAGAAATTAGAATTCCATTTAGGCACGGCATAATGCATGGTCGTGATTTAGGATATGCTAATAAAACTGTTGCAGCAAAATCATGGGCTGCACTCTTTGCTGTGCGAGAATGGGCAATTAAAGTAGAACGTAACGAGTTAGGTGCGCCACCTGAAAAGCCTGAGTTAAGTTTTGGAGAAACAATCAATAGCATTGTTGAAATAAATAATGAAACAAAACGTTGGAAGAATTGGGAACCAAGAATTGTTAGTTTTGAAAATATTGGTATATCTCCTTCATCTGATAATTTCGGTGATTGCACTCCTGAAAAGGCAGTTTCAGAATTCTTATTCTATTGGAAAAGAAAAAATTATGGATTCATGGGGAGATATATACCTAAGATTTTTATTGAGTACTCAGAGAAACCAATTGCTGCTCAAATCAGAGAAAATTTTGTACACAAAAATCTAATCGAATACACATTCAAAAGTATTGATCACACTATTCCATCATCAGCTAAACTTGTCATAAACATTATTGTCGAAATAGATGGAAAACTTGAAAATAAAGATATATCCATTAATGTGATTAATGAAAATTCAGAAGGTGAGTATGTGGCTTATGGTAACCCAAAAGGAAAATGGGTCATTTTTAATTGGAATTCAATATGATTCTATTAAAAGCCAATTTCTGATCATTAGATGAATGGTAGCCAACCCACCACCACCATATCACTGTAAGGGCATAGCTTTCACGACCTTCGAATGCTATCCCCCCTGACCGCTAAATCCTACCTGAAGACTTCGCCGCTCTGGTCTTTGGAGGTTATATGTCCGAAACCGAAATAGACGGAACCAAATACTATTAGCTCACTGAAACCGGCATCCAGGCTGGACACTGGTAATCCGACACTCAAGCCAACTTCCCGGCCGGCCCCCTTGTGGACTCGTGCCCCATCGCTTTTATCCTTCCCATGAGGTCAAATCGTGGCCAGCCTGGAAAATCATCCAGGCACGCCACCATTTGCCCATGTTAAGCTCATCCGCAGAACAGACGCACCAAAACGGCTTCAGCATGGATCAGCACTTCCCTTCGCTCAGGGCTTCCCATGCTTCAGGTCGTTTTCGTGCTCAAAAGATCGTGACAGTAAATTATTAGTTCTATTCAAAACTGGCTCTCAGTGGACAGCAGCTCCAGGGAAAGCATCCTGGAGCTGCTGTCCACGTCGAATTGAAAAAAATTTATAAAACAATTCTCCCGTCATTCTCCTCCCACACCAGGTAGTGCTGGACACCCGTCCCTCGTTCCTCAGGACGGCTGTCCAGCACTTAATTTTTAAAGTTTTTCCTTCTATCCCCTTCGGTCGGGGCTGGAAGAGCATCCAGCACCTCCCATCAGAACTAAACTTCCGATTTGCTTTTTAGATTAGTTGCTATAATTATTAAATCTTCTTCCCATAGAATTGGTCACCATGAAAAAAATAATAATGTCTTTCTTATATTCCCTCGCTGCATTATCGCTCTCATTTATCTTGAGTACTGAAATTCAAAATGTGGTTGCTGATTCCTCCGCTAACCAGATATTTTTACCTTTGGTTATGAGATCAGAAGGTATACCAACACCAATTCCCACTCAACAACCAACACCAATTCCCACCCAACAACCACCCATTATTTCCGGAAATATCCAAATCACCACAATTTTCTTCGATGGAGTTGTCAGTATCGACGAACCAGATGAATATGTTGAAATCAAGAACTTCGATACTCGCTCTATCCAGGTCGAAGGTTGGACCCTCCGTGACATCGCCAACCACATTTTCACCTTCCCCAACTTCGTCATGGCACCGAACCAGGTCTGTAGAGTGTACACCAACCAGAACCACCCCGAATTTTGCAGCTTCAATTACGGATCCAGCCAAGCAATCTGGAATAACTCAGGTGACACTGCTTACCTTCGGGATTCCTCTGGAATTCTGATTGATGAATACAGTTATTAAGTGATTTAATCCTGATCGCCCGGTCCCTTACATTTTCCCAGCCAGCAAGCTCCGCGGACGCGCGTCCTTGCACTCCGCGTGTCCACTTCGCTTTTTAAAACAAAAGTCTTGCTGGACATTCACACTCGTTCCTCAGGTGAATGTCCAGCGCTTAATTTAATAAACTTATTCCCCCTTCGGTCGGGGCTGGAAAGAACATCCAGCACCTCCCATCAGAACTATATTATCCATCGGCTCGGTTCCTGACCTGAACCCCTTCGACTTGTTCCATCCCGTGAGGGGCAAATCGTGTTTTGCTCATAAATCCAAAACACCATTTGCCCCGCCTTATCCCCAGCCGCAGAGAAAGCGCGCCAAAACGGCTTTAGTTGCTGGATGCTGGAGCCACAAGTGCATGTGGGTCCAGCTCCAGCGCCTGCAGGTCGTTTTCGCGCGTTAAAAGAAGTGAACCAAACATCACCGTTCTAAGTTAAGGTGGTTCGAGCGTGGACGTGGTGTCCAGGAGAACTACATTCCTGGACACCACGTCCACATCGCACAGAAGAAAAGAATTTATCAGGCTTTCTTCTGAACTCCCGGCTTGGGGTCTGGACGCCCGTCCCTCGTTCCTCAGGACGGCCGTCCAGCCCTTAATAAATTTTCTCAAATGGACCATCAATTTTCCGTAACCCATCAATGATCCAATCCCAACAACGACGGCACCCTCAACCAAACCATAATCCATATCCATAGCACATCCCATCCCAGCTATCCTTGTGCCTTGATCGATACTTAACCCGAACAGAGCCGGCTGCTTCATGCCAGTTGTTTCCGAAGAACCCCTTGGCGCGTGCCATACCCCTCTCTCAAAATCGAGTTCATTGCAAACCCAAAAAATTTACTCTATCTTCCAGTTCGGTTCCTGACCTGATCCCTTTCGATCTGTTCCATTCTGTAATGGACAAATCGTGGCCACCATTTTGCATTCCATCCCCAGAAATTCATACATGAATTTCGTAGATTTAAACATTACAAAAAAAATGTCATCAAAAATAATTTTCCTAATTAATTTATAATTTTGATTAGTTTAAAATCTTGTAGGTCTTTATTGTAGGATTGGAATTATTGCAAATTAATCCAGAACTCAAAGTCTGGTTAATTTCCATTTATATTTGGGTAAAATCATTGTGATTAGCGCTAGATAAGACGAACAAACTGTTGTTGGAGAAATAGGAATTTTTATAATTTTCTCAGGGTTTCAGTAATATTGCATTATTTCTACAAAATTCTAAATGTTATCTTTAATTTTCTATAAAGGAAAAATGAATATTTTCAAGAAAATTATATAAAGATTGATAGAAGATTTAATTGAAAACTTCACAATAAAGTAATATTGGGTCCTTGAAATTAAAATGTTATTCTTTATTTGCTAAAAAAGAGAATGATGGCAAAGGTTCAACAGAATACGTCTCTGTATATCTCCTTAAGGCATCAATTTGCCAACTTATGTTGTCATAAAATTTTTTAGGAATCCCTGTTTGTTTACTATCCGTGAGAAGCTGGTCAAGGCAAATATCAACCTCCCAGTTTACATATTCTTTCATTGGAGAAGAGTCTATTTTAAATTCTTCGGTGATAATCCAACCGGCTTTATCAAGAAGATTTTCAATTTCTTGTTTTGAGAAAGGTGATCTTATATTCGCAAAACTTTGTTGTTTAAACGATTCAAATTGTCCTTGTATAATAATTGCAAGCAAATGGGGAATTTGCATTATATTATCTGCAACAATATCCCATTCTGAAAAACATAATTTTTTTGAATACTTTTTTGAATTAATAAATGAATTTAATAAAATTTCTCGACTTTCAAAATAATATGAACAATGGGCAAATACAACAAAATCGAAAACATTGTTAGTGAAAATGTTATGAGTATTGTTGATATTAAAGTTGAAGAGAAATTTTATTCGGGATCCTAATCTTGATTCAGACAAGAATTTTGCCGCTTCTCCTATAGTGATAGGGCTACCATAATTAGCATCAGCAATATCAGTAGCGATTACTTGTCCATTATTTCCAACAGCTTCTGCGAGTATGGCTGTAGTGTCTCCTTGGCCACAACCAATTTCTAAAACAGATGCACCATCAAAAATCCCCCATCTATCCACAAATTTTGATTTAAAAGTAGTAATGGCATTTCGTTCTCGAGCATTTAAATTGTACATAGCAATGCATTTAGAAATATTTTCGATATTCAACACAGGCATAACCTTTCAATCAAAAATCCAATAAGTAATAAAAATATATTTAATTTTTAATATAGCTAACAATGATTGTTAGATTAGTCTCTATAATTTTAATGGTACCAAGTTCTAATTTATTCCAAGTTTGGATAAAATCCTGGAAATAATTAGAGCCTTTATAATCATATAGTATCAATTTTCCCTTTGGCTCAATCCACCCAAAACACCTTTTCACATAATCTTTCATATCCGACTCGAAAGTATAATCAGGACTAGTTATTACATACCCAAATCTCTTTTCAATTGGATCATATTCATCTACATTTGATACATAAAAATTTGAGTAGAATCTGGGGAGGATAATATTTCTAGCTTCTTGTATTGATTTAACCAAGAAATCAACACCGTAGGGGCATAAGCTTAATGAGATATTAGATATTATATATTTTAACAAACTCCCATTTCCACAACCTAAATCTAATATATTCCCACCTTTGTCAAATAGTTGTAAAAAAGCACTATATGCTAAGTTTTGTGCATCTTCAGATGACCATCCATTATGCATTGAGAGAGGAGCATTGGAATCGTTATAGTATGTTTTTAGGTAATTATTTTTTGCTGCTATTATTTTTTCATCTTCAATCAAAACCTAATCTCCATAAATGGGGAATTTTTTTATTATTTTTAATCACTACTATAAATTTCTATTTGAAAATCATAAAATATAATCTATAAATTCTGGAAAAAAATTATCTAATTGCTAGCATTTATATGAGTTAATAAATCCTTTTGTGAAGGAAAAATACAAATTGATAGCCATGAAACTTTGCTGCAATATCAATATAGAAAATTTTCAAACCTTATTAACTTTTATTAATTTCGATCTCTAAAGTGTTTTTGATGGTTCGTATGTGCTTGTAGTTCTGGATTATTCTTTTCTTTTTCGAGACGCTCGATAAGATTTGAAATGACAACAGAACCAGGACTACTACTTGCTTTTAAACGCTTGATGTCATTTTTTGTGAAAGAAACAACCGGCATTTTCTTTTTCATATTACCTCCAGTAAATTTAGGAATAATTAACTATATTGTTTCATAGCTATCAATTTCGCATTAATGTGCTTGATCAATTTATACAAATCGACACAGTATATACTAGGATTGTCGAACTCACGAGATATTGAATACCGGTGTGGAAGATAACCACCACCACATACATTTACAATATCACAATTTTTACATTTTTCTGATAGGCTTTTATAACCACCAGCTTGAACCCTTCCTAATTTATTCTCATTTATAGTTGAATAATTTAAATCATTAGTTAGAATATTAGCTCCTAAATAAGTCGATACTGATGCTTTTAATGAGTCCAAAGCATGTAAATCTCCATTTGTGGCGATAACAAGTATCTCTATCGGTGTAATTCCATAAACATCCATATTGTGCTTGTATCCAAGACATAAAGTCATTAAGACATCAAATAACCTAATTGAAATATTAGAATTATTTAAGTTGAGGTATTCATCGAACATTTCCAGTAACCAGTCTCCATAGTGAGTATCAAGAAAATCACCTTTGCCTGGCGGGAGATTAGAATAATTAGAATCCGGAAAAAGGAAATCGACATTTTTTATCCCCATATTTAAAAATTCATGTAATGTTTCCAACGGGTTAGAATTAATATTGATAACACTTAGCGTACCACTAAAAACTTCTCTATTTTTTTCTGTTGAAAGGCATAAATTTATTGCTCTTCTTACCTTTTCATATGAACCTTCCCCAGAGTGAAACTTCCGGTTTGTGTCGTGCACAACTTGATTTCCATCTAGACTTATACCAATTCCCACATTATATTTATGAAAAATGTCAATCCACCCTTGATCCAATAAAGTACCATTTGTTTGTAATCCGAAACTTATATTGATTCCAGTTTGCCTAAAGATTGATTCAAAATAATTAAACAAGTCCTCTGTATTTTTCTTTCCAAAAAGTAAAGGTTCACCACCGTGTAAATTAATACCAATAGATTTTAATTGGTGATTGATAGCGTAATCCTTGATTTTATTAGCCGATGTTTGCCAAATCTCAGTACTCATAAAAGGAGGTTGTTTTTTCCAAGATTTGTCTGCGAGTTTAAATACGTAACAATAACTACAATTTAAATTGCATTTACCCGAAACTTTTAATAAAAACGTTGTAAATTCAGACATTATTCTTAACACCCCATAATCTAAATTCAAGATACGAAATTTCTAAGAACTTCTGGTAGATTTCTTCTAGGAAGATAAAATAATAGTTTTCATACCCTTGTTTTGGAAGGAAGAAAATGTCAATACAAGGCATAATAAGGGTTTCGGAGGTAACAAAAGTCTTATCAATAAAGATTTCTACGCAATAATCATCCATACTTTTATTAACACGATCACCGATAAGGGTAAATTTTTTTTCAAGTTTATCGTATTCTTCTTGATTTCTAGGTAAAATACCGACGTTACGATATTTTATTAATTTTTTTTCCTTATCAATAAGATGCCCTTCACAACTTGAATAAGTAATTAAATCTAAGGAATAGATTAGGTATAAAACTAATGATTTAACGCCTTTTTCAATTGCTTCTTTTAGGAATTTATTGTTCTTTGTAAATATTGATGCCTCCAAACACGATAATTCTCCATTCAGGTTAATCGCACCTTCTTTCCCTTTAACATATGTTGGATTTTTATTTTTCGATTCTTCAATAGAAACTCTATCATCCCAGTTGTTTATAAAATTTTCTAATCCACCAAAGAAATTATCCATTTAAAAATCCCAGAGTTCTTTTTTTGTGTTTTCAAATGATCCTATTGAACATTTTCAATTTTTCGAATTAATCATATAAATTGAGGATAAAAAAATATGAATTATTTGCTATTATTTTTTTATTAAGAGTGTTATTGATAATATTCTGATAAAAATATTAAATTGAAAGATTTTGATTTATTATTCTCTAATTAGGTTCCCCTCAAGTTCAGATTCAAGTATTTTAAATACATAAGTAAAAAATTCTCGATAATATTCACAAAAATAATTTGATTCCCCTACCCAATTTCTTTGACATCCACCATTACAGATAACATTGACATCACATTTCTTACAATTAACGTTATTACTTACTCTACTGAGAGCAATATTTCTACACTGATTAAATAATTCACTGTTTATGATTTGTGTTAAATTGTCTGTTTTAATATTACCCAAATTAGGTAAAATGTCGGCATTATAATCATCACAAAAAGAAATATCCCCATTACCTTCTACAGTTAAGAAGCTTCCACAGCTTTTTCCACTGATAGTACAAACGCCTCCTGTTCCTCCTAAAAATCTTTCAATTATGGATACAATTGTTCTTATTTTTATTTCAGGATCATCATAATCTAAATACCAATCTAATATTTTCTTCATAAATTCAGCAAAATTTTTCGGGGAAATTGAAAATATGTTTTTGTTTTCCCCACAATTGTATGCGGGTAGAAAATCAAAATTTTTGATATTATTGTCAAGAAAAAAATTTAATAGTTCTGTAGAAAATTGAGATGAAGTCTCTGTTATCACACATAGTATCCCAACTCTTAAATCGTTATCTAGGCAAAGATTGATAGATCGCAATACCTTATCAAAAACACTCTTACCATCTTTTGTATATCTTTGTTTATCATTTATAAAAGCAGGACCATCGATACTAATTCCTACACTTGTTTTCAAAGATTTAAATATTTCGATCCAATTATTATCAATTAGTGTTCCATTTGTCTGAATTGAATTACTAAATTCTATTCCTGTTTCTTTTTGAAATTTGCTTACTTGTTCATAAAAGTTTTTTCCTGCTAAAAGTGGTTCTCCCCCATGCCATGTTACACGAGCATGTTTATTATTTCGAGATTTTTCAAAATCTGCTATTTTATTAATAATCAACCTTGCATCATTAATTGACCAAATTGAATTATTAAATTTGTTATCATAATTTTGTAAATAATAACAATAAGAGCAACTTAAATTACATTTACTGCCTACTGGTTTTAGAATGAAGTCAAAAATCATTTCCTAATTATTATCTATGGGTGTTTGCGTGATCTGAATGATCAGGGGCAGCATAATCTCTATATGACTCATTGATGTGTTCAGACCATGCTGGTTGATCAATCCATCTTTCGTTGTAATCTGTATACCCATTTTGCCACTCAGATGATTGTCGAGAATATAATGACTTAGCAATTCTAGAGATTGTTTTAAGGCGAATATCATTAATATTTTTTACAGAAAAAATCGAAATTCCCATATTTAAATCCTTTCTTACTTATAGAATAATTATTGTTTCAAAAAATTCTTTTTACGTAATATATTACATTGATATAAAACAAAAAACAATAGTTTTTCTTCTTTAATTTTAGAAGGCATAATTTTTATTACGATTTTAAATCTAGTGAAATGTTATATACATATACCTCATTCCTATGTTTCTTTTTAATACTTAGCCCTGTGCTGGACAACCTGCATCATTCCTCTGAGAATGTTCAGCACATAATTTAATATTTTTTTTCCTTTCGATCGGGGTGAGACGTAAAGGCTTCAAGCGGTATCTCACACAGTTCCTTACCCTGCCGGCACCCTGGTGGATTCGTACCCCATCGATCTGTTCCCTCCAGTGAGGGGCAAATCGTGTTTTACTCATAAAAATGTAAAACACCATTTGCCCCACCTTAACCCCGGCCGCAGAGAAAGCGCGCCAAAACAACAGCAGATCGTTTTATTGCCTGTCCCACAAAAAGCGTGTGGGGCAGGACAAAAAACGCCTGCAGGTTGTTATCGCGCGCGAATCCCCGTCGTTCTGTTCCCTTCGATGGATTTGGTACGCATAGAATTTTCTGGAAAACATTTCGAATAGCTTGTCCACGAGCGAGTTGTTCCATGCGATTGCCGCCGCGCGCTAGAAAGCCAGGAAACGACACCTGGCAGGCGCGCGTCTTGTTGGGCGGGTTCGAGCTCCCCGTTCTTTTTGCCATGTTCTTTGTGTTTAAATTTCTATTTTTTTATTCAGGTTTCCTCTGCAAAACGGGTGTGGGGAGCTCTTCCCCGCTGCCCGAATGTTTCCAGAAAATAGAAAAAGAATTTTTACAATTTGATCCCAGGCTATCTTTTCCATTCCGTGTTAAGCTGCGGATTGCTCTCTCTCGTTCCTCAAGATGGCAATCCGCAGCTTAATCCCGATCTCCATTGGTCCATAACCTTACCATTCCAATCCATAACCAAATCCAAACAACTACGGCACCCACCACCAATCCCTAATCCAGATCCATAGCACATCCCATCCCAGCTATCCTTGTGTCTCGATCGATACTTCACCCGAACTTCGCCGGCTGCTTCGTGCCAGTTGTTTTCCCCCCTGGCGCGTGCCATACCCCCCTTTCAAAAGCGCGCTCCGGCTGACCACTCCGCTGCCTCCGCGCGCAATAAGGTAAATTTAAACGCTCTTAGGGGGTAAAACATTTCCGCGGCGTATTTCGCCTTTGCAGGCGCGCCGCCTGGCACGGCAGCCGTGCTTCTTTGCATCTCCAACGATTCCTTTGCCGGCACCTTTGAAAAGACATTTCCAGATCCGACTCTCATGCCAGCACCGTTCCGCACTTCACCTTCCGTCATTCCGTCCTTTGCGGATGGCTCAGCCCTTGCAGCTTACAAAGCGGAAGTACATCCGCATTGTACCGCGCCCGGACAATTTGCTACTGCGGAAAAGCATCCGCAGTCATCCCGGTATTTGCAAACCCCAACATACAATCCCTTGGGGTTTGCCAAAACCGGGTAACGCAAATTGGGCGCTAGCTGCTGCAGGCTGGCCACCGCTGCACTCCTCCACTCCTCCAGTGTTCACCGCGTCACTTCTACACAGCAAATCGTGGATCATCCATCACCGAGCTCCAAGCCACACCGGCACCCTGGAATGATCCAATACGTGTCTTAGGTCACTCACCAGCCGGATGGGCAGACCTCCCCCGCCGTTCCGGACGACGTCGCCCTGCCCACCGGCTTTCGACACTTGCAAACGTGCGCAGAGAACCCGCCGCCACATCTAATCCCGAATTGATCTCGATTGCAAATTGTCTATATGGTTAAACCCGTTCGCCTGGCCGGACGCTTCCCCCGCAGTTCCTGCATACGTCGCGCCGGCCGACCTCACTTGTCCGCTTGCAAATAGTCTCCATAATTCACCAGTTCCATTACTGCCATCTCCGCGATCGCAATCACGCCATATCCCATCCAAACCCACATCCGCAAATACGCCGGCCGACATCCACCACCACAGCCACAGCATATCCTCGACTTATCCGCAGAGTATCCCGACAGCATCCCTTCCCCTACCCGATCTCCATCACCCCCCCGATCCGCAGTTCACGCAGCTAAGCGTTTCACCTTGCTGCGCTTCTCCCCGCCGGGCGCGAACGCGCCTTAAGACGGCTGTAGGTAGTTTGAAAGAAAAAGAATTGACAGTAAACTCATTCCAATTACCAACAGGTTTCTACAAGCGAACAGATGCAGGGCTACTCTTGCTATCGAAGTATATTGTCACCGAATCCCGCCGTTTTCCGTTTTTATTTTTCAGTATACAGCAGCAAAAAAAAAGACAAGGTGTGGGGGGTATTCGGTTTAACTTAACCGATTTCGTTGACCCAAAGTGTTGATTCACAAGCATAATTCCGCGCACCCCCCCCAACCTCGCGTCGTTCCTAGCGCCTTTCAGGTGTCTTTTTTTTTGACTTTGCTGTCTGAAAAATTTAAAAAACTCCAAACGGCTTTGATTGCAAACGTGACTAAATAATTTAGTGCTTTGGGATAGTAAGCTTTTTTGTTTTATTTCCAGGTTTTCTTAAATCAGAAAAAAAAAAAAAAA
>PHBY01000025.1 GCA_002840735.1 Chloroflexi bacterium HGW-Chloroflexi-2
GTGAATTACATTATGACTGGAACTCTCCTTTTTTGCTTTTTTTATTTATATGGAAATCCGTGACTGTAACAGTCGTCAATCTCTATTTTTCCTTTATTATGAATTTGATTACAATCAAGTTATTAATTTAGTTTCAGTTATCAGAGTTACTCTTTTTTTCAATTTTCAGGAGTTAGGTAACTATGCAACAAACGATCATCAATGTAACCCTTGTAGTACCTGATTACGACGAAGCAATTCAATTTTACACACAGGTACTCGGTTTCACCCTGCTGGAGGATACTGACCTGGGTGGCTGTAAACGCTGGGTACGTGTCTCACCTCCCGGAAGTAAAGGCACCAGCCTGTTACTGGCACAGGCTGCCACATCCGATCAAATCGCTCACATAGGCAACCAGACTGGAGGAAGAGTCTTCCTCTTCCTGCAAACCGATGACTTCTATCACGACTATCCCCTTCTCAAAGCTTTCCCCTCGAGCCTTTCGCCTTTAACCTTTGGTTGCCATCATCTCAATAGCTTAATGGCTTAACAGCTATCTCTTCTCCCACATCAACCCAATCATATTCTCATCCGGATCCTTCAAGAAAGCCATCCACAACTCATGATCTGGCATCCTTGCCACCAATTCCGGTTCCTGCTCAAACGAAACACCTCGCGCTTTCAAAATCTCAACTGCTAATGGCAAATCATCCACCTTGTAGTAGATGATCGACGCATAATGCTCTGATTGTTCCTTGACCGGTACATCCAGCATCAAACGAACCCCACCACAATCAAAAAAAAGCTAATTCAGGAGGCGCCTGAAATAAAAATCGCATTCCCAATATATCCCGATAAAAAGCCACCGCCCGATCCAATTCTCCAACCGGAATGGCAACCTGACCGATTTGATTTAATCCAAAATTTGAAGAATTCATATGATTTTCCTTCTAAAATTGATACTATCAGTATAACGATTAGACTGCGAATGAAAATTATTGAATAAAGCTTGCTTGCCTGTTTTTCCGAGAATATTATTGTGTATTGTTCGTTCTCTTCGTGTCTTTTCTTCGTGTCTTTGCGCCTTAGCGGTTCTTTTTTCAATCAAACGGCTGCCGGGTTCTTCCTCTTTTTGACATCCCGCATCGCTTTTTCGACCATCTCGCTGGTCACAAAGTCCAGCTTCATGATCATCATCGTCCACAACCAGTTCGATTTATCGCCAGTGGTGAAAGCAGACATGTCATCTGCCCACCACAGACCTTCCAATGGCATGACCCCATAATCGATCGCCAACGAGCCCTTCTTGACCATAAACTTCAGTGCATAAGACTCCTGGAATAATACTTCCACTGCTTCTGCATATTCTTGACTGGTATTGGGATCTCCTTTGCCATCCACCATCAAGAAGTTCATCTCCGGTACTTCCACGGTCACTACTTCTTTCGTGGGTGGTTGATATAAATGTTTCAATTGTTTGCATGTTCTGCTCCTGCAATAGAATGGTTATTGAAAGGATTCTATAATGAATTTTACTTGCAAAATGGATCAGGTGGATTTTTCTGGAAAATATTGTTTCTCAGCCTGTCCGAATTGGACAAAGCGAATAACTTTTTCGTCATCCACTGCCACCAAAATGGAATCGCGCAAAAGAATTTCTGTGAAAGCAACCTCTTAAAGGATGGCAGTCAGGTGAACGTCGAGATCTTCCAGCTGAAAAGAATGTCCGAAAGCTTCCACATATGTTCTTTGTACGAGTACCGAGATGGCTGATAATTCAGAATCATATACAAAACGATAATTAATCATTTCCACCGCTTTTTTAAGGATCTTGTGAAAGCAATTCCTTCATCCAATTTTCGGCTCTGGTCGCAACATCAGAAGAAGGGTCAATTTTGATGATGTTCTCAAGGTGGTGCCTTCAACATACGAATAACCACCTGGAAAATTGTCCAAACCATCATTGCCAGTAGCTTTATTGATACTGCAGGCTGAAAAATTTATTATTAATCCCAAACTTAAAAAAATAACCATTTTGTTCAGCATAATTTTCTTCCTCAAATGATTTTACTTTGAAATCAAGTCCAGATTATGTAAGGAAAGTGATATCACTGCAGTCCAGGTCAGAATTTTAAACTCACCCACATAGAGTCCTTTTTCAATCTCATCCCTATTCAGGATTATCAATTCCTGATCTTCTAAAACGTCAATAATCGGTTGGGCTACTTTTTTTGCTTCCGATGCTAAAAAGAGGTGCATGTCCGCCACGCCGCGGTTGGGATCCAGAATATACTTACCAAAGCTAATCCATTTCTTAGCAACATACCCGGTTTCTTCTTTGATTTCCCGTTTTAATGCTTCCATGGGTTGCTCGCCCCGCTTTAGCCACCCGCTGGGTAATCCCCATGGATATTTTTCCCGATAGGTATGTTTCACCAGCAGGATTTGCCCCACATCATTCAGCACGACACCAACAACACCCACCAGAAATTTCTGCGTGATCAACCAGACCAGGCTCCCACGTAAGATTTCTGAATTGGGTAATGCTTTCCATATTTTCAAAAGGAATGATTTCATAGTCCGTCGTCTTGATTGGACCATTCAGAGAGATGATGAAGAAATTTGTTTTCAATCATCCTATTCTTGATGATTCGATTCTCTGTGAAGGTATTGCGGAACGGAGATTCATCAAAACTAATAAAATCGAATCTACCTCCGATTACTATTCGTGAATATCATGCCCTTAGGGTATTCGTTGTCTTTTTCATGGATGGCAATTCTGGGATACCTATTTTCTCTGCCAGCCTTTCTTCAAGATTTATTATTAATCCACTAGCCTTTTGGTATTTCTTGTCTTTACGAAACCGAAAATCACAACCACAACCAACCCCAGCAAACTGATACCCATCACCATCATAGCCACTGAATTCGGTTCGTTTTCCGGTGCTGCGGCTGGTAAGGGAGAATCTGTTGGGGAAGGTGAAGCATAGGGTAACGCAGTACGGGAAGGTTTGAGGGTTGCGGTGGGTGGGATAGCAGTCAGCTCATTTGTTTTCGTATGGGTGGCTGCTTCTTCAGCTGATAATGTCGCGGTAGGGGTGTAAGCCGGTTGAATGAGTAATTCCTGGCCGGTGAAAATGGTTGAATAATCCTGCGGAATACTATTCAAACTGCGTATTTGATCAATCTTGATTTTGTAGGCTTCTGCAATACTCCACAACGATTGACCATAGCCAACCACATGGATGATGGAACCATCCGCAGCAGGAGTGCTCTTAATCATCAAAGAAATCAAGTCCGGTGTAGCCGTGCGGGTACCACTTGAGATCGGTGCTACACTCCCGGAACTTGTAGTTGGTACAGCAGGTTGAACTTTGTCATCAGCCCGAACATTCAGCACATAATAAACATTTCCATCTGTGCCAAGTGCCACTCCAGCGCCGACATCACCACTGGCGTAATCTACCATGATGTGCCAGTGAATCCAATCCGACCAGATTTGATAAACAACGAATGATGTCGTAATAATCCCTTCTGCTCCTTCAGCAACATTCTCCTGGATACCGCTCTCCCAGGCAACTGATCCATCACTGTGGGTGTGCGTGGAGTTTTGGATAGATGCCATATAATCGGCATGTTGCTGGGCATAACTCATCAGGTAGGAATCGATTTGGTATGCTTCAAGACCCTTCGATGCACGTAATCCGTTGACCACACTAATCAGATCATAGGCGTTTTCAGTCTGTGCTTCAACGACTTTAAGTGATAGAAGGGGTGATACCAACAGGGTCAATAAGAGTAGAATCAGGAACAGAGAAAAAGATTTGGACATATTTTGAATCTGTGAATAGACCTCAATCAGGATCAGAATTTTTTGATCTGAATCTTTGATCCATTATATTTCAGAATAAATCATAATGGTTAAATTCTCCAGTTACAGCAAATATACCGTTTACCATGTGCAATATACTTTATAATTATCAGTAAATATCCTAAATTTTGGCGAGAAGGGATTGCATTCAATCGTCAAAAGGATTCAAAATGAAAAAAAAGCTTATAATTTTTCTCGTTTTTCTATTATTGTTCCTGGTTGGTTGTTCACCGATACCATTGAAATTGAAACGTACATCGGAAGCTGCGATTAAAATTTTAAATTCCGAATTGTCAAATGTGAACGAATTTTCTCAGATAAATGAACCTACTCTTGTGGATATGCTGCAGATTTCTGAAACGGATTGGTGTTTGGTGCATCAAATTACCAATGACATCTATTTCGCCAGCCGCTGGCAAAAAGAGGAATCAGATTGGGTACAGGTTGAAATTCGACCCTATGTAGACGATTGCAATTGGGCTCGCTGATTTTCACCTGAATAAATTTACTTCGTCCTTTATTATTATCCGGTTCTACTTTATTGAGCAAACTCTTCTTAATAATAAACTTGTTATTTTCAGATTAATTATGCTGAAATTGAAGAAATCAAACAATAATCTGATTTCCATATGGGAAAAGATTTCCACCCGGTGCATTGCACTTGGGGATGCAGCAGATTTCCTGGATATGGGGAATTCTTATGTTCAAAAGTCTGTCAGGAGTGCAACGCACCAGATTCGCCATCATAGTCAATCATGTAATCACACAAATCAGATCAAGGTTGTTATTCAGATGCAATGCACCGGGAGAGCGGTGAGCCGTCAGCCGTCAGCCAGGATGAATGTCCAAATCGAAAGCTGCAAGCGGAAAGGAAGTTTAACCAAAAGGACACGAAGCGCACAAAGTATTTTTATTAATTTTTTCTTCGGAGCTTCGTGTCTTCGTGGTTCGGTTTTTTTTATTACAAACTTACTTCCAATTCCTCTTCCGGCTGCTCCTCTTCAGGCTTATCAGCGGCGGAGAAGCTGAAAATCTGCTCTTCTTCGTTCCAACCGATGATAATGCGCGCACCCTTCTGGAACTCACCCGCCAGGAGGGCATCCGAGAGACGGTCTTCGATGCGGTTGGTGATGACGCGCCGCAATGGTCGCGCACCCATATCCGGGTCGTAGCCTTCGTCCGCCAGTTTTTCCATGGCAATCTCGCTGGCTTCCAGCTGCAGGTCATGTTCCACCAGGCGGTTGGAGACTTTCTGGATCTCGAGCTTGACGATGCTGCGGATGTGATCGCGATTCAGGCTGCGGAACACCAGCACACCATCCAGGCGGTTGATGAACTCAGGCCGGAAGACACGTTTCAAAGCTTCCATTAATTTCTTTTTCATTTCGTCATAAGCGCTCTGCTCTGCCAGATTCTCGTCCACGGTTAAGGAAAAGCCAAAGCTCACCTGGCGCTTGATCACATCTGCCCCGATATTCGAGGTCATCACGATGATGGTATTGCGGAAATCGACCTTGTGACCACGCGCATCACTGAGATGGCCTTCTTCCATGATCTGCAGCAGCATGTTCATGGCTTCGGGATGGGCTTTCTCGATCTCGTCAAAGACCACAATCGAGTAGGGTCGCCGGCGAATAGCTTCGGTCAGTTGACCCGCTTCCTCAAATCCGACGTATCCGGGAGGGGCACCTACCAGCCGGCTGACCGAATGACGTTCCATGAACTCGGACATGTCCAGCTGCACCAGCGCATCCTCGCTGCCAAACATAAAGCGCGCCAGTGCTTTGGTCAGCTCGGTCTTGCCCACGCCGGTGGGCCCCAGGAAGATAAAGGAACCAATTGGGCGTTTGGGATCTTTCAATCCAGCGCGCGCACGCCGCACCGATTTGGAAATCATCTCAATTGCTTCATCCTGCCCGACGATCTGTTGCTTCAGTTCGTCTTCCATGTGCAACAGGCGCTGTGATTCTTCACGTGCCATCTGCATCACAGGCACACCGGTCCACATCGAGACCAGTTCGGCGATGTCATCGCTGGTGACGATCGGGCTGTTGGCACGATCCCAACCGGTACGCAGCTTTTCGAGTTTGGCTTCCAGACCTTCGCGACGCTCGAGTAAATCCCGGGCTTCGTCTTGCCGTCCATTTTCCAGTGCCATATTTTCGTTCAAGCGAACTTCTTTCAGTTCGGTAATAATCTCTTTGGTGGCTTTTGCCTGATTGCTCTTGTACATGCGCACCCGTGAGGAAGCTTCATCAATCAGGTCGATGGCTTTATCCGGCAGGAAGCGCTCGCTGACATAGCGTGCAGAGAGCTTGACCGCCGAGTCGATAGCTTCGTCCGAGATGATCAGGCGGTGATGCTCTTCATAAGCGCCACGGATGCCATGCAGGATCGCAACAGCTTCGTCGATGGAGGGTTCTTCCACGGTGATGGATTGGAAACGGCGTTCCAGGGCAGCATCGCTTTCGATGTGTTTGCGATACTCTTCCATCGTGGTAGCACCAATCACCTGCAACTCCCCACGTGAAAGCGCGGGTTTGAGGATATTGGCCGCATCCACGGATGAGCCGGCGGATCCAGCCCCGACCAGCATGTGCACCTCATCGATGAAAAGGATAGCGCCAGAGGCTTTCAACTCGTCGATGACGCGTTTGAGACGTTCTTCGAACTGACCGCGGTACATGGTACCGGCGACCAGTGAGCCCACATCCAGTTGCAGGACTTGCTTACCGAGTAAGGGCGCCGGGACATCGCCTTCGACGATGCGTTGCGCCAGACCTTCCACAATGGCGGTCTTACCCACGCCAGGTTGCCCGATCAATGCCGGGTTGTTCTTGGTGCGACGCGCCAGAATCTGGATCACGCGCTCAATTTCCATTTGACGCCCGATCACCGGGTCGAGTTTGCCTTCTTCTGCCAGCGCGGTCAGATCGGTAGCCAGTTGATCGATCAGCGGGGTTTTTGCTTCCTTCTTGGCTTCCTGTTTGGATGCACCCCGGGCAGGAGTGCCTGCAGCAGGGGTCTGCGGTTTGGCAGTTGCCTGTGAGGTGCCTTCCTGCAGGACGCGGCGAGTCTGACGGCGGATCTGCTCGGCGGAGATGCCTAACTTGCGCAGCACTTCCAGGGCAAAACCCTGATCGCTGCGTACCACCGCCAGTAAAATATGTTCGGTGCCAATGTAGTGATGCCCCATCTTGCGGGCTTCTTCGATGGCGAACTCAAGGACTTCCTGTACCCCGGGAGTCAGGTCGAGCCGCTTGCTTTCGGACTCACCGAGACCACAGATGCGCTCGGTCATCTCGCGCACACGCTGGGGTTCGAGACCCAGATCGCGCAGCACACGCCCGGCGACACCACCTTCTTCTTCAATCAGCCCCAACAGTAAATGTTCGGTACTGATCGCATCATTGTGCATTTTCTCAGCTTCTTGATGAGCCAGGCTGAGAACCCTTCTTGCTCGTTGGGTAAATCGTTCCATGCCAGCCATGGCAACCTCCTGTTTTCAAAACGCCTGTAAACGCATCCATGGGTGGCTACAGGCGAACTTTTTTCTTTCCGATTGGGGACCGAAGTCCCAAGTACCAACACTCTTAATTTGATTCTACCAGAGTTTGGGGGTCTGTCGAGTCATAAGTTTGGTGGTGTACAGCGTTTGGGGAGAGGAAGATGTATCCCATCCAGACCAGATAGAAGACGAAAATCCATTCCAGTGGAAACAGTGCACACCAACCGGCTTTAGAAGCGAAGAATCCCGCCCAGGAAATGAGAATGGCTGAGAACCACAAGAACAGCTTCGGGATGGTGGAAGTTGAGGGTGGGTTGGAGAAGATCCAGATCAGGAAAGGGACGAGAAAGACGATTTGTTCGTAAGAGACCGTGCGCGGGTGTATGAAATAGGTCAGAAATCCAATGAATGCCAGGATTTTAAAGAAAGAAAACCTACCAAGCCACCATTTGCGTAGCATCCACACCAGCACTACAAACATCAGAATCGTAATGATGATGGAAAGCAGATTGGCAGTAGATTCGTTCAGGAAGAGCTGTAGAAAAATGGTGACATGCGGGATAGCTTGGTTCGAATCGACATATTTGAATAATTGCTGATACCACTCCACAGGCCATGAGGGTAACAGAATGAAGGAAAAAGCAATGAACACCAGAAAACTGATGATAAAGGATTGAATTAAGCGCCAGTGTTTGGAGCGCCAGGCAAATAGCAGGATAAAGAGGATAAAGAGAGCGCTGAATTGGGGCTTGATGGTGCAGAATGCCAGCAATGCCCCGGAGAAAATGTCCCATTTGGGGATTGGATTCTCTGAATACAATAAAAATCCCAAGATAAATACCAGCAGTGTGCCGATTAATACGGCATAATTTCCAAGGATCAAGCCAAAGCTGATCGGGTAAAGGCAGAAGGAAGAAATCAGTGCCCACCCTGGAATGCGTGCATAAGACAATAGAGGAAGAATTAAGAGCAAACTGAACAAAAATGAAATCCAGATCGACTGCGCCAATTTTAGAGGAATGAACGCAAGAGGATAGAATAGAAACAAGGCATAGGGAGGATAACTAAAAGTCAGCAAATTTTCACCGGGTTGTGCCACCCGGCCATATACCCCTAACTGGTTGGCAATTTCCACCTGTTCAGCGTATGGGCTTATATCATCAATAAAAAGTGCGCGGGATGCTGATTGAAAGACGTAGAAGTCATTACCAAAAACGTTTTCAGGTGTGGCAACAAAGATCCCGATGGAGAGAAGGGAGAAAAAGAGCAGGAAAAAAAGAAGGAAAATCAATGGCTTTGGAATGATTGTTTGTTTTGACATATTGCTATAATAGGAGAATGATTGATAAATGGGGTGAAGAACATTACATCAATTATAGCTTCCAAAATGAATATGGTGAGATAGGGGAAAATGTGGTTTTTGATATATCATTATATAAGATTAAATAATTCGAAAATCTATCAGATTCTTATTCCAGAATGATAATTATTTTCTAAATTTGATAACAGAAGATATTAGCATGAAAAACGATATAGTACATAAATTCTTTACTCTAATTAATTCTTTGTTTCAAACAAAAGATTTACCGACAACGAAACTCCTTGAAAAAATTCTATTAATCATTTTATATATATTTGGAATTTTATTATGGCTTCGATTTCTGGATTATGGTCAAATACGGGAAGATCGTATTGATTGGGCTGATATCACCTTTCCAAGGTTGCAGGTACTACAACAGGCCATGCAACAGGGAGAAATCCCTTTATATGTTGCCCAGGAAAAAGGTTTGAAAGGTGAGACCAATTTCTTTCTTTCGGTTCCTGATCAGATCTTGTCACCAGATATTCTGCTCTTAAGGTTTTTAGAACTAGACCAGTTCATCGTCATCCATATTTTAATTTTTTATTCCATTGGTTATTGGGGGCTTTTGTTATTTAGAAATAAATATTCACTCTCAATCATCGCGTTTATCCCCCTATTTTTATTATTTAACTTCAATGGTCATATTGTATCGCATTTATCCGTTGGGCATCTCACCTGGTCAAGCTATTTTCTCCTGAGTTTCTTTTTCCTTTATGTTTTTGAATTATTTGCAGAAAAGTCTCTGGATTGGAAATGGGTGGTAAAAATTGCGGTATTACAATTCTTCATATTTCTATCAGGAGGATACCATTTCTTCTTCTGGATCATGCTCTTCCTGACCATTCTACTTTTATTTCATAAAACCAACAGAAAAATCATTTTATTGTCGATTATCTTTTCATTTTTAATCAGCATGTTCCGAATATTGCCTGCTGCGTTGCTATCAAGACACCTGAAACTTGAATTTATGTTTGGATTTCCGACAGTAGAAAGATTATTGCAGGGGTTGTATAAAGCTTATTACCCTACCGAATTGGTATTAGATCTGGCATATTGGGAATATAATTTTTATCTTGGCATATTGGGCATGCTTTTTGTTACTTATTTCGGTTTTGTTTATTTTAAACAACAGAGGAAGAACGAAATATTCAAGTTGATCATACCCGCAGCTGTCATGTTGGTGCTTTCGCTGGGAAATATTTATAAACCTTTTTTTGATACCGGCTTGCCTTTCTTCTCCGGCGAACGTGTGTCATCCAGGTTCATAATTATGACGCTACTACTATTGATTTTTGTTTCGGCTATTCAATTGCAGACGTATTTAAACGCAGTGTCTAACAACTATATAAAATGGGGCATCGTCATGGGTATTTTCCTGATGGCGAATGATCTGATTATGCACCTCTCGCAATGGGGGATAGAAAAAATAATCATCGCCTCCCCGGTAGCAGAGAATTACGTGCCATTGTCATTAGGTGTAGGATATAACCAGAGTTACCAAAATTTGCTGATCATAGGAGCTGTGATCTCGATCGCTACTTCTGTTTTTCTTTGCGTAAAATTGAAACTTAATACGAAAAGCAGGTCGATTGATACAGCATAAGCCTGAAGCATCCATGTTAAAAAGATTTTTAATTTCCCTTAAAACGATTCAACCCTGGATGATGATTCTCTTACTTGCTGGTGGGTACAGTATTTTTACGCTGATTCAACATGATTGGGATCCAATGGCTTTTGTTGTGATTGGAAAACAATTTGACCCAAACCAGGGCATTACTGAAATGGGATATGATGGCCAATTTGCTTATCAGATAGCCAAAGATCCCGCCAATGCCGCCCCGTATCTGGATGAGCCAGCTTATCGGTATCAACGCATACTTTATCCGATCCTGGCCCATTTACTGGCGATTGGAAATATTGAAGTAATCCCCTGGATGTTAATTCTGATCAATATTGTCAGCCTGGTTCTGGGGACGTTGGCTACTGAAAAAATATTACAAAACCACGGTCATTCCCGGTGGTACGCATTAGCTTATGGAGCTTTTGCGGGATTATTGCTTTCGCTTAGATTAAATCTCACAGAACCGCTGGCTTTCGCCCTTGTGCAATGGGGCATCCTGTTCTTTGATCGCGGATATCTGTGGCGTAGTTTACCTTTTTTTGCTCTGGCTGCTCTGACGCGTGAATTGACATTGTTTTTTGCAGCCGCCTGTGTGTTCACCTTGTGGGCTGACAAACGCTATCGTAGAGGCTTAGTCTGGGGGCTGGGAGTAGGGTTTCCTTTTGGATTATGGCAAATCTTTCTGCGTTTATGGTTGGGAGAATGGGGGGTTAATTCAGGCGGAGCAAGAGCTTCTTCCTTCGAACTCATTCCTTTTCGCGGGTGGTGGGGCTATCCGCATACTGAGCCGAGTATATTCTTTCTTCTTTCGATTTTCATTTTGCTTGTTGCGCTCATCCCGGCAATGGCAGGATTGATTGTCAGCTTAAATGCACTGTGGAAAGGTCATCATAATTTGGGTGTTTGGACCCTGCTTTTTAATGCGATCATATTCCCGTTTTTACCCACATCAAACGTGTTGAATCTGCCCGGATTGTTGAGGATCACAATCGGTCTGGTTGTCGCGGTGCTTAATTATGGCGCGATTCATTCTTCTCGCAGAGCGCTGTTGTATAGCCAGCTCTGGTTGGTATTACTGATATTTGGGGAAGGACTGATTGCAATTTATTGACAATTTGAGGTGAAATATAATTATTAAATCAGGGATTTGCTGGATAATCATGATCATCCATACATGCGAATAAAACCTTTTATGATTAAAAAAAATGTAAAATTTCAGGAATGGACGAACTCCGTTTATGCGAGAGCATTGTTTTATGCGCTGTTAGCATTTCTGGGCTTACGAATATTTACCAGTCTGGTTTTACTCATCGGAGTGATTCAACCTGCGAACGTTTACCCAACACTGGATATAACCCGAAACACCCTGTTTACTCTGGAACAGGAATCTGGTTTTTCAAAACTGTTTCTGGCACCCTGGTATCGCTGGGATACAGTGCATTATCTTGAAATTGCTGATTTTGGATATGATTTTGATCCTGTTAATACGATCTGGCCGCCCCTGTATCCGTTTCTGATCAAAACAATGAAATTGCTTTTTCAACCTTCCCTGGTGGCTGGAATACAGGTATCCAATATATTTTTTGTTGTTGGTTTATTCCTGACTTATGTGTTAACTGCTGAAATTGTCAATGAAAAGACAGCAAGAAATACACTGTTAATTCTGGTATGTTTCCCCATGTCTTTTTATTTTATCGCTGCATATTCCGAATCGTTATTTCTGGTTTTTACAGCAGCTGTTTTTTTATTGATCAACAGAAAAAAATGGTTATGGGCAGGAATTGTGAGCGCCCTGGCATCTTTGACAAGGGTACAGGGGGTCATTTTAATCATCCCGATCCTTGTAGCATTAATTCAGCAATATGATAAAGATCGCAATCTGAAATATCTGCTTGTGAACGCTTTATCCTGTGTGTACGCACCCTTTGCATATGGACTTTATAGCCTGTATGTATTTTTTGGATTAAGAGCTGATTGGCCCTGGAACACCTTATCCTCCTACTGGCTTCAACGCTTTAGCCTGCCCTGGGAAGGTTTTTACTATACATTTTTATCCATCTTAGGAAAAAACATACACCCTGATTACTCTCCTTTATTGGTAAAAATCTTAAACATAATCCTGCCTTTGTTCTCGATGTATATTCTGATTGCCATCCGGAAGAAGATTCCACTTTCATACTCCATTTACAGCTGGATCATGCTCATTCTGGTGGTTGGGAAGATTGACTATAATAATACATTGGTCAGCACTGCCAGATATTTATTGACCATTATTCCCGTTTTTATGGGGATGGCGATCATTCTTAACCATAAATATTTAAGAATGGCTTACTTTTCGATTGGTATCATGCTGCAAACCATCTTGATTATCTTTTTTTACTGGTGGTTTTGGGTGGCGTAAAATCCATTATTGATAGGCTCAAAAATTCAAAATATCGACTGAACTATGATAAAAAACTTGATCATTAATTGCAGGGAAAAATACAATACTTATTATAAGAATGTATATTTTCGTGCAATTGTTATATCGCTGATTGCTTTTTTTTGCTTAAGGATATTTACCAGTTCGGTTCTAATAATAGAAAATTTTTTACCAGGACCGTCATCGCCTTACTCCGGTATTACTCAGGAGACTTTATCTGGTTTAGAGCAGCAAAGTGTATATTCACGTCTGTTTGTAGCTCCCTGGTATCGTTGGGATACTGCCCGCTATCTGGAAATCGCGGATTTTGGGTATGATTTCAACCTCATCAATACGGTCTGGCCACCACTTTATCCATTCTTAATCAAAATATTCAGTTTTGTATTTCAACCTTCCACTTTTGCAGCAATTCTGGTCGCTAATATTTTTTTTATTGCAGGGTTATTCTTAACTTTTTTAATTACAAAATCTCTCTTTAATGAAGACACAGCCAAACAGACAATATTCTTCATGTCGATTTTTCCAACTTCTTTTTACTTTCTGGCTGGATATTCCGAGTCAATCTTTTTAACACTATCGGTTGGCGTGTTTTTATTGATCGGAAAGAAAAAATGGTTGTGGGCTGGTTTATTGAGTGCGCTGGCAGCGCTCACCCGGGTGCAGGGCATCATCCTGGTTGTACCCATTTTTATTGAGTTGATCAGGGATTATTATAAGGATAAGAATCTAAAACAACTAATCATCCATTCCTTTTCCTGTGTGTACGCTCCATTTGCCTATGGGCTTTTCAGTCTCTATGTTTTCTTTGGGCTGAGAGTGGACTGGCCCTGGAATATGTTATCGACGTATTGGGACCAGCATTTCGGATTACCCTGGGAAGGTATTTACTTTACTTTATTATCCATTTTGGGAAAAAATATTCATATTGATTACACACCTAACCTGGTAAAAATAGTGAACATATTGTTATCTTTGTTCTCAATTTATATCCTGATCGCTATCCGGAAGAAGATTCCACTCTCGTTATCGATTTATAGCTGGACCATGCTCATATTGGTGATGGGAAAAATTGACTACAATAACACATTGATCAGCACAGCCAGGTATTTGTTGACCATTTTCCCCATTTTTATGGGGATGTCCATGGTACTAAAAAATAGAATAATAAAAACGGTTTATTTTTCGATTAGCATGTTGCTGCAAACGATTTTATTGATCTTTTTTTTCTGGTTTGTGTGGGTTGCGTAATAAAATGATTGTATCAATTGTTATTCCCGGTTTGCAAAAAACATCAATAAGGCTGAATAAATGGAAGACTTTCCAACGACACGACTGAACTATGGCAAAAGAATAATTAAAAATTTCATAGAAAAATACAATACATATTATAAGAATGTATATTTCCGCGCAATTGTTTTATCGCTGATTGCCTTTCTTTGTTTAAGGATTTTTACAAGTTCGGTATTATTAATCGATCTAATCCTGCCAAGTCCCGAACCACCCTATTCTGAAGTTACACAGGAGATTTTAACTGACCTGGAACAGCAAAGTGGTTTTACACGCTTATTTCTCGCTCCCTGGTATCGCTGGGACACAGCCCGCTATCTGGAAATAGCTGATTTTGGCTATGATTTCAACTTCATCAATACAGTCTGGCCGCCTCTTTATCCTTTCTTAATTAAAATTTTCAGTTTCATATTTCAACCTTCTATTCTGGCTGCAATAATCGTGTCGAATATCTTTTTTGTAGGAGGTTTATTTCTTACATACTTATTGACAAAAGACATTTTTGATGAAGAAGTAGCAAAAAAGTCCATATTTTTTATTTCAGTATTTCCAACCTCATTTTATTTTGTGGCTGGATACTCAGAATCGATCTTTGTGGCTTTGACTGCTGGCGTATTCATATTGTTGAGAAAGAAAAAGTGGTTGTGGGCAGGATTATTGAGCACGCTGGCAGCTCTCACACGGGTGCAGGGCATCATCCTGGTGGTACCCATTTTTATTGAGCTGCTGACGGACTTCTTTAAAAACAAGAATCTAAGACAATTGTTGATTAATTCAATTTCAATTGTGTATGCACCCTTCGCTTATGGGCTATATAGTCTTTATGTTTATTTTGGATTAAGAGTTGATTGGCCATGGACCATGCTATCTACTTACTGGGATCAACACTTTGGACTACCATGGGAAGGTTTGGTTGGTACAGTGACCTCCTTATTTATTAAGGAAGAAATTCTAATCACGCCTCCGTTAATGAAAATAGTCAATATTCTACTTCCTGTTCTGACCATCTATCTATTAATTCGATTGAGGAAGAGAATTCCATTATCGATTTCTGTATATAGCTGGTTGATGTTATTACTGATACTGGGGAAAATTGATCAGAACAATATGTTGGTCAGCACCATACGATATCTTTTGGTAATTTTTCCTATATATTGGGGGTTGGTTTTTATGATCAGGGGTAGGTTATTAAAAATCGCATATTTTACTATATGTTTACTTTTGCAAATCATCCAGATGATTTATTTTTATTGGTGGGTTTGGGTAGCTTAAATAGTGATTGTCAATTTGATTGGTTTTTCGGCAGGAAGCTTTTAACTTTCATTAATCCTTTGTTGTGTAATTCATATTTTAATAACACCCATAAAACACCAAAACCATACACTACACTTCTTTGAAAATTGATAGAAGAGGCTTCGGGAAAATATCGTGTTTCAATGGGTACTTCCTGAAAAAAGAGATTGTTTGCCATTCCCTGTGCAATAATTTCCGTGTCAAATACGAAATCATCGCTGTTTTCTTCAAATCGAATCATTTCGAGATATTTTTTGGAATAGGCACGAAATCCTGAATGGATTTCGGTTAAATAGCGTTTAAAAATGATATTGGCGAATGCGGTTAATAAAATATTGGCATAATATTTATATTTCGGCATACCGTTTTCCAGTGGTCTGCCGCCTAACATTCTGGATCCAAAAGCCGCATCTGCAACTCCATCAATGATGGGTGTAATTAAATGGGGTATCACGCTGGCATCATATTGATGGTCTGGATGCACCATCACAACAATATCAGCGTCCATTTCCAATGCGTTTTTATAACAGGTTTTTTGATTTCCTCCGTACCCACGGTTTTCTGTATGCTGGATAACTCGGAGACCTAATGATTTTGCGATTTCTACTGTATTATCGGTAGATGCGTCATCAACCAGGATAATGTTCTCATGAAATTCTTTTGGGATTTCATGTAATGTGCGTGTTAACGTTTTTTCAGCATTGTATGCTGGTAATACAATAAAAATCTTCATAAATTACTCAATTTGTGGACAATATAAATAAGGATTTCTTGGTTTTTAAAAGGGTTTGGTATATTCAGTCTATTGGTTAATTATATGGAGATTTTTCGAAAAGAACTTTGTTAATTGCCTTTATCTTAACCCACTGCTTTCATTAATAAAAATAATCCAACAGTATATTGAAAGATGGATATCAGGGTCAATAAAAATAAAATTCGATTATTCCAATACTTCATCCCAATCGCTGTAAGGATTAATAGTGGAATAATAAAATCGAGAGTGTATCGAGGTCCAAATTGGACAAACCCGGTTCCCATTAATAATAAAATAGGAATATTTGTTAAAAAGATTGTTACGACAAGCACAAAATTTGATATTTTCTTGTCATTATCTTTAAAAGCCGAAAAAACAGCAAAAAAGACTGGACTTAATAAAAATAAACTCCCTCCCATAAAAAAGTTGGACATATCCTTCATTAAGAAAGGGTAGGCAATGTATTGGTAATATAGATTTATGGGTACATAATGGAGATTAAACCCCCCATACTTCATATAATCCGCACGGAATATTTCACCCATATTGTGATAAGCATAACCCAGGTCAAAAATATTCCCAAATCTGGTAAAATTATAATAAAAGATAAGTAGTCCAGAGATAAAAAGTGGTAATAAACCAACAAAAATTAATTTCATGAGTTTTTGTTTGGGTAATTTCCAATTTTTGGATAATAAATACCAGGCAGGCCATATTCCGACTAAAAATAAATGCATTCTGGTTGTAAATGCAGCTGATATTGCTATTCCCGTCAACAAAAAAGCCCAATAACCATCATATTTCACAGTTGCAATATAAGCCAGGAGGATACAAAAAATGCTGACAACTGACGAAGTGAACCACACCCTACCTAATGGAACCATGGTGACGTAAACTGTACCAAAAGCAAAAAAAATGACAATCATTGCTTGTTTAATACGATCCAAAGAAATCACATTTTTTTTGTTTAATTCAGTCATTAATATTGAAAACAAGGAAACGTTAAGACTTCCAAGAAAAACTGTAAATAAAATATCTGAGAAATTTACTCCAAATATTGCAACAAATGGCATCATTAAGATGGCTGGAAAAGGCGGCCAATAGGCATAAATCTTATTATCAAAGAGAATTAGATCATGTGTTGTGGGTGGCATTAATCGAAAATGAAATTGACCATTAAGAAATGCATCCGCTAAAAAATTAAAATAATGCAATCCTGATGGCTCCCAGATGGATTTACTTTGAAAAAAAGACAAAAATAAATATATAATGAAGGTAATAAAAAAAAATAATAGAGGTTGTGCATAAAAAAAAATATATTTTTCATTTCTTTTTTTTTTATTTGTTATCAATTCTACCTCTACTTATTAAATATCTGACAATAGACAATTAATTTTCTTGTTTTATTACAAATAGATTTCTAAGAATGTCACCTTTTTAATAGTATCATTTTATATAAAATTATAAACAAATTCAGGCTTATAATATATTCATTATTAAATTAATCCTGTGATTATTAAATAAGTTATACCAAAAATCCTATTGAGTCTCCTTTGTATATTTAACTTTTTAAGAGGGAAATATTATGATAAAAGAAATAAACCGATGTCGAATTTGTGGAGGACAGGATTTAATACCAGTTGTAAATCTTGGGTTATTTTCCTTTACAGGTATTTTTCCTAAGAAAGAGAATCAGACAATTTCTACAGGCCCATTGGAGTTGGTTAGGTGTAATGATGAACAAAATACAAATTCATGTGGTTTGCTTCAATTGCATCATTCTTTTGATCCTAATGAGCTTTATGGTCATGATTATGGGTATCGTTCCGGCCTTAATAGATCAATGATTTTACATTTACAAGATATTGTTAAAAAAATTGAGAAAATTGTTGAATTAAATGAAGGTGATGTTGTTTTAGATATAGGTAGTAATGATGGGTCATTGCTCTCATTTTATTCAGAAATTAAAGGATTAATTTTGGTTGGAGTTGATCCCACAGGAGAGAAATTTAAAGAGTTTTACCAACGCAGGATAATTTTGATACCAAAATTTTTTAATACCGAATTAATCAAAGAAAATTTCGGTAAGAAAAAGATAAAGGTTATCACGACAATATCCATGTTCTATGATCTAGAGAACCCAATGCAATTTATGGAGGAGATAATAGAAGTTTTGGCTGATGATGGTATTTGGGTTATGGAACAAAGTTACATGCCAACGATGTTAAATGTTACTGCATATGATACGATTTGCCATGAACACCTTGAATACTATGGATTAAAACAAATTAAGTGGATGGCTGACAGAGTTGGAGTGAAAATAATTTCAATAAGTTTGAACGATACGAATGGTGGTAGTTTTTGTGTCATACTTGCAAAAAAAACAGCTAATTTCTCTGAAGCCACGATTGAAATCAATAAACTTCTATTGAGTGAGCAAAAGATTGGTCTTGATACTGAAAAACCATATCAAGATTTTTCAGGACGAATACTTGATCACAAGAAATTGCTATTGGATTTTTTTGATAAAACACAAAAAAAAAACCAGTTGGTATTAGGCTATGGTGCATCAACAAAAGGAAATGTTATTCTTCAACACTGTGGATTAGGAAAAAAAGATATTCCATTTATTGCTGAAATTAATCCTGATAAGTTTGGTTCCTTTACGCCAGGAACAAGAATACCAATCATTTCAGAAAAAGAAGCTCATGGTATGAATCCGGATTATTTTTTTATTCTTCCCTGGCATTTTCGTGAGGGCATTATCGAAAAAGAACAAATTTTTTTACAACATGGTGGAAAATTAGTCTTTCCATTACCAGAATTTAAAATTATTTCAAAAAATGATCAGGAATAAATTAATGAAAAAGGCTATAGTTATTGGATCGAATGGTCAAGATGGATATTATTTAGCAAATTTTCTGGCACAAAAAAAATATAAAGTAATTTGTATTGATAAGGGTTTTTTATTGCAAATACCTGAATCAAATATTGATTTACGGTTAAATATTTCTAATAAATCACATATCGAATTATTAATTAGCAAAATAAAACCTGATGAAATTTATCACTTGGCAGCATTTCACCATTCTGCTCAAGATAACTATGATGAAACAATCGACATCTTTACCAAAAGTATAGAAGTTCATGACATTTCTCTTTTTCATATTTTAAACTCTATTGTTAAATTTTCACCACAAACAAAATTGTTTTATGCTGCTTCTTCCCTAATATTTGGGAATCCTCCCACCGAGGTCCAAAATGAAAGCACTCCTATAAACCCAAATAATCTTTATGGAATAACTAAAGCAGTAGGATTATTCTTGTGTCGAAAATATCGAAAAGAACATAATGTATTTGCTTCATGTGGAATTCTTTATAATCATGAATCTTCAAGAAGACCAAGCAAATATTTATCAAAAAAAATTATTGATGGTGTCATTAATGCATTAAGAGACCACGAAGAAAAAATTGAACTTGGAAACTTGAAAGCTGAAGTTGATTGGGGTTTTGCGCCTGATTTTATTAAGGCAATGTACCAAATTACAAATTTAGAAATTTCTGATGATTTCATTGTATCAACAGGTGTGAAACATACAGTAAAAGAATTTGCTGAAATTGCGTATTCTTCAGTAGGTTTATATTGGAGAGATCATGTTGTGGAAAATCCACAATTAATAAAAAGAGAAACAAAACCATTAATTGGAGATTCATCAAAATTAAGGCGGTTAACAAAATGGGCTCCATCGATATCTTTTGAGGATATGGTCAAATTGTTGGTCAAGGAAAGTATAAATAATGAAAAACATTAAAGGTTTGATTTTTATTCCAACTTATAATGAATACGAAAATGTTGAAAATTTGATAATTCAATTAGAAAATCTTAATTTGGGTTTTGATTTTTTATTTATCGATGATAATTCACCTGATAAAACAGGAGCACTTTTAGATAACTTAGCTAAATCAAAGAAAAACATGTATGTACTTCATCGGCCGAGAAAAATGGGAATTGGAAGTGCACATGTAGACGGCATACATTGGGCGTATGATAATAAATATCAAGTTTTAATTACCATGGATAGTGATTTTTCACATTCTCCTGTATATATTCATGAACTTTTAAAAAATTATCATAACGTAGATGTAATTGTTGGATCTAGGTATTTAAATAAAAGCAGCTTGTCAGAATGGAATTTTAAAAGAAAATTCTTAACAAATAGTGGTCATTTTCTCACAAAGTTGATATTTAAAATGCCATTTGATGCAACAGGTGCATTTCGTTTATACAATTTGGAGACAATTCCTATTGAATGTTTTTCAAAAGAAAGATCAACTGGTTATTCCTTTTTCTTTGAAAGTATTTTTATTCTTTTTAAGAATAATTTTAAAATTAAAGAAATAGCTATAAATTTACCCGCAAGAACTTATGGCCAATCAAAAATGAAGTTCGGAGACGCAGTAAATAGCTTGATTTTATTAGTTAAGATGGGATTTTTAAATGTTTTATCCCCAAGCGTTTATCTTATAAAAAGGAAAAGCGCAAATATAATTTCTAATTCAGAAGTAATTGACGACCAAGGTTGGGAAGAATATTGGAAGAAACAACTTAATGTTATTAATTGGCTATATGATCGAATTGCAGAAACATATAGAAAATTATTTATAAAACCCAATTTAAAAAATCAAGTAAAAAAAAATTTTAAGAGTAATGCGCTACTTCTTCATGCAGGGTGTGGTAGTGGGCTGGTTGATAAAGGATTAAGTGATGAGTATTCAGTTATTGCACTGGACATATCTTTAAATGCATTGTCAATTTATGGAAAAAATCATCCAAATGTATATAAATTAATTCAAAATGATATTCGAAATATAGATTTGGAAAACCAATCAATTGATGGCATATATTCACTTGGTGTTATGGAACATTTCGAAAAAAAAGACATCATCAGAATATTAAACGAATTCAACAGAATATTGAAACCATCGGGAAGACTTATTTTATTTTGGCCACCAAAATTTGGATTAAGCGTTTTTGTACTTAAAGTTTGGCATATTGTTTTAAATAAAATATATAAGAAAGATATTAAACTCCACCCTGATGAAGTATCACTTTTAGAATCAAAAGATCAAATAATTAAGTTTGCAGATCTAACAGGTTTTTCATTAATAAATTATTGTTTTGGGGTAAAAGACCTTTTTACTCAAGTAATAATTATTCTTGAAAAAAAAAAGTAAAAAAATTTATTATAGGTTTTTATTGTTTGAAGATGATTGAGACCTTTGGAGAAAAATTATGGACAATTCAGGCAAAATAAATAAAACTCTTGAGAAATGGTTATCCTCAAGAATTCTTTATATATCGATTTTTTTTGGGATTTTAATTTCTTGGCTGACAAAAAATGTATATAGTGATATTTTATTTGGTAGTATGAAATATCATGATAAAACATTGTTGACTCAGTTTTTCTATTTTGTATTTTTCACAATTCTTTCCTCGATATTTATTTTACTGATTCAGAAAATATCTTCAAAAATTCCAAAAAATAAATCAAACATTTCAGATAAACTTGACAAAATTTTTGGCAGGAGTTTTCTTAGGGATTCATTAAATAACCTAATATACGCTTTGGTATTACTTATATTTGGCTTTTCTCTTATCTTTTTTATAAACAACATTCTAATAAAAATTAACACAACAACGTGGAGTTATGATTTTTCTAGTTTTATACCGATTGAGCTCCCTGTAGGATTGGATTTTCGTGTTGGTTCGTATAGACCAGCTCAAAATTTGATAATGACAAATTTTAAACACATTGCATTAGATGGTACCTACTTTAGCATTTATCCTCCTTTAGTTTCCCTAATCAATATACCTTACCTAATGTTTAATGAAAACACAGCTTATTTTGTTCATTCTATCTTAATATTTTTGTCAAACATCGGTTGCATAGCTATTGTTTCAATAATTGCTCATTCTACAATTATTAAGAAAATCAGAATTGATAAAATCAACAACTCATTTATAACAATCACATTATTCTTCATCTTATTATTTTATACACTATCAAGTTATTCATTTGTTTTTGCTATTGAAAGAGGACAAACTGATGTGTTTGCGTTATTATTTTCATTACTGTCTATTTTATTCTTTATAAAAAAACCTGATAACATTTGGCTACAAGTTTGTTTTTTATCGATTGCAGTTCACCTAAAAATTTACCCTGCTGTTTTATTCTTATTATTATTTGTAAAACATGGCAGAAGATTATTTTTTCCTGCGATCACTATAAACTTAATCTTTCTTTTCATCCTCGGGCCAAGAATGGCATTTGATTTCCTTCAAACTTTAACGTCTGGTTCTGGAATTGGAGCAGGCATAGGAAACCGATGGACATGGGTAGGAAATCATAGTGCATATTCTTTCGCTGACACTCTTGCTAGAGAAAGCTCTAATTATTCACTAAATCTATATATTCTTTGGCCAATTTTCACACTTATAGCAATTGAGTTATGGTTTGCTGCAACGTATATCTTATTTAAGAATTTTTCGTCACAAAACGCAGTGTTATTTTTTATGGTTTCAATCTCTATAATGGATTTAGTGCCCACTATCAGTATGGATTATCGATTAGTAATTTTAAGCTCCGCCGCACTTTTACTAATTGCTTTGATCATAAAGCGAATAATTGAAAACCCGAGTTTTTTCGATTATTTTCAATTAGGTGTAGTTATGTTAATTTTATTATTTATAGGTCGTCCTTACGAAATGAGTGATATAGATCGATATGCTTTGAGCGAAAATGCATCTTTCTTTTTAAACAATAAGTTCCTTTGGTCATTATCTTTAGAAGCTATAATGGTTTGGAATATTTTTAATAATCGAAAAAATTCTGAGATTGAATTGAAAAAAACAGATTTATGACAATAGTTTTTATTATTTACTCATTCCAAAATGATTTTTATAATCAATCAAAGTTAATACCCCAATTATAAGGGGTATCCAGAAAAAACAAACTTCATTTGGGCTTAAAACTCGCATGAAAATTCCAACACTATAAACCATACTCAAAAAAGCCATTACGATAAGTGACTTTTTTTGAGTAAATTCTCTTTTCATGTTTTTACCAAGTAATAATACAATGGGAATTAACAGCATTATTTGATCATAACTCCACCCAATGGGTGAAATCAACAAACCAATAATAAGAGAAATATTAATCATCTCAATGGGGAACAAATTATCTTTTCTTTTCCACCACAAGAACATAACAGTCAATAGTCCAGGGATCCAAAGCCATTTTCCCCATTCCTGACCCGTTGTATAAGCGATCAAGCCACTGATTGTTGGTGTTTCCCGGATGGTGCTCATACCAGATGAAACCAGATTCCAAAAACCGATTGGCCAGGATGGGTAGAGGGCAAAGAGAATAACTGAACAAACCAGTAAGGACCCAAAAAATCCTATCAGGATTTTCCATTGTTTTTTGTAAATACAATCCAGGATGATTAAAGGCAGGGTCAGGATCACCAGGTGTGGTTTGATGGTGGTCAATGCCAGTCCGATTCCGCGAAAATATTGATGTTCAGGTTTTTTCAATGAAATAAACACTGCCAATCCGAAGAGAACCAGGGTGTTAATCTGACCGACATAGAGTGAAAGTAAAGTCATGGGGAATGCAAACACAGCCAGTAGGGGAATCCAGATTTTTCTTTTTACATCACTCCACAACAGAAAAGCGGTTGCTGATAAAACCATGATATTGGTCAATAACCAGAAAAAGGCTGCTTTTTCAAAAGGCAAGAATGTGAAAGGCAAAAGCACCACCATCCCGGTTGGGGCAAACCACGCCATCATGGTGAATGGTTTGTCCCAACCAGTCAGTGCACGCTCAATTTGATCCATCAGGGAAAGATCACTGAAATCCTGACCATGCACGAGTAAATAGCTAGCGCTCCAATAGGGTCGGAAGTCGCCAGTGCCCATTGAAAAAGATTCAGGCGCAAACCAAATAATAAATAGTAACAGAATCAATAATAAGAATATCAATGCGATATTTCTTTTTGTTCCAATATTGTGGATGCTTGATTCTTTTTTCATCCGATAAAAATCCAAAGTGCATACATGCCTGAGAGAATTACACAGGCAGCTAAAGATAAGAACAGGATCAGTTTTTGTTTTCGCCAGGATAAATTTAAAAGCATGGATGCCAGTCCTACAAAGGCAAAAAATATGTGCAAAACATAGCGGTTTGCGCTTTGAAGAGGAGAAGCATAGAAAACGGTCTTCGAAGTTATTAATAACCAGATTGTAGCAGAATACAGCATCAAGGGTAAATGTTTACGAAATTGATTTTGTAAAACCATCCAGATTAATAAGAGTAAAAACAAAATCACACTGATCAATTCAGAAATTTCCAGAACGCTTGGGCTTTGAATCAGATCCTGGATAGCATAAAGGATATTTGCAAACGGGAAACGAAATCCGGTTGCAGAATATATTTCGTATGTTGTTAAGAACCCAGATATTCCATATCTCATTCGAATGAATGAATAGATGCCAAAACCTAAAGGAGAAATCACCAGACTGATGACCTCTTGCCAATTCAGGAAGGTTTTTTCTTTCCAATGGTCCTGAATATAATACAGTACCATAGGTAGCATTAATAAAACACCCTGCGCTCTGGTTAACCCGGCAATACAAACCAATAGTCCTGCTATCAGAGGTTTCCTCTTTACCATCATGAGAATACTACCAATGGATACCGACAAAAATAACGCATCGGTATACGGCGCATGCAGAAAAAATGCAGTTGGATAAAAAGCCAAACAAACTATTGACCATTTAGCTAATCTTTTATCGTGAAATAGGTCAAGAACGAGTTCATACAAGAAAATCAAAGATAAGAAAGAAGCAATAGATGAGGTAAGGATCCCAACCAGGGTAACATTGATTGATGTTAACCTGGATAAAACGCCAACCAGATAAGGATACAAAGGAAAAAACACAGTATCAGCAACCCCCACACCTTCATAACCAAAAGCAGCAATATTCATATAATGCACGGCATCCCAACGAAGCCAGACATCGATGAAAGCTCTTCCTAATAATGTTGAACTGCGTTCAAGGTTGTAATAAGTTTCCCACAACACACCTTCGGAGAGAGGTATATATTTATCTATTACAATCCAAACAATAGCTAACCAGATACTGTAGCAAACCCTCAACCCAAGGACAAGCATAATTTGGAGTTTATATTTTCTATGGAATTTTGACAGGGCAGATAAAATTTTTTTCATGAGTTGGAAGAAAATATTGTATATAAAGTGAATAAATATTGGCTGATAAGTAAAATTAATAATTTTGGATATTGTTTTCTAAAAAATCTAACCATGAATGGTCTGAATAAATCCTCTAGGTGAATTTTATTATCTTTGCTAGATTTTTTATACTCCAACATACCACGAATAAAAATGCTTATCCCAATCAAAAAGAACGGCATGCCTGTATGGATATTTCCTCCAACCAGTAATACAGCTAACCAGGAAAGCACTACTTCAATGGGTCCCACCCATTCAAGTAATACAGCAGGGGAGTAAATATTGGTTAATGGGGCAAAAGTGTGCAGGATTGTCCAGGAGTCACGTCTATTTTTCAGCACAAATCCTAGAGGTAAAATGATCAAAGCTCCAATGAAGGTCAAGTTTGATCTGAGAGTTAAATTATTTTGAGGAATTAACCAATAAATATTGGAAGCATGGGAAGAAAAGAATTCGAATGAGGGTTGTGTGGCAAACCATTCCTTCATCCAGTTGGGTTGAACAATGAAGCCTATCCCAATAAAAGCTGAAGTTGAGATAATTGCTTTCCACCAATCATTTTTGGAAAAGGACATGATCATCCAGGGAATAACCACAAATGCCAGTTGAGGTTTGACTAAAGCCAAGGCAATTGTCCATGGTGATCCTATAAATATCAGGCTGGCCAAAAGAAAATCGATTTGCCCAACAAATAAACTGAATAAAAATGGAAAAAAAAGAACCGCCCATATTATGCGTTTTTTTAGTAATTTCCATACCAAAAAAAGATTGGCGATCAGGAAAACGACATATGATATACCTACAGGCAAAAGGGAAAAAGGAGCAAAAAATAGGGCTAAAAATATGGGGCTGTTAAAATCAAAGATGGTATATGGAGAAATACCGCTTAAAATGGCTTGTCCACTGTTATAAAAAATCAGAAAATCATACAGCCACATGAACATTTTCCCAATTGACCTTTTAACCTACCCCACCAAATACGCCAGCACCCACTTCGTCGTCTCCATCAGTGCATCCATATGCGTTCTTTCATAATTATGTGATGCATCTACACCAGGGCCGATGAGAGCGACCTTGACATCCGCACCGGCACGCCAGTAGGCTTCTCCGTCTGAGCCGTAGTAAGGATAGATATCAACTTTATAGGGGATTTTGTGTTGCTCTGCCAGGTTGCGTAGATGGGTGGAGAGACCGTGGTGGTAGGGTCCGCCCGAGTCTTTGACGCACAGGGTGGGGTGGAATTCATCGGAGGTTTGCCCATCGCCAATGGCGGCCATGTCGACGGCGACCAGCTCTTCGACTTCCGGGGGGAATCCAGCCGATGCACCATGTCCAACCTCTTCGTAGTTGCTGATCAGCAGGTAGGTGGACTGGGTTGGTTTGCGTCCGGCATCGTGCATAGCTTTGACGGCTGTGACCAGGTTGGCGACACAGGCTTTGTCGTCCAGGTGCCGGCTGCGGATGAAACCGTTGGTGACCTCTACGCGCGGGTCGAAGGCGACAAAATCACCCACTTCGATACCCAGGGTTTTGGTATCCTCGGCGTTTTGGGTGATGGCATCCAGGCGCACTTCCATGGCATCGTCATCGCGTTTGGTGTCATTGGTGGCTGCGCCGTGCACATGCGAAGAGGATTTGCTGAGTAAGAGCGAACCACGGATTTTCTCGCCATCTGAAGTAAAAACTGTGACACCTTCGCCTTCGACGGTGTTCCAGGCATACCCGCCCAGTTTGGTCAATTTCAGGCGTCCGTTTCCCTTGATCTCCTTGATCATGGCTCCCAGGGTGTCAACATGCGCGGTCAATGCACGCGGATGATCGTCACGCTCTCCGCTCCACCTGACCAACAGTCCGCCTTTGCGGGTTCGGCTGCAGGTCACTTCCGGGAAGGCCTGGAGTGCCTGTTCGGTGTAATCGATGGCTGCTTCGGTAAATCCGGTCGGGCTGGGGGTGTTTAATAAGCCGGTCAGGAAGTCGAGCATGTAATCCTGGTCAATGCTGGGTAAAGTCATAACGAGCCCCTTTCTGTTTGCTTGGTATGGTTTATGGATGATTTAAAAGACGAACTGAACCGGTGTTGTCCTTTTTGCTGAACATCGCCGGCTAACGAGTGAAATCCACGCCCTCCAACTCCGAGATCGCCCTACGCCACGCTTCCGGCACCACGATGCTTTTTTGCTGATGGTAGTCGTAGGTGACCATGATGGTCTCGGCGGTGGAGAGAACCTGCTGGGTGTCTTCGTCGCGGATCTCGTAGACGAAGGTCAGGCTTTTGTTGCCAATTCGCTCGCAGCGCATGTAGACAGCCACCTTTTGCTTGAGCTGGATCGGTGCCAGGTAAGCGATGTGAATATCGGCGACGATCAGATTGAATTCGAAGAAGTTCTCGCCATCGAACAATCCCAGGTGCATGAGGTAAGAGAGTCGGGCATGCTCGAGGAAGGTGAGGAAACGCGCATTATTCACATGCCATTGGGGATCCAGATCCCCGTAGCGGACGTCAATCGGAACGGAGTAGTTGAAAATTTTCATGCTTAAATTATACTCAGCCATGATGCGCTGTCGAGGAAAAATCACTTCTTATATGCAAGAAAATCGAATTTGTGATAAAATTCACACTTATTTGCGCAAAAAAAGATCATTATCGGAAATGTCATTTTTGGGCGATGATAAAAAACACTTGCCTAAAAAATTATAGTAAAATAAACTTACTGATAAGTTGACAAATTTTACCCACTTAACAGTAAAAGGAAGATCCTATGCAAATTACAAGACAGGCTGACTATGCACTTCGTGCGATGCTATATCTGGCAAAACTGGATTCTGATGTACGTGCAGCGACCAGCCAGATTGCGGATGTACAACAAATCCCCCCATCGTTTCTGGCGAAAATCATTTCCCAATTATCGATCGCTGGTCTAATCAACACTTCACGTGGTGCTCGTGGTGGTGTCTCGCTTGCCAGAGATGCGGGAGAAATCACGTTATTGGATGTCGTGGAAGCCATTGACGGTCCCATCAGCCTGAATGTCTGCTCGCACAGTTCAGGCGCCTGCCCATTCGGGGATGATTGCCCGATTCAACCGATCTGGTCAGATGCTCAAATTGAATTGGTGAATAAACTCAAATCAACAAATTTTGCCCAACTGGTAAAAAATTCCCAGAATTAGGAGATTATCATGCCTGATGGTGTGCCCGTTTCAAGACATTTCGTCCTGGTAACGCAAAAGGGGAATTGTGTGATTGATTGGGGCAAAAATATCTATCAGGATATCTATACCGGTGAGAAAGTTGAGCTGGAAGAGAATGAATTCACCTATGTCGTGAAGGATATTGAACTGATGATGCTCAAACAATATGGCATCATTAATGATTTTGATCAATTTACTGTTTATGTGTATCCCATGCAGGATCTTTTTGAACCATAAGAAAGTATCATCTCAATAAAACTGGGTAAGCGAGTGTTTTTGGTGGGCGGGTGCCCGCCAAAAACACTCTGACTGTTAATTTTTTTATTATCAATTTGACGAAATTTCACCGCCATGGAAATACAACTGGTAGATGCGTTTTCCTTTCATGGTAATAAATTCGCGTCCACGAAAACACTCCAGGCTGCCTTCAACTGAACAGGTATAGGTAAAATCAGATTCGATCAATTCTTCCGGTCCACGAAATGGTATTTCCGAAGGAACCTGCAATAAGGCTGATTTCAGAAATTCACCAAATCCCTGCGGAATTTTTTCAACCAGCATTCGTCCGTAATAATTCATACCCCAGATCGGTGTTTGTTGGTACCAGACAGCCTCTTCTCCGATAAAGTGAAAATCACCCAAATAGGTATCCAGATAACTCCAATCTCCATCCCGAAACGCCAGGTCTTTAGAGGCAGTACGGGATGCCTGGCTAAGAAATCCACTGCCAGCATAGGTGTTCTGTTTGGCTTTGATCAGGAATTTAACAAATTGGATGTCATTAATATCAATGTTCATAGGGAATCCTTCATTAAGGGGATAGCTTGATTCTACCCGAAAACTTCTATGAAATTCAAAACTAAAATCAACAAAATTACCTTCCAAAATTGAAAGGGTAGAGCAACATACCCTGTAATCTTGTATACTAGTAAAAACGGAAATTTCGCAATTTCACGAATAATCAATTTCGTAAAGACGTGGATGAACAATAAAGCATTTACAAACCTCGATCCGGTTTTCTCATCTTTTGAAGAAGCCATCATTGTTCTGGATACAAAACGCCGGATCCAATATCTCAATGCTATTGCACAATCCTGGTTGAATTCTGATCAACCGGATTTTGATTCTCGAATTATCGAACCGTGGTCAACCGATCAAAATAAACATCTGGCTTTATTAAACCTGGAAAATTTATCCATCCATATGGTTGAACCACAAGCGGTTGGAAAGATCCTGTTGGATTTGCACGATAATGCACAATATTTGCTGGTGGAAGTGAAAGAAACACCATTCGACTGGCATGACGAACAATACTCCATCCTGACATTTCTGGATGTCCAATCCAGATACCGCTCGGAGGAGATTCAACGTGCAGTTTATGAGATTTCGGATGCAGCCGCAAGCACATCCGATATGGATGCTATGTTCAAACGGGTACATGAGATTGTTGCTTCACTTATCCCGGCGAATAACCTCTATATTGCCATCTATGACACGAACAGCGAATATATTTCCTTTCCTTATTATGTAGACGAAAAAGATTATTTACTTCCCGAGGAGCGGAAAATTAAAACCCGTGATCGTAAAGCTAAACGTGGATTGACGGAGTATTTACTGCACCATGGTGAACCTGTTTTATTGTCTGAAAAAATGATTGAGAATTTGACCAATCAGGGTGAGATCAGCATGATCGGAAGCTTGCCCTTGGAGTGGTTGGGTATTCCGCTTAAAACCATGCAAGGGAAAATCATTGGTGCCCTGGTAATTCAGACTTATATTGAAGGAGTTCGTTACTCGGAACATGATCGGGATTTATTAAGTTTCGTCTCCAGTCAGATTGCCATGGCAATTGATCGCAAACTCATGGAGGAGAAACGGAATCAGGAGTTGGAATTATTTACCTCCGGACCGGTGGTAGTGTTCAAATTGCTGGTTGAAAATAAAAACAAAGGCACCATGGAGTTTGTTTCCCCCAATATTCGCCAGTTTGGGTTTAATCCCGATCAATTTTTGAGTGGCGAGCTGGAATACGTTCAAATTCTGCATCCGGATGATCGCGAGAAAGGATTCAAATACAATTCACTCCAATATCAGGATGACCGGGCTTTTCTGAGTGAAGAATATCGGATCCTTACTGCCAGTGGTGAAATCCGTTGGGTGTATGACCTGACCTATATCCATCAAATTAAACAGAATGAACTGGTTGAATATAATTTTTATATTCTGGATATCACCTCTCGCAAAGAAACCGAAGAAGCGCTGCAAAAAATCAATGAAACCCTGGAGAGCAGGGTTATGGAACGCACAGCTCAATTAGCAGCCTCGGAAGAATTTTTGCAATTGGTGATTGACACAATCCCTGCGCCTGTTTTTATAATGGGAGCGGATTTCCATTATCAGGGATGCAATCAGGCGTTTGAAAAATTGAATGGCACCTCACGAGATGAAATTATTGGAAAATCCGTGAATGATATCTGGCCTGAAGACCTGGCAGAAACTTTTAAAAAGGAAAATCAGGAGATAATCGCATCAGGTATTACAAAATCCTTTGAAGCATGCATTCGAGCAGCAGATGGTGAATTGCATGATGTCATGTATTTTAAAGCTGCCTATTCCAGAGAGAATCCCGATCAATCAAGTGGTCTTGTCGGTGTGGTGTTGGATATCACGGAACGCAAACGATTTGAAAAATTACAGGATGTCATTTATCGCATTTCTGAAGCCGCCAATACCTCCACCGATTTACATGAATTATTCGCCTTTGTTCATGAAGTTGTAAATGAATTGATCTCTGCGAAAAATCTGTATATCGCCTTATATGATGAGCAGACAGATACTGTTTCCTTTCCATATTTTGTTGATGAATACAGTGAAAAACCTGATCCCAGAACCCATGGCAGCGGGATCACTGAGTTTGTGATTAAATCCGGTCAACCGTTGTTACTGACCGATGACAATGAGGAAGAATTAACCAATCAACATCAAATAGCAGCCACTGGTGCGGATTCGCATCAATGGTTGGGTATTCCACTGCAAACCGAGTTGGGAAAACCTATTGGTGTTTTAGTGGTTCAAACCTATGATGATCGTGAAATATCTTACACAGATGCTGATCGGGACTTGTTGACATTTGTTTCCAATCAGATTGCGCTGGCAATTGAACGCAAGCAAGCCCAGGGTGAACTACAAAAATTAAACCAGGAACTCGAACTTAAGGTAAAAAACCGAACCAGACAATTAAACGAGCAACTGATTACACTTATTCAACGTGAACGTGAACTTACCAATGTGGTGGATCTGGCTCAGGCGTTAAGAGAAACACATCAGCTTGAAAGCATCTACAAGACAGTTTTAGGCATAACGAAAGATGCTTTAGGCGCAACAGGTATTTCATTGGCAATTCTGGATTCAGACTCCAATGAACTGGTTTATTCACCCGGACAGGGTGATTTTCAGGTGCAAGGAGGGATTCGAATTAAGGTAGGAGTAGGCGCGGCAGGATGGGTTGTTGCTAATAAAACCTATTATCTAAATAATGACGTGCAAAACAATCCCGGTCCCACCCTGGTTGAGCTGACAGGGGGCGTTTCCGCCATCCTGATCGTTCCCATGATTGTGGATAATCAGGTGATTGGGATGATTGAAGCTGGTGCGTATCGAACCTGGAATGACGATGATGTCCGCATTCTGGTGGCACTGGCAGAAATAGCTGCGTATGCCATTCAGCGTGAAGCTTTGAACGAACAAAAAGAGCGGCAATTGGAGCGCTTGAACACATTGCGTGAAATAGACAGGATGATTGTCGGTAATTTCGACTTCAATAGCACCATGCATTTCCTGATCAGCCAGATTGCGGTACAGTTACAGGTTGATGCCGTCGATATTTTGTTAACCAACGAGAATTCCTCTTTAATTTCATTTGAAATGGGCATTGGTTTCTACCAATCCAAAGCTCGTGAGACACTGGCTACGTTCAATTTGGGACCGGCGGAGTGGGTCATTATCAATAACCAGCCTATTTTCCTGCCGGATATTAAATTATCGAAATGGGCAACTTTCTTCGAAAACATGGCTGTGGAAAAATTTACATCGTATTACGCAGTGCCACTGAATTCCAAGGGTCATTGTTTAGGTGTGTTAGAAGTATTTCGCCGATTTGAGAAAAATGACAATGCCGAATGGGAGGAATTCCTGGGGGCTTTGGCGCAACAGACAGCCATTGCAATCGAAAACGGTCAGCTTCTGGATAAATTAACCCGTGCTAATCGCGAAATGAGTTTCGCGTATGATCGCACGATCGAAGGTTGGGCGCGTGCCCTGGATATTCGCGATCATATTACCGGAGAGCACAGCCAGAAAGTGAAAGAATGGACGTTAATTCTTGCTCAGGCGATGGGCATCCGTAACCCAGAGGAATTAACACACATTCGCCGTGGTGCGACCTTACATGATATTGGCAAAATTGGTGTGCCGGACCAGATCCTGAACAAACCAGGACCATTAACCGATGAAGAATGGGTGATAATGCGTCAGCATCCCATCTTTGCGCGCGATATGCTTTATCCTATCGAATTTTTGCGTCCAGCGATCGATATCCCCTATTCACACCACGAGAAGTGGGATGGAACAGGATATCCGCAGGGTTTGAAAGGAAAAGAAATTCCTTTGGTGGCACGCATCTTTGCGGTAATTGATGTGTTTAATGCCATCACCTCCGAACGCCCCTATAGCAAACCCTGGCCAATTGAGAAGGCAGTTGATTATATTCGTGAGCAGAGCGGCAGGTATTTCGACCCGGAAGTGGTCAATATGTTTCTGAAGAATTTTGAGCGTTTTAAGTAGTCTTTAGAGCCTGTGGGTTATGATCTGCCCATCTAAATAGGCATTTTTCAATGCCTGGACACAGCGTTCGTCATATTGAATACCGGAATACTTACTCAGTTCATCAAATGCCTTTTCGTGAGAGAGTGCCAGACGATACGGCCGGTCAGAAATCATGGCATGGAAGGAGTCAGCCACTGCCATAATTCTACCGATCATGGAAATTTCATTGTCGCGCAATCCTAAGGGATAGCCACTACCATCCAGTCGTTCATGATGTTCGATAATGGCTTTCAAAACATCCCGGCTGTGGAAACTGACATTTTCAACGATCTTATATCCAATTTGGGGATGACGGTAAATTTCCTGAAACTCCTCACGCGTTAATTTATCCATCTTCTTGAGGATTTCATCGGGGATACCAATTTTGCCGACATCATGCAAAAGACCACCTAACCTTAACTGGTTGATATCCTCAGCGGGTAATCCCATCTCTAAACCAATGGCAGCGGCGTAATCCGAAACACATTTAGAATGGTCCTTGGTGTAAGGATCTTTAGCGTCCACGGCGTGCATCAGACTGGTTAGCAATTGCATCATCAGATCATCCATCTGGTTGTAGATCTGCGCTGTCTGACGGATGGTGGCTGCCTGGCTGGCGAAAATTTCCGCCAATACAATATCCATCTTTGTGAATTCGCCATTCATCTTGTTAAGAATTTCCAACCCGCCAATGATGCGACCCTGGGTGCTGCCACGCTGACGTCCCAGCTCGATACGGTTGGCTACCATTGCCACAGCCAGAACAGAACGGGTATGAAAATTGGATAAGACATCCACCCCATTGAAGTGTCGGCGATCGTTTTGAACATCATTGACCACCAGGGATTCGCCACTGGCGATCACATGCTGGATTAAGCCTTTTCCCTGCGGGATGCGATAATTTTCCACCAGCCGCCGGTCGGTACGGGAAGAAAGATGTAAAATGGCTTCTCCGCTGTTTTGGTCCACCAGGAATAACGAACTGGCTTCGGCATCCAGCAATAATGACACCTGCTCCAACAACATACGTAGAATCTGGTCGGGATCCAGAGAAGAGCTGATTGTGCCAATGAACTCCAATAATTGCTGTAAACGGCTTGCCCAGCGGTTGCTATCCATGAGTTGTTGCTGGGTGATCATATATTTTCCCATGAGTTGTGCCAATTTTTCCAGGTTACTTTGATGGGATGCATCTTTGAAGTTGGCAACCTGGATGATACCCAGGGGTAATTCATGATGAAAAACTGGCAAATTCAGTAGATTGTGAACTGGCGACTGAACCCAGCGGGCGAACTCCTCCAGTTGGAGTTTATTTTCTACTACTTCGGTTCCACTCTGGTTCCAACCCCATGCCAATAATTGGGGATATTTTCCGACAGGGTGGTCGATACCCAGCATTGCGTCTACCTTTAAATTTGCAATCTCCGGATCACGCATCAGCCATAAGACAAACTGTGCCTGGCTGATATCCTTAAATATCGATAGATATTCATCGATTTCATTTTCGGTTTGAACTTGCTTGAGCGTATCCACTGGGGGCAACATTGTCATGGGTCATCTCTTATCAATCAGGATGATTATATAGTTGCAAGTTCGTACCAGGTTGGAGATGAATATTTAAATTTGACGGTTTTGATAATGAAAACCGTTAATTCTTTGTTTGTAGAATTTTTTATGTTTGTTAGTTTTGAGGGATAGTTTTTCCCAGGCTCTTTTGCCAGATGACCATCAGAATTGCTGCCAGTAAAGCTGTCCCAGCACCAAAGTAAAAAGGCGCTGCTGCTCCAAACCCTTGCCAGTTGCCCAACCCCTGCCAGAGGATACCCGCAATCAGAGAAGCCGGCAGGTCAAGAATCCCCAGGATGCCATTGTATGTACCATAAGCTGTTCCCCGTAAAGCTTCCGGAACCAGATCTGCGACCAAAGCCTTTGATGTGCCATATGCCAACCCATAATACAAACCATAAATGGCATACAGTAGCCAGATATGCACACCAGTTCTGGCCAGCGCAAAGCCAAGATAGATGGCTGCGTAAATTAACCAGCCTGCCACGATGATTCTACGTCTGCCAATTTTATCGGATAGGGCACCGGCTGGAGTGGAGATCAGCGTATAGATCAGATTGAAGGTAATTAACATACCCAGAATACCCAGGATGTTCAGACCTCGCTCCTGGGCACGCAAGACCAGGAAGGCATCGGATGAATTTCCTAAATCAAAGATTGCCACAATCATCATGAAGGTCATGAAGGGTTTCCCTAAACTTTTAAAAGCAAATTTAGGCATATCATATTGCTTCTTTTTGATCGTTTCTTTAACACCGATCGCTAAAGCCAATACAGCCAGAGCTGCCGGAAAGATGCTGATAATCACAATCGTACGGAAGGTACTGGCAGATAGCATTGCAGATTCTCTTTGTGCCAGCCAGGTCACCAGCAAGGCGATTATGAGTCCCAGCATGGCACCAGCAGTGTCGGCCGCCCGATGAAATCCGAATGCCAGGCCACGTTGTTCTTCCTGAACGGAATCAGCCACCAAAGCATCGCGCGGAGCTGTGCGAATGCCTTTTCCGACACGGTCAGCCCAGCGTGCTCCAGCCACCAGTCCCCAGGTATTGGCAAAATAAAAGAAGGGTTTGGAGAAGGCAGAGATGCCATAACCAGCGACAGCCAACCACTTACGTCCACCGACTTTATCCGAGAACCAGCCGGAGAACATCTTTAGCAAGCTGGAGGTGGTTTCAGCCACACCTTCTATCAGGCCTATGATGTTGGTCTTCACTCCCAGTACATTCGATAAAAATAATGGCAGGATATTGATAACCATTTCACTGGAAATATCCATGAAGAAACTGGTCAGACTGACTGCCCAGACATTGCGCGGCATGGAGCGAAGTTGTTGCAAGTAGCCAGGTTTGTGGTTTTTCATTGTTTTTTCCTTGTGGTAATGAGGCGAT
>PHBY01000026.1 GCA_002840735.1 Chloroflexi bacterium HGW-Chloroflexi-2
ATCGCGAATGGTTGTGAATCAGATCCTGAATCCGTACGGGCGAAGCATTGGATAGCTGGGATTGCATCCCGATTGGTTGTGAATCAGATCCTGAATCCGGACGGGCGAAGCATTGGATAGCCGGGATTGGATCGCGAATGGTTGTGAATCATCCAATGCTTCTCCCCTACCACTTCAATCCTCAACACCTTAACACCTTTCACTTCGGCCATTCAAAAAGCAAATGCGGAGAATACCATCACGATCCTCAACGAAACCCGCCTCATCGTGGACTGGCTTACCTGGCGCAGAGAGGTCGCCCCGGAGCAACAACGATATTTAAATGAAATGACCTCAAAAATCAATTCCATGCGCCAACAGGCGATCCGCCAGGGCGTCGGCGTCACGGACAATGGCTGGTTTTTCGCCGGCCTGTGGTCAATGTGAATGAACGCGAGCTGGCCGAAAAAATTGAAAATCTGGAGATGCTTAGGGACATTGGACGGGCAGTTGAGTCTGAAAAATGCCACCATCACGATCGATCTTTAACAATTAAACATGCTTCAGCGGCGAATCGAGAGTCAGTAGACCCCAAACCCTACCAGTTCGACAGAAACGTGTCGACGCCTGTCAAAAACCCAGTTGTTTTGCGGGACTTCTCACCCCCTCAAAACACCCAAAGAAAAGCTGACCTGAGAAAGTTGAAAGTTTCTTCGCTCAAGGCTGAACACTGAAAAAGGAAAGTTTACGGAAAACCACCAGCTGCCAGGTTAATGCAGCAAGGCATTAAACGCCCATTCTATGCGGGACGCTCTCATGGCGGTGGCTGTCGTTCGGAGCATGATGTGTAAAAGACCGGGGACGGGAGACCGGGGACGGGGGGAAAAAAGGCGTAGAGGTAAGGTCAAGCCACTACTCCGTTCGTCTCTACTGTAGTTTCCGGTGGTTAATTTATTTATCAATTCTGATAAGTAGGTTGTTTTCATTGGATTTATGATTTAGATTGATCATGATAATTTATAATTTTTTTAAATTTATTTTTTTAAGAGTTTATTATGACTGAAGATTCTGATTTAATTTCCAAGATAAAAGAATATTTATTTGAGTTATCAAAGAAAACCAGTTTAATTTCGATATCGACGGAAGAGTTAAATCTCAATCCAAGGGTTTTTAATGCTTTAGGAAGGTCTGGAATTACGAATTTGCGGCGCGTTTACCAGCAATTAGATAATATTTTTAATGGAAATATTAAATACGTTGGAGAAAGCGAAACAATCGAATTTTCACAAAAACTAATTAATTATTTAGAAATTAATAAGATAAATCAAGTATCAGATCACTCCGAAAATGAAATCCTAAAAAATAAAGATGCCGTTTATAAGAATAAAGTTTTTCTCAAGAAAAAAGAAACTATTGAAGCTGATATGCCTATCCTTTCAAAGAATATTTCTGACCTAGTAATATTCTTATACTATTTGAGTGCTAGAAAAAATGAAATTGATTTGGGAGATGGACAAGAACCAATTAATTTACCTAAAATTGAAGGATACGAACTAAGAACGGGGGAAGCTAGAGAAATTCAAGAAATAGTAAATGAATTTGAGTTAATAGAAAAAGAAATCGAAGAAATCTTTTCTATGTTGAAAGAAAGAGATTTAGAAATAGTAAATGCACGAATAGGTTTCGATCCTGATGAAAGAAAAACTTTGCAAGTTATTTCTGATGAGTTTGGAATTACAAGGGAAAGAGTTCGCCAGATTGAAAAAAGAGTTCTTAATAGAATTAAGCAAATAATGTGTTCTACAAAGAAATCCTACATTTTTGAATTTCTATATAGAACAGTAAAAATTAATGAAATATGTAGTAAAAAGACTTTGTTGATTAATTAAACTTTTAATAAATAATTAAAACCATAAGATGGATATACTCAACAATTATATAATTAAATATTATTTTCTTTCCAATTGGAATCTATAGAAGCCATGCATTTACAGTAGGGCGATTTCAAGAAAACATGAAGACATAAAGAGGCGCGCTAAATTGATTAATGAAAATGACTACACAGACAGGTATAATTAGGCCACCGGTTTTATTCTGAACAAGACTAACTGTGAAGAGGTTTCGAATTCGCAAGTATCCAAACTGATCATAGCTGTTTTTGGCTTACTCTAAACGAATAATGACCCCGAAATACAATTAAATCAAGGAACTCTATTTAAGGTCTTAAGCATGGAAATTAAAGACTTATCCGAACAAATCATCAAATTTCGCGATCAAAGAAATTGGGAACAATTTCACCAAATAAAAGATTTGTTACTGGGTCTGGACATTTAAGTGTCAGAACTGATGGAATTATTTTTATGGAAATCTGATTCGGAAATTGATCAAGTTCCAAAGGAAAAGATCAAACATGAATTAGCCGATATTTTCATCTACCTCGCTTATGTTGCTGAAAAATTTGATATCGATTTTGAAGAAGCGATTGTGGAAAAGATAAAACTTAATGGAGAAAAATATCCAGTCGAAATGAGTTATGGATCGAATAAGAAATATAGCGAGTTGTAAAGAAGTTTTAACATAGGCAAAGAATCTTTTGACTGGCGGTAGGGCCAAGGAGAACCATTGAGCTTCAATAAACAAAAAGGGTTTTGAAAAATAAGGCAGGAAAAAAAGGCGTTGATCCAAAAAGAGTGTGGAAATGATTAAATTACTATTGAACCCAATTTTCGTCTTGCCAGCATTAAGGAGAGAATAAATGAGTAAGCCGCATGTCAATTATGCTTTAGACCCAAAACCAATCGGAATTGGCGGACAAGCCGAGGTTTTTAGAGCTCGTGATAAACAATCAAACCAATTTGTGGCTTTTAAGCGTCTTCTACCAAATCTCAGAATGGATAAAGATGCAACTGCGCGAATGAAAAGGGAAATTGATGTTCAATTTGGAATAAAGCATCCTAACATCATGCCAATATTGGATTATTCAGAACATTATTACTGGTACACCATGCCATTGGCAGAACAGTCTTTAATGGATATGCCGAATCCTATTGAATATCTACAAATTCTTCAAATAATTGAAGAAATTGCTTCTGGGTTGGAATTTGCTCATAAATTTGGCAACATACACAGGGATATTACACCAAGAAATATCCTTGAGTGTAAATCAGCTGACGGAAATACTAGATGGGTAATTTCGGATTGGGGACTTGTCCGTCGGATAGGTAATACATCTGCAATCAGAACCTCTCCAGGTTATCAATATGGTACGGAAGGATTTGCAGCTCCTGAATCCGGATTAGATGCTCATTTTGTCGATGCAAGAGCTGATGTTTATAGTTTAGGGCGAGTAGTTGCTTGGTGCATGTCAGGAATTTTGCCTCTTCAGAATATCCCCCTTAACCCCGATGGACCATTACAAGATTTTATCTTGAGGACAACAAAACTATACCCTCACGAACGTATTGCTAACATGAATGATATTTTAAAAATGATTAAAGAGTTAAAAAATACAACTATATAGACATAGAAAGAAGGCTGAATATGATTGATGTTTTACGTATAGCTAATATTGGACAAACGTATTTAATTGATTTTGATACTTCAGGCTAAGTAGCTATCAAAAATTTTTATACAAACCGAATTAATTATTGAGTCAAAGATACAAAGCTTCTATGTTAAAACCAACCCAGCTTTCACAATTGATATACGAAAACCAAGATATCTGGCAATTTAATTTTGAAGAGCCAAGAAATCTATCATCATTTTTCCGGGATCTCAATGTAAATTTTTCAGAGGACCAAATTATTCATTTTTGGCAAATAGGATGGGTGAGAGCAGATTTAGTTCACGGTAATTTTACCTCAGAGCTTGAAGGATTTGATATCCTCGACCTCTTAGAAGATGAAGGATCGCTGTATTCTGACAACCGAATTCTTGGATCAACACAAATTCAGTTAGAAGAACCGGTCAAAAAATTTGTAGAAAAAATGCCCAACGTAGTCCCATATTTTCACCCATTCAAATATTTTGTCTTTTGGGATATTCAAAGAATCATCCAATTTAGAGTTCATCCTTACCAAATGATGATTCCAACCAGATATCATTATATTTTGGATCAGGAAATCAAAATCTTTTATAACTGGATTCAAAGCGAAAGTGCTAAAACTCGAATAAATTATATAAACGATATCACTAGTTTAGCAATCGCGACAGAGCCATGTTTTTATACTGAAATTTTTAACAATTTGAAATATTCTCCTAGAATCAGTGCCGAAGAACAATGGACTAATATTAATACTTATAAGACGCATCTCAAAGAGTATTACCTTCAAATCGGGATTGAACCGATAAAAGAAATGACCAGGACACTTTGCATATCCGCCGAAATGTTAGAACACAACAAAAATATTCATTCTCTTTTGCGATTTATGAATGGTAGGCAGCGATTAAAAATAAAAGGAAACCTAGGAGGTTCGATTCTCTTGAAATCTATGTCTGAAATCATTCGACGTATGGCTGAATGGACCTTCGATACACAACTTCCAGAGGAAGACGAGATGGGTTTTGGAGTGTGGATGAAAGATGCAAAGGAAATATTCTATGGTACAAAACGTCTTTTTGACTCACAAGATTTAAAACCAAAGCGTCAATTCATACGGCAGATGGAGCTTGACACAGAAATTCGAATCCGCTTTTATGTTGAAGGGCCAACCGAGTATACAGCATTTACCCATCTTCTCGATTTCTGGCAGCAGATTGAAATAATCGATCTTGCTGGCCAGTTTATTCAAGGGAAAAAGAAAGGATTAGCTTTTCGGGATAATCTTGTAACTGATGACAGACAGGGTGTTTTTAGCATAATTATCCTTGATGGAGATCGTGATGACAATATTCGAATTGTAAAAAAAGCTGCAGAAAATGATATATTTTGTGGTTCTTTCTATATTTCACAACCAGATTTCGAATATTACAACTTTTCTATCAATGAATTAACAGAAATTGTTTGGGATATTGTGGACAGCATTGATAAGACAGAGCAAAATTATAAGTTGTTACAAGAAGCATTAAAGGAAACAACATGCTCTGAAGAATTATTCAAAGCAGCAAAAAAAACCATTCCTTCCATTTGCAACATTACAAAAGGGAAAGAATGGGGTGAAAAACTTGCTGAATATGCCGCCAAAAGGCCAAGGAAAGATGGAGATGGAAAGGAAAGGCCATTCATTGAAGCATGCAATACAGCAATTCGATCTATCAATATTGATTACCAATTCAACAGACGCGACTATTGGGTTGATCCTGAAACAGGAAAACTTGTCAAAAGAATAATATAAAACCCCCATTATTAAATAGGTGTTTATCTAGAGGTTAATTTATACGAGTATTCGAAATTCCAAGTATTCGAAATTCCTTAATACTTTTCGATGTCACCAGATTAGAAAACATCACCAATTATATAATCTTCAGTTGTTTGATTATGTCAGTATATTAATTACAAAATAGGTTGGTGAGGTCTTCCACTTGGAGGTCAATTAAAACATTATCACGAATTAATAATGTATGGGCATTAACATGCTTTCTATAATCGGTATATTTTTCAATAATCTGATGAGGGATTTTCAAAACACGTTCTACTTCGATCTCCTTATTAAATATAACGACAATTAAGTAGTCAAAATCGACCTCTTGGAGATTACGAATTGCACTTAGTTGTATGGTTGGTCTTATTGCCTCTTGTCACATGCCTGGATTTAATTTGAAACTTTTTTCCTGAAGAGTCCTCTGCGTCATAGCCTTTTGTTGAATTTGACATTAATTTCAAACCAAATTTATTGGCAACTAGCCATTCTGTATAATCACCAACTGGGCTATTGGCTGTTAGGATGACTTTTCTCGTCTTTAACTCTTCAAGAATCCTCCCATAAAGCTGAAGAAGTTCTGCAGTCGTTGCTGATTTTATATCTAATTTCATTGCTTTGCCTTTCTTTCTGATGATTTCTTGAAATTACTATTATCAAGCTGTAAATCAATGTTGAAGCCATGAATTAGATCCAAATTACAATCCGGGCGTATGAAATATCTCATTTTTTCGTCCCAAAAGAGTCAGGGACAAAAAAACAATTGTATTTAACACGAATGATATCACCAAGTGTTTGAAATTAAAGAATCGTTTTCCAAATTATCAGTTGCATTTCAATCGACTAATTTCTTGAAGGACAATTTTTATCAATTTTTTACAATTAATATATTCAACCACAATTCATCCTCTCTATTAGGTCGGACATCATAAGTTTTCCACATTTTAAATATTTTTAATTTAGGAATGTTAGATAGAAATATTTTAAAGGAATGCTCATTGTAGTTAGAAAATATCCTACCGTTTCTAAATTCCTCATTTTCACCATATTTGAAAGACATATAAAAAACGCCATTTTTTCGAAGCGCATTGGAAAAAAGTTTGAGAATATTTTGAATTTGGGATTTTGGAATATGTAAAAGGGACGCACAAGCCCAAACCGCATCGAATTCATTTTCGAATTGTACCTGTGAAAAATCCAACTGAAGAATTTCTAATCCAGTTACCTCACGTGCTTTTTTTACCATCTCTTCTGATGCATCAATTCCAACCACCTCAAAGCCTAATCCATGGAAATATTTTACATCCCTACCAGGGCCACAACCCGCATCCAAGATTTTTGCACCAGGTTTTAAATGTTCTAAAAAGGGTTTGTACAACGACTCCAGATTTAAATCTAAAGTGCTTGAGATATATGATTCTGAGTTTTTATTGTAGTATTCAATAGTTTCTTTGGTTTTATTCATTATTTATTTTCACAAATGCTTGAAATATCGGATCTGTTGCAGGGTCATATCCGGCCAGTTCATCCCAGGGGGTTTTAAGTATCTGAACTGCCTCATTATAAACCTTCATGACGGTTCCAAATCTCTTTTTGGGAGTTAATCCTAGAGCACTTATAATTTTATCTTTCAATGGATGATTGCTCTTAATCAAGAACTCATTTCGGTTAATGAGATGCTGAATATGTTGTTTTGTTGGCAAGTGATCACTTTTTTGTTGGTTGCATAAAGAATGCGCTAATACCAAATTCCACACTTCATCATGATACACAATTTGTCTGGGGATCACGTGATCAACTTCGATGTTCTCTTCGAACATAGGTAATCCACAATAAAAACATTTACCTTTTTGGTATCCATCTAAAGCTGATCGCAAGTGGGTAATATCTGTTCTCTTGTATCCATTTAATAGATAAAAAGCACGGATATCATTCTCCAATTTACTGTTTGATTTCCGAATTTCAAATGCAGCTTCCAATAAGTCCCACCTAGTAGTTATTTCTTCAATAAGTGATTGCAAATTTGAGTTGGAGATTGCCTCAAATGTTTTATCAGTAATAGTTAAACCTGTGGAAAAATCGAAGTGATAAAAATTTGATGAAACAGTAATGTTATCGATAGTATGAAAACGTGGGAGCACATCATTGAATGCGTTTATCCTTACTTCTTCAATCGCCTGTTCTTTTGATAGTATTTCTAAATTATATTTTGCTACAACTCTTTCCATTACTGTTTTTCTGGAAATATGATTCAATTGAGGGCGATTAGTTTTAAGCCGTTCTTTGTATAATTCAAAGAAACTAGCAGAAAGTTCGTCCATCGAAATATGTGTTTTTCCTAAAATTGCCTGGTCTAATAATACCTTTGCAAGCCCCAGCTTATAAGTTGCAGTATTTTTTCCAAGTAATATTATTCCCCGCCAATTTTGTTCAGGCGTTAGTATATTCGATGCCATCAATCAATCCCCAAGAAAAGAAAATAAATTAACTTTGTTCGCTCTTAAAATCAAAAAAATCTTTGACCGGTACTTCTAACGCCAAAGAAAGTTTTTCTAATGTTTCAAAGGAAGGGGCATTTATTCCTCTTTCCATGAGGCTTAGAAAATCAACAGATATTTCAGCTTTTTGAGCTAATTGTTCTTGAGTTAAATTAATTTGATGGCGAAGATATAAAAGTTTCTTTCCAAATCTCTGTCTCAATGAACTCATTTTGCTATATTAACGTAATGAGATTCAGAGTACCACCGAGCGAGATTACGGATTTTAATTTGGAAACAAGAATTTTTTCAAATTACTAAGTCATGATCTTCTAGTGAAATATAATATAAAGATGGTATGGATGTATAAAGGTACTGGGAACATGACCTTGTCTGTACTTGATGGTGATGGTTTTTTCCATTTAACATATTGTGGGAGCAAATCTTATCAAACATATTTAGGAAAAGTAAAAGAAGGAGGGGTACATGTCACTCGAAGAGGAGTTTGATCGGCATTTACATCAACTTGGTGAAGCGACAAGAAAACACAATTATATTCCAACATATTTTATTAGAATGCTGGAAGAATTTGGGGGAGTTGAAACCGCAAAACGGCTATTGCAAAAAACAGATGCGCTACAAGGTCTTTTCACGCTTTGGGAGTTGGGTTTATTAAAAGAATCGGTTGAAGCAGCTGTTATAAGTGAAAAATTCCAAGCACTCTTTACGAAAGAAGAGATATCAGAAGCTCGGAAAAGGTTAGAAGATTTAGGATATTTTGATTGATAATTAGAGTAAAGCGTTGAGTAGAAAATAGCCTGAAAGAAGAAAATCGAAGGAGAGTAAATCATGACCATCCGTGATCGAATCGAAGATTACTTAAAAAACCACCCTGAAGGGATAAATGATGATGACCTGGCATTTAATCTTGGTCTGAAAAGTCGTCAGCAGGCAAACTCACGTTGTCGTCAATTGGAAAAAGAAGGGTTCGTTAAAAGAGTGGTGATAGGTGGAATCATACATAATTTCTGGTCAGAGAATTTCTATCCAAGGACCGCAACAGAGATACAAGCAAAGATAGTCTCAACGCAAACAAAAACGACAAAACAACCAACAGATGTGCCAAAATCCAGCCATTGGTTTTGGGAAGGAAATGTCCAATCCAAAGTTATCAATTTCCTGGTCTCACAAAAATATCAGATCCGTTCTGTGGCTGATACTGCCTCTCACCAAACGGGTATTGATATCATGGCTGAAAAGGATGGCAAAAAACTTTGGGTGTCGGTAAAAGGGTATCCACAAGGAACTGAAAAGACGAACGCATCAACCCAATCCAGACATTGGTTCAAACAAGCAATCTTTGACATCATCGAGTATCGCGAACGAGACAAAGAAGCTTTTCTGGCGGTGGCGTTTCCTGATTTTCCGTCCTACCGAAATCTGGCAAAAAAGATCACCTGGCTAAAGTCTGCGGCCAAATTTGTGTATATATGGGTCAAAGAAGATGGAAGTGTATCGGTTGAATAAAAGGCATACTTTTAAATTAATTTTTTTGTGTGATTTTAATTATTCTAGCTATAATTTTAAAACATAGAGAAATTTCGATATTTTATAAAATGGGAGGAAAAAATCATTATTAAAATTGAATATTTTCAACAGGTAAATTTCATTATTCAAAATAAATAGGGAGGACGATATGCGATTACTATATTTTGTTACAACTTTTTTTCTATTTTCAAGCGGTATTACGAATTTTTTTTATAATAATCATAAGCCGAGTAACGATAATTTGATTAATGAAAGTATATTACTGCCAGGCTTTGCTTTACCTTATGATGAAAATGAGATCGTTTATTGGACAGGTGGACCTCATCAATTTAATAATTTGGATTTTACAGGTAAATACCCTTCCGGGCAAGGATCGGGGTTAGATTTTGCTAATGGAACTAATTTTGATGTTCTTGCAATGGCAACAGGTACAGTAATTCAAGCAGACCCTAATTGTAATAAAGATTTTGGATGTCAAGTAGCAATTAGGCATTTCACAGGTAATACGGTTCTAATTTATGGGCATCTTAAAAAGGGAACTATTTCAGTAAAAGTTGGAGATAAAGTTTCTCGAGGTGATATTTTAGGAAAAGCTGGTAACACTGGGATGGAGTTCTTAGAACCTGATAAGCGCAAAATCCACCTGCATATAGAATTGCGCGATGGCAGCACATCATGTTTCTCCAGATGCCTTAAAGATCAATTGGGCGGAAACCCAATAGGTTGGGATGATTTATTAGATCTTGTTGATGGTTATAGAATAGGAGGATATATCGCAGATAGTGAAGGGATTGAATCATATAATTATGACGGTTCCGCAATTAAAGGAGAAATAAAAATACTTGACAATTTTAATTTTCTTGATCAACCAGGCGATATAAAAAAATTAGCAATAGTGAGGGTTCATCGCGATTTTATTTTTAACGAAGGTTCTAACAATTATGAAGATAATTCAAACCCTTTAACTCAATTTGCCGGTCATGGGAGAATTTTTTCTGAAGTTTTTAATAGCTTGACAATTAATGACAAAATTAAAACAATAGATAATGTTGCTTTTTTGAAATCATCAAATCAGAAAAATTGGAAGGAAATTGAAACTTTTTCGGACTCAGCTTCTTTCATCTCAGACATCACTCTTCCAGACGGCTCAATAGTCTCACCAAATCAAGCACTAACAAAAACGTGGCAAATAAAAAATACTGGATCAACTACCTGGGGAGATGGCTATAAATTAGTTTTTCTACGTGGGGATCGAATGAACTCACCTCTCGAAATAAATGTTCCAGTAACTTCTCCTGGGTCAATAACAAATATCTCAGTTCCGATTACAGCCCCAAGTGTCTCTGGAAGTTATAAAGGTTATTGGCAACTAAGAAATCCACAAGGGACATACTTTGGCTCTGAACTCTGGGCACAAATTGAAGTAAAAACATCCAGTAATTACATAACCGCCATTGTTACTGATCCCCCATCACCCTCAAACACCAATTTAGTTCGTGTTTATGCAAAAGCAGAAAACTTTCCAAACTTCCGCGCAATGCGTTTTAAGGTAAATGGAGAAGTTAAATATGAAATTGGATCATCCGAAGCTACTTTTGAGTGGTATACAGATGGTTACAATATAGGAAGTCACTCGATCACGGTAGAAATTGCCGATCATACTGACACTTCGTGGACGAGAGCAGAAACCCGATCAATTTCTTATAATTTATTAGGAACGGGCGTTACACCAAATCATGTGCCCAATAAACCAACTCCGAAAAGTCCATATGACTGGTATGTATACTATTCAGGTAGCACTGCACAGCTATGCGCGCAACATAATGGTGATCCGGATGGTGATCCCATTTCGGGATACTATTTCGAAGTGTCAGGTGCGGAGATCTGGAATAGTGGTTGGACGAGTAATAGCTGTGTAACAACTGCAAGTATGGGACCACATTCCTACTCGTGGAGAGTAAAAGTACGAGATAATAAAGGCGGAGAGAGTATTTGGAGTGATAGTTGGCATTATACATTGGTAAATCCAACGCTATCAATCACACAATTATATTTTGAACCGCAAGATGCAACTAAAGAAAGAATTAAGATTCGAGCTTGCACAGAAGGTCAGGGTGGAATTGGAATCACCATGAAAGTGATGGTCAATGAAGCAACCGATGGTAGCAGTAATGGAAAATGGAACACTTTGTATGAATTAGGTGTACCTTGTTTTAGTGATATTGATGCACCCATCTGGGACACTTTTGGTTATTATGACGGCACCCATAGGGTTAGGGTTGAAGCCCATGGGCTCAATACTGGTTGGGATGGTGCGGCTGTTCGTGAAGAAACATATACATTGCCTCAGAGAAGGCCTCCCGGGCCAAAATTATTTGCTCCTGTTCCTACATCAAGAAACAATAGGGATAAGATTTTTATAAATTCTCGCACAATTACTTTTTCCTGGGAACCAACCATAAGAACGAACAGCTTTACTTTGCATGTAGGGACAAACCCAAACCCGAAGGATGATAGCAATCCAATTCTGAGACAAACATTTGCCAGTACCACTACGAGTTATACTCATACATTTGATCAGGATTATCAAACTTTATATTGGCAAGTTACATCAACAAATAGTATTGGAACTTCATCGTCCACAGATCAATTATTTGGAATAGACAGAGTACAGCCTTCGTGTTTAGTAAAACCACTCACAGAAATAACATATGAAAATGCATTTCAAGTTAACTGGTTGGGGTCAGATATTTTATCTGGTATTTATCTTTATGATATTCAATTCAAGGATTCTGATAGAGGAGATTGGATAGATTGGCTTTCATCCCAGCCATCAAATATTACTTTTTCGTTATTTAACGGACAGCCTGGCCATACATATTATTTTAGATGTAGGGCTTCAGATAGGGCTAACAATTTAGGTGAATATCCTTCAATTGACGACACATATACTAAAATTGATCCATCAGCACGGCCGCCTGAACCTTGGTGGAACAGCGCATATGGCAAAAAACGAAACATCATTATTCAAAACAACGATAGCGATACCATGCCAGTTCATTATCCAATTCGGATCCATTTTGATTCAAACACAAATCCTACAGCAGAGGAAATTTACTATGCGTCTTTATCCACGGTTAAAGGAAATGATATTCGCCTTGTTTATCAAAACGCTGTTGAGATAAATAGATTCATTCAAAGATTTTCAATTAACCAAATTGATATTTGGATTCCACTTCAAAACACTCTTGTTAAGAATGCCGTAGACTCTTCAAATTATCAAATTTATTATGGCAACCCAACGGCAGTAAATCCACCAGCAAATATCTCCTCAGTATTTGTTCCATTGGTAGATTCTAACACCGTAGGTCTTTGGCATTTTCAAGAAGGAGGTGGTAGTACTGCGTATGACAGTTCTGGAAAAAATAACAATGGAGCTTTTTATAATGTAACCTGGAAAGACAGTCCTTTGGGTTGGGCGCCTTTGTTTAATGGAACAAGTTCTTACGCGTCAATACCTCATTCTTCGGTATTTAATACCAATACTTTAACAGTAGAAGCATGGGTGTATGTTTCTGTCTTTGATGGTAGAAGCCATCCTGTTGCTATTAAGCGTATACCTTACACAGCAGGAGGGTTTGAATTTCGATTCAATAGAGATAGAGAAATAGTTTTCATTGTTGACCAAACAACTGGAAATTGGGACGTAACCTCTTCAGCACTTGAAGCGGGAAAATGGTATCACCTTGCTGGTGTTTATAATGGTTCGAATAGACTCTGTTTATATGTGAATGGTGTTCAAAATAAGTGTAGAGATATAACAGCAGGCACCTTAAAATATAACTCGGGAGCAATAACCGTTGGCGCATTTTTTAGCGGAAGTGGAACCACCTATTTTCCAGGTTATATTCATCACGTTCGTATCTCAAACATAGCCCGTACAGACTTTTCATATGCAAAGATAGACATCCAGCCCTCTGTCGCTGTAGGAATCCTTCAAATACCTCCAGCACAAGGAAAAGCCGACCTCGAAATTCAAACCATAAATGCTTTTACTGATTCAGTTGGAGGAGTAATAATTGAAGCTACTGTGAAAAATATTGGAGTTGTAGGAACGTCCAATGGTTTTTATACCGATTTGTATGTAAATCGGATTCCAACTGGAATAGGTGATTTTGAAGGTAGTATAGAGTTCTGGGTAAACGATCCAATACCTGCTGGAGGAACGGTAAGGTTGACAACCAGATTGGACTCACCAATCGAGATAGGACTAAAGTCAAGCTTGCCTAGCGAGGAGAGATATTGGACACTTTATGTACAGACTGATTCTACCGGGGCAATAATCGAAGATGATAAAGCTAATAACATCAACACCGAAGGAACAATCGTATGTTTCGTTTCGGCAGACTCTTTTGAAGGAGACGATGATTTCTTAACGGCATCAAATTTAAAAGAAAGTCAAACACACAATTTCGATCGACCTGGAGATGAAGATTGGTTCAAAATAGAAGCAGTTCAAGGAAAAACATATCAGATCAATACATTCAATCTTGGATCCAATGCAGATACCGTTATGTATCTATATGACCAAGATGGAACAACGATATTAGCTACTAACGATGATTATACTGATGATTTATCATCGAGAATAATCTGGGAAGCTCCAGAAAATGGAATTTACTTTGTTCAGCTGAAGCAGTGGAACCCATTATCTTCTGGGTGTGGAACATCTTATACCATTAGTATAGGAGATAGCTCCAATAAGATTTATCTTCCAATCCTTACAAAATAATACTAATAGGTTTGTTCGTTTTGAAGCGGTTGAGATTTTTTCATCAACCGCTTTTTATTACTATTTTCCAAAAGTTATGATTGGAATTTTCCATCTCAGTTGGGCTTGATACTTATTGAAATAACATGTGATCCATAGAAAGAAGCACCTGACTCTAAATTTAGTATTAATTTCCAATTGGAAATTAAATTATGTGGAAACACTCCCCATGAGGCAATTAATAGTGCAGAGAATGACATTTTAAAAGGGGTAGATATAGGTTTGATACTTAAATAACAGGAAAATTATGGTGTTGAGGTTTCAAATATTTCACCAATACTTTGAATGGCTTCATCGCGAACTTTTTTCAATTCTTCTGCGTCGATTCCATTTATTCCACTTAATTCTTTTTCAAGATCAACCATAATCTTTTCTATTGATGCGTTCAAGGCTGGTGTTTTTTCCATCACGATTGAGGAATCAATTTTTTTATTAAACCAATCTCCAAGCAATGTTTTTGTCTCTTCGTGTATCATGAGAGCATCTTCCCAATAAGGTTTTAAAAATGGTAATGGAGTTGTTACTGCTATTCCTTTATTTACTTCATCAATGATTGTTGCTAAACCTAATAATGCACCTAAGGCTTCAAAACCTGCTAATTCTCCATTATTTACTTTAGTTGCAGTTTCTTCTAGCATATTTGAATCAATTTGAATGAATAAAAGGATTTGATACGCTTGGCGTAAAGAGTTAAGTTCCTCCTCTGTGAGTGGTAGAGGGGTCGGCGTGAGAGTTGGTTCAGGGGTTGCCGTAGCGGTAGGTGTTGGGGTTATGGTAGGGGTATTAGTTGGTGTGAAAGTAGCAGTCGGTAAAATCTCGGTTGGTAGTAATGTGGGTTCAACCAAACTTCCAGGTGAGCAAGCAGTAATTAGTAGAATCAAGAGGAATGATAAAAATTTTTTCATTAACTACTCCCTTATCGTAATAAATATATGCTTCCAAATAATTTTCTAATTTTCATGGTTATCCCTAAAGCCATGATTTTCCGGTTTCATTATTATAGCAAAGGTGTCGTACCACAATTTATGATTAACAAAATTGTAAACCATCATCTTCTCATACAATTTCTTAAAAATTACAATTCTAAAACTATGGTATAAAAATACAGTGTGCATTAAAGTCGTAATAAATAGTTATCTAAACCCACTTAAAGAATCTCTCAAGGCTCCCCAATGTTCCCAGACGAATCCTCCGAAGAACACCCCGACTCCTTCTACCAGGACGGCTCCTACGACGACAGCGATGGTGACAACCACCCCTCCAGCAAAGGCTGCCTGGTAGTGATGGCCATCATCCTGATCCTCTCCCTGCTCCTGCGCTACCTGCAGTAAACACGCTACCGCAGTACTCCGCATGAAACGGGTTGAGTGTTGAGTATTGAGGATTGAGGTTTGAGGTTTGAGGGTTGAGGTTTGAGGATTGAGGTTTGAGGTTTGAGGATTGAGGTTTGAGGATTGAGGATTGAGGATTGAGGATTGAGGATTGAGGGTTGGGGGTTGAGGGTTGAGAAGTTGAACTGTCAGCTATAGCATACCCTTTGGGTATATAATGCCCTTCGGGCATAACATACCCTTTGGGTACTAGCATTTTCTCATCATAGTCAATCATGAAATCACAAAAATCGGATCAGCTTTCAACCGTCAGCTTTCAGCTTTCAGCCGTCAGCCATATCTTACCTTTTGGGAATATCATGCCCTTTAAGTAAGAACGACAGGTTGACGAAGCTACATCCTGTAAATCCTGCCAACATACCCTGAAAATCAATAAATCTTAACCTGCAACAGTTTCCAGTAAACCAGAATTTCATAAATCCTGTAAATCCCAGTTCAGACATTTTTTAACGCCAGGTGCAACGCACTTCTGCAGGGCTTTTCACCGGACCAATTTTATAAAAAGGTGTAGTTTTCTGATCACTAAGTGCACCCTAAAGGGCAGACGACAATGCACCAAATTCCCATCATAGATCGGATTTTCGCCTTTCGCCTTTTGCCTTTGAGCTTTTAGCTTTTAGCTTTCAGCGCTCTTCACTCCGATCCGTCGCCACCGCCGGCCTGGGCGTCAGCGCACTGATCTGCTCGTACAGTTCCTCGGTCATCTCCAGTTCCACAGCTTGCAATGAGTCCTCCAACTGTGCCAGATTACGAGCTCCAATGATCGGAGTCGTCACCGCCGGATGATGCGCTACCCAGGCCACGGCCAACGAGGCCGGCGTATACCCATGGCTGCGCGCAAACTCGGCAAAGTCCGTTGCTGCTGTGTACATCCACTCCTCGCCATAACGGATCTCATACATTTTGGAACTCTTCAGCCGTCCCACCTCAGGCACCTGCTCCCTGGCGTACTTTCCGGTCAGCAAGCCACCCCCCAGCGGGCTATACGGCGTCACCGCCAACCCCTCAGCCTGGGCCAGCGGCAAAATCTCCACTTCCGCCTGGCGCTTGACCAAATTGTACATTGGCTGGATCACCTCAAAGCGCGCCAGTTGCTCGTAGTGCGAGATTCCCAGCGCCTTCATGATCTGCCAGGCCGAGAAATTGCTGACGGCCGGGTAGATGATCTTGCCCTGCCGGACCAGATCATCCAGGCTGCGTAAGGTCTCTTCGATGGGGGTGTGCTCGTCAAAGTGGTGGATAAAGTAAATGTCGATCCAATCGGTCTGTAAGCGCCGCAGACTCTTCTCCACGGCCATCTGGATGTTGCGACGACTGGCACCGCGTGCGTTGGGATCATTGCCCGTCGGAAAATACACCTTGCTGGTGATGACCACCTGCTCGCGCTCGGTTGCGATGAACTTCCCCAGCAGCTCTTCCGACTGCCCACCCGCGTACACATTCGCGCAATCAAAGAAATTGATACCAGCTTCGCGACAGCGCCGGTACATCTGTTCGGAAGTCTCCTCATCGGCATCCTCACCAAACGACATCGTCCCAAAACACAGCTCCGAAACCTGCACCCCGGTCCGTCCCAGATATTTATACTTCATAGTTCAGTCCTCCTATCCGTGTTCATTCCTCTTATTATAGAAGAAAAATTGCTCAAGGCTCAAGGCTGAAAGCTGAAAGCTGAAAGGAAAAGTCAGCCATCAGCTTTGAGCTTTCAGCTTTCAGCCAATCTGTACTATAATTCTCCAATAATTCCAAAACAGGACCAACACATGCCCTTCTCCTCGCGCATACTCAAACAGCCAATAGCCCTGCTCCTCACCCTGGCCCTCATCATCCTGGCAGCCTTCCTGGCGCCAGTCGAAAAAACCATCGGATCCAACATCCGCCTGATCTACGTGCATGCCGCCTGGGTCTGGACTGGCAAGTTCGCTTTCGGTCTCTCTGCCATCGCCGGGTTGCTGGCGTTGGTCCTCTTCCGCCAGGAGCGCCTGGTGCACCTCAGCCGCTCCATCGCCTACAGCGCCCTGTTCTTCTGGCTCACCTATTTGCCCATGTCCCTGATCGTCATGCAGGCAAACTGGGGTGGCTTCTTCTTCGACGAACCGCGTTGGCGCGTACCTTTCCTGTTGGGAATTGTCGCTGTGCTGCTGCAAGGCGCGTTGTGGGCATTCAACAACAACCGTCTCACAGCGCTGGGAAATCTCGCCTTTGGCATTGTGTTGTGGTGGCAGCTGGGTGGTGTCGAGAACATCCTGCACCCCGACAACCCCATCGGTGCGTCCAATTCCACCGCCATCATGGGTTCCTATACCCTCATCCTCATCCTGACCATTTTCCTCGGAGCCCAGTTAACTCTATGGATCTACGAACAACGCCACCCAATCCTCAAAGGCGCGTAATATTTAACGAATCGAAGAACCTTACCGAGCAGGTAGGGATTCTCACTGCCACCCGTGTCGTACTGCATACCATGTACCGCACCATCTACCCCTTTCTGAGCGTCTTCTCGCGCGGGTTGGGGGTCGATCTGGCACAGCTTTCCATTGTCCTCACTTCGCGGTCGTTGATGGGATTCCTGGGTCCCTTCCTGGCGACCATCGCCGATCGTTACGGGCGCAAGATCAGCATGCTGCTCGGGTTGGGATTGGTTGTCCTGTCCTCGCTCATCATCTGGATCTTTCCCATCTTCCCGGTTTTCTTTGGCGGGCTCATGCTGGCCATGCTCGGCAATCTCATGTTCATCCCCGCGATGCAGGCCTTCATTGGCGACCGGGTGGCTTATGAGAAGCGCGGCAGGGTGCTGGGCATCACTGAGCTCTCCTGGGCAGCTGCTTTCATTGCCGGTGTACCCTTTATGGGTTGGCTCATGGCGCGCAGCCATCCTGATAAAGCCTGGCTGGTACCCTTCCCGGTCATCGCTTTCGCTGGGACGCTCTGCCTGATCCTGATCGCCTGGCGCGTGCCCAACAACCGTTCGCAAATCGCGGTACAGGGTAATGGGATTGCCACCATCCGCAAGATGCTCGGCATCACCTCCGTGCTGGCGGGGCTCGGCTTTGCGATTTCCGTCTCGGCTGCCAATGAGGTCGTCAACCTGGTCTTCGGCGTCTGGCTCGAGGATCGCTTTGCTCTCAAGCTGGCAGCCCTGGGTGCCGCTTCCGCCATCATTGGCATCTCCGAACTGGGCGGTGAGGGGCTTTCCGCGCTGCTGGCCGACCGTCTGGGCAAGGAAGTCGCCATCACGATGGGTCTCATCACTTCAGCCGTCGCCACGTTCATCCTGTATTTCTTCAGTGGTACGGTTGCCGGGGCACTCACCGGGCTGTTCTTCTTTTATCTGGGTTTCGAGTTCACCCTGGTCTCCAGCCTACCGCTCATGAGTGAGGTCTTCCCGGCTGCGCGCGCCACTGTCATGGCACTCACCATCGCCTGCTTCTCTCTGGGGCGTGCTGTGGGAGCCATGCTCGCTCCCCGCCTCTACAACCTCGGCTTCCTCTTCAACCTGATCGCCGCCATCCTGTTGATTGCCACCGGCTACTTCCTGCTGAAGCACATCCATCCCGCGGGACAGGATGATCTCGACGCCCGTAATGGCGAGTTGACCCATCCCGGCGTGTAAGACGGCTGTGCTTTTGTGCTGTGGGACTCGCTTCTACTGTCGCAAATCTGTCCTCCCTTCCCAGCCTCTTGATCCGCAGTGATTGTATAATGAACTTAACCCTTTTCGATGGGGGGAGGTCTTATGCTGATCTATAATGCCAAACAACTACTCACCCTGGCCGGCGGTCCCCAGCGCGGCAGACACCTGGGCGATTTGGGATTGATCCCTGAAGGGGCTATTCTGATACGCGATGGAGTGGTGCAGGCGTATGGTCCAAGCCAGGATATGCTCGAGTGGTATCCAAAGGAGCCACGCTTCAATGCCGGTGGTAAAGTGGTCATGCCGGGCCTGGTCGACCCGCACACCCATCTGATCTTCATGGGCAACCGTGCCCTGGAGTTTGAGATGCGTCTGGAGGGCAAGTCCTACCAGGAGATCATGGCAGCCGGGGGTGGGATCGTCAACACGGTGCGCATGACGCGCGATGCCAGCCTGGAAGAGTTGGTGGCAGCCGCCCGTCCGCGCGCCGAGGGGATGCTGCGCTATGGCACCACCACGGCCGAGGCCAAAACCGGATATGGTCTCACCCAGTCCAGTGAGTTGCTGCAACTGCAGGCCATTCTCAAGCTGGATCAGGAGTGTACCCTCGAGCTGGTGCCCACCTACCTGGCGGCGCATGCCATCCCTAAGGAATTTACTCACGATCCGCAGGGCTATACCGAGCTGGTGGTCGAAAAAATGCTGCCCGATCTGCAATTGTGGTGGAAACGCACAGTCCCCAACCGCCCATTGCCGTTTGTGGATGTCTTCTGCGAGGTCGGTGCTTTCACCCTTGAGCAATCCCGCCAGATTCTGGTGAAAGCCAAAGAATTGGGCTTCCCGCTCAAGATCCATGCCGATGAGTTCGAGAACCTGGGCGGCACCAGCCTGGCAGTTCGCCTGGGAGCCACCTCCGCCGATCATCTGGTCAAGACATCCAGCGCGGATATCCAGGCATTGGGTGTATCCGATACCGTAGCTGTCTCGCTCACCCCCACGCCTTTCGGTCTGGGGCACAGCGAGTTCACCCCGGCTCAGGAGATCATCGCTGCCAATGGCATTCTGGCCATCGCCTCTGATCTCAACCCGGGTACCGCCTGGTGCGAGAGCATGCAGTTCGTGATCGCCCTCTCGTGCCGCTACCTCAAGATCACGGTCGCCCAGGCCATCGCGGCCGCCACCATCAACGCCGCTGCTGCCATCGGTCGCGCCGATCAGATTGGCTCGCTTGAGCCAGGCAAACAAGCCGACCTGCTGGTGCTCTCGGTCGATGATTATCGCAATCTGGGCTACAAATTTGGCGGCAATCTGGTGCAGCGTGTGATGAAACGCGGCAAGTGGGTGGTCGAAAATAAATAAACCGGTCATCCCGCCGGATAGACGATAAAACGAAGGAGCACAGATGTTAACATTGGAAGCAGCAAGAGCCTGGTACCCGGAGGTCGATCCGGTGCATGGATTTGATCATATCGAGCGTGTCTATCGCATGGCGGAAAAATTAGCTCGTCTCGAAGGCGCGGATCTGGAGATCGTACATGCCGCCGCCCTTCTGCACGACTCGCGCGGCAGCGATCCCAACAGCGGCGAGCGTCTCAGCCATCACGAAGCCTCCGCCCGTTTCGCTGAACAGGTGTTACGCGAGGAAGGCTGGTCTGAGGAGCGTATCCAGGCTGTCCAGCACTGCATCCGCGCCCATCGCTACCGTGGCGAGCAGGAAAACGAACCGCAAACCATCGAAGCTAAAGTCCTCTTCGACGCCGATAAACTGGATGTCCTCGGTGCCATCGGGGTCGCCCGCACCATCGGGTATGCTGTCCAGGCTGGTCAACCGATCTATGCCGAACCCACCGAGCAATTTCTGACCACCGGCAGCAAACAACCCGGTGAAGCGCACAGCTCCTATCACGAGTACCTGTTCAAGTTGCGCAAGGTCAAGGATCGTCTCTTCACCGTCAGCGCCCAGCAAATCGCCACCGCCCGCGATGCCTTCCTGACCGCTTTCTACGAGCAACTGCAGGCCGAGATTAAGGCCGAGCGGTAACGTGGAGACGAGGAGACGCAAAGGGGGCTAAGAACGCGAAGGACGCGAAAGGACGGGAGACGGGGGACGGGGGAGGTCGTTGACAGTCGACAGCCGACAGTTGACAGGAATTGCTCAAGGCTCAAAGCTCAAAGTTCACCTCAAACTTCTGAGTTTTGAGTTTTGAGTTTTGAGTTTTGAGTATTTGATCCTCAATCCTCAACCCCCCAACCCCTACGTCAATTCCAAAAATATCTCCGGTTTTTGTTCGGCAATTCTTAACAACGCCAAAGCCGGACCACTGGGTTTGCGCCGTCCCTGTTCCCAATCCTGGATTGTCCGCAAGCTGACGCCCATCATCCCGGCGAAAGTCGCTTGCGATACATTGAGCTTCGATCGTATGACCTGCGGAGGAGCCGGGCTAGTCTTTGAGCTTCCCATCCGAACCAGGCGTCCGGAAATCCGTGCAAGAGGAAAACAGGCTCACCACCTTCTGGTCCTGGTGGGTAGTGTTTAAATGAATCCCATTGGTGGCGATGTTTTGGAAGTTTATCGAGACTTCAATTTGCGAGGTCATTGCTGGCTTGATCAAGAGCAGTCACTTCATCGGAAGTGAGCCGCCAACCCATCGCACCAAGGTTTTCGGTGGCTTGTTTGGCGTTTTTTGCCCCGGGGATCGGTACGGTTCCTTTGCAGATCGTCCAGTTCAGGGCAACTTGCGCTGGTGATTTGCTGTAATTTGTACCGATTTCCTTCAAAAGGTTGATCAGTGGTTGCGCTCGTTGCAATTTTTCCGGTGGATACATGCGCTTACGTGGGCCGGGCGGTGGATTGTCCGGGCCGTATTTCCCCGTCACCATGCCTTTCGCCAGCGGACTGTAGGCAATCACGGTGATATCATTTTCCAGGCAGTAATCCAGTAAACCATTTTTCTCGATGCTGCGGTCAAATAAGCTGTACTCGACCTGATTGGACGCAAGCGGTATTCCGGCAGCCTGCAAGGTTTCATGTGCCAGTCTGGTTTTTTCTGTGTTGAAGTTTGAAACGCCGACCGCGCGGGTCAAGCCTGCCTTAACCATATCGGCGAGGGTGGACACGTACTCTGGTTTGCTCCAGCGTCCAAAGGGCATATGGATTTGATATAAATCTACCTGGTTTTTTTGTAAACGATGCAGGCTTTTTTCAAGTGCACGCCGCAGTGCTGTTTTGCGAATCCGCCACGGAAACGGAAAAAATTTGGTTGCAATCATTACTTCTTTCGTGGCTGAGGGCAAAAATTTACCCAAAAATCGTTCTGATTTCCCAAAACCATACATTTCGGCCGTGTCAAACCAGTTCGTACCATTGGCAAGGCTGACGTCAAAAGCTGCGCGGATATCGCTGTCATCATAGCTACTCCCGCCGTACCCCCAAATCATTCGGTCGCCCCAGGCCCAGGCACCTACGCCTACCGTGGTAATATTGATATCAGTTTTTCCAAGTGGTACCAGATCTTGAAGGTTATTCATTTTTTTATTTTCCTAACAATGAGTGTAACAAACCAGACACCAGACTGGTAGCTGTATCGGGTCAGTCCTTCTTAATTTTACACCCAATAAATTTTGAACCAAAATCTCAAGAACTGGCTTCTTTTTTCTCCTGCGGAGTATATGGTTGGTGTAACTTGATGGGTTCACGGTCCGTCTTGCGCAGCCGCAGGTTGAGCATCTCCACCAACACGGAAAAGCCCATGGCAAAATAGATGTATCCCTTGGGGATATGTTGGTGCAGGCTTTCCACAATCAGGGTGAAGCCGATTAATAACAGGAAGGAGAGCGCCAGCATCTTAACGGTGGGATGTCCATCCACAAAATTGCTGAGCGCATCCGCAGATAGAATCATACCACCTGCTGCCACAATAACTGCAGCAATCATGACGGCCACATGATCCACCATACCCACTGCTGTGATGACTGAATCCAGGGAGAAGACCATATCCAGCAGCATCACCTGTAGGATTACATTCCAAAAAGTAGCCTTTACTTTGGCAGAGGAGTGACCTTCTACCCCTTCCAACTTTTGATGGATTTCCATGGTGGCTTTTCCCATCAGGAATAATCCTCCAACCAATAAAATCAGGTCTCTACCAGAAACATGAAAATTTAAAATTGTGAAGATTGGGTCAGTTAAACCAATAATCCAGGAGAGTGAAAGCAATAAAAGAATACGGGTGATCACCGCCATGCCAATACCTGTGCGACGGGCTTTGGCCTGTTGTTGAAGCGGTAATTTTCCAGCCAGAATCGAGATAAAGATAACATTATCAACACCCAACACCAGCTCCAGGGCAACCAGTGTCAGAAACGCAATCCAGATTTGTGGGTCAGATATCCATTCCATTTGAATGCAATGCTCCTTGTGTTATGATTTTCAATCACTAATTCTATGCCTGTTTTCAATCTTTGATTAATTATTTTGCCGTTCATTTTTCAACACAGCCATCAAAGAGCACAATTTGCGCGCTAACCTTGTCTCTTCGCATTTCTTCGATAGAATTGAGACAATACACAATACAGGAGTTCGTCATGCAAGAAAAGCAAAAAATCATCCTTATAGGTTTGGGAAAAGTTGGACATGAAGTGATCCGTCAACTGGACGACTGCGCATTGCCACTTGAGGTATGCGCCCTGGCGGATAGCACAGCCTATGTTGCAGGTGATCCGCTCGATACTCAGTTGATCAACAGTGCCATCCACGCCAAAGCACTGGGCGAATCCCTGGCATCTCTTCCTAACGCTCAACCATTAAAGGCTTTGTCCGATCATTTCAATAAAGGCACCATCATCGTGGATACCAGCGCTGCGAGAGGTATTGATTGGGGCAATGCTATAAAAAACGAATGTAAGCTGGTGTTTGCCAACAAAAATGCTCACGCTGCTCCCTGGGCGCAAGCGTCTATTTTGTACAATCAACCGGGTATTCGCTATGAGTCGACTGTAGGTGCTGGACTCCCGGTGATTGCCAGTTTACGCAGCCAGGTTGTCAGTGGAGATCGGATCACCTGTATCGAAGGTGTGATGAGCGGTACGCTGGGGTATCTGTGTAGCCAGCTGGAAGCTGGTGTGAGCTACAGCCAGGCTATCAAGCAGGCATTTGATGCCGGATACACCGAACCCGATCCACGGGATGATTTGAGTGGATTCGATGTGCTGCGCAAAGCGCTGATCCTGGCGCGTACGGCTGGATGGCATCTGGAAGAGCGTGATTTTACAATCGAGCTGCTCTACGATGAGCGTCTGGTGGGTATGCCCGTCGCAGAATTTTTCAATCTCACACCTTTATTGGACGAAACCTATGCGCAACGAATTGAGAAAGCAACTCGAGAGGGCAGGGTGCTGCGCTATCTGGCTACCATCACCTCAAAGGGTGGCAAAATTGGCTTGCAGGCGGTGGAACGCAGTTCCCAGGTGGGCGCATTGCAAGGCCCGGGCAACTATTTTGCCATTTACAGTCAACGTTATAACAAGATTCCACTGGCCATTACCGGTCCCGGCGCGGGGATTGAAGTCACCGCGAATGGGGTTCTGAATGATATAATCGCGCTACTACGTTAATGACAGGCAGGCAAGAAGGCGAGATGAAGAAATACGAACGCATGGAAGAAATTTACGAATCTGATGCAGTTCCCTGGGACCAGACCGATCCTCCTCCCGAGGTTGTCACTCTGGCTGCTCAGCTCTTGCCGGGACGGGCACTGGATTTGGGCTGTGGTTTTGGTCGGGCTGCCATTTACCTGGCTCATCTGGGCTGGCAGGTAGACGGGGTGGATTTTGTCGACCAGGCAGTTCAAGAAGCTAAAATTCGGGCTGCGCAGGCTGGTGTTTCAGATCGCGCTCACTTTTTTCAATCCGCCGTGACCCAGCTGGATTTTCTGCACGAACCTTATGACTTTGCCCTGGATGTTGGCTGTGCTCATGGCTTAACTTTGGAAGAATTACGGACTTATCACCTGCAGTTGTTACGATTGCTCAAACCTGGCGCGATTTTTCTGCTGTTCGCCCATTTAAATGAAGAAGCTGACGAGCGTGAAGAGAAAAATTGGATGGATGAAGCCGCTTTAAGAAAGCTCTTTGCTGAGGTTTTTCATCTCGAAAAAGCAAAATACGGGCAGACACAAGTAAAAGATCAACCCCCCTGGCGCTCCGCCTGGTTCTGGTTCAGAAAGGATTTATGATGAATAAAATTCCCGTTTCCATCTTAGGGGCTACCGGCGCTGTCGGACAACGTTTTGTCGAAATGTTGGTGGATCACCCCTATTTCGAGATTGTTGCATTAACCGGTTCGGAACGCAGCGCTGGCAAAGTCTACGGACAGGCTTGCCGCTGGTTGTTGACCGGTTCCATGCCGGAACAGGTGCGCGATATGATCATTCAGCCAACCAGCACTAACCTACCCGGAAAAGTGGCTTTCTCGGCGCTACCAGCCCCCATTGCGCGCGAATGGGAACCGCAACTGGCTGCCGCTGGTTATGCGATCTGCTCCAATGCATCCGCGCTCAGGCAAACCCCCGGGGTGCCGCTTTTGATCCCAGAAATTAACTATGACCATCTGGAGATGATCCCTTTGCAGCATAGCGAGCTGGGCTGGAAAGGACTGGCCGTCACCAGCCCGAACTGCACCACGAATGGGATCGCCATGACCCTGAAACCGCTGGATGATGCCTTTGGGGTGGAGGCTGTCTTCGTCAGCACCATGCAGGCCATCTCTGGTGCAGGTTATCCTGGATTGGCCTCGCTGGATATTCTGGATAACGTCATCCCCTTCATCAATGGCGAGGAGGAAAAAATCCAGCTGGAGACCAACCTGTTATTGGGGAAGATGCTGAATGGTAAACGGGTGAACGCCCAAATCCAAGTCAGTGCGCATGCAAACCGGGTGCCAGTTTTCGATGGACACACCATAGCGCTTTCGATTAAATTCCATCACAAACCCAGCGTGGAGGATGCCATACATGCGCTGGAAAGCTTCCGTGGTCCGGTGGAAGTACAACAGATGCCAACCGCTCCGGAGTGTCCAATCCTGGTGCGGCAGGAAACTGATCGCCCGCAACCACGCCGCGATCGCGATGCCGGCAATGGCATGTCAATCAGCGTGGGACGCATCCGCCCCTGCACGCTCTTTGATTTGCGCATGGTCAGCGTGGTGCATAATACCGTGCGGGGAGCTGCGGGTGGTTCGGTTTTGAATGCTGAACTTTTGTATGCCAAAGGCTTACTGGACACTTGATTCAACTGGGAATGACCGACTGCCCTGTTGTACGCCAACTCCTGGACACCAATCAACTGGAACTGGATTACCTGGAAGTGCATGGACCTTTTGTTCAGAATGCCCGGCAGGCATATCCTGACAAGCCCATGCTGCTGCACAATGCACTGTATCAATGGTCACTGACACATGCGGATGGGCTGGAAAATAAAAACGCTGCGCAGGTCACTTTGGAGCGTCTGGTGCTGTCCAGATCCCCCTGGTATAGCCTGCATCTGGGTTTCTCTGTGGAGGAAGTCGATTTCTACGATGAAGCCTTGCAGGGGATCTCCCCGTTGCAACCGCGCGAACTGGTACTGGAGCGCTGTATATCACGCCTGAAGCAGCTGAAATCCATTCTGTCGATGCCGATTCTGATCGAGAACCTGGATTACAACCCGACGCAGGCATATGAATATGTGTGTGATCCTGATTTTATACAGAAAGTCCTATCCGAAACAGACACTTATCTTTTATTTGACCTTGCACATGCCCGTGTAACGTCGCACGCTTTTGGCATATCTGTTGAGGACTACATTGCACAGCTTCCGCTTGAAAAAATACGGCAGATTCACCTCAATTGCCCTGGTTGGCGGGAAGGTCGCCTGGTGGATGCTCACCTGGCGTTGGAAGAAGATGATTATCAGCTCTTCGAACAGATCCTATCGCGCTGCCAGACCTGGTCGGTGACACTGGAATACAATCATGAGCCGGAAAACATTCTGTCCCAGATCAGGCGATTACGAGAAATTCTCAATAGATAAGCAGACTCCAGCAGTCAAACTTCATCAAGTATTAATCTTTTTCACCTGAAATCTTATTTCTCGGATTGTAAAGCCTGTAAAACGCGATAAAATAGTAACAGAAAATGTACGGAGAGGATGCTTTTGGAAAGAGATACCTTGCAGCGAATCATGTATTACCTGTTCGATCACATTACTGTGACTCGGTTTGAAGGCATTGAAAATATTCCTAAGGAAGGTGGCGTGATCGTTGCCACCAATCACATGAGCCGCATGGATATCCCCCTGCTGTTTGTTAACCCGGTTCGCAAAGATATCACCGCGCTGGTAGCTGAAAAATACGTCAATTATCCGGGCATCAGCTGGTTTGCTAAAACAGCGGGGGCCGTTTACATCGACCGTGATCGGGCGGATTTTGGCGCTTTTCGTGAAGCACAAAAACTGATCAAGTCTGGTATTGCCATGGGCATTGCTCCGGAAGGCACGCGCAGCAAGGTCAATGAACTCTTGGAAGGCAAGGCGGGCACCATTTTACTGGCATTACGTACCGGAGCGCCAATTGTCCCGGTTGGACTGGCTGGGACTGAGGACAGCTTCAAACGTTTGTTCACCTTTCGTAAGCCCCGTATGGTGGTGCGTTTTGGAGAACCCTTCGTTATTGACGATCTACCACGTGAAAACCGCGAAGAAGCTTTGCAGAAAGCTGTGGACGAGATCATGTGCCGGATTGCAGCCTTGTTACCTCCACGTTATTGGGGTTTTTATAAAGATCACCCTCGGTTGCAGGAACTGATCGCCGAGCAGGGTGGACCAGTCTCCAGTGAGAGACCCTGAGATTATGCAAACCGGTTTCTGGTGGATTTTATTCGCGTTGCTGCTGTATGGAGTAATCCATTCGATTCTGGCTGCCCATCGCACCAAGGATTGGGTCAAAGCCTGGTGGGGTGAGAGACACTATAACCGGTATTACCGTCTGTTCTTTTCCATGCAAGCGGTGGTGTTGTTCATTCCAGTGCTACTGCTGGTGGGTCTTTTGCCCGATGAGACCATCTACCGGATTCCTGCTCCCTGGGTGTATCTGACGATCGGGCTGCAGATCATGGCCGTTTTTGGCATCCTGCACAGCATCATGTTGACCGGAATGCTGCGGTTTACCGGTATTCAGCAAGCCATCGAGCCTGCCCGGGCACAGAAACCGATGAAGCTGGTTATTCGCAGCCTCTACCGCTGGATCCGCCATCCCATTTACACCTGCATGTTTGTATTCATCTGGCTGGTACCGGTGATGACCTGGAATGTGCTAGCCCTCAGTATTGGTATTTCCGTTTACAACATCCTCGGTGCTTTATTGGAAGAGCACAAACTCAAAAGCGAGTTCGGGCAGTCTTATGAGGATTATAGCCTACAGACTCCCTTTCTCATTCCCGGTCTCAAATTTCGAAAACAGTAGTAAAATTTACCAACAGTAAAGAAATTATTCGTCAATAAATTCACCTCCGGATATTTAATGACTCAATCACAGAACAATCGCTCAACTCTCAAACGCTACGCCTGGCTGTCCATTGCTGCCGCATTGGTCACCATGGGATTGAAAGCCACGGCTTACTTCCTGACTGGATCGGTGGGGTTGCTCTCCGATGCAGTCGAGTCGCTGGTCAATCTGGCAGGTGGCATCATGGTCCTGAGTATGCTTAGTATTGCTACCCGTCCTGCGGATGATAATCACGCGTACGGGCACAGTAAAGCCGAATACTTCTCCAGTGGATTTGAGGGTTCCTTAATTTTGATTGCCGCTGGTAGCATCATCTACACAGCTGTCAAACGTCTGATAGAACCCCAACCTCTGGAACAATTAGGAATCGGACTGGTTGTGTTATTTCTGGCATCCATGGTGAATCTGGGCGTCTCATTGATCCTGAAACGCGCAGGAAAACGTCACAACGCGATATCACTGACCGCTAATTCCCACCACCTGATGACGGATGTGTGGACCTCTGGTGGTGTGCTGGTGGGCGTGGGCTTAGTAGCGCTCACGAACTGGCAACCACTCGACTCGATCGTCGCGATCCTGGCAGCCATCAATATTCTCTGGACCGGGTACAAGATCGTACGCGACTCTGCCTATGGGTTGATGGACACAGCTTTACTGCAGGAAGACCTGGATTTAATCGACATGGTGCTGGATCAGTACAAATGTCAGGGGTTGGAATTCCACGCCGTGCGCACCCGCCAGTCGGGATCCAGTAAGTTTATCAATATGCACGTGCTGGTACCGAATGAATGGACGGTTGAATATGGTCATGCTTTGCTCAACCAGATCGAGAACGAACTGAAAGAACGCCTGCCGAATACTAATATCTTCACACATTTGGAACCACTGCACGATCCGAGTTCGTATACGGATATTGAGGTGTGTTAGCTGGTAGCTGGTGGCTGACGGCTGACGGCTGACGGCTGACGGCTGACGGCTGACGGCTGACGGCTGACGGCTGACGGAAAAATTATAATTCGTACCGGCATGGTCCGTGACCTGCCCGAGGGTCGGGTGGGTTGGAATCCACGCCGTACGGATGGTTTGTTGCGGGGTACACCTGTGGTTGATACCCGTTCCGAGTACACGAACCACAGGCTGTTAACATTCAAACCGATTGAAATCGGTTTGATTTTGGTAGACACGGATTTTTCTGTGGTGTGGAGCCAGGGTAGGGGCAATCCCTTGTGGTTGCCCAATCCCTTGTGGTTGCCCAATCCCTTGTGATTGCCCGATCCCTTGTGATTGCCCGATCATGCGGACAAGCCGGGGTAGGGACAAGCCACTACCCCTACGGTTTGGGCTTGTCGTCCCAACCGGGTATAATAAAGGCTGGTTTTACCCCGAACAGCGATTTGTAATCATGAGTGATGAAAGATTTTTTGAATAAATTATTTCCCTGGCTAGTGTTGGTCGTCAGTTTGATCAATGCTTTCTGGCTGTTGCTCATCCCCGGGGAGAAGAGCGGCTCTTTCTTTAACATTTCCATTCTGCGCTTGATTTTGATCGGGTTGATTTTATTGCCTGGCATTGTGATGCTCATCCTGCGAACTGCTTGGGGAAAATTCCTGACGATCAGACATGCGAAGAGGATAACAAAAATAATCTCAACCGTTGCCTTCTGGACGCTGATTGGCGTTGGTTTCTTCTTGTTGATGCCGTATACCCGTTTCCGTCTGGAACTCGCTTATGAGGTCTGGTTGCGGTTATTGCCGGTCGTCCTGACATATGGGTTGATTGGCCTGTTATGGATTGGGTACAAATGGCTGGGGTTGAGATCACAACAGGTTCCAGCAACACGGTTGAGCAACCGGGAGGTGTTCATCGATTTTGCGCGCGGATTTGCGATTCTACTGGCAGTCGGGTCGCATGCTTTTTATGCGTTTGGATACGATGTCCTGTTTGGTGATGCCATGTACCAGGTCATGTCTTTTACCCGGTTGGCCACCCCCAGCTTCATCCTGATCACCGGTATGATGTTTGAGCTGGTGTATTTACGCAAGGCAGAGAAACAGGGTTTCAAAGTAATGGTCAAGAGTCTGGTCAGCCGGGCGGTACAATGTTACCTTGCTTATGGGATTACCGTTCTGATCGAGTGGTTCAACCAACAATTGAGCACAGCCGATGCGCAACTTGCCGTGATTTTTATGGGTAATTCCCTCTTCTCGGGGATTTTACAGTTCTATACGCTCTTCTTATTGTTAGCGATTCCGATCATCTGGCTGCGCAGACGCTTTGGCATCTGGTGGACGAGTGCAATTCCAGTGTTGGTCTGGTTGGGGGATGTTTTGCTCGAGCGAATGACCTGGCCAGCTGAAGACCAACCATTCGGACATTTTACTGCGCTACTATTTGGGCATCCGTCTGTATCCCATTTCAGCATGTGGCATGCCCTCACCTTCATGTCATTTGGGATGCTGGTGGGGTACATGCTCAAGCGATCCAAACTGGAGGGAAATTGGAAGCATTTTCAGATCATCCTACTGATATTGTTTCTGCTCAATCTTCTCATAAGCCTGGTAACTGTGTTACCTACCACCCGGGATGCCTTCTTTTTTGATTTTTCGAATACTTTCCGGTTTAATCATGACCTTCCATATTACAGCATCGGCAGTATGGGTGCTTTCCTGCTGTTGTGGATCACCTGGAAGCTACGCCGCTGGCTTGTGCATCCCTGGTTGGAGCACACAGTGACCACGCTGGGTAAGGATTCTTTGTGGGCCTTTGCAGTGGGTAATAGTCTGGTCGCTGTGCTGCCTGCGCTTTCCACGCAGATCTGGTTTGTGGTGTTGTTTGTGGTGGCGGTGTTGGGGGGAAGTGTGGTGGTGATAAAAGTAAAAAAGTTGCTGAGCTCTTGAGCTGGTAAAAAAAGATTCAAGGCTCAAGGAAAAAGGCGAAGGGGGAAAAAGTTGACAGCCGACAGTCGACCGTGACCTAGTGACTAGTCACCGGTCAGCTGGCAACGTTGAGCAGCTCTTTTAGTTCGCTCACAGAAGTCGCCGGCCTTTTACACACAAAGCCTTCGCACACATACGCCGTGACCTTCCCATCCAGCATCGGGCGATCCGCCAGCAATGCCGGGCTCCCTTCCGGGATCGGCAAACCCGAGGCTGCCACCACTGTGTTGGGACGATACTCATCCCGGATCTCGCGCAGGAATTCAGCCATCTGCGCGCTGTCCTCCTTTGGATCCCCAATCAGGGCGATCTGCCGGGTAGAGTTCTGAGAAAAATCAGCAGCGGAGAGCCAGCGACTGAAAGCGGTCGGATACTCGGCTACCATACCCGCCACTTGAGTCAGGGACTGCTCTGCCAGGTGCAGCCATTCCTCGTTCTCCGAGAAAGCTGCCATCTTCAACAGGGCTTCGGTTGCCAGGGCATTCCCGGACGGAGTAGCATTGTCCTGCAGATCTTTGGGACGCAGCAGCACGGCCTCGGCTTTCTGGGTGGTGTCGAAGAAGCCACCATCGGGGTCCTGAAACAGCGTGATCATCTCTTGCGTCAATGTCTGGGCCGCCACGAACCAGCGCGGGTTGAAGTCGGAGTGGTAAAGCTCGAGTAGTCCCAGGATCAGGGCGGCGTAATCCTCCAGGAAGACTTCCGGGCTGGTCTGCCCCTGCCGCCACGAGCGTCGCAGTCGACCCTCCACCAGCATCTCACGCAGGATGAAGTCGGCGTTGACCTGCGCGACGAGCAGATAAGTGTCGTTCTCCAGGGCACGCGCGGCTTCGGCAAAGGCAGCCAGCATCAATCCATTCCAGGATGTCAGCACCTTGTCATCCGTGCCGGGGCGAATTCGTGTGTTTCGCTGTAATAATAATTGCGCATGGCGCTGCGCCAGTCTCGCGGGAATTTCTTCCGCGGGGAGTCCAAAGCGCTCAGCCAGTTCGTCATCCGTGGCAGCACGTTGCAGCACGATCTTGCCCTCCCAATTGCCATCTTGAGTCAGCCCATAAGCTGCTTCAAACAGCTCGTCCGTCTCCCCCAGCGTTGCGCGAATTTCGTCCAGCGTCCAGACATAGAACTTACCCTCCACCCCCTCGGAGTCCGCATCCAGGCTGGAGTAGAAGCCCCCTTGTGGATCCAGCAACTCGCGCTGCACGAAGTCCAGGGTCTCCTGCACCACCTGACGGTAGCGCGGCTCGCGGCTGATCTGCCAGGCATGCAGGTAGGCGCTGGTCAGCTGGGCGTTGTCATACAGCATCTTCTCAAAATGCGGTACCAGCCAGTCCGCATCTGTCGAATAGCGCGCGAAACCACCGCCAACGACATCGTACATCCCGCCGCGTGACATAGCGTCCAGGGCGTGTTGTACCGTCTCCAGGGCTTTGGGATCTCCTGCGGCGTGGCGTCGCAACAGGAACTCAAGCGACATCGGTTGTGGAAATTTGGGCGCTCTGCCCCAACCGCCGTGTCCCCCATCATAGCTGCTGAGCAATGCCCGTGTGGCTTGCCGGGTGGTTTCTGGCGTGAGGCTGCCCCCCGACGCATTGCCGGTCTTTTGCTGCAGGAGCGCCTCCAGAATGCGCTGCCCGGACTGGATGACCTCGTCGCGCTGATTGTACCAGTAATCCGCCAACGCGAGCAGCACTTCGTGAAAGGAGGGCATCCCATAGCGCGGTCGCGGTGGGAAGTAGGTACCGCCATAAAACGGAACCAGATCGGGCGTGAGGAAGACCGACATCGGCCAACCGCCCTGCCCGGTAAAGGCCACTACTGCGGACATGTAGATGCCATCCAGGTCGGGACGTTCTTCGCGGTCGACCTTGATATTAATGAAGTGCTGGTTCATTTGCGCTGCGATGTTGGCATCCTCGAAGGATTCGTGCGCCATAACGTGGCACCAATGGCAGGCGGCATAGCCAATGCTCAGGAAGATCGGTTTGTCCTCCTGTTTGGCGCGCTGCAGGGCTTCGGGACCCCAGGGGTACCAGTCCACCGGGTTGCCGGCGTGTTGCCGCAGGTAGGGAGAGGTGGCGTGAGCGAGTCGATTGGTCATAGGATCCTCAATGTCATGATTGAAGAATGATTGCGCGAATTTGCTCTCTCAACATATCCACGGATGGGTAGCCTTGAAGGCCATCTTCCGTATGATACACTCTGCAGGCAATCTGGAATGATGTTCGTTCTTCTGGCCACAAATCCTCTCCATTGAAATGGAATGAGGGTGACCCCAGAAATTTCTCTTTCCTTGCGTCTTCTTCATTGTTAATGAGAACAAGCTGAACATCTACGTCGTGCAGCCCTTCGTCTTTCAAAGCGGAGTTGAGATTTTCGAGACCATAGACCCAGTGTGGGCAATCTTCAAAATACAAGAGTTCAATTTTCAGTTCTGCCATGATTAATAACTGCCTTTCTATATACGTGCTCTTCGGTTTTCCATTCAGCCACATTTTGTTTATGGGACATCTGAATGGTGGCAATTTTTAGCATAACATCTTGCATGCCCATTTGCAATGAATTGTAGGGGCGCACCCTTGTGGACTCCCCGTTCACGTACCCTTGTGGCCTCCCCGTTCGCGCACCCTTGTGGTCGCCCCGTTCGCGTACCCCGGTGGTCGCCCCGGTTTATGGTCGCCCCGTTCGCGCACCCTCGTGGTCGCCTCCAATTGCGTACCGCATATAATGCCATCAGGGTATCCGCCACAGGTTAAAACCTGTGTCTGCCAAAATCAAACCGATTGAAATCGGTTG
>PHBY01000027.1:0-20254 GCA_002840735.1 Chloroflexi bacterium HGW-Chloroflexi-2
CAAAAGATGTCTGAACTTTGATTACAAGGGATGACTATGATGGACTATGATTTTTTTTGGATGGATCATGATGGTTTTCAGAAGATCGCTATCATAGTCATAGTCCATCAAGAAATCAATCAAATCATAGTTCAAAAGATGTCTGAACTTTGATTACAGGGGATGATTATGATAAGCTATGATGAAAAGTAGTGAATCCTGATTTTAAATATTAATGGCTGGATCAAAGGTTTCTGGACGATCAAAAGCCGTTTGTTCTACTCACTGCTGACCATGTTTGCATTGGCAATATTATGGTCGTTCTACTTCTGGAACCTGTTGGGATAGCTACAATCAGTCGGTAAAACAATAAAAGGGCAGAGGGTGCTTAATCAGGCAGAATCTCTGCCCGTAATTGTTGTGACATGTGCGCAAATTCAGGGGTATACCGCAAGGCTTCCTGCCTGGGACGTGGCAGTTGAACCGGAAAGTCGTAGGAGATGCGTCCCGGGCGGGCACTCAACACCAACACACGATCAGAGAGCAGCAGCGCTTCCGAGATGGAATGCGTGACCATTAACACCGTGGTGCGGCGTGCCTGCCAGATGCGCAACAATTCGGCCCCCATCTGCTCCCTCATCAGCGCATCCAGCGCTCCAAAGGGTTCGTCCAGCAACAACAAATCCGGGTCCTGGATCAAGGCGCGGGCAATTGCCACACGTTGCGCCATACCACCCGAGAGCTCCTGCACCCAGGTCTGTTCGAAACCTTCCAACCCCACCAGCTCAATTAATTCCATGGCTTTGCGGCGGGCTTCCTCCACCGGAACCTGATGAAGTTCGAGTGGCAGCGTGATGTTTTCGACCACCGTGCGCCAGGGCATCAGATTGGCTTGCTGAAAGACATAACCGATCTTTACTTCGCGATCGCCTTCATAGGAAAATTGCACCTCACCACGGGATGGCTGCAACACCCCAGCAATCACACGTAAGAGGGTACTCTTACCACTGCCAGATGGACCAATCACACACACAAATTCCTGCGGGGCAACCTGAAAATTGACTCCCTGCAAAGCTTGCAAACCACCATTTTCGACCGCAAAAGTGATATGCAAATCCCGAACGGTCAAGAATGGGTGAACTTTTACCATGGTCTTAGCGGATGAGGTAGTCATTGGTATAGGCATCATTCAAATCCAATGGTTGGCTGATCAACCCCATCTCCAGCAGGATGGCGTGCATACTTTCCCAGGCATCCGGGTCACTGAATCCTAAAGGATCTGCCTGCCAGTATTCCATCGAGATGCGCAGAACTTCTTTCTGAACGGCTGTATTGGCTTGCGCCAGGTTTTCGACATATTTCATGCTGATCTGATAAGCAGCTTCCGGATCATCCAGAGATGCCTGAATTCCACGGCTGATGGCTTTGACCATGCCACGCACCAGTTCGGGATTATCCTTGATGGTGTTCTCATTGCTGATCAGACCATTTGACACCAGATGTAGATTGTCCGAGAGCGCCTGGATGTTGATCTCATAACCTTCAGCCAATAATTGCACCGGCTCATTGGTGACATAGATGACAGCCGCGTCCACACGATTGGTCACCAGGGCTTCCACCTGGGTGTAACCAATCGAATCCAGTTTGAGATCGGTTTCCGCCAATCCGGCAGCATTCAGCATAGCTTTGAAACCAATATAGCTGGCACCATACAGGCCAGGAATCCCAACCCGGGTACCTTTCAGGTCACTGACGCTGGTAAGGTTTTTCTCCTTCAAAGAGACCACCCCCACCGGGTAATTGTCATACCAGGCCATCACATACACCACCGGCAGCCCTTGCGCGCGGGCTAACAGCACCTGCTCACCGGAAGCAATCGCAAATTGCAGTTGACCAGCCCCTACCAGCGCGACATTATCATTTTCCATGCTGTAATCCAGCTCCACCTTGATCCCTTCTTCTTCAAAATAGCCTTTATTCAGAGCGACATAGATGGGGGTGAACTGCACATTGGGGATGAATCCCATCGGTAAACGGATACTGACCAATTCTTTGGGTTGTTCTGCATTTGGGGCACAGGCTGAAAGCATCCATATGGCAATAAGACTTGCTATGACGATTTTTTTCAAAGTATCTCCTCCATTAAATTTCAACGGTTAACGTTTGCTTTCGTGGGCGATGCTGCCACGCCAATAATTTTCGTTCCAATAAAATCACAGCGCCGTACAGCATTAATGCCATGGCAACCAGAGTGAAAACCGCCACAAAGACCAGAGAGGTGTCATATTGCCCACGCCCGACGTTGATCAGGAATCCCAACCCGCGGTCAGCCCCCACAAATTCACCCACGACAGCGCCAATCACCGATAGCGTCGCCCCAATACGCAACCCTCCTAAAAAGACCGGTAAGGCAGCTGGGATTTCCAGATGTCGCAAAGTTTGCAGACGGGTGGCCCGTAACGAGCGCATCAGATCACGCAAGTCTTGCGGCACAGCGCGGATCCCCACCACTGTGTTGACCAGCACCGGGAAAAATACGATCAAACCGGCTATCAAGACCTTGGAAAACAAACCCGGTCCGAACCAGATCACCAACAAAGGCGCAATCGCCACAATCGGGATGGCCTGCGATGCCACCAGATAGGGGGAAAGCAGTCGTTCGAGCGTACTGGATTTAGCCAGCAAATATCCCAATACCGTAGCCAGAAATGCGCCGGAGAACAGTCCCAAAGCGACCTCCAGCAGGGTATAAGAGGTATGCCATAATAAACTTCCGTCCCCCAGCACCAGGAAGAAACGCCGGATCACGACCATGGGTGGTGGCAGAATGAAAGCCGGCAACTCACTCCAGCGTGACACAATCCACCACAGGATCATAGCCAGGGTGGCGGAAATCGGCATCAGCCAGCCGCCATATTTTCCAGCTGCTTTCTTGATGGGGTTGTGTTTTTGTGAGCGCTTCAGACTGATTTCCATCATTCTCCTAAAAAAAATCCCGCAGGCAAATTAACAGCCAACGGGGGAGAAAGAAAACCCGAAAACGTGTTGTTTTCGGGGCGTCACAGCAAACAGAATGATCAGTTCGCTTACCTTCTTTTATCCGGACTATACCGTCGACCCCGGAGTTTCACCGGGTCATGCATTTTCAATGCGCGTGGGTTATACCACCGATCGGGAATCGGAACCTGCGTTCCTCACCCTGCCCCGAAGGCTTTTATTCAACTGTTGCCTTAAGTATAAACATTCCAATGCGCTATGTCAAATGGATTGTGAAATTCATCGCATGATTTGATGACTTAATCAGCACTGATGGCTGTCAGAACTGCCTGAGTATCTACCAGATTGGGGAAGATAAAATCCGGATTGTGCTGTTTCAATTCCTCGGCTGAGTAAAACCCGGTCGTTACCGCAATCGTACGGGCGGAAAAATTCCTACCGGCTACGATGTCCATCGGGGCATCCCCCACCGTGACCAGTTCGATCGCTTCCCTGGCCAGTCCGTACACCCAGGTGGCTTTCTCCAAACCGCGATCAATAATCTGATTGCGGTGATCACAATCATCGCCAAAGGAAGTCAATGGGAAATAACCCAGCAACCCCGACCGTGATAACACCTGGCTGGCAACCCCGCGCAAGGATCCTGTAGTCAACCCCACCGGGATTTTGTTTTTATGCAAAGTCTCCAGCAAAGGCACCACACCAGGCAGCACAAAATCATGCAGATCCTGCGGCAGAATGGTCTGGATGTTCTCTACCAGCATGCGCTCGATTTCAGCCTGTTTGGCGTTGACACTGCCTTCACTCACCCCGGCTGCTACAGCAAAACGCCGCATGACTTCGAACATCGGTACGCCAGAAGTGACCACTTTCTGCAATTCGGTAATGCCAAAGATTTTATTCAGCACCATCAGAAAATTCTTGCGATGAAAGGGTGAAACATCCAATAAGGTATGATCCATGTCAAAGAGTACGACGCGTGTTTTGATGTGACCATTGTCGGTCCGGGAAGATGTTGTATTTGTTATTGTCAAAGGTTGTCCTGTTTAAATCGCAGAGCGATGGATTTTTGATGTACCTCACTAGTATAAAGAAGGATGATGGATTTGTAAAGCTTATAGCCATGACAGCTAACCGCTCATCGCTCACGGTTGTCACTGATCAATCTGACTAAAACCATTATAATTTGATTATCAAAGGTTCTATAATAACCACCTAATTCTCATGAAAAAATTCAACTCACAGCCCACACCAATTCTCATCCTGCTCGTCCTCTTCGCCATCACCATCGTATCCTGCAGCCGCATCGGATCAATTGGAACAAGCTTCAGCAAACTTCCTTCTCCTACGCCCATTCTCACCCAACCCCCGCACCCAACCAACACACCTGCATCCTCAAGTACGCAGTGCATTCCCCATACTGAATACGAAACCGGTACTGTAACCAAAATCATTGATGGTGACACAATCCGCGTCGATATAAACACCAAAAATTACCCGGTCCGTCTGATCGGGATCAACGCCCCGGAGCTCTCATCAGACAGCCCATCCATCCAGGCAGGAATAAACTACCTTGAAGATCTGATCCTGTTTGAGGAGGTTGCCTTATTCAAAGATCAATCAGAAACCGATAAGTACGATCGTCTATTAAGATACGTAGTTTTTGAAAACACATTTATTAATTACGAACTGGTTCGCTCAGGATTCGCCAAATCCGTATCCTATTATCCCGACACAGCCTGTAATCCAACATTCAATGAGGCACAGATCTATGCCAAAAACAACCTGCTGGGCATATGGAGCCCAGTTGAAACACCAGCATCACCGTGATTAATAAGTAACCTTTAACCTCAATGCTGCTCCAATTTAAGCATACTCCCCAAAATCCTGATTTCTGAATCCCGAATCCTGATCCCTATATGCTTTCCCTTCAAAAAATGCTAAAATCATCTAAATAATCATAATTTGGCTATTATCTGATCATGCTTCAATTCAAACGATTTCTCACCTTCTGCCTGCTTTTATCGGTAGTCATACCGCTATTTACCGTGGATGCTCAGAGTGAAATTCCACGGGAACCGCTCTGGCTGGCAGCCGATACCGCAAGTGAACAAGGTTCTGTCCCCCAAACCGAGGTACAGACGGTGGACAGCCACACCCTGGGTGTAACCATCATCTTCTCAGGCGTCTGGGCGCAGCTGCAAACCGGGGATGGTCAATCCTACACCCGCCTCTGGCACGATGAATACAGTTCCTACCGTGAACCCGGTCAACCAGCCTTACCCGGTGTGACCTTCAATATTCTAGTCCCGCAAGGCGCGCAGGTGGAAGTCATCCAGCATAAATCCAGCAGCCATTCGGTCAGCCTTCCCCGGCAGGGACTCCCAACCAAAATCATCCCCGCCCAGCGGCAGGCTTCCAAATCCGAACCACCGCCTCCCTGGACGCCGCCCGACCCAGTTCGTTATGCCAGCTTCAGCCTGCAACCCCAACGCTGGTATGAGGTCAATGACACCTTCCAGATGCGTGATTACACCATCCTGCCGCTGTGGATCAACCCGGTGCGTTATCGCCCCGCCAACGGAGAGATCGAGTTACTGGAAAGAATCGAATTGCGCCTGACCTGGCCGGAGAACTCAGCCACATCGCTGGACGCTGCTTTGGTCAGCGACAGCCCCTCCTTCGACCGCCTGGTCAGCCAGATCGTGATCAACCCACCGCCACAGGCAACCATGGATGTAACAAAAACCGGAGAAGGATATCTGATTGTCACCCCAAATCAGTTTTATGAAGAAATCCTTTCATTCTCAAATTACAAACAAAGTCAAGGGTATTTCGTCACTGTAGCTAAATTGTCCGACATTGGATCTTCAATTAATGACATAAAAGCATATATTACAGATGCCTACAATAATTTGACGCCAAGGCCAACATATCTTTTATTGGTCGGAGACACAATGAAGGATCCAACTACGTATTTACTTCCTGCAACATCAGGATTAGTTACAGGTAGATCAACTGACCTTTATTACGCAACAATGGATGGAAATGGGGATTTTGTTCCAGACATTTTTGTTGGAAGGTTGCCAGGAAGAACTGAATCTGAAATTACAAATATTGTAAATAAGATAATAAACTATTCGAATAATAGCTTCCAAGATTGGCAAATTAATTCTTCTTTTATTTCAACTTGTGATAGATTGAAGGACTCCGATTCTGATTTTTATCATTATGAAATAGCAGAATTCTCTCACAATTTTGTAATTGATGAACATACAAGTTTGCTTGGTTATCCTAGTTATTTCCCTCTTGAAAACCCAATTTCTGGAGGAGACAAACTTTATTGTGTTACCAATTCTGCAACAACGGCAAATGTTAATAATAGTATTATCGCAGGTCGCGGATTAATTACCTATTCAGGACACGGTTCAATTGACGGCTGGTATGATGGTTCTATCGTAGTTACCAGAGCAGATATACCCATAATTGCGCCAATTGACATTTCATCTTTCGTTGCAAGTTTTGCATGTTATACAAATGATTATGGTAATGAAAGTGTCTCATTTCCTGCGGTTTTCGGTGAAACCTGGATGTTGCAAGAAAATAAAGGTTCTATCGCATTTTTGGGTTCAGCGGCTCCAAGTTATTGGGACCAGGATAAAGAATTAGAAATCGCTTTTTACAATAGTTTGTTTTCGAACCCTTTACAACCACCAACTATCAGTGAAGCCATGCATTTCGGTTTGACCGAAGTCCACAGAATTTTCCTAAATGAGACAAGTGGTAGCCCAAAATACTATTGGGAAACTTACAACCTGCTTGGCGATCCCAGCCAAAAGCTGTGGTTGTATCCTGACTCGGAATACTATTTCATCGCCAAAGCACCAGTACGGGAAGATGAAGGATTGATCACTAATATCGTTCACTATTCGGTAACAATCACAAATTATGGGTCAACTGATGAATTTTTGGTCACTGTTGAACCAACAGAATGGTTAACTGTAACTAATGAAATCGGTGAGATTCTTTCAAAAACTGCTGAGACATTATGGGTCTCTGTTCAGATTCCATATGGCACTGCACCTGATCAATTTGACGAGGTAGAAGTAACCATTTCATCGGAAAAATCAACTCAGACCACTTCATTTACATTCAAAACTACAGCGTTACAAACATATTTCTCACATTTGCCCGTCTTATTCAAGTAAAGCGAACTCCAAATACTTTTTCACAAAAAAATTTTCACCAATAAACTCGGGAATTCGTTTATTCGTTTCATATTCGTTGACGGCTCTGGTTCATTCGTTGACGGTCCTCCACCCCATTAATCCCCTCAGGCATGTTACAATCAACTTATCCAGCCTTGAGGGAACCCTTTACCTTGAAAAATACCCTAAGCATTATTCAGGCGAATCGTCTTTATCTGGCTACCATGTTATTGGTGGTCAGCCTGGGCTTTGTTTTACAATCCATCTCCTTCTCCTGGGGATTATTGCTGACCGAGGTGGTGTTAATTTTACTGCCCACTCTGTGGATGCTGCGTCATAACCAGATTGATCTCCGCGAAAGCGCTGGACTGAAAAAAACAAGCTCGTCATTATTGCTGGTTGCAACCCTGTTGGGTGGTGGTGCCTGGCTGGTAACCAGCCTGGTTGAAATCCTCATGGTTCAGATCACGGGCTACATACCAACCACACGTGAAGGCATGCTGCCCACCACTGCTTTTCAAGCTGCGTTGATCTTTGTCGGTCTGGTCATCGCTGCACCCATTTGTGAGGAGATCCTCTTCCGTGGCAGTATCCAAACGGCTTATCAGCAGCATTACACCGCAAAAATCGCCATTCTGGTTCCCAGTCTGTTGTTTGCTTTTTACCACTTCCGTTTGCAGGGTCTGCCCGCCTTATTGATGATCTCTCTGCTGTTGGGGTATACCTACTGGCGCACAAGATCCCTGACCTTTACGATCATCCTGCATGCTGCCAATAATTTTCTTGCTGCGATTGTTTTGGTTCGCGCCGGAATGTTTCCAACCCTGGAATTACCTTTTCCTTCCCTGCAAGCCAGTGCCTTTGGGATTTTATTGCTGGTGGTCGGGTTGGTGTTGTTACAACGCCTGATTTATCGACCTGAACCCCCAATGGAGCAAGCCAGTCAACAAGTCCGGCTTCTCTCCTGGAAAGTGCTCTGGCCGATCCTGCTGGCAGGCGTATTATTTGTGGTCATGGCGGTGCAGGAAATTTCTCAAGCCAAAAGCCAGACTGCCTTACAGCTGGATGGGACGCAATTACCCGTCTCCGCACAATGGAAATACGAGCTGCAACACAAAGGCGATAAAGTGGTTGGTTCCGCACTCTGTCAATGGCATCAAGGTGAAGTGGATGCCAATTTGAGCTGTCAAAGCACAAATGAAGGCTTTGTAATACAAACCGGCAACAGTTATTTTTCATCGCTGGCTGGTTCTTCCAGCTTTAATATGCAGTGGCGAACAGTTGATCTTCATCTGGTGAATCTGTACCAGAAAAATATGAATGACAAATACCAGCATAGCTGGCAGGTGCAGGAACGGGATGAACTTCTACAATTATCTGTGCAAGCTGAAAATCTGGCACAGGACACCCTTACTTTTCCACCACAAACATTGCTGCAAGAAGAATGGGCCTGGCGCTTGATGGGGCTTGATTTTGTCCCCGGAAGATCTTACAAGGTTGAATATCTCATTCCACACACCTGGCGCCAGGAAACTGAGGATAATGGTCCTCTTTTGAAGCAGGAAAAACTAACCATCACAGGGCCAGAAAGTATCAGCGTCCCAGCCGGAGAATTCCTGGCATGGAAAGTAACCCTCAGCAACGGTCAGACTGCCTGGTATTCCGTCGAGCAACCCACCATCCTGTTACGCTTTGATGCGAATATGTTTAATTTTCTGCTTGTCGAAACGGAGTGATTTAGCTGATAGCTGATAGCTCATCGCTGATAGGGATAGAAATATTTTTAAGATTTATTCTTGCTTGTAACATTTCAGATAATTCGTTGGTGCATTGCACTTGAGGATTAACCATCATTTCTTATCCTGGAAGAGGGCATCCATTAACAATAGACCAAAAGTGCATTGCACCATGTTCCTAATCAAGCTCTCTTACATACAAGGTGCAACGCACTTCTGGTTGCTTGGTTTACCGTGTCGATTTCCGGATTGATTGTTAATTGGTTAATCCCTAAGTGCATCGCACCAAAGACAAAACTTAACCGAATTGATTCGGTTTCAATCTGTCCATCCATGGATTTCAATCCATGGTGGGTTGAAGAACACATTTATCTACGAGTAAGATACTGTTGAGATCAGGTTACAAGGTGCAATGCACTTCTGGTTGCTTGGTTTACCGTGTCGATTTCCGGATTGATTGTTAATTGGTTAATCCCTAAGTGAATCGCACCTAAAGCAAAACTTAACCGAATTTAAGTGCATCGCACCAAAGACAAAACTTAACCGAATTGATTCGGTTTCAATCTGTCCATCCATGGATTGAAATCCATGGTGGGTTAAAGAACACATTTATCTACGAGTAAGATACTGTTGAGATCAGGTTACAAGGTGCAATGCACTTTTGCTAGTGTAATGCATGATGGTTTATTTCCAAATCCGGATTTTGAGTTTTTCCCCAAGTGCAATGCACCATCAACCAAATCGAATTAACACATACCCAGAGAAGCGTGACATAGCTCAAAGGACATAGGAAAAGTGAATCCAAAATCCTAACCCCTAGCACCTAACCCCTACTCCCTACCCCCTACCTACGTTCCCCAATCCCTTGGATACAGAAAGTCATATCCGATGGTGCGGTTATTCAGTTTACAGATCGGTGGCATGACACGCTTAAAGTGATTGCGCTGCACCTTTCGTACTACTTCATCCACAAATGCCTGAGAAAAACCTGCTTCCACGCATTCCTGCGGGGTGTAGCGCTCATCCACCAGCAATAAGAGCAGGCGATCGACCTCTTCATAAGTAAATCCCAATTCACCCTCATCGGTCTGCCCACTCCATAAATCCGCGGAGGGTGGTTTTGTGATCACGGCTTGCGGCACGCCCAGGTCACGCGAAAGCTGGCGCACCTGGGTCTTATACAGATCCCCCAGCGGATTGATGGCGCAGGCAGAATCACCATAAATGGTGGTGTAGCCCAGTAGAATCTCGGTTTTATTGCCGGTGCCAACCACCAGCCCATTAAAAGCTGCCGATTGGTCAAACAGCACCACCATGCGTGCACGCGCCATGATATTACCCTTGCGCATATTGTCCATATCCGGAAAGCGCTCGATCAAAGGATCCACCATCTCGGTGATCGGGATGGTCAGGCTGTTCACCCCGCTGGCATCAATCACCCGCTGGGCATCATCCAATGAATCCTGAGACGAGTTGCGATAAGGCATGCGCACGGCCAACACATTTTCCGATCCCATCGCTCGTGCAGCCAGAAAGCATGAGAGCGCTGAATCCAAACCACCGGAAAGCCCCAACACGGCGCGAGAAAATCCAACCCGGGTAATCTCACTATGAATGAAATTACTCAGAATTTGAGTGGCTAATTTCGTGTTTATCGAAAGGTCAATCATCCTATCCTCCTTTATCGTCCGGAGGGACGTCTATCCTGCATTAATATGCGGGATAATTCCCTCTGCACCAGCGCTGTGCGTTCATCTCTTAAGAGTGGCAGACGGGTACGGGTGCGATGTAGTTGGTTCAGGTCAATCTCACAGAATAATACGGTTTCTTCACATTGTGGTGCTCGTGCCAGCACATCGCCATTCGGGTCATACACCATGGCACCACCCCAGAAATGTAAACCATCCTCGTGTCCCACCCGATTGGTATGGGCAACAAATGTGGTAAACATACTGGCATAGGCGCGATTGATATGATCCACCCAGCGTGCTGAGTCAACCAGCGGTTCATTGGAAAGCCCACGTCCCGGAGAGGCAGAACTGAAGATCAAAACATCCGCGCCGTCCTGCCAGAGTAGATACGGGACGGATGCATGCCAGAAATCCTCACACACCAGCATGCCAAAGCGCCCAAAGCGAGTATCAAAAGCGCGCACGCTATCCCCCCAGGCGAAGAAACGACCTTCGTCAAACAGTCCATAAGTAGGTAAATATATCTTTTGATGGACATGCACCACTTCTCCACCCGAAAGATACCCGGAGGCGATGTAAAAACGGTTGCGTTCATCTTCCTGCACAAACCCCACCACCAGATCAATTTTCTGGCTGGCCTGCAGTAGCTTCGAAAAGACCGGATCCTTTGCATTGGGACGCATAGCAACCTGCGGCACCATATCCTGCAATAAATAACCGGTCATGGAGAGCTCGGGAAAAACCAGAAGATCAGCTTCCTGTGCTAACGCCTGGTCGATCAATTCGAGATGTTTGGCCAAATTTGCCGGTACATTTCCAAGAACCGTATTGATTTGGGCTAACGCGAGTTTACATTTCATAAGCACCTGTTTCTCCAAAAATTTCTTGTTAGCTGATTCTATCTCAGAAAAGAATGCAGGTGAAGTTTTTAATCAGGGATAATTTGCTTGAGCGGTTTGTGCATAAAAACCAACCAGATGAGCACCAGCGCCCACAGCAGACAAATTAATCCAAACCAGATATCCCAATACAACCCCAGCGATTCTGGACGGTGATCCGCACGTAAAAAGGAAAACAGGAGGGTGTGAATTGTAAAAATCAACCAGGTCAAAGCTGCCTGCCCACCGGTCTTATTTTTAGGAAAGCGTGGTTCCAATAGAAAAAATACCAGGAATAACGCAGTGGCTGCCATCCATTGCAGGGGAAAGCGTGGTAATAATTGAAAGCTATCGTCCATTGTCCGGGGGACCCACCAGGCAGCCTGCATCAGCGGACCATAGCCACTGCCTGAGATCCAGCCTGCCAGCCATGCCATGATTGCCAGAGGAGGTAACATCACCAGCAATCGATCAGCTACCATCAACCAGTTGGCTCGTTTTGCCAGTGCCAGGATGAAAATAGTGATCCAGGCACCTGACACTGCCCCAGGCCAGACCATGCCACCTTCCCGCAATCCAAATGCCCGCCAACCGAAATCAACGATGGCAGCCGGATGCCAGATAAAGTACGCCAGTCTTGCGCCTAACCAGGCACCTGCCAATACCCACAGCCCTGCCAATGCCCATTGGAAGTCTTCCCTTTTTTTCTGACCCTGCACAATCCGCCAGATCGCCAGGGACGCACCTGCACCTACCAGAAACGCATACCAGTTCAATGATTCCTCTATCAAAAATTATGCCTGTCATTGGCTGACAAGTCAATCAACAATCGCTGTAAATTTGATTTTTATTCAGGTTTATTTTCAAACATTAATATAACATTAGAAATGTTAAAAAAACTTCAAAAGAATTATTTCAAGAAAAAACTATTTTCTCCCCCATTTTTGCGCAAACAAGCAGGATTCAAACATCAATTGATTGACTCATAGAGTCAATTTTTGAGTCATTTTTCACGATTTTTGACTCAAAACCATCCCTTTTTAAGCAAATTGAGTCAATTTTGACTCTTGCAGTTGTGCTTCCAAAATGAAGGATTTTTTCTTCCGATAATTACCGATTTTTAAATTTCATAGAAACTTTTATTTCGAGGATTTTCTATTTAAATTGTAGCGTGTTTTTAACGGGTGCTCACTGCCAAAAACACGCACAAATTTTTGAAGAAACTTTTTATTCGTATTTTAAAGCGGTTACCGGTTCCAATGTGGCTGCTCGTAAAGCTGGATATAATCCCGACAAAAATCCTACCAAGGTCGCAAACAGGATGGCAAACAATAACAGCCACAAAGGTGTATCCGCTGTTAATCCGGTTGACATATAACCCTGTTGCTGCGCCTGGCTGGCAAGGAACTGCATTGAAACCACATTCAATGCATATCCACCAACCCAACCTAACAGAGCACCTCCCAGACCACCTAAAAAGCCGATTCCAGCCGCTTCCCCCAGAAATATGGTCAGAACATCGCGATTGGTCGCTCCAACCGCTTTCATCAAGCCAATTTCACGGGTACGTTCCAGAATGGCCATGGTCATGGTGTTGGCAATCCCAATGGCTGCTACCAGCAACGCGATCGCACCGATCCCCCCAAACACGACCTGCAGGATCACAAAAAAGCTGTTAATGCCTTCCACAGTACTTTGGGGTGAATATGCCATATAGCCCATATCGTTAATCTGCTGAGTGACATCCATGACCACTTCGGGACTCTCAGCACGAACGATCACATCGTTGTAACCATTTTTATTGCGGTTGATGCGCTGTCCGTTATTAAACCAGGTATTCCAGGCTTCCAACTCTTCCATCGAGACAAAGAAACTTCCATCCGCCTCGTTCCGCATTTCTCGCAGAACACCAACCACCTTTAATTCCACCGTTCTACTTACTTCCTGCCCATCAGTGGTCCATTTGGTTAACTTCAACTTCACCCGTTGGTCCAGAATATCTGGCAATTCAGGCATTTCCTGCCCGGGTCGTAAATTTGGGACATAAAAGTTTTGAACGACCCAACTGCCTGCCACGATTGTTCCTTTGCGCAATTCCATAGAGCCACGATCCAGCTCATACCCTAAATTTTCCAGATTATCTGTTTTTACACCCATCAAGCCTGCCCAGGTTTCAAACTTGCCGAATTGAATCATACCCTGACCATACATATAATCTCTTGGGATCACAAATTTAACCCCGGGTATGGCTGCAATTTCATCCAGGACAGTTGGTGTCAATAATTTAACATTGCTGGTGGTACCCCCTCCGCCGCCCCCGCCCATTGGGACAGCTTCCATGTACATCCCTTCCCCATAATTGGGATACACATCTATCCGGCTCAGATCAGTAATACCCCACAGATTACTGGTTGCGCTTTTCTGGAGCCCGGTAGCCAGTGAAACAAGCAATACGACAGCTGCAGTACCAATCACGACACCAACCGCAGTCAGAAATACGCGTCCTTTTCGGCGGCGTAAATTTTCAGAAATTAGACTTACCAGATCCCAGAATCGCATCTTACTCCTGACTATCCTTTAGGCGCAGGGATCGGTTTCACTGGCTCTTCAAATTGAGGAACCTCTTCCTGATATTCACCTGGCATGGGTACATTTTGAGTGGGTTGTGATTTTCCACTACCCAAACCTAATAATCCCTTGATAAAACGCCATACCTTCTGCAGGAATGTTTCTGGTTGTTCGATCGGTGGCATGGGTTCGCCCATGTCACCGGGATTGGGCTCAAAAACAGGCATCGGGTCTACCATGACAGTCAATTTTTGTTCGATTTTTCGGGATTGATTAAAATCATCGGTGTAGGAAACTGAAACCAGTAACTCCAACTCACCTTCCTGATATGGCATGGCCATGGCATCCAAGGTGAAATAACCACCAGGTTCCAACGAGCCAATTAAAATGCTGTTCTCAGTCAGATCAGCAATTTCAGATGATACGATTAGGGTACCCAGGACTGCTGTTGTTTTTCCCAGGTTGGTGATTTGAATGGGTAGTGGGTTCATTTGCCCGGCGATAAAAAATCCAGGGTTGCGATAAAAGCCAATCTCCACCTTGGGTAGTGAATACACCAACAGGGTAATCACCTGATCATCCACCACCCGTTCTCCTTTTTCATTCAAATAGGTAAAGGAAATCTTGAATGGATACGCGCCGGGATTTGCTGAAACATTGACGATCAATTGTGCAGTTGCTTTTACCAGCTGTCCAACGCCGACTTCATCAATATAGATCAGGTTTGAAGTGCCAATAGGCGCAAATACCGACAGGTCCGCACCACTACCGGTTACACCTCCGGCTCCCTGTCCACCAGTACCATCCTGACCGCTGGGCACCGTGACGCCGCCACCGAGCACCATGGTTACATCATGCGCATCCACAGCCCCTAAATTACGAATATCCACCGAAATATTAAAAATAGTCCCGGGTTGCAATGGAGTGACATCCACCTCATACCCTCCAACAACCAGTTGTGCTCGTGCCTGTAACGTGGGGGTTGCTGTGGGTTGCGCAGTTGAATATACCGGTATACGCAGATCAATCGTTAACGTAAATCTCTCTGTATAGCTTGCGCCTTTTTCATCTGTGTAAGCGACGTTCGCTGTAATAGCTCCGGAAGAGTATCCCCATAAACTGGCGTTGGCGCGCATTGGTTGATCGATCTCTACCGACGCGCCTGTGTCCAGATGGGGAACTGCCCGCACACCACCGGAGGCTAAAGGCAAAAAATCGGTGCTTTCAAAAGTCACCACCATATTATAGGCATCGCTTTCACCATTATTCTTTAAACGGATCTTCAGATTAAAGTCGTTGCCCGGCGTAACCTGATCCACCCCATAATCATAAGAGCTGATCACCACCAAAGGACGTGTGAATTGTAGTTGAGGTTCTGGTGTATCAACAGCCGTTTCGAGTGGTGCGACGGTTGCTGTATCAGCCAGAGGTGTTTCATCCTGGGCCTTACCCATTAAAGGGCTGGTGATAGTTAACATGATGAGAACAATTAAACTGATGAGTGAGACAAATTTGGTTAATTTCTTCATGGCTTATACTTCCTCCGGTTCTTCTTCCGGGATTTCAAAGTGAGATGCGGCTTCGTATTCCGCTTCGCTAACGGTTAATCCATCCAATAAATAAATGATATTGCTGGCAAACTGGCACATACGCATATCATGCGTTACCACAATGACTGTACGACCTTCCAAATTCAGTTTGGATAATAGTTTCATGATACCAAAGCCACTGGTGGTATCCAGATTGCCGGTCGGTTCATCCGCCAGAATAATCGGTGGGTTATTGACCAATGCCCTAGCCACAGCCACACGCTGCTGCTGACCTCCAGACAATTCTGTTGGCCGGTGCAAAGCTCTTTTGGCTAAACCAACCTGACTCAACATGCGGGCAGCTTGTTTTTGGCGTTCTTTGTTGGATACCCCGGTAAAACGCATGGGGAAGATCACATTTTGCATGGCGGTCATACTGGGGATTAAATTAAAGGATTGAAAAATAAACCCGACACTCTTGCGGCGGAATAAACCCAGATCATTTTCGTCCATCTGGTCCAGGTAGCGCCCATTCACCTGGATGGTTCCGCTGGTTGGACGATCAAGCCCACCCAACAGATAAAGCAGGGTACTCTTCCCTGAACCTGAAGGTCCCATAATGACTGTCAGCGAACCAGGTGCTATATCCAGATCCACACCTGCCAGTGCATGCACCTTCTGCTTTCCCATCGTGAAGGTTTTGCGTAGATTACGAATTTGAATAACGGGTTGTTCGCTCATTATTTAGAAGAACATCCTGGTAGGAGAAAGACCATTGAGTTGCGCCATAATAAAACCTGGCAAAGCCTTTAAAATCATAAAAATCACCACAGCAATCAGGGTTGCCAACCAGGCTTTGCCTGCCTTCAAACCCGAGATCTTCATGGCACCCATCCCGATTAATACAATTTGCCATATCAGATAAAGATCAAAAAATGCCAGAAAAGAAGCTAAAAATGTAGTAAATCCGCTGGCACCTCCTGCAATGAAACCGGAAAGACCAGGTTGTAATATCAGCTGTTTGGTTGCCAGAATGGCTATGATCTGCACAACATCGCGGATCAGGAATGGCACACTGCTCCAGGCAACAAGATTTAATGCAGAACGATTACTACTACGGCTGCCATTCAATGTCAGGGAAAGATGTAAAATACTGCCCAGCAAAATCCAACCAACCCAGATGCCTAAAAATTTACCTGCCAGTGGAAATACAATCGTCACAACCGGGCTGACACCCATATTGACAGCCTCCTGATACTGCTGTTGCTGTTCAGGACTGTAATATTCATACATTTCAGGCTGTGATGTCGCTTGGGATGATGGACCCAGCATGGGAGCCGAAACCAGCACCAAAATCAGTGCAGTAACCATCAAAGCTAACAAAGGGGCAATCCAGACAGCATGCTCTTTTTCAGCGATTTCAGTCAGTGTTCTGCGAGGTTCAACCAGGATCGGAAAAAACCATTGCGGGACAAATTTGCGGGGTTGCTGTTCTACTTCAAAATCGTTATCGATATCAATCATGGGACCTCCCAACGGGAAAGATGGTAATAGCACCTGAGAAAGGCTCATAGGTAAGACGAATTAAGCTTGAAAAAAGTTTCAAAAATTCCATCATTTTATTGTATAACGGTCATCAGATGGACTATGACAAATTATAAATCAAAATATCTTCCAAAAATTTCCATTTGTCCCGACTGTTTTATAATCAATGAATGCCATCCAAGAGGAGGATTCCATGCAATTGAGAACTGGATTGGAATTAAATTACGAAGGGCGGGTTTTAGCCTGGGCGCTGGACTACCCCGGATGTTTTGCTTATGGTGATGATGAACAGGAAGCGTTGGTACTGTTACCGCAGGCTTTCATCGCGTATCAGCACTGGGTCAATTTCAAAGCGGGTGAAAAAACCTGGCTGAAGGAAGACCAGGACATAGAGGTGCGTTTGCTCGAGAGTTTCAAAATCTATTCAATTAATGAGAATTATGAAGTGACGAGCGAAGATGGTTATTCCGTCAATGCCTGGTTTCAAAATGATTGGTTACCTCTGAAAGAAGAAGAAGTGGCACAAGGGCTGATGCTGATGGATTGGTCCAGAAAGGATTTATTGGATCTTTTAGCCGGCATTCCGGATGAATTGCGAGAGAAGAATTTTGCAGGAGAGCGCTGGAATGTTCTGGGTGTTATCAGGCACATTGGTGGCGCTGAATGGTGGTACCTGGATCGTCTGGGTTTGACTGACCTGTCCCGTAATGAAGTACCCAATGATCCATTTGAGCGGCTGGATGTGATTCGCAAGCAGGTAAAAACCGTTCTGCCCGGCTTGATAGGAAAAGATCTGGTGAAGGGGAAAGAAGGCGAGTTCTGGAGTCCACGTAAATTATTGCGCAGGGTCTTGTGGCATGAGAAGGATCATATTCACCATATTTATAAATTGATTTCATAATCAATGATGCATTAAACGGCATGTATGTGTTTTTGACGGGCTATTACATGCCAAAAACTCAAATCGCTTAACACGATAAAGACCATCAATGAATGAAAAAACTCCTGAATTCTAAGCTTCAGGAGTTTTTCGAAAGGGGGAAACAAACGAATCGAAGTTTTCAATCAATCGATTGATGCAAGATTATAAGCAAACAATTAAGCCATATCAACATGGATCAGATAGCCTGACTGAATTATCTTTCTGAATTGAGATTAACCACGCTCAAAGCAGCGAACATTACAGCGACGATACCAACGACTACATATACAATTCCAGCCATGATAAACCTCTACTTTCTTTCTAAAACCAATCCGTACATCCAAAATCTGGATTTTGTTAACAATAACACCACAACATTTGTTAAGGTACGGCTACTGGAAGAGATATTCTCTGTCATCTGGTGGAGATTTTACCTGGCCGTTGTGGCAGGTATTTTTCATTCCGGTCCTGATCTGGTGGATGATGACTTCCAGCCTTCTTATCTTCTTGTTTAATGAACCCTAACAAAGATAGACAGGATTTCATTTCGAAAAGTTCCCGTAATCTATTTACGATTTATACGCAGAGAAGTAGCAATTTACCTGGTATTTCCTTCAGGTCTCCTTGACCGGATGACATCCATTTATCCGATCAATCACAATCCCCTTTTTCTATCAAACGTACTGCCCGGTCATAAAACCAATACTGCCAGGCCCAGTTTATCAGGACCACCAATCGATTACGGAAGCCAACCAGTTGCATCAAATGGACAAACAGCCATACCAACCAGGCCAACCACCCTCGCAAGCGTAATCCGAACAACTCAGCCACTGCCTGATTGCGTCCAATGGTTGCCATGGATCCCATATCCTTGTAATAAAAAGGTTTCAAGGGTTCTGATTGAATCAATCGTAGGAGGTTTTTGACGGCAAGATCCGCCTGCTGCATAGCGACTGGTGCTACCATGGGTAATGCCTGTCCATTTTGATCGGGCAGATAGGCAGCATCTCCAATCAGAAAAACCCGTTCATTCTGAGGAATTTGCAGGGTTGGAAGAACTTTGATACGGTTTTGTGGCAATTTCTCCTGGGATAGTTCCCGCACCAGACTGGCAGCTTGAACGCCTGCAGCCCAGATTAATGTGTTACTGGGCAGTTGCTGCTTTTCGCTGAGCTGGATCACCCGACCATCATAGCTTTTTACCAGTGTGTTCAAACGAACCTGAACGCCTTTACCTGCCAGAGCATTTAATGTGGACTGAGACGAATCGGTTGTCAGATGCGCCAACAGCCGGTCCATGGCTTCCAATAACACCACCTGAATGTGCTGAGGGTCCAGACCTGGGTAATCTTTGTGCATCACCCGCACCAATTCTGCAATGGCTCCAGCCATCTCCACACCGGTTGGTCCACCTCCAGCGATCACGAAGGTCAACATCGCTTTTCTCAAGCGCTCATCTGTTTCCAGTGTTGCCTTTTCGAACTGATTCAGAATATGGTTGCGAATGGATTGCGCTTCCTGCAGATCTTTTAATCCGTAACTGTGTTGTTGCAGATCGGGATTATTAAAGAAATTCGTCTCACTCCCCACTGCCAGTATCAAATAATCAAATGGAATCGCTGTCTGCTCGGTTATGATCTCGCTTTCCTTCAGATTTAGCGATTTCACCTCGCTCATGATAAAGGTCAGGTTTTTCTGTTTGCGTAGAATTCCACGTATAGGGTATGCAATTTCATCCGCGGATAACCCCGCAGTCGCCACCTGATACAACAACGGTTGAAAGAGGTGATAATTGTTGCGATCGATCAGAGTCACATGCACAGGTGCATCGGCAAGTGCTCTTGCTGCTCGCAATCCACCAAACCCCGCGCCCACAATGACAACCCGAGGTAATTGGTTTTGATTTTTCGTCATGCTCCACCTCCAAACCTAGACTATTGTGACAATAATCACAATATAATACTATTTTAGTCTTATTTGTCTTGTTTTCAAGAGTATGAACAAGGTTGTAACAGGTGATATGCCACCAACCGGTTTGAGGTTTGATTGCAGGCATGAGATTGGAATTGTTCCAGGACCCGGGGTATTTCCTTCTCTAACCTGTGATTCAAATCCCAACGGTATCCTATGAATCAATTCATAGGATAATGAACCTCAAATTCTTTAAAAAGAATTTCTGAATCGGTTTCAACCGGTTTGAA
>PHBY01000027.1:20268-54257 GCA_002840735.1 Chloroflexi bacterium HGW-Chloroflexi-2
TTCAAATCCCAACGGTATCCTATGAATCAATTCATAGGATAATGAACCTCAAATTCTTTAAAAAGAATTTCTGAATCGGTTTCAACCGGTTTGAAATTTCCTATCCATGGATTTGAATCCATGGATATTTGGATCAGTGAACAACTCCTTCGGAATAATCCCTTCTCACCCCCATCCTGTGATTCAAATCCCAACGGTACCCTATGAATCAATTCACAGGATAATGAACCTCAAATTCTTTAAAAAGAATTTCTGAACCGGTTTCAACTGGTTTGAAATTTGTCTATCCATGGATTTGAATCCATGGATATTTACGATGGATGCTATTTTCCCCACCATTCCCTATTTCGTTTTTCGCCGAATCATCGCCAGCGGGATATTGACCACATCTTTGATCCCCAGGAAATACACCACCACAAAATAGATCAGCAACCCGATTCCACCCCCCACCACCAGCTGGATCAAATCGGAAGCTGGCAGTACCTTCCCTAACAGGATTACCGCTAAAGCCATTACAGCAGTAGCCAAAAGGGCTTTGGAAAGATCAATCAAAATCCGTTTAATGTCCACACCTTTCCAGCGGATGGAAAGAATCAACATACCGATGGATGCTTCAATCAACACCGCCAGCCCATTGGCGAAAGCAGGACCACCATGCGAAATACCACCCTGCTCAATCGGACGGGTAAACCAGATTGCCAGACCAATATTAATCATCGTGGTGAAAATCGAAATGTATAGGGGGGTGTAGGTATCCTGTTGGGCAGAAAATGCACGTACCACCACTTCCAGCATGGATTGGCTGATTAATGCCAAGGTGTAGAAACGCAGTGCATAATAAACCAGCTGGGTACTATCGGCTGTAAACTCTCCCCCTTCAAACAGAATACGAATGATGGGCTCTCCGAATAAAATCAAGGCTGCCGCAGCAGGGATCGCCAATGTCAGAATAGCCCGTAATGATCCACTGAAGGCCTTGCGTTGCGCATCAACATCCTTTTGAGCTGCCATTGCAGCCATGGTCGGAAAGACTGCAATACCAATGGCTGTGCCGATCAAAGTCCAGGGCATGTTCATCAACCGGTAGGCAAAATCCAGGGCCGCCAGCCTACCTTCACCCAAGCGGGAACTGAGGGTAGCGTTCAACCAGTTGATACTGGCCCGTGCCATCAGTAAATCAATGATGCGCGGCAGCATTAAAATAGCAACCTTGCGCACGAAAGGATCAAACGAAAGCATTGGTCGCCACTTGACTTTGTAATGGATTAAAGCTGGTATTTGAATCAATAGATGTAAAAGGGATCCTAATACAGCTCCCCAGGCGATACCAAAAATTCCCCAGGCAGGCGCAAACACCAGCGCGCCAAAAATAATCCCGGCGCTATACAATGACGGTAATAATGCCGGTGTGATGAAATGTTCATGCGCATACAGGGTGGATGTCAGAATACTGGATACTGAAAATATGATCGTGGAGAGCAATAACACCCGCATCAAATCAATGGTTAATTCCTGCACTTCAGCCGGAAAGAGCGCACCAACACCCCAATTGGATGTCACCAAAAATGGCGCAAACACGAAAGCTAATAATGACAGAAACAGCGTGATTAGAAAAATCCAGTTAATCACTTTGCTGAACAAATCACTGGCGTTTCCAACCTTCTCCAGCCGTTCTTTGTAAACCGGAATAAAGGCAAATCCCAGCGCTCCACCCGAGAGCATGGTGTAGATCAATTCCGGGACGACATTCCCGGCTGTGAAAGCATCCAGCACCGCGCTGGTGCCAAATTGCCCGGCGATGATGCGTTGCCGTAGCAGACCGACTACAATCGATGCTCCCCATCCGGCACTGATGATCAAAGTGGAACGCGCGATTAATCCGACTTTACTTTTGGTGTTGTTGATATCCGGGGTAGGGTCAGCTTGCATAAAACCTCATTTCTTAATTCAAGATTTCCAGTGTCATTTCTATAATGAACGGTTAGGGTGTTTTTGGAGTGCGTCTGCACGCCAAGAACACCCGCTTACCTCGATTTATTGAGATGATACAATTTCCAGTTTTACAAAGGAAGCTGCCAGTTTTTTCTGCTGCTTTAGCTCTGAGAAGAAAATATCCAGGGTTTCTTCCCCATCCCCTTCCAGGCGTACATTCAATATCATGCCTTCCCCAAAAGAGGGATGTTTGACCTTCATCCCGGCTTTATAAGTAGGTTCTGTTTTCTTTTCGCGTTGAGGAGCATCCGATTTTTGCGGGAGAATAGCTGCATGTCCCGCATCCCCAAATCGATTTTCCCGACTTGGGTTGACGCTTTTCCAGGTGTGAGTGGAAGTCGCTTTTTCATCCCAGCTTTCAAAGAAAGAGTCATCCTGATTCCGGCGACTTCTTCCCGATCCATTCCGATAAGATCCCCTCTCCCAGCGGTCATAGCCGCGTTGGCTGGATGATCGTTGGGGGGATTCGATCTGCACCAATTCATCCGGGACATCCTTAAAGAAGCGTGATGGAAATTGCATTTCATAGGAACCAAACATGCTGCGACGCTCGGCCCGTACCAGATAAAGTTGATCCCTTGCGCGCGTAATGCCTACATAGAACAAACGCCGTTCTTCCGCCATTTCTTCTTCGTCTTCAAAGGAACGATTATGTGGTAAAACACCATCATCCAGTCCGATGATAAAGACCCGGTCAAATTCCAGACCTTTGGCTGCATGCAATGTCAGCAGGGTTGGACTGTCCAGTTTCTCCGCAATCGTATCCTGGTCGGAAACCAAAGCCAGATTCTCCAGTAGAGACACTAACCCAAGTTCTTCAAACTCAAATGCCTGTCGGCGTAATTCCTGCACATTGCCCCAGCGGTCAATCACTTCTTCTTCTGAGCCATCCTGCAAGTATTCCTGATATTCCACATCCAGCAGGATGCGATCGAATAAATCCGGTAGCGAAACTTTATCCCTGATCTCCAACCAGCCAACCATCAATCGGGCAAACTGATAGATCGAGGCTGCACTGCGATCCAATGCCCCCCAGATTTCAGACTGTGATCCCAGCAAACCCAATTCCTGCAGAACATCCCCCAGGCTGCTTTCAGTTAACCGGGCAACTTCTGCCAGCTTCTCCACCGATTTATCACCGATTTTTCGAGGTGGCACATTGATCACCCGGCGGATACTGACTTCATCTTTCGGGTTTTGCACCAGTTTCAGAAAGGCAATCACATCCTTAACCTCACGCCTGCCATAGAAGCGTTGTGCCCCCACCAGGCGATACGGAATCCCGGCTTTCATAAAGGCTTCTTCCAGCATACGTGATTGCGAATTCATGCGATACATGATCGCAAAGGATGCCGGGCTGATACCTTTCTTGATTTCTGAACCAATCGTGCGTACAACATAATCGGCTTCATCACGGTCGTCCTCAGCGTTGTAAAACCGGACTAGAGAACCACTGCCTCTTTCGGTAAAGAGCGCTTTGGGTGTACGATGGTGATTCTGGTCGATAATGGAACGAGCCAGATCGAGAACCTTCTGGGTGGAGCGATAATTCTGTTCCAGCAGTACCTTGCTGAAATTGCCATAATCCTCCTCAAAACGCAACACGTTGCGGTAGTCCGCTCCACGCCAGCGGTAGATGGATTGGTCTTCATCACCCACCACAAATAAGTTTTTATGCACACTCGATAATAGCCTTACCAACTCATATTGAATCTGGTTGGTATCCTGGAATTCATCCACCAGTACATGTTCAAAGCGGGTGGCATATTTCTCGCGTACATCATCATTTTCGTACAACAAAGAGAGTGCAGAAAGCAATAGATCATCAAAATCCATGGCATTACAGGCACGCAGACTGGCCTGATAGCGCTCGTAAATCTCCTGGATTTTGGCATCCTTTGACGTACGAATGTTGTATTGTTTGGGCATGATCATCTCATTTTTTGCCCGCGAAATTGTCTCCTGAATCGCGCCAGGTCGATAGAGCTTGTCATTCAGGTTCAGATCTTTAAGAATATTCTTGATCAGAGCTGCCTGATCATCCACATCATAAATGGTGAAATTTGAGTCAACAGGTAAATATCGTGCTTCCCTGCGCAGAATCTTGACGCAAATTGAATGAAATGTGCCCAACCAAACACTCTGAGCGCGCTCCGGCACCATGCTTTCCAGGCGTTTTTTCATTTCATTCGCGGCTTTATTGGTAAAAGTCACCGCTAAAATGCGATAAGGTGGTATGCCCATCTGATCGATCAGATGAGCAATACGATGTGTCAGGACACGGGTCTTACCCGAGCCTGGCCCTGCCAATACCAGTGTTGCCCCGCCTTCAACAGTGACAGCATCCAATTGTTGTTCATTTAATAAGCTGCGTGGGTCCATACCTCATGGATTGTACACGTTGAACGGGAGCATTGTCAACATAGCCATCGAGCGGAAATGAATAAACTGGAACTTATTACCACACAGAATTAATACCAACGCCAAAAAACCCGATCAGTTACCAACATGATCACTCCAAAGTCAGTGGATTTTCCTGTGAGATATTTGTGTAGGTTTCACCACTCAGAATACTGGAAACAAAAAATGCTCCCGGAATGCTGCCTATCATCATTAATACCCGGATAATCAGCGCAATACTCAAACCTGTTGGATCGGAGATACCCCCAAATACAGTAAACAGATTGATGAAAGATAGTTCCTGCAATCCCAGACCATTAATCGAAACAGGAATCAGTGTGATGAAATATGTCAAACTCCACAAACCAGCAATTTTCCAAAATGGCATCATCTCATTCATGCCAACTACTAAAACTTCGATAATCAAAAACAGACACAACATATGTATAAAAGTGAAGAACAAAGCCAGTATTAAATAGCGAGGGTGATGGATCCAGAATGAAAACGAGGAAAAAATCTTTTGAATCATGGCCTTGATTTTCAACACAATTTTATTATTGAAAAAAAATCCACCTGATAAAATTGTCGAATGGAATGTATTACCGGTTAATTCGCCCAGATTTGTCAGAACCGGGACCAGACCCAATGGCGCAACCAACGCCATGCCAGCCATGCCAATCAGACGATCAACCATTAAAGAGGCGGCTGCCAGAGAACCACCGATCCCCAGGCGCATCGCCCCAGCCAGACGGACCACATCTCCGCCAATCGTGGTGGGTAAGAAATTGGCAGCAAACAGCCCCGCGAAGGTTAAACGCAGACTGTCCTTCCAGTTGACTTTGATTGATTCAATTTGCAGCAAGACATGCCAGCGGCCAAAGGTAGCTAATCGGGAAACAAAGATTAAAACAATAACCAAAACAATTCTGCCAATGGATAAATTCTTCAGGCTTGCCAGAAACTCATCCAATCCCACCGAATAAAATAGATAAATGAGCAGAACAATGGAGAGGATTGTGCCTGCTAAGCGGATGAGAAATTTCCATTTGGATTGCGATTTTTTGACCATTCAATTCCTGGGTACTAGCTGAACTAGCATTTGGGGTAGGATATTTCTGCTAGTTGGATTATACCGTAGATCTAAAATGATAAAACGATGATAAGGATCAGATACACTTTATACTTATATTTCTTTACACAACAGTTTATGCTACAATTTTATTGGAGAACATTTTAATATAATGTTCAGTATCAAACAATCCCTCTTACATCTCAGCCAGCTATGAACCTTTGTTGTGCTTTCAATTACTGAAAGCTTGTAATTGTTTAACCAAAATTAATTGTTTTCAATGGAGGATTGAAATAATGAAAACGAAAATAGGTTTTGTAAACTTGCTTATGGCAAGTGTTCTGGCATGGACTTCCATTTTAGGTGAAGTGATGCCACACCAGATTGTTCAGGCTGAAACAGCAGAGCTCTTCTTTTCAGAATACATTGAAGGTTCCAGTTTCAATAAAGCCTTAGAAATATTTAATGGGACAGGTGCACCAATCGATTTGACAGTTGGTGGTTACAACATCCAGATGTTCTTTAATGGATCATCAACAGCAGGACTAACTATTAACCTCATTGGTACTGTTTCAGATGGAGACGTATTTGTTGTTACAAATGCTTCAGCAATTGATTCAATCAAATCAGTTGCAGATCAAATTACAACCGCAACAAATTGGTACAATGGTGACGATGCAGTTGTTCTACGAAAAGGAACTTCCATAATCGATTCTATTGGGCAAATTGGTTTTGATCCAGGGTCAGCTTGGATTTCAGGTTCAATTAGTACAATAGATAATACCCTTCGCAGGAAATTTGATATTTGTGAAGGTGATTTGGAAGCCTATGATGCTTTTGATCCAGCTTATGAATGGGATGGGTTTCCAAAGGACTCAATTGATGGATTAGGCTCTCATTTAGCTGAATGTGGTCAAGGTTCAAAAGAACCAAAAATCAATGAGTTCTTAGCAAATCACGTAGGTACAGACATCATCGAATATGTGGAAATTTATGGTGAACCAAACACAGACTATTCTGCATACAAAATTCTAGAGATTGAGGGAGATTTTTATCAAGCTGTAACAGGAACGATCGATGAAGTTATCCCCTTAGGAACAACTGATTCGAATGGATTGTATTTAGCAAATTTACCAGCTAATGCTCTTGAAAATGGCACATTAACCCTTTTACTTGTCAAGAATTTCACAGGTGCGTTAGGCAACGATCTTGACACAAATGAAGATGGAATTTTCGACATCTATCCCTGGGACACAATCGTTGATGCTGTTGCGGTTAATGATGGAGGAGCAAGTGACCTCACATATGGTGTGCCCGTTCTCACAGCATATTATGATGGATTACCGTATGTTCCTGGTGGCGCTTCCCGCATTCCAGATGGCTATGACACAGATGTAGCTACCGATTGGATCCGTAACGACTTCGATCTGGCGGGTATCCCTGGATTTACAGGAACAATTACTCTGGGTGAGGCATACAACACGCCCGGCTTGCTGAATATGATCTACGAAACCCCACCACCTCCTCCAGAACAATGTGGAGATCCTTATACAACAATATCATCGATACAGGGGATTGGGCTGGAGAGTCCATTTAAAGATTCCTTTGTTTCTACTGAAGGTGTAGTAACTGCTACCTTTGATGGAAAAAATGGCTTCTTTATCCAGGACCCGATTGGTGATGATAATCCTGACTCTTCAGAGGGAATATTTATTTACTTATCAGGATTTATTCTTCCTGAAGAATTTTCCAATTGGGATACAGTTCGTGTTCGTGGCAGTGTATCTGAATTTAATGGATTAACTGAGATCACCATAACTCAATTGTGGATTTGTAACGATATTGACCCTGAAAATTCCGCTGAGCCAATCGAAACAATAACGCCAACAGAAATCACATTGCCAGTCACAACAGTTGATGAATTCGAAAAATTTGAAGGTATGTTGGTGGCTTTACCACAAGCATTAACAATTTCAGAATATTTTAACTTTGATAGATACGGTGAAATTGTATTGACAACTGAGCGCTATCTAACTTTTACTGCAGAGTATGAGCCCAGCATACTTGATTATTTAGATGCAGTTGAGGAATTTAAACGCAATAGAATCATTATTGATGATGGACGTACCGCACAAAACCCAGATCCAGCTATTCATCCAAATGGTTCCATCTTCGATTTAGGTAATTTATTCCGCGGAGGTGATACAGTTGCTAATGTAACCGGTATCATGGATTATGGATTTAGTGAATACCGCATTCAACCAACCCAGGGTGCGGATTACACGGGTATTAACCCGCGTACGAATTCACCAGAGGATGTCGGTGGCGATATCAAAGTTGCCAGTTTCAATGTCCTTAATTATTTCACCACTCTTAATAGCAGGGGTGCAAACACAATTGAGGAATTTGTACGACAACGCGCAAAGATCATCGCTGCCATATCAGTCATTGATGCAGATGTAGTAGGCTTGATGGAAATTGAAAATAACAATGCTGCCATCATGGACTTAGTAGCAGGTTTGAATGGTCTTATGGGGCAAGGCACGTACGCCTATGTTGATACAGGTGTAATTGGCACGGATGAAATCAAAGTAGCTATGATCTATAAGCCTTCAACAGTAGATTTATATGGCAGCCACGCGATTCTGGATAATTCTGTTGATCCACGATTCCTGGACACTAAGAACCGTCCTGCGCTGGCCCAATCTTTCATGGATAAAACCAATGGTGGAGTCTTCACGGTCGCTGTCAATCACCTCAAATCTAAAGGATCCGATTGTAATGATGTTGGTGATCCCGATCTGGGTGATGGCGCTGGCAATTGTAACCTGACACGTTTGAATGCTACACAAGCTCTAGTAGATTGGCTGGCAGATGATCCCACTGAAAGCGGAAGTAAAAACTATCTCATCATCGGTGATTTGAACTCCTACGACAAAGAAGATCCAATTGACGCCATTCTGGCAGGTCCGGATGATGTGGCAGGAACAGAAGATGATTACACCGATTTACTCTTCCATTACGTCGGTGAGGATGCTTACACTTATGTGTTTGATGGTCAGATAGGTTATCTCGATCACGCCCTGGTTAACTCAGATCTCTTTGACATGGTAACCGGCACCACAGTATGGCATATCAATGCAGACGAACCAGATCTGATCGATTATGACATGTCATTCAAACTTCCCGCTCAGGATGCCTTGTACGCTCCAGATCCATTCCGCTCATCCGATCACGATCCGGTTATTGTAGGATTGAAGGTATGTGAACTGGTTCCCCCATCGGTAGAGGTGACTGTTACCCCTGATCTATTATGGCCTCCCAATCATAAATATGTAGATGTGGTTGCAACCGTTACAGCATGGGATAACTTTGATCTTGATCCTCAAATCACGTTAGTTTCTGTTTCCTCCAATGAACCGGACAATGGTGACGATGATGGCAATACAATTGATGATATTGTCATAGTAGATAAATTTACCTTCAAACTTAGAGCTGAACGATCTGATACCGGTACAGGACGAATTTACACGATCACTTACATGGTTACAGATGCATGTGGAAATACCACTTATCAATCAGCAATGGTTTATGTTCCCATCAGTATGGGCGAATAAAACTTTCAACCTGGAGTAATTAAGGTAAAAGAGCTGGCAAAAATAATTGCCAGCTCTTTCTTATATGTTAAAATTAGTCATCCAAATATTGTGTAATTTATTCAAAATAAATTCTTCAATCTGATTCAATGTAAAATCATTTATAAAAATTCCTTTCCAGAGATAAGTAACAACACGGAATACATCAAATAATACTGTCGATAAATCAATACTGCGATTATTCAACATCCTGATTCTCAATCCAAAAGGAATAATGATGAAAATCTTCCTTCACTCGATATTGTTTACTTTTCTCATGTTTCAATTCGTTGGTTCGAATCAACAACCAATAAATATACACGCACAACCTCTTCTTGATGCGACTTTCCACCGGCTATCAGATGGAATTTTCTATCAAGATTGGTCTGATCCTGGCTTGATTACTACGAAAGATGATTGGTCAGGGGTTGAGAACATTATTGGTTTTCGAGGAGATGGATTAACCAATAGCGATGGCAGCGACCCACAAACAATCCTACAGGATGATATCCCTGGCGTTGTGGATGTCAATGCAAACTTGCTCAATCCCAACACATTCACCACCGGTGGCGTCACAGAATTTGAATCAACATACCAGACCATTGCATTAAGTGGATCCGGCACAGCCGATGCTCCTTATATAAAAATCACCCTGGAAACAACCACCTGCTCAGATATTCGAGTGAAATACACAATCAAAGATCTGGACGGCTCAAGTGATAACGCCATCCAACCGGTAGCCATGCATTATCGCACGGGTGGAGCTGGTAATTTCAACAATGTTCCGGAGGCATTCATACCGGATGCCACCACCGGACCAGGGCTGGCTCATAAAGTCACACCTGTGGATGTCACTCTGCCAGGCAATTCAAACAATCAACCCAAATTGGAAATTCGCATTATGACTGCCAATGCTGTTGGAAATGATGAATGGGTTGGAATCGATGACATTGAAATTTCTGGTAATTGTCATAACCCGTATGCCAACCCCATAACACCTACCTGCCCTTCCAGTCTATTTACATATGAAGGAATTCCTATTTCGACGACGATCTCAGCCACAGATCTGGACGGAAAAGTGGTGCAAACAACGCTTCAGAGTTCCCCCGTTATGGGAATAATGCTTGAGGAAATACAACCTGCTGTTGAAATCGGTGGTGTACTTTCCGGCACTTTGTTCATCGCAGAGAACACACCGGGAGGAATTTACAATATTGAGCTATTATTTTCCAATGATGATCCCTCACCGCAAACTGCCAGTTGTACTATACCTGTCACTGTGGTTCCACAGGTCTGTTCAAGACTTGATACACACCAAATTGGCGAAATCCAGGGGACTGGATCAGCCAGCCCGTTTTACGGACAAAGCAACATCACCTTGAGTGGCAATGTGACTGCTAATTTTTCAGTTGGCGGATTAAATGGCTTTTATTTACAGGATGCAAATGGTGATGAGAATGAGTTAACTTCCGATGGTATTTTTATTCGCTACAATGATCCAGCATTAGTAGATGGTCAACCAGTTCAGGTTACCGGAAAAGTGGATGAATATTACGCCCGAACCCAGCTTTCAGAAATCAGCCAGCTCACCTTTTGTGGAGTTCCGCAAGAACTTGCTGCCACGCCGCTCTCCTTAACGGTCAATCAGCGCAGCGATTTTGAAAAATACGAAGGGATGCTGGTTACATTTCCTCAAGCCCTGATTATCTCGGAATATTACAATTTCGATCGCTACGGTGAATTAACTCTTACATCCAACCGCCACCTTAGTCCTACCAGCCAATATGAACCTGGTTCTCCAGAATATTTCCAGGCCGTTGAAAATTTCCTGTTGGATCGAATCATCCTGGATGATGGGCGTACTAACCAAAATCCCGATCCTGCATTTCACCCTGCTGGAACAATTTTCAATTTGGACAACCTATTCCGTGGAGGAGATCAATTGAGAAATGTAACCGGCATTTTAGATTTCTCCATGAATGCATACCGCATTCAACCTGTACAAGGCGCTGAGCACATTCTATCCAACCTTCGCCCGGAGCAACCGGCTGATGTTGGTGGGAATATCCAAGTAGCCAGCTTTAATGTCATGAATTATTTCACAACCCTGGGAAGCCGTGGAGCTGATACAATAGAAGAATTCAATCGTCAACGTGACAAAGTCATAGCTGCTTTAATGGTGATCGACGCTGACATCGTAGGATTGATCGAGATCGAGAATAATTCCTTAGCTATCCAGGATCTGGTTTCTGGATTAAATACAGCGCACGGAAAAGATGTCTATTCCTATGTAGACACTGGTGTGATCGGCATCGATGAGATCAAAGTTGCCATAATTTACAAACCTGCGACAGTTTCGCTCGTTGGAAATTATGCCCTGCTTGATTCATCTGTTGATTCACGCTTTTTGGATACAAAAAACCGCCCCAGCCTGGCGCAGTCCTTTCAAGATCTCAATAATGGTGTTGTTTTTACGGTTGTAATCAATCATTTCAAGTCCAGAAGCTCCAGTTGTGACGATATCGGTGACCCAGATGTTGGTGATGGAGCAGGCAATTGCAATCTTACCCGTAAAGCTGCTGCCGAAGCACTGGTTGATTGGCTTTCTGGTGATCCAACCAACAGTGGAAGTGAACATAACCTCATCATAGGAGATTTGAATGCCTATCGCAAAGAAGCTCCCATTGTAGCCATTCTTGCTGGTGCTGATGATCTCCATTCAACAAATGATGATTACAGCAATTTAATCACCACCTTTGTGGGGGAATCTGCCTATACGTATGTTTTTGACGGTCAGGCCGGGTATCTGGATCATGCATTTGCCAGCATTTCACTTGCACCGATGGTAACAGGCACAACCATCTGGCATATCAATGCGGATGAACCAGATTTGATCAATTATGACATGACATATAAACAACCTGCACAGGATCTGCTCTATGCACCAGATGCATATCGATCTTCTGATCATGACCCGGTGATTATCGGATTAGATTTGACACTACTTTCAACCCCACACACGATTATCTATATCCCTTTGATTTGCAGGTAAGAAAAATCAAATCACATTTCGGAAAGCCAATTATTATTGCCATCCCAATGGAACTACGCTACAATCCAAGCCATGGAATGGATGATTCACGGGCACGAATGGGCTGCCCAGATACTACAGAAACATATCACACAGAACAATGTCCGGCATGCTTACCTGCTGAGTGGGGCGCCTGGTATTGGACGGCGCAGTCTGGCAATCCGCTTTGCCCAGGCGCTCAATTGCACCCAACCACCGGCTCCCGGTGAACCCTGCGGGGAATGCCGATTGTGTAAGCAGATCGCTAAAATGCAGCAGGCAGACCTGACTATTACCCAAAGTCTGGATGACGCCAGAACCATCAAGGTGGAACAAATCCGCGAACTGCAGGGCAGCTTATCTCTGGCACCCTACGAAGCCAGATACCGGATTGCATTAATGCTCAACTTTCAGGAAGCCACTCCCAATGCCCAGAATGCCCTGCTGAAAACCCTTGAGGAAGCACCACCCAGGGTGATCCTGATTCTCACGGCTGATTCAGTGGAAAACTTGCTGCCCACCATCGTCTCGCGTTGCGAAATCCTGCGGCTACGTCCTCTCTCAGTCGACCTTTGCACCACTGCCCTCCAAAAGCACTGGCAAATCCCTGCCGAGATGGCGCATGAACTGGCTCACTTAACATCCGGTAAAATTGGTCAGGCTGTGCGCTATTATCAGGACCCGGATCAACTGGAGAAACTGCACCAGCTCGTACAGGATGTTTTTGATCTGTTAGGCAGTTCGCTGGCTGAGCGCTTCGATTATGCTGAAAAGATAGCCGATCTCAAACGCAAGAATGTAACCCGTGAGAGTATCGCCATGCTGCTGCAAACCTGGCTCTCCCTGTGGCGCGATTTTTACATCTGTGCCAATGGTTCAGATATGCCCATGACCTTTCTAAATTTCAAATCCTACAGCCAGGGGACAGCAGAAAAATTGACTGAACCCGTGATTTACCAGCAGCTTATAATTCTAGAAACCGCCCTGGGGCAATTGGATACCAATCTGAATAGTCGTCTGTTGCTGGAGAACTTGCTGCTGGATTGGCCGAAGATAGAGTAAAAAAACGATCAGCTCTTGCTGATCGTTTTTTTACTAAGGAATTGTAGATACTTTACTTGAATATCAATGGCAAGTAGATTTTCCCAGCAGGATGAACAGTAATGGTTACTGTAGCAGTGTCCACATACTCGCTTGTCGGCATTGGAATACCCAACATGTAGTAAGTAAATGTGTCAGTTCCAAAGAAACCAACATCAGGCGTGTAAGTAAAGGACCCGTCCTGATTCAACACCAACGTTCCATGCATAGGCTCATCTTTGACATCCACAAAAATGGCATCTGTTGGATCCAAATCAACATCATTTGCCAATACACCGGGAGCAGGTACATCCAAAACAACGTCCTGCATTGTTTCATAGCTGTCATCCATTGCTTTTGGCGAGTCATTAACATTGATTACCTTGATGGTAATGGTTGCTTCTTCACTGGTTCGCATACCATCGCTTACAGTAAAGGTAAAACTATCTATACCATAGAAATCATCATCTGGCGTATAGGTTAATTCTGGAGCAGTTCCGCTTAAAGTACCGTGAGCAGGATCATTGACCATCCAGGTTAAGGCACCACCAGGATAAGTGTCAGAAGCTGTTAATGTGATATCCAAAGGTGTTTCTTCCAGCGTCTCCAATTTCTGGTCGTCTGCAAAAGGTTGGTCATTTACGATGAAGGAAGCAAAGGCTGTTTCCTCCATCATACCAAATCCATCAGCTGTGTGCATAACATTATTTGTGATCGTGTCACCAAATTTCAATCCAGAATCCACTATAACACCAAATGTTATCACAACGGGTTCTGCTCCAGCTTCTGCATAGTCAAAACAGATAATATCACCACTGGAAGGAGCCCAATCATTATATGCATATTTTGAACCAAGTGTCGCATCAATGTTTTCAAGGCCTACTGCGCCTAGATTATCCCAAGAGCCAACAACATTATCATACGCAATAACGAGGTCAGGATATCCAATAGAAGGATCCACTTCTCTCCAACCCCAGATTTGATAATCCATCTTTAGATTAGGATCTTCGAAATCTTCGATATCATCAAATTCAACTACCCACAAAGCACCACCTGCAAATGTAACACCTGTAACTCCTTTGTTTGTTGCTGCATCATAGACAATCACAGTATCGCGCATCCATTCCGCCACAATACCATTAGGTGTGGTAGGATCTGGGAAATCTTGGATCTCCCAATTCCACCAATAATCAAGGATTCCATACATGTACACATAACCATCAGACGTAAAGCGAGGTGTGCTTGGAATTGGAGAACCATAATACTGTGTACCTAGACCTAAGCCAGACCATGCCCAATGAATACTATCCCCCGCAAGACCAGCAATGGTTGGGTAACCAAATTCAGTAAATGCATCCATATAACCGCCCCATGGGGTATCACAATATGTTGGATTGATTGTGTTATCTGAGACAATATAGGTGTATTCGATTTTTGGCATTGTGCCTTCCCAATTGATCGAATCATTTACTGGATCATATGTGGCTGGAGTGAATGTACCAGTCGTCTCTAATGAACCTGCAACATAAGTCACACCTTCGGGCAAAACATCATCAATTACATAATGAAGGTCAGCTCCTGTTCTATTCGGGGCTACAGTAATCGTGTATGTTAACACCTCACCCTCATCCCCATAATCAGCAGACACCTCTTTGGTCACATCATCATATCGACGGTAGAGATTAACTTCAGTTTGACCAATATTGCCTGCACTCGCAGAATCAGAACCCACACTGAACCAACCATACCAGGCTGAGAGTGGTTCCATCTCTGGGATAGCCCAGGTGACTTCCAGATCAAACATTTCCAAAGCTGGAACTGCTGCTGGACCTGTGACTTCAAAATTGGTCGATGGATTCTCTGGGACAACCGCTAGAGCAAGTGTTATATCGTCCGGAGTAGCAGTACCACCCCAATTTTGAACAAGCACCCACCATTGATACTCGATTGGATCTACCCAACTCAGATATTCCAACGCCGCACCGGTTGCTGCTGCATCCCATAGCGTTGCTTCAGAAGGAACTGGACCATAACCAAAGAATAAATCCAGATCCGATGCAGAAGTCTCTAAAATCTCCATGACTACCCGTTTTGTACCAGCTGGAATATCAAAAGTCGTATACCAGACATCGCTTAGATCATCAAATGGATCACCATTCGTTGGATCAACTGGTAATTCAAACTCAAACAATTCAGCTTCAGTTAAACCCGATTGCTTTATAGTGAGATCTGAAATTTCAATCGCATATAGATCTTCCAAAATCACACCACCAGCATCTCGATAGACATTTTTCTTAACCAAAGCTGGCAAGTTTCCCGCATCTGGTTTTACTGCCAAGGGAATACGAACATCAGTAATGGCTTCACCAGTTCCATGTGTGCTATCCGTATCAAATGTGACGGAGGCAAATTGCCAGGTGCCAATATCAGCAGCCATTACATCAATTTCAAAAAGTACTTCCTGTGTGTCACCGGCAAGAATATCAAAAGCGGATGGTGTAACAGTGATTTCAATCCCAACAGGAGCAACAGCAACTGCAGTGTATGAACCATCAGCAACAGCTGTGAATGTTCTGGTAAACGAGCATTCACCAACACACTGACTATTCTGATAAGAGGGGATATTCAAAGTTTTGACATCTCCTCCTTCAGCCGGATCAGCATCCAGAAAATTATCCCTGGTTTCATCCATGGTTAAGCCGACTAGTGCAGCTTTCGTCAAGTCAAGACGCCCATTACCATCATCAAATGCATCTGTTGGAGTTATACCATTATCTTTAAGCATATTCTCATCAAACGCTGACATGGTAAGAGCTGATTTGATTTGCATGGGTGTCCATGTGGGGAATAAATCTTTCATCAATAGGATGGATCCTGCCACATGTGGACTTGCCATCGAGGTACCGGACATCAAATCAATTTCGTAACTGTTATTAACACCACCAAAAGGCGCTGTTTCTCCAGGTGTGTTGTAGGCAGCCAAAATATTTGTGCCGGGGGCTGCTACTTCTGGTTCTAAAATGTCTAATAATCCATATGGTCCACGTGAGCTACCAGAAGCCAAAACATCAGCCCAAATGGTTTTGAATGCTGCTACCTGATCTGAATATGCTGATGTCATCAAAGTGTCAGTCATCAAAGCGACGATAGCTTCACCATCTTCTTTGTCTAACATTGCAGAAGGGATAGTTGTGCCCTCAATACCAGCCATCACGATAGGCGGACCACCCGCATTGTTGTAGACTAATACGCCAACGGCTCCCGCGGCGGTGGCATTATTGATTTTTATAGCAAAACTACAAGTTCCACGAGAAATTAACGCGATCGACCCATTAAAATAACTTGGTGTGAATGGATCACATCCATCAAAATTATCTGCTACATCATCGCCAGCCCAACGAATAGGTAAATCTACCAAATCCGTCGAGAAAGGAACACCCACACCCGGCAAAGCGATTGCTTCAAATGGAACCCCGCTGGGTTCGTAAACCTCAACAGGATATCCAAAAATGCGACCATGGGTGCTATTCGCAACTACAACTGACCAGGGTGGGGCTTTATAGACAGTGGATCCATTGGGACCACTGTTTCCAGCAGATGTTGCGGTAAGAATGCCTGCATGCATAGCATCCAGCATAGCCAACTCGACTGGGTTCTCGTAAGGGTTCACTGCCCCAGATGTTGGTCCAATTGAATAATTGAGAACATCCACACCATCCAAAATTGCTTGTTGAACCGCAGCCAAAGATGCAGCATTTGGACACCCATCCTCGTAACAGACATCATAAGCAATGATATTTGCATGCGGAGCCATACCTGAGATTGACAGTGTAATCCCGTTATAATCCACATCCAGGTAGTTACCAGCAGTCGTTGAAGCAGTGTGTGAACCATGCGCATGAGTATCTTCACCAAAAACCGCTTCATTTGCTTGGGTATACGCATAAACACCAACTAATTTATCATTACAGACATAATTGGTTGAGTCTGTCAAACATAGGCCTTTGTAGACTCCTTCACCAAAAGGATTCGTGTGATCATAACCATCGCCACCAATATCAGCGAATGATGGATGATCCATATTAATGCCTGTATCAAGGATACCCGCAATTAATCCTTCACCTTTTGTAAATATTCCACCAGGAGTACTGGTTCCTTCCCAGATAGTATCTACCCCTAAGAATCCAGGGCTAACATCTGTATTGATTTGCCAGAGTTCATTGGGATAGACCCCCCGAACACCAGGTAAAGTCAACAATTGAGCTGCTTCTTCAGGGCTCATTTTGGCAGAAAATCCATTTAGTATTACATCATAGCGAAATTCAATGGCTAATTTTCTGCCTAATGTGATTTCAGCGCTCTTAATAAAACTGTCCTGTTCAGCTTTTAGAAATCGCAGATATGATACAGCTGCAGGACTATCCAATTCTAATTTTCCTTCATCTGTTCTGTCTATGGTTCCAAACCCAGAAATCTCACCTTCTAGTGATGCAAGAGAAGGCTCTTCCAACAGGACAATGAAACTATCTGCCTTGGAAAAACTTTGAACCCAGGCTAATTCAGCTGGTTCTGGATCCCCTAAACCTTTTTCCCAGGTAACATTGCCTGTTGGTGCTGGGGTTTGAGCAATTGCTGGTGAAACCACCATCGCCAGTACTACCATTATTGCAAAGATTTTAAATAAATTTCGTTTCATTAGATTCTCCCTCATAAAAATTGAAATGATTTTCCCTATTCATTGGATACATTGATTTTATTTTCAGCGCACCTCCCTTTCTAAAGGTGAAAAATCAGAACGATTAACCGAAAAACCTCCATTGATGAAATAATCAACCATTTCAGCAACAGATTGGTTTTTCTTTGGATACAATTAATAAAACGTTTGCATTGACCAATAAGGATGAAATCCTCACACTTATAGTATAGTAATTTAAATAATTCAGTCAACCTAAAACTTTTCTCAATTGCTTACAAATTCCATGTCTGATCAAAATCTATCTTCCCAATTCCTGCTCGACCCAACCATCATCTTCCTCAATCACGGCTCCTTCGGTGCCTGCCCCAAACCGGTCTTCCAGCAATATCAAAGCTGGCAACGAAAGCTGGAGGAACAACCGGTATTGTTCCTGGGCCGGAAGTATCATGACCTCATCCGGCAGGTCATCCAACCACTGGCAGAATTTCTGGGCACATCCCCATCCAACCTGGTGTTCGTACCCAATGCCACCTACGGGGTCAATCTGATTGCTCGCTCTGTGATCCTGCAACCCGGGGATGAAATTCTGTCCAGCGATCAGGAGTATGGAGCCTGCGATTACACCTGGGAATTCATTTGCTCGAATCATGGTGCTCGTTATATACGCCAACCCCTTCCATTTCCAGCCGTTTCTGAGGATGAAATAGTTGAACTCTTCTGGCAGGGGGTTACCAACCGGACCAAATTGATCTTTCTCAGTCACATTACCTCGCCCACCGCCTTACGCTTTCCTGTGGAAGCCATCTGCCAACGTGCCCGTGAACATGGCATCCTGACATTGATCGATGGCGCGCATGCGCCTGGACAAATCCTCCTTAACCTGGATCAAATCGGTGCTGATTTCTACACCGGGAATTGCCATAAGTGGCTGCTTTCTCCCAAAGGGGCTGGATTTCTGTATGCGGCTCCCCCTGTGCAGGATTTGATCGAACCGCTGGTCGTCAGCTGGGGATACCAGACCGATCCCGCCAAATCTTCAGGTTCTCGCTTCCTGGATCTGCTCACCTGGACCGGTACGCATGACCCGGCGGCTTACCTGAGTGTGCCGGCTGCCATCCAGTTTCAACAGGAGCACCACTGGCAGCAGGTGCAACAGGATTGTCATACCCTCATCAAGAAATACCTGCCAAAATTTTCAGCATTAACCGGCTATCCAGTTCTCTACCAGCATGACAATCAATACCAGCAGATGGCCTGCATTGAAATCCCGCTGATGCAGAACCTTGAAATGTTTAAAACTCAACTGTACGACCAATTCCGGATTGAAATCCCCACCATCGACTGGAATCAGCGACATTTTTTGCGCATCTCGATGCAGGCTTACAACCAGGCTTCTGATCTGGATGCATTACTGGAAGCCTTAGTATACCTGATCCCTATTCATGTCAGCGTGGGGACTGGAAAACAATGATTTATGATCAGACCCGATCCAGCTGTAAAGCCAGTTCTTCCCATAATTGCATGTGTTGTGACAGCGCTGATTGCACTTCGCTGTATTTCTTTCCCAATTGAACTACTTTTTTAGCATCAACCGGTGGATTCTGTAATTGCATTTCTATTGCTGCCAGATTGGCTTCCAACTGTGAGATTTCCTCTTCCACACGCAACATGCGTTTCTGCAGGCGTTGCAATTCATTTTTGGAAAGCCCTGTGCCTCCTTCCGATTGACCGGATTTGATCGCTATTTTCTGCGGTTCTTCCTCAACTTTTCCATTATCTCTGGTTGTTTCATTTTGCAGCCAGGCTTTATATTCGCTGTAGCCGCCCTCAAAAATCCGCAGCATCGATTGACCCGGAACCACTTCCCAGATTTGGGTTGCCAGCGCGTCAATCAGGAAGCGGTCATGCGAAACCAGCAGAATAGTGCCGTTGAACTCAGCCAGCATGGTTTGCAGGATCTCTTGCGATGGCAAATCCAGATGGTTGGTGGGTTCGTCCAGTAACAATAAATTAGCTCCCTGCAAAGCCAGGATGGCCAGCGCCAGCCGACCCCGTTCCCCGCCGGATAAAAATTCGACGGTCTTGAAGACATCTTCACCAGTGAAGAGGAATTTCGCCAGGTAATCCCGGATCTGGGCCGGCAACCACTGCGGGACTACGGCACTGATTTCGTCCATCAGGCTGCGTTCGGGGATCAAGCCTTCATGTGCCTGGGCAAAATATCCAATTTTCAAGCTAGCTCCCAGCGTCACCTCACCACGATAAGCCGGGATTTGTTCAAGGATGGTCTTAAGAAAAGTTGTTTTACCCGCGCCATTCGGACCAATGATGGCGGCACATTCCCTGCGTATCAACAACAAATCTGGCGTGCTGAACAAGGGTCTGCCTTCATCTTCATAGCCTACCTGCAAATCCTGGGTACGTAAAACCAGCTCCCCCGAACGTCCCCCTGTATCCAGTTGCATATGCATCCTGCGCCGGGCGGTTGGTGGTGGTGTGATTTTCGATTCTTCCAGCATACGTTCCAGGCGTCTGCGGCGTCCCTTCGCCTGCCGTGTATTCTGCCCGGCGATATTACGCCGGATATAATCTTCTTCTTTCTGGATGAATTCCTGTTGTGCTTCATATTCTGCCAGCCGTCTGGTATAACGTTCGGTTCGCTGCACCAGATAGGCACTGTAATTTCCCCGGTAGGTTTCCAAAGCAGGGGTCATCTCATAAATCGAGGTGGCCATCTGATCCAGAAAATAACGGTCGTGAGAAACGATAATGATCGCCCCCGGCCAGTCTTTAAGGAAGGATTCCAGCCACTCTACCGCAGCAATATCCAGATGATTGGTTGGTTCATCCAACAACAGCAAATCCGGCGCTTCCAGTAAAATCTTTGTCAAATAAGCCCGGGTTCGTTGCCCACCTGAAAGTTGCTGAACCGGACGCCCCTCATCCTCCGGTGAAAACCCCAGTCCACTCAGCATCTGGTGGATGCGTGTTTCGAAGTCATATCCCCCCAGATATTCAAAGGTTTGCTGAATTTTGCCATAGGCTTCCATTATTTCTGCAGTATTCTCCTGCGAGCGGCTCATTTTTTCTTCCAGTGCTCTCAATTCCTTCTGCCGACTCAGCAGATCATCAAAAACATGCAAACACTCCTGCCATAAAGTGCGTTCAGAATGAAGTTGAGCGCGTTGGGGAAGATACCCAACCCGAACCCCTCGGGAAAACTGAATCTGACCTTCAGAAGCGCTTTCTTCTCCCACCAGAATCCGTAATAGCGTGGTCTTCCCAACGCCGTTGGGTCCAACCAGTCCAATGCGAGCGTTTTTGGATACACTGAATGAAAGCTCTGAAAAAATTTCAACAGCGCCAAATGATTTACCCAGATTACTGACGGTCAATACAGCCATAAATGTTGGTGATTATCCTTTGATGAATTCAGCGTTCATTATAACCGCCCAACGCTTTTCGATCATTGTTTGCAATATTTATTTCCCGGATATCCATTCCTGCATTAATTCATTTGTGATGGCAGGCACCTGCTCTACTGTTTCAATCTCAATCGTACTTGCCCACGGCCAGCGGGATTGAGACATTGCAAGCAATTTGGGACGCATAACCAGGATCGCCTGCCGGTATTGCCTGGAATCGAGGGCAGGCAAGGCATTCACCCAACCCTGTTCCCGTTTCATTTCCAACGGGCCAACCTCATCCACCACCAGTAAATCGGTCGGGACTGCGTGTGCAAAGACCTGATTTCCCCACGCTAATACCTGCGGATCAAATGTCCAATGGATCGGTTCATCTTCCAGTCCATCCGGTTTGTAATCGTGCACAGCAAGTTGGCGTATTTCCTTTGTGGAAAGATTTTCTACAGCAATGCCAATTTTTTTACCCGCTTCCATGATGGCTGGTGAACGCAATCCGCTGATCAGCCAACCAAGATCTTCAAAAGCTTTGATCAGACTGGCGCATAAGACCGTTTTACCAGCGCCAATCTCGCCACTGATGATCCAAAGATGTCCTTCAAAGTTTCTTCTGATCAAACGCTGTTTCTCCTTCTTCATTAATGAATAATCGTGCTAAACGATTAAGTAAATTATAACGTCATCCTTTTTAGTCATTGTCATTGCCGTGAAAACCGCTAACCCTGCATAAAGAATACAAAATCGGTCAAAATCAAGTAAAATAATTCAGAAAAGAGATGCATTAACCAAAATGAGTTCGATTGAATTAACCAGAGAACAACTACAGGAACGCTTGCTGGCACTCCATAGAGCCAGTTTAGAAATGATCCAGGATATTTCCCTGGAATCCTTATTGGAACGCATCGCCATTCTTGCCTGTGAACAGGCTGGAGCCCAATATGCCGCCCTGGGTGTCAATAACGAACAGGGAAAGGTGGAGCAATTTATCCCGATTGGCATGAATGAAGCTGAAATCGAAGCCATGCCTCATCCCCCGTTGGGGTTGGGATTAATCGGCGCTTTGATGAATAAACACGAAAGCATTCGCCTTACTGATCTGACCAAAGATGCGCGCAGCAGTGGTTTTCCCAAAGGTCATCCTCCCATGAACTCCTTTCTGGGGGTTCCTATTGTGCTGGGTGATCGCAACCTGGGACAGATCTATCTGACCAATAAACTGGATGGGCCTGAATTTACGCCTGAAGATGAATTACTGATCGAAATGCTGGCAGCCTATGCAGCCGTAGCCATCTCAAACGCTAAAATGTACCGCGGATTAATTCAGCGCGATCGCATCCTGACCCGCAGAAATGAAAACCTGGCGCTGCTCAACGAACTCTCATCCACCCTGGCTACCTCATCTGATATCGATGAGATTCTGGAAAAAGCGCTCAATCAGATCATGGATTATCTGCAATTGGAAGTGGGGGAATTCTTCCTGATGCAGGAAGATCGTCGCAGACTGAAACGCTCCATGCACCGTGGTGAAATCGTCAATACCATCTGGCGCACAGATTATTTCAAATTGGGTGAAGGCTTTGTTGGAGTCACCGCCAAAGATGGTTTTCCTCGTTTGCTTGATTTGCCCTTTGATGACGAAAACAATGAACTAGACCCGGTCATATATGAAAAACAATTTCGACAGCTGGCGCTATTACCTTTGCATGGCCGCCGCGGTATTTTAGGTGTTCTGTGTGTAGGTACCTGCCATCCGCAACCATTGGATGAATTGGAAGTCCAATTTCTGGCAGCCATCAGTTCCTGGGTAGGCACTGGAATTGAGAATATGCAACTCAACCTGCAGGGTCGCCGTCTGGCAATCCTGGAAGAACGCGAACGCATCGGGATGGATTTGCATGATGGCATTATCCAGTCTATTTACGCTGTGGGTCTTACCCTGGAACATGCCCGCCTGTTGTTGAATGAAGAACCGGATGTTGCCCGTCAGCGGATCGAACAATCGATTGTCGATCTTAACAGTGCGATCCGCGATATTCGTTCCTATATCCTCGATTTGCGCCCGCGCCAACTGCATGATGAAAGCCTGATGAATGGCATCCAGCGCCTGACGACTGAATTACGTGCCAACACCTTGCTGGAAATCAACTTACAGGGACCCAGCGATGGTTTCAAAGATCTTACCGAAGCCAATGCAGTCGCTCTCTTCCACATCTGCCAGGAAGCCATGGCAAATATTGCCAAACACGCTCATGCCCATAGTGTGAATGTAACACTCTGGAAAACACCCCAAAGAGTCCTTTTAGAAGTCAGCGACGATGGCCGTGGATTCGATTTTGAAGTTAAAAAAATGAGTATTGGCCACGGCCTGGCAAACATCCAGACCCGCGCCCGTAACGTGGGTGGCGACGTGGAATTTACCTCAGAACCGGGTCTGGGCACTACAGTGCTGGCATGGGTGCCTTATGAACGAGCCAGTGAATAGCGAATCACAGAAAAAAGCGCAATCGGTACAATCCATGTTTTCGCGGATTGCACCACGCTATGATTTAATGAACCGTTTGATGACCGCTGGAATGGATGTGCGCTTGCGCAAGATCGTGATCCAGCGATCCAAGCTCCCATCCGGTGGAGCGCTCCTCGATTTAGGTGCAGGCACCGGTGATCTGGCGCAGGAAGCCATCAAACAGTATCCTGGTCGGCGGATATTTGCCGCTGATTTTACCCTGGGTATGATGCAAGCCGGCCAAAAACGGTCCGGACCTAAAGTAGAATTCACCGCAGCGGATGCGCTGCAAATACCTTACGCAAATAATAGCTTTGATGCAGTAGTATCAGGATTTCTCCTAAGAAATGTTGTTGATCTCTCGCTGGCATTACTGGAACAATGGCGTGTCCTTAAGCCAGGTGGAATCTTTGTCTCTCTGGATACCACCCGACCTAAAAAATCCATTCTCAGTCCCTTCATCAACTTTCACACACATCAGGTTATTCCCTTTTTAGGCAAAATTCTCACCGGAGATCGGGATGCGTATGTATATCTGCCCACCACAACCGACAAATTCCTTTCCGCAGAGGAATTGGTCGTCTATCTGGCACGCACTGGCTTCCAAAAAATCCTTTTTCAACGTGCCATGTTCAATACGGTTGCCATCCATTGGGCACAAAAACCATCCCTAAATTAAGTGAAACAGTCAACTTCTCATACAGGAGCGGCTATGGTAGTATTGGGGTCACAATAAGCGTGGAGAAAAATCAACAACCATGAGCAGTACACATTCAGAAAAAGCAGCTTTGCGCGGAGAACCCTCTTATGTCTGGCGCAGCGGCCAGGATCGCCGCATGCAGATGATTCGAAAAGCTGCTGGCGAACGTGTCCATGGCAAAGTCTTTGAAATCGGTGTTGGATTAGGGGCGTATCTGTCTCGTCTGGCACAGGATGCTCAACAGGCGGTTGGTTTGGATGTCGAACACGAACGCACCCTGGAAGCGCATCAGCATGTGGATCAGGTGGTCTGCGGCGTTGGCGAACACTTGCCTTTTCCAGCGAACAACTTTGATCTGATCCTCAGCAATGAAGTGCTGGAACATGTGTTGGATGATCGAAAATCCGTGCAGGAGATGGTGCGGGCAGTAAAGCCAGGTGGTCGCATTTTGTTCTTCTGCCCGAACCGCGGCTATCCATTTGAAACCCATGGCATCTTTTGGAGAGGGAATTACCGCTTTGGCAACATTCCGCTGGTCAATTACCTGCCCACCCCCTGGCGCAACAAATTAGCTCCACATGTACGGGCTTACACCAAAAATCAACTGAAGCAGCTATTCAAAGGCTTGCCGGTAAAATTTATTCAGCGTTCGATCGTCTTTGGCGCTTATGACAATATCATCGCACGTCGTCCTGGTTTGGGAAAATTCTTACGCGGGTTTCTGCAATTTTTAGAAAAAACACCCTTCCAGGTGTTAGGATTATCACATTTTTGGGTGGTTGAAAAACTGGATCAAGCACAAACAAACTAGTTAGTTTAAATCATCCAAACGAAAATTATAAATGCCATCATCTACCGGGTATTCCTGACCACACTTCTGGCATATCAACAGCGGTGCGGTGTCATTCAGAGCTGTATCACACTGTGGGCATTTGAAGAATGAACCTGGATGAGCAGTCTCATTGGTCCCGACCGCGAGATTGCGGCTGAACACGCTCGGGCTGAGTTGCCAGGCATTACCGCTTAATTGTGCCATGCTGTCCATCCACACCAGGACTTTAAGGGGAATGATTTTTTTGAATAAACCCATACGGTAATGAGACACGGTTAACTGTCGTTGAATTTCAAATCCATTGTCTTGCAGCCATCTTTTGATAGAACGCGGGTGAAAATCAAAATTCAAGGCAGCAAATTCCACCGGTTCAGTTGAAAAGGGGCTCCACTTTTGTTTGCCCAACAAATATCGCAAAATCGCTTTCAGATTTTGTTTATTGGCATATTCCAGGATAAAAACAGCATTTTCCTGCAACACTGATCGCACCTGTTGCAGCGCTTTTGGGGCATCTGCCATGTGGTGTAGGGTGCGGATCATGGTAGCGCCATCAAATAAACCAGCCACAAATGGCAAGCGATACACATCCGCGGCAACATAAATATACTTGTTACCAGTTCCCAAACGTGATTGTGCCTGTTGTAGTTGGGTTTTTGAGTAATCCAGCAGAACCACCCGATCAAAGCCAGCATAGCGTGGTGTGTTGCGTCCGGCGCCGGCTCCTAACTCCAACAATAATTTTCCATGGTTGGGGAGTAATCGTTTTAATGCAACCGCTTCCACGGCATCTTCATAGGCACGATCCGCCTGATCCCAGAAGCTGGTTTGGTAATCGGAGCCTTCATAATTGCAAATGGGTGGTTTTTCACTCATGATTTTGCTAACCTTTAATAAAAATGTCCAGGTAGGGTTCCCGGCGGCACCCAGAGGTACCTCCTTATCGCTGCTTCCTCTCGGACCTGACGAAGTTCGAAGGTTTCTGCCGCGCCGGCCCCACCCGGACGCCTAAAGGATACCGCATCGAGGTCAGAACGTCAAGAATCCTTTTTTCTATTTACAATATCTTCTTTCATTGGTATTATATGGAATAACATAACATTTTATAATTATTTATAAGGTTCACAATAACATGAACGACAGTCAGGAAATGTATCTGGTGGTAATCGCCCAGGCAAATGAGGATGGCATCAACCCGGTGCCGGTGAATCATCTGGCTGAGCGACTTAAGGTCCAACCGGTATCTGCCAATCAGATGATCAAAAAGTTGGAAGAAACCAGTTTAATTTGTTACACCCCTTATAAAGGTGTTGAACTTTCCCCAACTGGCCGGCGGGAAGCAGCCCGCCTGTTGCGCAATCGCCGCATGTGGGAAGTATTCCTCGTAGAAAATCTCGGATATCCACCTCTCCAAGCCGATGCCATTGCCTGCCAACTCGAACACATCGTTTCTGACGAAATGGTTGAAAAATTATCATCTTTCCTGGGTACTCCGAAAACCTCTCCACTGGGTAAACCCATTCCTTCCAATCCAATGGCTCAACCGGACAAGCCTGTTCTGGATGCGCCTTTATCCATGAGTAACGCTGATGAGGAGGTCATTGTCACCTCCATACACACGGCCGAAACCGAAAGACGATTTCTGAACCACAGCGGTGTAAAGGTTGGTTCCAGCCTTCAAATTCTAGCTGTTCAGAGCAATGGCACTTGCCTGATCCGGCCAGAAGGCTTTCCCATCCTGCAGCTAGCTCCCTGGATCAGCCATGCTGTTTTCGTGCGATTATCTACAACAGAAGCATAACGAAATCAATATCCTTTAAGACCATAAAATGACAAGGAGAACAAACATGCATCATAAGCTCATGCCTGTATTGGCTGCCCTCACCCTGATATTATCCGCCTGTGCTGGCTCTACCTCCCAACCGGATCCAATCTCATCCAATCAGAATGGCAACATATCCGGAAAATTGATCGTTTATTCAGGTAGGTCAGAACCTTTGATCCAACCTGTGTTGGCAGCCTTCCAGGCAAAATACCCACAGGTAGAAGTTTTATTAAAGTCTGGCAGCAATAGTCAGATGGCAAACACATTGTTGGAAGAAAAAGCCAACCCCCAGGCGGATGTGTTCATCACCACTGAAGTTTTTACAGCCCACGCCCTCAGCCGGGAGGGGGTTTTCCAATCCTATGAGCCAGTCGGTTATCAGAATTTACCGGATGCTTATAAAGCGGATGACACTTCCTGGGCTGGATTAACCCAGCGCATGCGCGTCATTATGTATAACAAAGATCTGGTCAGCCTGGATGAACTACCTGCTTCCATGTTTGATCTTACCGATCCTAAATGGAAGGGGCAAATTGCTGCAGCTGGTTCTACCAATGCTTCCATGCAGGCACAGATTGCCAGTATGATCCAGCTGGTAGGGCAGGAGCAAACAGAAGCCTGGTTGAATGGTTTAATGGAAAACGAAGTGACGTTCTTTGGAGGTCACAGTGATGTCCGTAAAGCAGTTGGCGCAGGTGAATTTAAATTAGGTCTGGTAAATCACTATTACTATTATTTGCAGCTGGCAGAAGGTAGCAATGTCGGCATCATTTATCCTGATCAGGCACCCGGTGAGATGGGTATCATTTCCAATGCCACAACAGCTGCCATTATCCAAGGATCCAGAAATCCAGATGCTGCCAGAGCTTTTCTTGACTTTCTGGTTTCCGCGGAAGGCCAGAAGATTTTTGCAGAAGGAAATTACGAATATCCACTTCTGACAGGTGTCACGCTTCACCCGGATTTGGTACCCACAGATGGGCTGAGCATGGCAAATATTGAACTGGCGCAGGTCGTCGACCACTTTGATGCGACCTTTGACTTGATTGACATGGCAAACCTTCCGTAAATGTTCAGAACATCAGCATTACGTTCAAGCCACAGGAGACAGAACAAACCCATCCCCAAAATTGCCTTTCTGGCGGGATCGGTGGCTTTGTTGGCAGTCATTCCGGTCATATACATTCTGATCCATGCACTGACAGGCGACCCTGAACTCTGGCAAAGGATCATCCAGACGCGTCTGATTAAATTATTCAGCAACACATTATGGTTGGTCCTTGCAGTCACCACCGGAACATCTCTTCTGGGCGTCAGTATGGCATGGTTAACCGAACGTACCGATGTGCCTGGACGAAAAATCTTTCGCTGGCTGCTGGCTTTACCGCTGGCTATTCCTCCTTATATAGGTGCGACCATCCATCTGGCGCTCTTGCGTCCACGCGGGGGATTAATATCACTATGGTTGGAAGGAAACAATTTATCTTTCTTACCCTTGCCCATTCCAACCGGTTTTTGGGGTGCAGCTTTTGTGCTGATTATTTTTTCGTATCCGTATGTATATCTTTTAAGCGGAGCAGCATTTCGATCTATGAATGCCTCCTTTGATGAAGCAGCCCGCATGTTGGGACGTACACCCTGGCAGACTTTCTGGCAGGTGACCATCCCCAGCATCCGTCCGGGTATCACTGCCGGTGCTTTACTGGTCGCTCTCGATATGCTGGCAGAATATGGAACGGTTGCCCTCTTGCGCTTCGAAACATTTTCTTCCGCAATCTTTGTCCAATTAGCCGGTCGCTACGATCGTTCTGCTGCATCTATTCTGAGTGGTGTATTAATTCTGCTGGCATTGATCATTCTGTACGGAGAATTTCACATCCAGGGTCGGGCACAATTCACACAAATTGGATCGCATTGGCGTCCAGCCACCCTCATTCATCTTGGAAAACAGCGGATCTGGGGGTTTCTGGCGTTATTATTTACGGTTTTGATGAGTTTCATCATTCCAGTTAGTTTACTGATGTTCTGGAGCACACAGAGCATTCTGGATAGTCAAACCTTCTCCGGGATGCAGATTGGTTCCAGAGGTTTGCTAAGTTTCATTTTCAACAGCGTCTGGAGTTCCGGATTCGCTGCTCTACTGGCGGTGCTATTTTCGATACCCATTGCTATTTATGTGGTACGTTACCCCGGTAAAATTTCCCGCTTGTTTTCAAGATTATCACAGGTAGGTTACGCCATCCCGGGTGTGGTTGTGGCATTGAGTCTGGTGATGCTGGTCAATCGCTTCCTGCCCTTTCTGTATGCCACACCTCTGGTGGTTGTCATGGCATACGTTGTCCGTTACATTCCTCAGGCAGTCCGATCCAGTGAATCTGCCATGCGCCAGTTATCTCCCAGCCTGGAAGAAGCATCCCGGCTTTTAAAAAGGAATGCACTTCAAACCTTTATGCAGGTGACTTTGCCACTCATCCTTCCTGGTTTATTGGCTGGAAGCGCGTTGGTTTTTCTGAGTTCACTGAAAGAATTACCTGCCACACTTCTTTTACGCCCGGCTGGATTCGAAACCCTGGCTGTGCGGGTCTGGATCTGGTCTGAAGAAGGTTTTTATTTTCAAGCTGCGCCAGCGGCTTTGTTATTGGTGGTCATGTCCATCATCCCACTCTATTTTCTATTACAGAGGGAGTCCATTTTTAAACAATGAAACTGGAAATTGAACAACTCAGCAAACGTTTCACAGGAAATCAATACCCAGCAGTGGATAACATAACATTTTCCATGCAAGCGCATGAAATTCTCTCTTTTGTTGGTCCCAGTGGCTGTGGAAAGACCACCACCTTGCGCGTGATCGCAGGCTTAGAAAGACCAGACCAGGGTATTATCCGCCTGGATCAACGCACGATCAATGATGACCGCACGTTTGTCCCGCCTGAAAAACGAAACATCGGCATGGTCTTTCAGGATCATGCCTTATTCCCGCATTTATCCGTTTTTGACAATATTGCTTTTGGTCTGCGAGGTTTCACAAAAGCAGAAAAGAAAGATCGTGTCTCAGAATTACTGAATTTGGTGGGCGTGGAAGCATTGGCAAAACGTTTCCCGCACTTCCTCAGTGGTGGAGAACGCCAACGGGTTGCATTGGCACGCGCCCTGGCACCCGAACCCGCCTTGCTATTAATGGACGAACCCTTCAGCAGTCTGGATGCCCACCTACGTCTGGAGGTTCGCGAACAGATTCGTAATATTCTCAAAGCCTCTCAATCTACTGTCATTTTTGTTACCCATGATCAGGAAGAGGCACTCTTCATGGGAGACCGGCTGGCAGTATTCAATCAGGGAAAAATGGAGCAAATCGGGCTACCTGAAACCATATTCCATGATAGCGGTAGCCGTTTTGTGGCAGCCTTCATGGGAGATAGTGATTTCGTGTGCGGAAAATCAAATCCGACCGGTTTTGAAACAGAATTAGGCTTACTGGACCAGCAAAATGATTATTCTCCTGGGACTGATGTGGAAATCGCCATCCGGGCTGACGATATCGATTTTGAGCTAAACAAACAGGGCAATGGCAGAATTATTAACCGCTTCTTTCGCGGGGCATTCAATTTCTACCGGGTTGAACTGGATTCTGGCGCGATCGTGCATGTGTTTAAATTGCATACCGAGATATATCAGCCGGGTGAACGGGTATTGACCTTCTTCAACGCAGGACATCCACTCAAGATATTTGCGCGATAGACGAACATTTCCTAACCAATCCCAGCAACTTCAAAGCCTCTGGCTGTATAATCAAGTTATCTACAATTACCGGAGGTCGATATGTCACGCCATAAACCGGGTATTTCAACCATAGTCACACATCACGCTGAGGAATCCAATGACCTGGGAGCACACATTTCCCCAATTTATCAAACTTCTGCCTTTCGTTTTCCGGATGTGGAAACAGGGGCGTCCATTTTTCAAAATCAACATCCCGGATACTATTACACCCGTATTGAAAATCCTAATCAACGCCAGGTCGTTAGCAAGATAGCAGCACTGGAAGCCATCGATTTGCCATCGGATGTCATCTCAGAAACAGGAACACCGCTTGATGGGCATTTATTCTCATCCGGGATGGCTGCCGTCACAGCTGCCGTGTTGGGCTGCCTGAAAAGCGGTGATAAATTAATTGCACATCAGAATTTATACGGAGCTACCTACTCCTTGCTACACCATTTAGCAAATGAAAACAAAATCCAGGTCGTCTGGTTAAAATCTGGCGATGTCTCCGAATGGGAACAGGCATTTCAAGATCATCCAGATGCCCGGTTGGCTTACGCTGAAACTCCCACCAATCCTAACCTTTCCCTGGTTGATTTGCAGGCGGTTGCTCAAATCGCCCATCAAAACAATGCCTGGCTGTTGGTCGATAATACTTTTGCCAGTCCCTACTGTCAGCGTCCTTTCAACCTGGGAGCAGATATTGTGTTGCATTCCACCACAAAATATCTATGTGGTCATGGCACCGTCATTGGTGGCATTGTCCTGAGCAGGCATCTGGATTGGGTTAAAGAACGACTCTGGAATCAACTCAAACTGTATGGTGGTTCACCTTCTCCCTTCGATGCCTGGTTGACCCATCTGGGTTTAAAGACCTATGAATTGAGGATGGCTCGTCATTGCGAAAATGCCAGTACCATCGCCCGTTGGCTGCTGGATCATCCAAAAATTGGCAGGGTATTTTATCCGGGCTTGCCAGATCACCCCGGACATGACATTGCAAAGCGTCAAATGCTTGCTTTTGGTGGTATGCTGGCATGTGAACTTAAAGGCGGATATCAGGCAGTGATCAATTTCATGAATCATGTCAAACTGTTTGCCCTGGCCCCCACGCTTGGAAATGTGGATTCACTCATCCAGCACCCTGCCAGCATGAGCCATGTCAATGTACCACAGTCGGACCGACTCAAGGCTGGTATTACGGATGGACTGGTCCGGCTTTCAGTTGGTATCGAAAATGTAGAAGACTTATTGGAAGATCTTTCACAGGCTTTAGAAAAAATATAATGGAGAGGAAAAAAATGGAAAAAATCATCAGTCAACCAGGTTTATTGCTCAGACCGAATGGAGAATTAGCTGTTCGAGGTTGGTCTCCTCAGCCATTATTGGATTCCAATCTGGAATATGTAAACTTCTACAAATTGAAATTCCTGCAATCTCTTCGGTTAAAACGCTGGGATTATTACGGTTTGACCACCAAAACCCATTATTTCTCCTTCACCATATCCGATATTGGTTATCTCGGCATGGTGTTCGCTTATGTGATTGACTTTGAAAATAAAGTAATGCATGAAGAAACACTGGCTTCACCGTTCGCAGCTGGAGTAAAGATTGCGCGTAATAGCACCGAAGGGGTAACTGAATATCAGAATAAAAATGTCAAACTGCGTTTCACCACCAGCAATGATCAGCGCAAACTTTCCATTGCCTGGCAGAATTTCCACCAGAGCAAGGATTTAAACGCTGAATTAGAACTCTCTCTGCCGTCTGAACATGAATCGATGAATCTGGTCATCCCGATTGAAACCCGGCGTTTTTATTTCAACCGCAAGATCAATTGCCTGCCTGCCAAAGGCATGGTGGAATATTTGGGGGAAAAATATGAAATCACCTCTGACACTGCTCTGGGTAATCTGGATTGGGGCCGTGGCGTCTGGGCTTATGATTCCTTCTGGGTATGGGCTTCAGCCTCGGGTTTTACAAAAGACCACCAGACAATCGGGTTAAACATGGGATATGGTTTTGGAGATTCCAGTGCAGCGTCAGAGAATGCTTTTATTCTGAATGGAAAAATTCATAAAATTGGGAAACTCGAATTTCATTACGATTCTAAAGATTTCATGCAACCCTGGTCGATGGAGTCCGAAGATCAGCGTTTGAAGCTCACCTTTACACCATTTCTCGATCGCCCGGCTAAAACTGATATAAAAATTTTGTATTCTGAAGTTCACCAAATGTTTGGAAAATACACTGGCACATTGATCACGGATGAAGGCAAAACCATAGAAATTCAGGATTTGATCGGTTTTGCAGAAGAGCATCATGCTCGCTGGTAATCCATCCATGATCAGATAATAAAAAATTAATCCAGTATCTCGAAAATAAGCTCGTCAGTATCCAGATCAAGAATAGCAACACTGCGGCTTTGTTTCCTGGTCCCCCCTAAAGCACCAGGATTGATGAGTCTGGTTCTGCCAATTCTTTTATCCACCCTTACATGTGTATGTCCGGAAAATAGATAATCCAATTGCCCATCATTGACCATTTCATCGTAATAATTTAGCAGGTGACCATGGGTAACACCAATCTTTTTCCCACTCAACTCGCCTTTATAAACATAACCGGCAAAATTCGACTGATTATATGCTTTTAAGAATGCTTTGATCTCGCCAGTCATAAAATCTCCATTACCAAATGTATAAATGATCGGATATTCACAAAACCACTCAATCGATTCGACGGTTGTGGCATCACCGCAAAAAATGAGAATATCAGGTTTGTGATTTTCAAAAATTGCCAGTGCCTTTTGAATATTCGAGTGATGATTGTGTGTATCTGATAAAATACCAATTTTCATATGTTAATCATATTCATTTTTTTCATCACCCGGTCCAATGAGTGATTTCTCCTGACTTGCTCATTTTTGTAATTATTCATCAAATCCAGGCGTAAAAAAGGGATTTTCAGGACACTAATGACCATTTGAAATAGATTAAAATAGATTAC
>PHBY01000039.1 GCA_002840735.1 Chloroflexi bacterium HGW-Chloroflexi-2
GAATAAGGAAGCATGGCATGCGGTGCTGAGCCACATTAAGGGAAACCTGGATACTGAAGTATTCCGAAGCCTAAACTTTCTTATTCCTCTACTCTACTGTCACATTCGTGGATGGCCACCCTATCCTTCAGACCAGTCTTCTATAGGCTAAGCGTTTAAATCGACCTAAAACCTATTGTGTTTTGATTGAAATCTCCTTATAATCAATCCAGTATAAGTCATTATCATTATTGATAATGATAATGACAAGGAGAGACAATATGCATCCATCTGAAAAAGCTGATTTGATTATTCACCCCATTCGCTTGAGAATTCTACAATTAATGAACTGCGTTTCAACCTGCAAACCAGCAATTTTACAGCATTGGGTGCCGCGGTTGTATTGATCATCATGGCATTGATTTGGGCAGTCGGGTTGTTTGAACAGCAGGAGCTTTAACCACCACCAACCGGGGGGATGAAATCCAACTCGTCCCCCGGTTGCAGAATCGTATCTTCTCCATCCGGAAGGCTACTGACATCACTTTTGTTGAGAATGACAAACAAATGTGGCATCAGATTTCCCTCCTGATCGCACCAATGTTTGCGCATGTGGGGATGTGTTTCCAGAAATTGATCAATCGCCATTCGCACAGTCGTCTGTGGAGCGACGTCCAATTCAACAGAACGCTCCCCAACAAGGTTGCGGTAGGTGGCAAAAAAATGCAGTCTGATTTGCATTGATCGTAATTATGGGTAAGCAGATGGTGTGACCGGTGTTAATACGGCTTCATCCGGCGGAGGATAGGCTTGCTCATCAAGCGTTTGTGGCAATAACGGCGCTACCGTTTGGGTGGGCACCAGTTTTGGTAAGCTGTTATCAGGGGTACCTGTTATCTGTGGAGCGCTGGTCATCATCGGATTGAGGGTCACCTGAGCAGATTCCTGGGTGCGATTAAATAATCCCAACTCAATCGGGTTTCCCTGCAGCCAGAGATACCCCAACACTGCAAAGGCAATTACAGCCACGATCAACACTGCCACCACACAGCCCACCGGTAAAAATGGGCGTTTTTTATTCAACGCCTGAATGCCATCGGGTATTTCAAAACTGATGATGGTGATATTATCATGCCCACCACGTTGATTGGCCAGGTCAATCAGATGATCAACTGCCTGATTGGTATCATCGATGTCAAAGGCTGCCAGAATCTCCGCATCCGTGACCAGATCGGTAAGCCCATCACTGGTCAGCACCAGCCGGTCACCGGTTTGCAAAGTGACCCCTTGATTTTTGAAAGCCTGCTGATCCGCTTCACCGTTGTTCAGGCGCATGCGGAAATCGATATCCGGCGGATTGGGAGCGCCGAGATACCGCCGGATGACATGCCGGTTGGGGTGCCCCTCCACCTGATCGGGAGTGAGGATGTTGTTGTCCAGCGCTTCCTGTATCCAGGTGTGATCCACACTCAATTGACGAATGCGATCACCACGGATCAGATAAATACGCGAATCTCCGACCGATGCTGTAAACAGACGATGACCAATCATCCAGGCGACTGCCACCGTAGCAGCCATGCCCTGTTTGCCATTATCTTTTTGAGATTCCGCAAAAATAGCCTGATTAGCTCGATTAATACCTTCTTCTATTATCTGGATCGGTTGTAGTCCTTTGCTCTCGGTAGCAGCCTGCATGATCTGATTGATTGCCAATTCTGCGGCCACCTCGCCGGCTTTGTGTCCCCCAACGCCATCACTCAAAACCGCCACCAATACCGGTGTAGGGTTTTTCTTGCTAAGCTGAAACGCAGTTACACCAAAACGGTCTTCATTATTCTTACCGCTCATGCCAGGATGAGTCTTGGCGACAACAGGATAACGTGATTGAGTCTTACGAATCATAATTTTGATTATACGTGATAATTTGAATTTCGCGATCTTCAGTAGGATGTGATATTTCAAAACGATACAGCGCTTTGGCAAAATGGATCAAATCACCATGCCTTAATTTTACACCTTTGCTCGTGATGGGTGCAAAGTTCACCCAGGTACCGGCAATCGAATTCTGATCCCTAAGCCAGTACTCTCCCTGCTCCGTGCGTGATAGCCGTGCATGCACATCATCCAACGCTGCGTTGGCAATTACAAAACGTGCCTGGATCGGATCGCTGCCAATGAGCCATTCTTTTCGATCGAGAACCACGGTTTTCTTGCGATTCGGTTCATAACGCTCATTTAGTGGAATCAACATTGCTTCCACTTGTTTGCCAATGGATGCCCTGCCCGGGGTGCCATTACCGGAACGATGGTCTGCCTGTTTTATTTTTACGGGTTGGGTGACCGGGTCGATTTTGCGTTGGTGTTTGGCCGCCTGTTCGCGCCAGAATGCTTGACGTTTTCCCACCAGGACGATGGCTGTCACCAACACCATGCCGGCGATCAGAACACTTGCCAGGATGATCCAGCGTTCCGGTGTGAGTTCCAACCGTAGCAATCCCTCCCAGAAGGTAAGCGGGACAGGTGCCACAGTAACATCGATCACAGCTGGTTGGGTGCGGGCTTTCATACCAAAACTATCTTCAATTTCCACAAAGAAAAGAATTTCCTGATCGCTTTCATAGGGGGTTAAATCCAGTCGAAAGGTGTCAAATGGAGCCCGGGTTATTTCCTGAACCACTTCACCTTCCACATACAGGCAGGCACTCACCAACTCGCGGGAGTGTCCATCCAGGAACTCATACATATACTTAATTTCAACCTGATCCGGCTCCAGATCGCGAATGCGGGCATCTTTTGCATCCACTACCCAATCTCGTGCCACCAGCAGCGGTGGGTTAATCAGGATGGGATTGGGTGCTTCCACTGTCAGATTCACTTTCATCATCTCAGAAGAGATGCTGCCGTTATCCTGCTGGATGACAGCTGTGAGCCGATGTGTTCCAGACTTGCGGATACCTGAGGCGTAGGTAACTTGATAAATATAGCGGTTTGCCCGGAAATATTCTTCAATATCCGGCAAATCCTCCTGCCCGGAAAAGAGAAAGAATTGCCCACCCGTCTCTTCTGCTAACGCAATCAATGGTTCAACCACGCTGGGATTGCTGGAACGCGCTGAAGGTGGACCTATCATCCAGACATATACCGGCACATTTTGCTGAACTGCCCGTTCAATGAAACCCGGGAAGGCAGAGACATTACTGATGGTCGGTTGTGGGGTGATATACAGGATGGCGCGTTTCATCATCGAGTTGAGTGTTGGATCCGTCGCCAGATCCAGCGCCTGCAGCAAACTGGTCAGGTTAGGCTGGCTGTTCATCAAATCCGGCTGATAGTCGCGCAATCGTTGTGCGAAATCGCGTGGACTATCGTCCCGAATCTGTTGTAAACCGGTATCCGTTACCAGACTGAAATCATCCGGTGTGCTGGCAGGGCGGCTATCCAGCCATTGGATGATGTGGTCGCTGATCACCTGATAGCGCGACTCACCCCCCGTGATGTTCGTCGCCAACGCCGGGGAAAGATTGTAAGCCAGAATGAATTGATAGCCTGGTTCATTGCGCAGCAACAGGTCGATTGGGATGGGCTCCTGTTCATTTTCGATGATGGATATATCCGCTTCGGAGAGATTGCTGAGTGCTTGACCATTCTCGTCATAGGCTTCCAAAAAGAAGGAAATCTGCGGAAAATTTTCGGTGTTGATTTCGTGGATAATCGCCCTGGATTGCGATTCCTCCTGCGCCAGTACCACCGGAACGATAAAAAGACCTGCCATGATTGTGAGTATCAGGCTGGTTATCCAGAATTTGGGTGATCTGTTATTGTTTTTATAAGTCATGGGTCAATAAAGGGTGGAAACACCCACCCTTGCGGTAATTATATACGGTTTTAGAAGAATTGTTATTCGGCGTAGGTGCAATTTACCATCCATTAATAATACATAAACTTCGAATGACCAATTGTGATGATTTCGTTGATGATGAAAATGATGGATTGGGCGGTAGGGGCAAAGCATTTGATAATGGACATCGTTGTTAAACCGGTTTTTCGATATCAAATGCTTTGCCCGTACGTCCGATGCCAAAATAATGCCCGGAATGGGGATGTTTCCACCGAAATTCCATCGATATGACTGGAATTTTTTATCATCTCATCATACAATAATTGTGTAATCACCATCCGGATTTTGAAAGGGGACCATATGATCAGACCTGACATCAAAAATCTCAACGATTTGAATGATTATCTAACCGCGCTGGAGGATCGCCTTGCCGTCCTGGAGCAGGAGGACAGGACGATCAAAGGAGCCATCAACGAGGTTAATCATAATCTGCAAACCAACAACCAACCGGCAGACCTACCAACCACCGGGTTGTTGAGTCGTAATTTCTTCACGCGTGCATTCTCAGTATGGTAGCATTTATTATTAGAAAAACCTAATTCACATTTTTCGTCTGATTTATTTTCTCGGTGTTATTGAAGTGATTTTTTCAAGATAAGCTAGTCGCGCCGTTGCGGGCCACGCAAAATGATATTCCTTCTTGCAACGTTAATTTGCCTAATACGAACCTTGGACCATCTATATTCTATTAAA
>PHBY01000028.1 GCA_002840735.1 Chloroflexi bacterium HGW-Chloroflexi-2
TTTGAAAATGGTTAGGAGGATTAACCGAATTCATTCGGTTTGAAAATGAATATCCATGGATTTGAATCCATGGATAGGTTGAAAAGGGTAGCTGAAAGGTACAAGAATCCATTGAGAAGAATCCTATGAATCAATCCACAGGATACCTTCATAGGATAGTAAATCGTAAAAATCATTTGAAAATAGTTAGATGAATTAACCGAATTCATTCGGTTTGGAATCTGGTATCCTTGGATTTGAATCCATGGATAGGTTAATCCAAATTTACACACACCAACGATCACCTAATCGAAAATCATAATTTCCAGTATAATCCTCGTATGACTCACTTAAACACCCGCATCACCCTCCTCCAGCATCGTCTACAATCCATTTCCACCATCACCGAATATCTCAAAAAAATCGATCAACGCTTTTTCTGGTACCGTCTGGCTGCTTTTTTGGGAGCCTGGGTGCTGGCAATACTGACACGCTTTCTTTTTCCCGGAGCAGCATGGATCTGGGTATTGGCGGGGATGTTCGTAGTTTTTCTGGTTGTGGTGTTTTTTCACCGCCAGCTGGACAGGCAGCGCCAGCACTATCAAAACGCACAGGAGTGGTTAACCCAGCAAGTGGCACGGGCAAGCCTGGATTGGGAGCATCTCCCTGATTTGCCGGCTCAACCCGTGAACCCGGATCATCCGTTTATGAATGATCTAAATCTGGTGGGGGAGCGCTCGTTGTTGCAATTGGTCGATACCTGCGCCACTCGAGGAGGGCAGGAGCGCCTGCATGCCTGGTTTTTACAGCCGGATTTGAGTTATGAGCGTATCACCCAACGCCAGAATGTGGTAAAGGAACTGCTGGAATTGCCTGGATTTCGCACACGATTAATGCTGATCGGCTGGCAAATCAGGCAGGATTTCAAGGGGTTATGGGATGATCAGGGGATATTTCACTGGCTCAAAGGTCATGCCGCACAAAGATCTATCAAGCGCTTATTGGTCTTGTTATCTTTTCTGGCAGGATTGAACTATGCACTGCTGGCATTGAATTTGTTGGCCGGTTGGCAGGCATATTGGCAGTTCAGTTTGATACTGTATTTGGGCGTCTACTTTTTTCATTATCGCACCTACGAATCCACCTTTCAGGATGCTTATCAACTCAGTAAAGACCTGCAACCCCTGGAGAAAAGCCTGGTGTTTCTGGAAACTTATCCAGCCAGGCAGGGTAGCCAGTTGGCCGGGTTGTTGTCGGCAGTTAAACAATCGGACCAGAGACCTTCATCTTATTTACGAAAGATATTAATGATCAGCTCGGCTGCTTCTTTGCAGAACAATCAAATCCTCTCATTGCTGGTAAATGCCTTACTGCCCTGGGATATCTTCTTTGCATACCTTCTGGATGGATTCAAACAGAAACTCAACCAACGTTTGCCTGCCTGGTTGAATGTCTGGTATCAGGCGGAGGGATTGACAGCCCTGGCAAATTTTGCATATCTGAATCCTGAATACCGGTTCCCGGTTATTCGGGATTCAATTACCCAGCCCGTTCTAACGGCGAAGGGATTGGGGCATCCACTCATCGCAAAATCTGCGAGAGTGGTGAATGATTTTTCGTTTTCCGATCTGGGAGAGGTGGCCCTCATCAGTGGATCCAACATGTCGGGTAAAAGTACGTTCCTGCGCACACTGGGGGTCAATCTGACATTAGCCTATGCCGGCACGGTAGTGAATGCTGATCAAATGCAAATTTCCATTCTGCGATTGTTCACCTGCATTCAGATCAGTGATTCATTGAAAGATGGTTTTTCTTATTTTTATGCGGAAGTACGGCGACTGAAAAAATTATTAACCTGGTTGGAAGAAAGTGAGCAAACCGCAGTCTTTTATCTGATAGACGAAATCTTCCAGGGTACCAATCATGAAGAACGCCGCATTGGTAGCCTGGCATATTTGAAATCACTCGTGAATGCCAATGGGGTAGGGGCAATTTCGACCCATGATATCGAGTTGAGTAAAATGGCGGACATAGAACTGCGCATTCAAAATTACAATTTCCAGGATTCAGTCGAGGACGGGAAGATGAGTTTTGATTATCGCTTACGTCCCGGTCCCAGTCCAACGACTAATGCACTCAAGATCATGGCAATTGAAGGCTTACCGGTTGAAGAAGGATCATCATAAAATAACTTTTTATGCAGAATGATTGGACAATTTATATCCATTAAGTGCAACTTTTCAGGTTATACCACATCTAATCAATTGACCGAAAAATCCAAATAAACAGGAGTTTATCATGAAATATGTAAATGAAGCTGGTTGGGATAGAATTGTACGTGTAATTTTAGGTGTAGTTTTGCTTATTTTAGCATTTAGCAATATTGTATCAGGTGGATTGGGCACTTTATTTATCATCGTTGGTATCGTGGCTTTATTAACCGGCTTGAGTGGAATCTGCCCGGCTTATATGCTTTTGAAATTCCGTACCAAAAAGAATTAGGAAGATTTTCACACTCCATGTAGTCCATCTTTAAAAAAACACGCAAAGGTCCTTAAAAAATGAAACAAAGCGCTTTCGAATTTAAATTACGAAAAAATCCGCGACCTGTTGTCATCGAATTTTGGGCGCCCTGGTGTGGTCCATGTAAGATGATGGCGCCTTATCTTAAAAAAGCTGAGCAGGAGTTTTCTGGCAAGGTCGATTTATGGCGTATCAATGCGGATGAAGATTCAGACCTTGTGAGATCGATAGGAGTACGTGGCATTCCTACCATGATCGGGTATAATAAAGGTATAGAAGTTTCTCGAAGGACTGGTGCCATGACCGCAGAGAATGTGCTGGGATTCTTCTCAGCAGTCGAAGAGAACAAACCGTTTTCTCGCAACCTATCATGGGTTGAAAGATTTATGCGAATTGTTCCCGGGTTGGTGATCCTGGTTCTGGGCTGGACCAATGGTCCCAACTACTGGCAGATGGCATTGGGAGGAGTAATCCTGTTTAGCGCTTTTTATGATCGCTGTCCGATTTACAAAGTTGTCAGTGCACAATTTCGAGAAATGTTCAAGAAAAAACCAGCCTGATTAACAACTTATTACCTGGGGAAGAACAAAACCAGCTCTCAGGGGGAGCGTACCCTGGATGGAGGGCAAAATGGGGAACTGGTTTTGTTTTTTCAATTTAAATTACAACCTTTAAAGTAAAAATCATCAGATATCAACAATTATTGAAATTCATTGGTTTTTTATTAAGACTAATATTGAGAGCTTATTCTGATTATTTTTATAAAACTGTTCTCCGTAGCAATTGTGCATTAATGGCGACGATCACTGTGCTGAGTGACATTAATACCGCACCGACTGCTGGTGAGAGTAAAATTCCAATTGGTGCCAGCACTCCAGCTGCTAAGGGGAGCGCGACAATGTTATATCCTGCAGCCCAAACAAGGTTTTGGATCATTTTGCGGTAGCTGGCACTACTCAAGCTGAAAATCTTAACCACGTCCAATGGATTGCTTTTGACCAGGATAATTCCTGCTGATTCAATTGCAACATCGGTGCCGCTCCCAATCGCAATGCCTACATCCGCCCTGGTCAAGGCAGGGGCATCATTTACGCCATCACCAACCATAGCAACCAGCTTACCCTGTTTTTGTAGTTCCATTACCTTTTGGTCTTTGTGTTCGGGTAAAACCTCAGCAAAATAGGTTTCAATACCTAGCTCGTCCGCTACAGCTTTGGCGACTGCCTGACTATCACCGGTAAGCATGGCGACTTCTATTCCCATTTTTCTCAGCTTTTCGATCGCCAACTTGCTCTCTGGGCGTACAACATCTGCTAGTGCAAAGGCTGCAATAACCTCGCCTCCATTTTGACCATCCTGAATCAAGTTAATTACACTCTGCCCTCTTGTACTGGCTAATTGCTCGAATTTGAGTAGTTTGTCCGGCAACTCAATTTTTAGCATCTCCAATAAACGCGGACCGCCGATATATACTGAGTAACCTTTACTTTTAGCCCGCACACCACGTCCTTGAATGGCTTCAAAGTCAGAGATCTCAGGCAAGGATAATTTACGATCTTCTGCTGATTTTCGAATGCCACGGGCGATCGTATGCTCTGAGTCACCTTCGATGGCGGCTGCCAAGGCAAGGGCTTCGTCTTCGGTCCAACTTTCGATCGTCTCCATGGCAACCACGCCAAATTTACCTTCGGTCAATGTTCCTGTTTTGTCGAAGATAATCATGTTGATCAGACGCGCTTTCTCCAGCGCCAGACGATCACGAATAAGAATACCGTTTTTTGCACCTTTTGCGGTTGTTATAGCTACAACAAGTGGGACTGCCAGACCAAGTGCGTGTGGGCAGGCAATTACAAGCACCGTTGCAACGCGTGCAATGACTTCGACGTTAAATCCCACCGCGATGGTCCATGCGATGGCTGTAATCGCTGCTACACCTAATGCAACGTAAAACAACCAGCCTGCAGCTTTATCTGCCAGGATCTGTGTGCTGGACTTGCTTTGTTGAGCCTGTTCCACCAGACGCATGATTCCAGCCAACGCTGTCTGGTCTCCCGTAGCAGTGACCTTCACGCGTAAACTACCATCGCTGTTAATGGTACCTGCAATCACTTTTGCACCTGGCTGTTTTTTCACAGGAATCGATTCGCCTGTAATCATCGATTCATTAACCTTCGATTCTCCTTCCTGAACTTCACCATCTGCCGGGATGCTGCCACCTGGCCGAACCAATAGGAGATCTCCGCTTTGAAGTTTGTCCAATGAGACAGTCTCAATGCTGCCATCCGAATTGATTCGGTCAGCTGTATCAGGCATCAACTTGGATAACTCTTTCAATGCTCCTGAAGCTTGTCTCACACTTCTCATTTCGATCCAATGTCCTAGCAGCATGATGTCAATCAACGTGACCAATTCCCAGAAGAAAGTCATACTGGCAGGCATGATCAAAGCTGCCAGACTGTAAATAAGTGCTACCGATATTGCCAGTGAAATCAGAGTCATCATTCCTGGTTTACGATTCTGCAACTCAGGGATCGCCATCTGTAAAAAGGGAACACCGCCATAGATAAAGACAATGACAGCAAATGTCGGGGTGATCCATTGACTGCCGGGGAAAACCGGCAGACTAAAATTTAACCACTGCTGAATCGATGGACTGAATAAAAGTACCGGAATTGAGAGCACCAACGACGTCCAGAACTTTTTCCGAAACATTTGCTCATGACCGCTATGGTCTGTATGCGTCTTGCCATGGTCGCCTTGACCATTATTTCCACCATGACCTGTGTGCTCAGAAGGGGTTGTAATTGAACCTTGACGCTTGCTGTGATCCATAGTGTTGTGATTTTCGTGTTGATCTTTTTGGGTAGTATGTTCCTGATGAAGTTTAGAAGTATGCTTTCCTGATTCATCTATTGAGTGATGATTGTGTTTCATAGAATCCCCGTTTTCCTTTGCACTTTGTACCGTTTTTTTATTCATTTCTTCTCCATTCATTTTTCATTTCCCTCATTCGGGCATTTCTGAAACTGATCTAGATTTTTTTCAATAATTTGTATTCAGAAAACCATTTTATTTAAACTCTTCTCTTTAATAATAGCTCATATTGAAACAAATTTTCTCTTACTTTCGGTGAACATTATGTCCTCAATTCTTTTCACTTAAAACTTCAGCAGATGATAAGTGTAACAAACGATCTTTTTCATGAACTAACCATTCCTGTGATTGAATCTTATATTGAACAATCTCAGCTGAATTTGAAAAAGCTTCATCAATGTACGGGAAGCCAAACCAGACAATCCCCAATCCAAATAATAGTCCGGAGACCAAACGCATCCAGGCGTTGAACGACCCCCAGGCATCACCTGCATAGAAATTTGGATCCAATAAGTTGTTGGTTATGGAGACTAACCAGGTATTCGTGTCACGAAATCCCTGACCAATTCCAGACAAATCGCTGATGAAATGAGTTGTTCCATCAAAAGCCATTGGCAAAAGCAGAAGAACAAATCCCCATATTGGCAACCGTTTTAAATTATTCTTCATCAATCCCCAAACAATTCCGAACAACCAGATACTGGTATACATCGAAACCATTCGGTCAGACCAGGCAACTTTCCAACCCATCTGTGGGTTTCCCGCGAATTGACGGAGATTGACAATATTATTCGTGTTTTCCCACACAGCCTGAATCTCTGAGAGGGAGTAAGAAATCTTTGGACCAAACAGGAAATAAGAGCGTTGTGGTAATTGGTGACATAAGATTGAGTATATCCAATAAATGACATTCCCTGGGGTGTCCCATCCAACTGCCATAAAAACTGGGGCAAGAAAGGGTGTCAAAACAAATCCTCCAAAAAGGACACCGAAGACTAAAATCCAATGTTGGTTAAACCAAAGGACAAAACGATCTGTTTTATTCATTGAATTCGAAGTCATTCTATTGGTAGAACCCATTGTTAATTACTCCATTAGAGACAAACTTAAATTACAAGATAGATATAATCCTTAAATCCTGGAAACAGGTAATGGAATTTGTGAATCAAAATCCTCCATATAATCCATTTTCATATTTTGAACACAGTTAATAATTTCAGACCTCGCGGATTGTTCAGGATTGATTTCCAAAAAAATAGATGTGCCAGAGTTATTCGCGGCAAAAATGAGTGTCGCAGGGGAATTATTATGGCGATAAACCAATAGAATTACTATATGGTTGACAAAATTTGGATTTATCGCGATATCTGAATGCAATTCACATGACTGCACAACCAGATATCCCTGGTTATTCAAATTTTCTCTCACAAGGTTAACCGTAGAATTACAATCTTGCTTCAAAACCATTATCGGTTGTTTCCCTGAGACCATTTTATACCTCCAAAAATCTAAAATCTATATCGAAGACGATTGTTTTTTTAATATTGTGATAACGAAAAACGGTATACATCCGGCAAAGACGAGAATACTGATGATTTGTGCCTGGTTTAATCCTAATGCTACGATTTGATATGAGCTTGTAAAAGCAATGAAAAATCGGATAAAGGAATAGGAGACCAGATAAATTAACGTCAAGACACCGTCTTGCAAACCTTTCTTGCGTAACGACCACAACAAAGAAAAGATTGTCAGGTTCATCAGAATTTCAAAAACAGGAGTGGGTGTATAGTAAACACCTAGCTCTGGAACCATGGCATTCGGACTGGTGTAAGCAAATCCAAAGGGACCACTGGTCTCTTTTCCAATGGAATCGCCAGTGATAATGCAGGCGAATCGTCCAATCGCCTGCGCCAGAACCACACCTGGTACCAGGGCATCCAGGAATCGTGATAATTTCCAATGCTCAATTTTCGCTAAGATGGCTGCTGCAATTAAGCCACCCAGTACTCCACCCCAAATGGCTAACCCACCTTCCCAAAAGTAAAGTGATCGAATTGGATTGGCAGCGAAGACATCAGACCAATGGTCGATGACATGGAACAAGCGTGCACCAATAAATCCGGCGATGATAATCCAAGCAGCGCTGTTGAATATTACATCGGTATTAAATCCTTTGCGGCCAGACTCTCTAATCGCCAACCAGACACCCATTAACATGGCGATGGATATGATCAAGCCATACCAACGAAGATGAAAGTGACCGATTGAAAAAATAATCGGATCGACTGAAATTGTAATCATGTTTCCTTCCATAAGGTCCCCCAGTTTACAAGTCTATAAACTGGGGGGAGTTAGCAAGTTGTTAGTGATGGTGGCTAGATTGATTACCTTCTATTTTCCCTACAAATTTTTCGGGTTCTTTATCGAAGGTTTTTTTACATCCTTGCGCACAGAAGTAAAAAGTATTACCCCTATAGTCCGATTTCCATTCTGCTATTTTCGGGTCTACATCCATTCCACAAACCGGGTCTTTAACCATAGTATCCTCCTTTGACTGTATTTAATTTCATTAAATGACAGTATAATTCGCTGTCCCAGGTTCAAACAGCGCCATGTTGCCGAAATTGATCTAAGCTTTTTTGCCTATTGTTAGACATCGAACCCTGTTATTGTCTCAATCCGGTTTTTAACACACATGCATGCAAAGTATTTCTGTTATTAATTTAGTTTTGAAGGAGGTTTATTTTTTAACCGAATTAATATGGTCGTGCCTGCTCCGAGGTTGGATTTAATCCTAAAATCAGCTTTTATCAGATCGGATCGTTCTTTTAATCCCAACAGTCCAAAATGTCCCCTTTTAGGAAATTCAGCTGCATTGGCTGGAACGATGAATCCACATCCATCATCTCTTATCTGTAAAAATAAATCATTATCAGAAAATTCCAAATCAACCCAGGCATGCTCTGCATTGGCATGCTGGACCACATTATTGAGTGATTCTTGTGCAATTCGATAAAGTGACATTTCGCTTTGTGGATCTAAACGACGCTCATTTCCCATCGAGGTAAATGTAATCTGAATATTGGAGGTTTGTTCCAATTCGCGAATCAGCATTTCAAGGGAAGCAACCAGTCCTAAATCTTCCAGGTAAATTGGTCGTAATCCTCTTATCATGTGGCGAAGGTTGGTTATGGATTGCTGCACCAGCATTTGGAGATCCTTTATCGAACTTCGCTGAGTTTCTGAAGCGTCCATCATAATCATTTGGATCTTTTGATTGAGTGCAATTAACGCTTGGATCGTATCATCATGCAACTCACGTGCAATACTGCGACGTTCATTTTCCACACCAGCAGTAATTGCGCCAATATAACCTCTCAAATTTTGTTGGGCAATTTTGACCTTCTGTGCCATCTCAATCAATTCAGTTTGCAGATTACGAATTTCTTCAATTCCTCCTACTGGATTTTGTATGGCATCATAGTCTCCAGAAGCCAAACTGATCGCTTGTTTTTCCAATTTTTGCAGAGGGGTGACAATACGACGAGCGCCAAACCATAATGCGATTAAAGCCAATAAAAAAACGGGAACCAGAACTAATGGAGCAGATTGTGTGTTGATCAGGTAGGGGCTGGCAATGTCCTCCCAGGCTTCCTCAATAATTAATCCCCAACCGGTTGGAAAAACTGGACTAAAAGCGACAACATTCTCTTCCTCATCACTCTGAAAATAATCAATCCCGCTCTCTCCATTAAGTACTTCTTTTATTCCCGGACGAGAAGGATCATTCTGATCAGAATTATACGAGCCACTACGATAAAGCACATTATGTTCTCCATTCTGGTTTGCAGGACTAATAACCAAAATAGATAACTCTGCTGAACCGACAAGGCTGCCTATTGTATGCTCAATGATCCTTTCCGGAGAGAAAGCCCCTACCAAAATATTATTCTGGTCTGTTACGGTACTGATGAAGATGAATACATGATTACCATTCTCTGAGGAAATTGGTGGTGAAAAAACCGGATGAGAATCAGCCAACTTTAATTCATCGAATGAATCGGGAATTTGCTTAGAAATTGTTTGCCAATCAACCTCTAAAGTGGTTGATTGTATTAATCGACCTTCAGACGTGAACAGAGCAATTCCTCCATCAAAAATGGATGAAATCTCCTCAGGGTTTAAGATCAGGGAATTTAAATCGGACTTTTCATTAAGGCTGCGGGATAATATTTGAATTGTACTGCTCAAATGTGAGAGCTCTTTTCCTAAAGAACTGGATGCGGCAAGAACTGTTCTTAAATCGCGATCACCCACCAGACGACGCATGGCTTCATGATGAAGAGATTGGCTACCAAATGCAACAACCAGGAGAAGTGCAGACAATGGAAGCACGGTGATGACGAACAATTGTAAAGTGAACCCCCTCCAATTTGCTTTTTTCATTGGTGTGGAGTTATCTTTTGTCAAATCACACCTTTTTTTTCATCCGAAAAGTGTAGTCTAATTTCATTAAAATGAATTTTAAGGAATTTCAGCAATATTTGTAGAAATTAATCCCAAGGAAACTGCACGCATGACTGCCTCGGTACGACTTTCTGCATTCAATTTCTGGAAGATATTTGCAAGATGATTTTGTACAGTACGGTCACTGATTCCCAACTGCATGCCAATTGCCTTATTCGTAAAGCCTTTTGCGGTCAGGGTTAAGATTTGCAACTCACGGTCAGTGAGCGGTTCAATTAATTGTGATTCAGTTTTTCCACCAAGTTTTGCAATCAGTTTTAGGGTGAGTGTAACATCCAGCACGGATTTACCATGAAAGACATCGCGCACGCCTTCTATAATTTCCTGGGGTTCTGCGGTTTTCAGAACATACCCATTTGATCCGGCTTGCAAAACTGCTTGCACATAGGGCGCATCGTCATATGCGGTTAGAACTAAGATGCCTATCGATAAATGATTGGAGCGAACCCATCGGGTTACTTCAATACCGCTCATCAACGGCATTTGAATGTCCAGGACAGCAACATCAGGTTTGAATTGCTCGATCAGTTCACAAGCTTCTTTTCCATTGGATGCTTCTGCTACAACCTGAATATCAGAGGTTTGTTCAAGGAATTGACGAATCCCTGCTCGCACAACGACATGGTCATCAGCGAGAAGAACGCGAATAATCGGGGAATTTTGTGAGGCCATGATTGAATTATACCCGCTAAAAAAGTGTTTATTCCAGCTTTAATCCAGGTTTTCGTTAGGTGTGAATCCCCAGGCAAAATTGAATAGATAACTTACCAGATTTTCAATTTGCTGAGATGTGAAAATTGGACCCCAATATGGCATGCCAGTGCCCATTCCACCCCGGATGATTTTTCCTTCAAGCAATGCTGGACTGGTTCCTAATAGGTTCTTGGGATCGCTGGAATCCCGCGGCCTCACGAAACCCTCTCCGGTAAATGAACCGGATGATTTATCCATATTATGGTTGCCTGGATCCCAAACAGGATTATTTCGCACCATAACACCATCCCCTTTACCGGTCTCTCCGTGACAGGCAGCACAATTTTCTGCATAGAGTCTTTGACCATTTTCTAAATTTTCAGGCGTTGTCTGTCTTTGCCAGATCCATGCAACCGCATCCCAAATATCCTGGTCGCTCAAGCTGAACAAAGCTGATTCTGCTCGTAACCGCATCCATAGAACTGCTGGACTGGTTGAGAGGTAGGTGGTGCGGTCGATTGCATAGGTGGGGAGAAGACTTGCAAAGTTCGCGCCTCGTTCTGCTGAGACTTGCTCAGTTGGAACAGTTTCAACAATCGGTGGTGAGTCAATATCGATGTCGAGAGTAACAAATAATGGTTGTGGTTCGGGTTGCAGAGGCCGTCCTTCTCCTGATACATCAATAGTTCCACGCATACGCCAATGATTCGGTCCACACCATCGTGTGCAATAAAAAGTATATTGTCCTGGTTGGTCAAAAACGAACGTAGTTTCAACGAATTCTCCGGGATAAATATCCACCCCAGGTAAATCTGATTTTCCGATAGCAATTCCATGAACCACATCGTCACTCGTCATACGCAGATGAATTGGTTCGTCGACCACTGCATCGATCCGCTCAATACTCCATCCGCCATTTTCCGGCATCCGGGCGTGGAGTTCTATGGTATTGATCCTGTTTCTGGAGAACAACCATTGTCCTGCAAAAGGAATCGCCACAGCAATCAAAATAAACAGGATCACTAGAATACGTGCTAAAAATTCTTTTTTCATAAGCTTAACCAATCAAGAGCCAAAGCATGCTGAAGGAAAATATTCCACTAAAAGTAACCAGTGGTAGCGCCTGACGGTGAGTCCCACTTACTCTGAGTGCAACGCGACTGCTCCATGCCAGGCCAACCGCAAGCATTACAACTTGCAATAGCAAGCTAATAGACGTAGACTGTCCTACCCAGGCAGAATTTGAATACCCTATCAAATTCCAACCCCACCCAAGTGGGTCAGATATCACCGGTAGCACATAAGAGAATTTGGCAAAAGCGAAAGAGATGGTAAATGCAATCCATGCCATTAACCCCAGTGGGACTAGCACCTGGCTATATTTTGCCAATGACTTTCTCAGAGTAGTTCTAGATGAGCCCATTAACATCGATAACTTCACAGCCCCCGCATAAAGACCTGGCAGTATGACTAAGGCTGCAAAGAGAAAAACCCCTGCAAAAATGAACCAGGGAGTGCTACCGATCGCATAAGCTGCAGATTTGATCTGCCCCCAAGGTCCTAGAAAAACCGCTGAATCGACCAATACACTAGCCAACATTATTAAACCCAGAAAAGCTTCGTCCAAACGATGTTTCGTTTTTGGTCCCAAGTCACTTCCCCATGGACGCAGGTTTACAGCGATGTTGTCACTCGGACAGACGCGTAAGCACTCCATACATAGGCCACAATTCGCACTGGATTTTAATGCCAAAGGGAACTGTCCCCATGGGCAAGCGGTATAACAGGTCTTTTCAGCGTGGCTGGCGCAAACTTCAGCATCTTTGACACGCACCTCCACTGGCCCAGCTTGCGCATATAGCCCCGTGAAACCACCAATTGGACAAAGGTAATTGCAGAAGGAGCGCCGTTCGAATACCAGGCTTAACACGAAAGCAAGAACAATGATAAATAAAAGAACAAAGGCTGTTACACTGGCAGAAGTCAGTGTTAGCGCTCCAAACAATCCGATGAGTAGAAATCCACCAGCCTGCAACCAGGAACCGCGCAGCGCTTTAGGCCACCTCTTGTTTAACCCGAAACCTTTACCGCGAGGCATTAATATCCCGCCATTCTGAAGCCATTCTCCAGGCATAGGGATCGGACAAATGGAACACCAGGAACGCCCACCAAAGGGGATGAAAAATAACTTCAAGGCTGTCCACCATGCGATCCACACAAAAATAATCGCAAAATTATGACTACCAACTACTGAACCAAACAACCCGGTTAAAATAGTAAAAACAAACCCTGCCAATGTCACAGCTCGCAACAAAAATTGTGGCCAACGGTTACGCAAAATTGAGAGTGCCCATGGGTAACGGGTCAAATCCAGTCGCACCATCAGGCCAACCTTGTCTGAAGTTGGGGGATTTGCCTCACCGAATAGAACGCTGTCACGATGGATAATATTAATAAAGCAATACCGCGTATGATTAATTGATTTGGTCCGATCTGAAGTTTTCCAATCATGAAGGGGTGTAAATTGCCACAGGCAACAGAACATCGAAAACGGAATACACCGGCTTTATCTGCGACAAAAGTTGCTGAAACAGTTTGACCAGGATCAGCCTTTAATTCAAAATCATATCCATCCAGTGATAAACCATGTACAACATCCATCGAAACCAACTCTACTGTTACCTCGTCATTTGGATTAATATGAATTTGACCAGGCGTGAATTGAAAGCTGGATGCTTCAATGCGGATAAGCCGTTTCTGTGGCGTTCTGGAAGACTGTGGAAGTGGAGCAATGAGGATAAGTAATCCAGACAACACAAACACGAAGAGCCAAATCCATTGAAGAAAAAATGTAATGAGATTAGAAATGGGTAAAGGAAGTTTCATTTTATATTATTGGATAGGCTGCATGTTCGACGTACCATATTGCGAATATGTCAGGTCAATGGTCTCCCGGATTTTCTCGGGCGCTTTCCCGTCCGTTGTCATTTTAATCACATCCTGGGCAATATCAACACAAATCGAACAGCCAAGGGAGTGGTAGTCGAAGATAATCTCCCCCGAAGATTTTATTTCTTTCACGTAGCAGGAATAATTCGAAGTATGCCCGACCTTGCCACAACCACAATAACAGGGAACATTTTTTAGCGCATCAGGATTAGCAACCGCAAATTGATAGGAAACTTGAACAGTTACAGGTGCATTTTGTACCTCTTCTGGCATATCAGACATGGGAGCCATTTTGTCGAGGTCCATGTTGGAAGTGGTTGGATTACCACTACAACCTGCCAGTATAGAACTTATCGTTAATAAAATGATGAATGGCAACAAAAATTTACTACGAGAAAACAATCTACTTGCATCTATTTTCATGTATCATCCTTTTTCGTATCATCTTCATAAAACGGAGCTGAAGCATTTTTGGTGAAGTGCAACCAAAAACACCTTGACACGTTATGATGAAACGACCTTTTTAATCATAATTTTTGGTACTTACCAAAGTATAGTCAATGTAAGTAATTGAAAGCAGGGTGGATCAGCTTAATGAAAGGTAGGCATTTTTGCTTAGTTTAAAATTTTACCGAAACCTGGAAGCTGAACTTTTACAATAACTTATTTATCCTTGCAACGAAAGCCTTTTTGATCAAGGAATCCAATTCGAAAGGATTGTGAGCGTCTTGTTTAGATTATCAGGATCATTGGTAGAAATATGAAGTCTGAAGTCATGAATCCCTCCCATTTCAATACCATGCATATTAAATTGCATTGATATTAATGTAGTTTCGCCAGGTTGAAGGGTCATCGAACCGATGACAGGGGTGGGGGGTCAACAACCCTCTTTTACTTCAACATAAGGTACATTAGAAATCCGTAGAGTTTCATCACCAACATTTTTAAGTTCGAAAGAAACACGAACGGTTTGTCCTAATTTAACATTTCCAAGATCTACCATTTCTTTATCAGTTTTAAGGCTGGGTTTATCGGTAACCTCAGGGGTGAAAGGTTCGGTTTTTTTCTGGAAAGCGAAAAGTAAAGCAATAATAATAATTGCCAAACCACCAAATATGAATAATAACGGGAATTTTTTCGGATTATTCCGTTTCTTTTGGTTTCTGATAATCTTCCTTCTAAATTTAGGCATGAGATCAATCCTTTCCTATCTAGACAACTCTAGTAAATCATTAAATCATAGAGGTAAAGGTATTTATGGTGGAGATTCCCACCATAAATACCCGCTACCACTTTTTATGGAAGATGATTTACTCTGGTGTTATTCTATTGGGGAGATAATTAATCCACAATAGGCACTTTTGCCTGTTTTTCCTAGGCCATTTAATTTTGGTTAACCATCGTTAGAACCAGATGGATAAAATTTGTTTCACAATCTGATAAAAGCCTGAATTTTAAAGTTGATTAGCAGGTGTATTTTCACAATATAGTATGAATGAAAAATCTCAACTTAAACGAGAGGGTTTTCGTTGAGATTTGTTATATCTAAATTAAAGTGTAAAGGTTTTTTTGATAGGTGTTTTTGCTTATTGCAAATCAAGCGACTCAGCGCATAACAATACAGACATGATTCCGTATGATACGAGGGAAGGTTAATCCGTATCAGGTATGAAATGAAAAAAACATTGCTAACGAACCTAAGAACCCCCCTGATCCCTTTAGGCGTTGGTTTGCTTGCTTCCATATTTCTCACAACAGTCTATTTTGGGATTGTTTCGTGGGCAGAAAGTGTAAGCCATGCGGTTGATTTCTTCTGGCAGGATCGATGGATCGTACTCCCGATTATTATTGGATTCGGCGTACAGGCTGCGTTGTATACAATTCTGAAATGGAGATTGTATATGCCGGTGAGTGTGTCCAACTCAATTGGATCAAAACAAATTCCTGCAACAGGTGCAAGTATGGGGGTCAGTGGAACCACTTCAACCGTGGCGATAGTAGCATGTTGTGTGCATCATGTAACCGATGTGTTACCGATTTTAGGGTTAACGGTCGCCGCTACTTTTCTGGCGAAATACCGTCTACTTTTTATGGGTATTGGCTTAGGAATGACTTTCATAGGGATAAGCTACATGCTCTTTCTTTTAATACGCGAAAGTCAAAGAGCAAGAACAATAATATTAAATTCACACATTATAAGGGATGTCATATGAAAAATCATCGACTCTTTGTTTTCTTCATCGTTATTGTAACGGTTTTTGGAGTGGCTGCCTGCACCATACAAGATTCAGGAAGTGGTTCCACGATTGAACCATCAATTCAAGTCCAGTCAACGCAAGTTCAATCAACTCAGGTTCAACCAACTGTCATTGCGAGCCAAGATATTGAACCTACTTTTCACGGAATGAAATCAGATGCACAAGGATTTGTCACAGTGGATATCACGCCAGAAAAATTAGTCAATTCTGAAGAAGCCTTGACCTTTGTTGTCGCTTTGAATACCCACTCGATTGACCTGAGCATGGATCTTGCTGAACTTACAGTCCTCACAACGGATACAGGAAAATCTGTTCAGGCAACGCTCTGGGATGCTCCACGAGGAGGACATCACGTGGAAGGGATGCTTTCTTTTCCGTCTTCATTTGATGAAACAAGCGTGTTAAATGGAGCAAAGAATATCACGCTTACTATTAAAGATTTGGATGTTCCGTTACGAAAATTTACATGGCAATTAATTAATGATTAAAAAAAATTCACTAATCCCGCTTAAAAAGTTATTGAATCACCTTTTTGATTTTTTGCGATCGACAGAAAAAAGGGCATGGGACTATTTAGTTCTGGGCTCAGCAATTTTTTTGGTTATAGTATTCATTATTTATGGATCAAAAACACAGAGTATTATGAATTCAGAGATTCAATATTCACCTGCAGATGTGGTTTATGGAGAGTCAATATATGCGATTCATAATGTTAATATCATGAATACCCCTCAAAACATTGGCTTGATTTCTAATGAGGCAACAGAAAAACCACAGATTCTCATATCAGAAAAATTTTACGATTTTGGGGAGGTCAATTCAAATCAAATTTTGAAACGCACATTCATTTTTGCTAATTCAGGCAATTCTCCCCTAACGATCCATCGCGCTTATACCACCTGTGGCTGTACTACAGCAATTTTCACCGCCACTGAAATTCCGCCAGGAAAAGTTGTACTAATGACTTTGCAATTTGATACAGGTTATCACGATATGCAAGGAAAGACTGTCCGTCGTGGGGTGATGATCGAAACCAATGACCCGGATCACCCAGTCCAGGAAATATGGATACAGGCGAAAGTGAGATGAGTGTCTTTCGAAAATTTTTTTCCCATCAGTCCCTCTTTGACACTTGTTACATGTTTTGGTTATTTTGCAGTAATCAGGTATTATTTTGATTAAGACAAAATAAATTTGTGTCCTTTCAATAATTAGCGGTCCGGGTTTTTTTGGCGTGCGTCCGCACGCCAAAAAAACCCGCTTGCCCCGATTTATTGAGATGATACTAAAATTGTTGGTAATAATTCGTAAGAAGGATAGGTTTGTAAAATGAAAATAAAGATTAATTTACTGCATATTTTGTTTGTTATGTTGATACTGGGATTAAGTGCTTGCCAATCATCAACTGTAACAACGGGCGGTTTAGAGACCACAGATATTGGGACAGATATCAAAATTAATGGGGGTTCTTACAAAGAAATTTCTGTGAATGAGTTGTTGTCGATGATGGAGAAAAAAGACTTCACCCTGGTAAATGTTCATATTCCATTTGAGGGCGATCTGCCAAAAACCGATCTATCGCTTGCATATGATTCGATTGGTCAAAATTTAGACCAATTGGGGGGTGACCAAAATGCCAAAATAGTCCTTTATTGTAAAAGTGACAGAATGAGCACGATTGCAGCTGAGGAATTGGTCAAACTCGGATACACCAATATCTGGAATTTGGATGGAGGAATGGTTGCCTGGGAGCAGGCAGGGCAATCGATCGAAAAGTAGGGATGGTCATCAAAAAATCTACTGATTGGTATTTTTTGAAAATTATAATCAACGAAAATAAGGATGATATCTCTAGATTCATGACATCTTATATAAAAAGTTGACTTACCTCCTTTCTGTGGCTATAGTTTTACTACCAGGTCAGACGTTCAAGACTGTTATTCCAAACCCAATCCTGCTTCATCCATAATGCCCTGGAATTTTCTATCTCAGAGGGAAAATTGTCAAATTTATCATCCAGAGGAGTTGTTTTTCGTCAATCACTTACACTTGAAAAACCATTACAGGTAGTTGGTGTGCTGAATGCATATGCTGCATTATTGGCAAAATCTGCTGGGTTTAAAGCAATTTACCTTTCGGGCGGGGGAGTGGCAACCAGCTCACTCGGTGTTCCTGATCTGGGGATTACGACACTGGATGATGTGCTGATCGATGTGCGCCGCATCACCGATGCCTGTGATCTGCCATTACTGGTGGATGTCGATACCGGCTTTGGTTCGGCTTTTAACATTGCCAGAACGGTGAAATCACTCATCAAATCAGAAGCAGCCGCCATGCATTTGGAAGACCAGGTACAGGCGAAACGCTGTGGGCATCGACCGGGGAAGGCACTGGTTTCGAAGGACGAAATGTGTGACCGCATCAAAGCAGCCGTGGATGCCCGCACGGATCCAGGATTTGTGATCATGGCGCGCACCGATGCTTTGGCGTCCGAAGGACTTGAAGCTACGATTGAACGTGCCCAGGCATATATCCTCGCTGGTGCGGATATGATCTTTGCGGAAGCTGTAACAGAATTGAATCAATACCAGGCTTTTGTGGATGCCTTACACGTACCGGTATTGGCAAACATGACAGAATTTGGCCAGACACCCCTGTTCACCCGCGAGCAATTAGCCTCAGTAGGGATTGGGTTGGCGCTCTATCCTTTGAGCGCTTTTCGGGCGATGAGTGCTGCTGCTTTGCGGGTTTTCCAGACCATCCGGGATCAGGGTACCCAGGAAAGCATGCTTTCCCATATGCAAACCCGTGATGAGTTGTACCAAATATTGAATTATTACGCCTATGAAGAAAAACTGGACGAGCTATTTAAATCATCCAAATCAGAAAGTGATATGGTTGATTTCAACGAATTGGGATCAGATTAATTATTGAGGGAGAATCACATGAGTACGCAAACAGTCGAAGTTAAAAAGTCTGGGAAAAAAAGGGTTCAACTTTCCGGTGTACCGGTGGGCGAAACAGAAATCTGCACGGTTGGCACCGAAGGGCATGAACTGCGTTATCGCGGATACGATATCTTTGATCTGGCGGAACATGCCAGTTTTGAAGAGGTGGCGTATTTGCTGGTGCATGGTGAATTGCCCATCAAAAACGAATTGGATCGCTACAAGCTTAAATTGAAAAATTTGCGTGGTATTCCCGCTCCCGTCAAAGCAGCCCTGGAGCAGATTCCGGCTGCTGCGCACCCCATGGATGTCATGCGTTCTGGTTGCAGCATTCTAGGCGCTGTATTGCCCGAACGGGGAGATCATACCCCTGAGGGTGCCCGTCACATTGCTGACCGGTTGTTGGCGGTGTTCCCATCCATGCTGCTGTATTGGTACCATTATGCCCATCATGGCAAACGCATTGAAGTCGAAACCGATGATGATTCAATCGCAGCCCATTTTCTGCATCTCCTGCATGGGAAAAAACCAAGTGATATCCACGCCCGTGCGCTCGATGTCACTTTCGTTTTATATGCCGAGCATGAATACAATGCCTCAACCTTCAGTTCACGAGTAATTGCTGGTACAGGCACCGATTTTTACTCCGCCATTACGGGCGCTATTGGCGCATTGAAAGGATTCCGGCATGGGGGTGCCAATGAAGGTGCCATGGAAGTGATTGAACGCTACAATTCCCCGCAGCAGGCGGCTGAGGATGTCCGGCAGATCTTAAAAAACAAAGATATCATCCTGGGGTTTGGGCATCCGGTTTATACGATCTCAGACCCACGTTCTAAGATTATCAAGGGACTTTCGTGTACATTGTGTAAAGATTATGGCGATGAGACGCTTTGCGATATCTCTGAGGTGATTGAAGATGTGATGTGGAAGGAAAAACGGATGTTCCCCAACCTGGATTGGTACAGTGCGGTCACCTATCATATGATGGGCATTCCCACTTTTATGTTTACGCCTCTGTTTGTGATGTCACGCGTTTCCGGTTGGGCAGCCCATGTGATCGAACAGCGCTCAAGTGGAAAGATTATCCGTCCGAAAGCGGATTATATCGGACCAGCGCCGCGTGATTATGTGCCATTGGAACATCGTACCTAGGAAATATCCATGAGCAGCCAGATCTCCAATGTTCGTCCGCAACCTGATGAAATCCTTACAAAAGTTGCTGACTATGTATTGCAATATCACGTGGACAGCCAGGAAGCTCTGCAAACAGCCCGATATTGTCTGATGGACACCCTGGGTTGTGGGATGGAAGCGCTCCAATACCCCGCCTGTTTGAAATTATTAGGACCGATTATTCCAGGTACCCAGGTTCAAAATGGTGCCCGTATCCCTGGAACGGATTATGTCCTGGATCCGGTTCAGGCTGCTTTTAACCTGGGTGCAATGGTGCGTTGGCTGGACTTTAATGATACCTGGCTGGCTGCTGAGTGGGGTCACCCTTCGGATAATCTGGGGGGTATCCTGATGGCAGCAGATTGGTTTTCCCGAAATGCAGTGGCAAATGGTAAAGAGCCATTGCTGATGCGTGATGTACTCACTGCCATGATCAAAGCGCACGAAATTCAAGGTGTGTTGGCGTTGGAAAATAGCTTTAATCGCGTCGGCCTGGATCATGTCCTCCTGGTCAAGATTGCATCAACGGCTGTCGTGAGTGGTTTGTTAGGCGCAACCCGAGAGCAGCTGATCAATGCCTTGTCCAACGCCTGGGTGGATGGTCAGGCATTGCGCACCTACCGGCACGCACCCAACACCGGGTCACGCAAGTCCTGGGCAGCCGGGGACGCCACCAGCCGGGCAGTCTGGCTGTCTTTAATTGCCTTACGTGGAGAGATGGGATATCCTTCCGCTATCACAGCACCAACCTGGGGCTTTGCGGATGTTCTTTTTAAAGGAAGAGAGCTGGTTCTCCCTCAGGAATTTGGCAGTTATGTGATGGAGAATGTGCTTTTTAAGATCTCTTTTCCAGCTGAGTTTCATGCCCAGACCGCAGTGGAAGCAGCTTTCCAATTGCATCCTGTGGTAAGAAATCGCCTGGATGAGGTTGAAAAAATAGTCATCACCACACATGAGTCTGCCATCCGCATCATTGATAAACGTGGACCGCTGCACAATCCTGCTGATCGCGATCATTGTCTGCAATATATGACAGCCATCGGTTTGATCTTTGGTGAGCTGACAGCTGATCATTATGAGGATCGAATCGCTGCTGATATGAGGATCGATACGCTCAGAGATAAAATGATTGTTGTCGAAAATCCTGAATATAGCCGTGATTATCTTGACCCGCAAAAACGCTCGATCGCCAATGCTGTGCAAATTTTCTTCAAGGATGGCAGTATCTCCGAAAATGTAGTGGTTGAGTATCCATTGGGTCATCGCAGGCGTAGAACAGAAGGTATTCCATTATTGTTAGAAAAATTCAGAAGCCATTTGTATCACCGGTTCTCAACTGTGCAATTGGAACGTATTATGGAATTATGCCTGGATCCACAACGCCTATCCCAAACCCCGGTTCATGCGTTCGTCGACCTATGGATCCCATGGAAATAGACATACTCTGAGAATGAAATTTCCATATAAAGGTTGATCCGAAACTACCCAAATTGGTAGTTGACAAATTATATTTAATGTTGTAAACTCTTTTTACCGCAAAAATATATTTTACCGATACGAATGATTTTATCGTTTGAAAAATTGATAAGATCCAGCATCTTGCGGTGGAGATGAAATGAACACCCAAACTTTATCCAAAAAAAGTCGAGAAGAGCTAAATGAGTCATTGCTTAATCTGTATCGTAAGCTAACATTCAAACCGGATTCTATTCCAGATAAGGAAGAGACCAAATCCAGCAATCCAGCCTACTCTGAATCTGAAGAAGAACGAGAAGATCAGGATGAACAACAAATAACACCAGCCATTGGAATCGGGATCTAACATCTCGATTCTTGTATAATAAAAATAAAATTCAATCATTAATCCGAAAGAGGTCCTAATGCAGGAAAAATTTGAACAATTGCAGGCAAAAATACGAGATATCATCGACCTGGGTTCTGCAGCAGCCATTTTAGGATGGGATCAAAATACATATATGCCACCCGCTGCAGCTGAAACACGTGGTCATCAGATGGCAATTATCAACCGCATCACTCATGAATGGGCAACCTCGCAGGAGATGGGGCAATTGTTGGATGATCTCAAGGCCTACGCTGAATCGCTTGATCCAGATTCAGATGAAGCCCGGATGATTAAAGTAGCCCAACACGATAATGATATCGCCACTCGCGTCCCTTCAGATTTTGTCGTTGAACAATCGCAGGTTACCACAGCTGCCTTCTCTGCCTGGGCAGAAGCACGCGCAAAATCAGATTTTAAAATTTTTGAACCACTTTTGGAAAAAGTAGTGGATCTCAATCAACGTTATGCTGCTTTCTTCCCGGAAGTCGATCATCCATACGACGCGCTTCTGGACCAATTTGAACCTGGCATGAAAACAGCGGATGTTAAAGCGATTTTTGATGGACTGCGACCCCAACAGGTGGAATTGATCCAGGCTATCAGTGAGCAACCGCAGGTGGACGATTCCTTCCTGCACCAACCCTTCGATGAGAAAAAACAATGGGAATTTGGAGAAGAAGTCATCACCAAATTTGGCTATGATTGGGATCGCGGCAGACAGGATAAAGCGCCTCATCCATTTACCATGGGTGTCAGCATCGACGATGTTCGCATCACCACCCGGGTCGATCCTAATTTCTTCAACCCCATGTTTTTTGGAACTGCCCATGAATGTGGCCATGCCCTCTACAACCTCGGTCATGCACGTAAATATCATCGCACCCTCCTTTCCAATGGAGCCTCCCTGGCTGTGCACGAATCCCAAAGCCGTATGTGGGAAAATCTGGTTGCCCGTTCCTATCCATTCTGGGAACACTTCTACCCACGCATGCAGGAAATTTTCCCGCAAATGTCGGGTGTCTCTCTGGATCAATTTTATAAAGGCATTAACAAGGTAGAACCATCTTTAATTCGGGTGGAAGCAGATGAAGCCACCTATAATCTGCACATCATGCTGCGACTTGAACTGGAAATCGCCCTCCTGGAAGGCAAACTGCGGGTCAAAGATCTACCCGAGATTTGGAATGCCAAGATGCAGGAATACCTTGGACAAACCCCGCCCAATGATGCCCTCGGCGTTTTACAAGATGTGCACTGGTCGTATGGTAATCTGGGTTACTTTTCCACTTACGCTCTGGGAAATCTGATTTCTGCCCAGTTATGGGAAGTTATTCAAAATGATCTCCCAGATCTGGATGACCAGATTCGAGCTGGTAAATTTGAAGGCTTACTCGCCTGGCTGCGTGAGAAAATCCATGTTCACGGTCGCAAGTACGAACCGCAGGAACTGGTTGAGAAAGTTACCGGCTCCAGGATTGATCCGACTGCTTATGTTCGCTACCTGAAGAATAAATTCGGAAAGATTTATAATCTGTAAATGAATTAATAATTATTAAAGACCCCCGGTGTTTTTCCATCAGGGGTCTTTTAATTTCTCAAGCATTTGAATTGTTACTTTCATTTGCACATCTCATAGTATAATTGTATTATTACAAATACACGAGATATTAATGTTGCCAGCCCTTACTGAAATCATTTTACTATCATTGCAAGTTTCTGGTATTGCTTTATTGTTCAGTACCGTGATTGGCATCCCTCTGGGTGCTATTATGGGTTTAAACCGGTTTATGGGACGCAAGCTGGTGATTGCTCTGCTATACACTGGCATGGGTTTTCCCCCGTTGTGGTTGGTTTGTTTGTATATATCCTTTTATCACGTAGCGGTTGGTTAGGTTCTTTAAACTGGTCATTTATCCCCAGTCTATTTACGTCAGGTGCGATGATTATTGCACAAACGATTATTTCATTCCCATTAGTGGCTGGATTTACGATGGCTGCAGTGATGGGTGTTGATCCCAATTTGCGTCAACAAGTTACATCTTTAGGTGCAACTAACCGCCAGGCAGTCTGGACAGTTTTAATGGAAGCTAAGGTGGGTGTGATGGTTTCTATCATCGCTGGTTTTAAAACCAGATATTTTATTAATGGATGAACCAACTGCCAATTTAGATCCAGCCAACGTGTCCATCATAGAACAAATTGCCTCGGACCTGAATAAAAGCAGTGGTACCACGGTGGTTCTGGTTACACACAATATCTTTCAGGCAAAAAGATTGGCACACCGGATCGCGTTTATCCTGGAAGGTTAATTAATTGAGTTAGGTTCAAATCATGATTTTTTTACCTCCCCAAAAGATCCACGAACCATGGCATTTATTGGTGGAGAAATGGTTTATTGAGTAACTATTCGATGATATTCGAATAGATATATTTTTGGAGAGGAGAAAAAATGAAAAAGCTATACCCAATCATCAGTATTTTATTTATTCTCGTGCTGGCATTATCTGCCTGTGCTCCATCAGCAACGACTGAAGCGCTAGCATCCGAGCAACCCGCGATTGAACAATCAGCCGCAGAAGAACCAGCTCCACAAGAACCAACCGCTGAAGAACCTGCTGCCGAAGAGGTAGTGGTTGAAGAACCTACAGGTGAATCAATTATTTTAGCAACTACAACCAGTACAGCTGATTCAGGTTTATTGGATTATATCCTGCCAGATTTTGAAGCCAGAACCGGTGTAAAAGTGGATGTCATCGCAGTAGGAACCGGACAGTCGCTTCAGTTAGGCGTGAACGGTGATGCGGATGTGCTTTTGGTGCATGCGCGTGCCAGTGAAGATGCCTTCATGGAGGCTGGGGATGGTATTCGTCGCGAGGATGTTATGTACAATGACTTCGTCATTGTTGACCCAGCGGATGACCCAGCGGGGATTAAAGGCAAAAGCAATGCAACAAAAGCGCTCGAAATGCTTTCAGAAGCTGGAGCGACCTTTGTGTCTCGTGGAGATGATTCCGGAACCCATAAAAAAGAATTATCCCTCTGGAAAGAAGCTGGCATTGAACCCGCTGGGGATTGGTATGTTTCCGCTGGACAGGGTATGGGTGATGTGCTCGTGATGGCTAACGAACAGTTGGCGTATACAATGAGTGATCGCGCAACATACCTTGCATTAAAACTGGAAGGAATAGAATTGGAAATCGCGGTTGAAGGAGATCCTCTTCTCTTCAATCCTTATGGGATTATCGCTGTAAATCCTGATAAAAATCCGAATATTAAGGGCGATCTGGCGAACATATTCATTGACTGGCTGGTTTCTCTTGAAACTCAGATATTGATTTCTACCTATGGTGTCGATAAATTTGGCGCTCATTTGTTTACCCCTGATTCAATTGCCTGGCGTGAGGCACAAGGATCTGGTGAAGGGTCTGTAGAAGGTGATTTCATTATCACTGGTTTGGTCAAGAATCCAATGGGTTGGACTGAAGACGAAATTCGAGCGATGGATACCACAGATGCTGTCAGTCAAAACAAAGAAGGGCAAGATGAGACATACACCGGTGTGCTTATTACTACCCTTCTCAACATGGCAGAACCTAAAAACGATGCCACAACTTTGGTGTTGATCGCTGATGATGGTTACTCCGTTGAAGTACCATTGGCTGATGTATTGACTTGTGCAGATTGTATTTTGTCTTTCCGCGCCAATGGTGGTTTTAGCTCGGTCTTGCCTGGATTTGCCAAAAACACCCTGTAACAACCACAGTCTATCTCGAAGAGGGTTGAGTGTCACCTGGCTAAGGTCAGGTATTAAGATAGGTAATCTGGCTAGTTTTTTCCCTCAGCAAATTGGACAGGTAAGAAAGACAAGGAAAAAAATGGATAAGAATCTTAAGTGGATATACTGGACAGAAAACCTCGCGGTAAACCTTATTCTCAGGCAGAACGCACCGCGATGTTGAGAGAAGAATCCAAAATCGAGGCTAATTCATAATGAATACATTTGGATTAATCATCGGCATACTTACGCTGTTCATCATTGGATTGGGATTTGTTTGTGTGATTTATGGAGAGCGTTATTTCAGTTATCTATGGTGGCCTTATGTGATTATTTTAGGTGTCATCATAATTGGCGTTTCATTGTTCACCGAAAAGGATTTGCTTTCTGCGCTTGTCGGAGCATTGGGTGCTTCCTTCGTGTGGGGTGCAACGGAGCTCAAGGCTCAGGCAGTCAGGAGCGAATTGGGTTGGTTCAAGTATCATGACAGGAAAATACCAGCTCCATTGGAAAAATTGATCAGAAAAATGCTCAAGCCAAAGATTTAAAAATCATTCAATATTTGTAATCAATACATCACTTATGATATAATGATTACAAATAGGAGAATTTATGATCAGAACACAGATACAATTAACAGAAGAACAGTCTAAAATGTTAAGACGAATGGCGATTCGGAAAAAAAAATCAGTGGCTGAATTGATTCGTATGAGTGTTGACGAATTGATCCAAAAAGAGGGAGAACCTGATAATCGTCAATTAAGGTTAAAAGCAATTCAAGCTGCTGGAAAATTGAGCGGACCGACGGATCTTTCCATAAACCATGATGATTATCTGGCTGAGGTTTATGGAGAATGAGTATTTTCATAGACACTTCAGCATTTTTGGCATTATTAAATAAAGAAGATCATTTCCATCAAATCGCAAAAAATACTTGGGAAGAAATAAACCTATCAGAAGAATATTTAATATCGAGTAACTATGTGATTATTGAGACGATTTCATTATTACAAAAGAGATTTGGAATTGAGGCTGTAAGAATTTTTGATAATGAAGTACGTCCTGTTATTGATATAATCTGGATAGACCAAACGATTCATCACGCAGGCATGGTCGTTGTTCTGACAACTAATCATAGAAAATTATCCTTGGTCGACTGCACAAGCTTTGAGATCCTACGAACTCTACATGTAGAAAAAGTTTTCACTTTAGATTCCCACTTTTTTGAACAGGGATTCAATATTTTTCCAGAATTGAAATAAATATAATTCAAAAAACTGTACAATTTTGCAATCGTATTGCATAATTGTACAGAATGTTCTATAATATTGATGGATAGCGTTTTACCTGGAGGTATGCTGTGATTGAAAGAGCTCTACAAAAAAAACTGATTGATCTATCAGAAAAATTCCAGGTAGTTACATTAACTGGTCCGAGACAGTCCGGAAAAACAACCCTGGTGAAATCAATATTTCCATCCTATTCATATGTATCTCTCGAAGAACCAGACATTCGACAATTTGCTCTCACGGATCCACGAGGATTTTTATCGAATTACCCGGATGGAGTCATCTTTGATGAAATTCAACATACACCAGATTTGTTTTCATACATTCAGACGATTGTGGATACTGAAAGAGACAGAAAATTTATTTTAACTGGTTCTTCCAATTTTCTGTTGATGGAAAAAATAAGTCAAACATTGGCAGGAAGAACAGGAATTCTACATCTATTACCTTTATCATTATTCGAATTGGAAAATGGGGGGTACAGGTTCGAAAAATATGAAACCCCCATCTATGCCGGACAATATCCCAGAATTTATGATCGAAATATTTCTCCCAATGATTTTTTCCCATCTTATATTCAGACTTATGTTGAAAGAGATGTAAGATTGATGAAAAATATTGGTGATATTAATTCATTTATTCAATTTATTCAATTATGCGCTGGTAGAACAGGCCAATTACTGAACTATTCAAGTCTAGCCAATGATGCAGGTATCAGTCCAAACACAGTAAAGTCCTGGATCTCAATTCTGGAAGCTTCCTATATTGTTTATCGTGTACAACCATATCACAAGAATTTTAATAAAAGGTTGGTGAAACAACAAAAATTGTATTTTCATGATACAGGCATAGCTTGTGCTTTGTTAAGAATTCAAGATGAGCGTCAGATTGGTACACATTATATGAAAGGTGCCCTATTTGAGAATTTGATCATTAATGAATTCATTAAATATAATTTCAACAAAGGAAATCGACAGTATCCATATTTTTGGCAGGATAATCATGGGCGAGAGGTAGATTGTCTGCTCGAAGACGGGGATGAATTAAGCGCAATTGAGATGAAATCAGCTAAAACGATAGACAATAGTTTTTTTGATAATCTTAAGTTTTGGTATGATTTGACGAATACCTCACCTGATAATGGATATGTGGTATATGGGGGAGAAAAATCTTATCAAACAAATTTGGGTACTTATGTTAGTTGGAATGATTTGAAACGTATTAAATTCATACAAAATGATTAGCGCATTCAAAATTTCCATTCAAAATTTCCATTGACATTCCGCGGTTTTTATGGGAAACTTGCCTGCGTTTTTGATATAATATCAGTATCAATCATGGTGCATGGAGCAGCCACAACTGCTTTGTTGCACCATCACTTTATAGAAGCATGGAGTATAACGATTAAATGAAGATTTACCGATTTCGCGCTTTGGTTTTACTGGCAGTGTTCGTCAGTACACTGTTAGCTGGCTGTTCGGCTGGGGCTGGAACGCAGGAAATCGATAAACCAGAAAAACCACTGGTGATTCTGGAGTGGACTGGTTACGAAGTGACCGAATATCCACAGTTCTTTGTGCCCTTTAGCGATAAGTATGGGGACAATATTAATGATTATGTCAATGTTTCTGTTTTTGGTGATGATGCCGAAGCATTTGCCAAAGTACAATCCGGTTTTAAGGCAGATATTGTCCATCCCTGTTCATCCTGGTGGGGACTGTATGTGGAATCCGGTTTGGTACAGCCATTGGATGTTTCCCGCATTGCAGAGTGGGAAAATATCCCGGAAGCTTTTCGTGAGCCTGGAAAATTTAACGGCCAATATTACTTTGTCCCCTGGGATTGGTATTTTGAAGCCCTGTTGGTGCGCACCGATTTAGTGCCCGAAATGCCCACCTCGTTAGCAGATCTCTGGGATCCCGTCTATGCCCGCCATGTTTCACTCTGGGATAATGGTGAAGTCAGCTTTGCCATGGCTGCACTTGCCTTTGGGATTGATCCCTTCAACACCACGCCCGAACAGAACGAATTTGTAAAACAAAAACTAATCGAGATTAAACCGAATCTTTTAACCTACTGGTTGGATTACACCCAGGCAATTGAATTATCTGCTTCTGGTGATGCCTGGATTGTTGCCAGTGCCTGGCAGGATACCTGGTCTGTCCTGGTGGATGAAGGCTATGAAGTAGCCTATCTGGAACCGGAAGAAGGTTATCTGGCAGGTGTGTGTGGCTATGGAATCGGAACCAACAACAACAACCTTGATCTGACCTACGAATTTTTGAATGCTGCCATTGACCCTCATTCCATGGCGAATTTCACCAATGAATACTGGTATGGCGCAGCTAATTTCGCTGCCAATGAATTCATTGATGAAGGAGCAGCGGTACTATTGCAACTGGATGATTTTGAAAACGTCCTGAAGAATACCCGCTTCTACCCTCCGCTGACTGCGGAACGCCGCGATCTACTTTCAGATCTATGGAATGAAGTCAAAGCAGCTCCATGAGAGACGAAACGTCTTTGAACCCCCCCGTTTCCATCAAAGATGGCCGCGGGGGAATTGAGAAAAAATTAACTGGCATACCCCGCAAAAGCCAACTGGCATTGCTGGTAGCGCCATCTGCGTTATGGTTGATCATACTTTTGGTGCTACCGCTGATCACCATGATTGGCTTGAGTTTCCAGAAATCTGCTTTTGGACCTGGAAGTGATGTTTTTACTTTCGCCAGTTATCTGAATTTCTGGCAAAATTCGGCTTATCAAGGTTTACTGGGTAAATCGTTATGGATTTCATTGGTTGTAGCTGTCATGTCTATTGTGCTGGCATATCCGGTGGCGTATTTTCTGGCTTTTCATGCTGGCGACAAACAGGGGATGCTGCTGAATATCCTGATTATCCCGGCCTGGACCAGCTTTTTGCTACGGGTTCTCGCCTGGCGTTTGATCTTAGGATCAAACGGTTTGTTAAATACATTTCTGATCTGGCTTGGGGTGATTCAAGAACCTATCTCCGGATTATTTTATAGTGTCAATGCTGTCATCATCACACTGGTATACATCTGGATTCCCTTTGCTGCCTTGCCGATTTACGTGGCATTACTGCGCATCGAACCGGGATTGCTGGAGGCAGCTTCCGACCTGGGTGCCAGACCCTGGCAGGGGTTTTTCAAAGTTACCCTGCCATTAAGTATTCCAGGTGTTCTGGCTGCATTCCTGTATGTCTTTATCCCCACAGTGGGTGAGTACGTTACGCCTGCGCTGGTTGGCGGACCCAATGGCTTGATGATTGGCAATATCATCTGGGATCAATTTATGCGTGGTCTCGATTGGCCTATGGGTGCTACCCTGTCGTTGATCGTGATGCTGATCGTTTTGTTACCACTCATGTTCATAGCAAAAGCAGCCCAACAGACCGGTCTCTTTGGAGGAAAAAGTGAATAAACCTCAAACCTCCATTTTTGGTTCGGTATATTTTGTGTTGATGGCTATTTTCCTTTACCTGCCAATCTTTATCCTGATTCTTTTTTCCTTTAATGATTCGACAGTTCTGGCTTTTCCTTTAAAAGGATTTACCCTGGATTGGTATCGCCAGTTGGGGAATGCTCGTGAACTGTTAATTTCAGCCCGAAACAGCGTCTGGGTAGGTGTTTTATCATCCATTCTGGCGGTTGCACTGGGATCCCTGGCAGCTATTGCAATGACAAAACATCATGTGCCAGCTAGAAATTTGTTCCTCAGCCTGGCGAGCGTCCCTCTTGTGATGCCTTCGATTGTGCTGGGTGTCGCTATGCTGGTGTTCTTTCGCAAAGTATTGGGTCTGGATCTGAATATGTGGCTGATAGCAGCTGCCCATGTCCTGATCAGTATTCCCAGCACGATCCTGATTGTGATGGCACGCCTGGCGGATTTTTCTGCAAATTTGGAAGAAGCCGCCATGGATCTCGGAGCTAATTATTGGGTGACCCTGATCAAAGTTACCTTGCCGATCAGTTTTCCAGCATTGGTGGCAGCTTTTCTTACGGCTTTTACCACCTCATTCGACGAATATGCGATGACAACCCTGATCACAGGCACAGACACCACCCTGCCTGTTTATCTTTATTCATTATTGCGTTTTCCCCGGCGTCTACCGGTTGCTGTTGCCATGGGTAGTATCATCATGATCGTTTCTGCCTTACTGGTTGTTCTGGCGGAATGGTTGCGACGCTGGGGAACCGCACGTACACCTAAGGAGGAGAGAGTATGAGTACCTATGAAGAATTCCACCTGAATAGCTTTCAGGATAGACAGATGACCTGTCGCGAGGCCATCAACCCATTTGCGGGTTTTTCGATACGCACCAAGAAACATGAAGGCCAGGAAGTATTAACTTATTGGTGGCATCAAATTGGGTATGTGCTCTGTCCGGAGGATGATTAATGGTCAACAAAAACATAATTGAATTTTCAGGTGTCTCAAAACAATTTCGCGAACGCAGCGGTGAAACAGTCAATGCACTGCAACCATCCAATTTGGGTGTGCACGAAGGTGAATTCTTCACATTACTCGGACCCAGTGGATGTGGCAAAACAACAGCTTTACGATTGATGGCCGGGTTCATCCAACCCACCGCAGGGGAAATTAAGATCGAAGGCAAAACCATGAATAACGTACCGCCCTATCGCCGGCCGGTCAATATGGTTTTCCAGGATTATGCCCTCTTTCCACATTTGAACGTGTTTGAGAATGTCGCCTTTGGCTTGAAGATCAAACGTATGCATAAAGATGAAATTCGCCAGCGTGTTTATCAATCCCTCGAAATTGTCCAGTTATCCGGTTTCGAAACACGCCGGCCCGGGCAGCTTTCGGGGGGTCAGAAGCAACGGGTTGCCCTGGCAAGAGCGCTTGTCAACCAACCGGCTGTCTTATTGCTGGATGAACCACTGGGAGCATTGGATCTTAAATTGCGGCGTGCCATGCAGCTGGAACTGAAAGCTTTGCAGCAACAGGTAGGCATAACCTTCGTGTATGTGACCCATGATCAGGAAGAAGCGCTGACCATGTCCGATCGGATTGCGGTCATGAGCCAGGGTCAGATTTTGCAGGTGGATACCCCGATTAATATCTATGAACGTCCCACCACGCGCTTTGTGGCAGATTTTGTCGGGGAGACTAATTTCCTGAATGGAAAAATTGAACACATCATCCCGGGAGAACTGGTTAAAGTGATGATTGGATCCAACCCGGTGGAAGTACGCCATCGCTCCAACGGGGTTCGTCCGGGGGATCAGGTGACGGTTGCCATTCGCCCCGAAAAATTAACCCTCATGCCGCCGGTTAGCCGCTCCGAGAAGTTGATGGCAACCGTGGCTGAGGTTACCTATTTGGGGACTGATACCCGTTACATTGTTGAAATCCCCGGAGGAGAAAAAGCGGCAGTACGTGTTCAAAATACTGGTATCAATCACGCGCCAATTTTCCACGTGGGTGATCAGGTCACTGTGTCGTACGATCTGGATGACGCCCAGATTTTGACTTCCTAAATATCAGACGATTCAAGAGAGATGGTTTTTTACCATCTCTCTTTTTCTAAAACGCCCATATAATGACCCATCAATTTCAAAGAATTCCCATATTTTATTCAGCCGATCATAACCTGCACCGACCGCAATTTGAGTATGATAGTGGATTTCAGATTCCATACCAGGAACAGGCCAGGCGCATTGAAAGCGCGCGAGAATCCCTGTTGCAATTGCCATTCACCCAGGAATTTCAACCTGATCCGGTATTAACCATCGAGCAGATTGCCCGCGTACATTCCATAGCACTCATCGAGCATTTACGTGAACGCTCAGCATTTGCCAGGCAACATGAGCAGATCATGGGGCAGGAGGATCTGTATCTCTATCCCTGGATCTACCCGCTCAACCAACAAATGCGGGAAGGATTACTTAAATCCCCCGATTCAGCTGGATGTTATGCCTTTGACACTTACGCCCCGATTGGAAAAAACACCTGGAAAGCGGTGTACGCCAGCGCAAATCTGGCGTATTGTGCTGCGAAGACCATCATCCAAGAGGAATCACGGATTGCTTACGCCCTCTGCCGTCCACCCGGGCATCATGCGGGTAGAGACATAATGGGTGGCTATTGCTACCTGAATAACGCCGCCATTACGGCAGATCAATTCAAGCAAGCATGGGGACGAGGAGCGATCCTGGATATCGATTACCATCATGGCAACGGCACCCAGGAGATCTTCTGGGATGATCCGGAAGTAATGTTTGTCTCCATCCATGCCGATCCGGCTGATGAGTATCCCTTCTTTTCAGGATTTGCGGAGGAAAGGGGAGGGGAACAGGCACTTGACACTAATCTCAATCTGCCATTACCCAAAGTATGTGATGACCAAACCTATCTGAATGCGCTCGACCTGGCTCTGGGTACAATCAAGGGATTTCAACCCAACTGGCTGGTGCTCTCTGCCGGCTACGATACCTGTCAGGCAGATCCTTCAACCTACTTTACTCTGACCAATGAAGTTTATTCCGAGATTGGCAATCGGATTGGGACTTTGAACTTCCCCACTGTGATCGTACACGAAGGGGGATATGCCATAGAACACAATGGATTGCTCTCTGCCCGTCTGTTATCTGGAATTATTGACTCGTCTACTTAACGTTTTTTCTTCCCGTAATTAAGTAATATTCACTACCATTAATTGGGGTATGTGGGATAAAACAATTATCAACCCCCATATATGGTGGTTTTAATCTATGAATTAAGGTGCGATGCACTTAGGGATGGGGAAGATACCTGGAATAAACTTATGACGAGTGATCCTCCAGAAACCAAAAGTGCGTTGCACCTCAAACCTCTGGTGGGGAGTTAAGAACAGGTGCAT
>PHBY01000007.1:0-179889 GCA_002840735.1 Chloroflexi bacterium HGW-Chloroflexi-2
AGCCTCCTTCCCACCGGTGCGATGCACTTAAAGATCAGAAATCTCCACCATCCTGCAAAATTAATCTGAAAAAAAATCCTCCAAAAGTGCGTTGCACCTCTCGGGAAAAAACCCCGATCTGATTTTTATGATTACATGAAGGACTATGATGAGGATTTTGGTGCATTGCACTCTTTCGTCGGTGGCAGCTGAAAAAAAGTCCGAACCGAGATTTACAGGATTATTCTTTCTCACCATGCCCGGTGACGAATCACTCGTAGGGGAGAAGCATCGGATATTAGACCCGGCCACCACCCAAAACGCTCATTATCCGATGCTTCGCCCTAATAAAATTCTGCTAAACTTAATTGTCATCATATTTTATAAATACATGTTGCATATGACATGTATAATATGTTATAATACAGAGGTCGATGTGATTAAATCATTTCCCGACAAGGAAACAGAAAAAATTTATCGAGGATCCAAATCATTGAAACTGGATCAATCTATTCAACGTCTGGCGTATCGAAAGCTAAAAATGATAAATAATGCATTTGACTTAAAAGATCTCTCAGCTCCCCCTTCCAACAACCTGGAAAAACTCAAAGGAAAAATGGAAGGGTACTACAGCATACGCATTAATGATCAATATCGGATCTGTTTTCGATGGGAAAACCAGGATGTTTATGATGTTGAAATTGTGGATTACCACTAGGAGATAATATGGAAACACGTGATTTTGGACCATTACACCCCGGTGAAGTTCTTTTGGAGGAATTTCTAACCCCGCTTAACATCAGCCAGCACCAGCTTGCCATCGCTATGCGTGTGGCTCAACAAAAAATAAATGATATTGTGCGTGGAAAACGCAGTATCACCCCTGACACTGCATTGCGGTTAGCAGCCGCTCTTGGTACCACCGCTGAATTCTGGTTGGGATTACAGCAGGAATACGATCTGGATTGTGCAAGAGGTCTGTTTGGTGACAGTATTCAAATGGAAGTCAGCAAGCTACTGCCTAGATGAAGACTCGTAGGGTGGGGTCCCTGACCCACCATCATGCCCTTCGGGTACCATCCTCCCTTTCGGGTATCATCGTTTCCCTCCGGTGCGATGCACTTAAGGATTAGAAATCTCCACCATCCTGCAAAACCAATCCGATAAATAATCCCCCAAAAGTGCTTTACATCTAGTGATAAAAAAATTCGAACCATGATTTTTGTGATTACATGATGGACTATGATTTCACCCAGCCACCCTTCCCACCGGTGATTTCACCCAGCCACCCTTCCCACCGGTGCGATGCACTTAAGGATTAGAAATCTCCACCATCCTGCAAAACCAATCCGATAAATAATCCCCCAGAAGTGCGTTGCACCTTGTATATAATACAGGTACAGCTTGGAAATCCTAGATAATTGAAGTAATCCGGTTAATCTTGGACAGCAGCTGGAGCATGAGGTTTTTTGCCACCTTGAAGCACAAACCTCCGCTGTCCCTCCACAAATGGACAAAGCATTTAAAATTCCAATTACCAAATAATGATCAAAATTCCAAACTTTCATTCATTCAAAAAAATTTGTTAATTTCCAGACCATTTGAAATACCCCTCCCCATCCGGGCATCATCCCCCTCGTACGGGTAAAGCATTTGATTCCCTGGCAAACGGACAATTTAAAAAAAACAAAAGTTTCCTAAATCAAGTCAACTAAAAAGACAAATAATCAAATGCTTTACCCTTACCACACCGGCTATCATTCCATAAGTTATGATCAGATTTTTTTGATTTCATGACGAACTATGATCTCATTATTCGTTTATATTATGACCTGTTGTCACATCATGACCTATGGTCATTCGTTCCCATATTCGTTGACGGCCCTCCCCCCTTCCCATCCGATGTATAATTCTTAATAGGAATTTTCGTCTTTCACCCTTTACCAGTGGGAAATTCTCTAATTTATTCCTTCATCAACCAGCTTCGCAAATTCACTCACATCAGGAGCAACACCATTGTTCGAACAAACATTTAAAAACATCGATGACCAATTGTGGAAGGATGCCGGCTGCAGCAGTGAACTCGATTACGTCGAGCAGACTTCCTGGATTCTCTTCCTTAAATACCTCGATGACCTCGAGAAGGAAAAAAAGCTCTCGGCCGAGTTGATGGGTAAGTCCTACCAGCCCATCATTGCTCCCGAGTATCAATGGGAAGCCTGGGCAGCGCCACGCAATGGCAACGGCAAGATCGACCACAACAATGCCCTGACCGGACCCGATCTGATTGACTTTGTGGAGCATCAGCTTTTCCCTTACCTGAAGCGCTTCACGACCACTGCCGATAATGCCAACACCATCGAATACAAGATCGGTCAAATCTTCAGCGAACTGCGCAATAAAGTGCAGAGTGGCTTCAACCTGCGCGGGGTCATTGACCTGGTGGATGAGTTGCGCTTCCAGTCCCAGACCGAGAAACACGAGATGTCGCATCTCTATGAGGAAAAGATCAAGAAGATGGGCAATGCCGGGCGCAATGGCGGTGAGTACTACACCCCGCGTCCGCTGATCAAGACCATCGTCAAGGTGGTTGCGCCGCAAATCGGCGAGACGGTCTATGATGGCGCGGTCGGGTCGGCCGGCTTTCTGGTGGAAGCCTTCGAATACCTCAAAAACAGCCAGGCGCTCTCCACCAGCGATAACGAGACCCTGCAAACGCGTACTTTCTACGGTAAGGAGAAGAAATCACTGGCGTACATCATCGGCATCATGAACATGATCCTGCACGGCATCGAAGCTCCCAATATCCAGCATGTCAACACCCTGGCGGAGAACGTCTCCGACCTGCAGGACAAGGATCGCTACGATGTGGTGCTGGCCAATCCGCCTTTTGGCGGCAAGGAACGCGGCGAGGTGCAGAACAACTTCCCGATCAAGACCGGCGAAACCGCTTTCCTCTTCTTGCAGCACTTCATCAAAATCCTCAAACCAGGGGGAAGGGCTGGTGTGGTCATTAAGAACACTTTCCTTTCGAATACCGACAATGCTGCCATCAGCCTGCGCAAGGAATTGCTCTCCAGCTGCAACCTGCACACGGTACTGGATTTACCCGGTGGCGTCTTCACCGGAGCAGGTGTCAAAACCGTGGTGCTGTTCTTTGAAAAAGGTGCTCCAACCGAGAACATCTGGTACTACCAGTTGAACCTGGATCGTAATCTGGGCAAGACCAACCCTCTGAATGAGAATGATCTGGCGGAGTTTGTTAGATTATTTTCAAGCAAAGAAGATTCACAAAATTCATGGTTGGTTAATATTAAAAAAATTAACAAGGATTCTTACGATTTATCGGTAAAAAACCCGAATCAGATTGAAGAAAATAATCATCAAGATCCGATGGAAATCCTTAAAGAAATCCAATCTCTCGACCAGAAAACTAATGAAATTCTCAAAACAATCAGTAAATTACTATGAAAAAAACTTGGGAACACAAAAAACTCGGTGAAGTCATAACACTAGAATATGGCAAACCTTTATTACCTGATCAAAGAAAATCAGATGGTAAATACCCTGTATATGGAGCTAATGGTATTAAAGATCGCACAGATGGATACTTTTATGATAAGCCATCCATCATAATTGGAAGGAAAGGTTCTGCTGGAGAAATTAATTTAACAGAGGAAAAATTTTGGCCTTTAGATGTAACTTATTATGTAGTTTATGATCAAAAAAAATATGATCGTAAATTTCTTTTCTACTTATTACGTAACCTCCAATTACAAAAATTAGCCAAAGGGGTTAAACCTGGAATTAATCGAAATGATGTTTACGCCATTAAAGTTGATATCCCCCCTCTCCCCGAACAACAACGCATCGTCGACATCCTCGATCAATCCTTCGCTGCCATTGATCAGGCGATTGAAAATACTAAAAAAAACATAATTCATTTATTCGATCTCACTAAGTCATATTTGACTTCGATCTTGGAAAACAAACAAGACGGAAATTGGATACAGAAAAAAATAAAATCTATAACAACAAAAATTGGTAGTGGGGCTACTCCACTCGGAGGAAAGAATTCTTACCAAAAAAAAGGAATTTCACTTATTCGATCGCTTAATGTATATGATGATGGATTTCAATATAAAAATTTAGCTTTTATTGATGAAAAACAAGCACAAAAATTATCCTCTGTAGAAATTGAAAAGAGGGACATATTATTAAATATAACAGGAGCATCAATATTAAGATGTTGTGTAGTTCCTGAAGATGTTTTGCCAGCAAGAGTTAATCAACATGTGCTTATCCTACGCCCAGTAGAAAACATAATATTACCTGAATTTTTACATTTATTGATTATCTCTGCTGATTACAAATCTAGTTTATTACAAATTGCTAAAGCTGGAGGTTCTACGAGAGAAGCACTAACTAAAGAAGGTGTTTCAAACTTTAAAATTTCTTTTCCTAAAGAAATTTCAGAACAAGAAAAATTAGTGAATTTATATAATTCCTTTGTTGCTCAATCAGATATATTGAGAAATAATTATTACCAAAAAATCGAAAAACTTCAGGAACTCAAACAATCCATCCTCCACAAAGCCTTCAGCGGTGATTTACCATGATCATATATTGTAAAAATCTAAAAAAACTGATATATTAGGAGTAATATGTCATTTGATCCAACATATCCCCACGAATTAGCTCCCTTACCGCCGGCTGGAATTTCCAATTCGGACTTTTATGAATTGCTTCTGCCGGCAAGAGTAGCTTTGGCAGAACTAAAGGGGGCTTGTAGTGAAATGCCAAACCCGATGTTATTAATGGCACCCATTATGGTGCGTGAGTCAGTGGCCAGTTCTAATATTGAGAATATCAATACCACACTGGCTAATGTCTTACAGGGGCAACTCTTTCCGGAAGTTGAACAACGACCGCCAGACAAGGAAGTATTAAGATATCGGGCTGCTATGAGTTGGGGGTTCGAAATATTGGATCAAATTCCAATTTCAACAAGAATGATCACCGGGATTCAATCAATTCTTATTCCTGAAGGCAATGGAAAATTTCGCCGGGAACAAAACCAGATTGCCAACCTGACCACGCTAAAACCCTTATACACACCTCCTCCTGCTCAGGATGTCAATAAATTAATCAATAATTGGGAAATTTTTGTAAATAACACTGATAATACGCTTGACCCATTAATTCGGGCAAGCATCGCTCATTATCAGTTTGAGGCGATTCATCCATTCCGAGATGGAAATGGCAGAACAGGTAGAATTTTGATGATTTTGCAATTGATCCAATCCGGCCTGCTTGATTATCCGGTTTTATATATCAGTAGTTTTATTAATGAGCATCGCAGTTTGTATTATGAATCGTTATTAAATGTAACCATTAAAAATGACTGGAAAGGTTACATAAATTATTTGTTAAATGGATTTTTTACCCAGGCAAAAGCAACCAGAACTACATTGACACAAATCAATCATTTGTATAAGTTAATCAGAGACCAGGTAAAAAGAGAAAATAGCAAAATTTTTAGTCTTGAATTAATTGAAACCTTATTTTCCACGCCAATCCTAACACCTACGGTTCTGGCTGAAAAGATGGATATTCACTATACAACAGCCAGCAAACACTTAAAGTCGATGGAAGAAATGGGGATTCTGCGGGCAACATGGGTTGGAAAACACCATTTGTACGCAAATACACAATTATTGGAGTTATTGCAATAAGGGGGCACCCATGAACGAAGCCGATACCAGAGCCGAACGAATCGAACCGCAGTTGCGTGCTGCGGGTTGGGGCATTGTGCCAGGCAGCCGTATCACCCGTGAATACCAGATCAACGCCGGGCGTATCATGGTCGGGCGTGGTCGCGAGAAACCACTGGTCGCCGATTATATCCTTGAGTACAACCGGCGCAAACTGGCGGTTATCGAAGCCAAAGCGGACGAGGTCTCGGTCGGGGAAGGCGTCGCCCAGGCCAAGAATTACGCCCAGAAGCTGCAGCTCACTTACACCTACGCCGCCAACGGCAAATCCATCTACCAGATCAACATGCAGACGGGTGCGGAAGGCGATGTGCTCAAATTCCCCTCCCCGCAGGAACTCTGGGATCTGACTTTCAGCCAGCAAAACGACTGGCTCGAGAAATTCAATCAGGTGCCCTATGAAGATGTGGGCGGCTCGAAAGAATTGCGCTACTATCAGGAGATCGCGGTCAACAAAGCCATGGCAGCCATCGCCGCGGACAAACAGCGCATCCTGCTGACGCTGGCAACCGGCACCGGCAAGACCTTCATCGCCTTCCAGATCGCCTGGAAGCTTTATCACACCCGCTGGAACCTGAAACGCGATGGCAAACGCCTGCCGCGCATCCTCTTCCTGGCGGATCGCAACATCCTGGCCGATCAGGCCTTCAACGCCTTCTCCGCCTTCCCCGAAGATGCCCTGGTGCGCATCCGTCCCAACCAGATCACCCGACTGGGACGCGTCCCCACCAACGGCAGCATCTTTTTCACCATCTTCCAGACTTTCATGAGCGGCGAGGAAGGCACCTACAACTTTGGCGAATATCCCGCAGATTTCTTTGACTTCATCGTGATTGATGAGTGTCATCGCGGGGGTGCCAACGATGAATCCACCTGGCGGGAAATCATGCAGCATTTTTCCCCGGCTGTGCAGCTGGGATTGACCGCCACGCCGCGCCGCAGCGACAACATCGACACCTACCGCTACTTCGGCGAGCCGGTGTATGTCTATTCGCTCAAAGATGGCATCAACGATGGCTTTCTGACGCCCTTCAAGGTCAAACGCATTCAGACCACCCTGGATGACTACATCTACACTTCCGATGACCAGGTGCTGGAAGGTGAGATCGAATCCGGCCGCTTGTACAAAGAAGCCGATTTCAACCGCATCATCGAGATCAAAGCCCGCGAGAAAAAACGGGTCGAGATCTTCCTGCAGGACATCAACCAGCGCGAGAAAAGCCTGGTCTTCTGCGCCTCGCAGGATCATGCCCTGGCGGTGCGCGATCTGGTCAACCAGCTCAACAGCATCCGTAACCCGCATTACTGCGTGCGCGTGACCGCCAACGAAGGCGAGCTGGGTGAACAATACCTGCGCGAATTTCAGGACAACGAGAAAACCATCCCCACCATCCTGACCACCTCGCACAAGCTTTCCACCGGTGTGGATGCCCGCAATGTACGCAACATCATCCTCATGCGTCCGATCCACTCCATGATCGAGTTCAAACAGATCATCGGGCGTGGCACGCGTCTGTATGAGGACAAACAATTCTTCACCATCTACGACTTTGTGGGTGCCTACCACCACTTCAACGATCCGGAGTGGGATGGGGATCCCCTGCCGCCCGATGGCGACCCGAAAAAGCCCAGAGGTGGGATTAATGAGAAAGGCGCGGAATATGATGCCGGGGATGAGGATGAGCGCGAACTCCAACGGAAAAAGAGTATTGTGCGCGTAAGACTGGCAGACGGGAAAGAGCGCCAGATCCAGCACATGCAGCAGACCTCGTTCTGGGATGCGGATGGCAAACCGATCTCGGTGGAAGAATTTCTGTATAAACTGTTTGGCGAGCTGCCAGCCTTCTTCCGCGATGAAGAAGAACTTCGCCGCATCTGGTCCAACCCGAATACGCGCCAGGCCTTTCTCGAGCGTCTGGCCAATGCCGGCTATGGCAAAGCCACCCTGGCCACCCTGCAAAACCTGATCGACGCCGAAAACAGCGACCTGTTCGACGTGCTCAAATACGTCGCCAATGCTGATCCGCCCATCCCGCGCGAAGTACGCGTCGCCCATTCCCAACCACGAATCTTCAAAACCCTCAACCCGCACGAAAAAAAATTCATCGAATTCGTGCTCTCACAATACATCAGCGACGGCGTGGAGGAACTCTCCGTCGAGAAACTGCCGGAGTTGTTGAAGCTCAAATACTTCACCCTGCCGGACGCCATCCGGATGCTGGGCAGTGTCGAAGGGATCAGGGAGTTGTTTATTGGGTTCCAGAAGGAGTTGTATGTGGGAAGGGGAGGGTGAGAAATTACGACTAATTAACTGAAAATTAATTTTAAAAATTTTTTTATCGATTTTTAAATCAACCCTAATTCTGTAAATATTCGCAATCTGTCTAAGCAACTAGGACACTCCCAACAATGATGATCCGAATATCTGTTACAACAAAAAGTTTTTTCTGGCTCAAACCCAAGAAGTAAAGCATCTTTTACGACCTTATTTTTTGTTTCAGCTATGAAAGGTGTTAATATTTGTATAGCTGGATACTCAATTTTTAACAATGCTTGAGCACGTTTAATATATTTTATAGAACAATCAGGTAAAGACTCAGCAGAATCTTTAATTAACCCAATTAATATATTTGAAGCATTAACTTTTTTTGCGTAAATTGCGGCTAAAATTAATAAGAAAAGATTTCGGCTTGGAAAATATTGATCGCTTAATAATTTTTCATCACTATCAACTAAACTACCTGATCCAATTGTAGCTAGTTTCGAAACATCAAAAGGTTCAATTTCCGGAAAATCAAATTTTTTTAAAAAATATTTGGTTGAACTCCATTCTCCTGGGAAAGGAATTTGGCCATAATTTATATATAGAGGATAAATTTGAAAATTTCTTTTCTTTGCCCAATATAATAATGAGGTTGAATCCAATCCTCCTGATAATAAAATGACGCATCTATCGCTCATTATTTTTTTTATTTCTTTTTCATTAATAAATCTGAACTAAATTCAAATATTCCATTAAGAAGGTGACTGATATCTGGATAAATTGTCTTGACTGAATTAATTATCATATTTGAAATAGGGGTCTGATTATCAGTTAATAAAGCAAAAGTAGGAATATTTTTGCAGAAACCATAACCCATTTCCCAAAAAACGCCCCCTCTACCACAACAATCTAGTAATGCTATTATAAGATCTGAACTTAAGATTGCATTAATATCATTTTCAAAAAAATCTATTTGTTCTTGAATTGATGAATTTTCAGTTAAAATTCCTACATCTCGATAAGGGTTAAAAACAGTAAATCCCCTTGATTCTAAAATGTATGTAATTTCATCGACCCAAGTTCGTGTTGGTTGCGATAGGAAATGGCCTGCTAAATAAATTTTTATATTTCTCAAATCTTGGGGGTGTGCAACAATAGGAGTTCTTATATTCTTCTCTCTAATTAAAATATCGTTATTTATTTCAGAATTATGGGGAAAACTAATCCGTTCAGAGAAAATTGAAGAGGTTAGAGCAGCCTTTTCTCCACACTCTTCTATTGGATATCTATTTAGAAAATAATAAATGAAAGAACCATTATACACATCTCCTGCGCCGATGGTACATTTATAATTAGCGAGAAAAGCTGGGATTCTTATATATGAATTATTTTTAGAGTAAATAGTGGAGCCACCAAGCCCATATTTTATTATAATTAAATTTACTCCATAGTTAAAAAAATAATTTACTACATCGCCATCATTTGTAAATTTAGTTATCTCCAATAATTCTTCTCTACTACCAAACAAGATATCAACAAAATTTAAAAATTCGCTAATAAACTCAATATTTTGTATATCATGTTGTAGATCGAAACACACTAAACCTTTGTTTTCTTTAACAATCTTGGCAATTTCGATCATTTTATTAATCTCTTTAATTGGATAAAATAATACTGCCTTGGATCTTAAGAAATAATTTGGAAATATTAGTCTATTTTGACTTACATTTGGTCCTGTTTGTAATATTTGTGGGAGAATTTCATTAACATTTACCAATTCGTACTCATCACAATAATTTTTATTTGGTGACACTCCACTAAAATCAATACCGATGGTCTCAAGCTCATCATAAAATTCATTTTTTTTGTCACCACTAGTTCCAATAATGCCAGTCTTCAATCCGAAGGAATTAGCAATTAACGATGAATAAAATACTCCACCTGGTCTTTTTATTACATTACCGTTACTAAACCTTAATATGTCATTAACTATTTCACCAACAACAATCAGGTCGAAATTATAATCTGGCATTTTTTTCATTACCTTTTCGTGCCCACATCCAGATGATTAAGTCCATTAATTCAGGCTTTGCATTAATTAGATCGCATGCTTTGCAGAAATAATCTTCTATTTCTAAATAATTTGTTTGAACTTGTAAATTTTCAGGAATAATTCCAAAATCTAAAAGTGTTCTATAAATATGAATATCCAAAATCGCTAAATTACTACCAAGACCAATATTTCGTAGAAACCAACTTGAAGATTTATAACCGAATCCTGGACAACTTAAAAGGAAATTGCGGTTCTCCTGGGAGCTATTCTCCATTGAAAATACATTTTCTAATTTAAAATCACATACATCTTTTAACCATTTTCCTGCTTTAGTAAGAATTAATCCTTTTGAATTTGGGAACCTATACGCTCTAAAATTTCCATTTTTGCCTCGTGGCGAGAATTGTCTTCTATTTAATTCATTTTGGAATAATTGAAAAATGGAATCTTCACTTTTAGCAAATATTTGTTTTTCAAAAAGACCTTTGTTTTTTAATATCAAGAAAGCAGATTCATTAAGTTCGTAAGTTATTCCATATCCACCAAGCAGACAAAAAAAGAATTCATCTAACCATTGATTTACATCGATTGCCTCATTTTTGACTATATCTTTGTAGTTATTCCATAGAATACTTAATGCACCAATTCCAGATGGCTTTAAATCATAATAATTCTTATCAATATTAAACATATCGGTCTGTTATGGTAATCCTATGACCATAACTTCAATCATTGGTTTATTAATATCCTTAGATATCTCAATAATAGTTGCAGTATATTTCCAACCCATATTAATGCAATCAATTATATTATTAAAATGAGGAGGTAAATAACCAATATTCCTTCCTTTATGCGAGAAAAGAATTGATGTGCCATTTTCTGAAATTGATACTTGGATTAATTCCCCTTTATCAATATTCATCGCATAATCCAAATTTCCTGTTTGAAAAATGTCTACTAATTTAGTCTCAAATTTTCTTGGACATCCTGCTCCGGCAGTTGAACCTATACCACTTCCAACAGGAAATGAACCTTTAGAACCACCCATTTATCCCTCCATTATTAAAATTAATTATTTCATTTATCATAATTACAGAGAAATTAATTTTACAAAACTGATTATATAAAAATATATACAACATTGTCAAACTTGATTTAAAAGAAAATTTTCAAATTATGTGTAGGTGTGCAAAATATTATTTTAACCAGTAACTAGGGTGGGTTCGAAACCCACCATTTACTAATTCCAGGCGGAACTTCTTGATTACTAAAACCGAAATCTTTATTTTTGTTAACCACTGTAAAACCAATTTCAACCTGTCCACCACCCGCAATCCGAAGAGTACGGCATCCACAACCTGCCCCTGTGTATCATCGATGCGGTTTTCTCGATTGGCGTCCGCTACACCTTCACTGAGAATGCAGTCAAACGCTTCTGCGAGCATTTCGGCATCACCCGGCTGCGTGAAAAAGAACTGGCTCCACAATCCGAACAACTTTCCGTATCCTCATTTATCCAAATTCATCAAGGCTTCACCTTTCAGGAAATGGCGGAAAAGATCTACCAGAACAAATAACGCACCTCCACCCGCAACGGCATCCTGAAGGCTGAAGCTGCTTACTTGTTTGCTGGTGTTGTATAGAAATTTGGTATCGAGTACCTGCAGGATGTCCATAAAATTTTGGGGAATGAGAAATTTGAAGCGGAGATCGCCAGGATCCCCGGGCAGTCCAGCGGATTATCCACCCGCTATTTCTACATGCTGGCTGGCGATGAGAACTTCATCAAGCCCGATCGTATGATCCGCAGGTTCATCCAGGCGGCCATCGGCCGGGAGTTGAGCATCGAGGATTGCCAGGAGCTGCTGCTCGCCGCGCACGCTGAGCTGGTGAGAGACTATCCTCTGCTGACTCCACGCAGTCTGGATCATGAGATCTGGCTTTATCAGAGACAAGCACCGTAAGGGTAAAGCATTTAACCCGCTTGCCTGCACACGATTTCCAAATGCTAAAATTATTCTGATCACACAATTGATTCCTCACAAAAAGTCAAATGCTTTACCCATACACCAAGCCTACCCTCCACCAGGAACCGAGGAAGTATGATGTCAGGCACTGCTGCTCGCCGCACACACCGAGCTGGTCAGAGACTACCCTCTGCTGACACCGCGCAGTCTGGATCATGAGATCTGGCTGTGGCAGAGACAGGCCCCGTAAGGGTAAAGCATTTAACCCGCTTGCCTGCACACGATTTCCAAATGCTAAAATTATTCTGATCACACAATTAATTTCTCACAAAAAGTCAAATGCTTTACCCATACACCAAGCCTCCCCTCCACCAGGAACTGAGGAAGCATGATGTCAGGTACTGCTCCTCGCCGCACACACCGAGCTGGTGAGAGACTACCCCCAGCTCACCCCCCGCAGCCTGGATCATCAGATCTGGCTGTATCAGCGGGTCGCGTAAGGGTAAAGCATTTGACCCGCTTGCCTGCAAAGGTTTTCCAATACGAAAATAATTCTGATCACACAATTGATTCCTCACAAAAAGTCAAATGCTTTACCCATACACCAAGCCTACCCTCCACCAGGGACCGAGGAAGTACGATGTCAGGCACTGCTGCTCGCCGCACACACCGAACTGGTGAGAAACTACCCCCTCCTGACACCGCGCAGTCTGGACCATCAGATCTGGGTGTGGCAGAGACAGCCCCCGTAAGGGTAAAGCATTTGACCCGCTTGCCTGCAATCGATTTCCAATGCTAAAATTATTCTGATCACACGATTAATTCCTCACAAAAAGTCAAATGCTTTACCCATACACCAAGCCTACCCTCCACCTGGAACTGAGGAAGCATGATGTCAGGCACTGCTGACCGCCGCACAAACCGAGCTGGTCAGAGACTACCCTCTGCTGACGCCCCGCAGTCTGGATCAACAGATCTGGGTGTATCAGAGACAGCCCCCGTAAGGGTAAAGCATTTAACCCGCTTGCCTGCAAACGATTTCCATTGCTAAAATTATTCTGATCACACAATTGATTCCTCACGAAAAGTCAAATGCTTTACCCATACACCAAGCCTACCCTCCACCACGAACTGAGGAAGTATGATGTCAGGCACTTCTGCTCACCGCACACACCGAACTGGTCAGAGACTACCCCCAGCTCACCCCCCGCAGTCTGGATCAACAGATCTGGCTGTGGCAGAGACAGGCCCCGAAAGGGTAAAGCATTTGACCCGCTTGCCTGCAAACGATTTCCAATGCAACAATTAAGCTGACATCTCGAATTTTTCTGCTAGCGAAATCAAATGCTTTACCCATACCCAGACCACACCCCCACCAGAGCACAACATGCCATACAATCCCGCCATCCACAATCGCCACTCTATCCAGCTGCCTGAATATGACTACGTAGTTGAGAGTTGAGTCGAAAGGGGGAATTTTGGTGAATATCGAATGCATTACCTATACAGGTTTGAGAACAAAAAGGAGTGTGGTGGATCAGCAATATAATGCCTTTGGGTATACGGTGGTCTATCTTCGGCAAGGATATAACGGTCTTTCAACCCGAATAAAGTGTGTGGATAGCTTTGCGTGCCTGATTGACAACACGGTCAGAAATCCAAAGTGATGAATTTATTAGAGCATTTAACGCATCCATTGCCTCGTTTTCACTTTCGATGTGCCCAACTGCTGCTGCCCAAAGCAGTAAACCAATTGAACCATGAATCTCCAATCCCACAGACTCACCAAATTGTCTGGCGATCGCATCATCAGTCAACAACCAATCTGCTTCCATCTGCATGGTTAGTGCAATGGCAGCTGCTTCACCTTCATCAATCTGTTTCCTCCACTCAAGCACTGTTTTCTGATATTGTTCGTCCAGTTCTTTGATGGTAACCCATTCAGGCAATTTGATATCGGAGGTATTCCGTTTGAATTCTTCTGCCACAACAAACGGAATAATTATTTCTCCTGCCATTTGCAATAGATGGATAATATTTGCTTCACCAAGATGTAGTAAAGGGCCAGTATCGCATACGACGATGCGTATCATGCTTTTTTATCTTTCTGTTTTAGTGCCCAGTCTATATCTTCAAGCTGGAATTTTTCAGCCAAAGAACGATCCAGTGCCAGTTTTGGAACCAAGCGGATGGTACCGTCCGTATCAACGATGGCTTCAAGTAAATCACCCTCAGCTATTTTCGCTTTACGACGGGTTGGAGCAGGTAAGGTTATTTGTCCGTTGCTTCGGACCTGTAAATATTCAGGCATGAGTACCTCTTTTTCTAATATTCTGATATTCTGAATAATTGATTTCTCATAAATTATAAATTTTTGGAACCTCTTTGTCAAGAATCATAGGGGGATTCAAAAATCACAATTTCATACTTCCAGGTGCAAGATCATGATTACTAAAACAGAAATCCAAACCTTTGTAATCTTTTGCAAATCCAAACTAAAACTCACCGCTCTCGTCCAGAGAAAAGTTTGGTTACCACAATCTACCTTGTGCATCATTGACGCGGTATTCTCGATCGGCGTTCCCTACACCTCCACCGAGAATACCGTTAACCACTTCTGCGAGCAATTCAGTGACAACCCGGCTGCGTGAAAAAGAACTGGCTCCTCAATCCGCACAACTTTCCGTGTCCACATTTATCCAATTTCATCAATACTTCACCTTTCAAGAGATGGCGGAAAAGATTTACCAGAACAAACAACGCACCTCCACCCGCAACGGCATCTTGAAAGCGGAAGCCGCTTACTTGTTTGCCGGTGTGGTGCAAAGATACGGTGTCGAGTACCTGCAGGATGTCAATAAAATTTTGGGGAATGAGAATTTTGAAGCTGATATCGCCAGAATCCCGGGGCAGGGAAGCGGAGACTCAGGTAAGGGTAAAGTATTTGACCTGCTTGCCTGCAATCGATTTCCATTGCTAAAATTATTCTGATCACACAATTGATTCCTCACAATAAGTCAAATGCTTTACCCATACACCAAGCCTACCCCCCACCAGGAACCGAGGAAGTATGATGTCAGGCACTGCTGCTCGCCGCGCACGCCGAGCTGGTGAGAGACTATCCTCTGCTCATCCCCCGCAGTCTGGATCAACAGATCTGGCTGTGGCAGAGACAGCCCCCGTAAGGGTAAAGCATTTGACCCGCTTGCCTGCAAACGATTTCCAATGCTAAAATAATTCTGACTTCTGAAATATTTCTGCATACAAAGTCAAATGCTTTACCCATACCCAGACACCACCCTCCACCAGGAACCGAGGAAGTATGATGTCAGGCACTCCTGCTCCCCGCGCACGCCGAGCTGGTGAGAGACTACCCCCTCCTGACACCGCGCAGTCTGGACCATCAGATCTGGGTGTATCAGAGACAGCCCCCGTAAGGGTAAAGCATTTGACCCGCTTTCCTGCAATCGATTTCCATTGCTAAAATTATTCTGATCACACAATTGATTCCTCACAAAAAGTCAAATGCTTTACCCATACACCAAGCCTACCCTCCACCAGGAACTGAGGAAGCATGATGTCAGGCACTCCTGCTCGCCGCACACGCCGAGCTGGTCAGAGACTACTCCCAGCTCACCCCCCGCAGTCTGGATCAACAGATCTGGCTGTGGCAGAGACAGTCCCCGTAAGGGTAAAGCATTTGACCCGCTTGCCTGCAATCGATTTCCAATGCTAAAATAATTCTGACCACACAATTGATTCCTCACAAAAAGTCAAATGCTTTACCCATACCCAGACACCACCCCCCACCGGAGCACAGCATGTCATACAACCCAGCCATCCACAACCGCCATTCCATCCGCCTGCCATGGTACGACTACAGCCAGGCTGGTGCATACTCTCTGACCATCCTCACACACAAAAAACAACACCTGTTTGGTGAAGTTGTTGGTGGTGTGGTGGAACTGTCACCGGCTGGGGAGATTGTTCAGAAGGAATGGCTAAGAATCCCCAGACACTTCACGAATGTCGTCCTGGATGCGTTCGTGATCATGCCCAACCATGTGCATGGGATCGTGGTGATCATAGAGGGAGGGGTCCATACGGGGTCTACTACCTCCCAGTCTCACGCCCAGTCCGAGTCACTCACCACACCCACACGACTGGGGAGCCAACCCGGCTCTCTCCCGGCGATCGTCCAGAACTTCAAGTCAATCAGCTCTCGAAAGATCAACAACCTGCTCAAGTCTCCCGGGTCGACCATCTGGCATCGCAACTATTACGAGCATATCATCCGGGACGAGGCAGACTTCGAACGAGTTGTCACGTACATCCAGCAGAATCCATTAAAGTGGGAAGATCCCCACAGGTAAGGGTATAGCATTTGATTAACGTAGAACAAAAAATATTTCTATAAATTCAAGATATTCGATTCATCATAATAAGTCCTCAATTTTGGGATCGAATGCTTTACCCTTATACAGCCTGGCAGTGAGTCCGGATCAAATGCTTTACCTCACAGTCTTGTCGCGATGTCTCTCCATTGCTTCCTTTGCATACTCTGCGTCCTTCGGGTTTCCTCTTGACTTAATAGAACAGTTATTCTATAATATACCAATACAAAACTTTGAACCTTAACAATTGCATATAATAATCCAGACCGCAACCCTTCATCTGCTCCAGGGGACATTTTTTATTTCGTAGAAGTTTGCATGCTTTTGGCGATCTGAAGGAGTTCCCATACTTTTTGCGAACCCCGTAGAAGTTCGTGTGTTTTTCAGATTCACCTTTGCACCTGAGGATCTCAAGAACAAAATTGAATTGTTTCGAATTGTTTTCATGAAACAAATCCCCAAATAATCCAACATCTATAAATTGGCGAATCCTTATTCTGTAAATCCTGTCATCAAACCAGAATAACCAATAATCTTCATCTGCAAGTGGCCAGGTCAACAAAAAAACTAAAAATCCTTCCGCAGGACTCCGTAGCATGCCCCTTGGGTAAATGCTTTTTGAGGAGGAAATCCCAGTTCAGACATTTTTTTCCAGCCACCAGCGAAAGGTGCAATGCACTTCTGCCGGACTTCTTATCGGATTTATTTTGCAAAATGGTGTAGAGTTCTGATCCCTAAGTGCAATGCACCATATGAAATTAGCCATGAGCCATTAGCCATCAGCCATGAGCCATCAGCCATGAGCCATGAGCCATGAGCCATCAGCCATCAGCTACCCACAACTCCCTCAACCCCCGAATCACAAACCCCTCCGTAAACTGTGGCTCCCCCACCAGCTGCAACTCCGGCATCCTTTCCAACAAAATCCGGAAGACCGTCTGCAGTTCCAACCTCGCCAGCGGTGCCCCCACACAATAATGCGTGCCCAGACCAAACGTCAGCAGCGGATTATCCTTGCGGGTCAGGTCCAGCTCATCCGGGTTCGTGAAACTGGCTTCATCGCGATTGCCGGAGATGTACATCAATGCCACCTCCTGCCCACGCTTCAGCTCATACCCGTTGAACTCCATATCCTCCAGCGCATAACGCTCAAACATCGGCAAGGGCGTATCATAGCGCAGCAGCTCATTTACACCTGTCTTCAGCAGCGCATCCGCTTCCCCGGCAGCCACCGCTGCCTTCAACTGTGCCAGCGCTGCCTTATCACGCAGCAAAGCCAGCAATCCCAGCGAGGAACCGTTCACCGTGGCTTCGTGCCCGGCGTTCAGTAAGAAAATACTGGTCGCCGCCAGTTCAGTATCCGACAGACGGCTTCCATCCACCTCCGCCGTCGAAAGCAGGCTGATCAGGTCGTCCTGGGGTTGCGCGCGCCGTTCTGCTGCCAGTTCCAGCACCGTCTCCATAAAGGCATCCGCTGCCTGGTTGGCGTTCTCCATGTCTTCGTCCGTGTAGTTCATCTCATACATACGCACAATCGCCGCTGACCAGGGTCGCAGGTTGGGACGGATCGGCTCAGGGATGCCCAGCAAATCGGCGATCATCGCCACCGGCAAAGGCTCTGCGATCTCGCTCACGAAGTTAAAGGGTGCATGCTGTGAGACCGCGTCGATCAGCGCATGTGTGGTAGCCTCCAGTTTTTCCCGCAGACTCTCCACCTGGCGCGGTGTGAACACCTTTGAGACCAACCCGCGCAACCGTGCATGCGCCGCCCCTTCCATGTCCATAAAGACGTTATCCTGAAAGCGTCGGAAAGGTGCCAATCTGGGATCCGGTGGCGGCCAGCCCAATTCCTCGCGGCTGTAGCGGTGCAGCATCCCCCGTCCAAAGCGTTTATCGCGCAATAAATCGCTGATATCTGCATGCAGGTTGAAAAAGATGCGGTCATATCCCGGATCATAGAAAACGGGTAGCTCGCCGCGTAATTCTGCCAATTCCGGATACGGATTGGCAATAAAATCAGGCTCATTCAAATCTATGGAATGTACTGGTATTTCTTTCATATTTCCCTCATGTGATCAATTGGTTTTTTCTTTCGTAAGATATTAGCCTCAAAAAAAAGTGATTGAAAATAATAAACAGATGTCAAATTATTACAAATCGCGACCTTTGGTCATATCATGACCTTTGGTCATATCATGACCTTTGGTCATATCATGACCTTTGGTGATTCTCTTATTCGTTTATTCGATTATTCGTTAATTCATTTTATATTCGTTGACGGCTATCCATTGGTCATTCTCTTATTCGTTTATATCATGACCCTTGGTCATATCATGACCCTTGGTCATATCATGACCCTCGGTCATATCATGACCCTCGGTCATATCATGACCCTCGGTCATATCATGACCCTCGGTCATTCGTTTTCATCGTTGACGGCCATATCACCCTGTGGGTTCGTTGACGGTAATTCCTGCTATCACCTACATCCATATTCTACTTAAATTTTCTCAAATTGGTTCGTGATGTATCAGGTCAGCGTCTCCTTCCCTGGGTTGACAATTCTGATAGCAGCGTGTCTAGCCGATTAAAATAAGCTACAATCAAAACGATGTTCAAACGCTTGCTGACTTTTCTGATCCTGCCGCTTTCTCTGATCGCCTGCACCTTCCTCGCCACGCCTGTCCTGACTCAAACCAATGCAGATGCGACCAGGACTGCCCGGTATTTCTCTGCTACCCCCTCCTTCACCAGCACACCAACCATCACGGATACCCCCACCATCACTCTCTCCCCAACAATCACAGCCACGATGACCTTCACCAGCACCCAGACCATCACGGACACTGCCACCATTACCCTTACCCCCACGGTCACACTCACACCAACCTTCGATTTCCCGGACGTGAAGGTGCACACTCAGGCGCACTGCCGCTACGGACCTTCCTCTGCCTATCTACACGCAGCAGATTTATACCCCGGAGACACCGGTACCGTGCGGGGTCGCTTCCCCTACTCCAAATGGCTGCATGTCAAGTTCGATAAGCTCAACTACTGGTGCTGGGTTTCGAATTCGGTCATCGATGTGGTGGGTGACCTTGAAACCGTGCGCTACATCATCCCCGACCTGCAATCTGTCGGTTCCAACATGTACGGTCCCCCACACAATGTGCGTGCCAGGCGCGATGGCGATCAGGTCACCATCTCCTGGGATCAGGTCAATATGACAGAAGATGACGACCGCGGTTACTTCATCGAAGCCTGGGTCTGCCAGAATGGTGCCTATTTGTGGTGGACAGTTTCCTTCCCGAACCAATACACCACCAGCTACACCGTCACCGATCAACCCGGTTGTGGCAACCCCTCTTCCGGCGAGCTATACACCGTCGAAAAGCACGGCTACTCGCTGCCGGTGAAGATCCCCTGGCCGTAGAAATCACTCAATCCGCGCGAACAGGCATTTCAGATACGCCCCTTCCGGAAAATTAACCGGATGATCCAGCGGATGACCGGTACGCTCAATCTCGTGGATTTTTCTTCCCATACGCTGCACCGCTGCATAAATGGCATCATAAAAATCAGCGGATGAAACCCGGCTCGAACAGGATGCCTGTACCAATACCCCACCTGGGTTCAACACCCCCAACCCCAACCGTGTCAAATTCTGATAGGTAGCAATCGCCCGATCAATCTGACTCTGATTCTGCGCAAACATCGGAGGATCCAGAATCACGAGGTCAAATTTACCCTGGTTACTGGCTTCCTTTTGAAGATACGCGAACGCATCTGCCACCACGGTCTCATGCTGGCAGGCTTTTATCCCGGGTGTATCCAGATTATAGGCAAAGTTACGCCTTGCCGACTCTAACGCCAGTGGGTTCAGATCCACACTCGTCACCGCTTTCGCCTTCCCACGAGCGCCATACAGAGAGAATCCACCGTTGTAGGAAAAGACATTCAGCACGCTTTTTCCCGCAGCCAAACGCTCGACCCGTGCCCGGTTTTCGCGCTGATCCAGGTAAAAGCCGGTCTTGTGCCCACGAATTGGGTCTGCTTCAAAGGTCAGTCCATTTTCCCGAAACAACACCCGCTCCGCTACTGGCTCACCATCCAATACAGCGCCATCCCTGATCCCATAAGCTTCTTCAACTTTCTCAGCAATATTCCTGCTCAAGCGGATCACCAGTGAACGATAGCTGAACATATTATGCAAACACTCCGCAATCCAGCCCAGATAGCGCACCCAGGCAGCGCTGTAAATCTTGATCACAAAAACAGCCGCATAGCGATCGATCACCAACCCGGGCAAGCCATCATTTTCCCCGAACACCAGGCGATATCCGTCGGTATGCTGAGCATATAGCACATCTCTCAGTGTATAAGCGGCTTGAATTTTCGCAGAAAACCAATCCTGATCAATCTCAGCCGGTTTGGAGAATTGCAGGATACGAATTCGAATGACGGAATCGGGATCCCATAAGCCCAGCGCCAGAAACTTCCTCTGCGAGTCAAAGATCACCGCTAGATCCCCCGCTTCCCCCGCATGGCTCTGGTAGGTAATCGACTGATCAAAAATCCACGGGTGATGTTTGCGTATCATCGTCTCTGCATTCTCGGTAACACGCACGGCAATATTCCGTTTGGGTTGGGATGAATCGTTTATGGGAAAAGTTGGTTTCATATCCTCCATTATTGGTGAGAACTGCTAAAATATCAAATGATCCTGTTCGAAAGATTTTTTATTCCACTTTAATTTGACTTATAATAATCCATATCCAAATCTCAGGAGGAATGTATGCGTTACGCAATATCAGGTACAGTTTTACAGAGTCTCGAAGTCCAGCTCGATCCTGGCGAATCCATGTTCACAGAATCAGGCGGTATGGCATGGATGAGCGACGGAATAGACATGGAAACCAACACCAAAGGCGGTCTCATGTCCGGTCTCGGGCGTGCCCTCTCCGGCGAATCCTTGTTCATGACGACCTATACCAGTCGGGTTCCCAACGGGATGATCACCTTCACACCCGAAGCACCTGGAAAAGTTCTCCCCATTCAACTTGCCCCCAACCAGGTTCTAATCGCTCAAAAAGATGCCTTCATGTGTGCCCAGAGCTCAGTCAAACTTGAGATGCACTTTCGTAAAAAATTAGGTGCTGGCTTATTCGGCGGTGAAGGCTTTATCCTACAGAAACTCACCGGTCCAGGTATGGCTTTCCTGGAAATCCCCGGAGAAGTCAAAGAATACAATCTTGCTCCCGGCCAGGTGATGAAGATTGATCCAGGTCACATTGCTGCCTTCGATCCGACAGTGAGTTATGATATTACCATGGTGAAGGGACTAAAGAACATTGTCTTCTCTGGTGAAGGCTTTTTCCTGGCTCTTGTTACTGGACCTGGGAGATTATGGTTGCAAACCATGCCTATTGCCAATCTTGCTGAAAAAATCAAAAAATATATACCTACCAAAAGCAGTTAATTTTCCAGCATTGAATCAAATCATTCGAAAAAGCTCTATAAAACCTTATGGAGCTTTTTCTTCATTCGGTTAATACAGAATTTTTTTGGAAATCTGGTAATTTTCATGTAAAATCAAAAATAAAATTCTGATCAAAGGATATCTATGTCAAAACATCTTGTACTGGTTGCTGGAAATATTGGATCGGGAAAAACCTCACTGACAGAACGGATCGGGTCGCGATTACGCTGGCGCACTGCCTATGAATCGGTCTCTGATAATCCCTATTTGCCTGATTTTTACGCAGATATGGCAAAATGGTCATTTCACCTGCAGGTCTTCTTCCTCGGCCACCGCGCCGAACAGCATCTGGAGATGGCAAGTGATCCACGTTCTGCGATCATTGACCGTAGTATTTACGAAGATGCCTTCATTTTTGCGCGAGCCCTGCACGATATGGGCAATATATCAGAGCGTGACTATCGCACCTACCGCAAGATATTCGACCTGATCATCCGAAACTTACCAGCGCCGGCGTTACTGGTTTATTTGAATGCCCCGGTTCCCGTGTTGATGGAACGCATCCGCGCTCGTGGCCGTAATATCGAAACTGGCATCAGTGAGGATTATCTCAAACGCCTCGAAAACTATTATGAAGAGTGGGTTCAATCCTTTGATTTTTGCCCGGTATTAACCATCCGTACAGATGACCTTGACTTTGTACACAAATCCCGTCACCTGGAGTTGGTGGTCAACCGCATTCAGGATAAATTGACCGGGAAAGAAGAAATGGTGTTTACAGATTGAAACAAAATATGCAAGTAACAAATCTTACAATTCCAGGTCGAAAGAAACCTTATGTCATGGCTCACCGCGGCAATAATGTCCTTTGCCCAGAAAATACCATAGCAGCTTTTATTCAATCCTTTCAGGATGGCGCTGACATACTAGAAACAGATCTCCAGCTCAGCAAAGACGAGCAGTTCATCTGCATCCATGATGGCAGCATTGACCGTACTACCGACGGCACCGGACTGGTCTCTGACTACACCGCCGAGGAACTGAAGAACTTTTCCGCTTTCTATGGCAGAGATAATTTCAAGTCAGAAAGAATCCCGTTTCTGACAGAGCTGGCCGCCATTCTACCCCCCGACGTTGCCCTGGCACTGGAACTCAAATCCGATCGCTTTCTGGAAGACGAGACCTGCCAGCGATTGATTGATATCCTGACCACATCCGGAATTCGGGATCGCACTTTTGTGATCTCCTTCTCTAAAGAGCGCGTTTTATGCCTGCACCGTCTCGCTCCGGACATCCCGGCTGGGCTGATCACCATGTCCGGCTACACCCCCGATCCTGAGATGCAGATCATCGGTCCCTTCTGGCCATTGGTCTTTCTTAACCCGTTCTATATCAGGCAGGTGCGTAAGAACAAACAAATCGTCTGCCCCCTCGATCCAACCCCGGATAAGCGCTTGAGGATTTATGAAAAAATGAAGGTGGATGCTGTGATTACAAACAATCCACAAAATACCTGTAAATTGATCCGAAAATATGATCAATAGACAGGATGAGGTGATAAGAAATTTTGATAATCTGGTGGATCTGGAATTTGCTGCCAGATTAACCAAACAGGAGGGCTGGCATAGCGAAACCTTGTTGGAACTCCAATCCTTTTTTGAACATGACCCAGAGGGATGCTTTCTTTATGAGGTTAATGGAAAGCCGGTGGGGATGTGCATTGCCACAGCCTATCAACAATCGGGGTTCATTGGAGAATTGATCGTCGCAAAACAATATCGGGGTCTGGGCATCGCTCACAAATTGATGCAGGCAGCCATTCAATATTTGCAACAAAAGCAATTTCACGCCATTTTCCTGGATGGTGTCCAAAAAGCAATCCCCCTATACGAAGAGCTGGGCTTCCGATCAATCAGCCGATCATTACGCTTTTTCGGTCAAATCCCGGCAGAAGAATTCCCCGATATCCTACCCATGAACGCAGAAGACTTACAGGAAGTAATTAATCTAGATCGACTCACTTTCAGTGATAATCGCAGCTTCTTCTTAAGCAAAAGATGGCAGAATTATCCTGATCTGGCTTTCGTACGGAAACAAAATCAGCAGATTGCTGGCTACCTGTTCGGGCGGATTGGCTTGGGGGGGTGGGTTACGGTAGGTCCCTGGGTGAACCTGATTGATCAATCCGCGGATTTAACTTTATTGTCCCACTTTCAGGCAAAGATTGGCAATCAACCCTTCAGCATTGGGATATTGGAAAACAGAAAATCAATCATTCCACAAATCGTGATGGCTGGCTTGCAACCACGAACTGATCCCCCCACCCGTATGATGTTAGGAATTGGAAACAATCTGGGTGATAATGATCATTGTTTTGCCATCGGTTCACCGGCTAAGGGATAATCCTGACATAGAACCATCAACCAGTAACTAACTCCAATCCCGCAGAAAGAATCTGATATCACGTGGCACAAGAGTAACCATCTGATCATCCAAAACGAATGTTTTCTCATTCCTGGTGAAGTTAAAAGCTATGCGATGATGTCCACGTTGAATCACAACCACTCCATCCGGTAGATCCAGAATACTTTCATAATTCAAGGATTTCATAAAGAACTTTAAGATGGATTTTAATTGTTCATGGTTTGGATAGAAACCTAAATAATATACTTTTCCTGCGCCAAAATCATGATCTGTAATGGCAGCACGGCCGGACATTGGCCCACCTAAATAGCGCGAGAGTATATTCACGATTTCGTTATCGTCCGGTTGGATCGATTCAGTCCAGATGCCTACATCGCCATACAATCCAGGTATTTCCGAACGGATGGCAAATTGCACATCACTGGGTAATGATTGCCAATCGCTGATCGTCCCGCCCACCAAGGATCTCAGTAATCCAGGTAAAGGCTCGTTAACCATCACATTCGATTCATTTTTACTACCAGATCGGGGACCTAACAACAATGATCCTCCTCTGGCAACATAAGCTTCCAATCGAGCGATGATATCCGGATCACCAATAAACATCAAAGGAGCAATTACCAGGTGATATTGGCTTAAATCAGCATCATAAGGAACCAGATCAGCACTGATGCCCAGTTCAACCAGGGCGCGATAGTAAGAAAATGTCGTGCGTAAATAATCATAGTCTTTTCGATGCGGTTGGATTTTGATTGCCCATAAATCATCAAAACGAGTCAGAATTGCCACCGGCGAACTGAGTGGTTCATCCCGCAATTGTTGCATGACAGGAGCTTCTGGCAGTAAATTCGCAATCTCTTTATAACCCATATCCAACGAACCATCGTGTTTTAACAATCCCGATTGATAATACTCCTGTGCAAATCGGGTCGCTCGCCAGCGAAAATACACGACAGTTTCTGCACCGTTCGCAACCGCATGCCAGGTCCATAAACGAACGGTTCCAGGGCGAATACCGGGATTAATTTCCCCCCAATTGGTCTGCCCTACCTGTTGTTGCATTACCCAGAACGGTTTAGATTTGGCACCACGTACCCAGGCGTGAAAGAAACTAGTGATATACGGGTCTCCTACATCATATGAAAATTCTGGTAGAGAATCCCATGGTGCATATAAACGACTGGTAAACTTCTCTGCCTGTCCGGTTGGAGATGAATTCCATGATAAAAAGTCAAGATCCTTTCCTAACATATGTGTATCCACCTCAAACGAACCAAAATCCGGATTATGAGTGATAAATTGGTTTTCAGTATTCTCCCGTAGTATATCAACCTGAATTTTCTGATACTTAACAAATGAATCAGACGCAAAACGGTGATAATCCAGAACCTGTGAAGGATTAGCCTTAGCCACAGTGAGATTCGGAGGATAAATCTCAGTCCAATGGGTATAAACCTGACTCCAGAAAATTGTTCCCCAGGCGTTATTCAGATTATTCAAGGTCTGGTAACGATTTACCAACCATTCTCGGAATTGGCTAACACATCGGTCACAATAACATTGCACAGAATGGTGGGCACCAAATTCATTATCCACTTGCCAACCAATCACAGCAGGGTGTTTTCCATAGCGATATGCTAATTGTGTAACGATCTTTCTGGTGTAATCATGAAAGGCTAAATTGTTAGGGCAATAATGCCGACGAGAACCAAAATTCTTACTGATACCATTTTCTGCCACCGGTAAAATATCGGGATGTTCATAGATCATCCAGGATGGTGGCGCAGAAGTCGGTGTACTTAGTACCACCTGTATCTCTTCATTATGCAGAATATCCAGAATCCGATCCAGCCAATCCCACTCATACATCCCTTGTGAGGGTTCCATTTTATACCAGGCAAATTCACCAATTCTGACAACGCGTAAACCCAGTTCACACATCGCCCTGGCATCAATCTGCCAGATTTCTTCGGCATTTTGTTCGGGATAATAACAAACACCTAATTTCATATCATAACGCCTTTATAAAGTTGATATTTATTCTTGTTCGAAGTAATGGAAAAACTAAAACAATGAAAAAGCAAAAAGGTGATTTTCAATGAGTTTGAAAAAGCCTGAATACTTTCAACGAGTTATCGTTGATATAATCTCTTTGAAACACCTTTGATTTCATTATATATCAATAAAAAATTGGTTTTCTTTCCAGACACTTAACAAAAAAATCTTCGATTGAAATCCCATTTTTTATCTGATTCTAATTAACCAGATTTATCCAGCATATTATGCAACCTTTTCCCACTTGTTTGCGTATATTATGATGAAGCAAAAAATGGAGTGTTTGTGAATAACATCGAGCCCGATATTCTGAGACTTTCAATGAAAGGCGATGAGACTGCTTTCAACCAGATCGTTGAGAGTTTTCAAAAGCCAGTTTTTAACTTATGTTACAGAATGTTAGGCAACGCAGAAGCAGCGGAAGATGCAGCACAGGAAACATTTTGGAGGGCTTTCCAATCGATCAAAAAATACAACCCTGATCGATCGTTTGCCACATGGTTGCTCTCCATCGCAGCACACTATTGTATCGACCAGCATCGCAAACGTAAGCTACCAGTCTTAGATATAGATGATTTTTTAGCTGAAACAGCCCCTGATCACAATACACCCAATCCAGAAGCAGTGACGATACAAAAAGAACAACAATCACAAATTCAGGAATTATTGAATGAACTGCCAGAACTCGATCGTGCTTCCATCGTCTTAAGATACTGGCATGAATGCTCCGAAGAAGAAATCAGTCAGGTACTCGATATTTCAATCAACGCAGTGAAAAGTAGATTACACCGAGCCAGAAAGAAATTAGCCGTAGCCTGGCAAACACAAAACCAGACTTCCGCCCAAGTAGAAAGGATGAAAAATGGATCACCAGCCTTTTGAAGAATGGATATTTGAACAAAAAGAAAGAACGAAAGAGGAAAGCAATAAATTGAACCAGCATTTACTTGACTGCGATCAATGCACTGATCTGCAATCAGCCTGGGGGCAGGTTGAGACGTTATTGTTCCAGTCTCCCATGGTAGCGCCTGCACCCGGATTTACACAACGCTTTGCTACCAGAATGGAATTAAATAAAGAAGTATTACATAAAAAACAAGCCATCAAAACACTGATTGGTGTTGGATTAATTTTAGTCATTATTACGCTTATTTTAGGAGCGATATTTTTTCTATCATATACGACTGGGGAGCTCATCGTTGGAGCTGTATCAACATTTACAGGCTTTGTCCAGGCTTTTATCAATTTACGGGCTATGGTATATCAATTCTTCAATAGTCTCCCTCCCATCGCCATCATATTTGGATGGATCATTCTGATCGTATGGGGAATCATCCTTACTCCGCTCTGGGGGTTTACAGTCTGGAAAGTATCAAAACAAGGAGTTTTAATAAAATGAAAAATTCAAAAAGATTATTCTCAATTTTTATATTGTTGTTGCTGGTCCTCATTCAGGTGAGCAGTGTTTCAGCAAACACATTAATCGATCCACCGCCAACCATTAATGAAGATAAGGTTGTTCTGGGACAATCTTTTACTTTGAAAGAAAATCAGACCCTCAATGGTGATCTGGCTGTAATTGGTGGAACCGCAGCATTAAAAACCGGCTCACGGGTCAATGGTAACATTGCCATCATCGGTGGTGTCCTGGAAATCGATGGTACTGTGACAGGAGATATTCAAGCCATTGGCGGAACTGTTACACTCAACGAGAACGCTGTGATCGAAGGCTCTTTTTATAATTTTGGCTCAAACCTGCACCAGATGGAAGGAGCCCGAATAGAAGGATCCCAGATCTCCAATCTGCCATTTGATTTCAATTTTGGAAAAATAGATATTCGAGATACGACCAATATTCCTCTGGAAGCAGCCAGAAGAACTACCAGCTTTATCACGAAATTCTTATGGGCAATTCTGCAAATCATCGCTATGGGCGGTTTAGCAATGCTTGTCCTACTAATCGCTCCTAAATCAACCGAACGGATTTCTACAGCCATAGGTAATCAACCTTTCACCCATTGGGGTATCGGATTGCTAACTGCCTTTGCCTTTCCTGCTGTTATCCTGGTTTGTTTAATAACAATTATCTTCATTCCATTGGGTTTGATTGGCATCATGGCATTGATGGTTGCTCTCACCTATGGCTGGATTGCATTAGGATATGAAATTGGTAAACGACTTTTCGGCTCAAAATCCAATTTATCTCCAGCATTAATCGCTGGATTGGGAACCATTATTCTTTCAGTGGTGGGAAGAGTTGTTTGGGCAATTCCCTGTATCGGATGGTTGCTGGCAAGCACATTAAGTATGTTTGGATTAGGTGCAATCATTCTAACCAGAATAGGTACCCGCGATTATCCTGAGGTTATTCCCCAACCTGTTCATCGTACCTCGGATGCCCCGGTAATTCATGAAGTTATTCCTACATTCTCTGAAACCCAGAGCGATAAAGACAAATTTGAAGATGAAGAAAAAAATTAAACTAATTTGAGGTTCGAAATGAAATTTAAAATAATGATGGTAATTTTTATCCTTTTGTTTACTTCATTGGCTTGTTCTTTCAATGTAAACTTACCCAAAGTCGCAACTTCTGATGAAACCATTTACAAGATTAATGAAGCCATTCCGCAGGACCAGGAAAGTTCTGAACTGGAAATAGGAATGGGCGCTGGCAGATTGAACATAACAGGGGGCTCTGATAAATGGGTAAGCGGTGATATCCGATACAATGTTTCCATCTGGAATCCCGAAATTCACAAAACGAATGTTGGTATCCGCATTATCCAGGAAACCAATAAACAATTTGGAATCCCCGATGAAAAGGTGATCAATGATTGGAATGTTCAATTGGGTGATCATCCGACCAATCTGGAAATCAATGCTGGTGCTTATCAGGGAAATTTGGATCTGAGTGGAATACCGCTCACTAAATTACGGATTAGCGATGGCGCCAGCGAGGGTAAAATTCGCTTCGACACTTTGAATCCAGTTGAAATGACTTCATTCCATTACTCTACAGGTGCCTCACAGGTCGAAATTATCGGATTAGCCAATGCTAACACAGACAGTATGGTTTTTGAAGCTGGTCCCGGATCTTACACACTCGATTTTTCTGGTGATTTGCAGAGAGATATCGATATTGAAATCAACTTTGGTTTGGGTGATGTAAAAATCATCATTCCCAAAGGTGTTTCAGCCTACGTCATGGTTGATGGTGGCTTGAACAATGTTGAACTGAAAGGCACCTGGAATGTATCCGGCAATGAATACAATTTGTATGGAACCGGACCTCAATTGTCTTTTGATGTGAAGATGGGAATCGGGAACTTACAATTAATCAGCCAACCATAACTTTTCATTATTTGAAAAAGCATCCTGAACCACAATTATCAGGATGCTTTTTTTTATTTCTTTATTCTTTCCAGAAAATATTATTCATTCATGATCACAAAATCAAACCCTGTGAATTCAGAAAAATTAAAAATAACGCCAATCATCAATGTGGATTTTTCCTTTCTATCATTATCGCTACAGTTTGGAAGTTTAATTACTGTATTAACCCTGTTGATTCACTGGGTTTATGTCCCCATTTTTATCCGGTGAAACATCAATATAATATTTCTTTTCCTGAATTCTCTGATAAACAACCGGCAAAACATAATAACGGAAAGGTCTACCCTGACGAATACGTCTGCGAATCTGGTGAGAAGCAATTTCGAGCAATGGTGCTTCAATAAAAAATACTTTTGCAATTATGCCAGGTACCTGAGTTTCCAGTAAACTCATATCGATCTGATCTCCTGGACGACGCATAACTCCCAACCCATCCACTTCAGCGAGTAAATCAGCTGCACGATGCCAGTTCGGGTAATCATGCAATGAATCACCCCCAATCAGATAATATACTTCTGCGCCGGGATATTCTTGTTTTATGAGTTTAACTGTGTCAAGCGTGTAGTGTGGTCCAGGGCGATCTAGGTCAACACGGCACATTTCAAAGGTGGGATCATTCATTAATGACAATTCAACCAAATCAAAACGAATCTCAATCGGTGTCAAATGCTGATCCCGTTTGTGGGGAGGATCGGGTGTCAGTACCCATAATAAGCGATCCAATTTCATCTGGGAAGTCGCTTCAGCAGCTAAAATGAGATGACCTAAATGGGGAGGATCAAAGGTTCCACCAAAAATCCCTATGCGCATTCCTAATCCTGCCATTCCAGTTCATAATCATCAATGTACACGCTTTGACCTTCTTCAATACCCATATCCCGTAGGGCTTCCTCAACCCCTAATGTTTCCAGCAATTTTTGGAAGCGACGCAGAGAGCCTTCATGTTCCCAGTAAGTCATCTTCGCTGCCCGTTCTATTGCCTTACCAATTACCCGGAAGCCACCTTCCTCCATTTCGATGTGGAAGTCATTCGGATCATCTTCCGGACGATATACAGGCATTTCCTCAGTAACTTCAGGTTCAGGGGCTTTTTGTACCAATTCAAGAACTTTCCACAAAACAGGTTGTAAATCCTGGTGAATTAAAGCAGATATTGCCATTGGCTGATAACCTTTTAATTCAAGGGCTTTTTTTACCTTTGGCCATTTTTCCTGGACTTCAGGGACATCCATTTTATTAAATATCACCAGTTGAGATTTTTGTTTTAGTACCGGGTCGAATAAAGCCATTTCAGAATTGATTTGCGAGAAATCAGCTATTGGATCCTCTGAAAGACCATCCAACATATGAATCAATACTCGAGTGCGCTGTATATGCCTTAAAAAGGCATCACCCAATCCAGCTCCGAGGTGTGCTCCTTCAATTAATCCGGGAATATCTGCAAGGACCAGTGAGTTTTCCATATCCAGGTTCACAACACCCAGGTTTGGCTCCAGTGTTGTAAATGGATAATCAGCAATTTTCGGTGTGGCATTCGTGACGGCCGCCAGGAAACTGGATTTTCCAGCATTGGGAACTCCAACAATGCCAACATCTGCAATCAATTTCAATTCCAGGCGTAAGTTCTTTTCCTCTCCCGGTTCACCTTTTTCACCAACACGCGGTACCTGGTGTCTGGCGCTGACGAAGTGAACATTTCCTTTTCCGCCGCGTCCCCCTTTGCAAATTAATAATTCCTGGTCACGTTCAACCAAATCACCTAATAATTCGCCTGTGTCACCGTCGTATACCAGTGTTCCAGGGGGAACATCAATATACAAGGTGTTGGCAGAGCGACCAGTCATTTTTTGTTTAGCACCATTTCCCCCAGGCGAAGCCAAAAACTTCTGATTGAATTGGAAAGAATGAAGTGTATTCATCGTGTGTTTAACCCGTAACACAACATCTCCACCACGACCTCCATCTCCACCATCAGGCCCACCTCTCGGAACATATTTTTCACGGCGAAAATGCACGGCACCATCGCCACCTTTTCCGGAGGCTACAGATATTTTAGCTTCGTCAATAAACATTAGGTCCTTTCAAATTCAGGGATCGGAGAAAATCCGATCCCTGTTTTTTATTTTTTCTATTTTCCAAATTTTGCTTTGAGAATGGCTTCCAAAGTTGGTTGACCAATCTCCTGCAATTCATAACGAACACGTTGTAATGGTTTGTTGACCTTAATAACACGATTAAGATCAATAGGTGTTCCGGATACAACCAGATCAACATCAGAATTGTTGATTGTATCTTCCAGATCTTGCATTTGTTCCGCACCATATCCCATAGCCGGAAGAATAGTCCCCGTTTCTGGATATTTATTGTATGTATCGACAATCGTACGCACTGCAAATGGACGTGGATCCACAATTTCTTTAGCGCCGAATCTTCTGGCGGCCACATATGCAGCACCGTATTTCATGCCACCATGGGTCAGTGTTGGGCCATCTTCCACAACCAGTACACGTTTCCCACGGATTGCTTCCGGATCTTCCACAAATAAGGGTGAAGCACCTTCAATAACCAACGCATTGGGATTCAGGCGATGGATATTTTCTCGCACTTTGATTACATTTTCAGGATCAGCAGTGTCCACCTTGTTGATGACAAACACATCTGCATGGATGGTATTGGTTTCACCAGGGTAATAACTGGTTTCATGACCAGGACGATGAGGATCAACCACAACAATGGCCAGGTCTTCTTTGTAGAACGAGAAATCGTTGTTTCCCCCATCCCATAAAACGATGTCAACTTCTTCTTCTGCCTGGCGCAAAATGGCTTCATAATCAACACCGGCATACACAATGACACCGTTATCAAGATGCGGTTCGTATTCCTCACGTTCTTCTATGGTGCATTCGTGTTTATCCAGGTCACTATAATCAGCAAACCGTTGTACTTTTTGTTTGGCAAGATCACCATAAGGCATTGGATGTCGAATGGCTGCTACCCGATAACCCATATCGCGCAAAATAAGCGAGACACGACGGGTTGTCTGACTCTTCCCTGAGCCGGTTCTCACTGCAGTCACAGAAACAACTGGTTTTGAAGATTTTAATTGGGTGTTATTCATTCCCATAATTCTAAAATCAGCGCCTGCTTCATTTACCAGGGCAGCTTTATGCATCACATATTCATGCTCAACATCGCTATAGGCAAAAACAACCTGGTCAACATTAAGTTTTTTAATTAATTCTCGCAACTCTGATTCTGGATAGATCGGTATTCCTTCCGGATACAATGATCCTGCCAGTACCGCAGGATATCGACGTCCTTCGATATTAGGGATTTGGGTTGCAGTGAATGCCACAACCAGATAATCATTATTATCTCTGAAGTACACATTAAAGTTGTGAAAGTCGCGCCCAGCTGCGCCCATAATAAGGGTTCGAATGGTCATTTGTTTTTATTTCTCCTTTTTGATTTGAATTTTTTTAACCATCGGTTCACATCGCTTCTGGGGCTGTGATGCCCAGCAAAGTCAGATTATTTTTCAAAACCTGACGGGTTGCCATAACTAGATTAAGCCGTGTGCTTCTGATTGGTTCTCCTTCAGAGAGAACCGGGCAATGGGTATAGAAGTTATTAAACGTTTTCGCCATTTCATAAGCAAAATTGGCAATTTGTATTGTCCGATACTCACTGGCTGCCCGCTCAACTTCTCTGGAAAATCTTGAGATCAGATCGATAAGCTGGATCTCCTGAGGTGATAATTCATAAGAAATTTCAGGTGGGTTAATGTCAATGTTACCAGCTTTCTTAAGAATACTACCACAACGCACATACGCATATTGAATATAGGGCGCTGCCTGTCCATTGAAATCAAGCGCTGACTCCCAATGAAAAGTAACAACTTTGGTATTTTCTCTTGCCTGCATGGGGTACTTAATGGCTCCAATACCAACAGCTCTGGCTGTTGCCCATTTTTGATCTTCGCCCAGGTCAGGGTTTTTCTCCTGAACAACTTCATATGCCCGTTTCGTGGCTTCACTGATTAAATCTTCCAACAAAACGACTGTGCCTTCCCTAGAAGCCATCACCACATTACCTGGAAGACTGACCAATTCATATGGCACATGTTCACATTGTTTTGCCCAGTTGTATCCTGCAATCTCCATGGTTTTGAAAACCTGGGTAAAGTGCAATGATTGGCGTACATCTACAATGTATAAAGATTTCTTTAAATCAGGATAATCGTTAAATTTTTGTTTAACTAACGCCAGATCCTCGGTAGCGTATAAAGCAGTTCCATCGGACCTGAGCACCACCAGCACGCGATATTGTTCCTTTTTTAGCCCTAATACGTCGTCAATCTTGACAATTACTGCTCCATCAGGCCGTTCATCTGTGGCGATATTTTTATCAATCAGTTCCTGAACAATTTCCTTGCCTGGTTTTTCCATCTGACTATTGAAGTAATAAACATCAAAATGGATATTTAAAGTGTCATAAATCTGATAAAAACCCTGCAAAGACCATTCTCGAGTGTCTTCCCATAATTTAACAATCTCAGGATCACGTTGATCCCAGCGTTTGTACAGCGCTCTTATTTCTGCTTCCAGGTCTGGATTGGCTTCTAATTTTCCATTTGCTTCCGCATAGATTTTTCCCATCCATTGCGTGATATTTTTATCCGGTAATTCACCAGCATGAAATTTTTGATAACACCACAACCACTTAATGACATGCAGCCCCATATCACCTGGATAATTTGCCCTAACCACGTCATACCCTGCAAAATCCATAATCCTGGCTAATGTATCACCTAATATCGCAGAACGCAGATGCCCCACATGAAATGCTTTGTGAGTGTTGGGCTGAGAAAATTCGACCATTATTTTCTCATTTTTTCTGTCTGGTCGGCCGAAATCAGCCTTTTTTTCTAAAACCTCAACCAGGACTCTCCGAGCATATTCTGCTTGAGAAAAATAAAGATTAAGATAACCGTTGACAGGTTCAACTTTCTCAAACCCGGATGGGATACCAATAAATTCTGCTAATTGGATTGCTAACTCGTTTGCTCTTGCTGGAACATTGAGTTTAAGTTGTTTTTGACGCGCTTCTGCTGCAGCTAATGAAAATAATGAGGTGGATATCCCCCAATGCCCACTGAATGGAATCCAATTCCACTGAATCGAAATATCTGGCAGTTCATGCTGGCCGGTAAAATTCTTTATCATTTCTTCTACATTTTGCTGTTCAAGATCAAACATTTTCACCTGTATCTAAAAAGCCTCAAAAATTATAACATTAAGCCCGGATAGTTATTTTATTTTTATCCATTTGGATGGAAGGGCAGATAAATAATTTGTGACAAACATGCTTAAACCAAAAGCGGGAGGTTTTTCATCTCCCACTTACGGTGCTTAATGTTAACAAACTTACTTTTCTTCAGATTGTAAGTTCGCAAGTCGTTTCATCAAACGACTTTTGCGGCGTGCAGCATTGTTTTTATGAATGACACCTTTTTGTGCAGCTACGTCCAAAGCTTTTACAGCTTCGACAACACTGGCCATCACAACTTCTTTTGACTCCTCTTTCTCGATTACATTTCGAGCTTTAGAAACAAAAGTTCGGGCACGTCCTCGATAAACACGGTTGAGTACACGACGTTTTTCATTTTGCTTGTTGCGTTTGATCGCAGATTTTATATTAGCCAACTTATTTCCTCCAATTCACCTGATAAGAAGATTGCTCTTCCTGAGAAGGGAACTGTTTGTCCAAAAAAATTTCCTTACGAAGGGCAGCCCGCGAATTATACCAGAATTTTAAAATTTGGTGGGGAATTACTTATCCTGTAATGCAGCCAAACCAGGTAATATTTTCCCCTCGAGCATCTCCAATGAAGCGCCACCACCTGTCGAAATGTGGGTAACCTTGTCCGATAAACCGGATTGATTAATAGCAGACACGGAGTCCCCACCACCGATGATGGATACAGCTCCTGATGCAGCAACCGCTTCTGCAACACCAAATGTTCCTTTGGCAAATTTTGGCATCTCGAATACACCCATTGGACCGTTCCAGACCACAGTTCCAGCTCCGGAAATCACTTTAGCATAATCTTCTACTGAGGCTGGTCCAATATCCAGCACACGCCACCCAGCTGGGACATTTTCCACAACTGTTACTTTGCAGTCTGCATCATTATCAAAAGCATTTCCCAAAACCAGATCAATTGGGAGATGTAATTTATCTCCACCTTTCGCTAACAACTCTTTAGCGATTTGAACAGCTTCTTCTTCCACCAGTGAGTCACCCATTTCAAAACCTTGCGCTTTCAAAAAAGTATTCGCCATACCACCACCGATCAAAACAGCATCCGCTTTTTGCAATAAATTATCGATCACACCGATTTTGTCACTGATTTTAGCTCCACCCAGAATGGCAACAAATGGTCTGGCGGGATCAGCAATAGCCTGGCCCAAATATCGGATCTCTTTTTCCATCAGGAACCCGGCAACTGCTGGTAGATATTGGGCTACGCCTTCCGTTGAAGCATGCGCACGATGGGCTGATCCAAATGCATCATTGACATAAATATCTGCTAATTTTGCAAATTTCATTGCCATTTCTGGATCATTTTTTTTCTCTGCTTTGTAAAAGCGGGTATTTTCCAAAACCAGAACTTCACCAGGTTGTAATTTTGCAGAAGCCGCTTCTGCTAATTCTCCGACGCAATCCTCAACAAAAAACACTTTATTTGGAATTAATGTTGCCAAATGCTTCGCAACCGGGGCTAAAGAAAATTGTTGATCTGGTTCATCTTTAGGGCGACCAAGATGCGAAAACAAAATCACAGCTGCCCCCTGCTCTAATAAGTAATTGATCGTAGGTAAAGCAGCAGTCATGCGGGTATCGTCTTTTATTTTTCCCTCTTTGATCGGGACATTAAAATCAACCCGCACCAATACTTTTTTCCCTTTAACTTCGATATCGGTAATATTTTTTTTGTTAAACATAATCTCATCCTGTTCTTGTAATAAAATCATTTGGAGTTGATATAAAATGATGCGTATTCTACCGCTGATATTTCGCGATAAAAATACGCATCACCATTTTTCCTTTATGAATGATTAGAGTGATTTTGCCATTTTAGCAGCTAAATCTGCGGTGCGGCATGAATAACCCCATTCATTGTCATACCAGGTAACAACCTTAACCATCGTACCGCCCATTACCATGGTATTTTCTGCGTCGATAATCGATGAACGTGAATCACCTTTGAAATCCATGGAAACTAATGGCTCGGTGCAAAAACCCAAAATACCTTTGAGTGGACCATCAGCTGCAGCTTTGAAAGCAGCATTCAATTCTTCGACTGTCACTGGTTTTTCTACTTCTGCTACAAAGTCCACGATAGATACAGTTGGGGTTGGTACGCGTAAGGCGTAACCATCAAATTTTCCCTTAAGATCAGGAATCACCAATGCCACTGCTTTTGCAGCGCCGGTGGTGGTTGGAATGATATTCATCGCAGCGGCACGAGCACGACGGGGATCACTATGGGCAACATCCAGAATTCGCTGATCATTGGTGTATGAATGAATGGTTGTCATCATACCTCGCTTGATCACCCAATTATCATGCACAACTTTTGCAGCTGGTGCGAGACAATTGGTGGTGCAGGATGCATTGGATACAACATGATGGACAGCAGAGTCGTATTTATCATCGTTGACACCCAAAACGATTGTGATATCTTCATTCTTCGCAGGTGCTGTGATAATAACCTTTTTCGCTCCACCTTTGGTAATATGAACATCAACACCCGGTTTTCCTTTGGCAGGATTGCCAATTTTATCACGGAAAACACCGGTTGCTTCAATCACAATTTCTACACCCAGATCCTTCCAGGGTAAATTGCTGGGGTCTTTTTCAGCAAACACTTTAATTGTCTTACCATTAATGACCAGATCTGCACCATCCACTGTGACCGTTCCTGGGAAAATCCCATAATTTGAGTCATACTTGAATAAATGCGCATTGGTAGCAGCATCAAATAAATCATTAATTGCAACAACCTCAAGCGTTTCTGGATATGTCTCCAGAATTGCTTTTAAAACCTGGCGGCCGATGCGACCAAAACCATTAATACCTACTTTTACAGTCATAATAACCTCCTATTAATTGTTCGGACAAATTTTACCACTGATTTGTAAAAAAGTTCACAAATCTGAACTCATCTCGCGGTTAATTGGTCCGGTTCTTTCATTATATAAATCTAAAATTGCAGATGCAAGTTTTGAGGAATCATGTCGCCAAGGTGCCTCCGTATCACTCAGATTCGCGCTATATATTGGGTATTCTTTGTCGAGCTCATCTTCAATACAAACATATTCGATATCCTCTGGTAATCTTCCATTGCAATTGTCGTTACAGATCACTACATCAAAGATTCCATTTCCTATTATTTTCTCAATTGCCTTAATATGATCACCACATGTATAACCTTCTGTCTCGCCAGGTTGTGTGGCAACATTACAAATCAGAAATCTTAATCCTCGGCTGGCGCGAATAGCTTCTGAAATGTCTGGAACAAGCAAATTGGGAATAATGCTGGTGTACAAAGAACCAGGACCCACGATGATGATGTCTGCATTGAGGATCGCTTGAATGGTTGGTGGAAACGCTAGTGGATTATTGGGTTCAAGCCAAACTCTTTTAATTTTTCCACCTTTTCTGGGAATTTCACTTTCTCCTCGAATTTTAACTTCTTTGTTGGAATCCTGAACCTGGACCTGTGCAACCAGACGCACATCATGCAAAGTTGATGGAAACACCTTCCCCTGAACAGCCAGAACACGTCCTGACTCTGCTACTGCTTCTTCGAAACTTCCAGTCAATTCTGTTAATGCTGTAATCAGAAGATTTCCTAAAGAATGACCATTTACTCCTATTTCTTCACCAAATCGGTATTGAAAAAGTTGGGTTGTTAATTCTTCGTCATTGGATAATGCAGCCAGACAATTGCGTATATCACCAGGAGGAAGGATTCCTATCCGTCTCCGCAATTCTCCTGACGAACCGCCATCATCAGCCACGGTAACTATTGCAGTAAGGTTGGCAGTGTGTCTCTTTAATCCACGTAATAATGAAGATAATCCTGTACCACCTCCTATTACGACAATCTTTTTCCCTTTGTCCAGTTTTTGAAACTGGCTGACGGTATCAACCAAATGTTTTCCTGGGCGTAAGAATGGTTTTAAAAGAGTTCTATTAATGCCCCAAACACCGATACCGATCATTAATACTCCCACAAGACCGAAAATTAGTGCTCTAATGGGACGTGATAAGAATCTCAAAGATAGAAATGCAACCACAGGTAGATACCAGGTATCCGGAGTATTGCGATACATATCCAGAACAACTACAGCAAATCCCAGACCAATCAACATGGAACCCAGAATAATAAGTAATCCCCACCTTTTTACACCAATTCCAGGAGTAAACCAGCGAAAGAACCGAATCAATTGAAATTTAAACCGTTTCTTGAATGGTAGTTTCTTTGAATTCATTGAAATTATCATAATTCGGTTTATAACAAGAGTCAATAAATAAATTGTTAAGCTTCAAACTTGAAAACAGGGTAACTTAAAGGATATTATTTTGATATCGAAATATTGGCTATGAATTACAATCTGAGAATTCAAATTATCTTCATCCATTTTTTGTGACAAAATAACAATTATTTATCCTACTATGCCTATGCTATAATTCTGCGTGATGGAAATATATATTGTTTCAGATATTGGCGGTACACAAATTCGGGTTGCATCATATGATGTAGAATCCTTAAACCGAATTAATCTTAAAAAAATACCTACCCAGGCAAAAGGTCAATTACCAGTAGATCGATTAATAAAATTAATCCAGGAATTAAAAGAAGGTCATACGATAAAAGCGATAGCTGTGGCTGCACCAGGATTTCTGGATCCCGATTTGGGAATTGTCTACGAAGCGCCTAATATTCCTGGTTGGGAAAATTATCCTTTACGGGAAATTTTGGAAGAAGTGTTTAATATTCCTATTTTTTTAGGAAATGACGCCAATCTGGCAGCCCTTGGTGAATGGAAATTTGGGGCAGGCATTGGACATAGTAATCTTTTATATCTTACAATTTCCACCGGTATTGGAAGTGGTGCAATTCTAAACAATAATTTACTGCTAGGCCACAAAGGTCTGGCAGGTGAATTTGGACATGTGACAGTATTACCTGACGGTCCCATGTGTGGATGTGGAAAACAAGGACATATTGAAGCCATCGCATCTGGCACTGGCATATTAAATTATGTAAATGAACAGATTTCCGCTGGTAGAACAACAATTTTGAGTAACCTTGAGAAAATTACTGGTAAAGATGTCAATCAGGCAGCACTTAATGGAGATGCCTTAGCAATTGAAGCCTATAATCGGGCAGGTTATTACTTAGGCATTGCGCTGGCTAATTTTCTACACATGCTCAATCCGTCCATTGTTATTTTTGGTGGTGGGGTCTCTTTCTCCGGAGAACTTCTTTTCGCGCCGATGCGTAAATCTCTGGAAGAAAGATTAATTTCACCTGCTTATCTGGATGGATTAACAATCACGACAGCCCAATTAGGAGATGATGTTGGTCTCAAGGGAGCTCTGGCTTTAGTAGTAACAAAAATGTCTTCAAATCTCCTTCTGTAAACTTAAATTCAATCTTAACACTGAATACATGAATAAGACTCTACTTGATGTAAAAACCAAGCGCTTTAAAAATAATTAAATATGGAGGAAAATTAATGAAACACCTGAAGGTGCCAGGACCAAAAGCCAAAGCATTTATCGAACGTGATCTCAAAGTAGTATCACCATCATATCCTCGTGGATATCCTTTTGTAATGGATCATGGAAAAGGTACAGAAGTCTGGGATGTTGATGGAAATCGTTTTCTTGATTTTGCTGCTGGTATTGCTGTTGCTTCTACCGGGCATAGCCATCCTGATGTTGTAAAAGCTATTCAAGAACAAGCCGAAAAATTTATTCATATTTCTTCAGATTTCTATCATGAGAAGTGGATTGAGCTTTCTGAAAAATTGGCTGAGATTTCCCCATTCCAGGAAGATACACGCGTCTTTCTTACCAATTCTGGTACTGAAAGCGTTGAAGGAGCCATAAAGTTGGCAAGATATCACACCAACCGCTCCAATTTTATTGGTTTTTTAGGTGGCTTTCACGGCAGAACAATAGGAGCTATCACATTTACTGCCAGCAAACCGAATTACAAACGTCGTTTTTTCCCTTTGATGAATGGTGTAACTCATGTTCCATTTCCTGATCCGTACCGCCCCATTTTAAATTTAGAACCTGGACAGGATTATGGTGAAAGAATCATTGAATACATCGAAGAACAGGTATTTGAAAAGATTTTACCTGCCGATGAAGTAGCCGGAATTCTGGTTGAACCAATCCAGGGAGAAGGAGGCTATATTGTTCCCCCTGCTGGATTCTTTCCAGCTTTGCGGAAACTTTGTGATAAGCATGGCATTCTCTTGATCGCGGATGAAGTTCAGGCAGGTATGGGACGCACGGGGAAGTGGTGGTCAATAGAAAACTTTGGCGTTGAACCTGATATTATCACCTCGGCAAAAGGAATTGCATCCGGCATGCCGTTAGGTGCATTAATTACCAAGAAATCAGTCATGAACTGGCCTAAGGGTTCTCATGGAAATACGTACGGTGGAAACCCAATTGCCTGTGCTGCATCATTGGCCACCATCAATGCCATTCAAAATGGATACATGGAAAATGCCCGGGTCACAGGCACTTACACGCTGGAAAAGCTCAAGGAAATGCAAATCAGACATTCTTCCATAGGTGAGGTGCGTGGGATTGGTTTCATGATTGGGATCGAATTTGTAAAAGACCAGCAAAGTAAGAAATCAGATGCTGACATCCGCGATCGAGTCGTCAATCTCGCATATGAATATGGACTACTTACTTTAGGATGCGGGAAAAGCGTTATCAGAGTCTCACCACCCCTCTGCACAAACAAAGAACAGATTGGTGAAGGTCTTGAAATTCTGGATTATGTCATTTCACTGGCTGAAAACGGTTAAAATTGACCTATGTTACCTGATTTTCGAGTTCGGCAAAGAGATTATTTATTAGATATCGCCCGGGCTTTAGCCGAAGAGCTAAATCTCGACAAACTTCTTGAGAAGATACTGAATGTGTCTATCGAGATGTTAGCTGGCCAGGCAGGTTTTATTGCCTTAAAATCCGAAACTCGAGGATGGCACGTCCGTGTCTGGCATGGATTACCCACGCCACTGGTGAAGTATATCGAGCCATATCTGACGCAAATTACTGAAGTTGGAGATGAGCCAGGTCATTTAGAGCTGACACAAATCAATCAGATTATCAACGAATTAGCGCGTTCTGGAAGTTTTGGTTTGTTAAATGGTGTCGGAATTCCATTGGTTGCTCGTGGACAGGCAATAGGTGTCATTTATATCTTCAGAAGTTACTCAGGTTCATTTTCAACGAATGATCGCACAATTCTGGGAAGTTTTGCAAATCAGGCAGCCGTAGCAGTTCAGAATGCCCAGCTTTACAATCAGGTCAACCAGGAACGACAACGTATGTCAGCGCTGCTCGATACCATAGCAGATGGAATTATGATATTGTCATCTACGCTGCATATTGAGCGCTACAATCCAGCATTTCAACGTATGTTACAACTTCCGGTTGGAGAAATTCAAAACATGGAACACAATCAACTGGTTCAATGGATGCAACCTCCAATTGGTATTACATTAGAAGAAGCAGTTGCTGGAGGTTGGCCGTTAACAACCCATGCGCACCTTTATGTCGAAGGTGATTTAAAAATTGGTAATTCAAAATTGAAATTACCAGTCGGAATCACATATGCCCCATTAGTTTCACCTGATAATATTCTGTTAAATATCATCGCGACCATAAGAGATATTACTCGCTTTCGTCAGGCGGAAGAATTAAAAAGCACATTTATCTCCATTATCAGTCATGAATTAAAAACCCCAGTCACCCTGATCAAGGGGTATGTGAGCACCTTACGACGTGAAGATGCCCGTTGGGACACATCAATTGTGCAGGAGAGTTTATCAATTATCGAAGAAGAAGCCGACCGATTGGGATCTTTAATTGAGGACATGCTGGATGCATCTCGATTGCAAGCTGGTGGTTTATCCATTAAACGATCAGACGTTTTCCTGCCGGAAATCATTAATCGTATGGCAAAACGTCTTCAAACACAATCCTCATTGCATAAAATCGTAATTGATATGCCAAAGGAGTTTCCTGTCATTCTGGCGGATGAATCCCGTTTGGAGCATGTTATTTCCAATTTAATTTCCAATGCCATAAAATATTCACCAAAAGGAGAAATCCGAATTTCTGGTCAGATTCGCCCAGATATCGTAATTGTCTGTGTCAGCGATCAGGGACCTGGAATTGCAGTTGAAGATATACCACACGTGTTTGACAGATTTTATCGGGCACCGGATATGGCTCGTAACACTCGTGGAGCCGGTTTGGGTTTATTTTTAACCCGTTCAATTGTAGAAGCTCATGGGGGACAGATCTGGGTTAATCCAGAATCTGGTAAGGGTGCCCGTATCTGCTTCTCCCTTCCGCGTACAACCAATCAACTACCTCAGAAATTGTCAGTGGTATAATCTTCCCCATATTAAATTTTACAGAGAGGCCCTTTATGCCAAAAACACAAATTAGTTGTCCTCGCTGTCGTACGCCCATGACAGCTGAAATTCAGCAATTATTCGATTTGAATACCGATCCAGATGCAAAGCAGAAAATACTGAGCGGTGCTGCCAATACGATTCAATGCCAGGCATGCGGCTATCAAGGTTTGTACCCTACCCCAATTGTTTACCATGACCCTGAAAAAGAAATGTTGTTGACCTACTTCCCATCAGAATTAGGTGTTTCCATCAATGAACAGGAAAAAATGGTCGGACCATTAATTAAACGAGTGGTAAATGATTTGCCTATGGAAAAAAGGAAAGCGTATTTATTTCAAGCGCAAAGCATGCTTACTTATCAGACCATGATGGAAAAAATTCTGGAAGCGGATGGCGTGACGAAAGATATGCTCGATGCACAACAGAAAAAATTGCAGCTGATCCAGAGATTACTATCCACAGCAAGCGTAGATTCGAGGAAAGAGATTATCAAGCAGGAAGAAGCGCTGATTGACGAGACCTTTTTTGGCTTATTGAACCGCCTGGTTGAAGCAACGGTAGCCCAGGGAGATAAACAATCTGCTCAGCAACTAGCTCTTTTCCAGCAAGAATTACTGCAGGAAACAAAAGTTGGCCAGGAAATTCAGGAAAAAATGAAATCTTCCCAAAAAGCCATGGAAGATTTACAGGAAGCTGCAAAAGCAGGACTGACTAGAGAAAAACTTTTGGATCTGTTAATCGAAGCACCAGACGAAATTTATATCAACACGCTGATTGGCATGGTACGAACTGGTCTGGATTATGAATTCTTCCAGATCCTGTCACAAAAAATAGATGCCACATCTGATCCTGAACAAAAAACAAAATTATCTTCACTAAGAGATTTTCTGGTTGAAGTAACCCGTCAAATCGATGCACAAATTCAAGAAGAAAAACAGCATGCCAGAGAAACGCTTAATAAGATTTTAGCTGAAGTAAACATTGAAGTTGGATTGGAAAAATATGGCAACGAATTGAACGACTTTTTTGTGGAGGCAGTCCAGGAAGGTTTACAGGAAGCTCGCAAAGCAGCCGATCTGGAAAAAATATCCAAATTGGGTCAACTTAACAGCATGATCGAAGAAGCCAGTAAACCACCAGCTGAAATTCAGTTTGTTGAAACATTGCTTCAAGCACCTGATACTGAATCAATTAAAACTTTATTAAATGAAAAACCCGAAGTAATCAATGATGAGTTCTTACAACTACTGGCTAATCTGATCAACCAGACAGAGCAGCAAGGAAATCAACAGGCGTTGGTAACCAAGCTTAAAGAAATTCAGAAAGTTGTCACAAAAGCGCTGATGGCGAAGAATTTGAAAGGCTAAGTAAAGAATGATGAGAGGCTGATCGTCAAAAATCGGTCTCTTTTTTTATTTATAAATTTAACCAACGAGCTGCCATTTTAGGGAGGTCTGATACCGAACCGGTTACTATTTTACAGGTTGGTAAAGACTCTATAAAATAGCGGCCATATTTTTTACTCTGAAGTCTGCGGTCCAGTACTACAACAATGCCACGGTCAAATTGAGTTCGGATAAGTCGTCCAAAACCCTGACGGAAGGTTAAAATCGCCTCAGGAATGGAATATTCATTAAACGGATCGTCAAAGGTTTCAGATCGTGCAGCCACGATTGGATCAGACGGAACTGCAAATGGCAATTTAATGATCACCAATACAGAGAGCGCGCTCCCAGGAATATCGACCCCTTCCCAAAAAGCGCGTGTACCCAGTAAAACTGCTCGGTCTGTTTCGCGGAAGCTTTCTAATAAAGTGTTTGCTGAAGCGCCTTCTCCCTGTTCATAGACCTGAATATCAGCATCCGCCAATCTAGGTCCAATTGCCTGAGATGTTTTCTTTAATTGTGCATACGAAGTGAATAAAGCTAATAAACGCCCGCCCGTCGCTTTACTCAACTGAACAAGTGTCTGTTCTATCATTCTTTGATAAGCTGATGCCTGGGCTGGTTCGGGAATATCATTCGGCATATATAACATGGCTGAATTCTCATAGTCGAAAGGCGAACCAACAATCAATTCATCGGCTTCATCAGCATTCAATCGATTTCGCAAATAATCAAATTCCCCATGGGTCGTTAATGTCGCTGAGGTCAATATGATGGAAGCCTTTTCATGCCAGAGATATTTTTCCATCAAACTACCAATATGGAGTGGGGCAATTTGTAAAACCAAGCGGGCTGAATCCGGTTGTTGTTCAATCCAATAAATATAATCCGGTTCTGGTTTTAATATCATGGCGTATAAAAATTGTTCAGCTTCTGCCATGCGTTGATGATTAAAGCTCAGGCTCCCGATCGCTTCTTCAAGATCTTCGGTTTGGATTTCAATCGAATCGCTTAAATCCTTTAGAAACTCTTTTACTAATTTAACCAATAAAGTTAATGTTTCATTCGCCTGGTCATATTGAATTTCCACTTCTGACCAGGAAGGGACCGTTCGAGTCGCCGGAAGCACCCTTACTTGTTGTGCATATTGACCTATTGGTTGGAAATCCCTTTCAGATTCCAAAAATGCTTGTAAAGCATCGAAAAATGCATTCCAATCATGCTCCAATCTAAATGCGAGATCGGTAACCCGCTGACAAACAGAAAATGCGCTGGCAAATTCAGAAGGTTTGAGCACATTTTTCAATGAGGTAACCAGCCGTCCCAAAACACCACTGGAGACACTTCCCAATTCCCGCAACATTCTTTGCATATCATTTTGAGTAATCCGGTAACTGAGGGTATTGGTGCTGGCACCTTCGAGGTGATGTCCTTCATCAATAATCAAATATTCATAAGGAGGCAAAACACGGCTTCCTGTGACGACATCGGACAGCAATAATGCGTGATTGACCACCAAGATATGGGCAGTTTGCGCAGCTTGCCGCACCTGGTAAAAAGGACACATTCCGCCAGCTTTTGCCATGCAGGTTTCAGCATTACAATTTTCATCATCAGCACTGAGTCTTTGCCATATCTCTCGTTCCATCGGGCTATTGAGATTCAAACGTGTTCGATCTCCATCGCCACCATAATGCAACCAGACTAGGATTTTCGAGATTACCCGCATTTCCTCTTTGCTTTCCGGTCCACGAAAACGAAATGATTCTAGCCGTCTTGGACAAAGATAGTTCGCACGTCCTTTTATCACGACCGATCTTAAAGGGATATCCAGAGCAGAACAAAGATCAGGAATATCTTTATTGATCAATTGATCCTGGAGGGCAATCGTGTTGGTTGAAATAACAACCCGATGATTATTCGTCAAAGACCAGAATGCGGCAGGTATCAGATAAGCAAATGATTTTCCAGTGCCGGTTCCCGCTTCAACCATTAGGTGATTTTGATTGCTGAACGCGGAAGCAACACTCCGCAACATATCTACTTGTTGCGTGCGATATTCAAAATTCTTAAAATATTTTGAAAATTCCCCACTGGGCTCAAGAATTGAACTTAATTCGTCTTCATCCAGCGGTTTAATATCGGGATTCGGTTTTAATGGCTGGGCTAGAATATCATTATCTAAAAATAAACCATTAAACAAATTCTGGTTTCGGGTATATTTTGGCTGGATAGGTTGTTTCTTAATTCTTGTTTTAAGTATTTCCTGAAAGAACCAGAATCCATCCCAATCAACTGGTTCTCCCATGCGAACAATTTCAGCCAGGAGATCAACGGGTAATTCTATTGCCAGGTCATACAGTTCCAAAAAGAGCTGATGGGTCATTTTTGCATCATTCAGTGCCCGGTGTGCGCCAAGATTTGGGATATTCAACTGCTGACAAAGACCAGAAAGGTTATATCTAGACGCTAATGGCATGACGACTGATGCTAATTCATATGTATCAACTGCCTGAACGTAACGTAAAATATTAGCCTGGAAAAGAAAACCCAGATCGAATTGAACATTATGTCCCACAACCGGACAATCCCCCACAAAATCGACCAGTTCCTGCAAAATGGCTGTCAAAGGTGGCGCTTTTTGCACCATCTGGTTATTAATACCGGTTAACTGGGTTATTTCTGGGGGAATGATTCGATTTGGATTGATTAATGTTGAAAATTCTGCTTCGATTCTGGATGCAGAAAAACGTACCGCGCCAATTTCAATAATGGCATCTTTGCGTGAATCTAATCCTGTTGTTTCGAGATCAAGGGCTACCAGAGAAGGCATTCAGGCATTATACCATTTTAAATATTTTTGAACAAATATTCTAAACTTAATTTTGATAACTTCATGATTTTTCTATCATGAGCAATATCTACTATAATCGTGAATATAGATCGCGGAGAATTAGATGAGTGAGAGACAGATAACCACATTGGTTTTTGATTGGGGAAATACCATCATGGTAGATGATGGACAATTTTCTGGGAAAATGAAGGATTGGCCATCTGTTCAGGCAATACAGGGAGCATATGGTACTTTGAAATTGCTTTCTACTGAATACCTGCTGGTGCTTGCCAGCAATGCAGAAGATTCTTCAACACTTGATATTTCCAGAGCTCTAGACCTTATTGATCTGGATTATTTTTTTCATCAAATTTTTACTTGCAACGAATTATCAGCAAAAAAACCAGATCCACTTTTTTACCAGACTTTGGTAGAAAAGATTAACTGTCCGGTTGAAAAAATTGTCATGATTGGAGATGATTACATAAAAGATATTGTGGGAGCCAAACTCGCTGGCTGGAAAGCCATCTGGTTTAATCCTTCAGGATTATCCTCAAATGGTCATCTTCCTCTTCAAGATATGGAAATAAGAAACCTCGAGGAAATTCCGGGCGTGTTGTCACATCCTTTTCTACCCGATGTTCAAACCTGTATAGGCTGGTATATGGAACTCGGCGCAACCCATACATTGTTATCGCATGTTCAGAATGTGGCTGCAATCGCTTACCAAATCGGTCTCTGGCTGGAACAAACTGGGATGGTTATCAGCCCCTTATTAGCACATAGAGGTGGTCTCACGCACGATCTATCAAAATTGCAGGAACAAAGCGAAAAAAACCACGCAGTCCTGGCGGCTGAATTCCTCGAATCGAAAAAACAATTAAAGTTGGCTGAAATAGCCCGACGTCATTTGATTGGTGATCTGATCTCGGACGAGACAAGACCACAAACCTGGGAAGAAAAAATTGTCAATTACGCCGATAAGCTGTCCGAAGGTAATACAATTGTGTCGATTGATGAAAGATTGGAAGCTTTACAACAAAGATACCCCGATTTCGCTTCAAAAATCAAAAAGAACACACCCTTCGTAAAAGCACTTGAAGGTGAAATAATCACTGCGCTGGGAACAACACCAGGCAAGTTAATAGCAGATTTAAAAAAAGAGCTTTTCAATAAAAATTCTCATTCCCCGAAAGGAATGTTGTAGTAATTATAAATAGCTGAAGATATTTGAGCCATTACATAGTTTGCATTATCAAAAATCAACTGCACCGGGTGGTGCATAAAAATAACCAAAACATAATTTCCACCGGTTGTATAAACGATACCAGCATCACTGATCGCATGGATAAGGCCGTCTGACTCTGTGATCCAACCATGTTTGTGTGCAACCTGAGTTGCTTCCGGAACACCTGCTTGAATCAGCACACCGATTCTGTTTCTCAAGAGGTAGTCAATCATGCTTCTACATTCATCCTGAGTAATTTGGTTGCCAAAGACAGCTTTCAAGGCTCCCCCATCCTGATTAGCACATTGATAAATATCTCCCAGCAACATACCCATCTCAGATGAGGTGGTTTGGTTGTAAATGTCGGGATTGGTGTCGATATCATTGCGGCTATTCGCTGGAGTGCTAATGCGACGCAACAAAGGTGCTCCAGGATAAAAATAACCCGCTAAAAATGTATTTTCAAAACCCAATAATTCTAAATCTTCAGTAACAAGTAAGGGTCCCAGGTTTCCACCCAGGGCACTTTCCATCAACCTGTCAGCCGGATCATTTTCTGATCTTTCAATCATTAATTCCATTTGATTAAGGATCTCTGTTGAAATTGGATCTCTTCCCCGATTGAAAACAGAAACCATAATGGGGATTTTCATCGTACTGGCAGCTGTGAAAGCTATACCCGGTCGAATGGATAATCCTTGTTGATATGCGAAGTTGATTTCCTGATAGTTTTTCAGATCGAGTAAATAAACTTCTGTCAAACCATCGAATCCTGTGCTATCCAGAACCTGTTTCAGTAAAACCTCGAGGTTCAGGTATGAAGGCCTGGATGGATCGATTTGGGTATATGTCAAATTTACAATTCGCCGGGTAGGTGATTTCAAAGCATCTTCGATCAATATGGCTGCTCGTTCAACATCCAATTTTGTTCCAGGATTACCGGGTTTGAATTGAGTACTGCCAGGTATTGGAATAGCATCCGTCGCTGGTTGATCATACCGAATGGCGACCTCATCACGTAAATAGGATTTCAATCTTTCATCAGAAAGGGAGTATCGCAATGGAATTGGAGCTGGATTGGGAAATCTTCCCCATAAAAAATCCCAATATCCAATCCAAAATGGTTGTGTGATCCGTTGCTGATCAGCTGCGGTTAACATACTTTCAAGATCCAACTCAAAACCGATAGCAGATGGTCTGATATGAATAATGGCTTCGTTATATCGAATTTCCACGGCCAGACTGAATGCCTTTATGAGTCGATCAGCTGCGGTCTGACGATCCAAGCCACCAACGGGTACTCCAGCAATCACAGAACCAATCGGTAAACTGGCACGAATTCTACTGTAACTGATTAATTGAGCAACAACAATTAAAACCGTTATAACGATTAAAAAAATGGATATTACTCGAGTGATGACAATACCGATATTTCGCATAATTATCAACCGATTCTACCAGATTCTAACCGGTAATTTTAATCACTTAGGATATACTTAAAAATTATGGTGGATCATTCTCGGGAAATTTTAGACATTCTGAGCAACATTCATTTTTTTGATATGTTGAATGAAGAACAATTGCTTACCATCAGTGAACAATTGGATACTGTTTTTTTTAAACAAAATGAAATCATATTTGAGGAAGGAACTGAAGCAGATGGATTCTATATCGTCCTCAGTGGTCGTATCTCCATACAACAGGAAACAGATCATGATCCGATAGAAATTTCCATTTGTCAGAAAGGTGATTATTTTGGCGAGGAAGGCCTGGATTTCGATAAATATCGAGAAGTGACTGCAAAGGCTCTTACGAATGTAATTGCGATCCATATTAACCAGGAACAGGTTGATGACTTAATGGAAAATTATCCGGAAATCATTGAGCCAATCCACTTGACAAGAAAAAGCTATCGATTATTTCTGAAGCATCCATTTAATTGGCGTGGTCCCCGGGAAGCGGTGCATTTTGTTGCCAGAAAAAATAGTTTCTTCCTCTGGTTAGGCCTGGTTCCTCCCATATTTCTTGGGGTTACTTCTACTTTGTTATTTTTATATTCTTATTTTGTCGTTTCAACACATAACACCTGGATGTCGATTTTTTTCTGTTCAATCACGATACTTTTTTGGGGTTGGTTTCTATGGAAGTTGATTGATTGGTCAAATGATTTTTCCATAATAACGAACCGCAGGGTAGTCTCTTTAGAAAAAGTCGCCTTATTATATGAAAGCCGGCAGGAGGCACCACTGGACGCCATACTCTCCGTTGAAACCAGGACTTCCCAATGGGGTCGCTGGATCGGGTATGGGGATGTGGTCATTCGCACCTACACGGGGGTAATCAACTTAAAAAAAATGTCCAAACCTGATCTAATCGTCAGATTGATAAATGATGAACGGGGAAAAGCTTCTCACCAGAACAACAAACTTCAGAGAATTTCAAAAGAGGATACACTTCGTAGCAGAATTGGATATGATCGTCGTGAGTCGAGTGATTATGAAGAGGTAATCGATGAGGATGAAGTAGATCATTCGGAAGTCCCCCTTAAGGTTAAGTCCAGTGGCTTGATGGAATTTTTGTCAACATTTTTTGGATTGAGAATGGAAAAAAATGGCGTAATCATTTATCGAACTCATTGGTTTATCCTGCTCAAGAAAGTGCTTTGGCCAGGTCTGGCATTAGTCTTACTGTTATTCGTATTTATATATTCAATACTTGAATTTTATCCTTCTATTAATTTTGACATCATTCTATTGGTTCAATTCGGAATCGGTTTAGGTCTATTGGGTTGGTGGCTGTATCAATACTGGGACTGGCGTAATGATCGCTATATCGTTACTGATGATCAATTAATTGATTTATACAAAAAACCTTTAGGCCAGGAACAAAGAAGATCTGCACCGATTAAAAACATTCAAACAGTTGAGTTTGAGCGGTTAGGATTGGTCAGTCTTATTCTGAATTTTGGTACAGTATTTATTCGCGTGGGAGACTCTACTTTAACATTCGATTACGTTTATAACCCATCCGAAGCCCAACAGGATATTTTTGAGCGTTATCAACAATTTAATCAAAAACAGAAAGTAAGAGAAAAAGAAGCCTTACGCGACGAAGTGGCAGAGTGGATTGAGATTTATCATGAGGTTGTACAAAAAAAATCCAAATCGGACGAAACTACTCCAGATGAAGAAAATTCAGGGTACAATAAAGGAGAATTTTAGAATAAAGGCGGGTTATCCGTTTGTAACAAGGTGAAAAATGGCGTTAAGAGAAGTTGTAACAATACCTGATGAAGTACTCAGAAGAAAAGCTCACAAAGTAACAAACTTTGATAAAGATTTATCAACGCTGATTGATGATATGTTCGAAACGATGCGTCAAGCTCCCGGAGTTGGACTTGCTGCTCCGCAAATTGATATCTCTCAAAGAGTGATTGTTGTTGAGTATGCTGAGGAAGAGGAAGAAAAACCGAAATCATATGCGGTCATCAATCCAGAGATTATAAAAACTTCTACTGAAACCGAACTGGGCATTGAAGGATGTCTATCCATTCCCAATCTGGTCGGTGAAGTAGAGCGATTTTCTACTGTTGTTGTTAAAGGGTTTAATAAACAAGGCAAACCAGTAAAAATCAAATCCTCTGGGTGGTTGGCGAGAATTTTCCAACATGAAATTGACCACCTGGAAGGAATTCTCTTCACAGACAGAGCCACACGCATCTGGCAACCTCCGCAGGAGGAAACAGCGGAATTACCTGAATAGGGTTACGCTTCACTCCAGTACATGTATCTTACCCACCTATCGTTAACCAATTTTCGCTCCTTTAGCCGCCTGGACATGGATATGCCCCGGCGGATTCTTTTGCTGGAAGGAGATAACGCCCAGGGAAAAACCAGCCTTTTGGAAGCAGTCTATTTCTTTTCAACATTTACTTCCATTCAATCCAGTAATGATCGACAGGTGATCAGTTTCTTAGCACTTGAAGAGACACTGCCTGTCTGCAGAATGGTTGCAGATTTTTCTCGCAGTGGAAACAACCATCAAATTGAAGTCCGATTAATCCTGGAACAAAATGGGTCACAAAATGGACTGCGATTCCGTAAAGAAATACTGGTAGATGGCATAAAACGCTCAGCCCATCAAGCAGTCGGATTGTTCAATGCTGTTATCTTCCTGCCGTACATGACACGCATCATCGAAGGAGGACCAGAAGAGAGAAGGAGATATCTCAATCTGGCGTTGGCTCAGGTGGTTCCTGGATATGCAAAAGCTCTCAGTGAATACATGCAAACTCTCAATCAGAGAAATGCATTATTGAAACAAATCGCTGAACGCAACACGGATATTTCCCAATTGAATTATTGGGATGATCTGTTGGCAGAGAAAGGGTCATTTATCCACTTTTCCCGTTCAAAAGCAATTTCCGAAATTGAATTGTTAGCCAATCAAATTCACCGCACATTAACCAATGACCAGGAAATCTTGCAATTTTCATATCAACCTGCATTATTTGAAGAAAATAGTTCTGCAAAATTAATTGAAACATTTCAGAATACTGCTCAAATCAAAGATTATTTCCTGGAAACCTTGAAGAAAAAACAGCGCGAAGAAATCTTGCGAGGTGTCACAACCATCGGCCCACATCGGGATGAACTACGATTTCTAGTCAATCAAATTGATTTGGGAAATTATGGTTCACGTGGCCAAATCCGGACTACGATGCTGGCGTTAAAACTGGGTGAATTAGAATTTATGAAGAATCGCACCGATGAAAAACCAGTGCTTCTATTGGATGAAACCCTGGCTGAATTGGATCATAAACGCAGGGAACAATTGTTACAGGCGATTTCGGAAGGTGACCAGACCATTCTTACGACGACGGACCAAAAATTATTCTCTCCTGATTTCACCAAACATTCCACGATCTGGCATATCCAACAGGGAGTGATCAGAACCTGATTTCGGATTTAGATTAAAGGCTGCTTGGCAGGAATCCCGGGACGTCTGGGATATAATTTCGGTGTCCTGGCATTTTTATCGATGATGACAAGGTAGCGTTCTTCCACCACCCCGGGTATCGTCACCGGTAATAATTGCCGCAAAGTCCCCCCTAAAATATGAATCGCTTTTGTAGCTTTATGGGATTCCGCAGGTCCGCTCTCCCCTTTTTGAGCAATAACACCACCTCCCAATCTAGCCAATGGCAGTAAAAACTCAACCAGCACCGGTAAGTTTGCAACGGCTCTTGCCACTGCCCATTCAAATTTTTCACGATATTTTGGGTTTTGACCCAGAACCTCAGCCCGATCCTGAATAATATTTACATGCTCAAGATTGAGAATGTCAACAATATGTTGACAGAATTTTGTTTTTTTCCCAACAGATTCGACCAAGGTTAATTGCATGGTAGGAAAAATGATTTTCAGGGGAATCCCAGGAAAACCAGCTCCGGAACCCACATCGATTAAACTCTTGGGTCGATTATCCCCCCAGGCGAGCATGCAGGTTAATGAATCCAGAAAGTGCTTATTGCGGATCTGTTCAATATCACGTATAGCAGTCAGGTTAAATTTTTCGTTCCAGGTCATTAATTCCTGTTCATAAAGGTGAAAAGAATCCACCTGCGTACCACTTAAACGAACATTCAAAAGTTGTTGGGCATCCTGAACAAATCGATCCATGGAAATCATTATATCGAGAACTTATCTTTACCAAACAATTTTTTAGCAATTTTTGCTGAAGTGGAGCTGATTCTTATCAAAGGAGAAGAAGATTTCTTTAAGTATTCTGGTTCCAGAAAAGATTGTTTCATTGACTCAGAATCTGTAAATGGAGGTACCAATTGAGTTGCCCGTCCAACTTCCACTAACGTATGCGCATCCGATCCAATGGTTCCCTTCAAATTATTCGCCCGCGCATATTCTTTCGCCTCTTCATTGATGGTTGATATGAATGAGCGCGCATTAAAAATTTCAATGGCGTCTACCAAAGGTGTAATTTCTATTAAATCTACCAATTCCCACCCATGTCGTAGACGATCAAAAGGATGAGAAACGCTGATGAAAGCATTCTGATCACGTAAATGCTTGATCGCTTCCAGAGGTTTCAGTCCCTTTGGTATTTCTTCTTTCACAAAAAAAGCTAACAACTCCCCTCTGGTGGTTAAAATCTCTTCCCCAACAATGATCAACTCAGGATCAAGGGTTTTCGCATACAAAGCGCCCGCGATCGTATTGTGATCTGTGATCACCAATCTGTCCAAACCTCGTTTTCTGGCAATCTTGATTAGATCTTTTACTTTCACGAGACTGTCAGGGGAGGCAGCAGTATGGCAATGAAGTTCAATTTTCCACTTTTGCATATTGTTTTTCCTTAAATCCCAGTAACTCCAGGGAGAATATCCAGGTTAATAATCCCAGTGTAATTCCAAACCACAAGGTCGCCAGCCGAATGATCAAGGTTGCAAATGTAGCATTGGTGGAGTTCATTCCCACCAGTAAGGTAAGCATGCCTGCTATAGATACTTCTGCAGCGCCTAACCCACCTGGTAAAGTGGATACAGCCGCAATAACTGTCGAGAACGCAAGTATAAAAATTGCATTAGCAAAGGTTTCCTGGTTGGCAGGTAAACCCAAAACAGTCAATAAATAATAAAAGCCAATGCCCTCAAAAAGCCAGGAAATCGTTCCTAAACTAACTGCCAGAATGGTCGCTCCTGGACGAAAGACAATAAAACTACCTTCATAGAATTCAAATAAATGAGGTGAAAACTTTTTTATGATCGGAATTTTTTTTGTCAGGTTTAGAAACCAATATGCTATCGGTTTGATTTGAGAAATTATGATCAATCCGACCAAGAAAACCAGGACCAATAGAAATGCATATGAATATTGTGGATACGCAATAACGCCAAAAGTGGAAAGCAACAGAACTGCCAATCCATCACTGATACGTTCAGCAACAATAACGGAAACACCACGGGAAACAGGTATCCCCGTCATATCTTTCAACCAGACACCTTTTAACACTTCTCCAGCTTTGCCAGGTGTCATTGCCAGCGGAAAACCAGCAACAAATAACCTCAAGCTCTGCAAAATTGGAAAATCACCCACTCCAATTTGTTTAAGATAAAAATGCCACTTAACAAACCTCAGAATGTAATTAATCAGGGTGAAGCCCATCATGATCGGCAATACCTGCCAGGGAAATTCTCTGGCAAGATACAAGATTTGCTGAATATCACCCACAAAAGTTAGAACAATTAACACCAGGAATCCTAACAATAACCAGGGCAACATTTTCTTTAAGATTGTGTGTGAGGAAAATGAATTCTCCATTGGTTGAATTATACTTTGATTATGTACGAGACGAATGAAGTAATCAATCCAAGCGGATATGAAAAAGGCGCTATTCAGCGCCATTTTTTACAGAATTTTATCCAAAAAACTTGTACCAATTTGTGGAGGTTCGAGTGAAAATATTTCTGCAATGGTCGCGCCAACATCTGCATAGGACCTTCGAATTCCGAGGTTCACATTTGATTTGATTTTATTTCCAAACACGAGTAATGGACTGAATTCTCGTGAATGATCCGTACTTTCTGTGGTGGGATCCACCCCATGGTCAGAAACAATCATCACGACATCATCTGTCTTTAAATGCCCCAAAATTTTTGGGATAAAACCATCAAACGCTTCCAACGCATCTGCATATCCCCGGGCGTCATTACGATGACCATAAATCTGGTCAAACTCGATCAAATTAGCAAACAATAAGCCTTTGAAATCCGTTTTCATGAAATCAATCGTTGCAAGAATCGAATCATGATTGTTTGTCGTATGGTTGGTAACACTGATCCCCCGATTACCAAATAAATCATCTATTTTTCCAGTTGCATACACTTCAAATCCAGCTGACAGTAACTTATCCATCATCGTATCACTCTCTGGATAGCGTGGATAATCATGCCGCCGGCTGGTACGCTGAAATTCACCTGTCCGTTCTCCAATGAATGGTCGCGCGATAACGCGACCAACTCCAAATTCACCAACCAACATCTTTCTGGAAATCTTACATAATTCATACAGTTTTTCGATGGGGATGATATCTTCATGTGCAGCAATCTGGAACACAGAATCACCTGAGGTGTAAACGATTGGCTTACCGGTACGCATGTGTTCCTCACCAAATTCCTGGATTATCGCTGTTCCTGATGCCGGTTTGTTCGCCAATACATCCAATCCTGTCAATTCTTTAAATTTCTGAATAACTGCCGGTGGAAATCCTTCCGGGAAAACTGGAAAAGGTTCCTTCAGATATATGCCCATTAATTCCCAGTGTCCTGTCACAGAATCTTTTCCAGACGAACATGGTGTCAATTTTCCAAATGCACCTCTGGCAGGATCAACAGCTGCAACCCCTTTCATCGGCGTTATTCTGCCAAATCCAAAAGCTTCAAGGTTTGGCAAATTCAAACCTCCAACAACCTTGGCTGTGTTGGACAAGGAGTTACTCCCTACGTCGCCATATTGATCCGCATCAGGTGCTGCACCGGCACCGACACCATCCAGAACAAAGATGATCACTTTTTGAAGATTCATCATTTCGACTCCTTTATCTGCCATATTTTAAATTGTAACACCCAACCATACAGGCAGATTGTATATAATAAAACGTTAATTTATATTGAAATAATCATTAATAAATGACAAATTGTTCCTGATTAGATGCTATAATCTATCGTGTAATTTCAGTCCCTTAGATCACACAATAGAAAATTTTTTGGAGGAGAAAAATGAAAAAAATCATTTTTGTATTGATGTCAATATTGATGGTAACAAGTTTGGTTTTAAGTGCTTGTTCCCAATCAAAGACAACCGAACCAGCCGTGGATGAACAGGGTTATCCAATGGATCAGGCTCCTTTCGATCAGGCAGATCAGGGCTATCCTGCTGGCGAAATGCCCCCAGCCGAACAGGTGGATGCAGGCTACCCAGCCCCTATATCAGTTTTCGTTGGTACAGATGCAACTTTTCCACCTTTTGAAATGGTTGATGAAACAACAAAAGAATACATAGGCTTTGATATGGATCTAATCAGGGCAATTGCAATTGAAGCTGGTTTAGATATTGTTATAGAATCTAAACCATTTGATATAGTATTATCAGATTTAGAATTATGCAAAATCGATATGGCAATTGCTGCTATTACAATAACTGAGGAAAGAAAGACAAAATTCTTATTCAGCGAACCATATGTAGATGCCGGACAAATCATCACAGTTAAGGCTGGCAATACTTCTATCACCGGAAAAGCCGATTTGAATGGAAAAATCATTGGAGCACAACTTGGTACTACTGGCGAAATAGAAGCAAAGGCTATTGAAGGGGTTGAATATAAACCATATGACACTTACGACCTTGCATTCTTAGATTTGATAAATGGACAAATTGACGCAGTAATCGCTGATAATCCTACTGCGCTTGGTTTCATTGAGATGAATCCTGGAAAATTGATGACAGTGGGGGAAGTATTTACCAGTGAATTTTATGGTATTGCCATCTGCAAAGATAGGCAAGATTTGCTAGATAAAATAAATCCTGCTTTAAATGCAGTAATTGAGTCAGGTTATGTTGAAGAACTAGCAGCTAAATATCTTGCAGGACAATAATTCATAACTCAAAAAAGCCTGGGATTAAATCCCAGGCTTTTTAATACGGAGAGATAGATGGTAAGTTCAATAAACGAAAATAATTCTAAGAATGGAGAAAAGAAAGTCCATAGTTTCTATTTCGACCGCTGGTGGTTACTGTTATTTGGGGTAATTGCAATTATTGTTTTATTAGTAATTTTCAAACCTGACCCATTCAGGAGAATTATTATCTTTGTTTATGATGGAATTGGGGTAACCATTTTTACAACAGTTGTGTCATTTGTCTTAGTTCTTATTTTTGGCTTAGTTGCAGGTCTAGGTAGAATTTCAAAGAATATTATTCTTAATGGTATGGCAACAATCTATGTTGAATTAGTGAGAGGTATACCATTGCTCGTACAATTAATGTTCTGGTATTTTGCTTTTCCCTCAGTTATTCAAGAGGTTGGAAATGCTTTTGGGATTTCTAGTTTCGCTACTTATAGAGCAAATCCATTCTTGATGGCTATACTTGGCCTAACTTTTTGTTATTCAGCTTACATGAGTGAAGTGTATCGAGCAGGTATTCAAAGTATTTCAAAAGGGCAGATGGAAGCTGCACGAAGTTTAGGAATGAATTATTTCCAATCCATGCGCTTTGTTATCCTTCCTCAGGCAATTCGGGTGATTCTTCCCCCTGTGGGAAACGAATTTATTACCCTTTTAAAAGATTCATCATTAATAAGTGTTGTCGCGGTAGCGGATATCACCCGGCGTGGACGTGAATTTATGGCTGCTAACTTCATCCCCATACAAACCTGGGTAATGGTTGCGTTACTTTATCTGGTTTTGACCCTCTTTTCAGCCAGGATTGTGAACTGGATTGAACGAAAAACGAAGTTGGAGCGCTAAAGATGGAACCCATTATTCATATTGATCAAATACACAAATATTTTGGACATGTTCATGCCTTGCGTGGCGTCAGCCTGGATATCTACAAAGGAGAAGTCGTTGTTGTAATTGGTCCATCCGGGTCAGGTAAATCAACCCTTTTACGTTGCATCAATCGATTGGAAGAATTTGATCAAGGTCAAATCGTTGTGGATGGAATTACACTCGATTCGGCTGAGAATATCAACGCTGTGCGGACAGAAGTGGGTATGGTTTTTCAACAGTTCAACCTCTTTCCACACCTCAGTGTTTTGGAAAATGTGACCCTGGCGCAAACCGTCGTAAGGAAACGCAATCCTACCGAAGCAAAAAAAACTGGCATGCAATTATTGGAAAAAGTTGGTATTCCGGAAAAAGCACATGTCTATCCACTGCAGTTGTCCGGTGGACAACAACAGCGTGTCGCCATTGCACGTGCCTTAGCCATGAATCCAAAAATTATGTTATTTGACGAACCAACCAGCGCTCTTGATCCTGAAATGATTCAAGAGGTGCTGGATGTCATGTTGGCATTGGCAAGAGAAGGAATGACAATGGTAGTTGTTTCTCATGAAATGGGTTTTGCAAGAGCTGCTGCCAACCGTGCAATCCTGATGGATGAAGGCCAAATTATTGAAGAAGCGCCACCGAATGTATTGTTCACAAATCCAACCAATGAACGCACCAAGCTATTCCTCAGCAAAGTGTTGTTATAAAGAGCAGTTTTGTACGTCCTTGATTGTCTGTCAAAAAAAATCTCTGATCCCTGTTCTTCTTTAGAATTGGATACTGTATAATCGTTTTATCAGAATTTTTTTAGAGGTTGTATGGAAAAACGCTTTATACATTGGTTTGTTTGGATCGTTGCATTGCTAGGATTGGCAATATCTGTCGCCAGTGTTCCCGCTTCTCCATTGCAATCTTCAAGCATTTCTATGATCAGCCCCAGTAGTTGTCCGAGCGGAGGTTGTGCGGCCGGCCAGAGATTGAATTTTCGGACGAGTTTCGATTTACTTACTTATATTCCTTCCGCAACTACCAACATTCAAGTTTGTTTATTCACCCCGTCCAATTGGGCAGTTTCAGATGTGGATTTTGATTTAATTGGCAAATTAACAGGAGCAACCTACACAACCGACACATCGCAATGTGGTCCATTACCAACAAATTATGTTTTAAGTAAAGGGATTTCCACATCTTTGACAACAAACTACTTTGGGGATGCGTTGGATTTTTATTTCAGGATTGGAAAAACAGCCAGTTTTAGTGGGTCGACGTTAATCAGGGTTTTTGAGAAAAATGAGTCTGGATGGTCTCAAACAGAACAATCATTCAATTTTTTATCAATTTCTCCTGTTAATAATTCGGTTTTCGTAGCCAAAGATGCGTCAAATTGTGAATCGAATAATCCGTGTTATATAAATTCAAAAGATGATCTGGCAACAGGTATCGGTACGGGATTAAAAGATGCAGTTGATGTGGTTGATAGTGGTTCAACCATCAATATCCTTGGAAATTATCCAATTAAAGGTAATTCAGTAACAATAGATAAAGCCATTACATTACAGGGAAATAATAATGCTTCGCTTACCAATGAATCATTCACCTGCTCCCAACCCATTTTACTGTTGAAAAATGCGATCACCATACAGAATTTATCCATAAATGATGGTTTCTGCAGTCTTCAGAACCGTGATTTACTGGTCATTGATAGCTTACAGAAAATTTATATTTTTTCAAATAATCTCACCAATGGGAAAGATGCTATTCGAATTAGTAATAATCAAGAGAATTTATCAGTTCGGTTTAACAATATTAAAAATAATAGCGGATATGCAATGATTAAACCGAATCCATCTGGAACCGGACAAATTATTGCCACCGCTAACAATATTTTCAATAACCGGTCGGGAGCACAGGTAAGTTGTAGTGTCAAAGAACTTGGACTGGTCGATCACAACTTCTGGGGAATTGGAATTTTACCTAGTGTGGCTGCGCCAGACTGCACCTCTCAATCCGGAAAACGATTGGGAAGCGCAATCATCGATAACCTGGCAGATCCTGGAGTGCAGGCGCAACTTATAACCGTAACATCTACGAAGAAATCTTATTTTGAAAATAGCATTGCCGTTCAACGTCCAACCACAACACCAGATAATCCAGATTTTGACATATATATCGTGAATCACGGTAATAATGCAGCAAATACGCCATTTCTAAATTCAGGTTCAACTTCCACTTTAGTTCCTTGCAATAATTACTACGACGTATTTTTGGCGCAGGGATTAACTAATATTCTCCAATTGGATTTATTCTTTAAATACAACCTCAATGCTGCCTGTATTGCTAATGTAGAATCCAGTACTTATTGTGACCAGAGTAATCCCGCATTGTATCCGTTATGGTGGTATGACCCGGATCAGTTGATCACAACTGGTTGGAATACAACCGGACAAGCGCCGAATGGTCCATCCGCAGCAGGAGTGAGTGGACAGGTAACAACCTGCCATCTGACAAATAAAGAGATCTCTGTTCAAATTGATTCCTCTGGTCGTCCTGGAATTTCCAATGATTTGAATTACACGCCTTTCGTCGTGGGATTGGTTGGTCAACCTGCTGCAGCAGTATTATCCAGTTTTACTGCCACGCCGGGTAATATGCAGGTGACCATAAATTGGTCTACCGCCAGCGAATTAAATACCAGCGGTTTTTATGTGCAAAGGAGGCAAACAGGACCTTTAGCATTTACTCGTGTAAGTCCATTCATTGTGCACACGGGTACTGATTCCACAGGTGCAAATTATTCTTTTGTGGATAACAATGTAACCAACCTGACCAGTTATGACTACAGGCTGGAGATTATCGGGACCAATTTGCTCTCTGTGTATTCCAATATTATCAGTGCCACACCAATACCCCCTACCCTGACACCAACGATTACTTTAACTCCTACTACGACTTTAACCCCAACGATCACACTTACACCAACGACCACCATTTCGACAACACCAACAATCACATTTACACCTACCGTGACTGTAACGAGAACTGTAACGCTTACGCCTACACGCACCAGGTTCCAGACTGCCACCAGAACTCGCACACCGTTTCTCATCCCTTATCGCAGCCCAACCAGAACACGAGTGGTTGTCAGCACAAATCCCATCGGATACCCAGCTCCAACCAGTGCTAACCTCACTCCTGATAGCGGATATCCTGTACCGACCGGTGGCGCTACCCAACCCAGCGATGGTTACCCCATACCTGGAGAAAGCACTCAAGTGGATGGAGGATACCCAGAATCAGGAACTGAAAGTAGTCAAACAACTGGAACTCCAGAAACTGGAAGTATTAATCGGACTCCAAAACCTGGTTCGACAATCATTTCGAAACCAACCTTATCGACCAATCCATCAGATGGGGAGAAATCAACAAATTGGGTATATCCATTATTAGGTAGTATGATTGGACTTTCTTTGGTATTATTGGTCGGTTATTTTCTTTGGAAAAATGGGTACATGGCATTGCCATTCCTATCAAAACAAGGACAAAACGAGGATCATTCACTGGAATAGGGTTGAGTGGTTTTTTTGACTTTTCATTTTGAATGTGCTATTCTTTTTAATTGTTAATTAATGTAAATAATTTTAAATTGGAGATTAATAGATGCAGCGAGAACGCGTATCTGAAAATGTATATTGGTTTCAAAGTGAAATTTACGCTCAAGTGACTGCCGGTGTTATCACTGGACCTAAGTGGGCTGTAGTTATTGATACATTACCAGTGCCTGAAGAAACGATTGCAATGAAAAATTACATTGAGGATCATCTTGAAGTACCGGTGCAATACATCATTAACACACATTTTCATGCTGATCATACCTGGGGAAATTGCTTTTTTCCCGGAGCGACAATAATCAGCCACGAAATGTGTAGAAAACTTCAATTAGAACAAGGCCAGAAGTCATTGGATCAGGCAATTCAGCAAAATCCAATTTTTAAATCCGTAAAATTAGTCTACCCACACCTTACTTTTAATAGTGGTAATATGTCTTTACGGGTAGGGAAAAAGAATTTAATTTTATTTCCTACACCTGGACATAGTGAGGACGGAATCTCTGTATTGATCGAAGAAGATCGAGTTCTTTTTGCAGCTGACGCATTTTTACCAATCCCATATTTTGTCAAAGGGGACATCGATAAATTAATGGATTCTTTAAAATCCTTAACGAATCTTGGATTAGAGAATATTATCCAGGGTCATGGCGATATCATTCTACGTGGTGAAATTGAAGAAACAATCCAACAAAATATTAATTATCTAAAGACGCTCAAAAAGAAAGTAAAAGATGCTTTACAGCAAAAATATCCATTAAGAGCTGCCGCCTCTATCAATATTGAAAGTTGTGGTAAAAGTCGTGTCTTACTGGCGGGTTTAGGAAATTCTCTACATCAAAACAATGTCAGGTACTTACTTAATCAGTATGCACTGGAAGAAGGTATTGACCTCATTGATTCGCCTTTTGATGATTTTGATGACGATATTGTTGATGAATAAAAAAAAGCCTTACGGCTTTTTTTTATTCATGAAAAACTTTCTTTTTTATCCATTTTGCACGTAAACCTACAATGCGTTCTGTCCCCTCTATCAGACGTTTGATATTTGGACGTAGCGCCCAGATCAACACCAATAAGGCCAATGCACCGTAGATCACATATGCCCAGGGTGATAACCCCATCATTGCCCGTATGATAAAAACAATCATCGCGATAAAGGCAATACTCATGGTTGTTACCGAAGCATATCCTATAAACAGGTAAATCAACAAAGCAACCGGGAGAATAATAAATGCGATCGGATTCCATAGCGCGATTGCACCGCCTAAAGCTGTAGCTCCACCTGCCCCACCCCGTAGTGCCCATTTTCCATTTTTCCGATACACCAAAAATATCGAATAATTATGACCAATGATGGCTAACAATGCTGCACCAACTTGAATCCAGGGTTGTTGTGGAACCAGCCAACTAACAACCCAGGCTGTGGCTGCACCTTTCAACACATCTAGTGATACGGTCAACAGACCTGCACCTACGCCGGCAGCGCGCATAGCATTCGTGCCGCCTGTCCTTCCAGACTCCACCTGACACACATCACGTCCATTGATCAATTTAACGACAACGAACCCAAATGGGATGGATCCCATTAAATACGCAATTATTAAAACAAGTAGAACATTTCCAATTTCGATCATTGATCCCTCATACTCATACGTTTAATGAATAAACACTTGATGTTGATATTCGTTACGGTATCTATTCTATAACCAATTCCATCTCAGTGTAACAGTCATGTTCAATCAGGAAAGCTTTCATCTTCCAATTATTAGAGTCAGGATAACAGATAATTGTAGCAACTCCAGGATATAAGAATTCTTTAATGTCCGTTTCTGACGGTCTGGGCGGTCCTTTAGGGTGTGAATGAAAAATCCCAAGTAAATCTAATTTTAAAGTTTCAATCATTTCCAAAGCCTTGAACAATTCCATCGGGTCCATGAAATACTTAATGGGAGAATGGAGTTGGTTGGTTATCGGTATTTCAATTGTAACTGTAATATCGCTTCCTGCCAATAAGCCACATGATTCTTCTGGTAATTTTTCTTTAACATAGTCAAGAACTTTAGTTGCAATGTCAATTGGAATGATTAATTTACCCATTGGTCAATAATGCAAGTGAAAAAAGGAATACAAATAACACTGAAGGTTCAATAAATAAATTTATACCTTTCTTACCTTCCTTAAAAGCAGTAATCAACAAAGTCAGTGGATAGGCAACCCCTACCAAAACCAGACCAAATGATAGAGGTTGTATCGGGAGGTAATGCAATCCCAGAGCAATCTGACCAACAAAAAAGGCAACGCCTAATGACCAAAACCAGTTCCAATCACCAGACGTCCGTAAATATAAACTTCTGGAAACCAGAAAAAATAAGGTGATTGAAATAGCAGGTAATAATAAAAATAACCGAATTCCGGAGGCTTGTAATGCAATCGCTAAGACGAGAAATAAGGCAAAGGAAATGGCGGTTAAACCCAAACTGGCAGGTAAATGGGATTCACTATTCGAATCCACTACCAGATATTCAGCAACCAGGATGAATGCTAACAGAATGCCACCAAACCCTACGACTACCCACCATTCAATCCCAACCTCGAGAAATGATAGAGGAACACCAATTACCCAGGCTGTCAAAGCAGGAACCAGTCCATGTTGAATAAATGTTTGATTTCCTTTATTGGGGTGAGTCTGGATCAACCAATCAGCTCCAAATGCAGCCAATAAGGCTACTAATATAGAAACTAGAGTGCCAAAGTCTAAATCGTAATTAAAAACAACCCAGGGTAAACGGACTACGATGCTTTGCACGGGGATTTGAACAAATGTTACCAGACCGTATGCCAGAATAATAACCGCAGATATGATACTGAGGCGGCTGAAATCTGGTAATTGGTTGGATTTTTGCATACGAAGATTGTAACGATAAACGAGATTTAATACCAGTAATTTTAGAACAAATAACCGAGAATATGTAGATGTGTGGTAAAATAAATGGTTGAATGAATACTAAAATTGATGAACAAAAGCTCTCTCCTCCTTCATTAATTCCTACAATTCTTGCAGGGTTTAATACGGTTGCGAATCACATTGGATTAATATTGTTTCCCCTGGGATTGGATTTATTAATCTGGTTTGGACCACAATTAAAATTGGAAAAATTATTAAAACCGATCTACTCAAATGCAATCCAGACATTAATTGCTTACAACAACGCTGAAATGCGTCAACTTCTTGAAGCATCCCAAACAGAGATGGAATTGTTTCTTAGTCGCATTAATCTAACTAGCAGCTTGTCTACATTTCCAATTGGCATTCCCAGTCTTTTATCCGGTCAGGGAATTAATGAAACGCCTTTAGGTGTGCCAACAATTTATGAAATACCATCATTTGGTTTGATCGTTTTAATAACAATCATATTTATTTTATCAGGATTATTTCTCGGAAGTTTATACTTAAGCGCAATTGCTTATAGCACAAATCCAGACAAAGAAAAACTAAATCCATCAAGCATCATCAAAAAAATGATTAAAGGAGTTGGACTGTCTATCTTACTGGTAATCATTCTTATTGGTCTTGTGCTGCCTGTATTATTTGTTATTTCATTAATTTCTTTATTCAGTCCTGCGCTTTCGCAAATTCTCTTACTCATTGCAACTTTTATTATGATCTGGCTTTTAATCCCATTAATTTTCTCTCCTCATGGTGTTTTTGCCAGAAATATGGGGATAATTCAATCCATTCTGCATTCAATCAAGGTAGTACGCTCCTATCTTCCAGGAACAGGTATGTTCTTGCTTGCAGCAATCTTACTTGCACAAGGTCTGGATTTATTATGGATCGCAGCACCTTCAAATTCCTGGTTAACCCTGGTCGGTATTATAGGACATGCATTTATCTACACGGCATTAATTGCTGCCAGTTTCATTTATTACCAGAGAAGTTGTGAATGGACTCAGGAATTATTAGAGCGAATAAAGAATATTAAGAAACTTTGATCAGCTTATTAGTTTAAGCATAGGTCCAGGAGGATACGTGGCAGAAACCACCAATTTAAATAATTCATCATATGGCGCAAAAGACATTCAGGTTTTAGAAGGTCTTGAAGCTGTTCGTCGTCGACCGGGCATGTATGTTGGTGGAACAGATATCAAAGCTCTGCATCACCTGGTTTATGAAATTGTTGATAATTCAATCGATGAAGCATTAGCTGGATACTGCAATAATATCAGTATCGAAATCCACGCAGATAGTAGTATTACAGTGAAAGATAATGGCCGGGGTATTCCGGTTGATATTCATCCGGAGAAGAAAGTATCGGCACTCCAATTAGTCCATACCGTGTTACACGCAGGTGGAAAATTTGGACATAGCAGTTACAAAGTCTCTGGTGGATTACATGGTGTCGGAGCTTCAGCTGTAAATGCTCTTTCGGAATGGTTTAAGGTCACAGTCTTTCAAAAAGGCTTGATGTACTCTCAGGATTATCGTCAGGGCATCCCGCAAGGACCCGTATCTGTTATTGGAGAATGCGATCCAGGATTAACCGGAACCGTTACTTCTTTTAAATTTGATAAAGAAATTTTTAAGGATGAAATTGATTATCGCTTCGAAACTCTTTCTCAAAGATTCAGAGAAATGGCATTTGTCACTCGCAAGGTAAAAATTCGATTGGTGGATGAGCGTAATAACCGAGAGGCTACTTATTATTTTGATGGTGGCATTATTTCTTTTGTGCGTTACATCAATCGAAACCGAGAGAATTTACATCCCGTCTTTTTTGTGGAAAAAGAATTAGAAGGAATCAGCGTTGAGACATCTTTACAATACACCGATGCATACGCTGAATCTGTCTACTCCTTTGCGAACACAATCAACACCATTGATGGTGGCACTCATATGACTGGTTTGCGCACTGCCCTAACGAGAGTCATTAATGATTATGCCCGACGTAACCAGTTAATCAAAGAAAATGATCCAAATTTCTCCGGCGATGACACACGTGAAGGTTTAACCGCTATCGTCAGTGTAAAAGTTCCGGATCCACAATTCGAATCTCAAACAAAAGTTAAATTAATGAACCCTGAGGTTCAGACTGTTGTACAGCAAGTCGTCACTGAGGGTTTTGCAGAATTCCTCGAAGAGAATCCGAATGCCGGAAAAGCTATTGTTCAAAAATGTCTGACTTCTGCCAGGGCAAGAGATGCTGCCAGAAAAGCGCGAGACCTTGTTATTCGAAAATCCGCATTGGAATCTATGACTTTACCCGGAAAACTAGCAGATTGTTCCTCCCGTGATCCCTTGCAATCCGAAATTTACATTGTGGAAGGTGATTCGGCTGGAGGTTCAGCCAAACAGGGTCGTGATCGTCAATTCCAGGCAATTCTTCCATTACGTGGAAAAATATTGAACACGGAACGAGCCCGGTTGGATAAGATTTTATCGAATGAAGAGATTAAGTCCATGATTTCAGCGCTGGGTGTCGGGATTGGAGATAGTTTTGATCTCAGCAATATTCGCTATCACCGCATCATTATCATGACAGACGCCGATGTAGATGGAAGTCATATCCGTACACTGTTGCTTACCTTTTTCTTCCGCTACATGCAACAAATTATTGAAAATGGCAATTTATATATCGCCCAACCTCCTCTTTACCTGATTACCCATAAAAACCAAAAACGATACGCATATACTGAGCAGGAAAAAGAAAAAATCATTGTTGAATTTGGTGTAAGTCCTGATAAAGTTGGCTTACAACGTTATAAAGGTTTGGGCGAAATGAATCCTGAGCAGTTATGGGATACTACCATGAACCCAGAAAACCGCACGTTATTACAGGTTTCTATTGAAGATGCTGCCCAGGCTGATTTGACCTTTGACATGTTAATGGGGCAAGCTGTGCCACCCAGAACTCGTTTTATTCAGACTCACGCACTAGCTGTTCAAAATCTGGACATTTAAAGCCAGTTATTTCCAACCAAAAACCGTTGGTGCAGTATCAACGGTTTTTTATTTCTGGAATTGGATAACAAAATTCAGCTCACAAAAAAAAATGAGTTTATACAAATGTTCATCGATCCCGAATGTTAAAGTGCTACACTGTTCATGATTTCAAATATTTGCGAGGTAGAAATGGCAAAAGCTTATGTTTATAATGCTCAGGATCTTTTTGACTTCATGGTTCATTTTTTTACAAAATTAGGCGTACCTAAAGATCGGGCGGAATTAACTGCTGAGATTTTACAATCTGCAGATTTACGTGGCGTCAGTTCACATGGCATAATTCGTTTACAGACATACTATGGTAGCAGGCTACAAAAAGGGTTGATTGATCCATTTGCCAATAATGAAATAGTCCACGAAACACCTGCTACTTTTGCGCTGGACGGAAAAAATGGTTTGGGTCAGGTTGCTGGGAAGGATGCGATGTTGCGCTGTATTGAAAAAGCAAAGACATCGGGTGTAGCCATGGTAACAGTCCGGAATAGTAACCATTACGGAATTGCCGGTTATTATGCCATGATGGCGCTGGAACATGACATGATCGGAATCAGTTTCACCAATGCACAGCCATTAGTTGCTCCTACATTTGGAAAAAACCGATTACTGGGGACGAACCCCATCGCTGTTGCCGCTCCTGCTTTTTCTGAAAAGCCATTTGTTTTAGACATGGCCACCAGCATTGTTCCTATAGGCAAGGTGACCGTATTTGATAAAGCAGGGGATCAACTTCCGGAAGGTTGGGCAGTCGACTCTGATGGAAAAACAACAACCGATCCCAAATCTGTTCTGAATGGTGGCGCTTTATTTCCACTCGGAGGGCCTGAAATATTGCGGGGATACAAAGGATATGGATTAGCTCTCTGGGTTGATATTTTCTCCGGAGTCCTTTCAGGTGCTGCATTTGGAAAAAATGTAGCCGATCCGAGTAAATCCGCTAATGCCAATGTTGGCCATTTTTTCGCTGCCATGCGCTTGGATGCATTTCGAGATCCGGATGAATTCAAAAAGGATATGGATGCTTTGTTCCAGCAATTAAAAACAGCAGAAAAAGCTGTCGGTCAGGATAGAATATATATTCATGGTGAAAAAGAATTTGAATTATCCGATAGATACCAAAAAGAAGGCATTCCACTCTTAGAAGAAGTGGTTAAATCTTTGCAATCCGCAGGTGAAGCAGTTGGAGTTCCTTTTGATGTAGCTGCATCAGGAGAAAAAGATATCGATCCAGCCCATGCCGGGAATTGATTCTTCTATCCCTGCAGGATTACGAGCGCTTCATTTCCTTCCAACATTATTTTTCTATCTCGTATGATCGGAAATGTCTCTCGTTTATTGCTGATCAACAAATTCCAATCTCCGGATAATAATTGTGAACTCAATACCAGCCCAACATTTCTTTTACTGAAATTGAGAGCAATCAGGGCTGTTTGCTCTGATGTTTGCCTTATATAGGCTAAGATTTTCTGCGGATCATATGTAATCGGTAAATACATGCCTTTTTGCAGTACCGGCGTCGATTTTCGTATGTGCAACAATTTTTTGTAATAGTTCAGCAGGGAATCCGGATCACCTGATTGAGAATCAACATTCCTCCAGTGATGGTTGCTATCGACAGGCAACCAGGGTTTTGCATCTGAAAACCCTGCATTTCGTTCAGCGTTCCATTGCATCGGTGATCGACAACCATCCCGACCTTTATAAAATGGCCAAAATTGTCTGCCCACAGGGTCAAGCACATCAGACTTTCTTTCGATGGGTATGTCTCGCATGCCGATTTCTTCCCCATAATATAAAAATGGTGTCCCCCGCAACGTCAGAATTAAAGTTGCCAACACTTTCAAGCGCTCGTCATCTTCGCTTTTTGTGTATCTGGATGCAGAACGGATCACATCATGATTGTTCAGAACATAGTTTGGCCAACCTATTTGATCCAACGTAATTTCCCATTGTTGGATGGCTTTGTAAAATGATGATGGTTTGTAATGGCTGTTGAGAAAAGCAAATTCAAAGGCTGCATGCAATGCCTGATCACCCATATATTTCACAGCAGTATGATGATCCCCCATAAAAGTCTCCCCAACTGCATAACGTTCAGGATAGGAATCTAATAATTGTCGAAACTCTCTTAAAAAAATGAACATCTCTGGCTGGTCCAGGTCATGTATATGCTTTTGTTGATCAAACTTTGCCAAACCAATCTTATGTGGGTTATTTCGAAAATTTTCGTCCTTATAATACGCATTAAAAACGTCTAATCGAAAGCCATCCACCCCTTTATCCAACCAGAATTTGATCATATCCAGGATTTCATTGAAAACTTTAGGATTGCGCCAATTCAAATCTGGTTGCTTTTTGCTAAACATATGGAAAAAATATGCTTCGGTGTTGCTGTCCCATTCCCACCCACAGCCCCCAAATCTTGATTGCCAATTGTTTGGCACCTTACCGCCAGATTTAGCTTCTTTCCATATATACCAATCCCGATACGGATTTTCCCTGGACGATTTTGATTGTTGAAACCACTCATGTTGATCAGAAGTGTGATTAAGAACCAGATCCATGATCACTCGGATATTGCGAAGATGAGATTCCCTCAAAAAAACATCAAAAGCTTCCATACCACCAAATTTCGGATCGATGTCACGATAATTTGCAATATCATATCCAAAATCGTCATCAGGACTGGGATAGATAGGGGACAACCAGATCGCATCAATGCCTAATTCCGTTAAATAATCCAATTTTTGGATAATTCCAGGCAAATCACCTATACCATCTTGATTTGTATCCATAAACGAACGTGGATAAATCTGATATATAACTCCGTCCCGCCACCATAAAAAATCCGACATTGCTCCTCCAACGAGTTCGAAAAAAAGAAAATTGACAAAATGATAAAGAAAATGAGTAATTAATACATTTTATAGTAAAAATTCATACCCAAATTAGACAGGGCTATCAAAAAACCTTGATTTGAAAAAATGATTATGGTAAAATACTTTTTGCATTACAGAATTTAGTAGACCTCAACGAAAAGTGGGCAACCCCCACTTTTCTTATTTAGTAAGTATTTTTTTGTGGGAGAAAAGCCAAGAAATGAAAAACGAATTTACCCTTGCTTTCAATGAAGTGCTGGAAGAAAAAGGTCTTCCGCGTGAGATTATTATAAAAGCGCTTGAATCAGCCATGGTATCTGCCTATCGACGATCTGTGAATGCATCACAGGCACAAGTAATTGATGCAAAAGTCGATATGGATACCGGTAAGGTGACAATATTCGCAGAAAAAGAAGTGGTTGAAGACGTTCAGGATGAACGAACAGAAGTAAATCTGGAAGAAGCCCGTCGCTTCGATGCAGAGGCTGAGTTAGGCATGATGGTCTCAGTGGAGAGCACACCCAAAAATTTTGGTCGTGTTGCTGCCCAAACTGCTCGTCAGGTAATTCAACAAAGAATCCGGGATGCTGAACGACAAGCCCAATTAGACCATTATGCGGATCAAATTGGTGAAATAATTTCAGGTGTTGTACAAGCCAGTAACGCTCAAGGGCTGACCATCGGTCTGGAGATGAAAGCCGAAGGCACCATGTTACGCAAAGACACGATTCCTGGTGAACGATTCCATGTTCATGATCGTGTACGGGCACTGGTTGCTGAAGTGAAAGATAGTAACCGAGGACCTCAAATCTTACTTTCCCGCACTCATCGCAATTTCCTGCGTCGTTTATTAGAAACCGAAGTACCTGAAATTTATCACGGTATCGTAGAAATTCGATCTATCACCCGTGAACCTGGTCAAAGAGCAAAAGTCGCCGTATCCGCTACACAATCTGGTATCGATCCGGTTGGAGCCTGTGTGGGATTACGTGGCGTTAGAATTCAAGCGATTGTACGCGAACTCCATGATGAGAAAATCGATGTCATCGAATGGCATCAGGATCCATCTCAATTCATCGCCCGCGCAGTAAGCCCAGCCAAAGTCAGTGGTGTGTATCTGAATGAATTTTCTGAAGGTGGAAAAACCGCTACTGTAGTTGTACCAGAAGATCAACTCAGTTTGGCGATTGGTCGAGATGGACAGAATGCACGTCTGGCAGCTAAATTAACCGGATGGAGAATTGACATTAAAAGTGTCCAGGAAGCATCCAGCGACGCTCTCTACCGCTTACAGAAAGACTCTGGTATGGTTGAGATGGCTGAAAACGAAAAAGACAATATGGTCAAAGTTGAAGAATTATTGGCTAAGAAGTCTGGTGGCGGAATTCTCAATGTTGAAAATTATGATTTCCTCAACAAATTTGTTGAAAGAGTTGAGACAAGGACATTCCTGCGCAGCAAATTGGATGAAGAAGCTGAAAGAAGTAGATTGCAAGCGATATATGCCCAAATTCCACCAAGTTACTTCGATACAACCATTCTGGACTCGTCTTTACCAGAACATGTTAATTACATTTTACAGGAAGCTGGTTTTAATACCATCGCAGAATTAGTGACCAAAATGTTACAGGCACCGGATGATATTCTACGATTAAACGGTATTGGTCCAAAAGCAATGAAATCCATTCAAGACTTGATGGATTCTTTACCCGAAAAACTCGCAAGCGAATTATCCGAAAGCGCTGTTGTTTCTGAAGAACTAGAACCTGAAACTGAACCACCTGTTGAAGAGGTAGAAACAGTTGAAACCATCGAAGAAGAACCATCAGTTGAAATGGAACCTGAAGTAATGGAAGAACCCTCATTAGAGACTTTTACGAGTGAACCTGAAGTTGAACTGACAGAAGCACTCAGCGAAGAATTAGATGAGGAAACTTCAGAAGAAGAGGACATTCCTGTAACAAATCAAGAAGAAGAACTTTCATTCGATGAACTTTTTGCCCTCCAATCTACCAATATTGAAATTCCGTTTGTGGAAGATGAAGAAGAAGACCTCTCAGATGATAAGAAGGCAAAGAAGAAAAAGGATAAGAAAAAGAAGCGTCAGGTTAAGGTAGAATACAACGAAGAAGAAGATACGCTGATTTACAGAAAGATTCATAAACGCAGTGATGAGTTTGATTGGGAATAATTTTGAGGTGAAGAACGAGAGAAAATGGTGAAAAAAGCTAAGGGTAAACGGCCAAAACATATATCACAACGAACCTGTGTCGGTTGTCGAAAAATTCAAGCCAAACGAACGTTGACCAGAGTAGTTCGTACCGACACAGGAATCATTATTGATCCAACAAGCAAGATGCCAGGCCGTGGGGCATATATTCACAATCTTCAAGAATGTTGGCAAGACGCTTTAAAGGGAAAACTTGCCAATGCATTAAAAATAGAGTTAACTGACGTAGACCGGAAAATCCTTCTTGATTTTATGCAGAAATTGCCGGAAAGCGTAAATGAAGAAGAGCATGATGGATAAACTTTGTTGTTGTTTTAGCTGATACGTTTCTAGGTAAGGCTCGAACAGCGCACATCAATCCTGAGCTCGAATAGAGTTAAGCACAAAAGTGCAAAATAGCGTTGGAGGTGCGAAATGAGCGAAAAAATTAAAACTATCGTTTTACCAAACAGTATTACTGTTCGCGACCTGGCTCAAGTTATGGAGACCAGTCCGATTCAAGTTATAAAAGTGTTAATGGCAAATGGTGTTATGGCAAACATCAACCAGCAAGTTGATTTTGACACAGCTGCAATTGTTGCCTCAGAACTAGGGTTTGAAGCCATTGCTGAATCTTACGAAGAAGAAGAGATCGCAGAAGTAGGCGAAATTCCAATGTGGCGCCGGATGATTATGGATGAAAACCCAAAAGAATTAGTCAATCGTCCTCCTGTTGTGACAATTCTCGGACACGTAGATCATGGAAAAACAACTCTGCTGGATGCCATTCGCCACACGGATGTGGCCGGGGGAGAAGCAGGTGGTATAACCCAGCACATTGGTGCATATCAGATTGAGCATAAAGGACAATTAATCACATTCTTAGACACACCTGGTCATGCAGCTTTTACCGCCATGAGATCACGTGGAGCACAGGGTGCTGATATTGTCATTCTTGTAGTTGCGGCTGACGATGGAGTTATGCCTCAAACCAAAGAAGCAATTGCGCATGCCAAAGCTGCCAGAGTTCCGATTATTGTAGCTCTCAATAAAATTGATCGTCCTGATGCGAATCCTGAATTTGCAAAGCGACAATTATCCGAAAATGGACTGGTTCCAGAGGATTGGGATGGGGACACAATGATCATTCCTGTTTCTGCCAAGCAAAGAACTGGCATTGAAGACTTACTTGAAGCAATTCTATTAACTGCAGAAGGCATGAGCATTAAAGCTAATCCAAATGGTAAAAAGATTGGTACCATCATCGAAGCTGAAATTGACAAATCAAAAGGTGTCATGGCAACTTTATTAATCCAAAATGGGACAGTCAATGCCGGTGATATCGTTGTAGCGGGTAGTTCATATGGCCGAATTCGAGCTATGTTTGATTATAAAAACAAACCGATTCGGAAAGCAGGTCCTTCCACACCGATTTTGATTATGGGTATGAATGATGTTCCGCAGGCTGGTGATATCTTCCAGGTCGTTGGATCAACGAAAGAAGCTATGTCAATTGTTACAAAAAGAAAAATTGCTGATAAAGATTCCCGCTTTGCATCTCCAAAGGCCACTTTGGAAGAATTGTTCAGTCGTGTACAATCAGGCGAAGAGAAAGAATTACGCCTTATCATCAAAGCTGATGTTCAGGGTTCTCTTGAACCCATCATGAACTCATTAAATGATTTGGCAAGCAAAGAAATCAGTATCAATATTCTGCATGCTGAAACTGGAAATATCAGTGAAAATGATGTGATGTTAGCCAGTGCTTCAACAGCAATTATTGTAGGATTTAACGTCACTGCAGATGCAGCCGCAAAACGAATGGCTGAGGGTGAAGGTGTTTCTATCAGATTGTATAAAATCATTTATCGCTTAATTGAAGATGTCGAAAAAGCATTAAAAGGTATGCTGGAACCAGAGTTTGTTGAAGTGATCATCGGAAAAGCAGAAGTCCTGGCAATCTTTAAAATTCAGAAAATTGGTGCAATTGCTGGATGTAAAATTACGGCAGGTGAATTTAAAAGAAATGCCAAAGCGCGCATTGTTCGCAATGAGGAAGTAATCCATGAAGGTGAGATCAGTTCCTTAAAACACGAAAAGGATGATGTACGAGAGGTTCGCACTGGATTTGAGTGTGGTATCGGGCTAAAAGGATTTTCTGATTTTGAAGTTGGTGATACGATTTTGTGCTTTACCAAAGAGCTTTCAACAGAAAGTTAGATCGCGAGGAAAAACATGCCATCAAAATTACGATTGACAAAAATTGGTGATCGAATTCAACAGGAAATTTCCGAAATGTTAGTACGTCAGGAAATTTCAGACCCGAGACTATTGGGGGTAACAATAACGGATGTAAAAGTAGATCGTGAATTAGCCTTCGCGTCTGTTTATGTTTCGGCTTTAGAGGGTAGCGAGCGTTCCAAAGAAATTTTACAGGGTTTTGAGAGTGCCAGTAGTTATATACGAAAATTATTATCCATGCGGATTGAATTGCGCGCATTCCCAAGATTACGTTTTTTTTGGGATCCAACACCAGAACGAGCTGATCGGATCGAGCAAATCCTTTCCACAATTCGGGATGACGAAATTGTGAACTCTTCACCAACAGCGGAGGAAACAGATCTGGATGACAATTCCATCTCGAGAGACGATTAAAGCTCTCTTTACAGAAGCACAATCCGTACTTCTGGCTTCCCATATCCGTCCGGATGGCGATGCTGTAGGATCTTTATTAGGACTGGGCAATGCATTAATCCTTTCTGGCAAAAAAGTATTCATGGCATTAAGTGATGGATTACCTTCGAATTTCCATTATTTACATGGTGCACACCTTGTTAAAAGGGTTGTACCTAAAGGTCTCAAATTTGATTTAACGATCAGCCTGGACACCTCCGATTTAGATCGTTCTGGTGGAATTTTCGGAAATCGAGAAATAATATTAAACATTGATCATCACATTACCAACACTTTATTTGCCCAATATAATCTTAATGATCCAGAGTCTGTTGCCACCTGTGCATTAGTGGCTGAAAATTTAGAAGGTTGGGGACTATCAATGACTGCAGAGACGGCCTCTTTATTAATGACCGGGTTAATTACCGACACAATTGGATTTCGCACCTCAAATATGTCTTCAAAAGCTATGAGAATTGCAGCAGATTTGATAGACAAAGGTGCTGATCTGCCAACAATATACCAACAAGCCTTGACAAATAAAAGTTTTGACCAGTTAATTTATTGGGGTTACGCATTAAAAAAATTGAAACGGAATGACCGATTAGCCTGGACAACTTTAACCCTTGATGATCGTAAAGATGCCGGATACAATGGGAATGATGATGCTGATTTAAATACAATCTTATCCAGTATCCTTGATTGTGATATAACCATCCTCTTTGTTGAGCAAAATAATGGACATGTGAAAGTTTCGTGGCGTGGAAAATCAGGCTTCAATGTATCTAATCTTGCTCAATCTTTAGGTGGCGGTGGTCATCCTGCGGCCTCAGGGACAGATATTGAAGGTAGTTTGGAAGAAGTACAATTTACAGTTATAAACAAAACTTTAGAATTGATGAAAGAAAATAAGTAAATGATTTATTCATTGAAAACTTATATAATCCATACCGGGGAGCAAACAAATGGAAAAAGAAAATAAAAATTTAATTAGTGGTGTAATTGTTATTGACAAACCAATTGGCATGACTTCGCATGATGTTGTGCAAATTGTAAGAAAAGGGACAAATATTCGCAGAGCTGGCCATACCGGAACATTAGATCCCAGGGCTTCTGGTGTTCTGGTTGTATTGGTTGGTCCAGCTGTGCGATTGAGTGAATATGTTTCTGCATCAGACAAACGCTATCAAGCTGTCATTCAATTAGGCACAACAACCGATACATATGATGCAGACGGACGAGTCTTGTCAACCACATCGGTAGATATTTCTGAAAAACAATTTGACGATGTTTTACAATCATTTGTTGGACAAATTGAACAGGTTCCACCCCCTTATTCCTCAGTAAAAGTCAAGGGACGTCATGCATACGATATGGCCCGTAATGGAGAAGAAGTAGATCTCGAACCCCGCACGATTAATGTCTACAATTTGGATTTGTTGGAATGGGCTCCCCCGGAGGCTGTAATTGATGTGTATTGCTCTTCAGGTACTTATGTGCGCTCGTTAGCTCATGATCTGGGTGAAAAATTAGGATGTGGGGCACACCTGATTGGTCTGCGGCGAACAAAATCCGGGCGCTTCACTTTGCGTGATGCAGTACCACTGCGCAAATTACGCGAAGCTTTTGAAAATGATACCTGGCAAAATTTAATTATCCCTGCAGCCGAAGCTTTAACTGATTGGCCAGCGGTAGAACTAACGACTGAACAATTAGATATTGTCCGCCATGGTCGTAGAATTCCTGCGGAACCAGGCGCTGGAACGATGGCACGGGCAATCAGTGAAGAAGGTGAATTAATTGGTTTGCTGGAACTGGATCCTGAAACACAGGAATGGCAACCCAAAAAGGTTTTCACCTCCTGATATTACTCATAAGATTGTGACCAGGTTTATGAATCACATCGAAGGTGTTAAAGCTGCTAAAAACCAGGTCGTTTACGCCACAATCGGAGCTTTTGATGGTGTTCATTTAGGACACCAACATTTGATCCGGTCGATGGTTACCCAGTCCCAAAAAGACTCAGTCCAATCTTTGGTGATCACTTTTCACCCCCATCCAGCAGTATTATTAAGGTCATTACCTCTACCTTTTTACATAACTACTCCTTCTGAAAAACTATCTATTTTTCATCAATTAGGAGTTGATTTTGTATTGGATCTGAATTTTACCAATAAGATGGCAGGAATGGAACCAGATCAATTCATAAATTTGCTTCTGGATCAATATTCCATTAAGCAAATTTGGTTAGGGAAAGATTTTGCTTTAGGTAAAAAAAGATCTGGAAATCTGACAGTACTGCGTGAAATTGGTAAAGAAAAGGGATTTTCAATCATAGATTGCCCCCACGTAGAAGATGCTAAAGGGAAAATATCATCCTCAGAAATAAGAAATTGGATAACTACTGGTAATTTTCCACAAACAACCAATGCCCTCAATCGATATTATTCTCTTGAAGGTAAAGTCATCTATGGAGATTCACGGGGAAGGAAAATTGGATTTCCCACCGCGAATTTAGACGTATGGGAAGGGAAGCTTTTGCCAACACCCGGCGTATATGCTACCTGGATCACAATTGATGATAAAACCCTACCTTCTGTAACAAATGTTGGAATTCGACCAACTTTTGAATCAACAGATTCAAACCCAAAAATCGAAGCACACATTCTTGACTTTGATCAGGATATTTATCAGAAACAAGTACAATTGCACTTTGTTGAGAATATTCGAATTGAGAAAAAGTTCAATTCTATTGATGAGCTTATTAATCAAATTCAAAAAGATGCTAAACGAGCTGAGGAGATTTTGAAAAATGTCAAAAAACAGACAGGTCTATTTACTTGATCCCCACGATTTAACTCCTGAAACAATTGCAGTTACGTTCGCAAAAACATCCCGCTCCCCGCAATCATTTCAGGAAATCGCCGATGAACTGACCGATGAAAAATCCGCTGAATTTCATGAAAAATGGGTCGTGGGATATGGCCATGCATCTGTCGCTGAACATGCAGTTTTACACATTGCTGTTGAAAATGTTTCCAGATTAGCGGTTGAATGTCTGGAAAGCAATCGTCTCGCCTCGTATACAGAAAAATCAACTCGATATCAAAAATGGAATGAAAATAGCTTTTTTATCCCAGCAGAACTGGATGATAGACCAGATTTAAAAGAAAAATACATTCTTGCGAATCAAACCCTTTTCCGAACTTATCTGGCTTCATTACCGATCATCCGGGATGAGATTGGGAAAAATAATCCCAGACGAGCAGATGAAAGTGAAGCTGCCTGGGAACGCCGCATCCGCTCGGACTATGTGGATGTTTGTCGTTTTCTTTTACCAGCATCTTCGCTCGCAAATGTAGGCATGACGATCAATGCACGGGCTCTTGAGCATGCATTACAAAAAATGCTATCCCATCCATTGGCAGAGGTCCAGGCAATGGGCATGGAAATAAAACAAGTTTCACAAAAAAATGTACCTACTTTGGTGAAATATGCCGATGCGGTACCTTATTGCGTAAAAGCAGCTCAATCTTTTGCAGAAACATCAAAATCGGTAAAGCAATCACGAACATCAAACAACTGGTGCCAACTGGTCCATTATGATCAAAATGCAGAAAAACTTGTGCTTGCTGGATTATTGGTGAGAAACAGCCATCTCAGTTACCAGGATGCAATGGACTTTCTCCAATCTCTTAATCAAAACCAATTGGATTTATTGAGTAATCAGGTATTGGCTGATATCGGGCCTTTCGATATTCCCGTAAGAGAATTGGAATATGCCACATTTTCTTTTGACCTGATCATGGATCAGGGTGCTTATTTTGAGATCAAACGTCATCGTATGATGACCCAAACACCACAGGCCTTATCCACATTATTAGGGTATTCAGTTCCGAAAACATTCGTAGATGCGGGATTTGAAAGTGATTACCATCATGCAATGAAATTAGCACATAAAACATTTCTGGATATTGCTGATTGGAAACCGAATGTAGCAAGTTATATCGTCCCGAATGGATATAATCGCAGGCTCATCTTACGCGCAAATATGCGTAGTCTGGATCATCTCATTAATCTACGCAGCGCTCAAAACGCGCATTTCTCTATCAGAAGGATTACTCAGAGAATGGCTGAGGAAATTATGAACATAAATCCCCAACTTGGACAATTGATTCGGAAAAATCAAAATGAAACGTGGCAATCTATCGAAAATCAGTATTTTAGTGAAATTGCTCACAAGCCATAGATAAAATATCAAAAAGAAATTTGGTTCAACAATTCAGGATGTTTTGAAATTCTCTGCTGGTATCTGATTGTAATCCTGTGTCATACCAGTTCCACATTTCATCCAACAACAAATCCAAAAGTGGCTTTATTTTAATTTTCTTCTGCTCATCGGATAGAGTGTTGTCATTCAGAATTTCTGAATAATCAGGATGGTTATTTTTCCACGCTTCCAACATGCGATAAGCTGATTGTGGTCGTTCTACCCATGCCCCACAAAACGAAAAGTCTGCTTTCATAACCCAACAAAGTGGAATGTTGTTATATCCATGTTGGGAAAAAAATTGGGTTAATTCTGGATTTTCATGTCTGATGAAAATTTTCATTTCGGTATAAGGGGAAGCTTCCACAATTTTCGCTATGATAGGTAAATTCATAAGACTATCTTTACACCAGGCTTCTGTAAGCAACAGAATTTTACGAACCTGGTTGAATTCCCTCAGTTTTTGGAATTCAGCAGATGTGATCCGAAGGTCATTTACTCTTTGTTGCATTTCCTTTTGTAGTGTATCCATTTGTCCAATATATTCTTTGAGAGACAGCCCACTATTCCAAATTTCTTTAGTAATCATTCTCATTTCCTTAAGCTAATATCATGAATCCATTCAATAATAATACGAATGTACCGGAATTACTAACAATCAGGATTAAGTTTCTTCGGTTGATATTTTTCCTGAAGTGGCGATGATGTCAAATTCCCGGAACAATCATATCCAAAAAATTGGATCGGTTGACAAAAAAATATTTCGATATATAATTTGGCAATAATTAAATACAAAAGACGTTGAAGAGGACGAGTACATAATGCCTCGACGGTACAGAGAGCAATGATTGGTGAGAAATTGCCCGAACAGTATTATCGAATGGACCTCAGAGTCGCAGGGTGAAAGGATACGATTAGCCCGTGCCGGAGTTGCCACCGTTATCAAGGTAAAGGGTATCGCAATAGGCTGTACCCGAAAGAGTGAGGCTGGCTTTATTCCCTTTGTTTCACAAAGGGATTTTTAATTAAAGCTTTCCTAAATGAGGTGGCACCACGGACTCAGCGTTCGTCCTCGAGCGAACGCTGTTTTTTTGTTAAAAGACATGCGTTCGCACACACAATCATTTTATTTTTGGAGGAATTCATGTCTACCACAACCCGTTTTATGCTGAGTGAAAATGATGTACCAAAACATTTTTACAACATTGCAGCCGATAGTCCCGTCAAACCAACACCAGTACTGCATCCTCAATCGAAAGAACCAGTCACCCCCGATTTTCTAAGTGCCATATTTCCGACGCCAATTATAGAGCAGGAAATGAGTATGGATCGATTTATAGAGATACCGGAAGAAGTACGCGAGATCTATAAGTTATGGCGGCCAACCCCATTGATTCGTGCGATGAGATTGGAAAAAGCGCTGAACACCCCTGCGCACATTTACTTCAAATATGAAGGTGTGTCGCCTTCTGGAAGTCACAAATCAAATTCCGCTGTCGCACAGGCATATTACAACAAGATAGCCGGCACAAAATCAATAACTACGGAGACAGGTGCTGGTCAATGGGGTACCGCGCTCAGTATGGCGTGTAATTTCTTTGGAATGGAACTGGAAGTTTACATGGTCAAAGTTTCATACCATCAAAAACCAGCCAGAAGATATGTTATGGAGACTTATGGAGCAACAGTTTTTTCCAGCCCCAGTGATAACACACAAACTGGAAGGACCATCATAGCAAAAGATCCTGATAATCAGGGTTCATTAGGCATTGCTATTTCCGAAGCTGTTGAAATCGCAGCCTTATCAGGAGGTCAGAAGAAATATAGCCTCGGTTCTGTGTTGAATCATGTTCTCTTGCACCAGACGGTTATCGGAGAAGAAGCACTTAAACAAATGGACATGGCAAATGAATATCCGGATGTGGTAATCGGCTGCGTGGGTGGTGGTTCCAATTTCTCAGGAATCGCATTCCCCTTCTTGCGCGAAAACCTGAAAAATGGTCAGCGAACCAGGTTATTAGCAGTCGAACCCACAACTACACCATCCTTAACCCGCGGGATTTATGGCTATGATTATGGTGACACAGCTCAAATAGCTCCTATTTTAAAAATGTTCACCTTAGGACATGATTTTATGCCACCGGTCATTCACGCAGGTGGGCTACGTTACCATGGTGTAGCTCCTCAACTGAGTGCGCTATACGATGCTGGATTAATTGAAGCAATAGCGCTTGGTCAATTAGAAGTCTTTCAAGCCGCGACATTATTTGCTCAAACTGAAGGAATCTTACCAGCACCTGAATCTTCCCATGCTATTCGAGCAGCTATCAACGAAGCGATTGAAGCAAAAAAATTAGGTGAGAAACGTGTAATATTATTCAACTTATCCGGTCATGGCCACTTTGATTTAACAGCATACAACGCTTATAATTCTGGTGAATTAACGAATAATGAATATCCAGAACATGCCATCAGTGATATTGAATCACACTTACCAAAAGTGAACATTCCTGTAATGGGATAAATATTATGGATTTACACAGAGAAGCTACAATTGAGCGCTTCTCTGTGTTTATTTTTTTTATTCTGCCATGGGAAGCGTAAGGTGGAAAGTAGTGCCTTTTTTATACTCACTTTCAAACCAGATTCTTCCCCCTTGCATTTCCACCAAACTGCGGGTGATATTTAGCCCCAATCCCGTACCGGATGAAGCTCTGATTTCTGCATCTTCAGAGCGGAAGAATTTCTGAAAGATCATTTTTTGATCCTCTACCGAAATCCCCAGCCCATTATCCTTAACCATAATATGAGTAACCCAAATGGACGGGTCTGTTCCCCAATAATCCTTTGATTTTTCTGCGATTAAGGAGATTTCTCCATTCTTTTGTGTATATTTATGGGCGTTGCTAATTAGATTTGTCAGAATCTGCAACAACCGGTTCGGATCAGCCCAAACCTCTGATAACTCCTTATCTATTTCTATGTGAAGGGTCTGTTGTTTTTCTTCCAATTGTCTCTTCGTCGATCGTACCAATTCATTGATTATTTCTTTCAAATCGAGCGCTTCAGGCTCCATTCTCATACTACCAGCTTCAATTTTCGTCAGATCGTTTAAATCCGAAACCAGGGTATTCATACGATCTGTATTATTCCGAATGGTAGATAAGAAATTAGCCTGGGCTGGGGTGATGGAACCTACTGCACCCGTTGCTAATAATTCAGTGTATCCTTTAATGGATGTCATAGGATTTTTCAATTCGTGAGCTACCAAAGAAACAAACTCGCTTTTTGCCTGGTTTGCCTCCTGAACCTCTGCGTAAAGCTGGCTATTGACGATTGCTATCGAAGAGTGGTCACATAACCGCACCAGGAAATTCAATTCATTTTCATCTAAGAAGTGATCTTCGAAATTTTCCATCATCATCATCGCGATTATTTTCTCATCACGACGAATTGGTAGAAGAATTTGTGTGATTGCTTTTGGATGCAATTGAGTGGTTTCATTAACCATCACCTGAATTGGACGAAAATTCTTGCTTTCTGTTTCTGTCCCCCAAAAATCTGAAGAGGATATTTGATTCTCTATTTGGATCATCACCTCTGGATTGTATCCAGAAGATGCCATGAGCTGAATTTTTGACTCAAAAACCAGACCAATCCATCCAACGTTAAAACCCGATTGCCGTATTGCCCAGGTTAAAGTGATTTCCATTGCTTTTTTCATATCCAGACTGGTATTCAACTCACGATCGATGCGCTGCATAACTGATAATTCTTCAACACGTTTAGCCAATTCCTGATCTGTACGGCGATACAATCGTGCATTTTCCAATGCAATTGCAGCCTGAGCAGCCAGAGCCGATATAAGCTCCTGATCATTGTTCGTAAAAGTTATTCCATCCTGGTGATTAACCAACTCAATCAAACCCAAAACCTGATTCTTCAATATCATTGGGATGATCATCAAAGAATTAATCGATGTCTCGTAAAATGCATTGAGTTCCTCATGAGATTTATTCTCAGAATCAAAGTTATTCATTAAAATTGGGGTTTTCGAAAGAAAAGATTTTCCAATCAAACCATAATCAAGCGGAACGCTGCTCGACAGTAATTTATCCGAATTGATTCCAATAACAGCCTGATAAACAAGTTCCTGGTTCCTATCATCCAGGATGATTAATCGTGCTACCTCGCATTTGACCATGTCCATTGAATTTTGAAGGATGGTTCCATATAACTCTTCAATTTCTAATGTTGATGTGAGCTTTCGGGTTAAGTCGTTTAATATCGACAATTGCCTGGCATACTGCTCAGTTTCTTCCAGTAATCGAGCTTTTTCAATTGCACCAGCAACAAGATCTGCAATAGATTGTGCCAATGATAATTGGTTTTCAGTAAATTTCTGATCTTTCTCTCGTTCACCAATGATAATACATCCATTCGTGATTGCCCCTGTATTCAATGGAACAATAATGACGTCCTTGAGGTCTGAATAAAAAATTGGATAGTGTCGTGATATGCAATATTCTACGTAATTGTTAATGATCAGACCACGACCACTTTCTATAACGTGGGTTTCCATTGATTGACTTTGTGTTATCAGATCGTTCTCTTTTTCTGAAATACGCTCATCCATCTCAACAAAAAACACAGTTCGCAATGATTGTGTTTGGTGGTCTTTTAAGATGATATAAAAATCACTTGCAGGAATGACCTGAGTTGTTTGGGCATAGATCAATTCGTAAATATCATCCAACGCTAAAGTATAGTTCACACCCTGCACAATTCTATTTAGTATATTCATATCACTGATACGTTGCTCTAATTCCAGTTGATGATGAATATGCTTCTTAACATTTGAAAATTGATCAATCAGTGGTTTGATCTTTGATATTATTTGATCAATTTCATCTGGATTTTGATTATCTGTCGAGAAAGCCAGCCATCCAGCCAGTTCATTTTCGATATGAATTGGAATGATTACATTGGTTGCTAATAATTCCAATTTCTCTTTTTCATAACTTATCTCAGTGGGCAAATGATTAAAATCAGAAATATTTATCGCTGATCTATTCTTAACAAAATACTGAACAAAATCAGAACCAGAAGAAAACCGCAAATCACTTGTTTTTCCAGATAAGAATGGATATGCATAATATTCATTATTTGATGAATCAAAAACAAAATGATGGTACGGATTAACATTGGTAAGTTTGTTAATTTTTTGTCTTAGTCCATCATAAATGTCTTCATTCTCTCCAAGACGATTAATGTTAATTTTTTCATCCAAAGATCTGAAGTTTCCTTTGTCTTCGACAAAAGAAGTTGTTTTATCAGGTAATTTATGGTTTTTCATCAACAATAATGAAATAATATTGGGTAATAGAAACATGATTAAACCGATGAACAAAGGTGGTTGTAAAAAGTCCGAAGGTCGCGATCTATCAAAAATATTTGCTCCTAAGACAATTAACCCGAGTAGACTGAAAATGATCAAAACAACTGTTAATTGGCTTGAATCTGAAAATCCTGATTTAGCTTCATTTTTACCTTCATCAAATTTAATTAATCCAGCAATAAAAATTGGATAAAGTGCAATAGGTAATAGAATCCACGGTGTTATTGGAGACATCGACTTATTTAACATTTGAAATAGCAGAACACAAAAAGGAGTCCAACCGAGGATAAAACCAATTGCTGAAATTCCTTCCATTTGTAATTGGTTAGATTTTTCTATTCTCATGATATGGGTAAAGCCATAGATAAGAGCCAATCCCAGGAGTATCCCTGACCATAAAATAATGACGCTCTCAGGAATTATTTGGGCAAATTGTTGGTAGTTAAACCTTAATAATAAAGAACCAAAAACCGCCAAAACAGACAGGAGAATAACAAACATTTTTATTTTTTTATAGATATTTTTATTGGTTATTCCAGGTAACATTTGAAAAAGAAATGTGGTTGACAACAACAAAACCGAAACCAGCCAAATTGATTGAATTAATTCAGATGGATATATTGAATAATAAGAAGTGCTCACCAGACACGCACTCAGACCCAGGATCATCGGAAATTTAGTCGGTAATTTTCTTTTTTGATCAAACACAAAAAATGCAATAGCAGAAATAAAAAACACCCATCCTAGAATATATGGTGTAATGAAATAAAAGAATCGAGCATATATTCCAAAATCATGACTAAAATTTGAATTTTCAGTAATACTCAAAAATTCTATTATAGATATCATTAAAACTAAAAGCACCATAAATAAAAAGATAATCCATAACCCCAATTCTCGTTGTTTACTTGGCAATTTTACATTCATGGAAACTAACCTTAATTAAGGATTTTTTGACTTTGTTTTCAATTGTTTAATATGAGAAATTTCAAGTTCTACAGGTACATATTGATTAATGAGCATTTTCAATAAAATTCGAACACGATCAGAACCTTCCAATTTGGTATCAAAAATACCTTCATATCCTTCAAATGGACCAAATTCAATAGAAATAGGCGTACCGCGATTAAACTCATCCTTAATCTCAATCACAGAGTCCTCAGAATCCCCTACTTTTTGTTTCAGTGCATGAATTAAAGACTCAGGAACGATCGAAGGTTCACCTCCAAAAGCGACAATTCCTTTTGAGTGTGGCATCCATTTAATGGTGGAAGTTCCTATCATCTCAGGCTCAGTTCTAATGAACAGGTAACCTGGAAAATAGGGACGAATTTTCTGGGAGCGAGGATTAACCGGCTTAACCTTAATTTTTGGATAGAAAACTTCAAATCCCAACAATTCGATTTGTTTGAATAAAAGTTGTTCCTTGTTTGGATGGCTTTGAATTACATACCAGCTAAATGACATTTCGGTTGAACCACCATTTTAAAATTTTCTTCCAAATTAAATTATACATGAACATAGCACCCCTTCTCTGTAACTTTGCATGTGGATCAATTATGCACAAATTATTAATTGCTTCTCGAAATTATCACCGCAAATAGTAGTGCCATAATAACAAACGAAACTAATCCAATTTCAGGATGGTAATCGGCAATCGTAAAAATTGCTGGGGAAGAAATCGCTGATTCTGAAAAGGTAACCATGGATGTCGCATATAAATTATTTGCAAAATGCAATCCAAGAGCAATTTCCAATCCTTTTGATCTGAATGAAAGCCACCCCAATAGTAATCCGATGCCAATATAGAACGGCATGGTAGTTAAAAGTCCATATGAGGTTACTTCAGGATTTGCACCGTGTAAAATTCCGAATAAAATTGCCTGTAATGTAATTCCTAGCCAACGATATCGAAGTAGGCGGGTCAATCCATGTAACAGGTAACTCCGGAAAAGAACTTCTTCTGCTGTGATTTGAAAGGCGATTAGTAATATTGCAATCAACATGTATGGTAAAAAGGAAAATAATGAAAATGAAAACACATAATTTCCTGGCTGCAGTATCGAAATGATAATATCAGCCAGCCCCGACAAAACAAACCAAATGATAGCTGACTTAATGAGCAACTTCCAGTTGAAAATAGTTTTCTGAGTAAAAACCGATTTGATTGATTGTTTGTGGAATACACGTATACCAGGCAGTAGAAAAATCAGCAACGCAGCAAAAGGCAACATAGTAACCCATAATAACGTCATGGGGGGAAAATTATTGAAATCCATCGTACCTTCTAATAAAGAAGCAAGAACCAAAAATATTGCCTGAGCAATGAGAGTTACCCCAACAATAATTATTATTAATAACAAATATCTCCAAAATTCAAACTTCCCTTCTGGGAGTAGTTCATCACTGTTTTTTGCCTTGTTAAATTCCATATATCCTCTAAAAATCGATAAATTTATCACATTTTCCACGTAGAACTGTGTTCTCAGATCCCAATATTACCATGATAAAAATAAGAGCATCTCCTTATAAGCTAAAGCATTGTTGATAAGCAAGGGTAATTCAAATATTTAAAACATATAGACAATTTCCAGTAAGTTACTATACTTTAAATTGATGAATTTTGGAAAACCAGCTTATTTTTCTGATAAAAAATCTCTTCCACCTTTGATTTTGGATAGATTCCTTCCTCCTTATCCATATGGTGCATTATCCGATATGCTGCGATATTGTGGGATCGAAAAAGGGTGGGTCTTAGATCCTGTGGGAAACCAGCCACTTAGTGCAATTGAATTGGCACAAGCGGGTTACCAGGTTTTTGTTGCCTGCAATAATCCAATTCTAGGGAAAATTCTACAGGTTATCTGCGCATCTCACCCATTAAGCCTATATCAGGCTGCAATCGCTGATTTTGGTGCTTTAAAGCGTGGTGATGATCGACTCGAAAACCAGATTAAGGCATTATATGCCTCTCCCTGTCCAGATTGTCTCTCAGATCAAACAGAAGTCAGATATCTTTGGAAAAGAAATCAAACAACTCCATTCGCAAGAGAATTAAGTTGTAAAAATTGTGGTCTGACTGGTATTTATAAGATATCTGATATCGAACAAGAAAATCTTAATCAAGTCGGAAATATCCAATTACATCGCACAAAGGTATTGCAAAGAATATTTCCAGGGATCAATGAACCCCCCATAGCCGTGAAAGAAGTCATCGATTCATATCTACCTAGATCTTTGGCTGTTATTTCATCCATTATCAACAAATTGGACAGTTTGCAAACCACAAGCGAAAGAAAAGACATTCTTGAGGTTTTATTGGTTCATGTATTTGATTATGGAAATATGCTTTGGGGAGTAACATCCAGCAGAAACCGACCAAAACAAATATCAATTCCAGCAGAATTCTACGAATTTAATTTATGGAAAATTCTGGAGGAAGCCGTCTCAAGAGTTCGAATTATTGATCGACCAATTCCGTTTACCTTTTACCCCGAACTTCCACCTGAATCTGGAGGTATCTGTTTTTATCCGTTCAGAATCGGTTCATTTAAAGACATTGAGAAATTACCGCCATTTCAAGGGGTAGCCACTGTACTTCCACGTCCGAATCAGGCATTGTGGACATATAATGCAGTTTGGAGTGGCTGGATCTGGGGCTATGAGGCTGCTCAAAAATTAAAAGGCGCATTGGAAAGACGCCGGTATGATTGGATCTGGCACACACAGGCCATTCGAACTGTGTTTACTTTTACCTCAAAATTAAATGTGCCTTTTTTTGCCATCGCGCCTGAGTTGTCCAATAGTTATATATTGGCGTATTTATCTGCCGCATCGTCTTCGAATTACCATTTGAAAAATGCTGCTTACCATCCAGAACAGAAATCTGGTCAATTCTATTGGTATCCAAAACAATCAAACATAGATGAAGCATCACATCAATCTTTATCAGCAAATATTAAAAAATACCTGGAATTAAAATGTGAATCAGCAGATTATCAGGAGTTATTGTCGATATTTTTGATTTCTGAGACGATCGAAAAAAGAGATTCATTACAGCTCGAAAAGTCTGATAATACGCTTTTTGTACAAACACAAAAATTATTTGAAAAAACCATTTTGGACAAAGAAAATTTTATCCAGGTGGATGAAGATCAAATGGAAAATGCGGAATTTTGGTTAAAAGATCCACCGGGTATTTACCAGCCTGTGAGTGACCAGGTTGAAGGATATTTCATCCGTTTCGTCCAGAATAAACCTTCCTTTACCTTTGAGGAAGTTGCCTATTTCATCAATCAAAATTTACCGGGGTTGTTGCCGGTTTCTAGTTTTTTCCTTCAACGGCTGATCAGTTCCTATTGCGAACCTCATCCTGATAGTCAACATCAGTATAAATTAAATGCTCAGGAATATATTCAGGCAAGAAAATACGACATTCAACAAATGAAACATCTGATCCATTCTATGGGACTAAAACTTGGTTTTAATGTTCAAGGTGATAATCCCATTACCTGGGTATCAAACCAGATTAATCCGAATTATAAATTTTTTATCACCGCCTCCAGTATCATTTCACAATTTAAATCCAAATCAGAACCTGATGATTTTGAAACGGTGATAGTCTTCCCGGGTAGTCGTGCAGAACTACTCAGCTATAAATTAAAAAATGACCCTGTTTACCAACAGAATTTCGAAAAATATCATTTTGTAAAATATCGTCATTTACGCACAATAAGTGAAACCCCAGGTATGAATTTCAAAACCTGGGTTCAAATATTGGATTCTGATCCGGCTGTCTGGCAGGAAGCCAACCAACCTGTACTGTTTTAGACATTCTCGCTAAGGATTTGGTGTATTTGTTGGCATTGGTGTCACTACAGTCGGTACAAGTGATTGCTGTGTAGCCGTCGACGTAACCGTTGGAGGAAGGGAGGTGTTTGTCGGTGTGGGTGTTTCCGTAGCAGTAGGTGTAACGGTTAATGTTGGTGTAATCGTTAGAGTAGGAGTGACTGTAGGTGTAGGTGTGGCAACCTGAATTCTAATGGTCACCTTTTTCTCAGCATATCGACCATCTTCAGAGGATTCAATTCTAATTCTCAAAGTGTAATCTCCGGGTTCAATTTCATCCTCAAATAAATCCCATGTGTAAATGAGATCAACATCCTGGAAGTTCCTATCAAATTCAACCAGATTTTCCCAGGAGTTTGGATCCGATCCGCGTCCATAATCAAGCCGCATCCTTCTGTAATTATGGGTTGCATCAACCAGTGCGTAGATGTCCAATGGATTTGTTGTTATCATCTGTCCTTCAGAAATACCAGCGAATATTATTTTTGCTTTGGGATCATCAGCTTTACATTCCCGTTCGGGAACAAACAAAACCGGGCTTTCAAAACCTAAATTATTCGCCCAATTCCTCCCATCGGAATTGTCTTCAATCCATTTAACTGCCCATTTCTCTTTGACATTCAGAACAAATTCTTCTTTTGTAAACTCATTGCAGGCGGAAGATGCTCGTAATCCTGTCCAGGTATCAATATTAATTTTTTGCCACAAGTCTTCTGATTTTGGCAATGGTAGTTGATCGAATGCAAAAATTTCGGTTCTTTGATTGGGACACCACTCTGATGGCTCGGTTCCTGAAATCGTACAAATGATTTTATCCACTATTCCCGTAGGTCGCACAAAACTGGCAGAATTATTACCTACCAGTCTGTTGACAGCAAATTGCATCGTCTCGGCCCAGATAGGCGCGGCACCAGTTAATCCACTGGTATCGATCATTGGCGTATAGTCAGCGTTACCAACCCAGATTCCAACAGCGACATCCGGTGTGAATCCTAATGTCCAGTTATCGCGAAAATCATTGGTCGTCCCTGTTTTGACAGCTACCTGGAATGGAAGATTAAGAACTGAATTGGCACCAAACATGGGTGTTCTGGCTTGATTATCAGACATGATTGAGCTGATCAAATAAGCGTGTTCCTCTCGTATTACGCGATTTGGTGTTGGATTCTGATATTCATACACAATGTTGCCTAGATGGTCAACGATTTTTGTAATGGCCACAGGCGGAATCTGGTTTCCTGTATTGGCAATTGTCGCAAAAACGTTTGTCAATTCCAGTAAAGTGACATCTCCTCCACCCAATGATAATGACATGCCATAATCTTCTCTTGTCAACGTTGAAATTCCCATCCTTTTAGCAAAGTCAACGAAACCATCCGGATGAGATGTAGCGGGATTATCATAAATTCCCACAAATTCCAGAGCTTTGACAGCTGGAACATTGAATGAATTTGCCAATGCCGATCGTAATGTCACTGGTCCATGAAAGCGATTGTCATAATTAACAGGCTTATAAGGTTCACGAGGGTCGTTCGGATCTCCAGATGGTGGAAATTCGCTTGGAACATCCCAAATTAATGTGGCAGGCGTCCAACCTTTTTCGAAAGCAGCCAGATAAACCAAAGGTTTGATGGATGAACCTGGTTGACGAGGAGCTAATGCCATATTGACCTGACCGGAAATACTCTCTTTATAAAAATCAGCTGATCCTACCATTGCTAAAATTTCACCAGTCGAAGGGCGAATAACAACTGCTGCCCCACTGGTTGCATTTTTATCAGCTAACCCGGCAATTTGAGTTTGTATAACAGATTGCGCCTTATTCTGAATGACAGGATCAAGAGTAGTATAAACAGTAAAACCAGAGCGATAAATCGTTTGGGGATCAAACTGGCTTTCCAGCTGAGTGCGAATGTAATTTACCCAGTGTGGATGGACCATACTATAGTCATGAGGTTTAAATTCATAATTTTCAATTTCCTGGGCGGCACTGGCAATTTCGTTAACGCAAACTCTTTCCAGATTCGTACTAACGAAAATACAATTCTTTTCCTGAGAAAGTTCGTACATCAATATTAAAACTTGCTTTTGTCTGGTTAAAGTCGCTTCTCTATTTGTGTAAATATCATACACTGCCGGTGCTTGTGGTAAACCTGCCAGGAATGAAGCCTGCGATAAAGTTAACTTTTCCGCTGATGTATTAAAATATGTTTCTGCAGCAGCCTGGACACCATATGCCAGGTTACCATAATTGTTTTCATTCAGAAAAATCTCAAGAATTTCTTCTTTGGAATACTTACGCGTAATTTCAGCAGCCAGAACGATTTCTCTGCTTTTTCGCTCATAAGTACGTGTGTATCGCTCTGTATCGTCCAAAAGAAGCATTCGAGCTAGTTGTTGGGTGATTGTCGAAGCCCCTGAAACAATATCACCGGCAGTATAATTTTGCCAGAATGCCCGTGCAACAGCCACCGGATCAAATCCAGGATGGTTGTAATATTCTTTATCTTCCGTTGCGATCGTTGCTGCAATTAAATAAGGTGAAATTTTTTCTAATGGCACGTATGTTCGCCGGCCAGCATTAGGATCAATAATTTCGTAAATTATATTTCCATCGCGGTCAAGAATGCGTGTTGTCTCAAATTTTGCCGCTTTCTCTCGTAATTCCTCTACTGGCGGTAGTGCCTGAGCTATTTTATAGTATTGGTAAACACCAAATGAACCTGCTGCTATCACAATAAACACAAGGATAAATAATCCAATCAGTACCACCCGAATAAAACACCCCCAGGCTTGTTGGAAATCGCTTCCATTTGAAGATTTTGGTGGCTTTGGTGGTTTTGTTTTTTTGGTTATTGTCGGTTTCTTTGGAGCGGTTTGAAAACTGGAAGATTGCTGGATTGACTGGTTTTGTTGTGAATTTCGAAAAGCTGCTGGAGAAACCCTTGTTGCCTGAGTATCATTGACGTTCGTTTTATTCGGAAGAATGGGTTGGGTTGCACCAGGAGGTGGTGGTATCACCGGTGTGTGATTTAATGGAGGTGCATATGACCTGATAGGGCGTGGAGGTGTTTTTTCTATTTCTTCTTCGAGTGGTGTAATTTGATAATCGATGGCTTTTGGGGTCTCTTTTATGGATGTCACCGGAGTCGTTTTTGAATCATCCATTGGAATTGTCACAGAATCATTCTCCAGATTATTCACCTTTTCTGGATCACCCATTGCAGTTAGATTTTCGTTTTGCTCCAGATTTGTGAATAGGTGGTTTCGACCTTGGGAACCATCTACATTCTCTGTTCCTTTTTCTGATAAATTGTCTGGTGAAATCGAATGGTCATTTTCTAATTCTGATAATTCTTCTGAATACCAACCTGCCGTGGACTCAGGATCACCTGTTGGATGCCGATCGTTAATCTCGGCATGATCACCATTTTTTATCTGGTCTGGCACATCTGGATTACTGTCGAAGCTGGATTTGCGTTTAGGCGCTGTTTCTTCCAAAGATGCGTCATAATCTTTTTGTGATGCAATCAATTTCTTCAATCGATCTGCAGAATCGGCTTTATTTGAACTATTTTGATTTGATTTGTCATTTTCCATAATATTTTCCAAAGCTATCTCTAAACTTAATTCTTTTGATATTCTAGCATATTTCATTTGACCTCGAATAACTCTCCCTTTACAATCAGGCTATGTATCCAATGAACATAGATCCACAAGACCCTTTCAGTTTGATTCTTGTAAATGATTCTCAACGCTCGGAAGAGGATAAATCATTTGATAATACCTGGGAAATCCAATATGAAGGAGGTGAATTAGGTGGAATTTCTCTTTACAGTACACTTGGGTTACAGGCATTAAGTATGAGAATCACACCTATTTTTTCAAACCCCAATGAAAGTAGAATCCACCTCAGACAATTCGAAAAAAAACCAAACATTAATGAAATTTTGCCTAATTACACGAATATATGTGTTGAAGTTTTCGCAGGCATTCATTTCAGCTTAGAATATTTCATCTCAAATTCATACTCCATTTATGGAAAGGTTTCCATTCAAAACCAGTCTTCGCAGAAATTCTCTGGCAACCTTCAATATCTTGTCTCCTTAAAACCTTTATCCGGTGGGGAGCAGATGAAAGGAATGCAATTTGATTCACTTTTTGTTTTAGAAGGAAAAACAAAGGATTTGTTCCCGGTGTTTTACCTCAGTGGGTCTTCACAAACTGGTAAACTAGGGCAAACTTCCATCGCAACCAATTTTGAAATTGATACAGATTCGTTTCAGCACTTGAAGTGGTGTCTTGCATTCGAGCACGAAAAATTCCAATCCCAGGAGCAAGTTATAAATTTTCAAAGCTTAGATTTTGAAAAAGAGACAACACGAAATAAATTATTTCATCAAAGAGATTTCTTCTTTTTTGACACTGGAAATCCCGATTGGGATAATGCATTGCTTTCTAGCCAGAATTCTGCCAAACAACTAATCGTCAGAGGAACAGAATCACAACAAAAATTATCGCTGGTTCAGAATCGACATCCAGAAAAAACGATATATCAATCAGAAACAGCTAAGAATCATAAAAAAGAAGGAATTTCCCCAATACAACTATGGTACTTCCTGCAAGTTTTACCAAAACAACATTATTTAATTCAAAATGTATTTGATGAATTTTTGAGTTTTCAAAGAGAAGATGGCTTCATTCCAAATCATTCAGACCCTTCAAATTTCTTAGCTCGTTTCCATGCTTTTCCTATCTTAGCAACGATCGGTCAAGAAATTCTTGATGCTCAAAGATCCCAGGATTCAGCCATTGCATATCTGCAAAAGTTAATCTCCTACTTACATTATTGGCTAACCATTTCTACAGAAAAAACCTCCTATCATTGGGAAAATGCATTGCAATCTTTATACGAGGATTTACCGATTCACAATCTATGGGATAAAGAAGGTTATGGAATAAATACCAGGTGGATTGAATCACCATTCCTCAACAGTCTATTAGCTATAGAATGCGAAAAATGTTTACAAATTGCTGATCAATTTGCGATTGAATTTCCAGAAAGAAACTGGCTGGAAAGCCAAAAAACAAATTTATTAAAGACTATTAACGATTCATGGAACCCTAAACAAAAATATTTTGCTTATCGTGATATTCATACCAAAAGATCACCAGGTAAAGTCTCCATCCTGAAAAAAAACGGTTCAGGTATTTATACGTTGGAGAAAAGACTGCGATCACCTCAAAGATTAACTGCAAAGGTCGTTACTCACCCGGAACTTTCCAATAAAATCACAATAGAGATAAGAGGAATGTTTGAAAATCAGGAGGTACTCGAAATTATTAAACCAAGAGATTTTTTTTGGAGCACCACAACAGGCTTGAGTACTACCGAAAATGTGTATGAGAGTATATCCTCCATAAAAATTCTTGGGCTTCCAGATGATAACTCAGTTGAGGTCAGTACATCGCAATATTCCATGCTGGATTTGAGTTTATTTCTCTCTATATTAATAAAGGAGAATAATAAAAAAAACATCCAACAAATGGTAGACCAGTGGTTAGAAAAGGAATTTTTGAGTAATTTTGGGTTATCATTGATTCCGAAGAAATATCAGACAACCGGTAAATCTAACATGAATTCAGTGGATTTACCTTTGAATTCACTCATATTGGAAGGTCTGATTGATAAACAACAATTAGATCTGGCAAAGAAAGTCTTTATTAACTTGATGAAAGTAGTTATAAAAAATTTGCGATTATCAAAAAAATTCTATAAACTATATGATGCACATGATGGAACTTGCAAAGGCGAATATAATATAATTAATGGAATGATTCCATTAAAAATCTTTTTTAGATTAATTGGTATTCAGCGTTGGACAGATAATGAAATTGAATTTATGGGTTCGAGTGTTTTTAAAGAAGAGATTAAAATTTTTCATCGAGGACTTAAGGTAATTTGCTCACAAAAAGGACATACGATCATTAATTCTGACGGAAAAATTATTGAACTTAATACCACGAATTTACGAAAAATTAAGATCCCATCCTAGATAAGAAAGGATCAAGAATGAATTCTCAAACAAAAGCCCCAGATACACTACTTATGGCTGTTATTCAGTCGCAGGATGTTGACCATGCTGAAAGTGCATTGGAAAAATTGAATATTCATATAACGCGCTTAGCCAGCACCGGGGGGTTTTTAGGAAGACGAAATGCAACTTTATTCTTAGGCCTCCCAGCCGAAAAGGAAGAAGTTATATTGCAGACTTTAAAGAAAACCTGTCGCCAACGTGTGGAATATATTGCTGTACCACTTGAAAGCGCACCACTTCCTCTACCAGCACCAACACCCATCACGATTGGTGGAGCAAATATTTTTGCATTAGATGTTGAACACTTTGAGGAGATATAACCATGAAAATGATTATTGCTATCGTTCGTGATCGAGATACAAATCCTGTTTCAACTGCCTTAACCTCAGCAGAATTCCGAGTAACGCACATCGCTTCCACAGGTGGCTTCCTCAGACGTGGAAATTCCACTTTATTTATTGGATTAGAAGACGAAAAAGTGGATCAGGCGATGGAGATCATTCGAACAAACTTAGAACCTGCCGATGATCCTGCCCAAAAACGAGCAACTTTATTCGTTCTAAATGTGAATCATTTTACACATTTTTAATAATGTTTTTACAATCGAAAAAATTGAAAATTGATTCTTCATCAATCTTCGGTGCATTGGCACAAAAATTGTATGATTAAGATTAATTAATTCATTCAATCATAAATAAGGAGTAGGGAATATGAAATTTACAGATGCGTTTACTTTTGTTTTTCAGGATCCAGAATGGTTCAAGAAAATTATCATCCCTGGATTAATTGGGTTACTCATTCCTATTGTTGGCTAGATTTTTTTGTTGGGATGGGCATTAAAAGTTACTTTGAACGTTATTAGAAATAATCCAAGTCCATTACCAAACATGGAATTTGGGGCAGATTTAGGTCGTGGGTTCAAAGCATGGGTGGTTGGCCTTGTCTATGCCTTTCCAATGATACTTTTTTATTTGCCAATCCTCATTTTGGGTTTAGTTGCATCAGATAGTGGAGAACAATCTATGGCAGTTGTTGTTGCAATTGCTGGCATTTGTTTTGGTTTCTTAATACTTTTATATGGAATCGTCATGGGATTAATGCTTCCAGCTGCTTATGCTAGAGTTGCTGTAGAAGATTCTATCGGAGCTGGTCTTGCCTTCGCAGAGGTCTTTAGAATGGTGAAAAACAATTTTGTCACCTATTTACTAATTCTCGGAGGTACACTGGCAGCCAGTTTTGTTGCTTCATTGGGATCGATAGCCTGTGGTATTGGAATTTTAGTAACTGTCCCTTATTCATTCGCAATCATGGGACATTTCTATGGCCAGGGTTACTTAGAAGCAAAAGGCTTAAAAACACTCTAATATCTCATTCGCGTTAAAAATCCCTCAAAAAATTATTATTGAGGGATTTTTTATTCATGGAATTCTTCGACCTGATAGGTAGATACTTCAAGAAGTTTCATTTTCCATCGATCTGGACGGTCCCCCATTTTTCGACAAAGATGTGCCAGGAATTCTTCTGGATCTGGAAGCTGTTCCCAAACCTGTGGTAAAAATGTGGCTTTTCGAAATCCATCTTTTAATATCACCCCATCAAGTCCAGGTTTTAACATCCCAGGAAGTTCCAGTGGATTATCATATTTTAAATTGACCGGAGCAGATAATCGGGATATTTCAATGTTAAGATTATTAATTTCATTGAATGTCACTGGTGGGAACCGATAATCTTCCAACGCTGCGGCGACAGCATGATGTTGAACATCCTGCACCAATGGTTGATAGGCTTCTAAAGCTCCGATACAACCACGCAATTGTCCATCGCTTTTTCTGTGCAGTGTGACAAAAGAAGCACCGTGTTCCCGAAGTATCTTTGAATAATTAGCCAAATCCAGATCATCAATTCTTTTGTTCTGGATAGCATTAACAATTGCTTCCCGTGCTACAAGCAAAAGGGTCTTCTTATCTTTATCGCTCAAATTCTTATCTATTCTTCTCTCCTAATCGATAATATTCTCGATCGTGATACAACAATGGATCGCCTTGATCTGTCTTTGATGCAACCACTTCTGCAATAAATAATGTTGATATTCCCAGGTTGATTTCATTAATAACAACACAATCCACCCATGCCAATCCACCTGTAATCAAGAAAGAATGACTTTTAAGAAAAAAAGTTTTGAGACCTGCAAAACGATCTTCATTATCTCCCACTTTTCCTGCAAAACGATCACTGATTTCTTTTTGTAGAGAAGAAAGTATTGTCACCCCAAATTCATGTGATTTCTTAACCAAATCACAGGTACGAGTATTATTAGCTAAAGATATTACAATTATTGGCGGTTCAATTGTTACGGAAGTAAAAGAATTAACCGTCATCCCATGATAAAAACCTTGAAACTGGCTTGAAACAATGGCAACTCCACTTGTCCAATTTCTCATAACTTGTTTTAATTCCTCACCTGTAATGCTCATTTTCATCCTCTTTATTGATAAGTAATTGTTAAAATTGATTATACTTTTTTTGTGTATATTTATAATTGATATTATATGCTTTTGAGTGAATTCATTCATTTTGACTCTATTTCATTTACTTGCAATCGAAAAATAAGAATGGTACTATCTAAAAATGTTCAAAAGCAATCGGATTGATACGAAATCTCCCCCAAAAGGAAAAAACAATTTTCATGCTGGAAATGCAATTCTAAGTATTACAGGAATTGCTATATTGGCTGCCACCATTTTCACCATGTGGACGCCATCCAACTTGTTTTCCAATCAGATGCAAAATATTTATGACATCTGGCAGTCTCAATCCAATGAAGCCTACCCCACACCAACTCAACTCCCTCCAGCGCGAATAGGAATTGTGGCTGGGCATTATGGAAATGACTCCGGCTCAGTTTGTTCAGATGGCTTTACAGAAATGGAAGCAAATCTAAAAATTGCTACACTGGTAGTCCAAAAATTAAAAGCGCTTGGTTACACAGTTGATCTATTAGAAGAATTTGATTCTCGGTTGAATCAATATGCAGGATTAGCTCTCGTTTCCATTCATAATGATTCCTGCGAATATATCAATGATGCAGCAACTGGTTTCAAAGTAGCTGCTCCCGCCGAAAGTCAATATCTGGATCGATCTGAAAGATTAGAAAAATGTTTAATCCATCGCTACCATGAAATCACAGGCCTAAAATTCCATGTCAATACCATCACACCTGACATGACCAGTTATCACACCTTTAGTGAAATTAGCAGTGAGACGACATCAGCCATTATTGAGACAGGATTTTTGAACCTGGATGAAGAAATCATTCGTTATCAACCAGAATTGGTTGCGGATGGTATCGTTGCCGGTATAGAATGTTTTATTGGCAAAGAAAACGTCCCGGATAATTATTTATCTGAGATGCCATAATGGAAAATTCACCATTTTCAGCTTCACAGGCACTTTCAAAAGCCCGTGATCATTTACGCACCAAAAACATTCCAGAAGCGCTGCATTGGGCAAAGCTTCTCATCGATATTTCCCCAGATCAGGAAGAAGGTTGGCTGATTCTGGCAGCTTGTTCACAACCTGAAGATAGTGTCAGGTATCTTATCAAAGCATTGGAAATCAATCCAGGTTCCCATCGCGCCCGTCAAGGAATGGATTGGGCAATTAAACGACTAAGAAAACTTAAGCAAGAGAAACAAAGCCCGGTTATAAATCCTCCTTTTGAGCAAGTAAAAGTCCCTCAACCAACGAAAACCCCTTCCGGGAACACACCTTGGATAAAAGTAGCTGGTCTGATCGTTTTATTAACCCTGATAATCTTTGGTACCTGGTTCGTATTCCCAACAATAAAAACAGTATTTGCCAGGCAACCTGTCTCCCAACGGCCGGTAGGTGTTATTCAAAAGCTGACGATCACACCTACAGCTACAGCCACAGCCACCTCCACAGCCACACCAACAGCAACAGCAACAGCCACTGCTACTCCAACCAATACACCCACTTCAACTCCTACATCAACATCCACACCTACTTTCACCCCAACTTTTACTCCGAGACCGACCATGCCTACAAATTATGGGGTTGAAATCCCTGCAGAAGTGGATGAAAATACCCGCTGGATCGATATTGACTTAAGTGATCAAATGTTATACGCCTATATCGGCGAAAATGTGGTGAATTCATTCCTTGTTTCCACAGGTACCTGGAGAACACCAACAGTCATTGGTGAATTTCACATCTGGGTGAAATATCGGTACGCTGATATGCGTGGTCCTGGTTATTACTTACCTGATGTTCCCTTCACAATGTATTTTTTTAAGGGTTATGGAATCCATGGTACTTATTGGCATGATAATTTTGGCACCCCGATGAGTCACGGATGTGTAAACATGCGAACATCTGAAGCTGGCTGGCTATTTGATTTTGCTTCTGTCGGAACTTTGGTGAATGTACATCCATAGCAAAGGTACGAATCGGTGAAATTATTTTCTGAAAATCAGCCATTAACCAGACGAGATTTTTTAATTAGATCCTCTTATGGGCTTATGGGTTTGATGGTGCTTCCAAACCTGGATCATCATTTCATTGCAAGAAATCAGTCTATTCCCTCTGAATTGATCCCATCCCATGGTAGAGTAATTTCGTCCACCGTCGATGTCTACCAATCACCAACAACGGCTTCAAAATTGATCAGTACCCTCTGGCAGGATCATGTGCATCCCATTAATTCAGTCACAGTTGGTGACGAAGAACCCGCTTACAATCGTATCTGGTATGAAATGGGAAATGAAGGTTTTGTTCATTCTGGCGCAATTCAACCTGTTTGTATTCGTACCAATCCCGAAGTAGAAGAAATTATTTCCAGTGGACGATTAGGAGAAGTGACCGTTCCTTTTACGAATGCAGTCTGGCATCCCAAATCATTACATCTGGTTACCTATCGTTTATATTATGGAACAGTATTTTGGGTTAAGAGTGCTGTCCGGGATAATAACCAGAAACTCTGGTATAAGATAGCGGATGACAAATGGAAAATTCATTATTATGTAGAAGCAACCCATATGCATCTTTTTGAACCCGAGGAAATCACACCAATCTCTCCTGAAATTCCTACCGATCAAAAATTAATTGAGGTTCGATTACAGGAACAAGCAGTAATTGCCTACGAAAAAGGTGTTCCTGTATTTTTTGCGAAAACGGCTACCGGAGCAAGGTTTATTGATGGCGATTATCGCACGCAACCCGGTATCTACATTACCAATCGGAAACGTCCTTCTCGCCATATGGCAGCGGGTGATCCTGCTGCGCCAAACAGCTATGATTTGCCAGGAATTCCCTGGGTAACCTATCTTACGGAGAGTGGAGTCTCCTTCCATGGTACTTACTGGCATAATGATTATGGTAAACCAAGAAGTCATGGTTGTATCAATTTAATCCCGTCTGATGCACAATGGATTTATCGCTGGTCATCTCCCTCTGTGCCGTTTGGAGAAGAAACCTTCATGGAAAAAACCGGGACAAGGGTAGATATTTTTTAATAAATTTGATTGAAAACTAATAAGAATTTGATCTGATTCTTTTAGAATGTTAATACTATTATGTTATTCTTAATGTAAGGAAAATAATTAATGTTAAAACACGCTTTATTTGCTGGATTAGTCTTTGATGAAGACGACAATCAAGTTGAGAATGTTTATATTGGTCAGGATCCCTGTTATGTTGTCAAAGATCATGGATTTAAGCACCATATATTATCTGAAACAATCGATCGCCAGGTACTCGATCAAATGAGAGAAATGATCGAAGGGAAAGAAGATTTCATCAGTCAACAAGCAGCGAAAATGCTTGGTCAGGAAGATATTTTCACCTATGCTATGATCGCAACTCAATTAAAAAATATGGGTGATCAATTTGATAAATTATTTGAAACGGGAATCCCGCAGGAAACCAGATCTTACCTTGGTATGATGGGGTTTAAAATTGTGGTAAATGTGCATGGAGATGTCATTTCTGTGAATCAACCAGGAAGTGAATCGGGTGAAGAAGAAGGAGAATAATCATCTCGATCATCAAAGATTTGATACAATTAAATCAGAAACGATCAACTTATCAAGGTCTGGAGCAAAAAACAGATGCCTTCTGAATTTATTATTGATGTAAATGAATCAGATTTTGAATACGAAGTACTTGCTTATTCACAAAATACCCCGGTTGTAGTGGATTTCTGGGCTACCTGGTGCCGCCCATGCAAAACACTCAGTCCATTGTTAGAAGCATTAGCTTATGAAGCAATGGGTAGTTTTAGATTGGCAAAAGTTGATGTTGATTCAAATCCGAATCTGGCTCTTCAATTTGGCGTCAGGACCGTTCCAACCGTCAAGGCATTCAGTGGTGGGCAAGTTGTTGGAGATTTTGTTGGAGATCAACCAGAGGATCGGGTGAGAACTTTCATCACCAACATTACACCCCCCAGCAAAGATAGTTTAGCCCTGGAAAAGGGATTAAGTCTTCTGGCAAATCATGAATGGGCAGAAGCGGAAGAAAATTTCCTTGAATTAATTGAACAATATCCAGACCGGCCAGAAATATTGTTAGGTTTGGCAAAAGCACAATTAGGTTTAGGAGACCCTTTCGAACCTTTGTTAATTTTGAGAAATTTTCCATCCAGTAAACAATATGCTGCTGCTGAAAAATTATTGCCTTACGCTGAAGCGCTCGGCTATCTGAAACAAAATAATTTGCCCCAGGAAAATGATCTCGATTTTGCTTTTTCCAATAGTATTCGTTTGGCATCAAGAAATAATATTCCATCTGCACTGGATGGGTTATTGGAAATCCTCAGACAAAATAAAAGATATCGTGGTGGCCTGGCACAAAAAATCATCCTCGCCATATTTGAATTATTAGGCGAGGATGATGAGCTTACCAGATCTTATCGAGCAGAATTAGCTTCGATATTATTTTGAGCTGGACCGAAAATTTGATCTTACCTTGATCAATATTATTTGGGATCCTTTCAATAATTAGCGGTCAGGGTGTTTTTGGCGTGCGTCCGCACGCCAAAAACACCCGCTTGCCCCGATTTATTGAGATGATATATTATTTGGATAGTGTCAAAACTGTCCAGGTGGTTGGATCCACCAATTTACGGTTGCGCAAATTCGAAACCATGCTTTGCTGAACATTCTCGCTTGAATCATCATTATCAGACACCGATAATCCGAAACCATACTGTTGACCACTGGCAGGTGTGATATTGAAAACTTTCCAGGGAATCGCTACTTCGACACGATAGATTCCATCGTTCTTCGACGAAGCAACGATTGCATCATTGATTCTGCCCGCTTTTCCGGATGGGTACCAGAGGTACACTTCTTTTTCATCATCAACTCCACCTTTCCCTGGTGAAATCCCAATCTGAAAATCATCTGAACTCAAACTGATTACACTTAAGTCACCGTACAGGTTTGTGTCAAACAGAATTTCAATGCTGTCACCTTTGTAAATGTCCTCACCTGTCGCATTTTGTACATACTTTTCATCCAGAACTTTTACTGCCAGATACAAGTATGTCTCATTCCAACTTACTGCAAAGGATCCTTCCAAATCATCTGAATCTTCCCATTGACTGGTACCATAAACAACATATTTTGCAGGATATTTGGTCGCATCCCATTCATCCCAAATAGAATCAATAACAGGTGGTGTTTTCATATATTTTCCTGTTACCCAGGTTCCTCCCCTTACAGTTACTGCTGTATTGGTTGCAATTGGTGGCAGTGAAGTTTTTGTAGGAGGAATTACAGTCGAATATACAGTTATTGTCGGTAAAGCTTGCGTAGGCGCTTCTGTTACAGCACTCGTTGGTTGAACTGTTGGCAATAATGGTTCTTCTGTATTGAATGGAAATTCCAGTGGAGGGTTTGTAGCTTGAATTTCGTCGACCGAAAACAAAGCAGTCATGGTGTAATTAGGTGTAGGAAAAAAAGGAGTTGGATTTAGATTGAGAAAGGATAAATTACATCCTGAGAAACTTACAACAATTAAGAGAGCAATAATAGCTGTAATCATTGTTTTTCGCATATAGACCTCCTGGCTTCAATTTGATTATAGAACATTGAAATGAAAAAAATACCCCTCAGTTTTATGACGAATAAGGCGTTATATATGTTCCATCATTCGGTCTCTGATTTTCCCAATCTTCTCTTGTTATTTCCAGGTATGTATCCCATTGCTCTAAATGCTCAGGTCTTGCTTTGCTGGTGAACCCCAATTTTCTGTATAAATTCCACGCCTTTATGTTGTCTGGATGTGGATCCACATAGACTCTTTTTGCTTTCCCCTGAAAAAAAGCTTGTTCAATGGCAAAACGAAGTGCAAATTCTGCTATTCCCTTTCCTTGTGCTTCAGGAAGTAATTTGATGTCTAAAGCAGCCGTTTGATATATCTCATCCACATGGTAGAAAGTCTCTCCACAATAACCAATCTCATCCTGATAGATTGAATAATGACAACGGTTTGGTTTGGAAATTACCCAGGGTAACCAATCAATTAGTTTTGGCAAGGTCATTCCAAGCCCTTGTGGGTAGCCAACAAATGACATGACCTCACCATTATTCCATAAAGACATGATATTTAATAAATCTTCTTTGGAAGTCTCTTTAATGATTATCCTGGGTTCCATATTGGACCTTTTTGATATGTTCTTCTTAAATGCGAAGAAAATCCTGAAAAAAGGCTATCAATAAAAATTCAAATTCTTGTTAGAAAAATAATCCGTGAAACCAATAAATTTTATAAAATAACGGTTTAATCTTCTAAGACCTTAACCTCATCATCTTCAGTCGAAGAAATTTCAAATGATGCATCCAATTCTTCCTCTTCTTCGATGAATGAAAAATATAATACAATTCTTCCTAAAACGAAAAGAGTGATAGCGAATACCACATATTGTGCAACATTTGACATGTAGAAGCTAACAATTTCAAATTCGTTTCCACTAAACACCAATTGACCCTGTTTCATCATTGTAGAAATATAGTTGGCGGAATAAACTGCTGCCCAAATTGAATAAACTACGAGCAATCCTGCAATAACATAAAGAACTGTGCTTAATATTGGTAATTTCTTTTTATCCATAATAAAAACCTTCCTAAATTTTTCATACGGTATCAAAAACCCCGGATTTTATTTCCTCCCTCTTAGAAAATAATGAATGAACGATTATTTATTCTTTTTATCATTGTAAAGAAAATAAGATGTTCATTTTCGATCTTTGAAGAAAGATGAGTTATTGTATCACTTGACGAGCCTCAATACCAATGGTTCAGGTCTATTTTGAGGTTTTTTTGTATCAACCTGTTTTATTCAATTGGTTGATTATTTCTGAGATCTTTTAGCTAAAATGGTGATTAAAACTTTCAAATATTATTCTGGACTAACAATGCAATGCATTCAATATGAAATGTCTGAGGGAACATATCAAATGGGGTTATTTCAACCAGATGATAACCACCATCAAATAATCTTTTTAGATCCCGAGATAAAGTCGAAACATCACAGGATATATAAACAATTTTTTGTACTTTATAGGCCAAAATTGATTCCAGGGTTCTGGGATCTAAACCTGCTCTGGGTGGGTCTAAGAGAATTGTTTCAGGATGAATATCCAATTGAGGAACAATTTCTTTTACAGAGCCTACATACAAATTAATGTGATCAAACATATCGAGATTAATAGCAAAATCATCACAGGCGGAGGATGATTCTTCAACTGCATAAACCAGCTCATACCGATCGGCCAAAAATCGAGTGAATAGTCCTACACCAGCATAAAGCTCAAGAAGCGTATTGCCTCTGGTTGGCAAATAATCACAGACAAGATCAATCATTTTCTCAGCTTGAGCAGTATTTACCTGAAAAAACGATTCTGCAGAAACATGAAAAAATTGGTCTTTAACCTGATAAATCAGGTGATCCTCCCCTGCCATCACAATATTTCCAACATCACTCAAATGAACAACTGAAACAGGTACATCTAATTCCAATGAAGGGATTTCTACAAAATTGTCGCTTTCCAAAATCAGCATAATCTCTTCCTGCAAACCTTCCCGAATGTGAATTCTTTTCAAACCGGGGAATTGTTCCAGATCTAACATTTTCCATGTTTGCAGGATTTGCTCACCGGGAAGAAGACAATCATCAACTGGAATAATCTGGTTTGAGCCAAAAGCTTGAAACCCTAACTTTCCGTTTCCATTGACTGAAAATTGGACATTATTTCGGTAGTGAAATTCATTCAGAGATGGAACAATATCCCTTAATATTTGTTCACTGAAGCCAGGTACTCTGGAGAACTGTTCCAGAACGACCTCTTGTTTTAGTTTCAATTGTTCGGCATATTCCATATGCTGGTAATGACAACCGCCACATTCTGAAAAGTACTTGCAGGGTGGATTTAACCTTTTTTTACTGTTTTCTACCACACGAATTAAGGAAGCCCTGGCATATCCTTTCTTGTTTTGAGTAACCTGAATATCAACTATTTCCTCTGGTAATACAAATGGCACAAAAACAGGTCGATGATCCGGCAATCTTGCCAAAAATTCTCCCCCATAAATTGGTTTTTCGATTTTTACTGAAATTTGACCTGATTTAATATCCATTTCTTTTCTCAATTCATGTACAATACTGATAGTTGATTTTATTAATCCATGTTGCTTACACTAATGATTATTATAACAAATAGGGTTTCAAGGGAAATTTTTATACGATCATTTTTTTATTGGTTTTGTAGTGGTTTAATACAGACAAATATCATAAATTTGGTATATAATCCTTAACGTAATTTAATGTAATAATCAATATAAATTTTTTGATAATGAAGTCCTTAATGGTTGTAATTCGTTAATAAATTAGTTCTCACACCCAATCTATTAGAGGAGCGAACAGATGAACAAGTTAAAACCAATATATAGTTTCATCGTTATCTTGATTCTGATGGTCATTATTGGCAGTATTTCCTTTGCGAATGTCTCAGCTAGGGATAATCCCCAGGAAATCAGCCCCGTTTCGCGTGGCGCCCAAATTTATGATGATTGGACAAGTGTCGTTTCTGACGCAGCAATTCCAGTTGGTAACCACCCCATCTGGTCACGACAATCAAACAATACGATTTCTGGCATAGATACATGGCGTTGCGTTGTTTGTCATGGTTGGGATTATCAGGGAATTGATGGCGCATTTCGATCTGGCTCGTACAGTACCGGTTTCCCCGGCCTGCTGGAAGCATCTACAAAAGATCAATCCACCCTGGTGCAAGCACTGGATGGATCATCCGACGCCCAACACAATTTCACATCCATGTTGAGTGACGACGAAATTGAAAGTGTTACTGCATTTATTCAAACCGGATTGATTGATGATAATGAGTATATTGACATTGTCACCCGAAAAGTTACCGGGGGAAATTTCGCGAATGGCAAAGAAAAGTACGAACAAGTCTGTTCCAGTTGCCACGGTGATGATGGCACACTAGCGACTTTCCGGTATGAAGGCACTGAAGTATCACTGGGGACTTTAGCTGTTCAGGATCCCTGGCGATTCTTACATCGCACACGCTTCGGGACTGCTCGCGCTCCAGAAATGCCTCTGGGATATGAATTAGGTTGGACGGCAGAAGATGGTCGCGATGTGGTTTACTATGTCCAATCCTCCCTGCCCACTGGTTTTGAAGTCCCCACGAACGAACCGATGGAAATTGAACCGGTTGATAATCTTGGCGGACCTGCCCAAAATTGGTTCTCCGGGATCGTCACCGCCTTTGGCGCTATGGCAACAAGTCTTGGTTTTGCAATCCTTCTAGGGGCATTGTTTGTTGGAATCATTCTGGTGCTGGTGTGGTTATTGCGCAGCCGGCGAGCGTAGTAATATTAATAAAAGGAGTCTTTTATGAAATCTTCAATACCCTTATGGCAGCGCTCAAGTGTTCGGATAGTCGGTGCATTGGTGCTGCTGATTATTATGGGAGGAGCAGTAGGTGGCATTTATTACACACAAATTCCACCTGAACAGCCTATTCCTTTTCCTCATAATTTTCATATTGGAGTGGGGGCACAATGTTCTTACTGCCACACTGGTGCCGCGACTGGTCCAAATGCAGGTTTGCCAACCACAGATAAATGCTGGGGTTGTCATCAACAAATAGAACCTCGTAATGACAACCTGAAATTGGTTGCCAGTTATGGAGCTGAAGGGAAACAAATTCCCTGGGTTCCTGTCGCCATTCAACCTGATTTTGTTGTCTTTTCACATCAACCACATATCAATGCAGAATTGACCTGTGAAACCTGTCATGGAGATTTAACACAAATGACAGTCGCTGAACCACAGAAGGGTCAGAATATGGGTTGGTGTCTCGATTGCCATCAGAAAATGTCCACTCCGGAAGAATTCGTTTTGCTTTCGGATTGCGCCACGTGTCATTACTAATCAAGGAGGATATCAATGACTGAAAAAATCTCAAGGCGCGATTTTCTAAAAATATCCGGAATTGGTTTAACCTCAGCGACAGTAATTACTGGTTGTGGACCATCATCACGGTATGTAACCAGACAGGCTTATGCCAACATGCCCGAATATAACCAGACAGGTGTGAGTACTTATTACGCGACAACCTGTAAGGAATGCCCGGCCGGTTGTGGATTGATTGTGAGAACTCAGGAAGGTCGCGCCATCAAAGTAGAAGGAAATCCTGAACACCCGGTTAATAAAGGAAAAGTCTGTTCACGAGGATTAACCACTGTTCAAGGAGTCTATAATCCTGATCGCATAACCGGGCCACAAAAAAGGACCCGAGGTAGCCGTACAACAACCGCGATGGAATGGCAAGGTGCTATTAATACAGTAGCAGAAGAATTGAAAAACCCACAAAAAACCGCTTTTCTTCTGGGTTTACAGTCCGATCATTTATATGATCTTGTTCGAGAGATCACAGAAAAGGGAGGTTTTGGCAAACCTGTTCGTTACGGCACCTTAGGAACGCTGGAAGGCAGATCTACATTATTGAGAGCCACCCAGGAACTTTATGGTTTTGATCAAATCCCATTTTTTGATATGGGCAATGCCGATGTAGTATTTTCCTTTGGCGCTCACTTTCTCGAAACCTGGCTTTCACCATTGGCCTACAGTCGAGGTTTTCGTCAGCTACGCAAACAGCCATTTGGAAAACGTGGATATATTGTTTCCTTTGAAGCACGACAATCTTTATCAAGTGCTAACGCTGATGAATGGATCCCTATCAAACCTGGTAGTGAAGGTCAGGTAGCATTAGCCATTGGCAAAATTGCTGCAACGAAAGCTGGAGTGCCAGCCCCTGCTATATTCGCTGAAGTTAACCTGAATGAAGTATCCCAAATTTCAGGTATTAGCATGGAAAAATTACTTCAACTGGGCGAATTATTTGGATCAGATAACAAGGCAATTGCTTTACCAGGAGGATCTGCATTGACAACCAGAAATGGTCTGGATGCAGCCAAAGCTATTCTGGCTTTGAATGTTCTGGTTGAGAACATGTCACAACCTGGAGGTGTCTTCCCCACGTTTGGGGAAAATCATACATCTGATTTTGCCGCCGTAAAAGCATTGATAGCTAAGATGAATGCAGGAGAAGTAGATACGCTTTTTATCCATGGCACCAATCCTGTTTTTGAGTTACCTGCATCTGCAGGTTTTCAAGCAGCTTTGAAAAAAGTAAAAACAGTGATTTCATTCAGCACTTTTGAAGATGAGACTGCTATTGAAAGCGATTATGTTTTTCCGGATCATGCCGCATTGGAATCCTTTGGTTATCAGAGAGTTCTATTGGGGAGTGATCGTGAAACTTATTCATCGATTCAACCCGTTGTTGCCCCTATTCATGATACCAGAGCCACTGCTGATGTTCTCCTGGCAGCTATTTTAGCCACAGGTGGAAATCTGGCTTCTGACATTCAATACACCGATGAAGTCGATTACCTTCAAAAAACAATAACACCTTTGATCGAAAAAGCAGGCTCCTATTCAGCTGGAGAGCTTCCCACCTTCTGGAGTAAATGGCTGCAGTTTGGTGGTTGGTGGAAGACGACCTCAGAATTAAATTCTTCGGAGATAGAAATTAATCTTAATCAAAAATTATCATTTTCCGCTCCTCAAAGTGCGAAAGTAGGCGAGACTTTCCATCTGGTTACATTTCCCACACAAATGGGTGACGGCAGCGGAGCAAATCGTCCCTGGTTGCAGGAGACTCCTGATCCCATGACGACAGTCACCTGGAATTCATGGATAGAAATTCACCCAAAGACGGCTGAACTACTTGGAATTCATGATGATGATATCGTTGAAGTCAAATCTTCTACCAGTGATTTCTCTGTAGAAGCCATTGTATATCTTTACCCGGCCATTCGCCCGGACACAGTTGCCATTCCATTTGGTCAAGGGCATACCGCTTTAGGTAGATTTGCAGAAGGAAGAGGTTGTAATCCAGCGATTGTTTGGTCGGCCAGTGTTAATCAAGCTGGCGATCTTGCCTTATCGGATACAACAGTCACAATCAAACCCACAGGAAAACGACGCCCATTAGCACGTCAGGAAAGTAAAGAAGGTGTCTATGGTGAGCATTAGAGGTAGAGACAAAAAGGAGAACCATTATGACTGAATTACTTGCAAAAGAAGCACATGATGAAAAATGGGGTATGGTCATCGATCTTGATATTTGTAGTGGTTGCCAGGCATGTGTCACCGCCTGTTCGATGGAAAACAACATTCCATTTGTAGGCGAAGATGAAATGGCCTACGGGCGTGGAATGCAATGGATGCGAATTCGAAGATACTGGGAAGGTGAATATCCAGAAGTAACTCCGGACTATCAACCAATGTTATGCCAACAATGTGGCAGCGCACCTTGCGAACCAGTATGTCCGGTTTTTGCAACACTCCATTCGGAAGTCGAAAAAATCAATCTACAGGTTTACAACCGCTGTATTGGTACACGCTATTGTGCCAACAACTGCCCCTACCATGCCCGTACCTTCAACTGGTTTGATTATGAAATTCCAGCCCCCATGAATTCATATCTCAATCCAGATGTCACCGTGCGCAGACGAGGTGTGATGGAAAAATGCACTTTCTGTGTTCAAAGGATTGTCAAAGGCAGACAGCAAGCTTCTGCGGAAGGCAGAGAGATTGAAGATGGCGATATAACCCCGGCATGCGCTCAAGCCTGCCCAACCGATGCGATCACTTTTGGAAACCTCAGTGATCCCGAAAGCAGGGTGAGTAAAATGGTGCGCAGTGATCGGGCTTATAAAGAATTAGAAAATCTTGGAACAGAACCCAGGGTAACATATTTGAAGGGAGGGAAATCATATGGCGGCTGATGTAAAACCGTTTATTGGTTCAAAAGCAAGTCCCCATCAAGAATCTGAAGCTGAAGAATTACGCAAAGAACATCTGATGCTGGATCCCATGCCACGCGATGAAATGAATCAAATGGTCATGGAAGCTATGACCACCACCACACGTAAATGGTGGGCTTGGGTGATTGGTCTGGGATTGGCAGTTGCTGTCTTATTATTTGGCGCCTGGGGATATATGATTGCTACCGGAATGGGTGTTGCTGGTATTCGCCGCCCAGTTTTCTGGGGCATTTTCATCGTCACCTTTGTCTTCTGGATCGGTATTTCACATGCTGGAACATTTGTGTCTGCCATTCTGAGAGTCTTCAAAGCTGAATTTCGACGTCCATTTACCAGAGCTGCTGAGTTGATGACCACTTTTGGTCTGGCAGCCGGTGCACTCTATCCCCTCATCCACCTGGGTCGAGTGTGGGTCTTCTATTGGATGGTTCCATACCCTAATGCTCGCTGGTTGTGGCCGAATTTCCGGTCAGCGCTCGTTTGGGACTTCCTGGCAATCACGACGTATCTACTGAGCAGTACCATTTATTTATTCTTGCCACTCATTCCAGACATGGCAATGGCCCGTGATCGCTCTTCCGGCTGGCGTCATTTCATTTACAAACTTCTCGCCCTGGGGTGGCGTGGAACAGAAGCCGAATGGTTCCGATTACGCAAAGCGATTTCCATCTTTGCATACGCCATCATCCCGGTAATGTTCTCAGTTCATACAATTGTTTCCTGGGACTTTGCAGTCAGCACAGTATCTGGATGGCAATCCTCAATCTTTGGACCATACTTCATCATCGGTGCAATTCTTTCAGGAGTTTCTGCGGTAGTAACCATTCTTTACATATTACGATCTACTATGAAAAATATGGATTATTTCATTCGCAAGGAACACTTCGATGCCCTTGGTAAACTTATTCTGGTCTTCTCGATGGCCTGGGCCTATTTCTTCTTCAATGAATACATTCTTTCCTGGTATGGTGGTGATGCAGCCGTGAAACAAGTGCTCACCTTACACGCAACCGGTCCTTCAGCTTGGGTCTGGTATACCATGCTGATCTGCAATGTTGCCATTCCATGGTTATTCCTATGGAACAAGAAAGTTCGGCGCACACCCTGGTTGATGTTCATCATCACCTTATTGGTAAATGTGGGCATGTATGCCGAACGGTACACCATCATCCCGCTGACATTAGGTCATCAGCGCAATCCATTTGACTGGGGAATTTATAATCCCACCATCATCGAAGTCAGTATTGCCCTGGGCACTCTATGTTTGTTCATTTTCCTATATTTGATCGCTTCCAGATTCATTCCTCTGGTGCCCGTTTGGGAAGTGCAGGAAGGTCAAATGAGCCATACGCTACGAAAAGTCGGAAAAACCGAAATTCCTTCGGTTACGGAATTGGAATAGGAGGAGAAAATGGAAACCAATGTTCGTATGATCCTCTTTAAGGAAGACCAGATTGACCAGGCTTCAGACGCCATCGAGACACTCCACCATCATGGAATATCTGATAAAGATATATCTGTGATCTCGGGGGTACCATTCTCTGAAAAAATATTGGGAAGACCGATGTCCTGGACGCGTGTACCTCAAATTGCTGTTGCAGGCGCCCTGTTTGGTTTCATCATTGCTATGCTGCTTAACTTTCTGGTTCCAAACCTGTATAAACTATCGGTTGGAGGTATGCCGCTTACACCCATTCCGACTTCCATTGTCGTCACATTCGAATTAACCATGTTGGGACTATTAATCAGCACATTCCTGGGTGTGTTCATTGAAATGCTGTCACCCTCATTTGGCCCGAAAGGATACCATCCCAAAATAAGCGATGGTTATATCGGCATACTATTCAATTGTCCGACCCATGCAGATGAAGACACCTGTTTTGAATTGCAGGATTTAGGGGCAGAAATTGTTGATCTCGCGGAGGTAAAACAACCATGATAAAAAAATTAATTCTTGTAATGGGTGTTTTGGTCACCCCCCTGATCATCGGTTTATTGTTTACATATGATGTCATCAAAATCGATTGGGTTAGCTTGATGGAAATTCAGGCCAGCTATCGCCCCATGGAAGATCCCCAGCCGTTGCCTGCCCGCTCCATACCAGTACAGGGTGCAGCCTACATTCCTGAGTTGGGTGTCCCTTCTAATCCTGTTAAAGCTGATGATGCTTCTATTTTAAGAGGTAAGGGTTATTATGACTCTGCTTGTGCCTTATGCCATGGCGCTACAGGTGAAGGAAATGGTGGTTTTAGCGGTTTTCTCAGGAAATTTCCACCTATCAGCCTGGTTGATGCAGACCGATCAGCTTTAAGTGATGGAGCGATTTTTGTCACAATTACTGAAGGTGTGCCCGGAAAAATGCCGCATCTACGAGAGAACCTTCCCACTTCCGAAATGCGTTGGGATGTGGTTAATTACGTTCGCTTTCTCCAGAGTCAAGCTAATCAATAATTAACTTCATGTTTTTGATCAAAAAGCTCTCTTATGAGGGCTTTTGTTTTAATCATCATTATTTCAATATTTATGGTCAGGGAGATTTCTTGCCATGATATCCAAAATCAATTGAAAAACGTAATTCGGTGTGGAAATTGGATAGAGAAGTACGGTTATAATTATTATTAAATAAAAAAATGGCAGGGTTAGCCTAATGGCACACACAACAATTTATCTTATCCGACATGGAGAAACTGATTGGAACCTGGAACAAAGATATCAGGGACAGCAGGATATTCCCCTGAATTCAACCGGAATCAAACAGGCTCAACTCATTGCAGAAAATTTGAATGGCCATCATTATTCGGCTTTGTACAGCAGTGATCTCACTCGAGCTTTTCAGACTGCCCAGGAGATAGCAAAAAAAGTAAAATTATCCATTACCACCCACCCTGCCTTAAGGGAAATCAACCAAGGTGAGTGGGAAGGCAAATTTATCAAAGATGTATTTGCAACCAGTGGAGATGAAGTGCAGGCAATATATCAAAATCCTTATACGGCCCGCAAGCCTGGTGGAGAAAGCATTGGAGAAGTGGCAGACCGCATGTATGCATATCTGGATCATCTGGCTGAAAAACACGATCAACAAACCATCATTGTCGTTTCTCATGGATTGGCAGTTGCAACCGTTTTGTGTAAGATAAGACAATTGCCATTAGAGATGGCTATCCGAAATATTCCTGAAAACACAGGTGTTGAAGTAGTAAAGTGGTCAAATGAATCATATTAAAAGACCGAATAATTAAAAACCACCTTGTTTTTTAAGGTGGTTTTTACATGGCGGAGAGAAAGGGATTCGAACCCTTGATACCTTTCGGTATACGCGCTTTCCAGGCGCGCGCGTTAGGCCAGACTACGCTACCTCTCCATTTGGTCCTTTTGGACGCGACGAAAATTTTACCATTAACAAGCTTGATAGGGAAGGAAAAGAAAGTCAATCAAATGGAAATGGATCCGCAAAGCACAAACAGTAAAATTTTCAATTTTTCCTATTGCATTATCCCCTCAAGTAAATTATAATATCGCCACGCGGGCGGTTAGCTCAGTTGGTTAGAGCGTCGCGTTGACATCGCGGAGGCCGTAGGTTCGAGCCCTATACCGCCCACTACAAATGAATACACAAAAGCTACGATCAGGACGATTAAGTGTTCTGAAACTCCAGAGAGAAAAAGTCATTGGCTGAAAGCTTTTTCAGAAGCATGAACACCGAAAACCACCTGTGAGCTGAACCCTGAAACGTGAGGAGTAAGGCAACCGGCGCAACCGTTAAAAGCATAGACAAGATGCTCATAATTTGAGTAATCTGGGTGGAACCGCGAGAAGTTCTCTTGCCCCAGTGGCAAGAGTTTTTTGTTTAAATACTGAATTTATGGAAAGAGGTGAAAAATGGCAAAAAAAGTTGATGTAATTTATGAAGGATCACAATTATTCAAAGTGAGACACTCAACTGCACATGTAATGGCACAGGCTGTTCTGGAAAAATTTCCGGATGCCAAATATGCCATTGGACCTGCAATTGATGATGGCTTTTATTATGATTTCGATCTTCCACGACCTCTAACCCCAGAAGACCTGGAAGAGATTGAAAAACGAATGAAACATATCGTTAAAGGAAATCATAAATTTGAAAAACAAGTTTTGAGCTCTGAGGAAGCATTGAACATTTTTAATGATCAACCTTATAAAATCGAGTTAATAAAAGGGCTTGAAGAAGGTGGAACTGATGAGCACGGTGACTCATTGGATGAAAAACCAGAGATTTCTATCTATAAACATGATAAATTTGTAGATTTATGCCGTGGTCCACATGTGGAGAGTACCAAAGAGATCAATCCCAAAGCGCTTAAACTTCTATCGGTTGCTGGTGCTTATTGGCGTGGCGATGAAAAACGCCCTATGTTACAGAGAATTTATGGTACTGTATTTGAGAATCCAGAAGATTTAAAGGATTATTTATGGAGAATCGAAGAAGCCAAAAAGCGTGATCATCGTAAAGTTGGCAAAGAATTGGATTTATTCTCCATCAATCAGGAAGTTGGTCCCGGCTTGATCCTTTGGCATCCCAACGGAGGACTTATTCGTCATCTGGTCGAAGATTATTGTAAACAGGAACACCTGGCGAATGGCTACGATATTGTTTATACTCCTCACATCGGAAGAGCACATTTATGGGAAACCTCAGGTCATCTGGGTTTTTACAAGGAAAATATGTTTTCATCCATGGAAATTGAAGAGGATGAATATTATGCCAAACCGATGAACTGCCCATTCCACATTATGATTTACAAAAACAAATTACATTCCTATCGGGATTTTCCAATGCGAATGGCTGAATGGGGCACAGTTTACCGATACGAACGTTCCGGTGTTTTACATGGCTTGTTACGGGTTCGTGGTTTCACCCAGGATGATGCGCATATATTCTGTCGCGAAGATCAGATGCCAGGCGAAATTGATCGCACACTGAATTTCTGCTTACATATTTTGCGTCATTTTGGAATGAATGAATTTCATGCTTATCTGTCAACCCGAAATCCTGAGAAATCAGTCGGGGAAGAGCCGGAATGGTTAAGAGCACAGGACGCGCTTAAAGAAGCACTCGAACGAGCAAACTTGAACTATGATATTGACGAAGGTGGTGCTGCTTTTTATGGTCCTAAAATCGATCTGAAAATGATTGATGCGTTGGGACGTGAATGGCAACTCAGTACCATTCAATTCGATTTCAATTTGCCTGAACGTTTTGATATGACCTATATCGGTGAGGATGGACAGCAACACAGACCTCTCATGATCCATCGGGCGTTATTGGGTTCGGTCGAGCGCTTTATGGGTGTCTTAATTGAGCATTATGGTGGTGCCTTCCCAGTGTGGTTGATGCCTGTTCAGGCTTCCATCATACCAATTGCTGACCGCCACATTGATTTTGCTCATGAAGTCGCCCAGCAATTAAAAGCCAATGGTATGCGAGTGGAAGTGGATGACAGCAATGAACGCATGAATGCTAAAATTCGAAATGCTCAATTGCAAAAAATACCCTACATGTTGGTGATTGGTGATAAAGAAGTTGAAACTGGTCAGGTAGCCTTACGAATGCGCAATGGAGAAAATCCCGGTGCTATGGTAGTGGATGATTTCATTCAATTTGCCCAAAAACAGATAAAAGAATTAGCATAATGCTTATTCAAACAGAGGGTTTCGAATCAAGAAACCCTCTGTTTTTACATAGGATTAGTAATGAAAATCTCAAATCAAGCGTGTTTTATTGACGATCATATTTAAGATATGGTATATTATACAAGTTCAATTTTTTAAAGGAATCATATATTTGTTCAACTTTTGAAAGGAGTTAGACCATTAGTACATCAAATTTTCGGATAAATGAAGAAATCAAAGTAAAAGAAGTTCGCTTGATTGGAGCTGGAGGAGAAAACGTAGGATTAATTACTGTTCAAAAAGCACTGGAAATGGCTCGCGAGGCCGAATTGGATCTCGTTGAAGTCGCTCCAGGAGCCAATCCCCCAGTCTGTCGTATCATGAATTACGGGAAATTCCTGTATGAAAGAACTAAAAAAGAACGAGAAGCTAGAAAAGCGCAAACAAAAATAGAAACGAAAGAAATTCGATTGCGCCCAAAAACGAATGAACACCATCGCGGTTTTAAAACACGGGATGCAAGACGATGGCTCGAAGAGGGAATGAAAGTCAAAGTTACGGTTCGCTTCCGCGGTCGTGAAATCACTTACCCTGAAATTGCATTGGAAGACCTCAAAGAAATCGCTGAGGAATTATCAGATGTTGCCACGGTAGAACAGAAACCAGACCTGGAAGGCCGTAATATGTTTATGTTATTATCACCAACCAAAGGTGTGGGGAAAAAAGCAAAAGCCTCCAGTCCTAAACCATCTAAAATTAAAGAAAAAGTTACCCAAACTGAAAACGTAACTGAGGACCTGGAAGATACAGAAGAATAATTTCCAGCAATTAATCGTTTTCACCTGTCCAAATCATTAAACCTATAGTATAATTTGCGGTCGCGTGTCGTAAACGACCATAAATTTTATGAATTTTTTTAGAAGAGGAGATTAAAAGTGCCTCGTAAAGCAAGTACTGGCAAATTTAAGATGAAGACCCATAAAGCAACATCGAAACGATTTCGCTTAACTGGGTCGGGCATGTTGGTTCGAACAAAAGGTGGCAAAAGCCATTTGCGCCGTCGCACCTCGAAACGCACCAAACGCTTGCTATCTGAAATGATTGAAGTAAAAGGTACCAAGATTGCCCAGCGTGTTCGTCGCCTTGCCCCTTATCTCTAGGGATAGGCTGTTCGTATTCATGATTAGTGCAACTGTTGGGTGTTTAACTGGTTAATCCCGGCGCCCAGGGGTATGCAAAGGAGTAAAAAATGGCACGTGTGAAAGGTGGCCCTCGTGGTTATCAACGTCACAAAAAAGTTCTGAAAATGACCAAAGGCCAATACGGAACCAGAAGTAAATTGTTCCGTCGCGCAAATGAAGCGATGTTAAAAAGCCTCTGGTATGCTTATCGCGATCGCCGCAATCGAAAACGCGATTTGAGAAGATTATGGATAACTCGTATCAATGCTGGCGCACGTTTGAATGGCGTCTCATACAGTCAATTGATCCACCTGATGCGTAAAGCAAATATCACCATCAACCGAAAAATGATGGCTGATCTGGCTGTGCGTGATCCTCAAACTTTCAGCGCAATCATTGCAAAAGCAAAAGCTGCTTAATACAATCCGATTAAAAACTTATCCGGCAGGTTAATCACCTGCCGGTTTTATTTTCCGGTAAAATTAGGAAGATGATTAAATCCAACCAAAATCCAAAAATCCAGAAAACTCGAGCACTCTTGCAGCAATCCAAAGAACGGAAAATTTCTGATTTATTTGTTGTAGAAGGTGTTCGGCTTTTCGAAGAAGCCATGCGGGCAAACTGGGAAATGGATTTTATTTTGTACAGTGACAATCTTTCGACTCGCGGGTTGGAATTGCTGAATCAGGCAGAGGAACGAAAGATTGCCATTGATGAGATTCCATTCTCATTGATGAGAAAGGTTGCCGATACAGAGCATCCGCAAGGGATCATTGCAGTTGTTCATCAAAAAAAAGCCCCAATTCCCCGACCCCTAAATTTCGTTCTGATCTGTGACTCGATCAGTGATCCAGGTAATTTGGGAACCATTTTGCGGTCTGCAGATGCTGCTCATGTTCAGGCTGTGTTAATTTCGCCCAATAGCACAGACCCTTATTCACCTAAAGTGGTCAGAGCTGGTATGGGAGCACACTTTCACATACCAATCAATCAAACTGATTGGCAGGAAATATATGGAATCTGCAGGAATTCTAAACAACCATTACATACGTACCTTGCCGCAGCTGAGGCAGACTTGAGTTGCTGGGATGCTGATCTGAGAATTCCCTGTGCGATTATTGTTGGAAGTGAAGCTTCAGGGGCAGGAAATGAAGCTCATGATATGGCGGACACTAAATTCAAAATCCCTATGCCGGGTGAAAGTGAATCTTTAAATGCTGCAGTAGCAGCCAGTATCTTATTATTTGAAACCTTAAGACAGAGGTCTACATGAAAATTCGCTCAATTACCAGTTTTTATGATCCAGGAACATTAAAAGCCGATTACACCCTGGAAGTTTTATCTACTCTGGCAAAAGAATGTAAACAAACCTGTATTGCGAATGGATATGAAGTTCAAACTCTACGATTGGCAACCATTCCTTTTTCCCTGATAAAACCCGATGAAAATGCCGATCAACTGATTACCCTGACAAAGGCAATGGAAACCAAAGCCAAAATAAATGGCTTTGATTATCTCTCCCTGGGACCAGCATTAATCGGTCATCCTGAAAGTTATGATGTAATTCCTGATCTTCTTTCGGAGACAGATATCACTTTTTTCAGTGGAGCTATTGCCGATCAGAGAACCGGTGTAAGCGTAAAAGCGATCCAACAATGTGCAAAAATAATATCTCTAAATGCTGAATTGGAAGAAAATGGTTTTGCGAATTTACGGTTCAGTGCCTTAGCCAACGTAAAACCTTTTGGCCCATTTTTTCCTGGATCCTATCACCAACCAGGTCAACCACCGGCAATCAGCATTGCGATCGAAGGTGCAGATGAGGTTCTCCATGCATTTAGCAACGCAAAGAACCTGTCAGAAGCCAGGAAAATACTCTTAGAAAACCTTGAGCATCATGCCAATCAATTAGGTCTTATTTTCTCGGAATTATTAGCGGACCAGAAAGTTGTTTTCCAGGGATTCGATTTCTCAGTTGCACCTTTTCCTGAGGATAATTGTTCGCTGGGGGTAGCCATGGAGAGTTTGGGTGTTTCATCTTTAGGAAAACATGGATCACTGGCTGCAGCTGCATTTCTCACCGACACGCTGGATCGCGGAAATTGGGCTCGAAGTGGATTTAATGGTCTCATGTTGCCATTATTAGAAGATTCGCGGTTGTCACAAAGGTCTATCGATCAGACCTTGACCATAAAAGATTTATTGATGTACTCCGCTGTCTGTGGAACAGGTTTGGACACAATTCCTATTCCAGGATCAACATCCCGTGAGCAAATTGAAGCTCTATTGCTTGACATTGCAGCTCTTTCTTCGCGTTTGAAAAAACCTCTGACAGCCAGATTGATGCCTATTCCTGGCAAAGAAGCAGGAGATTTGACTAATTTTGAATTTGAATTTTTCTCGAATGGAAGAGTCCTGGCAATTGATGCAAATGCTTTATCAGGTTTTTTCAACAATATCAACGAAGAATTTACTTTAAGACCAAGGCAGGTCGAATCAATTTAACTGTTATCGGATTTGTTTAAAATTAATGAGAATCAGGTTTTTCTGACAATCCTCAAATGTATCGAAGTACACACGGTCAGAAATTGGAATATTTGCCTGATCCAATAATTGAATAGAGAGTTGACCGGTGCTATTCAACGGTGTATCCCCCAGCGTAAACTCAAACCCTGATGGTCCATACGGAGACGATTCAAGTGTCAGACTGAGTAAGTCAACGCGTTTTCCATTATAAGTTCCGCGTAACCAGACTCGAACACCCATCACTGGTCGTGCTTGTAAATCAAACACCTGACCAGCAACTCCTATCCAATTACAGCCATAATTCGGCTTGAATAACGTGCTTTCAATGGCATTGATATCATTCTGTAAAACAAATGCGTAATATCCGCTAAAAGGTGTTTCTGTGGGTGGTAATGACGTTATTTCAGGTACAGGCGTGCCATTGCTATATGTTCCCTGTTCTGTGGCAGTAGGCATACGGGTTTCAGTCGACGTTAACACTAATTCAGAAGTGGCAGTTGGTAGTAACTCCAGAGTCGCACTGGGTTGTGTTGGGTTTTCAAGCACCAATGCTTCAGGCAGATCATAGGGAGGCAATGGGTTAAAAACCACTTTTGGATTTAAATAAATGGTAACCTGAAGGGCAATGATCACTACGATTAACACCACAATCAATCCAGTGAAAATATTCAAGATCAGATCCAGAATTTTTGTTTTTGATGTTTCTTGTAGCAATTCATACCTCCCAATGATTCTGAATCTTAATTTTGACTCAAAATAACTGAGCTATTTGCTTTCTGATCCACTAACCAGGCCATTAAAGTAAGTCTTTGTTTCTTAAGAAGTGCATCCTGGGTAAGTTCACGATCAAATTCACGTTCCATGACCTCAACAATATGATATCCATAGGTTGATTCAATTACGTGTGAATATTCACCAGGTTGTAAGTTAAATACCACCTCTTCAATTTGAGGGAGCACCAGGTAATCTCTTGGGAACCAACCTAACTCCCCCCCTGCGAGCTGGTCATATCCCCAGGCATAATAAGTGAAATCAGCTCCATTCTGCAGTTGATTGTAAATGTCATCTGCCAGAGACTTGCTGGAGACTAATATTTGCCTGGCGCGTATTTGTTCTGCCCGTGGGGAAACCCGACTGATGAGATAATCTCTCATCCAGGCTGCTTCAATTTGCAGTTTATAAAGACGCTCGAAACTTTCTGGTGAATACTGATAATCCAGTAACCATTGTTGAAATTGATTCTCCCCACCAGATTCAATGACCAGGTTTTCGAATTTTTTGACGTAGGAATCTTGATCCAAAATAAATCCGGTTTCTCTGGCTCCCTGTGCTAATAACAGTGTTTCAATCATTGTCTCGAGAACAATTTCCCGAACCTGATTCTCTTCGAATTCTTTTCCAAGCTTTGTCGCAGCTGCTACATAACGCGTAACTTCATCTTCAAAGTCACTTAACCGGATTCCTTCATCGTTTACCGTCGCTTTCATCGGTGCGGATGGCGTCGGAACAAGCGTAGCTGACTCCTCAGGAACAACATTAGTTGCAGTACTGATTGATGTACCGGGTTCTGGAGTTAGGTTTTCAGAAGGTAGTGGAGTCTGGGTTGTGGTGCAGCCAGTAATAACCAAAAATGAAATTATGATAAAAAATAATTGCTGAATTGTGATTTTCATCTGGTTGATTATAATCCAAAAAAAAGCAGGTCGTGGAAAACCCACAACCTGCAATTTGGTAATTAATTTGGTTTAGTATTCCGGCATTGGTGGACCAGCAGGAGCAGGGTTCTCTTCTGGAACATCGGTGATCAAAGCTTCGGTTGTCAGGATCATGGCTGCGATGGAAGCAGCATTTTCCAGTGCACCGCGGGTCACTTTGGCGGGATCAATTACACCACATTTGACCATGTCGCCATATTCACTTGTGAGGACATCATAACCAATCTGCATATTATTGCCATCTCTTTGTGCTTTACGAACATTTTCGATGATGACTGAACCTTCTTTGCCAGCATTTTCGGTGATTTTACGCATCGGAACTTCCAACGCTTTTCGAACAATATTCACACCAATTTGCTCGTCATCATATTGCATCTTCAAATTTTCCAGGACATGGATTGCATTGATCAATGCAACACCACCACCAGGGACGATACCTTCTTCTACGGCAGCACGTGTTGCTGAAAGAGCATCTTCAACACGATGTTTCTTTTCTTTTAATTCTGTCTCTGTTGCAGCGCCAACACGGATGATGGCTACGCCACCAGCTAATTTAGCCAGACGTTCCTGCAATTTTTCGCGGTCATAATCACTGGTAGTTTTGTCAATCTCAACTTTGATCTGATCAATACGACCTTTGATCGCAGCCTCGTCGCCTTTGCCACCTACGATTGTGGTGTTGTCTTTGTCAGCAACCACTTTTTCAGCACGACCAAGGTCAGATACTGTTGTGGTTTCTAATTTGCGGCCAGTTTCTTCTGAAATTACCTGGGCACCTGTGAGGGTTGCAATATCCTGCAGCATCGCTTTGCGGCGATCGCCAAATCCAGGGGCTTTTACAGCCAGGACATTGATCATGCCACGGATTTTATTGAGTACCAGGGTAGCCAGTGCTTCGCCATCAATATCTTCTGAGATGATTACCAGATCACGTTTGCCAACCTGTACCATTTTCTCAAGAACGGGGACGATATCAGCTGCTGCAGAAATCTTCTTGTCGTGGATCAGAATATAAGGCTCGCTGATGACCGCTTCCATGTGTTCAGCATCGGTTACGAAATAAGGTGAAATGTAACCACGATCGAACTGCATACCTTCAACATAGTCCTGTTCGAATTCCAAACCTTTGGATTCTTCAACTGTAATAACGCCATCTTTTCCAACTTTATCCATGACATCAGCGATTAATTCACCGATGGAACGATCCTGAGCGGAAATTGTTGCAACATTGGCGATTTCATTCTTTTCTCGAATTTCGATTGCCTGTGATTTGATTTCGTCAGCAACCATTTTAGCTGCAGCTTCAATACCACGTTTGAGTAACATTGGGTTGGCGCCTGCTGCCAGGGTTTTTAAACCTTCGGTTACGATCGCGTGTGCAAGAACTGTTGAGGTGGTTGTGCCATCTCCGGCAATATCATTTGTTTTTGTGGCTGCTTCTTTGAGCAGTTGGGCACCCATATTCTCAAATGGGTCTTCTAATTCGATTTCTTTTGCTACGGTCACACCATCATGCGTGATGGTTGGTGATCCAAATTTGCGGTCCAAGGCCACATTACGCCCTTTTGGACCCAAGGTGGTTGCAACAGCATTTGCTACTACATCAATACCATTGCGTAATTTGCGTCGTGCTTCTTCTCCAAAAACCAATTGTTTTGCTGCCATATTTTTATACTCCTGTTATTATTTCAATTACTCTTCAACAATTGCTAAAAGATCGCTTTCCCGTAAGATGAGCAATTTTTTGCCATCCACTTTAATCTCGGTTCCAGCATATTTTGCAAATAAAACGACGTCACCTTCAACAACATCCATTTTAATGCGATCGCCATCTTCATCACGGTCACCAGGACCTACAGACAAAACTTTCCCCTTCTGGGGTTTTTCTTTTGCGGTTTCCGGTAGAACGATGCCACCAGCGGTAACTTCTTCTGCTTCTATCGGTTCGATCAATATACGACTACCTAATGGTTTTAATTTCATGTGTACTTCCTCCTGCTTTTGCACAAAGGTAAAATTTTGGATTTTTAGCACTCTCAATACAAGAGTGCTAAACCGCTTCAAATCTTACCTGTGTTTAAGGTGAAAGTCAAGAGGAAAAAATGATTTCTTATAAAATTCTGATACAAATTTTTGTGTCCTTTCAATAATTAGCGGTCAGGGTGTTTTTGGCGTGCATCCGCACGCCAAAAACACTCGCTTGCCCCGATTTATTGAGATGAGACAAATTTTTTATAGAAATAATCTAACCCATCGGTTGTATCCATTAACGAGTAATGCCATAAGAAGCACATATCTCTTCACTTGGTTTCACAATGCTCATTACACCATCATTATCTGCGAAATCTTTTCGGATTGTATCAAAGACTACCAGGGCACGTTCACAATATCCCGTTCCATCCCGATGCATGGCAGCTAGAACTGAACCATATGAGTAGTAATAAACAACTGTACTTTCAGTCAACGGTAAACCCACAATATCATAAGGGGGAACTTCCTCTTCAGGAGTATTCTCGGAACATTCCTGGCGGACAATACAACTTTCCAAAGCAGTGCACCCATCTATGGCACAGGCAAAAGCCGGGATCGAACCCTCATAATTTCGTGAACGAAAATAAACCAACCCTAATTGAGAATATACATACGGATCTTCAGGAGTTATCTCTAATGCACGCATGACATTTCTGGCTGCGATAAAGAACTCTCCGATTTGACTGTATGTTCTGGCAATGCCCAGGTATGGAATGGGGTCTGCCACCTTGTTTTGTTCGTTGATCTTAGCAGCCAATGCAAAATATTCCAATGCTTTATCATATTGCTTCAACTCACGATAATTTACCCCAATGGATAAGTGTATGAACGTTAAATTCGGATTGATTTCTGCTGCCTTTTTATAAGCTTCAATTGCTTCATCATAGCGAAAACCTTGTGATTCAAGTACAAAGCCATAAACCCGATAAGCATCGAAAGAGGTGTTGTCCATCGCTACTGCTCGCTCTGCAAAATCCAGTGCATCGCTATAGCGCAATTGGCGCATATAAATTTCTGCCCGAAAGGCTACTGCTAACACATTATTGCTATCCAATTGTAATGCTCTTGCAGAGGCCTGTTCAGCGTTAAAAACATAATCCTCTGCTTCATTACCAGAATAAGCAGGGTTTGAGTACCAGTCATAAGTGAGTGAGAGAATAGCATAGGCAGTACTATCTTCTGGATTCAATTCGACTGCTTTTTCAGCCGAATGTATAGCTTCTTCCAGACGCTCCTTTTTCTGGGCGTCGGTTGTAAGTAAGTTCGAGGAATAAGTTTGAATACGTGCTAATTCAGCCCAGATTGTTGAATTATTGGGCTCAATTTCAACTGCTTTTCGATATGCTTCGACCGCAGCCGGGATATTTCCAGCCTGAAATTGTGTTTCACCCTCTAAAGCGTATGAATTTGCAGTTCTGGTGGGTTTTGGTGTCGGTAGGAATGGTTTTTCAATATTGCCAGCATCTACTTCTCTTAACACAAACGCAGCTATTAATATAAACAACAATAAAAAATAGATCCTAATTGGATTATTTTTTCTCTGCGATCTAAATAGATGATTATCATCCGGGAGTCGTATTCCCATTCATTTACCCTGTAAAATCAGATTTGTGAAATCTGATTATTATTCTTCACTGACACCAGTGCAAATATCAACAATAACACCCGCATTGTAAACTGTTATCTCATCTCCCCCAACATTTTTCAACAATGCTTCAGAAATTTGCAAGGCTTCTGAACATTCATCAACACGAGCAAGTGCCAAACCATAAACCTGGTAATATTGTGAAATTATTCCATAATCCAAAGGAAGGGCTTCGATCGTTGTTCCAGCATCTGAAGTTCCTCCTCGTATAACCAATCGCAACATAGTTATCGCATTGGGATAGTTAAAATTACGATAAAACAAAACGCCTAGATTGCCGTAATAATACGGGTTTGTTGGATCATCGACAATCGCCTTTTCTGCGTATTGGATAGCAGTTGCATACGAACCTATGGTTTGATAGACTCTCGAAAGATAGACGTCAGGTAATGGGTCGGACGGATTAAGTAAATCTGCTTCCCTGAAAGCCTCAACAGCTAAATCATATTCTGCAACATCTGGATAATAATAAACCCTTCCCAAACGCATATATAATTCCGGAATATATTTATTAATGGAAATTGCAGCAGCATATTCCTGTACAGCTTCACCATAACTTCCTACTAATTCCTGAACGTATCCTCTGGCTCGATGTGTTTCAAGAGCATTGGGATTCAGATCCCTGGCTTTTTGAGAATTCGAAATGGCATTATCAATCACGCCTACAGCAGCGGTGTCTGATTCATATTGCAGTCCATATACTTCAGCTATATAGGCATAAGGAACATGATTGTTAGGGTCCAACTCAATTGCGCGTTTGAGGGATGCCGTTCCATTCAAATAATCACCAGATAATCCCTGAGCCCAACCACGCAAAGCATAAGCCATTGCATTGTTCTCATTAATCAATAAAGCATTACTTGCCTGTTCCAGGGCTTCATCGTATCGACCCAGGTAAATTAATAAACGAGCCAGAGAAATATAGTTACCAGTGTTCGTCGAATCAGCCAGAATTGCCTGCCGGTAGGCTTCAATCGCCTGGGATAATTTTCCTTCATTTTCTAATGCCTGCGCATCAGTCACAAAAGATTCTGGTGCTCGGGTTGGTGTTGGTGTAGGGATAAAGAGGGGTGGAACGTCCGCAATGACAACCTGATTCACATAAATTCCGACACCAATTAAAACGACTAATAGAAGAATCCTGATTGGATTTCCACGGCGCTTGTGCTTATTCATGTTTAATCTTTTGTTGCTTAGATACATGTTATCATCTTACCATTATCGTTTTTTCTTCGTCAAGATGCATCGAATGAATTTCCTTCCATATTAAGGAATCTTAACCATAAGAAAACTTAAATTGATTTTAGTCATTAGAACTACAATCAGATTCGCGCTACACTAATCAAAACCTTTGTAATTAATTACAACAATACTGGGCAATATTTACTTGCTATTCATTAATCCTCAGGCTAAAATCATCACATGAAATTTGACGTTTTCAGTCTTTTTCCTTCCATATTCCATTCATATTTTGAAATTTCCATATTGCAAAAAGCAATAGAGAAAAATTTAATAAACATAGAAATTCATAATATTCGAGATTGGACATTTGACAAGCACCATATCACGGATGACACTCCTTATGGCGGTGGTGGTGGTATGGTCATGAAAGCAGAACCTATCTTTAGAGCAGTCGAAGATGTAATTGGAGAAAAATCCAAAGCCCCGATTATTCTGATGTCCCCACAGGGTCGACCTTTCACTACACAAATTGCATTTGAATTATCAAAATACCCACGAGTAGCAATCATATGTGGCCGCTACGAAGGTATAGATGAAAGAGTGATTGAGCATCTTATCACCGATCAAATTTCCATTGGAGATTTTGTTGTTACTGGCGGTGAATTACCAGCACTGATGGTGATTGATGCTGTCGCCCGATTTATCCCCGGCGTTTTAGGCGATCCGGAAGGGGCATTGGATGATAGTTTTGGAAATGGGTTATTGGAGTATCCCCATTATACCCGTCCAGAAAAATTCAGAGAATGGCAAGTTCCAGACATTTTATTATCCGGTCACCATGCAAATATTGACAAATGGCGCAGAGAACAATCATTAATCAGAACTTATTATTTGAGACCCGATTTATTACCAGGAGCTAATCTTAGTGCTGTAGATATTGTTTTTCTAACCAAGTTAGAGGAAAAGGAGAAGTTGGGGAATTTTTGGATTCCGAAGAGATCTGAATAACTGAATAGTTGAATCAAATTCTGAATTTATAATAAAAGGGAGATCAATAATGCAACAAAAACTGAGTTACCCGAAAACATTTTTGCTTGGATTTGGATTTTTTGGTGTCAGCGTCATCTGGTCTGTTTACAATGCATTTGTACCTTTATTCCTGAATGGCAAATTTGGGCTGAGTGCTGCATGGATTGGCTTTTTCATGACATTGGATAATATTGCAGCTTTCTTAATTCAACCTTCTGTCGGTGCTTATTCTGATCGACTTAGAACACCAATTGGACGCCGTATGCCATTCATCTTAATCGGAGCGCCAATTGCAGCAATAGCTTTTGGATTAATTCCTATTGTTTCCGTTCTTCCGTTGTTTGTTCTCTGTACTAGCACATTATTGATCAGTATGGCGCTCTGGCGAACACCAGTCATTGCATTAATGCCTGATATTACTCCATCCAGATTTCGATCACAGGCAAACGGGGTAATCAATTTCATGGGTGGTGTCGGTTCCATTATTGCATTTTTAGTCGGTGCCAGTTTATATGAAAAAAACCCTAACTATCCCTTCTGGTTAGGTTCAGCTTTGGTGATTATATCCTCGCTGCTTGTGTTCGCTTTTATCCGTGAACCAAAAAACATCGAAGTCTCACAGGATCAAAAACCGAGTCTTATTCATGCGCTTGCTGAACTCATTAAAGAAAAAGAGAAAAGCCCGTTACGAATTTTAGCAGCGATTTTCTTTTGGTTTGTTTCCTATAATGCCATCGAAGCCTTTTTCACGTTATATGCGGTAAAACATTTGCTTTTACCCGAAGCGGATGGTGCCAGATTATTAGGTCAACTTTCATTAATATTTGTGCTAATGGCACTTCCTTCGGGTTTTATTGGCGCAAAATTTGGTCGAAAACGAACCATCATGACCGGTGTTTTTATAATGGGATGTGCCATTTTCTCAATGTATGTCCTGCCAGTCGACACATTGACTGTTCTTTTTACCAAACTTCCTGTGGTTGGTAATTTCTATTCTGTCAGTATCGTTCTGATGATTGCAGGTTTTTCCTGGGCATTGATTAATATCAATTCGTTACCAATGGTCGTGGATATGACCACTGATAGCCACATCGGCACATTCACGGGACTTTATTATCTTGCTTCAACCATGGCCGCTATATTAGGTCCAAATTTAAATGGTTGGATTGTGCAGTTGAGTGGCAATAATTACAACCTGATGATGCTATTCTCCCCGCTCTTCATGTTGGCAGCTTTTATTATGATGTTAGGCGTCAAACGTGGTGAAGCGAAAAAGGAATAAAACTTCTTAATTCAAAATTATTGACATTAATCACTGACAATTCATCATTATTACCTCTTGTATTTGATTTTAGGAAAGTGATATACTAAAGTCGATACGTCGGACGCGTATCAATTATCCTATTTACTTACATTATTCGGAGGAGAATAAAAAATGTCTAAAAAAGTTTCTGTTTTAGTAGCAATTCTTGTTTTGGCATCGATGGTTTTAGCAGCCTGCCAACCCGCTGCACCAGCTGCAGAGCCAGCTGCACCCAAAATCAAGGCCTGTCAGGTGACCGACACAGGCGGTATTGATGATAAATCATTCAATGCAACTGCCTGGTTAGGTATGCAAAGAGCTGAGCAGGATTTTGGTGTTGAAGTTCTGTATCTGGAATCACAACAACAATCAGACTACGAAGTCAACCTGAACACATTCGTTGAAGCTGGTTGTGATTTGATCGTTCCCGTTGGATTCCTTTTAGCAGACGCAACCAGTGCCGCCGCTGATACAAATCCCGATCAAAAATTTGCAATCGTGGATGTTGATTATTTAGGTCAACCAAATATTCTTGGGAATGCAACAAAAATTGACCAGGGAACATTTCTTGCTGGTTATTTAGCCGCTGGTATGACCAAAACCGGTATAGTTGGAACCTATGTTGGTATCCTCTTCCCCGCAACCCAGGCATTCATGGATGGTTATGCGATGGGTGTCGCGAAATACAATGAAGTACATGGGACAGCAGTGGAAGTTCTTGGTTGGAACATGGAAACCCAACAGGGTCTTGAAGTTGGTAACTTTGAAAGCCTGGATGATGGCCGCGCGTTAGGCGAACAACTGCTGGATGAAGGCGCTGACATCATCATGCCAGTAGCTGGTCCAGTTGGTCTTGGAACATTAGCTGTACTACAAGAACGTGGTACTGGCCTTTTGATCGGTGTCGATAATGACTGGTCAGTAGCCAATCCTGATAAAGCTGATTACATTCTGGCAAGTGCATTAAAGAAAATTGATGTATTCGTCTATGAGAGTATTGAAGCAGTTGTAAATGGTACATTTGCAGGTGGATCACCCTACATGCTTACACTTGAAAATGGTGGAACAGCACTTAGCTATGGTTCAAAATGGGCAGATCAGGTTCCTGCTGAATTAAAAGCTGAAATTGAAGGTTTGATTCCCGGAATTATTTCTGGTGAAATCGCAACCATGCCAACCCGCTAATTAAAATCAAACTCAAATAAAAAGGAGCCAGGAAAAAACCTGACTCCTTTTTCAATTTTTCAAAATTTTTCCTTATGATACAATAATTAAAATTTTCCATTAACCTGATAAAAAAAGAGGTATAAATGGCTCCAGTTCTTGAACTTCGTGGCATTACCAAAAGGTTTCCAGGGGTATTAGCCAACGACCATATTGATCTGACCGTTGAAAAAGGTGAAATCCATGCCCTGCTGGGGGAAAACGGTGCAGGTAAGACCACCCTCATGAATATTTTATATGGGTTGTATCACCCCGATGAGGGTGAGATCTTTGTAAACGGTCAAAAACTTGACGTCCATTCGCCAATTGACGCCATTAAATCCGGAGTTGGTATGGTGCATCAACACTTCATGTTGGTGCCTGTATTTACGGTCACCGAAAACGTTATGCTCGGCGAAGAGTATGTTAAAGCAGGAGGCGTTCTCGACCGAACAAAAGCCGCCAATAAAATCCGGGAAATATCTAACATCTACAAATTGGATATTAATCCAGATGCCTACATCAGCGATATTCCTGTGGGTATGCAACAACGTGTTGAAATTATCAAACTTCTTTTCCGTGAAGCGAACATCCTGATTATGGATGAACCTACTGCAGTACTGACTCCGCAGGAAGTTGAAGAGCTCTTTAAGATCATGCACACCATGATTGAACAGGGAAAATCGATTATTTTCATCACTCATAAATTAGGCGAAGTGATGGACATTGCTGACCGCATCACCGTTATTCGAGGGGGCAAAGTTGTGGGAAGTACCACACCAGCAGAGTCAGATTTGAACGATCTGGCGAGCATGATGGTCGGTCGGGATGTCAACCTTGAAGTTGAAAAATCGGAAAGTGTTCCCGGTGAAGTGGTTTTTGAGGTTGAAAACCTCAAAGTTTTAGATTCAGTGGGTGCATTAGCTGTCAATGACATGTCCTTCAAAGTCCATGCTGGCGAAGTCCTGGGGATTGCAGGTGTCCAGGGAAATGGTCAAACCGAATTGGTTCGAGCGATTACTGGTTTATTGCAAGCTGTTGATGGTGATGTGCGACTTTGTGGTCATAATATTACCCATCTTTCACCCAGAAAAATAACAGAGATAGGAAGTGCACACATTCCAGAAGATCGCCAGAAAGATGGTCTGGTACTGGGATTTCCGATAACAGACAATCTTGTTCTGAACACCTATTATCTGGAACCGAATTCAAAATCCATCTGGATGGACCAAAAATCAATCAACGAAAATGGTAAAAAACTGGTAGAAAGTTTCGATATCCGAACACCCAGCCCATTTGTACCAGCCCGTAATCTCTCAGGTGGAAATCAACAAAAAGTTATTGTAGCTAGAGAATTTTCCCGACCCATAAAATTTTTAGTCGCCTCCCAACCCACCCGTGGACTGGATGTTGGATCCATTGAATTCATCCATAAACGCTTAATTGAAAAGAGAGATGATGGTTGTGCAATTCTTCTAGTCTCAACCGAATTGGACGAAATTATGCAGTTATCTGATCGGATTGCCGTTGTTTATCGCGGAAAACTATTGGATATTCTGGACGCTAAGAACGCGACAAAGGAAATAGTTGGTTTATTGATGGCAGGGATCATCCCAAGCGAAGAAGAAAAACAAAAGCTTCTCGCTAAGAAAAAACAGATTCTGATAACATAAAGGAATCGAAATATGGAAAATACAACAGAAAATAAAAAGAAATCTCTTTCAGTATTTTGGGATGAGTTTTCAAGAAGCAACTTCCTGGTAATTTTATTGGCTATTTTTACTGGTATCCTGCTTGGCGGGGTTCTGGTTGCCATCACTACTAACGAAGTTTATGCTGCTTTTAGAGAGTCAATCTGGTCTGGGTTCGGTGCTGCCTTCAGAACAGCCTGGAATACCTATGTAGCTTTATTTACTGGATCTGTAGGTAATCCAGAAAAAATAAGATTGGCGTTTGCCAGTGGTGATCAATTAGCCATTCGCCGTGCAATTAACCCATTTTTCGAAAGTCTCGTCCAATCCACACCATATATTTTTGGTGGTTTGGCTGTTGCTTTAGGTTTTCGAGCGGGCTTATTTAATATCGGTGTGGAAGGTCAAATTTTCATTGGAGCAGCCACTGGTGTTTGGGCAGGTTATGCCATCAATGGACTCCCTACCATCATTCATATTCCCTTAGCCATGCTTTTCGGTGCTCTGGGAGGTGCACTCTGGGGATTTATCCCGGGTCTTCTTAAGGCTAAAACAGGAGCACATGAAGTCATCACAACAATAATGATGAATTACATCGCATTCAGGCTTGTGGATTGGCTCTTAAAATTCCCGATGAAGGATCCAAACGAATTCACACCAAAAACTCCCTGGATTTTAGAGACTGCCAAATTACCACGACTATTTGATACGCCAATTCGTTTTCATATTGGTTTTTTCATTGCGGTCTTAATGGCTGTTGCGGTCTACTATCTTTTGTTTAAAACAACCTGGGGATTTGAACTTCGTATGGTTGGATCCAATCCAAATGCTGCCCGGTACGCAGGTGTAAAAATTACAAAAACAACGATCCTGGCAATGGTTTTATCGGGGGCTTTAGCGGGTATGGCAGGTGCAAATGAAGTACTTGGAGTGAATTACAGACTGTTACCAGCATTCTCAAGTGGATATGGTTTTGATAGTATCGCATTGGCATTATTAGGGAAAACCCACCCCCTGGGAGTAATTCTATCCTCGCTTTTATTTGGTTTCTTACGGAATGGAGCCAGATCCATGCAATTAGCAGTTGGTGTACCCATTGATATTGTATCCATATTGCAGGCAGTAATTCTGGCATTTATTGCAGCTCCAGCGATTATTCGAACAATTTATCGCTTGAGAGAATCCAAACATGAAGAAGATCTTGTATCCCTGCGCAGCTGGAAAGGATAATAAATTATGACTACAACTACAGATGCTCAGATTGGACAAAAAAGCCAGGGTATCCTGAAATTAGAACGACGTCGTCGAATTACAATGGGTATTCTATTTTTGGCTGCCGCTGTATTTATCTGGCTGGTTTTTGCAACAGATGTTGAACCAGGTGTGGAAACAAGATTCATGATGAATCCTGGTGGTGGTTCTGCAGAGGCAGCAGACTGGGTCTTTCCAAGTCTACTCTATTTGAATATGATTGCTGGAATTCTGAGCCTGCTTGGAGCTTTTCAGATTATTCGAGGTTTTGGCAAGTATACATATGGTGTACTGGCACTCGTTGCCATTTTGTTCATATTTGGATTCCTGACATGGGCTACCGCTGGTGGTCAAACAAATTTAGCCGGATTGTTAAGAGTGATGGTTGTACGGGCAGTCCCACTAACATTGGGCGCTATGTCGGGAATCTTATGCGAACGTGGTGGTATTATCAATATTGCAATTGAAGGTATGATGTTGACATCTGCCTTTATCAGTACTGTGTTTGCATCTTTATTCAATAGCCTGATTGTTGGTCTTCTGGCAGGAATAATTGCTGGTGGTTTGATGGGTCTTATTCATGGCTGGCTTTCCATTAAATATAAGGTCAATCAAATCATTTCCGGAACTGTCATCAATATTTTTGCAACCGGTATAACTTCGTATCTTTCTTCCAGATATATTCAAAAAGTAGAATTCCAATATTTAAATGAGCCAGGCATGTTTCCTCAAATTAATGTGCCCGTACTTTCTAAAATTCCATTTATTGGACCGATACTTTTCAGCCACAATATGTATGTTTTTGCCATGTTTTTCTTTGTGATATTGTTAACCTTCATGCTTTTCAAGACCCGCTGGGGGTTGAGATTGCGCTCTGTTGGTGAACATCCTAAGGCAGCAGATACATTGGGAATTAACGTTCATAGAACACAATATATGGCTGTTATTCTGGGTGGTATGATGGCGGGATTTGGTGGTACTTATTTTTCTCTGGGATCTTCTGGTCGTTTTGATGAAGTCATGACAGCAGGACGAGGGTTTATCGGTCTCGCAGCCATGATTTTTGGCAATTGGCATCCGGTTGGGTCGATGGGTGCAGGTCTATTATTTGGCTTCTTTGACTCTCTTTCAGCCAAGGCGTCATTATTGCAAGTTCCCATACCGAGTGAATTTATTGGAATGGCGCCCTACCTGGCAACCATCATTGTATTAGCAGGTGTAATTGGACGTGGCCATGCTCCTGCTGCTGAGGGTGAACCATACGAAAAAGAGTAAATTTTAAAAAATATTTAAAGTTAAAAAAAGGACCCTCTACAGGTCCTTTTTTCATTATCAGCCTTTCAAAGGATAATATCCATATTCCTCTACAGCATCTACCATCGCCAGCACATTTTCGGCAGGTACCTCATTCATAACTGTATGCACAGTGGCGACCATATATCCCCCACCCTTTCCAAGAATATTCATCACCCTTCTTACTTCTTGTTTGACTTCTTCAGGGGTACCATGGGGAAGTATTTTCTGGGTATCAATTGCCCCGCAAAAAACAATCCGTTTATCATATTGCTTTTTTAATTCTTCCAGGTTTGACATTTTTCCTGCAGAAGTCTGGATTGGATTTAAAATATCAACCCCTATCTCAATAAAATCCTCAATTAGATTAAATACATCTCCATCCGTATGGAAAAAGACTTTTGCATTGGTTTTCTGTTTAATCAATGAAATCATTTCTGCGTGTAATGGTTTCAACATTTTCCGATACATGCGGGGCGAGATTATCAAATTTTCCTGTGTTCCCAGATCATCACCAATTTTGATGATGTCAATCAAGTCACCGCATTGATCCAGAAAATGTCCCATATTAGTCATGCAAAGCTTGTTAATTCGGTTCAATAATTCCTGAGCAAATTCCGGTTCCATCGCCATATTAGATAGAAAAGTCTCCATTCCCTGCAAGCCAATAGCCCTTTCAAATGGAAACATGAGCCAGGGAGTTGCCATAATGGCAAATTGATTGTCTGCATGGATTTTCGTAGCCTCTTCCCGAACATGGGAGGTGCGATAAGGATCATCCATATCGGGCCAGGGGTAAGACTCCAGATCTTCGATTGTTTTTGCATTTGGCATTGGATGGACGCCAGGATACCAGTTATCAGGTCCAATTTCCATCTGACCATTGCCCCAATCATCAAAAAAAGGAGAATGGGGTGATCGGGATTGGTTTCTCTCATAGACCTCTTTCGGGAAACGATCCAGAATACCGCGCACATCGCTGTGGAGACGTACCATCACTCGTTCATCAGGAAGAGATGTGCCCAATTCTGGCCAATCATAAATGTACTTGTCTTCATTCTCGATACCCAGAATTTTTTTGATTCCACGGTAAGGGTGAATTTTTATCCCGGTTGCATTACTCACACCGATGATGATCGGCACTCTGTCTGGTGTCTCATAATTCAGGACAGCCTGAACTCTTTCTCTGGAAGTCATTGCCATATTCAATTTCCCTTTCACTTTATTAATATTGTACATGAAAAGCCATAGATCGATTATTTTGAAACTTAATCTAAAAATCTGTGTAAATATTATAGTAGAATCGATATTTGTAAAATCAAATTCCATCAATGAAATGAGTTCCTGATATGAACACAATTGAAGTAAATAATATTTCTAAAACTTTTGGGTCGCAAAAAGCCTTGGACGAGGTTTCTTTCGAAGTAAAACCGGGAGAGATCTTTGGTCTTTTAGGTCCAAATGGTGCCGGAAAAACCACCTGTATTCGCATTGTCCTGGATATTTTTAAACCAGATAGTGGTTCAGTAAAGCTTTTTGGCAATGGCATGAGCGAGGAGAAAAAGGATCAGATCGGATATTTACCAGAGGAAAGAGGACTGTACCAGGATATCAACCTTGAAGAATGTTTGAATTACCTGGCATCATTAAAAGGTTTATCATCTTCTGAAAGTCATAAAAGGATTAATGAGTATTTGATCCGGTTCAATCTGGACGAGCACAAGAAGAAAAAAGTTAAAGAATTGAGTAAAGGCATGCAACAGAAAGCACAATTAATCACAACGCTTGTTCATGATCCCAAACTAATTATCATTGATGAACCTTTCTCAGCATTAGACCCTTTAAACACCCAAATGGTCAAAGATATTCTACGCGAGCAAAGGGATTTGGGGAAAACGATTGTCATGTGTACACATCAGATGCATCAGGTTGAAGAACTATGTGATCGTCTGGTTTTGATCAATCAAGGAAAATCTGTACTGTACGGAGCTTTGAGCGAAGTGCAGAAGAACTATGCTGGTCATGCGATCCATGTTCGAACAGAAGATCAAATTCCTGCTTCTTTGCCCGGGATGAATAAATTTAAAAGATTGGAAAACCATCATCATTATCAGATTGATCTGGATTCACAAGTCTCACCTCAAGATTTCCTTAAAACATTGGTAGCTGCGAATATCAAAATTAACCAATTTGAAATTGCGATGCCCACTTTGGATGAGATATTTATTCAAGTTGTTACGGAATCAGGGATGAAATATGAATAAAACCTGGCTTGTGATTAAACATGAATATTGGAAACAAGTCAAAAAGAAACGCTTTATTTTAGCAATTTTGTCATTGCCGTTTTTTATTTTACTAATGGTGGCAATTGGCTTCTTATCAGTGATTTTCCAATATAATGATTCACCCGTTGGCTACATCGACCGCAGCAGCTTACTGGATAATCCAATTGAATATAAGGCTGAAGCACCAATTGGCTTAATGAAACCGATTGAATTTATTCGGTACACGGATGAATCTGAAGCCGAATCAGCATTACAAAACAATATTATTCAAGCTTTATATGTCATAGATAAAAATTTTATTGAAACCAGCGAAATCAAAGTTATCGCAAATAAAGCACCTGATTCGAGTGTAAATGGCGAATTTTATACTTTCCTTAAATTGAATGTTCTTAAAGATTTACCCGAAGAGATATCATCTCGGCTGATGGAAGGTGCTAGTTTTGAAGTTAAATCAACAGGAGAACAAACATCCGCCAATGAAGATAATGTATTAGTTTTTATATTACCCTTTCTGGTCGGATTCTTATTCATCATGGCCGTCAACTTCAGTGGAGGGTACCTCCTTCAATCGGTGGTGGAGGAAAAAGAAAATCGCACCATGGAAATTATGGTTACATCGATTTCTCCAACCCAATTGATGACCGCGAAAGTTATTGGTAATTTAAGTGTCGGATTAACCCAATTAGTTGTCTGGATCCTATTTGGAATCATTGGAATTTTCTCTCTATTTCGCATATTTCCTGATTTGCAATCCACAAAAATTGATTTTTCTTTCCTTCTGTTGACGATCATGGTATTTATACCTGCATTTGTGATGATAGCAGCAATGATGGCCGCATTAGGAGCAACAACAACGGAAACCAAAGAAGCGCAGCAAATAGCTGGTATTTTTACAATTCCTATGGTGTTACCGTATTGGTTTATGCAGGTATTAATTGAAAAACCAAATAGTCCATTATCCTTATTCTTCAGTTTATTTCCATTTACAGCCCCTGTAAGTTTACCAATGAGAGCTGCTTTTTCTACTATTCCCGCCTGGCAAATAATCATCACGATAGCGCTATTGATTATATTTGCAATTGCGGCACTTTGGTTTGCAGGAAGAGCATTCCGATTGGGGATGTTACGCTATGGCAAAAAACTTTCCTTAATAGAAATCTTCACACAAAGGCCATAAAATGAAAAAAACCTTAATCGTACTTAAAAATGAATTGCTAACAACAATTAAAAGGAAATCCTTCATCTTGACTTTACTCTTGCTACCGTTGATCGGGTTGATTTTTACACTCGTTGTAGGTAACAGAGATCAAACCTCCGGGATAACCAGCTTAATTTCCAAATTGACAACCACAGAAGAGGAAAAATTATCGATTGGATTATTGGATGATACGCGAAATATTACAAAAATCCCTGATGAGCTTAAGGATCAAATCAAGTTATATACCACCAAGGAATCCGCCAATATCGATTTAGGTTCAGGCTTTATCAAAGCTTTTTATTTCATTCCTGAGGATTATGTTCAAAAAGGTGAGATCGTCGTCTATCGACCGGATTTTAATCCCCTGAGTGCTGGCAATGACAATTACCTGATTGAAACGTTGATTAATTCAGCCTTGTTATCCGAAAATCCAGAAATCATGAACCTGGTGAGTACAGCACCCAAATTTAAAACCGAGTTATTATCCCCTGAACCTCAGCGAGACCCAGGACATCAATTGACATTCTTTCTACCCTATATCGTAACTTTCCTATTCTATATTGTGATATTAGGCAGTTCGAGCATGATGTTAAATAGTATTACCAATGAAAAATCTAACCGGGTAATCGAAATATTATTGACTTCGATCACCCCAATGCAATTATTAAGTGGAAAAATTGTGGCTTTAGGATTGGTTGGATTACTTCAAACCATTGTCTGGAGTGGAACCGGTTTATTTATTCTCCGGTTGAGTGGAAGAAGTTTTGCATTACCTATTGAATTTCAATTACCGACCTCTATTCTGGTTTGGGGAATTATATTCTTTATTCTGGGATATATATTGTATGCAAGTTTAATGGCAGGTGTTGGTGCTTTAGTTTCCAACTTAAAAGAGGCATCACAGGCTACCACTATTTTAGTTATACCAATGGTAATTCCTCTGGTATTGTTAGCACCTGTCATTCAAAATCCGAATGGGGCATTGGCAATCTTTCTAAGTCTGTTTCCTTTTACATCCCCTGTCTCCATGATGACAAGATTATCAGCAGGGAATGTTCCATTCTGGCAGATATTACTTGCCATCATATTGTTATTAGTTTCTGCTTACTGGATCGTTCGATCGGTATCGAGTTTCTTCAGGGCGCAATACTTATTATCCGGTAAGGAATTCAAGATTAAATATTTTATTGATGCTATGCTTGGAAAATCATAGAACAATAATTACAGAGATATATTTATGTTTTTGTAGTATGTTTTTTTGTGGTTTTCCTTGCTTGTTAATTTTCCACATGATATAATTTTTTTATTCAGAAAGACGAACAGATAGAATTTCACTTCCCAATAAACAATCCATTTTTGATCTATTGTGAACTTCATGAAGGATATCCTTGCACGAATTCTTTTTATTTGATCCAAAATTTTACAGACATTTAACCTTTTTATAAAGGAAACCTTATGATTAATGTACCTGATCTTGAAAAAAGTTCTCTGGCAGAATTAAGAAAAATTGCAAAAGAATTAAATGTTATCAATTCAAACCGACTCAAAAGAGAAAATTTGATTGTGCGTATTGCCCAACATTCTACAGAGGCAAACGAAGAAGGCGAAGAAGTCCGCGGTGGTATCCTGGAAGTTATGCCTGAAGGTATCGGTTTTCTAAGACAGAATTACAAACTTGGAAAAGATGATGTCTATGTATCACAGGCTCAAATCCGAAGGTATAACCTGAGAAGTGGTGATCTTGTGATTGGATTCGCTCGACCACCACGTGAATCTGAACGTCATTTTGGAATGGTTAAAGTTGACTTTATCAACGGTATTGACGTTGAGAGTGCAAGTGAACGGCAGCATTTTGATTCTTTGACCCCAATTTTTCCCGATCAACGTTTCGATCTGGAAACAAACCCCAAGGTTTTATCGACCAGGGTTATCGACATGATTGCACCCATCGGACGAGGTCAGCGTGCCATGATTGTTTCCCCGCCAAAGGCGGGAAAAACAACCATCATCAAAGAATTATGTAATGCAATAACCGCCAACAACCCGGGCACCTATGTCACTCTGGTTCTTATCGGTGAGAGACCAGAAGAGGTCACAGATATGGATCGCTCGGTAGATGCCGAAGTGGTCGCATCAACATTCGATGAACCTGTAACCGCCCATGTCAGAACAGCTGAGATCGCCTTAAGTCGCGCAAAAAGATTGGTAGAGTTAGGAAAAGATGTAGTGATTTTGATGGATTCACTCACCCGTCTTGCCCGAGCATATAATATGTCAGTAACCCCCTCCGGTAGAACACTTTCTGGTGGAATGGATCCCTCAGCTTTGTATCCACCTAAACGATTTTATGGTGCGGCTCGTAATATTGAAGAAGGTGGATCACTCACCATCATCGCAACTGCACTGGTAGATACCGGATCTCGACTGGATGACGTTGTATATGAAGAATTCAAAGGTACTGGAAATATGGAATTACATCTTTCCAGGCGTTTGCAGGAACGCCGGATATTCCCGGCCATTGACATCGAAAAATCTTCGACCAGACGCGAAGACCTTTTAATGAGCCCGGATGTTCTTCAGAGAGTCTGGGTAATGCGCCGCATGTACTTACAAATGATCTCTAATCCCCCTCAAGGGGCAGGTATGGATATCTCCGTAGCATCCGAAGCTATTCTACAACGCTTGTCAAAAACGAAAAATAATGTAGAATTCCTGGAGAGTCTAACGGAGGCTACGTGAATTTAGGTAAAAAACAAGAAATAAACAAGCAACAAGTAAACACAAATAAAACAATATCGATCATATTTTGGGGGCTGGCATCTCTGATGATAGCCCTCTTGGTTTTTGTTGCAATACAATTTTTCAAACCGAATCAGACAGCATGGACACCGGATACGGGTAGTGTTTCAGCGAGTACATCTGATTCTGCCCCTGCTTCACTTCCTGATTTTGAATCAGTAGATAATGATTTTGCTGTTATTCGGTATGCGAATCCCGTGACGATTATTCCGACCAGAGCAAGAACCGAAGCAACAACCTATACGATCGAATCAGGTGATTCAGTGTTTGGTATTGCAACATTTTTCAACCTGACTCCAGAAACGATATTATGGGCGAATAAAGATACGATGAATGATGACCCCCATATGATTTCTGTTGGAAATGAATTACGGATACCACCAACCGATGGCGTTTATTATGAATGGCAAAAAGGGGACACCTTAGAATCGGTAGCCGGACAATTTAAGGTAAATGTTGATGCAATTCTGGATTGGACCCCCAACAGAATTGACCGTACCGACCCGGTAATCACTCCAGGCACATATGTTATGATACCGGGGGGTAAACGGGAATTTCAACAATGGGTTGTTCCCACCATTCCGAGAGGCCCCGCTGGTGTAAACAGCAGTATTCCAGGTGCATGTGATACTTCTGCAGGTGGTGCTTATGGTACCGGTACTTTCATCTGGCCAGCGAATAACCAGTTCATCTCAGGTAATGATTACTGGTCTGGGCACCTTGCAATCGATATAGGTGCCATGACCGGAGATAATGTGTACGCGTCTGATAGCGGCGTGGTTGTGTATGCTGGCGGCATCAGTGGCGGCTACGGAAATATGATCATGATTGACCATGGAAATGGCTACCAGACATTGTATGCCCATTTGAGTGCTATTAATGTCCGCTGTGGATCCAGTGTTTATCAGGGATCTGTAATTGGAGCCGCCGGTAGCACCGGAAATTCCACCGGTCCTCATCTTCATTTTGAAGTCAGATTTATGGGTGGTTTCTTAAACCCTCATTATGTATTGCCGTAAAATTTACTTATGAAATAAAACACGTTTCTGTTGAAATCAAACAGAAACGTGTTTTATTTCATAACAAAGATACCGGATCGACTGTTACAATTGTTTCTCCTAACTCCTTATTAAATAACACTTCGATCGGTCGTGGACCTCGTAAAATGATTTGCCAACGGTAAATAGCATTCAGTTTTGGAAAGAAACAGGGTACAGGACCAATGATGTCTGTCTGTTTGTGGTTTCCTGCTTTTATCCAAAAAGAAATTTTTTCAGCCATGGATTGAGCACTTAATTTTGCTTCGTTTTCATCCCTGTGTCTAAATTCCAGTCGAATCAATCGTGAAAAAGGCGGATATCCAAGTTTTGATCGATATCCCAATTCATGTTCGTAAAATGAACTAAAATCATGTTTAGCAGCCATTCTAATGGGATATTCATCCGGCTGATAGGTTTGAAAGATCACATTGCCACCCAGTGGACTTCTTCCTGCCCTACCGGCTACCTGGGTTAATAATTGAAATGTTCTTTCAGCAGCTCTGAAATCAGGCATGGATAATCCAACATCTGCCAGTATGACGCCAACCAACGTTACAAACGGAAAGTCAATTCCTTTTGCTAACATTTGTGTCCCAACCAGGATATCCGCTTTGCGGTCAGCAAATTGCCTTAAGAGCACTTCATGAATACCCTTTTGTTTTGAGATTCCTGAATCCATCCGGATCACTCGGGCTGAAGGAAATTGTTTGCTGACTTCCTGCTCAACCCTTTCAGTTCCGATACCAAATTGACGAATTTGATTACTTTTACATTGTGGACAGGTAGCAGGCATTTGACGGGTATAACCACAATGATGGCACAATAAGTGGTTTTGATCCGCATGAAAAGTAAGCGGTATATCACAGCGTGGACAAGATAATCGATAACCACAATTTCGGCAAAACACATATGTGGCTGAACCACGGCGATTCAAGAATAAAATCGCCTGATGTCCTGCATCCAGTGTTGTGTGGATCTTATCATGTAAATCTCGACTGAAAATGGACCGATTGCCCTGTTTGAGTTCACGGCGCATATCAATTATGTTGACCTCTGGCAACGGTAAAGCTTTTAAATTCTGCTTGGATAGGTCTTTTTCAACCTGAAGCTCAGACATAACAATTTCAGTATGGGCAAAAATCCGCAATGGCATCCTCAGGATAGTCCATTTCTGTTGTTTAGCTTTATACATCATTTCGATACTAGGCGTGGCACTCCCATAAACAATCAATGCTTGATTCAATTTGGCATAGACCTCAGCTGCCTGAATGGCATTATATCTGGGTGGCATATCATCCTGAAAATAGGAATCATCATGCGCTTCATCGACAATGATCAATCCAAGGTTTTCCAGAGGAGAAAACAAGGCAGACCTTGGTCCAACGATAACCTTCAACTCTCCTTTGCGAATTCGACGCCATGTATCATACCTGGCTCCTTCAGAAATTTGCGAATGGATAATCCCAACTTTGCCTGCAAACCGGGCCTGAAACCGTTTGACTGTTTGAGGTGTAAGACTGATTTCCGGAACCATTACAATGGCTGTTTTTGATTGTTCTAATACAGCCTTTACCATGCGCAAATACAATTCTGTTTTTCCTGATCCAGTAACTCCATGAATTAAGACAGGTGAATGAAAATCTTGTTTTTCAAGCATATCTTTCAATTTTGACCAATTAAGTTGTTGATCTTCTGTCAAAATTGGAGGATCATGAGAAATCTTTTCATAATGTTCTAATGGATCTCGAATTGACTCAACCTCACCAAAATATATCAAGCCTGCATCGGCTAATTTATTCAAATCCACAGAAGTTGCGCCTGTTGCTATTGTTACCATGGATGATTCAATCCCATCAGGATAATTCGAAACAAGCTGTAATACTCCTCTTCGGCGGTCAAAAGCAGTTCCCTTTTTGCTGATTTCACTCAATCGAAGGTCAATATCTTCTGTTTTAATATTCAGATGAATGGTGCGCACCATTTTTGCCTGAACACGAGGAGGAGCAAGGTAAGTTTGTGATTGAACGATCCCTAATTGAATTAAACGGCGGATAGCTGCTTTCCAATTTACTCTCGTAAAAGCCCGGTTCAATTGAGCGCCTCGCGATGCTCCTTTTTCCTTGAGATGTTCAACAATTCTTCTTTGTACAGGTGATAAAGGAATACTCGGATCGAAATGAACCAATTCATACAAACTGTCCACCTGTTGGCTTAAACCGGATGGTAACATCAGTTTATAACATGCAGATATAGGCGAAAGTGTCTCTCTTGCCATCCATTCGGCTAATTTTTGTTGGTTCGCATTGATTACCGCATGTGGGTCGATAACACTATCGATCGGTCTGGTTTTGGGTACCTGTGGGGAAGAAACAAAAGCCTGGATGATTCCCTGAGCAATTTGTTTTCCAAATGGAACCAATACCAATGCTCCCACCTCAAGTCCATTCTGCAAATCCTCTGGAACATGATAGTCAAAAACACCTTCTATTCCAGGAACATTGACAATTACCTGAACGTACATTTGCATGCAATGACGCTACCTTTATGAATTAGTTTTGAGAAAAACACCAGCACCGTAACCAACCACGGAAGAAAAATCTCCAGTTTGTATTCCCGATGTTGAATGATGCAAGATTTTAATTTTATCTGCCCCGAGCATTTTGCTGAGTGCCATGCTGATCATGACAGCACCCAATCCACAGGCATATCCTTTCCCTTCAAATTCTGTTCGATAAACATTTTGAACAGAGAAGGATTGAATCTGATCAAGCATCTCCTTATCCAGGCGTTCTGCCACTGATTGTGGATAAAAGTGCGAGAGATCCGTGGAAGCCACAATTAAAGCATTTCTGTCTTTGATTAATGCAAATAAACATTTCGCAAACATCTCACTTTGACGCGGATCAATGCTTCTCACCATTAATGGTAACAGAGAAAAATCACCTTCCAGGGTACATTGCAGGAATGGTAGTTCAATTTCTAACGAATGCTCTTCATCATACGCGACCTTTACCATCTTGAAGTCTGAGTCAGGAATAGTCTGAGTGATCAATAATCGGATTAATTCCTGATCAACATGAATTTTTCCAAGAGGGGTCTGATAATATTCATGAGCACTGGTTAAAATCATTGCAGGATGATAGGAATGAAATGGTGAAAGAATAACAACCAGATCAAAATGTTGATTCCTGACACTCTGAAATGCGTAAGCTGCTGTCTGGCCAGAATACCGATATCCAGCGTGGGGAGCAATCACACCAATAACATCTCCTCCAGGATTGGATAAGATCGCATTACTCAGGAAATTATGTATCTCTGTTCTCAGAATTTGAGCGTTTCCGCTATACCAATGACCTGCGATCGGAGATGGGCGGGTTTCCGTGATACTTTTCATCATATCCTTTCCTTAATATTATACATGTCTGAAATAAAAAATGACCGCTTATTTTTCAAAACGGTCATTCATCAAGTTAATTTAATTTATTGCAAAAACAATTTCGGGTCTACTCGACCATATTCATCATGGCGCATTTCAAAATGTAAATGTGGCCCTGAAGAGTTGCCAGTACTTCCCATTAATCCGATTACATCACCCTGGAACACAGAAGCACCACAACCATAGTAGATTTCGCTCATGTGTGCATAAAGCGTTTGCCATCCACCACCATGGTCAATTACGACCATAAATCCATAACCATAATCATTCCAACCTGAATAAACAATTACGCCATTATCAGAAGCATACAAAGGATCGCCTAAATAACCACCGATATCAATAGCGTAATGGTTGGTAGCCGGAGAATAATCATATCCAGAGATAAATCGTTGCGGAGCTGGCCAAATGAACGTACCAATACCCACTGCCCCATCAGTGATCACACCACATGAGCCTGGTCCGATATTCTTCGCCACCGCGGGGTTATCTCTGGTGATTCTCGGCGCACTCCAGGTAATAAAGTCTCGTTTTCCACCGGGAACAAATAATTCGGTCCCTGGTTCGATGTTTGGAGCAGCAAAATCTCCAATCTCCTCCAGGGTCAAATTATTTCCTGGCCAATCAATAATCGTTTCGGGGGAAACATCGTAGTATCGGCTTACTCCATTGAGACCTTCGCCAGCACTCCAGGTATGTAATACACCATTCTGGGGAAGTATGTTCAATTCTACCCCTGGAAATAGTCTGTGCGGATCGTCCCCTAAGGTATATAGATTCCCCCAAAGTAGGGTTGAAGGGTCTAGATTAAATTTCTCAGCGATTCCAAAAATCGTATCCCCTTCCACTACAGTATATTTTTCAATTTCATATCGTGGTTTTTCCGGTAATGTTGTATCCATTTTCGTTATTCTATCCAATGAAACAGTCGATACCTCAGGATCTGGAATAGAGAATTCTGGTAATTTTACAAATGCAGTTGCTGTTGGAACTTCCACTTCTGCTAAAGCTGCCCTCGGTTCAGAAATTTCACCCTGCAAGTAAAAGCGACCCATTACCCAGACAACCAGTAATATAAGTGCGATCGAAGCGATGACTGTACCTACACGCAAACTGGCTTCTCCCAATCCAAATCGAACAATGCTGTCCCAGATGGAATGCCAATCTTTTCTGGCAGTGGCTTCTTCTTCCTTCACATCTGGTGAATTTTTAAAATCTTCAATTGACATTTTTTTACCTCTAGAGAGCCATCATAACAAATGAAAAAATTAGTGTCAAGGTGAACAAAATTCAGGAAATCAATAATAAAAATTTTCTTGATTTTCTTTTTGATGCTAATTTTTGATATTTTTGGTTGTCCGATTTCTTCTGAAAGGAACCATGAATAGAAAACCAATCGCAATGATTGCTTCGCCTATCTCAACACCCCTGGTCTGCCAACCTCCGAAATAGGGTACTTCCGGTAATGGATGACTTCCAAAACCAAAAACATCTGCCATTCCGGCAAAAACAGCAATGACAAATCCTGTAGCTACCAGTCGTAATCCAATATCTGCTAAAATGCTGGGACGTTCTCGCTTCCATAATGCCATCATACTGATGTATCCACCGAGGCACATAATCGCCAAGCCCACCAAAAACATACCAATCTGGACAAAACCTATCACAGGACTACGATCAAGACCAAATATAGAAGGACGTGCACCTAACAGAAATATTAGAAAACCCAGAATCGTGAAAATTAAACCCAAACGTATCCTGAAATATGGTAATCCTTTGGTTGAAATTGACTCGTTATCCAGAGTATTATCTTGTTTTGACAAACTCATTTAGAAAAAATCCTATCAAGTATTCTTTTCCAATTCATAGCAAAAATTGCATTTATTTCCTCTTGATTATAACCACGCGTGGTCAAAATAGCATCCACTTGCGGTAAATCACCAATTGATATTAATTCAACTGGAACATCCGGGAAACCAAATCCACCATCGAAATCTGTTCCAATTGCCACATGATTTGCACTACCAGTGATCTGGCAAATATGATCAATATGGTTTACATAATGTTCCAAAGTTACTTTATCACGAGCAATTGATTTTGTCCAATTGGCTACCAGGAATTGGTTATAAGGCATTACACCCATGACTCCATCTCGCTCCGCAATTCTACGAATAATGAGGTCGGATAAATGTCTATCTCCACCCAATCCATTTATTAATGATTTTGCATTCGCATGGGAGGATAAAACAGGACCTTCATATATATCCAAAGCCTGGAACACTGCTCTTGCACTCATATGGGTAATATCTAAACCCATACCTAAATCAAGCATTATTTCTAACAATAACCTTCCCTCATTGGTTAATCCCCCGGGTTCATACATCCCACCACTAAACTTACCCCCTGACCAGGCTGGACCGACAATTCTAACCCCTTTATGGTACCATTCTTCAATTTCATTGGGATGGCTCAATCCTTCAACTCCTTCCATTAATATAACTAATCCGATTGGATAGGATTTTTGGGAGGTTTTTTGTAATATCTCCCAATGGTCTTGATATTGAGCATTGTTTCTGAGAATAATAAATTTTTCGGGGTAATTTCCTTCCAGACGATAATAATAATCAACCTGTTGTTGTAAAAGCGATTTAGCTTCCTGGGGATTCCTGTAAACCACTTTCTCCCAGTCGCCGGTTTGGTATCGCTTTGGCATAATAAATAATGTAGAGAATATGATTCCGACATTCGCCTTCTGCCAATCTGCATAACCCAACATGGCGTGTCCATTCCATTGTGGTATCTCGGTGAATTGTTCAGCCATACGAATATCTGCAGCGGATTTTGAATAGTCTCGGTTAAATGAAATTGCTGCGTAAGCTATATCTTCATGTGCATCGATCAGAATTTTTCTCATGGTTTACCTTATTGAAAAAAAGCGCACCCTCAGGCGCGCTCTTGTAATCATTCGACAATTTTCTTATGACTCTTGATTGGGTTTTTCTTCTGGTTGACCTTCCGGTTCTTCATTATGTTGCGTTTCTGGTTGAACTTCCGATTCTTCTTCTTGCAGCTCTTCTGGCACTACATCTTTTTTTTCTTCAGAAGGTACATCATGATTTTCTTCTGGTAATACTTCCTGTTCTTCAGATGATTCTGTGTCGTCGAGTTCAACTTCATCTAACAACATATCCTCAAGGGTCTTCCAATCCATTTCTGCAAATGCCATGGAATCTACGCGACGAATGCTGAGACCAATCCGATGATTTTCTGGTTCAATCTTGATAACACGCAGTGTGATGGTTTCACCTTCTTTGAGCACTTCTTTCGGGTGTTCAATTCTACGTTCGCTAATCTCACTGATATGGATCAAACCTTCCAGATCTTCTTCAATACGGGCGAAGGCGCCAAATTTGGTTAATCGGGTAATGGTTCCTTCTAATAATTGACCAACTTCATATTGACCAATTCGATTAATCCAGGGATCGTCCAATAACTGGCGTATGGAAAGACCAATGCGTTTTTTCTCACGATCAATATTGATTATCTTGACCTTGATTTCCTGTCCAACTTTCAAAACTTCAGATGGATGCTGAATTCGATCCCATGAAATCTCGGAAAGGTGAACCAGGCCATCAGCACCATTGATATTAACAAAAGCACCAAATTCTGCGAGACTTGTTACTTTACCGGTACGAACATCACCTTCCTGTAATTCGCTCAGAATCCGATCTTTGATCGTTTCACGCGTTTCCGAGCTGGCAGCCCGTTCGGACAAAATTAATCGGCGGCGTTCGCGATCAACTTCGATGACACAGACTTCAATTTCTTCTCCAACCATAGGACTCCAGCGTTTTTCAGGTGTATCGCCAACCAACCCGGCTCTACGGGAGAGACTGATCTGTGATGCTGGAACAAAGCCATTCAGACCTTCTAATGGAACAATTAAACCACCTTTGTTGTATCCACGAATAACGCTGTTGTAGGAATCTTTTGTTTTCAGAAGTTCTTCAGCTTTGAACCAGGATTTTTCTTCCATGGCTCTCATAAGTGAGAGTACTAAATTGCCATGGGAATCCTCTGGCGTTAAAACAAAAACCCAAATTTCCTGTCCAACAGCTAACTTTTCTAATTCTTCTTGGGGAATCGCATCAAATTCACGACCGGTAATAATGCCTTCCGATTTAGCGCCAACACTAACCAAAATCTGGTTTGGTGAAATGCTGGCAATGACTCCTTGCTTGATTTCTCCAGCTCGTGGAAAATCTATATCCATGCCTTCTTGCTCAAGCAATGAAGCCATATTGTCTTCTTGCGAATTTTCAGGTTTTGTTTGCTCGAGATTGGTGTCTTTTTGCTCCATACGATCTACATACTCCAATTTAAAAGATTTCCAAATTATATGAAAGAATTGCGTTCTTGGCAAGCTTTCATTAAATTATTGTTAAAATGTGAACTAAATTGTCTTAAAATTATCAATGACGGCGTCTTTTTCTTTTACTTTTAGATTTTTCTACCTCTTGACCGATTGGAATTTTCTTTTCCTCAGGTGTAACCACCCGATCCTTTTCAATTGTAGTATTTACCCGTTGCGAAGGCCGGTATGTAAACATTCGATTCACCAAAGCTGAACGAATATCTTCCAACAATGTCTTGAATAGTTCAGAAGCTTTAGACTTATATTGAACAAGTGGATCTCGTTGACCATAAGCTTCCAAACCAATCGAAACACGCAGAGCTTCAACCTTGGTTAGGTATTCCACCCACATTTGAGATATGATCGATAATAGTAATTCTCGATAAATTTCATTTCTAACTCGTTTCCCGAGAATATCCCGCAGAATTATGCGCTCTTCGGAATCAAATTCAGGGATAATTTTATCTTTTAACTCTTCGAATTTTTCTTGCCCGATTTCCTTGACAATTAATTCTCGATTCTTTTCATCAAGATTGGATAAAGAAACCTGGTTTTGTTGAAGTCGATTCAATTCATATACACCCCACACCGATTGGAGTGCAATTAATGCGTCCTGTAAATGTTCCAAAACCGATTGAGATATCTGAACTTTATCGTAATTTTGTAAAGCATTGGCTGCCAGGAAAATATAATTCAATCGGTTATAGCGCTGTTTTACCTGGCGATGCGTCTTACGATCAAAGGCCAATCGACTTCCCTCAACAAGCGAAATCATTAATCGGAAGAAATTATCCCGATCAATAGTGTTAGAGTCAATCTGTCGCAGCCAATTATCAATGTCGATTGCCAGCTGACCATGTTCACCTAATAGCGCATTTTTTTGTTTGGCAAATGCATCATCGACAGCATCTAACAAGATATCAACCGAGTCATCCCAACTTTTTCCTTGAAAATCTCCCGGTTTAACTTCCAGATTATTGAATCTGACCGCAAATGTCCCAACTGCCCTGGAAATGTTAAGACTTAATAAGAATTTTTCAATTTGATTGCGAATTTCATTTTCGATATCGTTGGAACCTTCCATCAACTCCTGCAATTGTCGTGGATTCAGTTGCAATGGGGTTCGAACGAGATTCGATAGTTCCTGTAATAATTGTTGTGGCTTTTGTGGTTCAAGATTTTTTGCATCCTCCAAACCAGCTAAAAACGAATCGAGCGCATCAAACCTTTCCAGTTTTTGTGTTTCAACCGTTTCATCGACCCTGACCAGGAATTTTTGTGAGCTATCTATTGCATGCGTGATTTCGGCGTTCAAACTGTCCTCGGATAGTTTGAGCAAAAATGGTTTTACTTTGTCTTTTGGTACTGGAAAGTCACCCAAACTGTTACCATACTCTTCCAGGATTGTTTTCAGGTGAAATGAAGGGAAGAATACATCTTCATAGTCTATGGATGGTTGGATATCAGCCAGATATGCCATCAATTTCCATGGACCTTCCTCATCCAGCATAGCATTATTAACTCGCTGTTCAAGATCCAGCTTTACCATTTCCATGACGTCCTCAGTCAGATCTTCCTTTACAAAGACGCGGTCTCTCTGAGAATAAATCCGTTTTCGTTGCATGTTTAATACGTCATCATATTCCAGCAGATGCTTTCGGACATCGAAGTTTGAACCTTCAACCCTCTGCTGAGATTGTTCAACCAGTCGCCCAACAAGACCAGATTCAATCGGGATATTTGCATCAACATTGAATCGACGCATTAGTCCATCCACTTGCTGACCACCAAACAAACGCATTAATTCATCTTCCAACGAAAGATAGAAACGAGAGGAACCTGGATCTCCCTGACGAGCTGCACGACCTCGTAATTGGTTATCAATACGGCGTGCTTCGTGACGTTCTGAACCAATCACATGCAACCCCCCCAGAGCGCGCACACTTTCCATTTCATCCATCGATTGCAAAAAATCATTAACCGAATCACTGTAAATCCCATACAATTCCGGGTCCATATTTTTCAAAAGCTGCCGTTTATCTTCATCCCTGAGTGAATAAGGATCTATCTGATTCCTTCTTAATACCCGGGCAATATCTGCATGAACCTCTTCACTGATTTCACCACCTAATTTAATATCAACACCACGACCAGCCATATTTGTGGCAATCGTCACCCCACCGAAAGCGCCTGCTTTGCTAATAATCAAAGCTTCTTCATCATGTTTTCGAGCATTCAAAACCCGATGAGGAATACCAGCACCCAATACGTCATTAAAACGCGACGAATATTTTTCTGGTAAATCCAGAATTTCTAAACCACGTTTTAGGTTTTCTGGATCCTGGGGATTCACAGATTCAAGCCCTAAATCCCGTGCAAATTTTCTCATCTGAGCAATATTCAATTGATCCAGAGGTTCATTCAGAAATTCCAATTCCGGTACTTTTTGCTCGATCATTTCGCGATTGTTTTTCTTCATCCAGGCATCCCGAATGAGAAGCGTTTGCATTAATCTACGAATTGCTTCCATTGATAGCCGATCAGATAATCGATCAGAAAGTTCCACTGAGGTTGTACCAATGAGTTGAGGACGACCCAGAATATGGTAATAAAGGACTTCTTTACCTATAGAGCGTAACTTTGCTTCTTCCGTCCGGTAGACAATATCCGGATAATCCTTTCGCTTAAAGAAAACAGGTTTCTTCTCCGCATCATCACGCTCTGCATAATACGTGTAACGATACCCTTCTTCATCTTTATCTTCTATGGTTACCATGAGTGCATCTTTACCAAACGCTTGAAACTCAAGATTGGTCGGAATTGGCAGCACATCCAGATTGTAAATTTTACTGAATTCTTCTGATTCTGTTTCAGCCGTACCGGTCATCCCTGCCAGTTTTTCATACATTCTGAAGTAATTCTGTATGGTGATTGTTGCGTAGGTTACATTCTCCGGTTCAACCTTCACCCCTTCTTTTGCCTCAACAGCCTGGTGTAAACCTTCTGACCATCTTCTACCAGGCATCAATCGGCCGGTAAATTCATCTACAATCACAACTTTTCCAGCCTGAACCAGGTAATCCTTATTCCGCCGGAATAAATGTTGTGCTTTGAGTGCCTGTTCAAGATATCCTAAAATTCTGGCTTGTTCTGGAGAAATATCCTCTGGTCGTTCAGGGTCACGAATGGGCATTTGCAACAATTCTTCCACATGAGCTTCACCCAATTCAGTCAAAGCTACATAGCGGTCTTTTTCACTGATCTCATAATCTTCCGGATTCAATTGACGAACGACCTGCGCCATACGCACATACCATTCAGTTTCATCCGAAGCAGGACCAGAGATAATTAACGGGGTGCGTGCTTCATCAATAAGGATATTATCGATTTCATCAATGATCGAATAATAATGACCTCTTTGAACCCGATCTTGCAGACGATTTGTAAGATTATCACGCAAATAATCAAAACCAAACTCGCTATTGGTTCCATAAACTACATCTGACATATACGCCTGCTGGCGGTTTACCATGACCAATTGATTTTGATCTTCAATAGATGAAGTTTTTTCAAGATCTACGATGAATGCTTTTTGGCCATTTTCTGTACGACTTGCCATTTGTAAGACACCTACAGAAAGTCCTAACGTGACATAGATTGGGGCCATCCAGCGTGCATCACGCCTGGCAAGGTAGTCATTCACGGTTACGACATGGACACCGCGTCCTGTGATCGCATTCAGATAAACTGGTAAAGTGGCAACCAGTGTTTTTCCTTCACCGGTGCGCATCTCTGCGATTTTTCCACGATGCATGGTAATGCCACCAATCATCTGCACATCGAAATGGCGTAAACCCAGTGTTCTTTTGCTCACCTCACGAACGGTAGCAAAAGCCTCTACCAAAAGGTCATCCAATGTCTCCCCATCTTGATACCTTTGTTTGAATTCGTCAGTTTTGTTAAATAATTCTGCATCTGATAATTTCTCAAACTGGGGTTCCAATTGGGTTATTAATCTGGCTAATTCAGCTGTCTCTTCTATCTCTTTTTTTTGTGGATCATATCCAAATACTTTGGCTATCTTATTTAGCATTCTTATCCCTTTATCAATCAACGATTAGTTGAAGTATTTTTGCATTATTTCTTAGATATCAATTATCTTTATATCTGGTGGAAAATTATAGCATAAGCGCCGCATTCATCGAGTTGGATGGTTTAACTTTTGTGTTTTAATCAATTAAAAAAGGCTCTGTGATTTTCACAAAGCCTTTCATCCTCACCATTTGTTCTAAATGTGGATCGTCTCACCCACGATGCCATGCGCTGCTTCCATGATTACTTCACTCAACGTTGGATGGGCATGTACGTTCCGGGCAATTTCTTCAGCAGTTAATTCCATGCTTTGTGCCAGCGTTAATTCTGGCAGTAATTCTGATACCTCAGGACCGATTAAATGAGCGCCTAAAATCTCTCCATATTTCACCTCAGTAATAATCTTGATGAAACCTGCAGATTCACCCAATCCCAGCGATTTTCCATTGGCCTGGAATGGAAAACGTCCAACTTTGACTTCATATCCTTCTTCCTTGGCCTGTGCTTCAGTCAGACCAAAAGAAGCTACCTGTGGGTGGCAATACGTTGCCCGTGGCATCATGCGATAATCCAGTTTCACAGACTCCACACCGGCAATATTCTCTGCGCACACAATCCCCTGAGCGCTGGCAACATGAGCTAATAACAATTTTCCGGTTACATCACCAATTGCCCAAATTCCGGATACGTTTGTAGCCATACGATCGTCGATTTCGATAAATCCACGTTTATCCAGATTAACCCCAACTTCTTTCAAGCCAATATCAGCTGTGTTCGGTTTAAACCCAATCGCAATCAGGGCTTGTTCAGCTTCCAGGACCTTTTCAGATCCGTCCTTCGAAACAGTTACTTTAACCCCTGTTTCGGTTGTTTCTACTTTTTCGACTCGATGTCCGGTTAATGATTTAATGCCTGACTTCTTGAATGCTTTTTCCAGTTCTGTGCTGATTTCTTCATCTTCTAAAGGAACCAAGCGAGGAAGCATTTCAACAATCGTAACTTCGGTGCCATAACCATTCCAGATGGTAGCGAATTCAACACCGATGGCTCCTGCCCCAATAATAACAACCGATTGAGGTTGTTTTGTTTGTAGAATGGCTTCTTTGTAAGTTAAGATTTTCTCTCCATCAATATCCACACCCGGAATTCGCGAAGAATATGCGCCAGTAGCAACAATAATGTTTTTCGCTACAACTTCCTGGGTACTGCCATCCTCGGTGGCGACATTGATTTTATCTTTAGCAACAAGCCGCCCCGCCCCCATAATGACATCAATGTTGTTCTTTTTCATTAAGAAACCAACGCCTTTTGTCAGCCTGTTTGAAACCTGACGACTACGTTTTACTGCGACAGAATAATCCAGTTTCAAATTGTCAAATGAAAAACCAAATTCTTTTGCACCAGTCCGTAAGGTGTATGCAACATCAGCATTTTTCAATAAAGATTTCGATGGAATACATCCCACATTTAGACATACGCCACCCATCCATTCTTTATCAATAATGGCTGTTTTCAACCCAAGTTGTGATGATCGGATGGCAGCAACATATCCACCCGGGCCTGCTCCTAATACTACAACATCATATTCACTCATATTACTCCTCTACATATCAGACAAATTTCTACACATTCAACATAAAATTATATCAATTACCTCTCCAATTTCACTACGCAATCCTGCAAATTTTTATTGCCAATTTTCAAGAACAGAGACAATTTTTGCCAGGAAATTATCAGCCGTTGATCCATCTAATATGCGATGGTCAAATGTGAATGAAAGGTAAACCATTGGTCGAATGGCAATTGCGTCATTGATGACCACCACCCGTTTCTTGATGGCTCCTACACCCAGTATACCTGCCTGCGGTTGATTTATTACCGGGGTAGCGAACAAAGATCCTGCTGTCCCATGATTGGTAATCGAAAATGTACCATCGGTAACATCATCTGGTTTTAGCTGATGGCTTCTTGCTCGATTTACCAGGTCGCCAATTACCCTAGCCAATCCCGATATAGAATACCCATCCGCATTTTTGATGACTGGAACGATTAAACCTTCTTCTTCCAATGAAGTAGCCAGCCCAATATTGATGGCATTTTTTACAAGGATTCCATTCTCAGTCCACGAAGAATTAACCAAAGGGTAAGCTCGTAATGCCAGCGCCGTTGCAGCGACAAAATAAGAAGAGTAAGTTAATCTTATTCCCTGTCTGGAAAAAAGTTCTTTATTGATCTTAAGATGATTACTCACCAGTTTCATATCCGCTTCCATTACAGTTGTCACATGCGGTGATGTATGTTTACTCATAACCATGTGGTCTGCGATGGCTTTCCTCATTTTAGTTAATGGAATAATTTGATCCCCGGATGAAACCGGTGTTTGTACTTTTGTAGGTGAAACCTTTTCTTCTATTTTTCCGACAGCAGGCTGCGTCGACTTGAATCGATCCGGGAACTGTAATTCTGTGGGTCTGAATAGATCACCTTCACCAGGCGTCTCCCAGGCTGGGGTTTCTGAATCAACTTCCGAACCACCAGATTTTTCAATAAATTGAAGTACATCTTTTTTCGTGATCCGATTGTTGTTACCCGTTCCTTGGATCAAAGACAGATCGATATTATTCTCACGAGCCAATCTTGCTACAACCGGTGATATAAAACCAAGGTCCCGATTTCGTCCTATATCTTGCTTTGAGGCAACGACTTCAGATTGGGTTTGAATAGGTTGGGTTGTTTCACTGTAAACCTCTTCAACATAATTTCCATCCCCGGTGGGAATTTTTTCTTCAGGATCCCCAATCCACCCCAGAATCGTTCCTGCTTTGACTGTGTTGCCCTCCTCAACCAGTATCTTCAACAAAGTACCGGTTGCGGGACTGGGAATTTCAGTATTTACTTTTGCAGATTCAACTTCCATGAGGGAATCGAATTCTTCAACACGATCTCCCTCTTTGACTAGCCACTTGATAAGCGTACCTTCAACAACTGATTCTCCCAATTGAGGCATGATTACTTTTTCCGGCATGCTTACCTCCTTTTAATATCGCGCCAGTTCAAGCGCCGATTTGAAAATTTTCTCTGGATTTACCATAAACCATTCCTGCATTGGGTGGCTGAATGGCACAGCTGGCACATCCGGACCTGCTAAGCGACGAACAGGAGCATCCAGATCATGGAAACCATGTTCAGCAATAATTGCAGCAATTTCTCCACCATAACCACCTGTCAGATTGTCCTCATGAACGATCAGAGCTTTACCTGTTTTTTTGACTGAATCCAGAATAGTTTTCTGATCCACCGGATAGATGGTTCTTAAATCTACCACTTCAGCTGAATAACCTTCCTGTTCCAACTGTTCCGCAGCCTGCAAAGCATAGTAATGCATCATACCATAAGCAAAAATTGTCAAATCCTCACCAGATCTTGATACCCTGGCTGGACCAATCGGCACTACATAATCCTCATCAGGAACTTCACCTTTGATCAGTCGATATCCTTTTTTGGGTTCTAAATATATAACAGGATTTGGATCTCGAACAGCTGATTTTAATAGTCCCTTTGCATCATAGGGACTGGAGGGAATGACAACCTTTAATCCCGGAATATGTGCAAAGAAAGCTTCCACACTTTGTGAATGGTATAAACCTCCCCCAATGCCACCCCCATATGGAGCGCGAATGACCATTGGCACCGTCCATGTTCCATTGGAACGATACGTCATCTTTGCGGCTTCACTGATAATTTGATTAAATGCGGGATAAATAAAATCAGCAAATTGAATTTCACAGATTGGTTTCATCCCGTATAATGCTGCTCCAATTCCAACACCAACAATGGATAATTCTGCTAAAGGCGAGTCAATAACACGATCCGCCCCATATTTATCAAACAATCCCACAGTAGCCCTGAAAACACCTCCTCGTTGGCCAACATCCTCTCCAACAATGAACACATTTTCATCTCGTTCTAATTCTTCATCCATTGCGTCACGGATAGCTTCAACCATTGTTTTTTCAGGCATTGGGAACCTCCTCAGCATACACAGGGTAAGCTGCTTCCTCAGCTGCAGGATAGGGAGCTTCTTCAGCTGTTTTCACAGCATCTGTGACCATTTGTTTTGCTTTTTTATCCAAATCTTCCAAATCTTTTTCAGTATAAATCCCTTCATCTATCAATCTTGCTTTTGTTAAAAGCAACGGATCAAACTTTTTATTTTCTTCCACTTCTTCTCGCGAGCGATAAGTTCGATCATCATCATCGGAGGAATGAGGAGTGATTCGATACATCTTCGCTTCCACCAAAGCTGGTCCTTTTCCATTTCGGGCTGCTTCTGCTAACTCTGAAATAATTTCATACACTGCAATAACATCTGTTCCGTCAATCATTTGACCTGGAAGTCCAAGTCCACAAGCCTTATCTGCTGCACTCTTGACTGCCATCTGCATTTCAGGTGGTACAGAGATTGCATATTGATTATTCTGCACCAAAAATATCACCGGTAATTGGTGCACTGCCGCCCAGTTGACTGCTTCATACCATTCCCCTTGCGAAGTGGAACCCTCCCCAATGGTTGTCAAAACTACTTTCTTTTCTTTTTTGATCTTTATTGCCAGACCGATACCAGCAGCGTGAACCGCCTGGGTCGCAACCGGCGCGGAATGACTGACAGCATTAACCCTTCTTAAACCAAAATGACTTGGCATTTGCCTTGATCCGGAGCTTGGCTCTCCTGCCTTTCCCATCAGACTTAACATAAATTCTTCGGGGGTTAATCCCAAGCTAACCATCAATGCCAGATCACGATAATAAGGTGTCACCCAATCATGTCCACGTTTTAATGCAAAAGCTGCTCCCACCTGTGCTGCCTCGTGTCCGATGCCGGAAATATGAAAAGCAATTTTTCCTTGCCGATGCAAAACCCAGGCACGTTCATCCAGGCGACGGGAAAGCAGCATCATCCAGTACATTTCCTTTTTTAATTCACTGGACAATTCCATTCATTTTCCTCCTGTTGATATTAATCTGGTTTGAGAATATCTCAAACCAGAAATGATTCAATTATCCTATCTAGTGTATCAAAATCCCACCCTGGTTTCAAACCTTACCATTTACACTTGTAAAAAAAATAATGGAAGGTTTAACTGGTTTGATCAATGGTTATGCGATTATGTTCAATAATCGACAACATTTCTTCGTTTGAAGCAAACTTAAAATGCTCAAGTCCTTTATCAGCTGTAATTTTATTTTCCACAGCCAGTAGAACATTCAAATCATATTTATCGACAGTTCTTTTATTCCTGCTTCGAATAAAGCTTTCGATCTTTTCAATATTACCGCTGGATGAATTCTCGAGTGTTTTTAAATACATTTCAATAGCTTGTGCAGCATTCACACCATCTTTTCGGGCATTTCCTACCAATCCTTCACTTGCTTTTCTGGCCCAACCAGCTAAAAATACATCCTCAATTATTTTTAAAGAAATCGGATCAAAGCTTTCATACGAAATTCCATTGATTGGAAATCGTGGTTTTGGGTTCTTCACAAATTCATTACGGTCAAAAGGCAGTCCAAAATTTGGATCAATCGCATCCCCGATGGCGAATATTACTGTATCAACATCCATTATTGATGTTCGACCGGTTCCCCTGGCTTTGATATATCCATTCTCATTAATGAGTGTAGTTTCTTCAATTTCTAACCCTGCTATTTCGTGATTGTCATTTCCGATCATTCTAACAGGCGAAGCTAAAAACTTGATTCTGAAAACAGAGTCTGAATTCGTTTCATCCGCATTTGGAAACGCCTCGCGGATAAATTTGACCGATTCATAAGGATCCTGTCCCAAAGAATTCATCAGTGGAGTGACACGATCAATTTCCGCAAGATAATCATCCATATCGAGATTTTTTACGATATACTCGAGTTCCTTACGGGTGAATTTCACCTCAGCAGGTCCACGACGTGCAATGGCTGTGACTTCATCAACGTCTTTTTCAGTAATAAGATAGCGGGCAATATCCATCATCACATTGCCAACTCCAATGATGGCTACCTTTTTTCCTATTTTAAATTCATATGTACTGAAAGGAGGAAGTTGATTGAAGTGGTATACGATATCTTTAGCGTGGTAGCATCCGACTAAATCCTCCCCCGGGATTCCCAACCATTTCGTCCCCTGTGCACCTGTGGTCACCAGAATTGCATCAAATCCAAGGTTTCGTAAATCTTTTAAAGAAATCCCTGATTTTTCTCCGACTACAAGGTTACCGAAATAAGAAACATTTTCATTGGCGATAATTGAATAAAACTGTTTCCTCAAACCCTCTTTTATTTTATGTTTCGTGGGATAAATTCCATATTCTGCCAGTCCACCAGGTTTAATATCCCTATTTAATAGAGTCACTTTGTGATCGTTGTTGGCTAATTCTTTTGCTGCAAATATTCCTGCAGGTCCTGCTCCAATAACTGCAATACATCGTGATGTATTAATACTCATTTAGAATAATCCTTAAGGTTCAAGTATAAAATCAACTATTCATATAATTATAATCGGATATTCACTCAAATATTGGTTTTTTATTTCTTAAAGGTTGTGCTATATTTTTTGAAAGACAATGCAATCATTTAAATGACCAAATCAGGCGAATTCAAATCGATGCCCTGAAAATCGTATAGATAAAGGTTGATAATGGATAGCCCAACTAAAATAAGATTTGAAAATGGATTATCGGTTCTTTTAAAAGAGATTCACTCAGCACCCATTATCAGTCTTTGGACATGGTACAGGGTCGGGTCGCGTTATGAAAAACCTGGATTGACAGGGATATCTCACTGGGTAGAACATATGCAGTTCAAAGGAACTGAGAAATATCCGTCGAACGCAATGGACAGATTAATCGCCCGAGAAGGTGGGGTATGGAATGCATTCACCCACGTGGATTGGACAACTTATTTTGAAACAATGCCAGCCAACAAAATTGATTTAGCCATGGATTTGGAAGCAGATCGAATGGTGAATAGCTTATTCAATCCAATCGACGTTGAATCAGAAAGAACAGTCATCATTTCTGAAAAAGAAGGCAAGGATAATGAGCCATTTCTCAGATTGAGTAATGCCGTCAACGAAGCAGCATTTTTATCTCATCCATACAGAAATGAAGTGATTGGCAGCCTGGAAGATTTACAACGAATTCAAAGAGATGACCTCTACCATCACTATCGAAAATACTACCAACCAGCCAACGCGATAATCTCGATGGCAGGTGATTTCAATACGTCAGAAATGATCGAAAAAATCCAAAATCAGTTTATGCATATTTCATCTGAATTTCTACCTGATCCCAAAATTCAACCTGAGCATGAAATACAGAAAAAAAATGAAATACTTTTATCCGGTCCGGGTGATACCATATTCATACAAATTGCATATCGATCTCCCAGCGCAAGTGATCCTGACTTTTTTAGCTTTACGATACTGGATAGTTTGTTATCGGGTCCAGCCAGCTTGAACATGTTTGGCGGAGGAGGAACTTCGAACAGAACCAGTCGATTATACAAAAAAATCGTTGACAAGCAGTTGGCCGTAAGCCTGGCAGGCGGACTGCAAGCAACCGTAGACCCACACTTGTATGATTTATCCATCACACTTCACCAGGGACAGGATCCTGAGATTGTTATCAAAACGATTGATCAGGAAATAGAAAGGTTGATAGAGAAAAGAATCCGCAATTCAGAAATTCAAAGAGCTGTAAAACAAGCGAAGGCTATGTTTGCTTATGGGCTGGAAAATATCACGAATCAAGCTTTTTGGCTTGGATATTCGGAAAGTTTTGCAAATTATGATTGGTACTCAAGTTATCTCGATCGGCTGAATGAAATAAAACCACGAGATGTGCAAAGGGTGGCTGAAAAATATCTCCATCCTGAAAAACGAGTGATTGGAATTTACCATCCAGATTTTTCTGAAAGCAAACAATCATGATGAATAATCAAAATTTGTGGAACCATTTACCAGGTGAAGATACCATCAACCGTGTTGTGTTACCTAATGGCATTATTGTATTAACCAAATCCGATTTTAACAGTCCTTCCGTTGTAATCAGTGGTTATTTGAATTCAGGTTCGATTCATGATCCGGAAGAAAAGCTGGGGCTCAGTCTTTTTACTTCCTATGCACTTATGCGAGGTTCTGTATTCCACCGTTACAGAAGAATATACAATGATTTAGAAACAGCTGGTGCAACGCTTGGATTCAGTAGCAGTATTCAATCCACCAGTTTTGGTGGGAAATCATTGGTAGAAGATTTACCATTATTGCTGAAAACTTTATCCGAAGCCATGCGATGGCCAATTTTCCCACCAGTCCAATTAAAAATCCTCTTATCTCAAATCATTACCGGCCTACAAATACGGGAACAGGATACTACAGAACGTGCTTCATTAAAATTTGATGAGGTACTTTTTCCCAATCATCCCTATGGGCGCTCTGAAGAAGGATCGATAGAAACATTAAGAAGAATAAAAAGATCAGACCTGGTTAAATTCCACCAACAATTTTATGGACCTTCTGGAATGGTAATCACAATCGTAGGCGCGATCGAACACCAAAAAGCGGTTGATCTTGTACACAGTACTTTAGGGGATTGGGAAAACCCGATCTGGGTGCCTCCACCAACGATACCTGAGGTACCTAATAAAAAGTTTTCTTATCGTGAACACATATCCATACCTGGCAAAATTCAAACTGATATTATTATGGGCAGTTATGGCCCTCAAAGAACTTCGAAAGAATTCCTGGTAGCTTCATTAGGAAATAACATTCTCGGTCAATTTGGCATGATGGGACGAATTGGTGAAGCTGTAAGAGAAAAATCTGGACTGGCATATTACGCTTCCACTGCCTTAAATGCCTGGCAAAGTGCAGGAACCTGGGAAATTACAGCCGGTGTTAATCCAAATAACATTGAAAAAACAATTGAGATCATTCAGAAAGAAGTTTTCCGTTTTGTGAGCGAACCTGTCTCTGATCAGGAATTCGCTGATTCTAAATCAAATTTAATCGGATTGGTTCCTCTTTCCATTGAGTCAAATACAGGGGTAGCAAATGCAATTATCCGGATGGAAAGATATAAATTAGGACTTAATTATTTACGGGAATATCCTGGCATGATATCGGGTATATCCCAAGAACAAATTCTTAAGGTATCTCAAAAATATCTTGATCCAAATCATTTAGTTATTATCAGTGCAGGAACTTGAGATTCGTATGCTAAGAAATGGTGTTGATATTATTGAAATTGAGCGTTTCGAGAAAATTCGCCCAGGAATCAGAGCACATTTTATAAACCGTGTTTATACAGAAACTGAGAAAGCAATATGTGGTAATAATTATGCCTGTTTGGCAGGTCGATTTGCAGCCAAAGAAGCTGTATCAAAAGTTCTTGGAACTGGTATAGGGGAGATACGATGGAAGGACATCGAAATATTACGGGGAGAAGAAGGGCAACCCATCATTAAGTTGCACGCTAATGCCAAAGTGAAAGAACTAGAGTTAGGAATTCATCATTGGGCAATCAGTATTTCACATAGTAGAACTTTAGCCATTGCTTTTGTCATCGCTCAATAATTTTAAGAATATTAAAGCACGGTTACAGGTAAAATTCATTAACAATGAAAATTCTTGCTGTAAGTGATGTTGAGCTGGGATATTTATATCAACCAAAAATCGTTGATCGTTTTTATGATGTTGATCTTATTCTGAGTTGCGGTGATCTACCGCATTATTATTTAGAATACATGATTTCGATGTTGAATATTCCCATGTACTATGTTAATGGGAACCATGCCAATAAACTTGAATTTACTACTGGCGGAGAACGTAATTATCCATGGGGGGCTCGAAATATCCATAAAAAAAGTGTCACTGATGATACTGGATTATTACTGGCCGGGATTGAAGGTTGTTTAAGATACAATCTGGGTGATTTTCAATATACACAATCTGAAATGTGGTATTTAGTTTATAAATTAGTGCCAAAATTATTCTTTAATAAAATCAGATATGGGCGATTTCTAGACATATTCTTGTCTCATGCACCTCCATGGAAAATTCATGACCAGGATGATTTACCGCATCAAGGAATAAAAGCGTTCCGGTGGCTCATAAAAGTCTTCAAACCTACTTATCACCTGCATGGGCACATCCATGTTTACAGAAATGATGCTGTGACAATGACCCGTTATATGAATACCGATGTGGTAAATTGTTATGGTTATAAGGAATTAAACTTTGATATTCGTCCTTACATCAAAAATAAATCTAACTAAGCGATTTGTTGCTTCATACCAATCCAAATATAGTCAGGGGACAGTCCTACATTATAGTCAAATTCAATTTCAGAACCTGAGTCGTGTAATTTACCCTCAAATTTAGGGTTTAAAAAACATACAGTTGGCTCGCTGCCAAATTTCTTCTGATAAAATTGAACGGCAAATTTGATTTTTTCATTGATATTTTTATGTGGGTCGTTATCGAACCAAATCATTCCTGTTGCCATAATCCTCCAACAATTAATTACCTTGCAATTTTGGTGCCCAAAACCTCACCCAACTTGAACTAATTTTTGTAACAAAATTTCTCTCAGGCTGTAATTGTGCCAATATACCTGAAGGTATAAATTTTAATTTTTCTTCTGAGAGATTTCCATCCAAATGCCCAAAAATTTTTGTCTTAAATTGATCAATTGGATGCAATAAGTCTGGATTTTTCTTTAAATCCAAACCAGAGACCACCCAGATCCTGGATGATGCCCCATACGCAAGCAACCATTCATAATTGAGACGTGCTTGAATATCCAGATGATTGATTAATTCACAATCATCAATAAAAAGGATGGCTGCCGGACCATGATTTCTGCCTGATAGTCTGTCATCCGCTTTCTTCGCAAGGTAATGGATCCAATCTTCAGCGCTATTTTCAAATTCACCGGAAACTCCAGCACAATATGAATATTGAGGATCAAAAACCTGAATAGTTTCCATCCACTTTTCAGGATAATGACTGATGGTAACAAATTGTAGACTGGTGGGTTGAGAATAATTAACCAGGGATTTCATCATTACAGTCATTAGTTTGCGGATGGAAGGCAAATGGTCATTCATAATTAAAATCGAACCTGGCCTTGGATCTTCAAGATCAAAAAGAATTGGCATCCCTCCAGATTTACCCAAAATTGCAGTCAATTCAGGAATATTTGGATGCTGATGAATCAATGCATCAAAAGAATACGACGATTCTTCAAATTGGTTCTGATTCTTCCAGCTTAAATCCTTTTGGTAAAGTTTATTATTAAGAACTGTTTGGTGATAAATTGCGTTTGTCATCCGGTCCTCCAGAATATTTGTTCTATTATAGAACATTTATTCTTATTTTGTCAAGGGGGCAATTTTGATGTATTCTTAAGTAGAAAAAATTTGTTAGGATTTTCATATGTCCAAATTTGAAAATACGTTAAAATTATCAAAGATTTAATGAATATCCGTTTCCATGAGGAGGTTGCCGTGATTAAAGAAACAATCAAAGATGCCGAAACACGCATGAAGGGTGCAATTAACAGTCTTGAGGAAGATTTGAATGGGATTCGGACTGGACGAGCGCATCCGGCATTAATTGATAAACTTTTGGTTGAGTATTATGGAGTTCCTACACAATTGAACCAATTATCAACAATAAGTGTTCCTGAACCACGACAACTGATGATTCGACCTTTCGATGCTTCTACTATTAAGATGATCGAACGGGCGATCATTGCTTCAGATCTTGGATTAACCCCTAACAATGATGGAAAAGTGATACGATTGAATTTACCTGTTCTTACCGAAGAGAGAAGACGCGATCTTGTTAAAGTAACCAATAATCGCCTGGAAGAAGCCCGAATTGCCTGCCGAAATGTTCGCCGCGATATTATCAAAGATTTGCGCGAATTTGAAAAAGAAAAATTAATCTCCGAGGATGAGTTAAAAAGAGCGGAAGACGAATTGCAAAAAGTGATCGATCGTTTTATAACTGAAATAGATAAAATCGGGGAAAGAAAAACCGATGAGATTATGGAAGTATAAAATTTGATGGAGCAGAAATCAAGCACTCTGGAAGAATTACCAACCAATATACCAACTCATGTGGCGATCGTTATGGATGGAAATGGCCGTTGGGCTCAAAAACGCGGATTACCTCGTCTGGCTGGTCATCGTGCAGGCACAGAGAATCTTCAAGAAATTATTAAAGCATGTGTAGATTTCGGCGTTAAATACCTTACGATTTATGCTTTCTCAACAGAAAATTGGGGACGTCCTGCAGAGGAAGTAGACGGATTAATGCACATTCTTGAAGAAGTAATTGACCAGAAACTGGAAGAACTTCATCAACAAGGTGTACAGCTGGTTCATATCGGACAATTGGAAAGATTGGACACCAGCTTACGAGAAAAAGTAAAAAAATCGATTGATCTCACAAAAGACAATCACCGTCTGACTGTTTGCATCGCCTGGAATTATGGGGGGCGTGATGAGATTGTTTGTGCAATCAAACGCATCATTGAAGATGGACTTAAGCCTGAACAAATCTGTGATGATATTGTAAGTGATTATCTATTCACAACTGGTATTCCTGATCCTGATTTAATCATTCGCACTTCCGGAGAAATGAGAATCAGCAACTTTTTAATCTGGCAATCAGCCTATTCAGAATGGTATGTGACTCCAATTTTATGGCCAGATTTTAATCGTGATGAATTTCGAAAAGCACTCATTGACTATGGCCAACGAGAACGCCGATATGGTTTGGTGATTCCATGTCAGGAAGATTGATCCAGGAATGCTGCTCACCAGAATAAAAACTGCATTCGTTCTTTTAGTTCTTGGATTATCAGCCATCTATCTCAATGGATGGGCATATTTTTCGTTCATTACCATCATTTTGTTATTAGCTGCACGCGAATATTCTCAAATCTATCATAAAGGCGGACTCCAACCGAATACATTGATAATTTTGGCAACTGTGTTTAGCCTCTCACTTTTCCGGTTTTTGTTTGATTTTCAGTACAATGACATCGTTTTAGCGCTGTCATTTTTGATTTCGATGGCAGTTCATACATTCGCATTTGAAAAAGGTCGTGAAAAAGCACCCCTTGATTTTGCGTTGACATTAAGTGCCATTATTTATTTTGGCTGGATTGGAAGTTACTTTATCTCAATCATGTTTTTACCAGATGGACAGTGGTGGTTATTACTTTCAATTGCCATTATAGCGTTCGCCGATAGTGGAGCCTATTTTATCGGTAGTCGATTTGGAAAACATAAATTAGCCCCCAGGGTTAGCCCTAAAAAAACCTGGGAAGGATTTTTTGGTGGGATCTTCTTTGGTATAATCAGCGGAATTTTAATTGGGTTGTTCTTTCATCAATACGTTCCATCCATCAATTTGATTCATGGATTGATCTTAGGTATTATCTTGAGCATCATTACACCATTGGGTGACCTGGGTGAAAGCATGATTAAACGTCAGTTCAATGTCAAGGATTCGAGTAACTTATTTCCTGGCCACGGTGGAGCTATGGATAGAATTGATACCTGGGTTTGGGCTGTGTGTATCAGTTATTATTTAATCATCTGGATTTTTTAAATACAAAGAGAGGTCTAATCACTGACCTCTCTTTTTTGAATTTTATTTCAGGCTATAAACCAGATTTGCATCTGCTGAGATGATCATTTGTCCTGATGAAATCGGGGCTGCAGATATTCCTGCATAATAACCGCCACCTTTCGCATCATAAACTGGCTGTGGATTACCATTTGAGTACACACTGATGTTCTGTACTTCTCCAAGGCTTATACCTGCCAGACTTGAAAGTTCCTGAGCTTTTTCAGTGGCATCCTGGATGGCCAGGCGCCGTGCCTCAGACTCAGCTTGCTTGCGATCTTCAATATCAAATGATATGCCGTTTATCTGATTTGCTCCACTTCGAACAACTGCATCCAAAACCTCACCCAGCCGAGTCAAATCTCGGACTTTTACGTTCACGGTATTCTCAACCACATACTTCATTTCCATTAGTTGTCCATCCACGCCATAATTCTGATAAGGATACACATTGAATGCCGTGGTTTGAATATCCAGTGGATCTATGCCCTTTTCGGACAGAACCGAGGAAATCGATTTTGCCTGCTTATTATTATCAGCTAATGCTGTGGCTACATCCAATGCTTCACTTCTGGTTCCAATATTGATATAGGCAATATCTGGAATAAGATACACTTCGCCTCTGCCTGAAACAGACATTGTTCGTAAACTTTTATCATTTACACCAACGGCTGAACAAGAACTCAAGATTACAGCCAATAAGGCAAACAACGAAACAAATAACATTTTCTTCTTCATACTACCTCCAAAGGTGTTTTGTAATTATTTTTGTAGCCTTAAGACGATGAATGAATAAATAAGTTCCCAAAATAAAAAGGTTGCTGGAGAATCAACAACCTTTTTTAATCAGGAGGAAATTGATTATGGATGATCGACCTGCAAAGATCCGAGGGGAAGATTTATGTTTAAAACATAACCCTGATTAATTTTAGAATTTTTTGAATAAATCACATCACCTTCTCTTACAAAGCCATCACCCAGGGAAACACCGGTCATTCCAGAATCTAAATGGATGGTTAATGGAGTTCCTTCCGGGACAATGATAACCATTTCTCCAATAATGCATTCAAGGTCAGCTGAAAACTCATCGTTTTCTGGCAGTGTAACTTCCATTGTTCCAATCACCAATTTCGAATCAAGATTCTGGATATCTAAATCAGTTAATGATAGATTCTGTATTCCGATAATTTGCTCAATATTGATACTGAATGGCATATTTGCATTCAATAACAGATTCCAGGGGAATCCATTGTTCATATTATTCGAAGGAAGGTAAACATTTCCAGAAGTCGATATAGAGATTTTTTGAGTTTGACCGCTAATTTCTGATTCAACCTTGATATCCTCATTATTTGAGGTAAGAATCTCGCCATCCATTAATTGATTCGTAAAATCACCTGCCCCGATCGTTAATTTACCAACCATGGGTTTGATTTCAAGTTCCGCTTGTTTGACATTTCCCACTTCATAATTGATGGGATGTGAAACTGCATCTTTTGTGAGCGGCCCTTGTAAAGCAAACCAAAACAATCCCAACACCAATAGAATGGAAAAACCAATTCCAATTAAAGAGCCAATGATTGAGCGACCACGAAAGATGATTTCCAGACCTAAAGCAATAATTAATATTGGCCAAAAGTTGATAATAATCTGCCAGGTGCTCATTGAGAAAAAGCCAAAGTTTGCCAGAATTAATATGGAGCCAATGCCAAAATTGATAATTGCTCCAGTCCATTTTCGATTTAACAAGTCATCAACACCACCAAAAACAAATATGATTGGCCAAAATCGAACAATCAAATTCCACCCGTTCCCTGGAATTAGATTGAGATTGGAAAGCAACAAAATTACGCCAATAAATATGATTAATAATGGAAAAAAGATACTTCGATCTGATTTTCTAACCGTATATTTCGTATCTTCTGACATGACTCCTCCTAAGGTTGTCTATTGCGAATGAATGATCTTACAACCAGAAAAACACCAAACACAATCAATATCACTGCCCAAATCAGGCTGGATACATTGAAATCCTCAAAGAAAGCAAAAATGCTGACAACGAACAAGATTCCAGCAGGAATTAACGGCCATTGGCGATTCCCATCCAAGCCAGGCAAGATAGTCAACAAAGCGAATGTCAGGGCAATTCCCATCAAGAGTACACCGCCGCCCTCAAACTTTGTAAATCCATCCACCAGAACCGTTGCTGCCAAAGAAGCCATGACGCCAGCTGGTATGATCGCCCACCAAAATTTATTATTCATTAAATAAACGATCAAAAAGGCGATGCTAATGGAAACAAAAAATATGGGTCCACCAATTTCATCCTGAAAATTTGGAAATACAGATGAAATTAGAATTAAGAACCCTAATCCAATCAGAACAACACCAGGGATAATTGCCCACCAGGCATTTCGATTTTGGAAAAGATAAACGATGAATGCGACACCGGCGAATGCAAAGAGTACTCCCCACAAAAGCCCACCAAAAGGAATTATGTTTAAGGAATCCAAAAAGGAAGCAATTCCAACAATAACGAGTAATCCCCCTAACAGAATACGCCAATTATTTTTTAACATCATTTGTCACCTCAGATTTTCTGACAATCTTGATTAATTCCAAATATACTTGAAATTAATCTCATTTATTAATACGGTTATTCTCCAAAAAAGTAGCATTATTGTTTTATACAAAAATTATACAATGTTCAGGTCAACACTTGACACATAAATAAAAGGAAATATAATATGATCAATTAAGTCGTATTTTGGAGATTTATGAGATTAAATTGCATGTGTCTGAGGCGGGGTCCGTTATAGCCGTCGCCTGAGATAAACAGATAATAGACAGTCATCTATATCAGGCAGCGGTGTCAAGCCCCGCTCAATTTCGCTTAATCACCTGATAAACAGATGGCTGTCTTTTTTTAAAAACTAGGAGAAAATTATGAGAATTGCAAATAACATTACAGAATTAATTGGAAATACCCCTTTGGTTCGCCTTAATCGATTAACGGAAGGGTTAAATGCAGAAGTTTTAGCAAAATTAGAATATTTCAATCCTGCTCATTCTGTCAAAGATCGCATTGGTGTGGCAATGATTGATGCAGCGGAAAAAGCTGGATTAATCGACCAGAATTCAATAATTGTTGAACCCACCAGTGGCAATACTGGTATCGCGTTGGCATTTGTTTGCGCAGCCCGTGGATACAAATCCATCATCATCATGCCAGACACCATGTCCAAAGAACGACGAATGTTACTAAGGGCATTTGGTGCAGAATTAATCCTGACACCTGGAAGTGAGGGAATGCCTGGAGCAATCGCAAAGGCAAACGAATTAGCCAGAAATGATCCTCATGTTTTTGTACCGCAGCAGTTTCAAAATCCAGCAAATCCGGATATTCATCGGAAAACAACTGCCATTGAAATCATAAATGATACAGAAGGCCAACTGGATTATTTTGTTTCTGGCGTTGGTACCGGTGGCACCATCACAGGTGTTGGTGAAGCTTTGAAAAAACACAATCCCGAGATTAAAGTGGTGGCCGTGGAGCCGTTGGACTCACCTGTACTGTCAGGCGGCGAAAAAGGTAAACACCCCATTATGGGTATTGGCGCAGGTTTCATCCCAGATGTACTCAATACCAGTATCTATGACGAGATCATTCAGGTATCGGGTCCGGATTCATTCGAAACTGCTCGAAAAATGGCATCTGAGGAAGGTCTGCTGGTAGGCATATCCTCCGGTGCAGCTACGTGGGCAGCTTTACAAATAGCCAAACGACCCGAAGCGGCAGGAAAACGGATCGTGGTCATCATTCCATCTTTTGGTGAACGTTATTTGAGCACACCATTGTATGAAAATTTAGTGTCCTTTCAATAATTAGAGGTCAGGGTGTTTTTGGCGTGCAGATGCACGCCAAAAACACCCGCTTGCCCCGATTTATTGAGATGATACAAAATTTACAGGATTAGTTGAAAATGAAAAATTTAATAAATGTTCTAAAATCAGATCTGGATTCTGTCTTAAGCCGTGATCCAGCTGCCCGAAATAAACTTGAGATTATCCTGCTTTATTCCGGCTTACACGCTGTCTGGTCGCACCGAATTGCTCATTGGTTCTGGACTCACAAACTCTATCTGATAGCCAGAGGGATATCACAACTCTCCAGGTTCCTGACAGGGATTGAGATTCATCCAGGAGCAAAAATTGGAAATGGTTTCTTTATTGATCATGGCATGGGTGTTGTGATTGGAGAAACAGCGGAAGTAGGTGAAAATGTTACCCTTTATCATGGTGTCACATTGGGCGGTGTCAGTACTGAAAAAGGGAAACGTCATCCCACTATCATGGATAATGTGGTCATTGGAGCCGGGGCGAAGGTGTTGGGTGCAATTGAAATTGGAGTAAGTAGCCGTGTCGGAGCGAATGCAGTTGTAGTCAACCCGGTGCCTGAAAATTCTGTGGTGGTTGGTGTACCTGGTCAAATCGTAAAACGATCCAACCAGGTGGTCAGTACGAAACCAGATCTCCATCACGACTTATTGCCGGATACGATTGGTAAAACTATTGAAACCATATTGGAACGTATGCAAAAAATGGAATCCAAAGTCGATATAATTTCTCATTCGCATCCAACAATATCAACTCCAGAAAACGGAAACGGAAAAGAAAAGGTGAATATTCACGCACCAGTAGGAGGTGTCTGGCAAGGCGAAGACTTCTCGATATGATTCTGTAAGGTTTTATTTTTGAACAAAACCTCTGAAAGCAACGAAAATTAATCCCATCAGACAAATAATCGCTATTCCCCAACCAATGGTTTGGCGTTGGCTTTGTTCCATATCGTAAATCGAAAATGGTGGTTTTGGCGTTGGTGATGGCAAAGGTGTAATAGTCGCAGAAGGTTGTGGCGTGATAGGTGTTTGACTGGGTGTGATCGTTCTTGTCGGAGGAATAGACGTATTTGTGATTGTTGGTGATAAAGTAGGTGTCGGTGCAATTTGCACAACCAGACGTTCGCCCACAAATATAACCGGTGTTGGTAAAAGATTATTCCATTGAATAATTTCTGCGATTGTGACATTATAAGCAATGGCGATTGACCATAGAGACTGGCCATCCAACACCTCATGAATGATCGATCCATCTAATTGTGGAGTAGCAGTCATCACATCACTGACGAGATTTGGATCAGGTGTGATCTGGTAGTTGATGGTTGGTTGAGCTGCCAATCCTGTCTGGATTTCCTGAACCTGTAAAACATAATATACCAGGTCATTTTTGACTGCGACACCTGCTCCAACTTTTCCGAAGGGGTATCCCACAATGGTGTTCCAATTTGTTGAGTCTGTCCACATTGAAAATACAACCACTTGAACTGTCAAATTAGATCCTCCGGCAATATTTTCAAGAAATCCCAAACTACTCAGGGTAGAACCATCCGCGCGATTGTGTGTAATCTGGCCAATATCTGCCATAAAATCTGCCTGTTGTTGAGCGGAAGCCATCAAGGTATTATCAATTTCATAAGCCGCCAATGAGTTATTCTCCCGAACACTGTTTACTGTATTAATTAAATCTATGGCAGAACTGGCTTGCGCTTGAATAAGCATTTCAGGCTGTGTAAAAGCAAAAGTCCCGATCAGCAAAGAAATCAAAATTAAAATAAAAATTCGACGCATTGTTGGGTATTATAACCGATGCATCGAATTCTTACCTTTTTTTGGATTAGATCAGGACAGAGATCTTTCTTGAAAATTTGTTCCCATAGCTTCAGCAATTAACAAAAAATCACTTGCTGAAACCATACCAATGATCAGTCCATTATCATCAATTACCGGTAAATGGTGAATATGTTTTTCCCGCATGATCATGGCACATTCTTTTATTAATAAATCTTGTCGTACAGATACGACTGGAGAAGTCATGATATCTTTAACTGTTAATTCCTGTGGATTTCGATTTTCTGCAACTATTTTATCGCTGATATCTCTTGAAGTAATAATCCCATATTCAGGATTCATATCACTTTTTCGAACCAAAACACTATTGATATACCGTCGACGCATAATACTCAGAATCTCGTATACCGATTGATCTGGATCCACAAATACAACCAGATCTATCATCCAATCTTTTACGGTATGTTTTTCATGCATATCAAATATTCTCCTTTCCAATACTTACGACAATATTATACTGATAACTAATATTAGTATATAGAATCCTGTGATAGAAAATCAAGTTATTACCTGGTAGAAAATCACCATTTCCATTGATTTAAGTACTCAAATCAGAAGGCAGTCATATCCAATATTCGCAGTGGGTTGTATTTTGATCTTTGTAATAACAGAAAAAATTAACTTTTTGTCAAAGGATTCTTGTCAAAGGATTCTCTTGACTTAATTAGAGTATTTTGATAAACTTAGGTTACTATAAAAAATATAGTGAGGTTGTTACTTTGTCGCCATGAATGGCGTATTTTTCACCTATAGTCACTTTATTTTTTATAGTAAGGAGCTAATCTGAGATGGATCGACAATGTCCAATCACAAAAGCTGCGAAAGTAATTGGCAGAAAATGGACGCTTGAAATGATTTACTACCTGCGTGAACGTAAAAGGTTTTGCGAACTGCAGGAAATCGTAGGTGGCGTTAACCCTACCACGCTGACTCAACGACTAAAAGTGTTGGAACAGTCTGGGATCATTCAGCGCTACGCCATCTCCAATGCCCCTCGCCACGTTGAATACGATCTTACAGAAAAAGGCAAAGACCTGCTCTCTGTTATAAATTCTCTCGGGGAATGGGTGGGGCGCTGGTATCCAGTGGAGGAAAAGTGAAATCGACTTTACTTGCAGTGTTTGCTCATCCCGACGACGAATCATTTGGAGTTGGTGGAACATTGGCGAAATACGCTTCAAATGGCACGCATGTGGTTCTTGTTTGCGCCACGCGCGGGGAAGTAGGGGAGATCAGCGATGCTAGCCTGGCGACTCCAGAATCGTTGGGTCATGTACGTGAATATGAATTACGCTGCGCAGCGCAAACCTTAGGAATCTCTGAATTGATCTTCTTGGATTATCTGGATTCTGGTATGGAAGGAACTCCAGAAAATATGCACCCCAAAGCCTTCATTCAAGCACCTCCACACGAGGTTGTAGGAAAGTTGGTGCGGGTGATTCGTGAGTTGCAACCGCAGGTTGTGATCACCTTCGATCCAGGAGGAGGATATGGACATCCAGATCACATCGCCATCAGTCGATATACAACCCAGGCTTGTAGCCAGGTCAGCAGTTCTACAGATTTTCCAGAAGCTGGCCCACCCTGGCAGCCGAACCGTCTATTCTATAACGCCATTCCCTCATCCTTTTTTGTTGAAATGCGCAAGAAAATGCAAGCGCTGAGGATGGATACATCCCAGCTCGATGGCTTTGATCCCCAACGACATGGTTTCAGCGATGATCAGATCAAAACCAGGATTGATGTAACCCAGTTTGTGGAGGCGAAATGGAACGCTCTGCAGTGTCACCAGACACAGTTTGGCCCTGATAACCTCTTACGTCTCTTACCGGAAGTCGACTTACGCCAGATGATCTCTTTCGAGTATTTTGCACTGGCCAGTCCAACTTCAGAGAATGGCTTACAAGAGATGGATGACCTGTTTTCAGGCATGCGCCTGTGAACGGTATCCTTTAATAATTAAAATGACTGAAAAACTTGATAGGAGGTGAACATGCTGAATAGAATTGGTTTGCCGTCCACGATCCCCGGCGTCATGGCTCCCGATATCCTGGCTTTTGCCGAGACCGGGATGGACGAATTGATCTTATGGCTCTGTGTCCCAGGTCAGGGCCAGCTCGAACGCTTCACCGAGCTGGTGACGAAGTTACCGTTCAGGTTTGAAAAGAGCGCCAGGAGATGGTTGTGAAAGAGCATATTACCACGTCCCGAGTCACCGTTCCAAGGGTAGCTGGCCAGCCGATGGGGGCTTACCTGGCGTTACCGGATGGCGAAGGACCTTTCCCGGGGATCGTCGTCATCCACGAGATTTTTGGCTTGAACGATAACATCCGTGAGATTACCCATCGCTTCGCACGAGAGGGATACACGGCGCTGGCGGTCGACCTCTTCTCAACCGGTAACCGGGTGGTCTGCATGCTGCGCATCTTTCACGGGATGCTGGTGCGCCCCCTGAACAATGGTATCGTGGCAGAACTGCAAGCCGCCTTGAATTTTCTCAAGGGGTGGCCGGAGGTGGATCCCGGGCGCGTAGGCGTGATCGGTTTCTGCATGGGCGGCAGCTACGCCTTGCAACTGGCCAGTGTGGCTGACCCTTTGCCAGGCTCTGGGCAGGTTCTGCGGGCGGCCTCGGTCTTTTACGGGATGAACCCTCGCCCGCTGGAAGCGGTCTCCCGGGCTTGCCCGATCGTGGGGAGTTACCCGGAAAAGGATTTCACCGCCAATGCGGCGCGTCAGCTCGAACCTCTGTTGGAAAAGCACAACATTCCCCACGACATCAAGATTTACCCGGAAGCCCGGCATTCATTCTTCAACGACGCAGGGCCGGCTTATCGCCCTGAGGCAGCCGTCGACGCCTGGAGGCGCACGATGACGTTCTTCGACGCCCACTTGAAGGGCGCTCAAGCCGAAACGGGTTAAAAATGCAATCTTACCATTCGTTTTGTTCCTCTGGCGACGTTCAAGGGACTGGCAGGTTGTGCTGTTGTAATATTTGTAAATTAGGAGGAGTTTATGTTAGAAAACATCTTTTCACCATATAGCGATTGGGGACTGTTAATCCTACGCCTGGCGACGGGTATTATCTTTCTCGTGCATGGCTGGCCCAAACTCAACCCCAATTCACCGATGAAAGGCCCGGCCGGCTTTGGCGGGTCCTTAAAACAAATGGGCGTCCCCTTGCCCATCCTCTTTGGCTGGCTGGTCGCATTGTTAGAGACAGCAGGCGCAATATTGCTCATCCTCGGCCTAGGGACACGCATCCTGGCGATCCTGTTTGCTATCAACATGCTGGTGGCTATTCTCGTCGCCAAGAGGCGGGTGATGAAAGTTGGCTTTACAGCCCAGCAGGCCACCGGCTGGGAGTTCGACTTTGCCCTGCTGGCCATTTCGCTGGCGTTGCTCTTTACCGGCGCAGGCAGTATAGCCCTCGACCCATTGATAGGGTTGTAAATTACGGAGGTTTACCTATGAACATTTTTATCTGGATTGCACAAATCCTGCTGGCTCTGGTGTTTGCCGGTTCTGGAATTTCCAAACTGGTGCAACCCTATGAGAAGCTGGCGGCACGAATGGCTTATGTCAACGACTATACGCCGGGTGTCATACGCGCTATTGGCACCTTGGAGGTTTTAGGTGCAATTGGGGTCGTATTGCCTGTCTTAACCGGCATCCTGCCCTGGTTAACTCCGCTCGCCGCCCTGGGGCTTTCGCTGATCCAGATCCTTGCCTTTACAACGGTACATTTGCCCAAAAAGGAATATAACGTCCTGCCAGTCAATCTGGTCCTACTGTTGCTTTCCATGTTCGTCCTATATGGGCGTTGGGAGTTCTTCCAATGAACCCCGAGGTTGAAAGCGCCAAACTCGTTCCCATTGAGGATTTCGCTCGGCTGGCAAGCGATGAACAAATCAATCGCTCTGCCCTGGCGCAAGCCTAATCCCCCCGCGTCAAAAGCGCCTGCTGCGAATCAGCCGTTCATAAAACCCGTCACGGTGATTGGACTCGGCAGCAACACCGCCGGTGGTTACTGCGACCCCCTGACGGGCGAATGTTATCCCGCGTCCGAAATGGACGACCCTATTTTTCAAAAGGAGAAACCCATGACTACTGCCATTGATCCCGTTTGCAAGATGGAAGTCGAAATCGAAACTGCACAATACAAGAGCGAACACGCAGGCGAGATGTATTATTTCTGTTCTGCTGGCTGCCAGAAATCCTTCGTGAAGGATCCGCATCAATACCTACCCGAAGATCACCACGGACATAACCACAGCCACGAAGGTCACTGACTAACCCGCCTCTTGACACTCGACACTATGCCTTTTACTCAACCCCCTGTTTTTGGCATCAATATAGACCCATCCACCGCCAACCTTGATTCCGCCCTGCAGCGAGCCCGCCTGGCGGATGAAAGCGGTGTGGAAATGGTCACGATTCAGGATCACCCCTACAACCCGGACTTTCTGGATACGTGGACCCTTCTCACCGCTCTTGCAACCCGCACC
>PHBY01000007.1:179979-180588 GCA_002840735.1 Chloroflexi bacterium HGW-Chloroflexi-2
CGCGTATGTTACGCCTTACGGGACGCATGGCTGATGGCTGGCTGGTTGGCACGATTTATGTGCCGCCCCAGCAACTGCCCGAAGTCAACCGCCTGCTGGACGAGGGCGCCGCGCAGGCCGGTCGCAATCCATCCGAAGTACGGCGCGGCTATAATCTGTTTGGCGCAATCAAACTACGCACGGGCGAAAATTATCAATTAAATCGTCCAGGCTTGGTGTTGGGAACGCCTGCCGAGTGGGTCGAAACCCTCGTCCAATATCATCTCGAATACCGGCATGACACCTTCATCTTCTGGCCCGTGGCGGGAGATGAAGAGGCGCAGATCAAGGTCTTTTTGAACGAGATCATGCCCGAGGTCCGCAAACAGATTCGAGAAATCCAGGAAAAGGAAGCGCAAGCCAAATCTTACCCTGATGTTTTTTGAGGAGTGTTTGCAAACAGCTTTACTTCAAGTATGAGGAACCCATGGAACAAATCAAATTGACAATTTACTCCGACTATGTCTGACCCTGGTGCTATGTCGGCCAGGGTGTGGTCGAGCAGTTTAAATCCGAGCACGGCGCGGTGGTCGAGTGGCGTCCGTTTTACTTGCGCCCCGATACGCCGCC
>PHBY01000008.1:0-288618 GCA_002840735.1 Chloroflexi bacterium HGW-Chloroflexi-2
TGAAAGAAAAGTTTCTTGGTGATAGGAGCGACAGTGGTACACCCGGACACATCTCGAACCCGGAAGTTAAGGCTGTTAGCGCCGATGGTACTTGGGGGGCGACCCCCCGGGAGAGTAGGTCATTGCCAAGAAACTTTTTTTGATTTAAAAAATTACATTTCTTCTCTAAAAATTAATCCATATTTCTTTCGGGCGGCTAACCAGGCTTTTCGTAATAATTCATATACTTCTTGCGGATCATGAATATTGCGTAGCACAATCGTTGGTGATGATGCATCGGCTCCTTTAATAACAATATCCCCGATCCCTAACATCCGTTCACTTACGTTCTGAGTGATATCAATGTCTTGAATACGAATCAGTTCATAATTCCCAATATCTTTCCCAATCAATCCGGTGATCACCTTGATTCGTTCGTTGGTTATAGTGTAGTTTTCAACCAGGGAGAGGAACGGGCGCCCTTCCCATAAAACCGTTTCTTCATCTTCAAGATCAACAACAGCTTTGGAGGAAGATGTGGATTTGGATACATCCTCCAGCAATTCATTGACCATCACCAGCAGGTTATCAGCGAGGTGATCAACAAATTTATTTTGTTGTTCCATAGGGATTGCGTTTAGTGGTAAGCCACTCTGGGCAATTGCTTTCCAGATATTACTTTTTACTTTGGCTTGATAGGTATCAATTGACATCTCAAAACTCCTGATAAATAAAGTCTTAATTGGTAGGTAACTAAAAAGAATTCTTCTTTATGAAATAATCATACTCCCAAATCCCAATAGGTAATTAAATTTTATAATCGAAAAGTCCAGACATCATTGTTAAAACGTTCCTGAACCAGTTCCTGAGCCCGATGAATTTCTTGCTCGGAATAAGTACCGAATTCGATATTTCGGTTTCTTTGGAAGCCCTGGATCAGGGCATTTTTTAATTCTTCCATGCTGACACCGGTTTGATCCACAACACTGGTCACCCGTTTTTGGACACTTTTGATTAATTTATCGGATATCTTTTGATCACTGACATTTAATAAGCTAAACATTGTTTCAACATCAACGCTGTAAAGGATGGTGCCATGCTGTAAAAGGATCCCATTACGACGGGTTTGGGCATTGCCGGATATCTTCTGTTCATTAACAAGAAGATCGTTGATCGGGGAGAAAACTGCATCAATCCCTAATTCTTTTAATGCAAAAATAATATCATCGCAAATTACGCGATACGATTCAATAATATTGGTCGGAAACATTTCCAATGGCGCAATCAGACTGTAGGTCACTTCTCCTAAGCGGTCGTGATACACAGCCCCACCACCGGTTAAACGCCGGACTACATCCACCCCGGCTTTTTTGGTGGCATCCAGATTGACTTCATTTCTGACACCCTGAAAGACGCCAATGGAAACAGCCGAGGGATCCCAGCCATAAAATCGGATGGTCGGTTGGGAAATACCTTTGCGCACAAATTCCATGATGGCTTCATCCAATCCCATGTTTGTAATCGCGTTGAAATATTGAAAAGTAATCATGCGGAATTTTTTCATTGAGTCGCCTCTTCCAGGGTATTGATTAAATCTTCGATGGTGATTCCAATCATTTCCGCTTCATTACTGTCCAGAATAAATCTTGTTTTCCTGAGCAATACATCTTTTTGAATTGGAACTGTAACACCAGTCAATTCTGAAACGATTTGATCGAGGGTTTCTTCCGGGTGTAAGAAAAAATCACCGGTGATTTTCAGACTCTCAATATAATCCGCGTAGGTCACGTCCAGACGCATCAATTTTCCGAACTTACGGGTGATGGAATTTGTTTTCATATTTCGCTTTCAGCAGAATACAATGAGCGATGAACATTGCTTAAAGCACGCACCTGCTCATAGGCGTGGTAGGAAGAGCGTACCAGGGGAGCACTTTCCACCCAACGGAATCCGAGTTCATACCCATATTCTTTCAATTCCTGGAATTCCTCCAGGGTGTAGTAGCGCATGATGGGTAGGTGTTGACGGCTGGGTTGCAGGTATTGCCCTATGGTGAGGATATCTACCCCCCAGGAACGTAAATCGCGCATCACTGCTTTCACTTCTTCCATCTCCTCACCCAGACCTAACATTATGCCGGATTTGGTGAGAATGTCCTGATTAATCTTTTTGGCATTTTCCAGAATGGTTTGAGACCATTCATAACGATCCTGTGGTTGCACTTGTTTAAATAATCGCGGGACAGTCTCAACATTGTGATTTAAGATTTCAGGGCGGGCATCCATCACGATCTTTAATGCATCCAGGTCACCTTTGAAATCCGGAATAAGCACCTCAATGGAACATCCGGGTTGGTATTGACGGATTTTCTCGATAATCATGGCGAAAATCGGAGCGCCACCATCTTTACGGTCATCCCGATTGACGCTGGTAATGACAGCATGATTCAGATCCATAGACTTGACTGCCAGCGCGACCCGTTCTGGTTCATCCCAATCCACAGCCAATGGTTTTCCCCGTTTTACATCACAGAATCCACAGGTACGGGTACACACGTCACCCAGCACGAGAAATGTGGCAGTGCCACTTCCCCAGCACTCACCCATATTGGGGCATTTTGCTTCCTCACAAACCGTATGCAACTCTTTGCGACGCATCAGACCTTTGAGCCAGGTGTAAGTCTCGCCACTGGGTTGTTCCACTTTGATCCAGGAAGGCCGGCGAATAGGGGTGGTGTCTAATTTTTGGGGGTCAACACGATTACGAGTAGGTTTAAATGTCATGAAGTTATTATAATGGTAAAGAACCTTAAGTCAATATTTGTTGATAAAAATTGTCTAATATAAATCCTTCATCCATGTGATTCATTTTTATGACATAATTGTGTCATCTCAATATGACTGGGTAAGCGGGTGTTTTGGCGTGCAGCTGCACCACAAAAATACCCGGCTCGTGAATGATTGAAAGGACATTGATCAATTAAAGTAGTTAATGGAGAGGATCCATGAAAACCAGCTCCCAAATTTATGATATATTGATGGAAAATTACTTGCTCCTGGCAGAAAGCGATCGCCAGTTTTTTGCTCGTTTCCATTTGAGCCAGGTGCGATATTTCGCTTTGTTGCATATTTCCCAATATCCTGAAATCTCATTAACCGAATTGAGTAAGAAATTATTATGCACCAAAGGCAACACCACCCGCATCATCCAGGGAATGGTGACGGATGGCTTCCTGACTGTAACCAAAGATCAAGATGATAAACGTGCAATGAAACTGAACCTGACCGAAAAAGGTATGGATGTATATCAGCAGGTCAGGCGTGAATTTGATGAATTCAATCAACATAGATTTGCCGGGGTAAGAGCCAATTCGGAGCAATTGTTGGCATTAAATACCACCTTGAAAGCCAGATTAGGAAATAACCTCAAATCTTGACAGGTAAGAATAAGTATGTGATAAAATAGTTGATATATCAACTAAATTAAGGAGCTGTCACTTTGAATCTTGCTGCTGTTTATCACGAAGCCAAAAGCAAATATGCTTATATGTTTGACCGGAAAACTTTACACCTCAGATTGCGAACTGCCCGTGGAGATGTTCCTTCGGTAACACTGGTGGGTGGGGATCCATTCCGATGGATTCAGTCCGTAGAGGATCCGACCCATTGGGAATGGGATAAAAATGCTGCTTTCTTTGAACCCATGCAGTTGGAATATCAGACCGCCTTACATGATTACTGGTTTGTGGCTGTTCAACCGCAATGGAAACGCATTCGCTATGCATTTATTCTGGAAAATGGTGATCAGAAGATTCTGTATGGCAGTCGTTCATTTTACGATCTCCATCAGCAGCCGGATGCACAATATGAAACCAGTTATTACTTTAACTTCCCATTTCTTAATCAGGAGGATCTGTTTCAACCACCTGCCTGGGTAAAAGATACCATCTGGTACCAGATTTTTCCGGAGCGCTATGCGGATGGTAATTCAAGCAACAACCCTGAAAATATTCTACCATGGGGCAGTGAAGAGGACACGATCTATAAATTCTATGGTGGTGACTTGCAGGGTGTGATCGACCATCTGGATGAGTTGGCGGATTTGGGCATCAATGGCATTTACTTCACCCCCATCTTTGAATCACCCTCTTCGCACAAATACGATACCACCAATTATTACAAGATTGATCCTGCTTTTGGAACCAATGAGTTATTCGGCGAGTTGATGGAAAAAGCGCATCAAAGAGGGATTCGAGTCATGCTGGATGCTGTATTTAACCACTGTGGCTGGTTCCATCCCTTCTGGCAGGATGTGGTCAAACACGGCCGTGAATCCAGATATTATGATTGCTTCTTTATCGAGCGCGATCCGGTCATCAATTTTGACGTGGAAGAAGGAAAAATCCCAAAAGTGAGCCTGGATGATAGAGGAAATCTCAATTACGCAACCTTTGCTTTTACACCGCTCATGCCAAAATGGAATACCGATCATCCACTGGTTAAGGAATATTTGTTAGGAGCAATCCGTTATTGGACGGAAACATACAGGGTAGACGGTTGGCGCCTGGATGTCTCCAATGAGGTTCCGCATGCCTTCTGGCGTGAATTCCGACATATGTTGAAGCACATCAACCCGGAAATTTATATCCTGGGAGAGAACTGGGATAACTCTTACCCATGGTTAATGGGAGATCAATTTGATGGCGTCATGAATTACGAATTGACCTACCCAATCTGGTTCCTTTTAGGTGAAGCAGATAAGGTAAAGCAAAAGTATGATGTGGTTGAATATCAGGAAGCCATCAACCAACTGTTAGCCAATTATCCCAAACACAACTTGCCGGTTATGTACAATTTGATCGATAGCCATGATACGCCACGAATTATGAGTATTTGTGGTGATCAGATTGAAAAGGTGAAACTGGCTTATTTACTTCAATTTACATTTGCCGGTGCTCCCAGCGTTTATTATGGCAGCGAGGTCGGATTGACCGGACCGGAAGGTCATAATCGTCGTTGCATGCCATGGAATGAATCCCAGCAGGATCTGGGCATCCGTTCATTTGTGAAAAACTTGATTGAGCTCAGGAAAAAATACTCCGTTTTCAGCGTAGTTGATTTGAAATGGCTGCTGGTAGATTCTGAAAAACAGGCATTTATTTTCCAGAAAAACGAAGATCATCAGAGGTTGATTGTTGTGGTCAACACAAAAGCAGATGCCGTCATGTTAAAAATTCCCAACGAACTCAAAAATAAAAAATTTAAAGATCTCTTCACTGAGAAAGTAGTTGAATTGAAAGAAGTGCTTCATTTGAATAAATTTGAATTTAGATTACTACTCGGATAATCATCCCATCTAAATTCTAAAAATCCCCAATAGGAGTACCGGGGATTTTTTTTTGCTGATCGTTGTACCTTCTGAATTTGTCCCTTGTGTTTACTGATTGTAAATCTCTGGATTTACCGAAAAAGGTAAACGCTCTCCTCTTAACCCTGCCAATAGGTTTCCCGCAGCAATCAAAGCCATATTTTCCCGGGTACTGGTGCTGGCACTGGCAATATGAGGGCAAACAATGAGATTGTCTAATTCCAGCAAAGGGCTATCCATGGGTAAGGGCTCTGGGTCGGAAACATCGATCCCGGCAGCAAAAATCCTGTGATTTTTAAGGGCATCATAGAGTGCTGCCTGGTCAACAATTTCCCCTCTGGCAGTATTCACCAGGACTGCGTTGGGTTTCATCTTGCCAAAAGCATCAGCATTGATCAAATGTTTCGTTTCGGGCGTCAATGGTGTATGGATCGAGATAAAATCGGATTCGCGATAGAGTGTGTCCAGGTCAACCTTGATGATCCCAGCCATTGGTTGGGTTGTGGGATCATAGATCAGAATGCGCATGCCAAAGCCAGTTGCTCTGCGAGCCATTGCTTTGCCAATACGACCAAAACCGATGATTCCCAGTGTGGCACCAGCAAAGTCAACCCCCAACAATGTGGATGGACTCCAGGTTTTCCATTTTCCAGCCCGCACATGTTTTTCAGCTTCCACCACACGCCGACCGGCGCTCATCATCAAAGCAAAAGCAAAATCGGCAGTCGCTTCAGTTAACACACCGGGTGTGTTGCCCACAGAAATATTTCGTCGGGTGGCTTCTTGAATATCAATGTTGTTATAACCAACGGCATAATTGCTGATCACTCTTAAATTTTCTCCAGCAGCCTTAATAACTTCTGCATCGATCGGATCGGATAATAAGGACAGGATGCCATCCACGCCTGGGACGTGTTGTAAGAGCTCCTCTTTTGAAGGGGGTAGATCCTGGTCCCATAAATCAACTTCACATTCTTCATAAATCAGGTTCAAGCCTGCATCCGGAATGCGACGGGTGATAAATACTTTTGGTTTAGTCATAGTATTTTCCTATTTATTTTTGATTTAAGTAGATAAATGATAACAAAAAATGGAATAAATTGATCTTTAAATTCTCAATCTGTAGATTTTTCACTCATCTACACAGGCCGGAAATCCATTAGCAACTGCGTAAAACATGCTGAGAAAATGGTTGTTCCGAAATTGCCGTCAACGAATACTGAATCGAATGAACGAATGAGGTTTCTCAAATCGGATAGATTTTTATTTTTCTCTATGAAAATATGTTTCATGGTTTGTTAACTTGAAATGAAATACAACACTCCGTCATGTGGTTTTAGCTCAATTGATAATTCATTATCCCTCACATGATTAATTTCATCAGTTAACCAATTCATAAGTTTTAATGTTGTTGGCACTTTTAATTTATCTAAATCGAAAATCCTTTTTACTCGTTCCTCGCCGGTGTTAAAAATAAATAGAAGGTTATCCTGATTAGGGTTTGAGATTGGATGTTGTCTTTGAACGATGATGGGATCGTGACCAGTTTCAGAAAATTCATATGTTTTACCTAACAGGGGAAAATCACAGACCATTTTTTGTTTTTGTAAGAATTCTCTAAATAAATCTATTCTGTTTGGAGATAATTCGTCCAGTTTGTCACTCGTCATCATGACCCCACCTGTCATACCGACGTAGATCGCTAAGGATCTGATCTCAACATCACTCAAATGGTGGAAATTATTCCTTAACAAAAGACAATCTGGATCCGCTTGCCACAATATGTGATTTCCAAAATTTCGGTTTGCCAGATCATGTAATAAGTCATAAGCAGATCGTTCTCCTCTCCATGAAACTCCCATATCCCTGCTGATCCGAACCGCTTCAACCAGTCCCACCGATGCCCACAAGGGACAACCACAGCCTACCCAGAGAGCATCCCCGATAGATTCCCGAATGGCTTCTGCTGTTTTTCTCCAAATTTGGATACGTGACAATCCAGGCGTATGGTAAACAGCACGCTCCGGTCCATATTCACTTCCAAGGAACATGAAGTCTGTTTTGAAATAATCACAACCCCAGTCATTGTGCCAGGTGGAAAAGACATCCTTTAAATACTGGATGGCTTGTGGATGAGTGCAATCCAAAATGTAATATTCTTCGCTACGTTTGTGCCATCTAAATTCACCGTAAAATTGCATCTGAACCAGGGGTTTTCCAGTTTTTCTATCTTTGATTACCCAGTCTGGATGATCCTGGAAAAGGTGGCTGCGGTTGCCAACCACGAATGGAGCGATCCAAAGTCCGGGTATGAAACCTTTGGCTTTGATCTGGTCCATTAAAAATTTCATACCAAGAGGAAATTGTGGTTTAATTTCCAACCAATCTCCCATCTCAGGCGTGAAACCGTCATCAATCTGGAAGACGTTCAATTCAAGATGAGAATTCTCTTTTATTTTTGCAGTGCTGGCTAAATGTTCCAGAATGTTATTTTGATCGATCGATGCGTAAAGGTTGTACCAGGAACACCATCCAGTAAGGGGGAATTCAGGTAACCTGGGAGGGGTAGGGGATGAAATAGCAACAATTTTTGCCCATTCTCGCAGTGCATTTTCCACTTCATCATGTTCAATGATCCAAAGCTTTTCGGATAGTATTATCTTGGTTTCTTGAATAGGAATTTGATCCCAAACCACCTCGATCGCAAGGTCGATATTCTCTCCAGCTTGTGTGATTGTGAATGTGTGTTGAAATTGATCATGACGATCAAAACCGATAACTACACTTCCATCCATTTGCTCTGGGATTAGTTGCGTCATCGCATAACCTGTGAGTTGTGACTCAGCCCTTGATTTTTCCAGATTCCCGGATCTTACTGGGATATAACTCGAACTATCCCAACTGTGGTAACCATTTCGCAATATGGAATGGATTCCATGAAAGGATGTGAATTTTATGCCAAAGGAATTTAGCACAAAATTTGTGGGTAACCCTTCTAATCGAAATTGGAGATAATTTTGGTGAATGAGATCTGTAATATAAACATCTACATAGAAAACAAGGTTGGATTGACCTGGCAAGGAGAATTTGAAAGTAGTGAAATTTGGGTATTTTGAAACAATTGTCTGATATCGGTAATCTTTCAAAACTTCATCATTGATGATTGGTTGAAGATTGACCAGATGAATCTCCCCGCATATTAGATCAAGTGATGTTGAATGATCGAATCTCATGTGAAAAAGACCTGTTGATTTTTCTCGGATGACGTGACCGCAGCTAAGACAAGATCCAATGATTTCGCTCCTTCAATCATTGGCGTTCGGGTGGCACTACCGTTTCGGATTGCCTTAATCAAATCCTGAGTCTGCAATTTTGTAAAATCTCTTTCTGAATTAACTGTAATTGATTTTACCGGATCCTGATCAGAGAAATAAAAGTCTGCATGATTGGCATTTTTAAACTCAGCTGTGATGTTCTTGGAAACTACTCGATAATCATTGATCCACTTGCCAGGAATTGCATTGTTGGTCGCATAAACAACGCCAATACCACCATTTTGAAAGGATATGATCGTCGCACTCACATCTTCGATGGTGTATCCTTCAACTTCTTTATGAAATAGATTTCGTTGGGTGCTAAAAATACTGGTGGGATCGCCACCCAGGTAGCGTAACAAATCAAACATATGAATAACCTGCTCAACCAGTTGACCTCCCGATTTGGATTTATCACGCCACCAGGGTGCATGTAACGCATTGCAAAAATACCGTGCACTCATCAATGCGACGGGACCTGCAGCACCAGAATTGATTTTATCCTTCAAGGTTTCTACTGCTTCTCCGAAACGAAACTTAAATCCTACCTGCGTTTTGACACCAGCTCTTTCCGTTGCTTCAACCATTTTCCAGGCATCCTTTGATCGTAGTGCGATTGGTTTTTCAATCAGAATGTGGATGCCTCTTTCCGCTGCCATTTCAACTTCGTTCGAATGCCCAAAGGGAGGTAAACAAATGATCAAAAGATCTAATTTTTCATGGGTCAAGAGGGATGTATGATCTGAATAAATCGATGCGTTGGCATTGGAGTATAAGGAAGAAAATTCACTTGCCAGGTTGATATTTTGATCACAAAAAGCAGTCAGTTCCACTTCCTCCTGTAAGGAAGTTAAAATTTTGGCGTGTTGATGGGCAAATTGACCACAACCCAGTATAGCTGTACGAAGGCGACTCATGGATACTCTCTTTCCATTAATGATCAAAATTCGATCACGGATTGTATGATTTCTGTTGGGTTCTTGTCAATCAAATCAAACAGTTCTGCCGTCTGACTGAAAGGAACACGATGAGTGATTAAAGGTTGGAGATTCAGTAATCCATCCGCCTGCAATTGAATGGCTGTTTGCCATAAACGCAATTTATCCCAGCGATATTTCAATTCCGGATCAGTCCCAGAAATTTGCGAACAAACCAGATTAATTCTGTTGTGGTGGAATTCTTCGCCAAGAAACAATCCTTTTGCTTCTCCTTGAAAGAAACCCATGGCAACAACACGTGCTGAATAAGCAGCAGATCGAATAGCTTGTTGTAGCGCTATGGTTGAGCCGCTAACTTCTATACACACATCTGCACCTTTTTCACCTGTGAGAGCTTTAATCCTTTGGACTACATCAACTTCCCCAGCATGTAAGGTTTGGAAAACACCCATTTTTCGGGCTGTTTTTAGGCGAGAATCAATGAGATCGACTGCAATAACTTTTGCTCCCGAAGCCTGAACCCCCTGACAAACGATCTGACCTAAAACGCCCAGGCCAAATACTGCAACTGTTTCACCTATTCGAATATGCGCATCATGAACACCATTCAAGGCTACTGCACCAATGTGAGAAAAAATTCCGCAAATGGGGTCTAATCCATCTGGCATAAGGTGATCTCTTGCGTAAGATTCATCGGCAATATAATCGGTCTTATGTCCCCAGGGACCAAAAATATACTGCCCAGGATGAATATCTTTTACACTCTTTCCAACTGCCGACACAACACCTGATTCTTCATAACCAAAATTATCTATGGGGTAGGTTAATGAGGATTGAGAGGATTCAAGAAACAAGCGGGTGATGGGATCCCATTGCTTGTTCAGAAATGGTGATGTACCCCGATACTGTGACATTTCCGTGCCAGCGCTGATACCGGAAAATAAAGTTTTGATATGAACTTCGTGATCAGCCAATGGTGGTAGTCCATATGCCTGGATAGAAATTTCAAAAGGATTATTCACAACAATCTTAAATGGCATAATTTTTTCCTTTCAAGTTATTAAGTTGTGGAAATGTGTTGACTTTGGATTATATTTATTGTATTATAAATTTATCCGAAACGTTTCGGATACTTTTCAAGGATACATCAAACCGATCAACTTTTCAAGTGGCTAGTAATAATAATATTATGTCCAGACAAGTGACGCTTAAGACAATTTCGAAACAAACTGGTTTTTCAGTTACAACAGTGTCAAGAGCTTTGACAGGGTATGATGACGTTTCGAAGGAGACACGAGAGAAAATTTTAGAAATTGCCAATGAATTGGGTTATTATCCGAATTTTACCGCCAGACAACTTCAGAAACAACGCACTGACACAATTGGCTTAATCTTACCGACCTATGGGCCACGCTTTAATGATCCTTATTTTAGTGAATTAATTGCAGGTATTGGAAACCAATTATCCGGTTTTGGTATGAGTTTACTGCTCTCTGTTCAGCCTCCTGGCCCGAATGAAATTTCTGCGTACCGGCACATGGTAGAGGGAAAAAGAGTAGACGGACTGATCATTGTACGCACCCGCAATGAAGATGAACGAATAAAATATCTCCTTACCACCACTTTGCCGTTTGTGGCCTTTGGTCGATCCAATGTAGGTGCACATTTTAATTATATCGATGAGGATGGAGAAGCTGGAGTTTATGAATTAACCAAATATTTACTGGATTTGGGACATAAAAGAATTGGATTTATCTCAGCCCCATTTAATTTAATGTTTGCTAATTTCAGGTTAGCAGGATATCGAAAAGCATTAGAGGATCACGGAATTGGTTTCTCACAAGATTATATATATGAAGGTGATCTCACACGAAAAGGAGGTGAGTTGGGGACTAAAAAATTATTGAGCTTAAGTCAAAAACCGACAGCGATCATTGCTTCGAATGATTTAATGGCATTAAGTGCAATGACATATGCCCAGGAAATTGGCTTAACGATTGGGAAGGATTTATCCATAGCTGGCTTTGATGATGTTACTCCATCTGATATTTTTTCATTGACAACCCTTCGGCAACCTATTTACAACATTGGTTGTTTGCTTACCTCAATGTTACAAAAATTGATTCAGAATGAACCGTTAGAAGAGGCTCAAATACTATTAAAACCACAACTGATCATTCGAAATTCAACCGGAAGAAATATCGAGAGTTGATTGCAAATCGCTATGATGTTTTGAAATGAAAAGGAGAAAGGAGAATTAGGGAAAAATAGGTCGATAATTTTTAAAAAAACAAAATCAAATTATAAAGGAGTAATAAGATGAAAAAGTTGAATTGGCGTTTTATATCCATGGTTATAGTGATCTTATCAATGCTGCTTACAGCATGTGGAGGTCAGGTGGAAGCACCACCAGTCGACTCGGCAGCTGCAGAAAAAGTAGCAGAACTGGAATCTCAAATTTCTGCTTTATCAAAACAACTTGAAGAAGCTGTTGATAATACAGAAGTTGTAGTGGACCCTGCATTACAAGAACAGTTAGATGAACTTCAAAAACAATTGCAGGCGGTACAAAACAGGACGGTTGTTGAGTTTTGGACCACTGACAATGAAGAAGATCGAGTTAAGATGTATGAAGAAGTCGCTGGTAAATATATGGAACTACATCCAGAAGTAGATATACGGATTGTCCCCATTGAAGAAGCAGGAATTTCACAACGAATTTCGACCGCGGTTGCCGCAAATCGATTGCCTGATATCGTCCGATTGGGGATTGAACGCGTTGCTTCATTTGCTGCGGATGGTCTCCTGGATGAAGATGCAAATATCGCTGCTATCGAAGCGATCGGTGTGGATGATTTCCGGAATGGCCCATTGACGATGGTCACCAATGCAGCTACAGGCAAATACGCAGCGGTTCCATTCGATGGTTGGATTCAGGCAATCTGGTATCGTCAGGATCTGTTTGATTCACTTGGTTTACCTGCGCCTATAAAATGGGAAGATATAACCAATGCCTGCATGACCCTTCCAGGAAATGACAATTTATTGTATGGTATTGGATTAGGCACCGATCCTGGTCAGAATTTTGGACACCAGATTTTTGAACAGGTCGCGATCTCCAATAATGCCTGGCCTTTTGATGAAGCTGGCAATGTGACCATGAATACCCCTGAAATGGTAGCAGCTCTTGCGTTCTACACCGGCTTGCAGGAATGTGCTATTCCCGGTCCCCAATATTGGCGTGGAGCACGAGAGGCGTATGAATATGGTCAAAGTGGTATGATGTTCTACTCTACCTATATTATGGATGATCTGGTTGATGGTTCTGGGAAGGAAGACGGTTCTGTAGTTGAACTGGCTTATGATGATTTAGCAGGTCGAACGGGCTTTGCACCATCCATGGAAGGTCCCAATGGCGCTGCCACCTATGGTCAATTAGTGGCTTTGGGAATCATGCGTGATGCAGATCCAGTTGCAGTTGATGTGGTGAAATTCTTCATGACCGGTGATAATTACCAGTCCATTCTTGCATTAGCACCAATGGGAAAAGTCCCGGTATTGGAGAGCGCTGTTGATGAATGGAGTACAAGCAGCAATTACTTTGAATATTACCCAGCTGAAACGCTTGCTGCAGTAGCTGCAGGTTATGATTCGATGCAGCGCTGGTTATTCAGGCCCGATTATGACGCGATCGAACGAGCTGTCGTTGGTGACATCGAAGGCAGATTACTGATTCCTCAAGTACTGAGTAACATTGCAATAGAAGGTTCAATGACACCTGAAACTGGTGCACAATGGTTACAGGAACAAGTTGAGATTTTATTAACAGAGAGACAATAATAGCGCTTTCTTAATAAAATGGGAACTGCTCACAAAACCATTTGGTTCGACTCCCAAAAAATTTATATAGTGAGCAGTTCCCCCCGATTATAACATCCGTTGGGGATTTGATTTTACCGGAATTTTTGTATTCAAAATTATAAAAAGATTGGAGAAATGATGGCTGAAACAGCTTCCTCCAAAAAAAGATTCTGGCTTTTAAGTAAATCTATGCATGCCAGTGAAGTACGTTTAGCCTGGTTATTGATCTTGCCCACTGCAATCATTGTGTTTGGGCTGGTTTTATTTCCTGCTATTTTCAGTATATGGATTAGTTTTCATAAAATCGGATTATATAACCTGAATGATGTATTTCATGCACCGTTTATCGGATTTGATAATTACAAATCCGTCCTAAATGATTTTGCTTTTAAATGGGGTGGTCCGAAACAATGGGGAGCTTGGGTAACCACCATTTTTTATTCATTTGTTTCAACATTTATTACTTTAATTGGTGGGTTGATTGCCGCTATTTTATTAAATAGACCTTTTCGGGGTAGAGGCTTGGCAAGAAGTGTATTCTTATTTCCATATGTCGCTCCCGTAATCAGTGTGGCATTTGTCTGGCGTTGGTTGTTAGACCCACGTCCTTCAGGAGTCCTAAATCATATTCTGATTAATTTAGGAATAATTGAAACTCAACAGGCATTCCTCGCGACCAGAGGATTGGCTATTTGGCTGGTCATCATTTTTCAAGCCTGGAGATATTTTCCCTTTGCCATGTTGATGATTCTTGCACGATTACAGGCTATTGACGATACATTGTACGAAGCAGCTGCTGTAGATGGGGCGAATTCCTGGCAAAAATTTATTTCAATTACTATTCCTCAAATCCGTTATGTATTAGGCGCAATTTTCCTGTTGCGTTTATTGTGGACTTTCAATAAATTTGATGATATCTGGTTATTGACGGGTGGCGGGTATGGTACAAATGTATTACCAGTCCTGACCTATCAATTTAGTTTTAATATGTACGATTTTGGTAAAGGTGCTGCCACTGCAATGATTATGATGGCTGCTCTTGTTGTTTTTATTATTGGGTATGTTTTGATCATTATGCGAAATTCAGAAGAAAGCTAGCGAGGATAATGTCATGAGTACTTTGAACCAGCATGAAAGAGTGAATAAGGGTAATTTTATTGACCATCTGTCAAAAACACTGAGTTGGGAAAAATTTCTCTTTGCAGTTGGCTTGTTCTTCTTTATTTCCATGATCATTTTTCCCTTTTATTGGATGGTCAGTTCTTCATTTAAATCGGGTGCAGAAATTGCTGGACGTGCGCCAGTTTATATTCCATCATCTTTAAGATTGGATGCTTATCGCGAGTTATTTGATCCAGCCTGGAAATCATTTCAAAATTTTGGAGTGAATATTGTCAATAGTTTGTTGGTTGCCATTCCAACTGCATTAATCGCTGTCGTTTTATCCATTATGGGCGCGTATGCATCCGCCAGACTTCATTTTAAGGGTAGAGAATGGATCCTGAATGGCGTCTTGATTGTTTATTTATTTCCGGCAGTTCTATTAATGATCCCTTTATTTGCAATGCTTTCTAAAGTAAGTCAAACTTTTGGATTTAATGTTCAGGATAATCTGGTTATTTTAGTTTTAACCTATCTCGCACAAACTTTACCTGTAGCGCTTTATATGTTGACGAATTATTTCAGAACTATACCTGATGAAATTGAACAAGCAGCGCTTATTGATGGTTGCACACGATTTGAAGTGATCTGGAGAGTTACGATTCCGTTAGCTATTCCAGCAATAGTAACAGTAGGAATCTACACATTCATGATTGCTTGGAATGAATTCTTGTATGCATTTATATTTTTAAACGATCGTTCAACATTTACAATACCAATAAAAATTAATACTATTTTTAACGATCCCAGCCCGAGACCGCATGTCGTGATGGCTGCATCCACAATCATGACCATACCAATTATTTTGTTATTCCTGGCTTTTGAAAAATACCTTTCTCAAGGGTTAACTTCAGGGAGTGTTAAGGGCTGATTATGAGAATAGGACATATTTCATTTCGCCTGGCAGGGACTGATGGGGTCTCATTAGAAACAGCCAAGCTAGTGGAAATATTAAAAAAAATGGGTCATTCAAACTATTATTTTGCAGGGGAAATAGATTCTCCTGAAAAAATGTTGGTAGACGGATTCCCCTCTATTGATGGAAACATGTGTGTTCAATTAGCTCACTTTACCCATCCTGAGATCGTTGCGATCACAGATTCAGCTTTTGGCACATCTCAATCAAATCCTGAACTTAATCAAAAAATTGAACAATTAGCAGAAGTACTTGAAAATGAATTAGCAACATTTATTCACACATATAATCTGGACCTCATAACAGTTCAGAATGTATTTGCTATTCCGATCAATTTGCCCTTCGCCTTGGGATTGTACCGTCTGATTAAAAAGACAAATATTCCAACCATTAACCACAACCACGATTTCTATTGGGAACGAGAAAAATATTCGATTAATTGTGTTGGCAATCTTTTAGAACTATTATTTCCGCCTGATTTGAAAAACATCCGTCAGGTAGTCATCAATTCTCAGGCGAAAAATCAATTATTAAGAAAAGGATTTGAAAGTTCCATACTTCCAAATATCTTTGACTTCGACAAAGAACCACCAGGTATTGATGAATATAATAAAGATTTCCGGTCGGATGTAGGGATTAGGGATGATGAAATATTATTTCTTCAACCGACCAGGGTAATTCAACGTAAGGGCATAGAATTAGCAATTGAACTGGTGAGCAGATTATCAGATCTAACAATAAAACTCCTCATTACTCACAAAGCAGAATACGACACACAAAACTATCTTTCTGAATTAATTCGCCTCGCGAATAAAAAACATGTGGATTTGCTTTATTTGCCAGAAAAATTTGAACCCATTCGAAGAATAATCGATGGAAAACAGAAAATTTACAGTATATGGGATGCCTATATCCATGCGGATTTTGTCACCTATCCAAGCCTTTATGAAGGGTTTGGAAATGCTCTGTTGGAAACCATTTATTTTAAAAAGCCATTTCTGGTAAATCGCTATAAAATATTTCAGGATGATATCGAACCGACAGGAATCAACGCAGTTAAAATCGATGGTAAGATAACTGACCAAACAGTTTCTGAAGTCAGGAAGCTTTTGCAAGATCGAGAATTAGTCGATGAGTATGTAAAAATTAACACGATCGTCGGAAAGAAATATTTTTCCTACGATACCGCTCAGAAATGCCTGGAAATGCTTATAAATTCTTTTACATATTAGGGTGAAATTTATATGGAACTAAGAAATCAAAAAATTTATGATGATCTCATTTATCTGTATGGAAAAGAAGAAGCGGAAAAACTTTATAATCAGCTTGATGCGCTTATCAATGAATTCAAGAATAAATTCAAAAAAGACCAAAATAACGAAGATCATTTATTCTCGCACAAAGATATTATCCTTATTACATATGGAAACACATTAATTGAAAATGGTGAAAAACCATTAAGAACATTATTAAAATTCTTCCAAAACTATTTAAAAGGTTTCATAAATTCTGTTCATATTCTCCCATTCTTTCCATATTCATCGGATGATGGATTTTCTGTGGTTGATTATCTTGCTGTAAATCCTGAATTAGGAGATTGGGAGGATATTCAGCAATTCCAATCGAATAATATTCGGTTGATGATGGATGCAGTCATTAACCATATTTCTTCTCAAAGTGATTGGTTTCAAAAATTTTTACTCGATGATCCAAAATATCAAAACTATTTTATTACGGTGGATCCTACAGTTGATTTATCAACTGTTACGCGACCAAGAACACTACCATTGATTACTGCTTACCAAACAACAAGTGGAAAAAAATGGGTTTGGACAACTTTCAGTGCAGATCAAATTGATTTAAATTATAAAAATCCTGATACATTCCTGGAAGTTGTGGAAGTAATTTTGAAATATGTCCAGAATGGTGCAAATTTAATCCGTCTCGACGCAATAGCTTATCTTTGGAAAGAGATTGGAACCAATTGTATTCATTTACCTCAGACGCATGCTGTTGTCCAACTCATGCGATCAATTTTAGATGAAGTAGATTCCAATGTTCTATTGATAACAGAAACCAATGTACCCCACGATGAAAACATTTCATATTTTGGGGATGGGTATAATGAGGCGCATCTGGTATATCAATTTCCCTTACCACCTTTGATTGCACATGCAATCCTCACAGGATCATCTCACCAACTCTCCAATTGGGCATCTGAGCTACGACTTCCAAGTAAATCGACTTCTTATTTTAATTTCACTGCCTCGCATGATGGAATTGGTGTCAGACCTTTAACGGGAATTTTACCTCATGAAGAAATGCAATTATTATTTGATAAAACCTTGTTACATGGAGGGAGAATTTCTTCGAAAGCGAATTCTGATGGTTCTTCCAGTCCGTATGAATTGAACATTTCTTATTTTGATTTGCTTAACAATCCAATTGACAATGAATCTATAGAAATACAGGTAAAAAGATTTCTGGTATCTCAGGCAATCCCTTTGGTTTTGGCTGGAATACCAGGAATATATATCCATAGTTTGTTAGGCTCCAGAAACAATCTGAAAGGAGTGGAAGAAACTGGAATAAATAGAACGATAAATCGGGAAAAGCTTGATTTGAAGCTTTTAGATGATGAACTTAAAAGCCCAACCTCCTTGCGAAGTCAGGTCATTTCTGGTTATAAAAAGTTAATATCCTGCAGAATTACTGAACTTGCTTTTCATCCGAATGCAGATCAGAAAATTCTTGATTTTTCTCCTGCGATTTTTTCAGTTTTACGATCGACTTCCGAAGGGAATGAAATTATCCTGGCTTTGCAAAACATTACCAACCAAAAACAAAAGATAACCATTCCCATGAATACTTTTGGTGATGTGAAAATAAAGGAGTTAGTGGATGTTCTGACTCAAAGGGCCTTTTCTCCACATTTGGAAATAACTATCCAAATGACACCATACGAAATAATTTGGTTAAAACCTCATAATTAAAAACGATTATACAAAATTAAACATCAATCAACTGAAAAAATGACGTTTACAAAAAGTTTGAATTTCAAAAGTTTTCACCAAACTTAATTAAAAGAAGTTCCAGATTCGGTAAAAAATGCCAGAAAAACTTGGTGTTAAAAATTATCTTTGATATCATGCTCATATGCTGAATTCACATTTATTTCTTTCTTCCAGTTTAAAGAGCCATTTTCAAGGCACTAAGATTGCATCTATTTTATCTGCAGCTATCGAAGCGGTCGAGCCGGGAGAAGCAGTATCCCGTTTTGTAAAACGCGATCAGAATCGATTGGTCTGTGGAGATCATCTCTATCATCTTGATCAATATGAGCATGTATATTTGATGGCATTTGGCAAAGCTGCTCAACCGATGAGTTCTGCCCTGGTTGAGATTCTGGGTAATCATTTGACGCGTGGCTGGCTGGTGCCAAAACACGAATCAGGTGAGCATGATCCCAGATTAATCATCCAACCAGGTAGTCATCCCTTGCCGGATGAAAACAGCTTGAAAGCAGGCGAAATGCTTTTATCTGCCGTAGAGTCTTTTACCGAAAAAGATTTGGTTTTCTGTCTGATCTCGGGTGGCGGATCCGCTTTGGTGACCGCCCCTTATGCAGGTGTGACGCTGGCAGATATGCGCGAATTAACCCGTCAATTGCTGGCCTGTGGCGCCAGGATTGATGAGATTAATACCCTGCGGCGACATCTGGACCGGATTAAAGGGGGAGGATTAGCAAAACACATCTCACCAGCAACGCTGGTGAGCCTGATCCTTTCAGACGTGGTCAACAGCCCATTGGAGGCGATCGCATCCGGAGCCACTGCACCCGACCCCAGTACGTTACAGGATGTATCTGAAATAATTAAGAAGTATGATCTGGAAAATAAGATCCCTGATTCTATTTTGAATCATTTTGACCAGCAAATAGAGACACCCAAACCAGGTGATGAATTGTTTGCGCGTGTAAAAAATATTCTGGTAGGCAGCAATGAACTGGCCGCACAAGCGGCTGCCCAAACAGCCTGTGATTATGGTTTTAAAACCATCGATTTAGGGAATGCCTGGCAGGGAGAAGCACGGGATGTCGCAAAAACGCTCGTGGAAAAATTGTTGACCTGTGATCAGTCACCAGTTTGTATGATCGCTGGTGGTGAAACAACGGTGACAATCCAAGGTGTGGGACAGGGTGGACGAAATCAGGAGCTGGCATTGGCTGCCGTTCCATTATTGGCTGATTTACCTGATGTAATGCTGGTGACACTGGCGACAGATGGTGAAGATGGCCCCACGAATGCTGCTGGGGCTGTTGTTACCGGTGAAACAGCCAGCCGTGCGCAAGCGCTGGGACTCAATCCCGCCGAATACCTCGCCAACAATGATTCATATCATTTCTTTGAACAACTGGGGGATTTACTCAAGCCTGGACCAACTGGCACCAATGTCAACGATTTGACCTTCCTGTTTCGGTTTTAGAAAGCGAAAAAATTTCTTCCAGGAAGATTGGCATTCAAACAATACTTTTACTTATTTCCTGGACGATGGATTCCATTAAGGATTGTTGGGCTTCCATATCAGATGCCAATTTAAACTGCGTGCGGCATCGATTTAGGTTTTGTTGGGGGTAGTGAATGCGGAAATACTGGTTGCCCTGCAAATAATCGGTCAGGAAACGCATCCCAATTTCAATGGTGATCAACCACGGGCTGAGCGCCAGCCAGGATATCTCCTGCTCTGTTAAAATATCACCGGTTGCAGAAAGATAGCCCTGCGTGAAAGTTTCAAAGACCGGCATTTGAAATTCGACATTCCCCAGGTCTGCTTCATCCTCTGCGGATGGGTTTCCCATGGCGCGCAAGGCATCACCAAAATCGAATAGAGCCGATCCGGGCATGATGGTATCCAGATCAATCAAACAGATTGCCTGATCCGTATCCATGTCAAACAGAATATTGTCCAGTTTGGTATCGTTATGAGTCACCCGCCAGGGAAGTCGCTGTTTATATAGTGCCTCCCAAAATAACCCGAATTGATCCGACCTTTCATGAAGGATTTCGATTTCTGGTTGCACAGCCTGAACGAGTTCAGCATCGGCGGTAGATAGTGTCTGAAGAAAATCCTGATAGCGTTTGGGGGTATTGTGGAAATCAGGGATCGAAATATTGAGTGAATGAACAGGATAATCCTGTAATTGTTTCAGGAAATAACCGATCACTCGGCCGGCTTCATAAACCTGACTTAAGTTTTGGGTGATCTGGGTGGAATAGCAATGAGGAATACGTTCATACATTCGCCAGATGGATCCATCCAAGGCTCGATAGTATATTTTTCCCGAAGCGGTTGGAATCAGATTTAATTGTTTTTGAGAGGGATTGTTCTTTTGCAGATAAGAAGTTATTTGATAAATATTTTGCATTAATCCTTCAGGATCAGTGAAAACATGTGTATTGACTTTCTGAAGAATAGTTTCCGGATATCTGTCGTTATTTGCATGGATATACCAACCATCGTGAATGTGTCCATCCTGGATGACTTCGGTTTGAAATTCAACCGGGCCTAAAAATGGAGAGATATAAGGAAAGAGATTGGTTTCAGACATTGGCAATTGATTTCATTAAAACAGGAACATTGCCAGGATACCAACAATCAGACAGATTAGCAAGGAAGGTAGTATCGTAAAGCGAATAATTTTCCCTTCATTCCCTTGCAGGTTGACCACCGAACTGGCAGCCACCACGTTGACCACGCAAATCATGTTGCCAACGGCAGCCCCAACTGTTTGCAGGGCGTTGATCAAAGCTGGATCCAATTTATTTTCCACGGCTGCGCCAAATTGAAAGAGCGAGAACATTAAATTACTGAAAGTGGCACTACCGGAGATAAATGCCCCTAGAGAACCAACATAAGGTGCAAACAATGGCCAGACCGGTCCTAACGCGGAAGCCATACTGGCAGCCAGTTCAATGGGCATACTACCCAGATTGAGCTGATTAAAACCTGAATTGATAAAAATGCGCACCAACGGCACAGCAGTTCCCAGGGCGATAGCGCTGCTGATCAAGCTGGTGGCAGAAGTTTTCAAAGCTCCGCCCAGTTCTTTTTTCCTCAACCCCAATAAAAAGACACTGAGTAATGCAGTCAATGTAAAGATTGCACCCGGGGAGTATAAAGGCGCAAATTGGGTGGATATTTCTGTTCCCAGGATATTGGACCATCCGATCTGAGGGATATTGAGCCATTCCTTAAATGGGAGGAAGCGCAACCGAGACAATAACAGGATGATGGTGGCAATTAAATAAGGCGAAAGTGCTTTCCAGGTTGGAATTTTTAGCGGTTCTTTCATGGTAATCAGTTGAGAAGGTGTGGATGAGTGAAAAAACCAGGGTTCCTTCGGAAGTAGAATACCTTTTTTTGCCAGGGTTACCATGACAATCAGCGCCAGCATGCTACCCAGTAATGTCGGAAATTCCGGACCCAGAAACACGGCAATCAGCACAGAAAATGTGGTGAAGGTAAAACCAGATAACAAGGCAAACCTCCAGATTTCCAAACCTTCTTTCCAGCTTTTATTTTCACCCCAAAAACGTGTCAGCATGGCGGAGAGTAACAACGGTAAAAATGTGCCAGGTAACCAGTTCAACATAGCAGATTTAGCACTGACAATATGTAAATACTCGGAAAGCGGTAAATTTCCTAGATAATTGGCAACAATAGGAGCCAGATCGGGTCCTTGTTGTAAACCTTGTGCCACACCGACAAAGATGGTGGTGCCAACACTACCATAGGTAACCGGGAAGCTGTTCGAAATCAGTGCCAATACGACAGCTGCTAAGGGTGGAAAACCGAGCGCAACCAATAATGGAGCACAGATAGCTGCTGGTGTCCCAAACCCTGAAGCACCTTCCAGAAATGCGCCAAATAACCAGGCGACTAAAATCACCTGCACCCGGCGGTCTGGTGAGATGTTGATGAAGAAATGTCTGATTGTATCGATCGCTCCACTGGAACGCAGGACATTCAGCAGGAAGACAGCTCCAAAGATGATCCAGAGTACTGAACCGGCAATAATCAGACCTTCGAAGGAAGCAGCTGCAACCTGTTTCAGCGGAACTTGCCAGATGACATAAGCTAATCCGGCATGAATTAACCAGCTGAGCGGCATCGCCTTGACAGCGGGTAAGCGCAGGATGACTAAGAAAATGAGGACTAATAAAACTGGCGAAACTGCAACAAGAAATAAAGAAGCGTTCATGTACCCTGCTGATGATTGAATATGGTCGATTTTACCATTGGATGATAAACAGCGTCAGAGGTGTTTTTAAAATCAAAAGATTTGACGCTAACTGACCCGCTTGATTACGTTTATAATAAATTTATTCCTTCGGCCCTGAGGTGAGCATGACCAATCCATATGAAAATTACCAATCTCCTTTCAGCTGGCGCTATGCCAGCACTGAAATGCGCTCTTTATGGAGTGAAAAACAAAAACGCTTGTTATGGAGAAAAATTTGGGTTGTTCTGGCACAGGTGCAATCTGAATTTGGTTTATTTTCGGCAGAATTGGTGCAAGAATTGGAGTTGCATGCAACAGAAATTGATGTAGAAGCAGCATTGGAAATCGAAGCCCAAATCCATCATGATCTGATGGCAGAGTTGAAAACTTTCGCAGCCCAATGCCCGAAAGCCGGTGGCGTTTTGCATCTGGGGGCGACATCCATGGATATTGAGGATAATGCTGATGCGTTGCGATTACGCTCGGCCCTTGATATTATCCTGGAAAAACTGAATGAACTGATGCTTGTATTTGCTGATCAAATAGAAAAAACAGCCAACCTTCCGGTGATGGCCTTCACACATCTTCAGCCGGCTGAACCCACCACCCTGGGCTACCGCTTTGCTTTTCATGCCCAGGATTTATGGGAGGATTTTCAACAAATAAAACAGGTCAGGAAGAACATATGTGGAAAAGGGTTCAAAGGTGCCGTGGGAACAGGGGCAGCTTTTGGTGAATTGATCGGTTTACATAATCTGACCCATTTTGAGGAAAGATTGGGTGAATTGCTGGATCTGAAGTTTTTCTCTATCACTCACCAGACCTATCCACGAAAACAGGATTATTTGATTCTGAATGCCCTGGCTGGATTAGGCGCAACTTTGTATAAATTTGCATTTGACTTGCGGGTTCTGCAGAGCCCACCCATCGGTGAGCTCAGTGAACCATTCGGAAAACACCAGGTAGGTTCTTCTGCTATGCCGTTCAAACGCAACCCCATCAACGCTGAGAAAATAGATTCATTGGCGCGTCAACTTTCGGTCTATCCGCAAATCGCCTGGCAAAATGCAGCCAATTCCTTACTGGAGCGAACCCTGGACGACAGCGCGAACCGTCGCACCATTCTTCCGGAAGCGTTCTTAATCGCGGACGAAATCCTAAGGATCAGCAAACGATTAATCCGTGATTTGACCATCAATACTGATGCCATCCAACGCAATCTGGAAACGTATGCGCCATTTGCGATGACCGAGCGCATTATGATGCTGGCAGGGAAGAAAGGCGCAGATCGCCAGGCAATGCATGAAATCCTGCGCCAGCACGCACTGGTCGCCTGGCAGGCAGTCCAGCAGGGAAAGCCCAATCCTTTGATCGAACGATTGCAGCAAGACACTAAATTGTTGCGTTGGATAACCTGCGATGAAATTCGTCAGCTTGCAGATTTGGATTCCTATACCGGGTTGGCCAGAAATCAAGCTATGGATCTGGTTCGAAAAATTCGGGAGGAAATTAAGTAATTTGTCTTAATAAGTTCGAATAAATCAGATACCCATGATTTTAACTTGGGTTTAATGGCACTTTTTTCTATAATGATTGATATTGTCTGGACATTCGATATTTGATATACCAGGAGTTATGATGAATGAAGCTTTGTTTGCCCAATTAGATTCTCTTACCTTTGACGATGTTTTAATTGAACCGGGTTTTAGCCAGATCTTACCTGCACAGGTGGATGTGCATGCTTATCTGACCCGCGAGTTGCGACTTAATATTCCGCTCTTATCCGCAGCGATGGATACGGTGACGGAATCCCGCCTGGCGATTGCCCTGGCACGGGAAGGCGGTGTGGGGATTATTCATCGTAATCTTTCTCCCGAAGACCAGGCTCGCGAAGTGGAAATCGTCAAACGCTCCGAGTCCGGGATGATTTCCGATCCGATTACCTTACCACCCAGCGCATCCCTGGCAGATGCATCATCCATTATGGAACGATTTCACATCAGTGGTGTGCCCATCATTGACCCGGCAGGAGAAAAATTAGTGGGGATTTTGACCAATCGGGATATCCGCTTTACCCAGCCAGAGGATCTGCAACGCCCGGTCAGCGAATTTATGACTTATGAGCGTTTGATCACAGCTGAGTTAGGCACCACCCTCGATCAGGCCAAAAGCATTTTACAGAAATACAGGATTGAGAAACTACCGCTGGTGGATAAAGATGGTCATCTGAAAGGGCTCATCACCGTCAAAGATATTCAGAAAAAACTCCAATTTCCCAATGCAGCCAAAGATTCTTCCGGAAGGTTGTTGGTGGGTGCTGCAGTGGGTGTGGGACCTGATCTGGAGACTCGTGTGGAAGCGATGACTGCCAAAAATCTGGATGTGGTTGTGATCGACACAGCTCATGGACATACTGCCGGGGTGATAGAAGCTATCAAAAGGGTTAAAGCCATTCGCCCGGATCTACCTGTGATCGCCGGGAATGTTGTCACCGAGGAAGGTACCCAGGCTTTGATTGATGCAGGGGTAGATGCCATAAAAGTTGGGGTAGGTGCTGGCTCCATCTGCACCACCCGGGTGGTATCCGGTGCAGGCATGCCGCAATTAAGCGCGATTTACCGCTGTGCCAGGATTGCCAGACAGCATTCCATTCCGGTCATTGCAGATGGCGGCATCAAATTCAGTGGTGACATTGTCAAAGCGATCGTGGCTGGGGCGGACACGGTCATGTTAGGCAGTCTGTTAGCCGGGCTCAAAGAATCTCCTGGAGAAGATATTCTGTATGAAGGCAGACAATTCAAAGCTTATCGTGGGATGGGATCCATGGGTGCCATGCAGGGGTATGGAAAAGATCGTTACGGATCGGGTCAGGCTGGCGCTGGCAAGCTGGTTCCGGAAGGTGTGGAAGGCATGGTGCCGTATAAAGGCGCATTGAGCGATTTCATCTACCAGCTGGTGGGTGGGTTGCGTTCCGGAATGGGATACGCCGGAGCAGCCAACCTGGAAGATTTACGCTTAAAAACGCAACTGGTACGGATCACCAATGCCGGGTTGATCGAATCCCATCCACACGATATTACCATCACTCGTGAGGCTCCAAATTACCAACGAGGAGATCAATAAACAAAAACCTGCCTTAGCAGAATGAAAAAAGATTAAATAGGTATAAAAACGGATAATATCAATCCAACAGCATATAAGAGTGAGAACACCAGGGTTAATTGCCCGGTACTGGCTAAAGTCTTGTTTAGAATATTTCCTCGTTGATTCAAAACAGAACTGCTGGTGGAAAAAACGAGAGGTAGTGATAACCAGGTTAATAAAAGCCAGGGAGTGGCAATATCGCTGATGCTCAACAGGACGACAGTCACAAATGCCAGAATAACAATACTGACAAATTCCTGGCGTGCCCACTCCAAACCAAAACGAACAGCTAATGTTTTCTTATTGGCGGATTTATCACTTTCGTAGTCTCTGACATTATTGACGACCAGAATGGCGACAATTAATAACCCCACAGGTATGCTGGACAGTACCGCCAGTTGGCTGATGGTGTTCGTCTGAGCGTAATAAGTTCCACAAACGGCTGCAAATCCAAAGAAGATAAAAACAAAGATCTCACCCAGACCTTTATAGCCGTAGGGAAATGGACCACCCGTGTATGCAATAGCTGCCAGAATTGCCAGTAATCCGATTAATAAAATAAACCAACCCGAAACCAATGTCATGTAGATACCGCAAATAGCTGCCAAGGCGAATGTAACCCACATGCCTGTTTTGACATCTTTGGGTGATAACAAACCGGCTTGTGTGACACGCATCGGTCCCAAACGGTCATGTTGGTCAGCGCCTTTTTCATAATCGAAAACATCATTGGCTAAATTCGCCCCAATCTGGAGCAATAATGCACCCAGAAAGGCTGCTAAAGCAGGTCCAAACCGGAAGCTGTGTTCGGCAAATGCAACTGCACTGCCGATGATGACTGGAGAGACGGCTGCTGGTAAGGTTTTGGGGCGGGAAGCCAACAGCCATACCTGGAATTTGGAAAGGTTTTTATTGGCAGACATTTACCTATTCCTAAATGTATTGAAACAAATCTTAAGATATTTATGTGGATTCATTAGCTTTGTAATACAACAATCAGAATGAAAATGATAAAATTTCCTTTCTGGCCTGAATAAAAGTTCTTAAACGCTGTTAATTCATTATAGCTTAACTTCTTTTGTTCTTTATTATTCGGATATTTAGAAAAAAAATTTTGTCGCACCACAAAAATCCTGAACCATTAATTATTGAATAGACACAAAAAATTTGACATAAAGGATTAGAATTTTTATGAAGGATCAGATATGGTTTGTTGATAAAAAGAATAATCATCCGGAAAATCAATATCCAACCCAAGTGACTCAGATTGAAAAATAACCAATGGACAATTCAAATTGTTTGCGAGCTCCTGATGTTTTTGGAATGACTCACTACCGTAAGCAAAAGGGATTATCAATGGTGGGGCAACCCATAAAACATTCGTACCACTGAGATGTCGGTCTGGGGCAATCAAAACACCGGTAGTAGGCGCTGCTTCCACCAATCGGTTCAATTCTTTTTGTGAAACCAGGGGTAAGTCTCCATGGATAACTAACATAGCCTCAACACCCTTGGATTCAAGGTGTTCTGCAGCCATTTGCACAGAACTGTTCAATCCATTGGGTTGTTCTTCTAACAGGAATTCGAAACCATATTGGGTAGAAAAATGGTTAAAAAAGGGATCACTACTGACTACTAAAATTCCTTCCAGAATTTGCCAGTTTGCCAGTTGCTGCAATGTATGCTCAAATAGCTGTAATACCAGTTTTCTTCGATCGACTACTGATAAGATGGGTGTTAATCTATTCTTTGCTTTATTCAGTGCTTTAATCGGAATAACAGCCCAAATCCTCATGGGTTGGATTATACCAAATGGGATGCAAAATCCATAAGACGAGCAGCCACCTCTTTTTGTAAGAGTGGATCCATTAACATTGTATTGGTAACGAATACTTCTATACCCATAGCTGAAATTTCAGCCTTTAAATTCTGATCTTGCGTATCAATCACAAATCCATTCAATAAGGATTTTTTTTGATAATATGCTGCGACATTGGTTGCAGAAGCTTCCTTTCCTAATAATTCCTGAAACATTTTTGCTGCAGGCCCTTTAACTGCCTTTCCACCAATAATTGGGCTGATCCCCACGACCGTTTTGTTACGTACTAAATCTAAGATGCCTGGGAGGTTGAGGATTGGATCTATACTGACAAAGGGATTGGAAGGGCAAATGATGATTAAATCTGCTTCGGTTAAAACTTGTTTTACCTGAGAAGTCATCTTTGCGTTTGCTGCATCTTCCCAGCGTAATCCAATTAATTCCGGTTGCCATTTTTCTTTGACGAAATACGTTTGAAAATCAATTTCACCTGAATTGGTTATCGCGATTGTGCGATAAGGTTCATCACACATAGGTAGAATGGAATGTTTTACACCCAAAGAAGAACTAATTTTTTTAGTTACCTCTGTCAAACGAATTCCTTCACGCAACCACAAGGTTCGGGATAAATGAATTGCCAAATCACGATCACCCAGGCCAAACCAATCCGGATGGCCCAACAAACGCATCTGTTCCAAACAACGCTGGCCTTCATCCTGCAGTCCCCAACCTGTTTCCGAGTTTGATATCCCTGCAAGAGTATAGATTACAGTATCGAGATCCGGAGATATCGATAACCCCCAAAATTCAAAATCATCCCCTGTATTAACAATAATACTGAGATGCTCAGAGTCTAAAATTTGGGCCAGTCCATTTGCCATTCGTGCACCACCCACCCCACCAGCCAGAGCAACAACTTTTAATTTAGAATAATCAGAAAAGTTCATAAAGAATCAGGTAAGTTTAGCGTCCCGTTTAATACTGTTACTGCGGGACCACCGACTTTGATTGTCTCAATTTCATGTCGTAGACCAACCACTTCCACTTTTGCCTGGCCGGGGCGATGTATCCAATGACCCTGTTCAGCAATGAAGATTGGGTCCTCCAGAAGACCATAATGCCATAAATAAGCAGCCATACCACCGGTGGCTGATCCGGTGAAAGGATCTTCAAAAATATCAGGCGGGGGGCTGAGATGCCGTGCAAAAGTTTTTCCAGTTGTGCTGATGCCGCCCAGACAAAAGAAATGCGATGAAAACCAATCGCTGTTTTGGTGCAATTCCTGATAGGCTTTGCTGTTGGGATTGAGTTTTTTAAGCACATCCAGATTTTTAACACAGACCATCAATTGCGGGGTACCTGTGCTGACTGTCTGTACGGGAACACCCGGCATCAAATCAGCTTTTGATAATCCAAACACAGGTAGGATCGTCTCAGGTTCATAAACCCGCAAAAATTGAGGTTTTTTCTGGCTCATGATGATATTTTTCACCTGCGCGTTGTGTGATTGAATTTCGACCGGGATGGGTCCAACTTGCAATTCAAGATGGATATGGGTGATGTCTCCAGAAAGCCTAAGACGACCGGAATCAACCAGAGCATAAGTTGTTGCAATGGTCGGATGCCCGGCTAATGGAATTTCACCCATCGGGGTAAAATAGCGAACACCAAAATCTGAGACCTTGGACGACCGTACGAATGAAGACTCGGACAAATTCATTTCACGGGTGATGGCAAGCATGGTCTGGTCATCCAGGTCATCTGTATCAAAAAAGACTGCACAGGGGTTTCCGCCCAGTGCTTTTTCTGTAAATGCATCTACTTGCATGAATGGATATTTTCGCATCAGGAGTCCTTCATCAATCTACACAAAGATCATCTTCTTCGGGATTTTCAAATGCGGAGGTAGATTTGACAAATTCGATATCTCCAGCAGTTGTCACTTTTATTGTCTGCATAAAAGTTGTGTGTGGACCACAACCACATGCCAAATACCTGAATAGAACAACCTCAAAACCACCTTCAACCGCTTGAACAGTTGTTTCTTGTAAATTGTCGGTTAGGATTCTATAGCCTTTCAGGTTTTCTAAATCATATCTGGCTTCTGACCCTGTTGCTGCAATAGCATATCCTAACGCTTGCTCAGCAGTAGTGATGGGGGCAAAATTATATTTTAGATCTTCCAAATCCCGAATGAGTAAATAATCACCATCTTGATACATTAATAATCTTTGTTTTACCTTGATAGAGCATCCGCTATCATATAGACCTTTTGATTCCGTTTCATCGGGAGGAGTTTGAAGTTGGGGGGCATAGGTACAACTGACGAATTGACTCCCGGAATTTAAGTAATCAAGGTATTGCGGAGTAGTGATCAATGTATCACATCCCATCTTTTTAGAAATACTGTCCTGGTTACAAACAGCGTACTTATCTGTTTGCCAGACGCAGCCAATATTTTGGAATGGTGACAAATCCTGAACCTCAACAACCGGTGGGGTGCTGGCAACAATATTCTCGCTGGAATTGTTGATCCAGGGTAAAGAACAGGCAGAAGCAATTAACAATAACATTATAGGTAAAAATAATATACGGCCCCGTTGCTTATGTAGCTTCATTTAAGATCATCCTTTGAGATTGATTGGCAAAACAAATTATTTATCCAATTAATTGTGTCCTTTCAATAATTAGCGGTCAGGGTGTTTTTGGCGTGCGTCCGCACATCAAAAACACCCGCTTGCCCCGATTTATTGAGATGATACAATTAATTGTATTATAGTTTGAAATAGACAGAAATCAGCGAGAAATTTGATTTCTTATTATTTGCAGATGAAAAAATGTCCTCAACCAGCTACTTCACGCTGAAATGTCAAAGTCGGTTTTTGCCAATCATTATTTTCGATGATTACATCAGCATGTTGTAAGGGATGGCAGCGTTCCAGGTAAATTTGATGGGCAGGAAAACAGCGCAGCTGGTATTTTTTGTGAATATTTTCCAGGGAATGATAATAATGAAGATCACGTTCGAATGCTCTGTCCAGGCTTACATCCTGGTCGATATCAATAAAAATACGAATATCCCAAAAAGGATCGAGTTCCTGTCGTTGAAGAAATAAACCATCAAATAATAAGATTGCATCTTCCTCTGCTGTTTCCCATTCGCTTTCAACTTTTTGATCGGTTGTGTAATCAAAAATCTGTCTTCGGAATTGGCGGTTTCCTTCTGGGCTGAGTGGTTCCAGGACATTGGTTATTATAGATTCAAGATTAAATGAATCGTAATAATAGCCTTCGGGTGAATATTCTCCGCGGCGATAACGGTATTTTTTGGGGTGGTGAAAACCATCAATGGAAATATTGATAATCTGGCGCTTGCTTTTCCTTAATGGGAAAATTAATTCTTTGGCTAATTTTGATTTACCCGCGTTATCCAATCCATCAATTGCTACTCGAATAGGATGATCTCTGGATTTTTCAAGGATGTATTTTGATAATGCTTCCAGTAATTGTGATCGCAGCATTGTCTTATTTTCTCCGTTTTTTGGTGAGTAGCAAAAAGAACAGAAAAGCTGTTGTGATTTGCCAGAACCAGACATATTCTCCCGGTCCATCATTGCCAGTTTTTTCCGCAATGCGGTTAATTCGGATCAACCGATATTCTTTGGTCATTTCTGATAATGTAGCATTATCCATCGTCAGGGGGTGAATACCAAACATTGGTGCAGCAAATCCACTGCCGATCAACACTTCCCGCATAATATCTAATCGATCCGGATGATCGCTGACATCAACGGCTTGTGCTCGCCACCACCCTTCCGTTAACCATACTTCAATTTCTGGATGACGAACCAGATTTTTATACCAATCAGACTGCTCTCCGAATCCCGAGGTACAGTAAATTTCACCATCAACAGTGGAAAAATTGACCGGGGTCAGGTATTTAATTCTGGTTTTGCGACCATAATGAGTAATGACCAAAAAACAGCCAAATACCTTTGGCCAAATATTGAGGAATTTACCCAATCCTAGTCTCCAGAGCATCACCATAAATTTATTAAAATATTTGAATAGATTTCTCAATAAGTCTTCATTCATATGATCTCACCTGCTCATTCAAAATATTGATTCAGTATGGGGATGACTCGTATCAGCGGTTCTTCATAAGGGTGAGCAACACGAATCGCCTGGAGAGCTGCCGTGACGTGTTCCTTTTTGCAATTGATTTCCAGTTTAATCTCAGGTGCTATTTCCAGTTTTCCTACCTCACCTTGAAACGGATTTGCTCCATCCATTGGACGCCAATGTCCGGTTACCTGAGATGTGGCAAAAACATTATCGTAATTACCAACAATACCTGCATTTGCAGCAAATAAAGCAAGTCGTATGGCTTCTAAATATTCTTCTGGGAGGTAGACTTCAATTTTAAAATCAGTAACATTATTTAAATTCATTTATTGCATTCCTGATATCCTTGGTAAAACCTGAAAATTATGAATTAAGATTTAGAATTGGAGAGATTCTGAGTCGCAGGTTGAATACGATTATTTTTTGGAAAAAGCCATTCTTTTAATGACAGGAAATTTTTAATTTTTGATGATGAATGTTGGTAGTCTTTAGGGATTGGTGTACATAGGCATTGATAAATAATTACAGGGCTTTTCCCATTTGACAGCTGATTGAACTCATACTCTCGCATGTTTGACCTCCATCTTTTAAGAATAGTATAAGGAAAAATGAATCAGGTTTCAAATATTTCTTAAGAATTTACTTTTGATCAGAAAAAACCATCAAGTAGCCAGTTATTATGAGATCCAACCAAAGTTCCGCATGTCGATGCTATTATCTTCCCTGAAAATAACCCCTTCCTGTTCCAGCAGCGCTCTTTGCATAGCAGATCCAAAACCGGCACCATGCGGGCTGATCTTACCTTTGGAATTGATCACTCTTTGCCAGGGAACGCCAGAATCATTGGGTAATGAAGCCAGCGCATAACCCACCATGCGTGCCGTACATCCTGGGATCATTTTTGAAATCTGACCATAGCTGGCGACTTTTCCAGCCGGGATTTGTTTCACAATGTCAAATACCAAATCACGAAATGTAATTTTTTTACTCATCTTCAACCCTGATTTTTTTATTGGTTGTTTTCATTCTGTTTGGCAATTTTTTTCAATACTCTATTGCGCAGAAATCCGGGCAATTCATTGATGGCCAGGTTATAAGAATCTTTTACCCATTGCAATATGATTTCATCAGAAATGTCATCATTACCAAGGAAGATGGAAATCCAATGAGTGCGATTCTGATGATAGCTTGGAACAACTCCTGAATATTGTTTAATTAATTGAATTGCACTTTCAGGATTGCATTTCAAACTCACAAAAATTGGGTCAGATTGCCATGAGATATAAGCAAATGCTTTACCCAATATCTTGTAAACCATGGTGTCTGGCCCTTGAGGAAAATCCAGCCTTGATTCTGGCAGGTTAAAAAGATAACTCTTAATTGTTTCAAATTCCATTTTTTATCCTTTGACGGGTACCCAAAATTGTTGATGACGTTTTTTCTCTTCGAGTTCCCAAAACAATTCCATTTGATTATTTCGATAGATCTCGTTTTGTTCTGTTATCTGTGAGTTGCTGACAAATAAAACGGATCGAAATTGCCAGTCACTTAATAACCAACCACGAATGGCAATAAAAATCTCATTCTCCAACTGTGTGTTTCTGATATCTGTGATGACCCAATAGGAAATAAAAAATTGAAAAGGGTCCAGCTTTGCTTTCTCTTCTGGAGATAATGATGGAATGGAAGTGACCGGTCTGATATAAATACATCCCAAACAATTGGTTTTAAATTGATCAAGAATCGTGTAAGTAAAGGCATTTTTTTCCTTAAATTCCGTATAATGCCATTCCAGATCGATTAAATTATCCTCTACTTTAAAGTGATCCTCTGGCCAGGGACTATTGCTCCAGCGACGCAGGAAATCTTTGCTTTTCATCAGAGCCTGATAATCCAACTCAACATGTTTAGGATGCAGGACTTCAAAGCAGAATGCTTCGCGCTCCAGGTATTCAGGAATCGGATCAGGTAATTGGAAATCTTTCATGTTATTCAGTCCACAGATTTGCCCAAACAGGTGGTAATTCGACTTCAAAGGTTGATGGGGTGATTAATTGAGCAGGATGCTCCACCCAGGCAACCAATCCACGCCGATGCATGGCAGCTTTAATAAATTTCTCCTGAATTCCTTCTATCTGTTTATATTGATTTTGGACGGTTTTTGCTGGAATATTGCAGGGAAAGTTCTCTCCATCGTTAAAAAGCACCAATCCCCCATCAAAGAAAAATCTTGCCCCAACCGGCAATTGACTGAAATGCGGAATACCCGATATGAGCAGGTTAGCTGCTAACCACTCAGGTTTAATTTCATTGATACCCAATTCTTTTGCAGTGGCGTCAAGATCCTCCAAAGAAACCAGCGAGACTTGTCGTCGATTACGAATGACTGTTCCTCTCGGAAATTCTGGGGTGCGAGAATCGGATAGGATCATCACTCCAAAATGCCGGTCACCGATCAAACCTTCATTTGTGAAAATACCACCCTCAATTGGTTTTGAAATATTTTCTCCTTTAGGAGTCACAAACAATGCTTCTACATCCCCTTTGATTTTTTGCATTTCCAATTACTCCATTTGGCTAACTTCAATATGACGATAACATTCTACTAGGTGATCATTCACCATACCAATAGCCTGCATAAACGCATACATGATGGTAGGTCCCACAAAACTCATGCCGCGTTTTTTTAAATCTTTACTGATTTGACTGGAAAGCTCTGTCTCAGCCGGGATTTCTGATAAATCATGGAAATGATTTTGGATTGGCTTTCTACCAACAAAACCCCAGATATATTCGTCAAAACTACCAAATTCATTCTGTAATTTCAAAAAAATATTGGCATTCTTGATGGTAGATTCTATTTTTCTGCGATTGCGAATAATGCCAGGGTTGCGGAGCAAATTTTCCACCTGGACAGAATCAAATTTTGCTAATTGTGCAGGCTCAAATTTCATAAAAGCGTCTCGATAAGCCTCTCTTTTTTTAAGAATCGTTTCCCAATTCAATCCTGCCTGGGCACCTTCCAGAATTAAGAACTCAAATAATTTTTGGTCTTCATGAACAGGCACACCCCACTCATGGTCATGATAGCTTGATGATAATTCAGATGATGCCCATGGGCAACGCATCATTGTTTTCTACCTTCCTGGCGAAATTCGCTTAATGTTCAGGCAAAGACTTATTAATAAGATCGAGTTAGCTCCATTGGATTATTGGCAAGTTGGTTCAGATTGCATGTCGCCCACAGATAATTCCTCGAGAATTTTAACGAGAACTTTCTTGCGGTTCTTGAGCATATCTTTAAAGTCCATATCATCGGTATGATGAATTTCGACCCTTAATTCAGACAGACAACATTGAAGTAAATCGCGTAGTGTTAATTTTTCCTCTTCTGTTAATGTTATTTGTAACATGACAACCTCCTAATCCGAAGACCCTGTTCCACAGTTCAACGAGAGTTGAGCTACTTGAAGTTATGCAGGGATGTTCTCAACAAAAGATCAATCATTGTTAATTATTATATAAGACATTTTGCCAGTTTTTACAAACAATTATCTTCTTACTTAGTTAAATAAAAATTCTGTTGTCCTATTATTTTTTACGCTATAATTTGAGGAAATAAAATTCTGTTTTACCTTGTTTTTTCTGAATTTCTATTTTGAGGAATAAAATGAAAATTGATGTTAATAAATATCCATATCCCAGACGACGAGTGGTTAGAACTATCCTGAGAAATTTGATTAATTTTGCATTTACAGTTCTTGGGGATTTTGAAATCGTTGGCAAAGAAAATTTACCCAAAACAGGCCCATTATTGGTCGTCAGCAACCATTTTAGCTTTTTGGATCCTCTAGCCGTGATTAAATTACTTTCCTGGCGGTTGGAATTTCTGGGTGGAACAAGGACACCCAACGCACCTGGCACAGTTGAATGGTTCCGCCATCTGTGGGGGATCATCCCGGTATTTCGTGGTTCTGTGTCCCGGGATACATTCATCATTTCTGAGTCTGTCCTGGCGCAGGATGGTATTTTGGGAATATTTCCGGAGGGTGGTAGTTGGGCAAACGTTTTACGACCTGCACGACCTGGAGTCGCTTTTCTGGCTGCAGAAACTGGTGCGGCTATTTTACCGATCGGATTGGATGGTTTTGATACCTTCTTTTCAAAAATCAGACAGTTTCAGAGACCAAAAGTGACTGCAAGGATTGGGAAACCATTTGGTCCTTATCGAATTGACGTAAAAAGCCGAACAGATCGCATAAAACTGGACGAAATTGGCCACGATATCATGATTCATATTTCCCGACTTTTGCCGCCTGAAAAGCATGGGTACTATTCAAATGATCCGATCATTCGGGAAGCTGCTAGAGGAACGGAAATTTATCCGTGGGAGACGGTGCAGGAAGTGTAGATCGATTTCAGATCAGGCGTATAAATCGACAGCCAACTGTAACCAACCATCATGGTGGGTGATACGAACTATTTTTCCGGTGACAGTTGTTGTTATTTTAGTAATAGCATGTGGGATGGAAATTGATATATCTTCACCCATATGAAAGAGGTGATCATCAAGCGTGGTGATCAAAATTCCTGAAGAACTGACGTTGATGGCCTGTGCTGGTCGTTTAACAGGACTAAGGATATAAACCGGTCTTTTCCAGATGAGTCGAATTGCGTTGCGATTATCTCCAGGGAGGATATTGGATGCCTTCATAAGTCTCCAGTAAAATTGATTTCATAGTAGATTATAACGAAAATATCAGAATTTAAACAAAATCAACAGGTCAATCTTGTCAAGTAAATAAAAAATTCCTGTAAAATAATTTTATAGGATAATTAATCCTGAAGCACAATCGAAAAAAACTTTTCAAATCACTCATCGGTTCTCTTTTTATATTATTCTATGTTAATCGTTTGATCCACAAGAAAAAAAATGAAAAAAGAATTTGGAGATTTCCCTTCAGTCGAAAGTTTACGTCATTGGCTGTTGACCCAGTCCTTTGAATTGGATCGTTGGAATAGGAGACAGGCGAAATCGGTTGGTCATCTTTTTGATGAAATTAAAAATGGGGAAAGTAGTATTCAACTCAAGCCACCATTGAGAGTGGTGAATGTCGTTCAGGTTTTGGTATCTCAAGACGGTAAGTATTTATTAGAACTGGAACAGGAATTGGATGATAAACGCACGCGCAAGAGAAATATTCCCCCCAGTGAGAAAATGAAACCGGGTGAGAATTGCCTGGATGCAGCCAGAAGATGCTTGTTAGAGGAATTACAGATTCTTGATAAAGATATTGAAATTTTATCGGAGGATTGTAAAGCAATATACCGGTATAGAAATTCAAGGTCTTATCCAGGTTTACGAACCAAATACTGTATTTATCGGGTGAAAGTCTACGTAAAAAATTTACCAGTCGAAGGGTTTTGGACTGAAGAAAAAACGAATCATGGTGGAAAAGAAATTATCCGTCGTTTCTATTGGGGTTGGGGTAATCTGAAAATGATAAAGGTTCCGGATTAGGATATATTGCGAATGAACATACTCCCTGGTGTAAACGCATATTTCGAAGCGATCACACATAAATATCAGGTTGAGAATCATGCTGAGATCATCAAACTAGATCAGGTGTTGGGGATTCAGTACCCTCAAATGATGACTCAACCCTGGCCACGTGCATTCAATTACCGACTTGAATTTTTTTCTGGTGAGAATCCACCTTTCCAGGTTAAAAGCCAGATTATGACATATTTACAAAATAATCCTGAAGAACATGTGGTCAATATTTTTTCAGAGAAATTGAATCAACTAATTCCAGCATTTCGCGATCAAGGTTATCTACATGCCTGGTCTAATATTCTAATGGTCAAAAAATTGCCTGCGCATGAAAAAATTTCCCGGCCTTCCGGTGTTGAAATCAAGTCAATCACAACGATACAGGATGTCTCGCTGGTAAATACGATTGAGCCAGACTATCCATGCAGCACCAATGGTCTTGATGACCTGGCTATTCATAATTTGATGGCATTTTATAAAGGAGAAGTTTGTGCAAAAGCGCAGGTAATCACACCCCCTGGAAAATATGCTTATGTAGCGGATATTTTCACCCATCCAGATTTTCGCAGGAAGGGGATCAGTACAACTTTGCTGCAGGAGATGCACCAGATCGCATTGGATGCTGGAAACAGCATGACTGTACTGGTACCCTCAAAGATGACCCGCGAATTTGATTTATTTCAGAAATTTTCATATCAGACACTGATCGAAATGGCTTTACTGGTCCCTGAACTTGAACCAAGCAATTGATGGATCAAGCCTCAGAAACTTACTGCTATTTTTTCATATAAAATTCATACTATGACGGATCAAGATTTCTTTCGATTACAAAATCAATGGTCGAAAATCTATTTTCGTGATATCAGTCTTGGGGATCTGGATAGAGTTAGGTGGATCAATCGGCTTACCGGTATGCGAGGCGTTCGCATTTTAGAATTAGGGGCGGGCGGTGGACAATTTTCTGTTGCCGCCTGCCAACTGAATCATAAAGTGACAGCAGTTGAAATTGAACCTGATTTCGTTGAACATATGCGTTTCCTTGCCAGACATAGGAATCCAGAAAACTTGACTATCATTAATGCTGATTTTAATAACGTAGAGTTCGAAAGCCTTTTTGATTTGATCTGTTATTGGGACGGATTTGGTTTGGGAAGTGATTCAGACCAACGTCGATTTTTGAAAAAAATTTCCTCCTGGTTGACTCCGGATGGATCTGTTTTTCTGGAGATCTTTACACCCTGGTTTTGGGCAAGTCAGGCAACTGGCGTAAAAATTCCGATTGGTAAAGTAATGAGAGAATACGGGTTTGACGCTGGAAAATGTGCCCTGACTGATACCTGGTGGATGAAAGAAAATCCTTCAATAAAAACAACCCAAACATTGCGTTGTTATTCACCTGCTGATTTAGCCCTACTTTTGGAAGGAAGTGGGTTAACCATATTGGAAAATTTCCCAGGTGGATTTGTTGATTATAGTAGTGGCACTTACATCCCGGAAGTTCCATTACACCAGGCGATGTCATACATAACCAGATTGGTTCATACCAACGCTTAGAAAAGGTAAAGTCATGAATGATTGTGTTTTTTGTAAAATAATCCATGTGGAAGCCCCTGCCAGTATTGTTTATGAAGATGAGATTTGCCTGGCTTTTATGGATATTCAACCCGTCACACCAGGGCATGTGCTTGTAGTGCCCCGCCAACACGCCATCGGATTGGCTGATTTACCTACAGAGATCGGTGGACATCTCTTTCAGATTGGTCAAAGAATTTCAGCTGGAATGAAAAAGAGTCACATTCGTTGTGAAGGGATCAATTTATTTCTTGCGGATTGCGCTGTCGCATTCCAAACCGTGTTTCATGTTCACCTGCATGTCATCCCACGCTTTGCAGGAGATGGATTCCGTCTGGTGTTTGGGCCAGATTACCGAAACTTACCAGATCGATCGGAATTGGATCGATTGGCGAAAGATCTCAAAAATTTTCTATAAAACGAAGGATTTTAGACGGCTGGCGCAGTTTTTTTAACACACTTCCCAAAGATCATAGGTAGGAATGGCAGAACTGTAAAATTCAACAATGCCATGACAATAAATGTCATTTAAAAACCAAATGAATCGGCGAAAAATCCGGTTAATCCCAAACCAACACCCTGACTGATATTGGTGACCGCCATCAAAATTGAAAACATGGTGGCTGCGATATGAGGATCCGTGTATTCAAAAGCTAAGGCAAAATAAATCGTCTGGTAGGTGTCATAACAAACACCAAAAAGTGCTACCAGGAACCAGGCAATATTTAGCTTGTTAATAGCGGCCAGGGATAATATGGCAACCATGGCAACACCAATAGCAATTAACACAGCATTCAATGCGGTAAAGTAACTTAAGATGGTTCCCTGAGTGAAATACAACAAACCAAACATGGTGTAACGAATGAGACGTTTCTGCTCTATAGAATTCCTCCAACGGATGAATTGAATAAAAGTCAGGAGACAAAGAGAAAATCAAGTTAAATGAGGAAATTAATCAAAGTCAATCGAAATTCAGGATGATTTTTTCATTGTGAATTAAAAAAACAGATTTCTTTGAAACCTTTTTTAAAAATACGCGTATATATGAAATGAAGGAGAAAAAAATAATGTCTACTAAAAAATTATATCGAAAACCGAATGAACAAATGATCGCAGGAGTCTGCGCAGGTCTGGCTGATTATCTTGGATTGGATCTAACGGTTGTACGGTTGCTGTTTGTTTTGTTATTCTTTTTGGGTGGGAATGGTATTCTGATTTATGTTATTCTGTGGATCTTAACGCCTGTTCAACCACCTTACATTGAAGGAGAATTTAAAGATCAATAAAGGGTTTCCTTTCCACCAACGAGACCAACGAAAATGATGGGTAAGTCCTTTTTGATATCCGCTTTTGCCATGAGCAAAAGTGACATGACCAAAAAAATGGACAGCAATAGCCAATCAAATTGCATCCAGAATGGCAGATCGGGATTGTAGGTAGAGAGATATTCCTCCACGAGTGGCCACCAAACATTTCCGATAATAAACAATAACAATGCAAAGGAACTCATTAATACGTAACTGGTGCGATTCCACCCCAAAATTTGTGTAAGTGTTTTTGTAGTTCCGTTTGATTTCTCAGACATTTTCTTATTTTACTGGAATTTTTTTTGCATGTGCTGATATGAATAATACTGAATAAACCATTCGATAGATTGATGAAATATTCTACAAACTATTTTTTGTGTTGATTATCATATATAATAATTTTTAATGGGCGAGGATCGCTTTATGTCTCTGGGAGAAAAGCTTGAATCTCTCCAACCATTCTTTGACATTATCTCGGATAAACTTGTCATTTTGGATGCGGGGGGATCCATTCTATTTGGCAATCTTGCATTCGCTCAATACCTGGGGTTAGAACAACAGCATTTAGGTCATTTAACCTGTCAGGATTGGTTTCCGGAATGGTCAGAAGTTAAGGATGATCTGCAAAATGAGAAGTTCAATTCTCGTATCGTCCATATATCCATCCCGAATAAGGATCAAAAACAAAGTCTTCGTTTGGGCTATACATTTGACTGGGATAACAAGTGGCTACTGGTGTTTTCTGACCCGTGGGAGTCATCTAAAAATGCTAAAAATATTTCTGAATTATTACTGAATAACCTGGACAATCCATTATTATTCATTGACCCTGATTATAGAATAAGGGCATTTAATCAAGCCGCTAATTTGTTGTACTTAAGTCTCCATCAGGAACCGATCCATTCAGGTGATTCGCTGCTGGAATTAATCACCGAACCAGAGAAAATAAACATCTTTTTACCACACATCAAAACAGGTTTTTCCGGTAAAAGTTCCTCATTTGCCATCCATCATGACGAGAATACCGAATCATCATTTACGCTTGAATATAAAGTCAAACCTGTTCGCGATCTCCGTGAGGAAATCGTGGGGGTACTGATCCTGGGGCAGGATATCACGAGAAAGAATAAAACAGAAAATTTACTGGAAAAAAATGGGGATTTATTTATTTCAACCTTCCACGAAATTCATGACCCTGCTTTATTATGGAAAAAAACGCCGGGTGGAAAGATTATTCTTGAACATTTTAATCCTGCTTCTGAAAATTTAAGCAATGGAGAGATTAAACGATGGTTGGGAGCCACCATAGAAGAATTCTTTGATGGTCAAGCTGAAATCATCCATAGATTTTATAATTGTTTTGAGACTGGAATCAGCCAACGCATTGAAACACAACATATTTTAAAAACAACGGGAATAGAAAAGTGGTTTTTGGCGGACTACATAAAAATATCTGATGATTTTCTATTGAATATCACCATTGATATTACGGATCGCAAAGAAATCGAATTAACCCTTCAGGAAAACCAACGCCAATTATCAACTTTATTAGAAAGTCTGCCTGGCATGGCGTATCGCTGTAAAAATGACCCGGATTGGACAATGGAATTTGTCAGTGCTGGCGTTGAGGAGCTGATTGGATACGCAGATCAGGATTTGATCGGTAATCGAAAAATCTCATATGCACAACTCATTCATCCAGATGACCGGCAAAAAGTTTGGGATCACATTCAGGAAGCCCTGGAAAGTAAACAAAACTTTGAGATTACATATCGTATTCAATTAAAAAATTCGATCGAGAAATGGGTTTGGGAAAAAGGACAGGGTATCTTTGATGAGAAAGATGAATTGATCGCCCTGGAAGGCTTTATATCAGATATCACCGAACGTATTTATTCGGAACAGGCAGCTGAAAAAGCGATGATTCAAGCCCAGGCATTAAAACAGGCTCTGGATGAATTGGCTTCTCAATTAGACCTTTCCCAGGTACTGAAAAGAATTCTGGTTTCATTAAAAACAGTATTGAATTATGACAGTGCTACTTTGTTTTTGCGAGATCAGGACAAATTTAAGGTGGTTGCCGCCCGCGGTTTCGAACACACAGCGCGATTAATCAACAAAACATTTCCAGCAACAGATTTATTATTACGCGAAATCCAAATGGTAAAAGCCCCCATCATTCTGGATGACGCCCAGAACGATCCTCGTTTTGAAAAATGGGAAGGATCTGACCTGGTACGCGGTTGGATGGGCGTTCCCCTGATTCGACATGAAGAATTCATTGGCTTACTCACGATTGATAAATATAACCCATGCGCGTATACCCAGGAGGATGCCAGTCTGGCTTTAAGTTTTGCTAATAGTGCTGCCATAGTGATTGAAAATGCCCGTTTATTCGAACAAACTCAACTAATGGCGCTCACTGATACATTAACAGGAATTTATAACCGCCGATATTTTTACGAATTAGCTCAAAAAGAATTTTCACGCAGCAAACGCTACCAAAACCCCATGTCGATTATTTTGATCGATATTGATCATTTCAAAAATGTAAATGATCATTATGGTCATTTGGCAGGTGACCAGGTATTAATGCAATTTGTTCAAAGAATTCAGGAAGAATTACGAACATCTGATATTCTGGCGCGCTTTGGGGGTGAAGAATTTATTATCCTCTTACCGGAAACGAACCTGGGAGATGCAACCCAGGTCGCTGAACGTTTGCGCGAGGTCACTGCCCAATATCCATTTTTATTGGTCACAGCACAGACATTTATTACCATTAGCCTGGGGGTGTCCTGTTTCAAGTTCACAACCTTATCGTTAGACCATCTGATTGATGAAAGCGATAAAGCCTTATATGAGGCAAAACAGTTTGGGAGAAATCGGGTGAGAGCCTGGCAACAAAAATGATCTTTGGACCTGAAACCAAAATATAATGGGAAAAATTTCTGATTTCTTTGCTAACATCAAGTCCCCGGTCCGAAAAATTCCTTTTGATCAACGTCGGGAAATCATCGCAGATATTACCGAATCATCTTCACCTGGTTTTGATTACTTTCTGCTAGTCATTCTTTCGACGAGTATCGCTACTCTGGGCTTGATAACCAACTCTCCCGCAGTCATCATAGGTGCTATGTTGGTTGCTCCGTTGATGTCACCTGTCATCGGGATTGGCCTGGCTTCGATGATTGGTCGCCGAACACTCTTAAAATCAGCTCTATCCGCCTCATTGAGAGGTGCATTGGTGGCGGTTGCATTATCCGCACTATTTACCTTCGTCAATTCTTATTTGCCATTTGTTTCGCTGCATGAATTGCCACAAGAAATTATTTCCAGAACACATCCCAGCCCGATTGATCTCATGATTGCTCTGGCTGGGGGAATTGCTGCAGCTTATTCATTAACCGAGGAACGATTATCCGCTGCGTTGCCAGGTGTTGCCATCGCAACAGCGCTGATGCCGCCAATATGTACCGTCGGGATTGGGGTTGCTTTACAACGTTGGGATGTCGCTGGTGGTGCTTTTCTGTTATTTATCACCAATGTGGTTACAATTGCTTTTGCTGCAGCGTTTGTATTTTTTCTGCGGGGATTTAATCCTTATCCTTTAGACAACAATCGTAAACTTCCACCAACTTTGCAGCTTTCCGCTTTATTGATCTTGATTTTATTAATTCCGCTTACATATTTCAGTATTGATTTTGTCAAACAAGCTTCTGAATATCGGACAATCAGCCAGATGCTGAATGAAAAAGTAAATGAAATGAACAATGCTGAGCTGGTTGGTTTTACAACCACTCAGGAGAATGAAACTATTGCGATTGAATTAACAATTCGGACCAACAAGACATTGCGATATGAACAGGTAATTGCTTTGCAGGAATCAATTGTTGATTCTCTCAACCAACCAGTCTCATTGCGGGTAAATCAAGTCTTTGCGGAGCGATTGGACCCCTTAATCCCCCCCACAGCGACCAATACCCCATCTCCGACATTAACATTCACCCCTGGACCGTCACCTACGACAACATTCACGGCAACAGCCACTCCAACATTTACTTTTACAGTCACAGCTACTTTCTTGCCGACTTCAACCATCACGCCTACCTCAACACCAGCCCAGGCACGTGTGTTCTTAACCGGTGTTCCATTACTTCGTTTATATCAGTCACCCGGTGGTCCTGTCATTGGCACATTGCGTTCCAAGCAATTATTGACAGTTTTACCGGAAGAAGTGGTTTATGAATATCTTGTGTGGGTAAAAGTCATTGATGAAGAAGGTCGCCAGGGTTGGGTACCAAAAATATATGTTTACCAATTGACTGCCACACCGACAACCACTCTAACCAGTTCGCCTACATCAACTTTTCCGTTGACTTCCACTCCATAGCTTCTTCTCTGGGAAAGTGATCATTTTCTGAATTCTTTCTGATGGTTTTACTCAAAGTTAACATCAGAATTGATTTTTGTTATACTTATCCAGTATTTATTGTAAAGAGATGGGATTAATGAATAAAACCATCTTAATTACTGGTGCAACAGATGGTATTGGGAAACAAACCACATACGAACTTGCAGATGCGGGATATCACTTAATCCTGCAAGGTCGTAATGAAGAAAAATGTAAGTGAACTGTTGTTGAAATTAAAGAAAAATTTCCAGGGTCTGCGATCGAACATATTAGCGCTGATTTTACATCCCTGTCAAATGCCAGAAAAATGGCAGAAACTATTCAGAAACGCTATCACCGGCTGGATATTTTGATTAACAATGCTGGGATATATAATACGAACAAAGAAATCAGCCCGGATGGTTATGAAGTCAACCTTGTCGTCAATTATCTGGCTGTATATGACTTAACAAAAAACCTGCAAAATTTATTACTCAAAAGTGCACCAGCGCGCGTGGTGAATGTCTCCTCGATTGCTCATAAACGTGGCCGTATAGATTTGGAAGAATTAACCAATCACTATGGTCAATTCTTTGACAGTTATACAGCTTATGCCGATTCTAAATTGATGTTGATGTATTTTACTTACTGCCTGGCGGATGAATTATCAGGTACGGGTGTCACGGTGAATGCATTACATCCTGGTGTGGTGACAACAAAAATGTTAATTAATGGATTTAACATGACTGGAGAAGATGTCACTGTGGGGGCGGAAACACCAGTTTATCTGGCTACATCCCTGGAAGTTGAAAGGCTCACAGGATTATATTTTGACAAGAAAATCTCAGTTCCATCATCACGCCTATCATACGATCTTTTAGCCAGGGAAAAAGTAATCGACTGGACGAAAAAGACCATGAAAACCGGTGGCTGGATTAATTAATCACGATCTGGTTCTGGATTAATTCAGGTCGCCGTATAATTCCTGATAGCGTTTCAGGTCGACTGAGGCAATATAAGGCAAATTTCTGCCTTTTTCATCCAGGTCGAGTCCATAGCCAACCACAAAATAATCCGGGATCGAAAAACCCAGGTAGTCGATTTTTATATCAATTTTATGGCGTTCAACTTTATCCAGTAGAGCGCAGGTTTTCAGACTGTTTGGTTTGCGATCAGCCAGTAATTTTCTTACGGTGTGAATGGTATAGCCTGTATCGACGATATCATCGATCAGAATTACATCCCAGCCATGAATATTGGACTTGTGATCCGAATCAATCCGCACAAATCCGCTGGATGATGTCCCGGAGTATGACGATACCGACATAAAATCAATTGTGAGCGGTCTCTGGATCTGACGCATCAAATCCGTGATGAACATCACACTGCCACGCAACAACCCCATTAATAAAATTTTTTCAGAATCTTTGTATTCTTCCGTTATTTGTTCACCGAGTGTTCTCACACGTTCGCGAATTTCTTCTTCCGAAATAATAATATGGTCGATAAACGGATAGGGATATTTTGGGGCTGGGATCATCTGGTCACTTCCTTAATTCAGAGTCATTGGATTATTGATTTTTATCTAGAGAACAAATGTATTTTTTCAATAATTAGTGGCTTGGGTGTGTTTGGCACGCGGCCGCGTGCCAAACACACCCACTTTCCCCGTATTATTGAGGTAATACGAACAAATTATATATTAATTTGGCATGAATGATGATGGAAATTATGATTGGATTCTGACCAGGATGATCAGTTACATTCTTCATCTTGATTTTTCCATTACAATAGATGATGAGTTTTGATGAATAAACAATGATCAGATTTGTGCAGGGTACCTGAATGAAAAAAGATTTTTTTATCTCACTTTTTGAGTTATTAGAAAAGAAACAGCCTGTGTTGCTGGCAACAATCATTTCTCAACATGGTTCTTCCCCACGTGGAACAGGTGCACGCATGGCGTTAACGAAGGACGGTCATCAAATCGGAACGATTGGCGGTGGACGCCTGGAAGCAATTCTTAAGGAGCGTTTCAATGAGTTGATTGCATCCAAAACGACCACAATTTTGAATTTTATTCTGAGCGAGTCCGAAGCTGCCAATCTCGAGATGATTTGTGGTGGGTCTATTTCCGTTCTAGTTGATCCCATTCTTCCTGAGAATGTGGAATTGTTCAACTTATATGAACGAATTGATCAAACAATTGCCACACAGAAGATGGGCTGGTTATTTTCCCAATTACCTTCCGAAGATGTTGATTTTGTTTCCCAAAAATTTTTCATCACCCCCGATAAAGAAAGATCGGGCACCTGGCTACCTGAAGTCGAATTTAAAGAGCGAATTCCTGAAAAGATAAAATTCGAAGAGGTTGAACTTCAATTGACAAACATTGATCTGAAATCAGCTCAAATGATAACAGTGGGTCAACACAGGATCTTTTTAGAGCCAATTGGGCAACACAGTACAGTTTACATCGTTGGCGCGGGTCATATTGCACAAAAATTGGCACCTCTCACGACAATGGTTGGTTTTCAAACCATCGTGCTGGATGACCGTGAGGATTTTATCAGTCCCGATAGATTCCCTTCCGTAGATGAATGTATTCTGCTGGAAGATTTCGAACATGTCTTTCAGACTATACCGATTGACAGTCAATCCTATGTGGTGGTTGTTACCCGGGGTCATCAACATGATAAATCTGTCCTGAGACAGGCACTGAAAACCAAAGCCACTTATATCGGAATGATTGGCAGCCGTCGTAAAATCAAACTGACGTTTGAAGCATTATTGAGTGATGGAGTTTCTGAGGAGGTACTGGCTCAGGTACATTCACCGATTGGTCTCAATATTGGCGCAGAAACCCCTGAAGAAATAGCTATCAGTATTGTGGCTGAACTCATTCAGCACAGAGCGCAAGCAGGTTCTTGATAACGATGGATCGAAATACGTTCTTATTTAAGAGAAGGGGAATATTCGTACGCTGTTAATTTCATCGCATATGCTCTGCTCTGAACCGGGTGATCCACAATGCCTTCCCACATGATGCTTGGTTTTTCCCCAATCAGTTGAAAACCTAATTTCTCATAAAGCTGGCAGGCAGCCAGGTTTTCACTGGATGTGCCTAAATGAACACCAGACACTTTCAGGTAGGTCAACTGGTCTAAATACACTTTCATCAAGCGGATGCCAATCCCATTTCCACGCCATTTTTTATCAACATTGATATGCAAGTGTGCCGGATACTCCTCAAGATTAACGGATGGATAGAGATGTTTGCGCCTGGATTTCCACATTCTCCACAAATAACGTCTGGCTTTGGGTCCAACACGATAATAGCCTGTCAGGAGCCGTAAAAGGATCCTTGGGTTTATGTGTTTATTCACAATCTTATCTTTTCTGGCAGAATCGACACATCCGGTCAGAAATCCTACCACTTCATCATTGGCGGTAGCAACCCAGCTGTGCTCCGGTTCATAGTCGGTGTAGTATGCATAAAAACCATCCAGGAAAATTCTGCGATCCTCCAAATAAATCTCGATTGGTTCTCCAAAAAAAGCCGTATCCGTAGCGATCTTGAATAATCCATCCCGATCTTCTGATCGATACGGACGAATAGACAGGACGTTGGTTTGTCCAATCCATCTCATTGCGCACCTGCCTTCAAGTTCAATAATCGATGGTATAACACAATGCTGCCTGCGACTGCCACATTGTAGGAAGCATCCCGAACGGAATCAATGCTGATAATTTCATCACATTGTGCCTGAACATAGGCTGGCAACCCATTTGCTTCAGAACCAAGGATGTAAATTGCCTGAATAGGATGTTGAAAGCGATTTAATGGTTTTTCGCCTATCTCGATGCCGATTAATCTGGCACCGATGGGACGATGCTGCAGGAAGTCATCCCAGGTGGAGTAATTACGAAATGGAATCTCTAAGCGGGTTTTGGCTGTGTCACTTGCCTGGGTGCGTCGCCATTTTCCAATAACGAAAATTCCAGCCGCTCCTAGTTGATAAGCAGAACGCCAGAGTGTGCCAATATTTTCCTGATGGACGGGTGCAAAAATTCCAATTTCAAAGTAGGACAAAATTCACCTTTTTTCTAAGTACTGAGATTTGAATTTTATGTTTGTTGTTGATTGTTATTCTGTTGTCCGGGCGAGAGCTGATCGGGTATCATTTCAGCACCAGCTTTGAACGCATCGACCTGACCTCGCCGGATCTCCTGCCAGAACGCCAGGGCTGTTTTATTTTTATCTTCCTCAAACCTTTCGATCCATTGATTTAATTCTGGATGATTTAACGCCTGTACCTGCCAGAATTCCAGGAAAGCAATTACCAGATCGATCACTCTCTCACTGTTCCACGGCATGCTTTTCATTCCTTCACGTTCAAAAATCTCTCTGGCCAGCTGGAATTGGTGGGTCTTATAGTCTACCGACAGATCATAATGTGCGCATAGAATTTCATCGGTGATCGTTTCCGCCCACTTGCGGTGAAAACGGCAAATACCGCTGTTGTCATTAAATAATTCGTACACCATGCGTTCGACGTTCTTTTTTCCCAACTCATAGGGTGGTAGGAATTCATTGTTGTAGAAAACGAAGTATTTTCCCATAACAGGCATGGGACTTAACATGCCGGGAGTCCAGTATTGGTTGGGCACCATATGTCCGCTTTCCCCATGCCGAATGAAAACAGCTCGATCCGTTGTGTTTACTTTATATTTTTTGTCCAGATCACGGGCAGCGGATCGAATTCCCTGTCGAAAAACATCACAGCGCAAGTCGAATAAGATTGCATCCATTAACGCGCTGGCATAATTGGCATTCTTCATACTATCTTTAACCAGATCAAAATGTTCTGAATCGGAAGCAAAATCAAATGCCATTTCATTGACAGGTGGGAATCCAAAATCATGGGCAGGTATTAAACCTTCCTGCAGGATTTCCATAATCCATGCTAATGTGCCCCCTAATTGAATCGCATCAAATCCCATAGCATCGGCATGATCGTTCAGCACTTCAGCGGCACGCTGATCAAAAACACCGACCTGAGGTCCCAATGCATGATATGGTTCATAATCCTTTTTGTATTGATCTTTCATCTTTTTGCAAACGACAGCACAGGGTTCACCACAGTGCTGGAAGCTTTTGGTAACAATTGTTTCTTCGTTAAATTGTTTCAAATAATGATTCAGGATGAAATTTTCGTGCTGTAAAAGACGTTCCTCAGCAGTTTTGTAAATCGATCGGTAATTAAAACTCATCATGCGGTCGTCCATGGTGCGCATGTTGACACCAAATGTGCCGCCGGTCTCAAATTCAGGGAAATAACGGTATTTCTGGGTGACAGCCAGATCGGTTTGAATGGTCTTCTTGCCAAAATGCTCCATGAAATATTGGTCTATCTCAGCTGAGTCACGCAAATCCGGATCATCCCATTCACCACCAAAGATACAGCCAACCACATGATGGTATTGGAATAAACGTGATCCCAACCCGCCTCTTCCAGCCCAATCAATCACATGCGATAACTTGTCTTTGCGGATCGGGTTGGATCCAATAATGCCTTCGCGGGTATATTTAGAAGCCGGACCAATGGCAAAAATCCGAAAGCGATTTTCTGGAAATTCTTTGGCATAGCGATCAAATATGGCCTGTTGCAACGCGTAAAAACCGTATAAAGGTACTCCATCTTCAGATGCATAACGCGTCCAGATGGATTCTACGTTGATAGCCTCCAGACGAACAGAGATCTCACCCTGTTTATGATTCATGATCAGTACAGAAGGTTCTTCACACTTTCCTCGCAACGCCACATAATTTACGCCTAAATTGTGAAACGAGTAAGCTGCTCCGCCCATACTGGATATGTAAAACCCATCCCACTGCGGGCTCCAACTGGCAAAAACCAAGCGACGTGAACCAGGGATGGAACTGCCGGCCAGTAAACCTTCGCCAAAGGTAAAACTATCCGGATAGGCGTTATAACGATACCAGCCATAATCAACGGGACCTAAAACTCTTGGATCTTCGATGGGTCGCAAATACCAGTTGCCATTATGTAAATGGACAGTTAATTCTCTTTGTAAAACGGGATAGCCCATAGAAACCTCAATCTTTTCTTTAATTTTACCTGTTTTTACTTCCGTTACAATTTCTCGAGCGTACGTCCAGCGAAACACGGAATTATATTTGCTACTTTCCTCTATAATGAAGAAAAGAAACAAACTTTGTGGTCAGGTAAAAATGAATTCTGAAAAGAGTCAATTACAGCATTTATTGTTCAGGGCTTATCGAAATCGCTTGCGGTTATTAGATGAAGGCAAGACAGCATTACGGTTGTTTAATGGCTTTCTGGAAGGGGACTCGCGCTGGGTAATCGAGTTGTTTGGTAAAACCCTGGTGATCAATGACTACATCAAAGATGAAACATATGACCCTCAGGAGGCCAGAGAAATTTCTGATTTTTATCGGGAGTGGATTCCCTGGCTGGATTCCGTTTTATATAAACGAAGATATGCCGGCCAATTAGAAGATAAACTGGGAATCATTATTCATGGAAATCAACTCACCACAGAGATTATGGAGACAGGTATCCACTATGCTTTGAATTTAACCATCAACCAGGATTCCAGTTTTTATCTTGATACACGTTATTTACGATCATGGTTGCTGGAGAACATGGGTGGAAAAACAGTTTTGAACACCTTTGCTTACACCGGCAGTCTGGGAATTGCAGCACTGGCTGGGGGAGCCGAGCATGTGATTCAGGTGGATTTAAATCGTCGTTTTCTGGATCTTTCAAAAATTTCCTGTTCTTTGAATAATATTCCTTTGGAAAAAATGAAATTTATGGTTGGGGATTTTTACAGAGCCATTGGAAATCTAAAGAAAAATCAAAGATTATTTGATTGTGTCATTCTGGATCCACCCTATTTCTCTTCCACAGGCGCCGGCAGGGTTGATCTTGTCAATCAGAGTGCACGATTGATCAACAAAGTTAAACCGTTGATTGCCCATCAGGGCTGGCTTGTTCTGGTTAATAATGCTTTGTTTTTGAGTGGACAGGTGTTTATCGAAATATTGGAAGAATTGTGTGCTGACCGTTATATGGGAATCGAAACCATCATCCCTGTGCCACAGGACGTAATTGGTTATCGGGATACGATTGTCTCGAAACAACCGACTCCGGAAGAACCGTTCAATCACTCCACAAAAATCGTTGTTCTACGGATAAAACGAAAAGATCAGAAGACAGTACAAGAACGTAAAAGATCGTAAGTCGATATACCCTTCGCTGGTTTATCAGATCTTTCTGGCGATCGGCAGGATTATTCCACCTTTGTACTACCTGGAACAATGGATCGAACTGCAACGCTTCAAAAAATGGATCAAAGAGCGAGCGGAGTAAGTCTCAGAGAAGATTTTTCCGATAAAGATTGGTCTTGACCAACTCGAATCCCAGTTTTTGATAAAGTTGATTGGCAGCTTCACGCTCAGGTCGCGAAGTCAGACTAATTGCTTTGGCACCATTCTGTTGAGCAAATTCAAGCGCTGCTTGTGTCAATTGACCGGCAACGCCCTGACGACGTGCTTTTTGATCCACGACCACGTCCTCAATCCAGGCATGGATGCCAGTTGTAGTTCTGTAAATCGCCAGGCTTAACATAGCGATGATTTCCCCACCTTCACTTCTGGCTATCCATAAACTGGTGGTTTGAGAATGAACCATTTTCTGAAGCGCTTCTTCATCTGGCATTGGGCTGAATTGTGTCAATTGTGGAAAAAGATACTGAATCGCCTGGATGATCTCTGAATTGACTTCTTTTACTTGTTCAACAAGGATCATAATTTCCTATTTTTTTGGGACAAACACGGTTATTGACCTTTTTGTCCGAAACATTGCTTTGGATGATTGTATCAGTTTTGATCGTTTACCCTTACCTCGACGGGCTTGAGCATATGATTACTGCGATAACCATTCATCAATCCTTCAACTGTAAAGATGATCAAGGCAATCCAGACGATACCGAAACCAACAAGTTGTCCGCTGGTAAAAGGTTCGTGATATATAAAAATTCCAATTAAGAATTGAATGGTGGGGGCGATATATTGCAGAATCCCTATGGTTGTCAGCGGTACTTCTGGTGCACCAGAAGCAAAGAAAATTAAAGGGATTGCGGTTATAATTCCGGATAAAGCCAGTAAAAAAGTTGTCTGAGGACTGGCATGACCAAAAGCAGCCGTGCCATTGAATTCAACGAAAATTAAAAATATCAGAGCAGGGATAAGCACTGCCCCCGTTTCCACGGTTAATCCATGAATGGAAGGCAAGGGAGCAATCTTCTTAATTAATCCGTATGTACCAAACGTTGATGCCAATACCAGGGCAATCCAGGGAAGAGATCCATGATCGATTGTCAGGTAAATTACACCTATAGTTGCTAAAACAACAGGGATCCATTGTAAATTTCTAAGTTTTTCTTTTAAAAATACAACACCTAAAACGACACTGACCAGAGGGTTTATAAAATAACCCAAACTGGTTTCCACAACAAAGCCAGCGTTCACTCCCCAAACATAGGTCAACCAATTGATGGCTAATAATGTTCCAGCAATCGAGTATGTAAGGATGATCTTTTTTGTTAAAGATTTAAGGATTTGAGAAAATTCTTTCCTCAGGGCAATCAGGAAAATAAAAAAAATAAAAGACCAGGTTACTCGATGAGCCATGATTTGAAGCGCTGGTGCTTCATGCAGGAATTTGAAATAAATAGGAAAAAACCCCCACAAGGCATATGCAGAAAATACATAAATGAGACCTTTTTTCATCTTATAAACGCTTTCTTACCATCCATAGGACGCAATCATATCAGAAAAAATACAATTTTTGGGAAATAATGAGAATGATTTGCCTGATCCAAAATTTTTTCTAGTATAATCACGGATATCTGGGATGGACAAACAGGAATACCATGAAATCATTAGCTTTTGTATTTAAATTTGCTCGTCGTTATACGATTCCTTTGGTGTTGACCATCATCAGTATGTTCTTTTTAGTGGGTGCACAATTAATAATTCCCTGGATTGTTCGCGATTTAATCAATACGGTCACCAGTGACAGCTTAAATCTGGAAAGTTTTAACACCATTACCCGATTGGCGCTCATTGCTTTGTTCGTATATTTGGTACGGGCTGGTTTGCAATTTGTCCGCTCATACATGGCGCATATAGCAGGTTGGGGTGTGGTCGCTGACCTGCGTAAATTGGTCTATAACCATCTCCAGCGCCTCAACCTTCGTTATTATGAAGATAAACAAACCGGTCAAATGATGTCCAGGGTGGTAAATGATACCGACTTATTTGAACAATTAATCGCCCATGCGGTTCCAGAATTGATTGTAAATATACTGACCTTTGGAGGTGTGGGTGCGGTTCTGTTCAGTCTTAATTGGAAGCTGACATTATTCTCTATGCTGCCTATTCCGCTGGTGATCTTTTCATTACGGTTGTATGCCACACGGGTGCGGCCAGCATTCGTCTTTCGCCAGAAAGAACTGGGTGAGTTAAACGCAATTTTAAACGATAACATATCCGGTATTCGGGAAATAAAAGCATTTACTCAGGAAACCGTTGCCCTGGAGAAGGTCGGTTCCCGTGTGGAACATTACCGGAAGTCTTTGCTGAATGCATTGAGACTGATGGCGACATTTCATCCTTTTGTTGAGTTTACTTCTTCCATCGGCACATTGGTGGTCATTTATTTTGGTGGACGTTTGGTGGTACAGGGTGGACTTCCCATTGCGGACCTGGTAGCGTTCTTCCTTTACCTGGATCTGTTTTACCAACCTGTGCGCAACCTCAGCGTCGCCTGGGAATCTATCCAAACTGCGTTAGCAGCTTCAGATCGGGTGACGGAAATACTACAGGAACAACCCGAACCTCATTTCCAGCCTGGCAATATTAAGTTGGAAGATCCTGTAAGAGGGCAAATTAGCTTTGAGAACGTATGTTTCCACTATAGTGAGGGTGAAAACGTTCTGGAGGATATCAATCTGGATATTCCTGCTAAAAGTGTGGTGGCATTGGTTGGGCCAACCGGGGTGGGTAAATCGACCATGGTGAGTCTCATTCCTCGCTTTTATGATGTTACCGAAGGGAAAATTTCACTCGATGGTCATGATATCCGAAATTTGGGTTTAGAGGACCTGCGTAAACAAATCAGCATTGTTTTACAGGATGTATTTCTTTTTCATGGCACTGTCCGAGAAAATCTGTTATTTGGAAAACCGGAGGCCAGTGAAACAGAAATGGTAGCAGCAGCCATGACAGCCAATGCGCATGACTTCATTCAACAACTACCCAATGGGTATGATACCCTCATTGGTGAACGTGGCATAAAACTATCCGGAGGACAGAAACAACGCATTTCGATCGCCAGGGCAATTTTGAAAGACGCACCGATTTTGATCCTGGATGAGGCGACATCATCGGTAGATACAGAAACAGAGTTGTTGATCCAGCAGGCATTGGAACGCTTGATGGTTGGCAGAACGGTGATTCTCATTGCGCACCGCTTATCCACCATCCGCAATGCGGATCAGATTGTTGTTCTGGAGGGTAAACATATTGTGGAAAAAGGTGACCACACCACTTTGATAGCAAATAACGGATTGTATCAACGTCTGGTCAACGTTCAGCAATTATTACAGCCAGTTGCCTGAATCTCTGAATTGAAGATTTTGAGCTTTTTTTGTGCTAAGTACATACAAAAAATAAAATTTCCTGTCAAAAAATTAAATTTCCTTGACATCTTTTCAAAGAAATGTGATATACTCTATTTGCCTGTAAGTAAGGCTCGTAGCAATTGCCACTGGACCTGAATGTCAGTGGTAAATTTTTTTTACCGGTATGAACCGGTGTAAGGGATACAAGGAAGAATGGAAAACAAATTGTATGTTGGGAATTTGTCCTACGCGACAACAGAAGATGAATTAAATACCCTCTTCTCCAACGCGGGTACGGTGACCTCTGTAGCAGTGATCAAAGATCGCGAAACAGGTCGCTCAAAAGGTTTTGCTTTTGTGGAAATGAGTTCACAGGCAGAAGCTGAAAAAGTAATCAATCAATATAATGGTTACACAATGGGTGATCGCGATTTACGCATCTCTATTGCCAGACCAAAAGAAGAAGGTCGCCGAGGAGATTTCGGTGGCGGTGGACAACGCAGAGGCGGATTTGGACAACGCGGTGGTGGTGGTGGCTTTGGTGGAAACCAGGGTGGACCCCGGGATCGAAACCGCAACTCACGTGGTAGTAGTGGTACCCAGCGTTACTAAACCAACGCTGTTTAACAAAAAATTTTTTTTAGAAAGAATAAAGGATAGAAAAATGTCAGAACGTGTAAAAGGTACAGTAAAATGGTTTAATGGAACAAAAGGCTATGGCTTTTTGGCTCGCGAAGAAGGCCCGGATGTTTTCGTGCACTATTCAGCAATCAATCATGAAGGTTTCCGAACCTTAGAAGAAGGTCAGGCGGTCGAATTCACCATTGAAACTGGACAAAAAGGCCCACAGGCTGCCGACGTCGTAGTCCTGTAAATTCAATTTTATATTGAAACCAGAAGACCCCATCGCAAGGTGGGGTTTTTTATTCCTGATTGGTGTCCTTTCAATAATTAGTGGTCAGGGTGTTATTGGCGTGCGGACGCACACCAATAACACCCGCTTACCCCGATTTATTGAGATGATATTTATGCGAGTATAAAGTACTGCAGTTAAGAGATGGAATATGAATGTTTTGCCGGTAACAAAGAGTTGACAACGTTGTCAACTCTTTGTATGATAGAAGCATCCTAATTTTTCATTGTTTTTTATTAATTCGGTTAAAAAAATATAAAATAAAGGAGATATTATGCGTGAATACAAAGAATTGGCAATTGATTCAATAGATGATTTCCTTTTTGGACGATGCCCAAACCCATTAACCCTTAAAAATGGAATGATGATTGGTAATGGTGTTGTTTACCCAGAATTAAATTTTACACTTCCAGGGATGATCATTGAAAAAACAAGTATGGATGAAGTACGCAACCAATATCGGGAAATGATATCTGGAGCCACCAGACGTGCAGCTGAGCTCAATATTCCAGGGCTGATTATTGAGTTCGAACTCTTACCCGATCTTACGCTGACCCCGGAATGGGGAGCGGAAATAACAACTATATTGCGTGAAGAATTGGATAATCTACAGCTAAAAAACGGTATTTCGGTAGGTTTACGAGTAACACCCAATGATATTCGTGAATTTGCACGCCCTCCTATTATGAGGAACGGTGAATTTGTGGATAATATGTATCGCTCATTTGAATTATGTGCTAGCGCGGGTGCGGACATGCTTTCGATCGAGTCAACAGGTGGCAAAGAAATTCATGATGATGCAATTCTTCAGGGTGATCTTCTAACATCCGTTTTTTCGTTGGGCATCCTGGCAAGTCGGGATATGGCAGATTTGTGGACCAATATCTCCAATATCTCCCGAGAGGCGGGCAGCATTCCAGCTGGGGACACAGCCTGTGGATTTGCCAATACAGCCATGGTTCTGGCAGAACAGCGTTTTATCCCACGGGTTTGGGCAGCACTGATCCGCGTGTTGGCTGTTGCCCGTAGTCTGGTTGCTTATGAAGCTGGTGCTGTGGGTCCCAGTAAAGATTGTGCATACGAAGGACCATATATTAAAGCCATTACTGGGTACCCAATTTCGATGGAAGGTTCAGAAGCAGCCTGTGCGCATTTATCTCCGGTAGGCAATATCGCCAGAGCAGTACCTGATCTATGGAGTAATGAATCAATAAATAATGTGCGACTTTTGGGTGGAATGGCACCGACAGTTTCATTGGAGCAATTAATCTACGCCACCCGGGTAATGAATGTGGCCTCGGGACATGGACTTCCAGCAGCACGTACTCTCAGGGATTGGATGGTAGAATCTGATGCTCTGCTGGATCCACAGGCGTATGTCTTGATACCTTCTGTCGTTCTTGCTCTATCAAAAGAGATTATTGCTGAGCCAACTGCTTATTTACGTACACGGCGTGCAGCCTTGTCTACATTGGATATTCTACGTAAAGCTTCCTCCAATAAAGAATTATCGCTCAACCGTCTGGAACTAAGATGGTTGGATAAATTGTCAAAACAATCCGATCAACTGCCTGAAGATGAAAATGAACTGATTAATTTAGTTTTACCGATGATAGATCAATCAAAAATTCGATTAAGTGAATATGGTTTGTAGTGGGATGAAAAAAATTAACTCAGTGCAATAAATTTGAGAATGACAAAGTAATGGCTCAAAGCTCCCAGGATCACAAAAATATGCCAGACCTCATGAAATCCAAATTTGCCCGGAAAGAAATCCAGAAACTTGGTTATATAAATAATGGCACCCACGGAGTAAAATAATCCGCCCAAAACCAACCAGATGATGGCAGCAGTTGGCATTGTGCGTAGAATTTCCTGGATACCCATAATTGCCAGCCATCCCATGATCAAATAAACACCCGCATTGATCCAACGCGGTGCATTTATAACAAACAACTTGACAACAATGCCAATGATAGCCAGACTCCAGATCAGGATTAGCATGCCATATTGCCAGAAACCATTAAAAAAATATACGCAGATCGGTGTATAGGTTCCGGCAATTAATAAATAAATAGCAGAGTGATCTAATTTCCGTAAATTCAAGATGATGGAATCACGCGCAATGACCATGTGGTATGTGCCACTGGCGGTGAACATCAATATCAGGCTGATACCATAAATACTGAACGGGATAATTTTTTGGAAATCGCCCCAACCTAAAACAATCAAGATTATAAGACCGATGAAAGAAATACTCGCTGCAACAAGGTGTGTTATTGCGCTGATAGGTTCACGAAATTTTGAGTTGAGCGTGTCCATGTTGTTTCAGAAATAACAGTAACACTTTCAGGATTGTTGAGACAGTCCCAAAAAGGTGTGATTTTTATCTATGACTGGTAATACTTGGGCTAGTTATTCATGGAATCATTTGCGGATCACTCTCGGTTAACACCATTCTGGTGATGGCTGTTTTTGCTCGTAGCTCTCTGATGGGAGCAAATTCAGGCGAATAAAGCCAGGCTTTGGCTTTATCTGAATTCTCAAAGGCAATGATCACTAGTCGTTTTGGTTGCCAATCGCCTTCTATCACTTCGGTGAAACCACCACGGCTTAAATACTCACCCTCATATTTTGCAACGATCGGTGGCGTTAATTTTTTAACAGTTTCATAATGGATCGGATCTGTCACTTCAATATCAACGATTACGTAGGCAGTCATTGGATCTCCTTTGAAAAGAATCTTAGTTTGAACAGGTATCATGAGAATAAAGGTTTCATTTCTTTAATCATATCAAATTTTGTATCATCCGAATAAACGACGGGATAGCAGGGTGTTTTTGGCGTGCGCCTGTACGCCAAAAACACCCTGACCGCTAACTATTTAAAGGACGTCAAATTTATGTGTAGATTGGAAATGTCTATGCTAAAATGATTAATTGGTTACATCCAGTGCAGTTCCAATTCTTCTGTGTAGGTCTTAAAAGGAAAAGCCATGAGTTCGTATAATTTGATATCTTTGAAACTACCCAAATTGACAGGCAATATGCTCTCTATTTTTGCCAATCTGATCGAAACACCATTTGGAAAATTGTTGTTACTTAATTCTTTATTAGAAAATGGTGGTATTCCAAAAATCCGTGCATTAAATGTGGATGAGGTGCCAACTTTTTATCCGCTGGTAAAACCTTTATCGGATAACGAACCTCCTGTTGAAATGATCGATTCAATTAAATCAGAATGGACTTTGCCTTATCCAACCGCATTGGATTATTCTCAAAAATATCAGAAGGCTGAAATAACCCCACTCGAAGTAGCTGAACAGGTGATTAGAAATATCAAAAGTTCAGAGCAGGGAGAACAACCTTTACGAACTTTCGTTGCACTAAATCGGGACGACCTCTTCGCTCAGGCGAAGGCTGCCAGCCTTCGAATAAAAGATGGGAATCCTCTCAGCCCCATCGATGGAGTGCCGGTTGCGATTAAAGATGAAATTGATATGTTGCCTTTTCCTACCACTGTTGGAACAGCCTTTTTAGGAAAACAACCTGCTAATGAGGATTCAACCGTGGCAGCTCGCTTAAGAGCTGCGGGTGCATTGCTGGTTGGAAAAACAAACATGCACGAGATTGGCATTGCTCCAAATGGCATGAATGTTCACCATGGTACGGTGCGAAACCCATTCGACCGCAGTTGTGATACAGGCGGTAGCTCAAGTGGATCAGCTGCAGCTGTATCGGCTGGCATTGTTCCGATCGCAATCGGCGCAGATGGTGGTGGTTCCATTCGCATTCCTGCCACGTTGTGTGGTGTCGTCGGGTTAAAACCGACTTTTGGAAGAGTGAGTGAGTATGGAGCAGCGCCATTGTGTTGGAGTGTCGCCCATTTAGGTCCTTTGACTGCCAGCGTCTATGATGCAGCTTTGGTGTACTCGATCATCGCTGGACCAGATCCGAAGGATGCGAATAGCCTGATTCAACCTGCTGTGACCTTAAAAGGGTGGAATACACCCAATCTGGAAGGATTACGTTTTGGCATTTATCCAGAGTGGAACGAACATGCCGATCCGGATGTTGTCCTGGTGTTCAAAGAAATGTTATCAAATTTAGAAAAACGAGGGGCAGCAATCATTGAAATTGAAATTCCAGAATTGGATGAGATGCGCATCTCTCACGTAGTTACCATTCTATCCGAAATGGCCATGTGTATGCGGGTATATAAAGCTCAGCGCAAAGAAATGGCTGAAGCAGTACGCCTGAGCCTTGTTTTGGGCGAGGAGATGAGCTCCAATGATTATTTACAGGCACAACGCTATCGCACCAGAGCCATGGCAGCTTTTGAACAAATATTCAATCAGGTGGATGTAATCTTATCCCCTGGCACAGCAAAATCAGCCCAACCTTTTCCACTGGAAAATCCATCACAGGGCTGGTCAGATCTTTCTATTGATACCGAGTACATGCGGTATGTTTATTCTGGCAATCTCACAGGATTACCGGCAATCAGCTTTCCAGCCGGTTACGATTCTCGTGGAATGCCAGTCGGAATGCAAGCCATGGCAAGGCATTGGCAGGAGCATCTTCTTTTCCGGGTTGCCTACAATGCTGAACAGATCATGGAAAGAAGAGCTCCAGCGAACTTTTATCCTTCTTTGATGATGTAATGGAATCTTAACCTAACGAATAAAATAGATAACCGAGACGATGACACCAATGCTGACGACTGTCCAGCGTAAGGTGGATGGTTTGATTTTGCCAGCCAGTTTGCCGCCCAATGAGCCGCCAATGATGGCGAATACGGCCATCACCATTGCCGCATACCAATTCACCTGCCCGGAAAAGACAAAGAAAATAGCAGCCGCGATGTTGACACTGAATGCAATCGCCTGCTTTAAGGCGTTTAATTTGGTTAGCGAGTCATTGATCAGAAATCCCAGAACTGCCAGGACGATTACACTCAGACCAGCCCCGAAATAGCCTCCATAAACCGCAGCCAGGGTAATTGGCAAGATGGCATATTGAATGTGCTCCAGTGAAGCACCGCGTGAACTTAACCGGCCATTGATGTAATTACGTAAAGGATCGGCAACAGCCAACAGGGCAGACGCTAACAGAATCAGGAACGGCACCAGCGAACGAAATAACCGTTCTCCGGAGTTTAGCAGCAAAACACCACCCATAATACCGCCAACGATGGAAGCAGGCACGAAAAGGTATAAACGTTTTTTCTGGCTTTTCAGGTCATTCCATTGAGCGATGGTGGCGCCCAGATAACCAGGACTGAGCGCAACCGTATTGGTTATATTGGCAACCACAGCTGGCAACCCAACTGCAGTCAGAACCGGAAAGGTGATCAGTGTGCCTCCACCTGCAATGGCATTGACGAACCCGCCAGCCAAAGCTGCCAGCCCTATGAGTAGATATTGAAACCAATCAAGCATGTAAACTCGCTTTCTTCAGGATCGATGCAGCTTGTAATGTGATCCAGCGAGAGGTTTCTTCTGGGCCACCTAATTCTTTGTAAGTACGTTGGCGAAATGGACTGGATCCCTGCCAGCGTCCATTCGTTTTTTGTTTTGACTCTAACCAATTGATCAGATTCACAGCCAGTGGGTGATCTAAAAGATCTTCTTGATAAAGGAGTCTCAAAACAAACAAAACATCCACCTGATAAAACAAGGGGAAATTTAGCTTATACCAGATTGGATGTGTTTTTTTCTCAACCTGGCTGGGTTGGTTGTCCATGATCAGATTCACATTTTCAAGCATGAACTCCAGACCACTTTGAATTGCCTGCTCAACAGTGGCAGATCGATCAGCTTTGGGTATGGAGATTAATCCCCAAATCGATCGGGCAGCTCCCCAAACGCATGCCATTTGCCAGTTATACTCGCATTTACATTTTTCACCGAGCAAGCTATTGGAAGTTAAGCGAATCATGGATTGCAATCGTGTATCTTCCAGTTTTCCAGCGTATACACAATAACGGATGATATTTCCAAATAAGCAGGTAAAGCCGCTGTTTTGGGTTTGGGTGTATTCCTCTGTAATTTTTTGGGTATTACTCAGCATGAACTCTGCAGCTGACTGGAAACGCGGTTTTTCAGGTTCACATAATAACTCTTCAAGCAGTATCATACTCCAGTGAGTACTGGTATATTTGGGTGTGTAATAATGTTGGGGATATTTCCAGCAGCCAGATTGAACTTGCTGGTTGAGAATTGCAGGTACTGCTCCTGAAGATTGAATGGCTTCGTATGCCGCCTGGCATTCGGGATGGTTAGATGGGAGCTCTAACAAGTCCCGCATTGTTTTATAACGAATGGTGGCTGTGGGTGATTCCAATAACCAGTTAATGAATGGGTTCTCTTCCAAGGCTTTACTCCTCCTGGGTAGAAACAGGTACCAATGGTCTTTTTGCACTCGAATTCAGTTGTTTATTCTCAAACATTCTTAAGAATACCACACCAGACAGCGTGAAGATACCGCCAATCGCTTGAATTGTTGTCAATCGTTCCGCCAGAAATATATAGGCAGTTACCGCTGTGAAGGCGGGTTCCATGGTTGCAATCAGATTGGCGATGCTGGATGGCAAATAGCTCAGGCTGACATTATAAAATCCAAAACCTGCCAGGGTGGGAATCGCAGCCAGGAGAAATAAAATGATCCAGCCATCAAACCGGTTTCCCAGCCACATTAAGTCACTGGCCTGTACTGCCTTACCAATGAAAAAATCTCCAGGAATGAGATTGAAAAGCAAAAGGAAGATACCTGCAAACCCAAATGAATAGAATAAGGTTGTCCAGGGGGATAAACCCCGTTGAGAAGCTGAGCGACCCATTAAACTATAAGCAGCGTAGGAAAGACCAGATAAAACACCTGTCACAATCCCTGCAAAATTGGTATTCCACATGGTTGGTTCATATGCACCTGCCACCAGGACACAACCCCCTAAACTCAACACGACGGCGACAATTTTGATCCATGTCAGGCTTTCTTTCAGAATCCACCAACCCAGCAATACGGTAAATCCAGCGGAGCAATAAACCAATACGGTCGCCACAGCGGCTCCATTAATCGAGACCGATATTGTCCAGAATGAATTAAAGATCGCAACAATTAATCCGAACCCGATCAAAAATCCGAGATGAGCGCTTTTTAGTTTAATTAACTGTTTATTGATGAACCAGAAAGCAGGGAGAAGGGTAGCAATAACAAAAACATTCCGCCAGAATGCCAGTATCAGAGCGGGTATCTCGTATGTCAAAGTCATATGCCGGATAATGATGGATGTGGTGGATAAAAAGAATGCGCCTGAGAGGGCAAAGAGATAACCACGGTTTATTTGTTTTAGTGCGATAGGTTGGGATGTCATTATCTTCTTCTTTGTGTTTTTAATTTTTCATATCAATAAGGATTGAAAACTCTGAAATTTTTGGCAGAAGTAATCCGAATATTTTCATTTCGTGGGCTGAGTAAATAATTTTTGCCATTACGGTGTAGGATGGGAATACGATACCGTTTCTGAATATATACTGCTCGCATTTCTTCGGATTTGACTGCATAGCTTTCCATCTCTTCTGGCCAGAGATTGAATAGCTCATCAAATGTCTGAATGAATTCCTGCCGATACATATCGGATACCTGATCCAGATGACTGATCACCCAACATTGGTTTTCAAATTCCCATTCGTACGCCAACCCGATAAAGCGAAAGTCCGCGGTGACATAAGGAAAGAATGGAAATTGGCGACAACTGATTGTCCGGTAAGGGCGTTGGCAATCTTGAACACCCTTGCAAGCCAGTAAAACCATATTCTTGGGTAAATTATCAATCGATACCTCCTGAATCCCGTTTTCGGATTTACAATCATCCTTATTCCAAAGATGCCAGAGATCTGTGTGTTTTTGCAAGTATTCCCATTCGCTATCATAAGCCGCTGGGATCGCATGGCAAATATCGCAACAAAATGGAATTCCAAGTGGATGATGGGTTGCGCATTTCTTACCACAATCCAGCTCGCAGATGGGGGAAAGAAATGATCTATAAAGTTTATTGAAATTCAATTGCGGGTAATCGATCACGAAGCCAATTTTAGCTGATCTTGCAAGTTTGGTGGGAACCAATTTAGAAATAAAAACTCATGGTGATTGAAAATGAACCATGGATTATTTGTTTCTCGAAATTCCTCAATTAATTGTTTAGCGCTCCCTGGGTCACCCAGTCCTCGAATAGTTGCACCATTGACTGATCCCGCCAATAAGCCAGCATAGGAAGTCATGTTCAATCCTTCTTCTCTACGTTCGCCTCCATGACAATTCAAGCAACGGGATTCGATGATAGGAAGCACATCATTAGAAAAGCTGACCAGGTTTTCTGTTGATTGTGTTTCCGTAATGGCATGGATGATCCGATTAATCACTTCCATAGAACCTCCTTAATTTCAGATATTGCAAGATGTTTATTGATTTGAACTCAAACGAATGTATAAGGACGAAGTGAAACCGGAAAATTTGTAGTATATTTATCCCTCGAGGAAGCATGAATTTAATCAATTTCGAAAACATTAGTCTGGGATTCGGTGGCGATTTATTACTGGATGAAGTAAATTTTCGCATTAAAGACAATGAACGGATAGGCTTAATCGGCCGCAATGGAATGGGAAAAACATCTCTGATGAAACTGATCAATGGAGATTTGACAGAAGATTCAGGTATTGTGTCCCGTCAACAAGGTTTGCGCATAGCTTACCTTCCTCAGGAAGTGCCACAAGAGCTATCTGGCACTATTTATGAAATTGTAAAAAATGGACTGGCAGACATGGTGTTTGATTGGTCCGAAGAAGAAATGGAATGGCAGTCAGATCTGCTGGTACAAAAAACACTCAGCCGCATGCAATTACTCCCTGAGATGGATTTCGATGTCCTCTCAGCCGGGATGAAACGCAGGGTTTTGTTGGCAAAAGGCTTGGTAGCGCAACCGCAACTTTTATTATTGGATGAGCCCACCAATCATCTGGATATCCAATCCATTTTGTGGCTGGAAGATTTCTTGTTGCGCTGGAATGGATCTTTGATTTTCGTCACGCATGACCGTGTTTTTCTGCAGAAGTTAACCACGCGTATCGTTGAATTGGATCGTGGCAAGATTTTTGATTGGGATTGTGATTACCCAACCTTTTTACTGCGAAAAGAAGCTTACCTGAATGCAGAACAGACCCAAAACGCATTGTTCGATCGCAAATTAGCGCAGGAAGAGCAATGGATTCGCAAAGGGATCGAAGCCCGCAGAACCCGTAACGAAGGTAGAGTACGCGCGTTGCAAAAATTGCGTGAAATTCGCAAGGAAAGGCGAGAAAAACCAGGAAAAGTGAATTTACAGATTCAGGAAGCCCGAAAATCTGGTAAGCTGGTGATAGAAGCTGAAGACGTCAGCTTTGGCTATTCAGACCAATTGATCATCAGAGATTTTTCTTTTATCCTGCAAAGGGGGGATAAATTAGGTATTGTCGGCCCCAATGGCTCCGGAAAAACAACCCTCGTAAATTTATTAATTGGAAACCTAAAACCACTCAAAGGATTGATCCAATTTGGAACCAATCTGGAATGGGTTTATTTTGATCAATTACGCTCTCAATTGGATGAGAATCAGACCCTGTATGAAAATGTAGCCCAGGGACGGGATACTATCGCGATTAATGGTCAAAACCGGAATGTTTATGGGTATCTTGAAGACTTTCTATTCACGAAAGAAAGGGTACATGCGCCTATTCATGTGCTTTCCGGAGGTGAACGCAACCGGTTGTTGTTAGCGCGTTTATTTACCATGCCTGCTAATTTGTTGATTTTGGACGAACCCACCAATGATCTCGATCTGGAAACTTTGGAATTGCTTGAAAACTTATTGCTAGATTTCAAAGGCACATTTATTCTGGTCAGTCATGACCGCGCGTTTCTGAACAACCTGGTCACCAGTACTTTGGTCTTGGAAGGTGATGGGTTGGTGCGCGAATATATTGGTGGTTATGATGATTGGTATCAACAATCCCAGGAAATAATGAATAAAACCAATTTGGATTCCGAAACATCAAACCTATCCAACAAAAATCTAACAACTTCAGAAATTGGCATTCCAAAGAAGTTAAATTTCATGCAAAAGAAAAAATTGCAGGAAGAATTGGAGCAACTGCCGGGGAAAATAGAATTGTTAGAATCTGAATATCAACAAACAATTCAAAAAATGTCCTCTTCAGAATTTTATAATCAGGATGAAAAAGCCATCACCGAAACTGCCAGTCGATTAAAATGGATCGAAGATGAAATAGCACATACTTATCAACGCTGGCAGGATGTCGAACATTTGCTTGCAGATAATGAAAATTAATCAAAAAAGAGTTAGGATTATTCCAACTCTTTTTGTGAGCAATCAAATTTAGATTCGAGTAACCTCTATCTCTTCCAATTCCCGCTTATTTGTTTCAGACGGGTTGAGGAAGAGGACAATTACGATGGGTACCAGAATAACCACAGCACCAACCACCCAGAACCACTCCATTGTTGGGAAGAGACTGAGTACATAACCAGTCAAGAGCGGTCCAATCACATAAGAAACACGGGCTATGGTGGTAGTCCAACCCATGCAAGCACCTCGTCGTTCCGTGGGAAAGACTTCAGGAATGTAAACAACGATCCATGTGTAAGTAAAGGAAGTGAAAAACCCCATTAATACCGCAGCAACCGGTAGCAAAAATCCCTGCCCAAAACCCATCAATACCAAAACCATAGATAATCCAATACAACCTGAAATTAATGCAGGTTTGCGCCCGATACGATCCATGATCCAGCCACTTAGATATCCGCCGAGCATGGCTACGATCAGGGTCACCAGGAGTACCATGGACCATTGATTCAGGGTATATCCTTTGATGGTCATAAAATAATAACCAGCCCAGAAATAAAAGAACTGATAAGTCAACCAGGCTAACCAGATGGATGAGGAAATGATGATATAACGGACGTCTTTCTTATCAATAACGCCCAGACCGAAGAAATGGTTCTTTCGGCTACCGTCTTTCCGTTCTGCCTTTATGGCCTCAAAGCGGCTGGTTTCCTTCATGAATGCCCACATAATCAATACGGGAACCATGAAGATGAACATGATACCGTACATCCACTTCCAACTCAACCCCAGGGTATTCATCAGAAGGGGTGGAAAAACTGCTTGTAATGGAATTAATCCGATAATGTAAACTATGGCGATATATTTTGCCCGTTTTTCTGCTGGTGATTCCTCACTGACAGGAATTGTCCACATGTTGGACACTGTCGCGAAGATTGCCAGCGTGTACATAATCATGAACCAGTGAATACTGGGGGTGAAATATAAAACGCCAAATGAAGACAATCCCATGATCAAAATCAATAGCAATATGGAAAATTTGCGCCCTATAATATCTGTTAATCCATTTAATAAAACAATCAGGAATGTAAAAGCCAGATAAGCAGCCTCAAGATAGGAGAAATTGGATGCGGAAATTTTGTACTCTTCGAGAATGTAAGGGAGTGCTGTCGTTTTAATCGTGGATAAATATTGATCCATGACAGCCACTAATCCCATGAAAATAATCATGTACAACAGATAATTTCGACTACGTGTCTTTATGGCAATACTGGGTTTTACACCTTGTGAGATTGAACTCATCTTTGTTTTCCTTCCTGACAGTTAAATATAAATATACCTGTATTTCAGGTATTTACTAAAAGTTTGGGTAAAGATTGATCAATAAAACATCCTTGAAAGGGTTAACCCATATTTTCTGTTTTGGTTATGCCCTCCATAACGAAACAAGCTAATTTTATAACCAAACCTGAAATTTGCAAAACGGAAACAGTTTTAGTTTACCAAGAATGATAAGAAGTATTTAGTGACAAATCATTACAGATGTTTTATATAAGCGTCTGGACTATTCAGAAAACCTCGCATAATTTCCACGTGTTGTAAGTCATCAAACGCGATCGGACGGATCGGGACTTCATCAAAATTGAGGATCTCTGCATCTGGAAATGCCATCAAAATGGGTGAGTGGGTAGCAATAATGAATTGGGCATTCTCTGCCACCATCTGTTTGATCAGCGTAATGAGGGTCAATTGGCGTAATGGAGAGAGAGGAGCTTCCGGTTCGTCCAGTAAATACAATCCATTCGGGACAAAACGAGATTGAAATAATTGTAAAAAACTCTCTCCATGCGATATATGATCCAGCGAATCGGATTTATTCTGCTTCATTCCGTACAATTCGCGCTGAAAAGGCGATTCAGCCAATTGCTGAGCCAGGGTTGAACGATGACTGGTTTGTTTTTGCATCTCCTCCAGCTCTGCTTGCATCTCCGCTCTTAATTGAGCCATGCGCCGGGCATATCCAAAAAAATCTTCAGCCCGGAGAAAGAAACCTTTATGGGTACGTTTATTCCAGACAAGTTGAAGGTAATTGGCTAATTTCTTTACGGGTAGCATTGATTTGTCATTCTGAATATTTTCACTACCAACAACGATTGAACCAATAGCCATGGCAATGGTTTCAATCAGGGTGGATTTCCCAGATCCATTTTCTCCAACAAAAAAAGTTACCGGTGATTGGAAGTTGATACCGGGCAACTGTTGAATCAAGGGCAAATTGAACGGATAGGATGAAGGTGAATCTTCGAGACTCCTGATGTGAACAGATCGTAAGTGAATCATGAATATACCTCAGGATGATTGTACTTTATTTTCAATAAGTGAATAAAAGGCGGGGGTGATTTTATTAAAGTGAATTTTTCAGGTTCTGATACAATCAAAGGATATTGACCATCCAAGGAGGAAAAATGACAGAACAATCTCAACCTTCAGACCAAAAAGAGAAGGAAACAAAACCACAGGAAATCACCTCAAAAACACAACACAGCATCATCATTGATGGTAATAAATTGGAATACACGGTTACAGCCGGTACAATTATTTTAAAAGAAGAAAACGTGGAAAATGGTGAAGTAGCCAAAGCCTCAATTTTCTACATTGCATACACATTGGATGGGGTTGAAAATTCAGCAGATCGACCGGTAACCTTCTCTTTCAATGGAGGTCCCGGATCATCTTCTGTCTGGATGCATCTCGGGTTGTTAGGTCCTAAACGGGTGTTGTTCGATGATGATGGCAATCCATTACCACCACCTTATAAACTGATCGACAACGAATTCACATTATTGTCTCATACCGACCTGGTTTTTATTGACCCTGTCAGCACCGGCTATAGCCGTACAGTACCAAAGGAAAAGCCTGATCAATTCCATTCATTGAAAAAAGATGTCGAATCGGTGGGAGAATTCATTCGCTTGTGGACAACCCGCAACAACCGCTGGTCTTCTGCCAAATTCCTGATTGGAGAAAGCTATGGTACCACCCGCGCCGGTGGATTATCAGAATTCCTGCAAGCGCGCTATGGCATGTATTTGAACGGTATTATGTTGGTTTCCTCGATCCTTAATTTCATAACCGCCAGATTTACACCTGGTAATGATCTTCCCTTTATATTATTCCTGCCGACCTATGCAGCCACCGCCTGGTATCACAAGAAACTGTCTCCGGAATTACAGAAAGATCTGGGCAAAACACTGGCTCAGGTAGAAGAATTCGCTTCTGGAGAATATACCCTGGCATTGATGAAGGGAAATCGCCTGTCTGAGGGTGAACGCCAGCAAATCATTGAAAAATTAGCTTATTTCACCGGTCTCTCGAAAGAGTACGTTGATAAAACCAATCTGCGTATTGATATTCATCGTTTCACTAAAGAATTACGCCGATCAGAAGGGATCACAGTAGGTCGCCTCGATAGCCGTTACACTGGATTCGATAAAGATGGGGTAGGGGAATATTACGAGAGTGATCCATCCTATAATGCAATTTTAGGACCTTATACCGCGACCCTATATGATTATGTTCGTCGCGACCTGGGTGTGGAGCTCGATCGCCATTATGAGATCCTGATCAGTCTGTATCAATCCTGGAAGTATGACGAGCATGAAAATCAATTTGTTAATACAGCTGAACAATTGCGGACAGCGTTTCAATTGAATCCTGCAATGAAGGTGATCGTATGCAACGGCTATTTTGATCTGGCGACCCCATATTTCGCGACCCGCTACACCTTTGATCATATAGAATTGCCTGCCGGGTTACAAAAGAATATTTGTATGACCTATTATCGATCCGGACATATGATGTACACCCACAAACCATCATTGTCTCAGGTAACACTGGATCTTAAAGAATTTATACAAAAGTCGATTTAACCATTCCGTTTTGTGAATCTATTAAATTAAGAGCCTGGAGACCATCCTGGCTCTCTTGTCATTGATAAAACACATGCTTTAAAAATTGTCACAAATTAATCATATTTATATTGTGACAATTATCACTTGTGAAAAGTTGCACAACAATATAATATAAACGTATAACATTATATAACATGATATAGCAAAGTATAACAAATGGAAAACTTTCTAACAACGAAACAGGTACAGGATTTATTCAAAATCGACCGCATAACAGTCTATCGTATGTTGGGGGATGGAAGGTTGAAAGGCGTTAAAATCGGCAATCAATGGCGATTTCCACAAAGGGAAGTTGAAAAATTATTAAGCGGTGAAACCATTGAACTGCCGATTGTCAATGAGTCTGATTCAATTTTTCCAATTCATTGTGTTCAAACCATTCAGGATTTATTTACCTCCGTGAGTCATTACAGTGCTGTCATTATTGACCAAAAAGGGGAGAAAGTTACCCAAATCAGCCAACCAGGTCCGATTTGCAAACTTTTATTATCGACGGAGAAAGGTCGAGAAATTTGTGAAGAATCCTGGCGGAATATTGCAGATCAGGCAAAAGTTCGGGAACAATTATTCACCTGCTATGCTGGATTGAAATATTTTGGATCTGTGATCCAAGCACAAAATATAAAGCAAGGCGTATTCCTGGCTGGGGAATTCTATCTGGATACCGTTGATGCAGAAGCAGAAAAAGAAATCTTGAGAGAGACGGTTCGGTTGTGTGGCATTGACGAACAGGAAATTATGAATGCTTATCAGAAAGTTCCACATTTATCACAGGCAGAACAACTGCATCTGTCAGCACAGCCAGCAGCAGCAGCCAATGCTGTCGAAAGTATCTTAAATGAACGCAGCGCTTTTATGGAGCGTTTACAACAAATTGCAAGCCTAACACAAAAATTATGAGGAGCTAAGGAATGAAGAAAATTGTAATTTTAGGGGCTGGAACAGCCGGAACGATGGCAGCCAATCATTTGACCCGCTTGATGGATTTGGATGAATGGCAAATCACGATTGTGGATGAAGATCCAATTCATTACTATCAAGCCGGGTATATTTTTGTGCCATTTGGGAAAGCAAATCCCAATCGATTAATGAAACAAAAAAAGAATTACCTCCCTTCGAAAGTGCGTGCGCTTCAACAAAAAGTCGAGTTGATTCAACCAGAGAACAACAAAGTCATTTTAGCCGACAAAACCATCCTTGATTATGATTTTCTGGTCATTGCTACTGGTTGTGATATTTATCCTGAAGAGACACCTGGTTTGGCTGAACATGAATGGGGCAAGTCTATACACTCATTCTATACCTTGAAAACAGCGGTTGCTCTGGAAGAGAAAATGCGCAATTTCCAGGGTGGGCGAATTGTCGTCAATGTCGTCGAAAATCCGATTAAATGCCCGGTAGCCCCGATGGAATTTTTAATGCTAGCCGATTCCTACTTCACACAAAAAGGGATACGCGACCGAGTAGAGTTGATTTACGCCACCCCCAATTCAGGTGCATTTACCAAACCAGTAGCTTCGAAGTTGATTGGTGACATGTTGGATCGGAAAAATATTAATGTTGAAGCTGATTTTTATATTGATCGGGCTGATCCGGACGCGAAAAAGATCATTTCTTACGATGAACGAGAACTGGAATATGACTTGCTGGTCAGTGTTCCTCTTAATAAAGGATCGGATGTAATCGGAAAGTCTGGTTTAGGAGATGATCTGAACTATGTGGCAGTGAATAAATCCACCTTTTTATCAGACAATTTTGACAACATTTTTGTTCTGGGTGATGCTGCCAATGCACCAACCTCCAAAGCTGGGGCTGTTGCCCACTATGCGACAGAGATGTTTGTTGAGAACTTCAAACATTATATTGAGGGTAAACCATTAGAAGAAAAATTTGATGGACACACCAATTGTTTCATCGAATCTGGATACGGAAAAGGTGTTCTGTTGGATTTCAATTATGAACAGGAACCTTTACCAGGTCGTTTCCCGGTTCCTGGTATCGGACCTTTCGCTCTCTTACAGGAAAGCCGACTGAATCATATTGGAAAATTATCCTTCGAATGGATGTACTGGAATATTCTCATGCATGGAAGAAAAGTACCATTGGCACCAACTATGAGCATGGCAGGCAAATGGACTGACTGGGAAAAACGTTTCAATATTGCATAAAAAATTAAAAAAATATAAGAAATTAAGGAGTAATAATTATGGCAACCAAAGTATTAGCAGGCGTAACAGTAGAAGTGAACGAAGAAGGTTTCTTAGTAAACCCAGCTGATTGGACAAAAGAGATTGCAGCAGAGCTGGCAAAAGAAGAAGGCATTGCTGAATTAACCGAAGCTCATTGGAAGGTGATCGATTTCAGCCGCCAAAGCGCTGGAACATCCGGTGCTGCTCCAACATTACGTGGTATCACCAGCGGATCCGGTGTGAGTACTAAAGAGTTGTTCTCTTTGTTTCCAAAGGGACCTGCCAAAAAAGTGGCAAAAATTGCTGGTCTCGGGAAACCAGAAGGTTGTGTCTAATTTAGATCAAATTATAGTGAATAATAGGAGATGGTAACAATGGAAGAAAAACAAAGAAAAATGGTATTTATTTGTTCCAAAGGAACATTGGATATGGCATACCCGGCTTTGATCATGGGCTGGGCAGCCCTGGGTAATGGTATTGACGTTACATTATTCTTCACCTTCTGGGGTTTGGATTTGATTAACAAACATCGTGTTGACAGATTGGAATTAGCCCCAGTCGCCAATACCAGTATGAAAATGAGCATGATGGGGGTTAAAACAGGCAACCTGGGTATTCCGAATATCATAGGAATTTTACCAGGAATGACTGCCTTTGCATCTAAAATTATGCGTGACACAATTGCTGATCTGGATGTTCCCCCTATTGGTGAATTCATGCAAATGCTGGTCGATGCTGGTGCGCATATGTATGGATGCAAAATGACAGTTGATATGATGAGCCTGACTAAGGACGATTTTATTCCCGGTGTGGAAGACATTGTTACCGCTGCTGAATTTATCGATATGACAGAAGGCGCTCAAATTATCTTCATATAATTCAAATTTCTTGATCTAAACAGGTGATTATGATGCCAAACATGGTTTCATAATCACCTTTATTTTTTTTTCTGTCCTGGCATGAATCTGGCAACTTAATACAGAAATTCCTGTGTTTTGAACGGTTATGGTTTTATAATTAGCCAGTAATCGGTACAGAATCGAACTGAGAGTGAACATTTGAATAATTTCTATAATAATCAAAAAAATACTCAATTTCGAAGAAGGGTAATGCATCCAGCCAATGGAAACAATTGGTCTGGTCAGTCGATGGCAAGACCAGTTGCACCGAAGAAAAGCAGTCAATTTAAAATTCCAATTCCTAAGTTTAATGGACGCATGCCAAAATTTAAGTTCAAATTCAATCTCACCACCATTCTAGGCGCATTATTTATATTTTTTGCTTGCCTGACCATGATCACAACTCTGATCGCTGTAGCACAACATTTTTCCAGTGACAAAAAAGCTGTAGCTGCCAGCCTGGACGAAGAAAATATTCCTGTTATGGTGACGCCTAATTTCAGTAACCAGATCAAGATCCTCTTACTGGGTTCTGATCTGCGACCCAACGATGGTAGTTTTCGCACAGATGCCATCATGATGGTTGTACTCGACCCGGATTTGATGCAGATTAATGTAGTTTCATTTCCCCGAGATTTATGGGTACAGGTACCCAGCTTATGGGAGATGAAAATCAATCAGGTATTTCAATTGGGTGGGTTTGAAGCAACCGCAGAAATGTTTGCAGCGAACTTCGGCATTCGACCAGATTATTATGTGATGACCAATTTCAACGGTTTTACGCAATTTATTGATAATCGTGGAGGTTTGGAAGTTAATATAGCCTCTGATTTTTCTGACCGGTGTGATCTGCCATTACAGGATGCCAATGGAGATTGCTATGTTCAGCAGGGTACAATGCATATGGATGGACCAACTGCACTCTGGTATGTGCGTGCGCGTGCTTCGTCCAATGACATAGACCGTAATCGCCGTGAACAGGAAGTGCTGTATGCATTAGCGAAAAAAATGGTCAGTTTTCAGTCGATCACAAAATTATCCCAGATGAAGGATGAAATCCAGGATAATGTTGAAACCAACATGACTATCGAACAAGCTGTCAAATTAATGCCGTTTGTAGCCATGGTTTTGAACCAACCTGAAAAGATCAATTCAATTGCCATTGGAGAGGATCATGCCTATCCATCCTGGTCATGGGATGGTATGTGGATTTTATTGCCTGACATTGAAGCAATTCAAAACTTATTACGGGAAGCTGGAATAAAACTCTAAAAATCAGGTTTAGCGTTTTATCTTCATGCTGTTCTCAGAGGATGCAAGTTCTCTGAGAACTTTTTTTCTCCAACTGAATTATCATCGTCTGAATGCTATAATAACCAAAATAAAATTCGAGGTATTAATCGTGTTTCTTACTCTGATTGGGATGTCTGGCACAGGAAAATCTTACTGGTCGAAAAAACTTGAATCGCAAGGTTTCAAACGTTTTGGGTGTGATGATTTGATTACAGTTCATCTGGCTGAGCAACTCGGATATATCGAACCCGAAGAGTTTGATATGCATCAGTGGGTCGGATATCCGGATGAAGAAACCCATATTTCCCGCGCTCAGCAATATTTAGACGCTGAAAAAGAAGTATTGAACGAGATCATTGATTACCTGAACAAAGCTGGCGAACATGAAAACATCGTTATTGATTCTACCGGCAGTGTTATCTACATGCCAGAGGAAATTCTGGATACGTTAAGTCAATTGACCAGGATTGTTTATCTCGATTTAACTTCACAGGATTTTGATCGTATGTTGCAATTCTATCTTGAAAATCCGGTTGCCATCATCTGGAATAATTACTTTCTGCCTAACCCAACAGAATCACGTTCTCAAACCTTTGCCCGTTGTTATCCGCAATTGATCAAATCAAGAGAACAAAAATATAACGAATTGGCTCATCTCACAATTCCACCTGCTTTGCATCGCGCATCCGATGCTTCGGTGGAGAGATTCTTAAGTTTCATCACAAGTGCATGAATAGAAAAAAATTACAGCGGGAGTAAGTCTATTCCCGCTGATGTGCTTTTTCATTGTTTACAAATTATTTTGTAGAGCCTGCAACAATCAATTGGTTTAGAAGATCACTACCCGGGGGGACCAGTGTCAATTTACCATTGTTATCCAATAATTTCTGCATTTCCAGGATCTCAAACATGGCATTGGCAACATCTGGATCACTGGTTATTTGCTGCATGGCTTCTCCTACGATTTTAGGGCGAATAGCGCCTGCCTTCGCAAATTCTACGGCTGCCAGACGTTCAGCGGTTCCAGCGATTATATTTACCTGATTGGCGCCATCCTGTTTGATGGCGGAGGTGACCTGACGCAAGCGGTTGACCACTTTCTCTTCAATCTGGCGGATCATGCCGATATCACGAAAATGGACTTTCCGTATATATACCGAACCCAATTTATAACCCCATTCGTGTGAACGTGGCGTGACTTCTTCACGCACGGTCCGGCTCATCTGATGGCGATCGACCAGCATCTGATCCAATGGCATGTTACTCAAAGAACGTACCACAGCATTGCTAACGTTTGCTGACAGGGATCCACGCGGGTCTGCATTCTTGAACAGGTAAGCAACCGGGTCACTGATGAACATTTCATACCAGATACCCACACCCATGGGTGCACCTTCCTCAGAATTGACCGGATTACTGCGTAAATATTGTTGATCGAGACGCATATCCAACACTTTACGACTACCAAACCAGTTCACCAGGAATGCACCTGGACCGATCTTGAAAGGCAGGATGTGAATGCCGGGTTCTTTCAGAATCCCAATAACTTTGCCAAACAGGATAAATACTTGAGAGGTACCTTCATTAACGATGGTGTAAAAACCCAGCAGACGAACGAACAATAATAAGAGTGGCATCAAAAACCACATGGCGAAGAATGTTATTCCAGCTGCAACCATCATTTGTAAAAATGGACTCATGACTCCACCTCCCTTACAATTTGTTGGGCATGCGAGAATAATCGTAAGCGCACATTTCGTACATAAGCTGCCAATGCTCCCGGACCACTGCTCTTTAAGATACGCAATTGTTCTGCCAAAGCTTTTAAAGGTTCCACTTCCGCCTGAGCGTTGAGTGTCTCAATCTCGACTGCACGTTTGGACTGAACAATCTTTTGATCCGCCAGAGCTTGCGCCAGACTGATATCCGAGGACACCTGGTTGTGCGCGGTATTGATCGCGGCTAAAGCAGATTCAACCTCTGCTGGCGGGTCTATACCGGTAATGAGCGATGCATCCAGTAGAATTCCATAACGAGCGATGGATGAGCTGCATTCTCTTTCCATGTGATCGTTCAAGTCCCTGAGATTTTTTCGGAGATCATTGATTGATACACCAGTCACAATACTCATTTCACTTTCTGGAATAATGGGACTATCCGGTGCTGCAAAGCTGGCAATTCGTTCACGCAGGACAGAGACAAAATATCCCATGACATGTGAGATCGGTTGTTTTACCCCGAATAAATAGGCATACAAATTATTCTCTGCAATCCGGTAACGGATCTGGCCAGTAAGGCCGGTGTTGAGTTGATCTTTCGTCACGGCTTCCAGGATAGTACCCCCAGCATTTGCCTTTGGTTCATCCGGGTCGTACGCCATGTTGATTGTCTGTGTTGCCACAGAGACTTTGTAAACCTTTTCCCAGGGCCATTTAAAATAGGGACCACCTGGTTGAATAACCTTTACCACCGGATAGTTGTAACGTTTTTTATGTTCCTCGGTCAACATGTCTGCTAATGGTGTATTGATGGTAGTGTTGTCACCCATCCGTTCTGCCCGACCAAAAACGGTTTTCACCGCGCGTTCATTTTGCTCAACAGTAAAAAATGAAGTCAGAACATAACGAAAAACAAACCATACACCGAATCCAATGAAGATTCCCAATAATATACTCATAAGCATCTCTCCTTTGCAGAATCACAGATTGATTAATAAACAACAACAAGAATGGACTGAATAGAGTATACAATTCATAAATTTGATTATGCAAGTAGGTATATCAGGATTGAAAAACATTCTTGGAAGTACAACTTCCATCCACTTCGATCATGTTATTTCTTGTTAAGTTTATATAATAAGGAAGAACCCACTTTACAAAAATTATCCAAACCCAAAAAGGTATTATGTTTCGAATTGGTGTTGATCCAAAAGGCTGAAGATTGTGAAATTATGGAGAGAAATCCTATGCTAGCAACTGAAAGGAACATTTGTGAAAAGTGCGCATGAAATAGTCAGTGTCGGTATTGATATTGGCACGACTACAACTCAAGTGATCTTCAGTGAGTTATCGCTGGTGGAGATCGCTCGTGCCGGGCAGATTCCCAGGGTTGATATTACTGATCGCAAAGTTTTGTTTGCGAGTGATATCGTTTTTACACCTCTTTTGGATGCTGAAACCATTGATGCAGATCGCCTTGCCGGAATCCTGAAACAGGAATATTTACGTGCTGGTATCACTCCTGATCAGGTTGAAACCGGAGCTGTCATCATCACGGGTGAAACGGCTCGCAAGAAAAATGCTGATCAGATTTTGACAGCAATTTCGGATCTGGCTGGAGATTTTGTCGTCACGATTGCGGGACCAAATGTAGAAAGCATGATTGCCGGCCGTGGGTCTGGAGCAGCCAGCTATTCTCGCCAGCATTTCACCACTGTCTCAAACATAGATATAGGTGGTGGAAGTGCCAACAGTGCTGTTTTCCGCCAGGGAAATCTGGTGGGATCGGCAGCCATGAATTTTGGCGGCAGGGTCATTGAGATAAAAGACGGGGTAATAACTTCAATCACCCGCGCTGGAGAGTGGATTATCTCCGAAGCGGGAGTTCAGATGCGGGTGGGTGATCGCCCGCCCCTGGCAGATTTATCCCGCGTGGCGGATTGTATGGCAGATGTCACGGTTCATTTGATTGAAGGTACCACCTCACCACTGGCGGAAAAACTCTATCAAACGCCACCCAATCCGGTTTCTGGTGTGGGAAGACCAGTGATGTTTTCCGGTGGTATTGGCTATTATTATTATTCCCCTATTGTGTTAAATTCGGTCGCTGATGTGATCCGACATGGTGATATTGGTCCCTTATTAGCTCAATCCTTACGACTTCACCCAAAAATTAAATCATACCATGTGATTAAACCTGCTGAAACACAACGGGCTACTGTGCTGGGGGCCAGCTCTCAAACATTGACGCTTTCAGGCTCGACGATTTGGGCTGAACAATCAATCTTACCCTTAAAAAATGTACCGGTTATTCGTCCTGATCTATTCGGGAAAGAATTATCACCGCTGGTGATCTCGGAGACTGTAAGAAATGCACTCCGGCGTTGGGATCTGGATCTGGGTGTCGATCCATTTGCCATTTCCCTGGAGTTAGATTTAAGGATGGATTATCCCCAACTGGTGCAGGTAGCGCAGGGATTGGAATCATTTGCTGCCTCATTACCTATCGGGCGACCTCTCATTGCGATCATTAAGCGCGACTATGCCCAGGTACTGGGTCAGACAGTCAAAGGACTGGTAAAGGAGCGACCGTTACTGGTGATTGACCAGGTTGGGCTGGAGGAAGGTGATTATATCGATATTGGAACGCCACTCATGGATGGGAGAGTGGTACCATTGGTGGTGAAAACGCTGATTTTTTACCATTAGTCTGAGGTATTGAATGATTTTACGCACGAAATTATTTGGAAAACAATACGAATTCCCCGATTTGCGTATTCTGATGGGAAAGGCCAATGAAGAAAAATCAGGGGATCGTCTGGCAGGTCTGGCGGCTGAGACAACGGCAGAACGCGCTGCTGCCAAACTGGTTCTGGCAGAGGTTCCCCTCTGGGCGTTGTACGAAAATCCAGTATTACCACCTGACCAGGACGAAGTCACCAGGGTGATATTTGAAGGATTGAACCAGACGAGTTATTTGGAGATTAAAGACTGGACGGTGGGGCAATTACGAGAGTGGTTGTTATCCAATGAAACGGATGGTGACCAGATCAAACGAATCGCCAATGGTTTAACGGCTGAGATGATATCAGCAGTCACAAAATTAATGTCGAATATGGATCTGGTTCTGGCGGCCAGTAAGATCAGGGTTGTTCGCCATTGTGTCAACACCATTGGAATGTCAGGTACATTATCCAGTCGCTTGCAACCCAACCATCCCACCGATTCACCCGAGGGAATCCGGGCTTCTATATATGAAGGACTTTCCTTTGGCAGTGGTGATTCCGTGATTGGCATCAATCCATCTGATGATAGTTATGCATCGGTGTCACGCTTGTTGGATATGACCTATGATGTCATCAAAACCTGGGAGATTCCCACGCAGAGCTGTGTTCTGGCACATGTCACCACCCAGATGCGCTGTATGCAATCCGGTTCACCGGTGGGTCTGGTATTCCAATCGATTTGCGGTTCACAAGCCGGGAACGAATCCTTCGGTATCTCTGTGGGCATGCTGGATGAAGCCTACCAGATGGCAAAAAAGTATTGTTATCCAGCCGGGCCAAATTATATGTATTTTGAGACGGGTCAGGGATCAGCCCTTTCTGCCAATGCTCATCACGGTTGGGATCAATTGACCCTGGAAGCGCGCAATTATGGGCTGGCAAAACGCTATGAGCCCTTTCAGGTCAATACAGTGGTAGGTTTCATTGGTCCGGAATATTTATATAATACTGAGCAAATTCACCGTGCTGGACTCGAAGACCATTTTATGGGTAAATTGACTGGTATATCCATGGGATGTGATGTTTGCTATACCAACCATGCCCGAACGGATCAAAATAGCGCAGAAAACCTGATGGTGTTGTTAACTGCCGCAGGGTGTAACTTCTTTATGGGTGTGCCCATGGCTGACGATTCGATGTTATCCTACCAATCCACCTCTTTTCATGATACGGCAACGGTCCGCAATATTTTTAACCTGCGTCCCGCGCCTGAATTTGAAGCCTGGATGGAAGCCATTGGATTAATGAAAAATGGGAAGCTCACCCCAAAAGCCGGTGACCCTACTTTTTTCTTGTCCCGTTGAGGTGAATGATGGATAAAGACCAGATGCAGAAACTAGTCGAAGCAATTTTACAGGAGATTGCTCAGGAAAATCTCAAAAAGCTAACGGAACAGAATGATGTAGCGTTATCTACGAACCTTTCAAATGCACCAATAGAAATTTCGGAATTGGTACCTGATTTCAAACAACCAAAAGAAAGTCATGTATCCTCAGGATCCTTTTCGAGTTTGACAATCGATTTGCCTGATCCAACCACTGATGAAATGCGAAAAAAACCAGGTGTGGATCATCCGCTCGATTCAGAGGGATTGCCAGCTCTCATTTCCACAACCTCTGCCAGGATAGGTGGTGGACGGGCAGGTACACGCTTACGAACCAGGTCTTTATTACTATTCCAGAGTGATCTGGCAGTAACACAGGACACCTTGTATCGGGATGTGGATCTAAAGATTCTGGCGCAATTCAACCTATTCAGTGTGCAAACCCAAATCACGGAAGGGAAAGAACAATATTTGTTACGTCCTGATCTGGGTCGTCGATTAAACGAGGAAGCCTGCAAAACCATTCAGGCGAAATGCGTCAAATCACCTAATATTCAGATCTGTATTGGTGACGGTCTGAGTGCATATGCGATTGAGGTAAATTTACCAAAAATCTTCCCGGTGCTGGAAGCGGGTTGTAAAACGGCTGGATTAACATTGGGAACTCCATTCTTCATTCAATATTGCCGGGTCGGTGTGATGAATGATATTGGAGATCTGATCCAGCCGGATGTGCTCATTCTGTTGATCGGAGAACGTCCAGGTTTGGGACGTGCGGAGTCAATGAGCGCTTATATGGCTTTCCGTCCTTCCAGTGGACAAACGGATGCCGATCGCGAAGTCATCTGTAATATTTTTGATGGTGGTGGCACCAATCCATTGGAAGCTGGCGCTTATGCCATTCAAATGGCAAAAAAGATGATCAAAAACCAGGCTTCAGGCGTGAAATCGAAGCTGATTGAATAAAAAGGAGTAACACATGGCAATCTTAGATCCAATTCATGCGAGACCATTGGCGGTGCGTTTAATCTCTCAGGTAGCTCCAAATTACGCCCGGGTACTGGGATTGCGTTCAGATCAACACAGCCTGGGCATTCTGACTTCAGATAATGATGATGCAACTTATGTATCCATTGATGAAGCCACGAAAAAAGCGAATGTGGAAGTGGTGTATGCCCACTCGTTTTTCGCTGGATCTCGACACGCATCCGGGCCGCTTTCTGGCGAAATCATCGCCATGCTGGCGGGTCCAGACCCGGATGAAGTGCGCGCTGGTCTGGAAGCGGCAGTTCAGTATCTGACTGTTAACGCGACCTGGTATTCCGCCAATCAGGATGGATCTATCGCTTTTTTTCCGCATGTCATCTCACAGACTGGGTCCTATTTATCCAAAGTCTGTGACATACCATTGGGATCACCTATCGCTTATCTGATCGCCCCCCCTCTGGAAGGTGTCATGGCGCTGGATGCCGCGCTGAAGGCTGCGGCTGTGGAAATTGTCTCTTACACGCCACCCCCATCCGAAACGAACTTTATGGGTGCCATCCTTACGGGAGATCAATCAGCCTGTCAGGCAGCAGCGATCGCCTTCCAGGAGATGGTATTGAATGTAGCCCGGCGACCGATTTCTTTCTAATCAGTTTCTGGTTTTTGGGTTTTCAAGAACGTTTTCAATCGATCAGGGTAGTTGCTGAGGATTCCATCCACACCCAATACCAGCATTTCTTGAATGTCTTGTGGTTCGTCCACCGTCCAGGGATAGATCGAGATTCCAAAAGATTTTATTTCTGCCACAACTTCAGGTGTCAAAGCTCGGAAGTAAGGCATACAGGCTGTGATGCCATGGCTGTGGCAGTAGCTACCATACCCAAATATCCAATTGTCAAACGGGAAGAGTAGTTGGACATCCGGAGCCAAAGTCCCAAAATATTTAACAGATGGATGATTGGCTGAAAAAAGGATGGTACCTTTCTGACGATTAAAATTCTTAAGGCAATCAGCGACTTTTTCTTCCATTAAAGGATAAGGGAGCACCCCATTTTTCAGTTCCAGGAATGTGAGGATATTCTTGTTTGCAGTCAATTCCAGGTATTCAGACAGGCAAGGAATGGTTTGTTTTCCAAATACACCTCTATATTCTCCAGATGCATCCAGCTTGCGCAGTTCAGCGCAGGTGAGATCTTTCAGTAAACCTTTTTGTCCGGTAATACGCGAAAGCTCTTCATCATGAAAAATGATGATCTCCCCATCTTTGGAGAGCTGAACATCTAATTCGATAGCTTCCACACCCAGTTCAATTGCTTCCTGAAAAGCAAGCAATGTATTCTCTGGAAATTGACCGGAAAAACCACGATGCGCAATGGTGAGTGTCATTGGGCTTGATATTCCTGAAGTATACGGGCAAATGTGTCCGGATGATTGGTGATGACCCCGTCCAATTTCATTTCAATGGCTTTGCGCATGTCTTTTTGATCATTGATTGTCCAGGTATTGATCTTGATCTGATGTGTGCGTAAATTCTGCAAGGTTTCATCTGTCAGCGCATGGAATTCCGGGTGATACCATTCAGCAGCGAGTGATTTAGTGTACCCGCCTGGATCAATTAGCCAGCTTTCTTCGAGAACACCGATCTGAATGTCCGGGGCGAGTTTTTTAAATATACGGATGGAATGGTGGTTGAAGGAAGATACGATCACATCTTCACGGAAGTTGAATTCATCAATGATTGCCAGTACCTGTTTTTCAATTTCCGGATAATGGACAATACCGGTTTTGAGCTCGATGTTACTAAGTAATTTTGTGCCTCTGACCAATTCAAAATATTCCCTTAATGACGGAATTCGCTGCACCGGGAACATCCCGTTATACCTGACAGCGGCATCCAATCGGCGCAGTTCCTCGAACGTGTAAGCGCCTATCAGACCAGTACCGTCAGTGGTGCGATTAAGATTTTCATCGTGGTGGATAACAGGCACACCATCACGGGTCAGATGAACATCGAATTCATTGCCATCAGCTCCAGCTTCGAGCGCTTTCTGGAATGCTAACAGTGTATTTTCCGGATACTGACCAGAAAAACCACGGTGAGCAATATTTTTGATCATTAACACACTCCTGGGAATTGGATTATTCTAATTTGGGATGTATTTGAACTGGCGGCTAAAGTTGAATGACCTCATCTTTTTTAATGGACAGGAAAACATTTACGCCTTCCTGTATGGGTAGTCCGCCTTCAAAAATGAGATCTGCATTCAACCTTACATCTCCGCATTGCACGCCATACCGGATGATGTTGCCATGTGAGATACTGTTATAAATGGTTCCCTTCAGGTGATATTTGTCTTCACCTTCTTCAGGTTGATGATTGACATGGATGATTTCAGGCCGGATGGCCACATCTTTGCAATCCAGTTTCTCGTTCACCGCTTTACCAAATTCAGCGGCTGTGAGAATGTTGTAATTGCCGATAAAGGTGGCGGCAAATTTTGTGCGCGGTCGTGAATACAGATCAATGGCTGTGCCACTCTGTTCAATAAATCCACTATTAAACAAATGAATCATATCGGACATAACCATGGCTTCGTCCTGATCATGGGTGACGAAAATGGTGGTGATATTCAGCTCTCTTTGTATACGGCGAATTTCAATCTGCAGGTTCCTGCGTAATAGGGCATCGATGGCTGAGAGAGGTTCGTCCAGTAACAGAACCTTCGGCTCTGTGACAATGGCTCGTGCTAGGGCTACGCGTTGTTGCTGACCACCGGAAAGCTGGCTGGGATACTGGTCTATTTTTTCTGACAAACCGACCAGAGCCAGAATCTGTTTCACTTTGGTATCGATATCAGTGCCCGATACTTTCTTCATCTTCAGACCAAAGGCAACATTCTGCGATACGTTCAGATTGGGAAATAATGAATACTGCTGGAAAACCATGCCGATACCACGGTCTCGTGGACTTACCTCGGTGATATCGTTGCCATCCAAAAAAACTTTTCCGGATGTGACCACTTCAAGACCGGCCAGACACCGCAACAGGGTGCTCTTGCCGCAACCGGATGGCCCCAGGAGCGTAACCAGTTGTCCTTTCTCGACTGTCAGGTTGATATCCTTGAGAACATGGTTCTTATCGAAAAATTTGTTGAGGTTTTCAAAGCGAATATAGGACATTTTTTATCTCCCTTTATTTTCCATTTTTTGCCGGTTGTCTCTGCTCTGAAGATATAGTACCAGGGCTGTGATCAGGAATGTGGTTACCATAATAATCACAAAAACAGCGGAAGCTTCTGTACTGGATCGTTTCATAGCCAGAAATAGATATATCTGCACATTCTGGAAAGAACTGCCGGTGATATTGCGAATTAAAACGTAATCCCCAAAGATGATGCCAACCGCGAGCAACGAAGAAACGGTAATCCCCGAGATGATGTTTGGAACAATCACCTTGAAAAAGGCAGTTAATTTACTGGCACCTAACATCTCAGCCGCTTCGATGAGCATGGGCATATTGATCGCATGCATGCTGTTGCGAATGCCCTGATAGATATAAGGAAGAATGATGATACAGTATGCACCGATCAACATTACCAGGCGCAGCCCCAAAAATCCTCCAACACCAGCATATAAAGATAGGATACTGACAGATAAGATAACTCCCTGAATGGTGTAAGGAATCATACATAGGATCTGGACATACTTTTCTAATTTGGGGAAATAGATCGTAACGGCGAATAGAGCCAGAAGGGTTACCAGGACTGTCAATACAATTGGAACGATACTGATGATGACAGTTCTCCCTAGCGTTAATAAAAACGCTTGATTGGAAAGTAAACTGGCATAATGCCCTAATGTGAAACCCTCCGGTAGTATATCGGTCCACTTTTGAAATAAGGAGTAGATAGCGGTAGCTACTAGAGGAATTAATAAATAAATGATGAGAATGATGATAACCATATTGGAAGTAAACCTTGTCTTTTTCATCATCTCACCTTCCATTTTGTTGTTTGCCGATTGATATAGTTGTTGATCATGATTGCTACCAGCATTAATAACATCATAACCACCGACAAGGCTGCACCCAGGTGAGGGCGCGTGGTCATATCGCCGGTAAACATGCCGGTAATATTGACTGGTAATAGCGAATAATTATTCATCAAAAGGGCATACGCTGTTGCGTACGCAGCCAGAGCGTTGGCGAACAGAACACTCATTGTGCCAAAAATACTGGGTAATAATACCGGAATACCTACCTTAGCCCAGAAATCATATGTGTGGCCGCCTAGAAGCATGTTCGCTTCTTGCCACTCCTGCCGGATTCCATGGAAAGCTGGGATAAGCAGCAGGGTAGAGAGCGGGATTTGAAAATACACATACATTAACAACAGCCCCGTACTGCTGTATAAATCAAAGTTAGTCAGAAACTCAACACCATATGCTTTGGCAAACTGAGTGATAACACCAGAATTTCCAAGAATAATCATATAAGCAAAAGCCAATGGTACACCAGCGAAGTTGGATGTCATATTCAGAATGGTGAGAAATGCATTTCTAAATTTTCCACGCGAATTATGGGCAGCTTGGGCACCAAAGAACCCGATCAGGATTCCAAATCCAGTGGAAAGAATGGTGATTCTCAAACTGTTGATGATAGCTCTCTGATAAGAGAGTTTTGTGAAAGCTGATATATAATTTTCCATCGTAAAAAAAATGTCAGGATCAGTTTCCGATTTGAAACTGCTGAGGATCATCATTATCAGAGGAAGAATTTCGTAAAGAAAAACAATAATCAGAAAGGGTAGGAGAACGAGTAAATATATTTTAATATTTGTCTTTTTTTTCACGGAATCTCCTAAAATTTAATTATGGGGCGTATCGGCAATACGCCCCATAAATTTTTTACAGGTTAGACCTTATTTTTAAGCCGATTATTGGCTCATGAGAGGAATGATTTCTTCTTCCCATCGAGCGGCAATTTCAGCACCGACCTCAGCATAGCGAGCTGCGTCGGTAATCGGAATTGAATTCGCATATTGTGATTGTTGGATTGTCATATCCTGAATTTCTTTTGGAATGACAATATCGGTGCGGGTGGGAACAGCGCCACCTTTTGCCAGGTTAATTTGGCCTTCATCGCTGAAGATGAATTCACGTGCTAATGCTGCAGCGTATGGATGGGGTGCATAGGCGTTGATTACAGAGGCATATCCACTGAGGATGGAACCGTCTGCGGGAACGCCTACGGTAAATGCATAATTCGGGGTCTCGTTGCGATATGTCAGGGCATTGTAACTCCAGGTTACACCTAACTGAACTTCACCAGCCTGAATTCTTTGCAGAAGAATGTCGCCCTGATCAATGCGACCAGCTTTTGCCATCTCAGCCCAGAACTCAAACGCTGGGTCCAAGTTGTCCATGCTTCCGCCAAATGCGTAAGCTGTTGCCAAAACATTTGCCTGGCCGGTTGCGCCTCCAATTACGTCACCAATCGTGACTTTGTAGGTACCGGCACGAACATCAGCCCATGAAGTTGGGGCTGGTTCTTCGGTGATATCTTCATTGTAGATGAATGTAGTAACACCTGTGTAAGCAATCATCCACATTCCGTCATCTGCTTTCGCCCAGTTGGGAACAGTATCCCAATAGGATGTCTTATAACCCTGAACAAGTCCTCTGGAAATGGCATCGGCAGTAAAACCAAGTCCAATGTCTCCAATATCTTTGGTTGGAGCATCTTTTTCATTTTCGAACATGTTCAATTCTTCAGCAGAGCTCATATCGGTGTCGGCGTGCGTGATACCATACTCAGCTGTGAGTTCCTGCCAGGTCTCACCCCAGTTTGCCCAGGAATCGGGCATACCAACGGATTCAACATGGCCTTCTTTTTTTGCACCAGCAATAATTTCTTCCAGCGTAGCCTCATTCAGGTTCACGGCTTCTTTTCCAGTAGCACCACCGCAAGCAGCCAAAACCATTGACATGATTGTGAATATTGCCAGGGTTAATAAAATACTTTTTTTCATTTTTTCTACTCCTTATTTATTTATAAAGTGCTTGGGAATTACAACATCCGAAACGTAAAATAACTTTGAAATTTGTTTTTAGTTTCCACCTCCTCGGAATTCATCAAGTCCTTTTCAGGTGTTTGTGAATAGATTAATCATATAACTGATTGTAAATTATTACAAATAGATAATTAGAGAGAATAAGAAAAAAAAAAGGAATTTTATGCTGACTCTTGAGGCGTAGAATCAATCCGATAATAAAATCGGGAGGAGAGAATCAGATGATAATTTCCAGAGTTCAACATCTATCTTTTTCCCTTCTTTTTCATCTCGAAGCATGGCTGGATACTCATCCTGGATAGACCACATTCGATATTCAGAACTCGTCTTGGATTCGGGAACAAATTCCTCGTTTTGATCCAAAAGATTTTTATTGAGCGAGAGGCCACGCATCAACGTTCCATTAACGGCTAAAGTAATTTCGTCCAATTTCCCTCCTGATTTTTTTAGATGAATTCGTACTGCAATCTTTTGATTTTTCACGTATAATCCAGTTTCATATCAATCACAAACGAAAACTGAATTAACGTATCTGGATGAACCACAATGTGTTAACACTTAGTGCCTATTACTATTTTATCCAGAAATTTTTTTCTCAAAAGGATTCTTGACCTTGCCCCAAAAACCACTTCTCATTTTTAACCCAATTGCCAACCATGGAAATGCAGAAAAAATTCTGCCCGTCATTAAAGAATTATTTGAAAAACACCAATTTGATTATGAATTGATCCTCACAGAGTTTCCTGGACATGCTTTGGACATAGCCAAACAACAGGCTGAGTTAGGACGTTCCTTGATCATTGCAGCCGGTGGTGATGGGACCATGAACGAAGTCATCAATGGTTTAATGAGAGCCGAAAACCATCATCAGAATCGTCCTGTTATGGGCGTATTGCCGGTAGGGCGCGGGAATGATTTTGCGTTTGGTATTGATATCACCAAAGATCTGGAAAAAGCGGTTCTGGCGATTGTTACTGGAAATACCAAAAAAATTGATATAGGATTGGTGACCGGAGGGGATTATCCTCAGGGTAGATATTTCGGTAATGGTGTCGGGTTGGGTTTTGATACAGTGGTAGGTTTTGAAGCTGCTAAAATTAAATGGGCACATGGCGCAGCTTCCTACCTGGTGGGATTAGTTCGCACCATATTTTTATATCATACCGCTCCAACATACGAAATCGTTTTGGATAATGAAACAATCACCCAACCTTCCTTACTGGTATCCATTATGAACGGCAAACGCATGGGGGGAACTTTTCATATGGCGCCTAAAAGTGATCCAGGCGATGGATTTTTCAACTTATGCATTGCCAGCCAGGTACCGCAGATCAAGATTTTACCTTTAGCCACGAAATTTATCAGCGGTACTCAGGAAGGTCACCCTGCCATCCGCATGTTGCAATCAAGGAAGGTTGTTGTGAAAGCAATTACCGGTAATATACCTGCCCATGCAGATGGTGAAACGATATGTTATGCCTGTTCAGAATTGACGATTGAACTAATTCCGCAAGCGTTGGATGTAATTTCAATGGATGGGGTTTAGTCAGATATGCGAACTGGATTGAAAATAATGAATTGGTTCTTGCGATTTGTGTTTCAAATCGTATGCCGGATCAACCCAAAAGATTTCAAAAAAGTCCCGGTTGAAGGCCCTCTTATATTGGTGGGCAACCACATCAATTTTCTGGAAGTACCGGTTTTTTTACCGCACATTGATCATCCAAATGTGATAGGGATTGCAAAAAGGGAAACCTGGAAAAATCCCCTGTTTAACTTTCTCTTCAACCAATGGGGTATTATCCCCATTGACCGTGGCATGGTGGATCGTGAAGCATTCCGTTTGACAGAGGAAGCGCTAAAACAAGGGAAAGTAGTTGCCATGTTGCCAGAGGGTACGCGCAGTAAAGATGGAAAATTGTTGCAAGGGAAACCAGGTGTTGTTGCGATAGCGGCTCGTACCAACACCCCATTATTGCCGATTGGTTTTTACGGGTATGAAAATTTCTGGCAGAATTTCAAGCATTTCAAGAAAACAGATTTTATTATCGTGGTGGGAAAGCCATTTAAACTGAATTTGAACGGTAACGCATTGTCTCGCGATGTGCGCCAGGAAGTTGTGGATGAGATTATGTACAAAGTTGCTGAACTGTTACCGGAAAAGTATCGCGGATATTATCAATACGATAATGAAATCATTTACAAGTATCTGGAAACAATTGATTCATAATCATTTACCGGCTTGATTCCACTGCAAAATAAATCTATGTTTGGTTCTTTTTGGAGATAAAAATGTCTGAACCAGTATCCAATCATCCTCAAGTCAATAAATGGTTATCCCATATCCGTGCTCTGGCAGTGGATATTGGACCAAGAGGGTCTACCACTCCGGAAGAGCGTCAGGCGGCAGAATATGTGAAAGATCAATTCAAGCAAATCGGTCTGACACCTGTCTGGCAGGATTTCCGGAGTGCAAGGTCGATATTTTTACCTCACATCATCGGCAGTTTCTTTATGATTTTTGCGTTTATTTTATATCCTCTGGGTGGGAAGGTAACAGCAGCGATTGCAGCCATCATCAGCATTTTAGTGATCGTGAGTGAGTTACAAGAGTTGGGTTTTCAAAACAATCTCATCCGCATGATGGTTCCCAAAGGGAGTAGCCAGAATGTGCATGCTGTTATCCCCCCTACGAGTGAACATAAGCAGGATATCATTCTGGTTGGTCATCTGGACACGCAACGCACACCCCTATTCTTCCGAACACCGAAATATGTGAAAATCTACGATAAATTCACAACCATAATCTTCGTAACCTATCTCTTACAAACCATTCTTTACAGCCTTTCAGTTTTTCTGCCCTGGTCCTGGGTCTGGTATGCATCCATTCCGACCGCCATGTGCGCGGTTTTGATGATTTCCTTCTTCATTGAGGCAGAATTCTCTCCATTTACTTCTGGGGCGAATGACAATGCCAGTGCAGCCGGGATGGTTTTGACAATGGCAGAAGAACTAAAGAAGAATCCATTAAAACACACCCGTGTCTTTGCAGTATGCACAGGTTGTGAAGAAACGCAACATTATGGCATGATCGCCTGGTACCAGCAGAATTTGAATATGCTTAAGAACCCAAAAGCGATTGTGTTCGAATTATCAGGTGTGGCCGGTCCTGGATATTTAACCCAGGAAGGCATCATCGTTCCTTTTAAAGCAGATCAAAATTTAATCAAAATGGTTGAAACCATCAACAGCGAACATCCTGAGTGGGGTGCTTACCCGGTTAAAATAAGCGCTGGCAATAGTGAAATGGCAGATGCCCTACGAAATAAAATTCCAGCGATCAGTTTATTCGGTCTGAAGAAGGATGGTGAGGCACCTTACTGGCATCAAATGGAAGACACCTACGATAAAATGAATCCACAGGTGATGGAAGATGTCTGGTCACTTACAATGGCTATGCTTCAAAAAATCGATCAAAACCCGTAGGTAAGACTAATCTTCGTAATATCCGCATAATGCCAATGCGCCTGGACCTGTGTTAATTCCCAATACCGGTCCTGTCATATTTATGATCAGTTCCACCGGGTTATAGTCAGATTGGATTTTGGCCGCCAATTCTTCAGCTTTTTCCAAAGTATTCCCGTGCAATACGGCGATGTGTAATATTTTATGGATATCCAGTTTTTCGAAGAATTTTTTGTACATATTCTCCACCAATGATTTATGTGTACGTGCCAGGCTAACCGGCTCTACCAATCCGGTTTCATGATTAATAGAAATCAATGGTTTTACATGCAATAATCCACCTGCCCATTTTACGGCACCACCAATCCTTCCGCCTTTTTGCAGATATTCAAGTGTATCCATGGCTACAAATTGCACCAGACGTTTGCGAACCTGATCAATTTTTTCAAGAATGGTTTTTACATCAGCACCCATATCCCGTGCACGCGCCGCTGCTAGCACCTGCCAACCCAATGTCATCGTGGGTCCTTTTGAGTCGACCACGGAAACTGGAAAATTGACCAATTTTGCGGCTTCCTTCGCCATATGAAATGTGCCACTCATCGCACTGCTGACAGTGAGGACGATCAACTCACTGAATCCGAGCTGGTTCTGTGTTTCGTATACAGATTTGAAATCAATGATGCTTGCCTGGGACGTGGTAGGTCTGGTTTCATCTGTTTCCAATCGCTGATAGAATTCCAGAGAACTCATCTCTACGCGATCTTTGTATTGGTGGTCGTCCCAAATGATGTATTGTGGTACGATCGTGATTCCGTATTGTTCAATTAATTCTTCTGGAATGTCACAGGTGCTGTCAGCAATGATACCAATCATGTTTTCCTCCACTACCTCTAATCAAAGCATAATTAATAAGAATAAGTTTACTCAATCAGTAAAAAAACGTCAAATGAATTCGCTCAATTTTGTTTCTTGAACAGATCAGGTTCATAGGAGATTTTTTTGATAAATATCCAGATCATTTTGTGAGAAACAACAGAAAATCACTTTTTCAATCGATGAGGATTTTGCCAAAAAATTCTGAACGCTGGTAACAGCGATTTTTGTGGCTTGAACAACCGGGAATCCATAAACGCCGGTGCTGATGGCTGGAAACGCTATGCTGGAAAAAAGATTGTCTGCTGCGATCCTTAATGAATTATGGTAACAGGCGGCCAACAAATCAGCTTCTCCCTGGTTGCCTCCTTGCCAGATGGGACCAACTGTGTGAATAACAAATCTGGCAGGCAGGTTATATCCCCGGGTAATCTTCGCTTCACCGGTTTTACAGCCATTTAATTTTCGACATTCCTTCAATAATTTTGGACCAGCTGCCCGGTGGATAGCGCCATCCACCCCACCACCACCCAATAAGGATGAGTTGGCAGCATTGACGATTGCATCCACCTTTAATGTGGTGATATCGGCTAGAATAGCTTGAACATTTGCTATCATCAAACAGGGTTAAAATTCGGGTGTATAGGGTGCTTTTTTGTCGATAGCTCCCACAAATTGGGGAAGCTCTGTGTGACCTAATTGTTGGCGGATTGCCATATTTTCACCCAGATGGTACCAGTAATGATAAATTGTCCGTAATAAGAGATTTCCAAATGTGTACTGTATTTCCTTACCCCGACTGATGATGCGAGACACTAATGAATCATTGGTGAGCGTGTCCAACCAGGGATCGGCAGTTTCGGTGATGGTTTTCCAGGCAGTAAGCACCTCCTGCAAAGGAGGCGTGCTGCCTGGAGCTCCATAGGCGAAAGCATCATCAATTTCAGGAAAGAGAATTTGCCCCATTCCATATTTTAAGAAGTATCTCTGTTCCTGCCAGGCGAGATGCCCAACATTCCAGCTCATGCAATTCATGGGCAGGATACGAATGATGGCATCTTCCTGATTGATGTTTTTTATTCCTCGATTAAATTCACTGCGTGTAAAACGCAACTGGGTAACCAATGGATGTGGCATTCAGACCTCGCAAAATCAGACAAAGAAACCTTCATTCTCTGTATGGTTTCAAAAAATTCGATAATTCTATTATACCGAGAACTAAATCAAGGTTTATTCAGCCGTACCATAAGCAATTTTTATCCAATTAAGCAGTTCTTCGTTTATTTCATGAGTAGCGGATAACCACACTTTGTACTGGCACATTCCACCCGGTTCTAGTTCCACCAGCCGATCTGTTGCTGGCACACCCTTCATGTTCAGGCCAATCTCTAATCTGCCTTTCGTGCCTGGACCCACCATCGCAAATTGTTTTTTCCTGCGTAAACTCAGGTAAGTTTTCTTGGGTGAGATTTCGAAATCTCCCAATTGGGAAAAAGCTTGCATGACAGCATCATGCAGCGGACGTAAAGGCTCTCGGGAACCGGAATAAATTTCATCAACTTTTATGGTAATGGCATCCGATGATTCTGCAGGTGGTTCCTGGGCTTTCTTAAATACATGTGCCAAAGTATTTGCATCTCCAAATCCCAAATTGAATTCGTTTTTCACATAGTCACGAATTTCTCCATGTTTTTCAAACCCACTGCTCTTGATCATAGCAAACAAATCATCCAGCGATTTATTTGTTTTATTCTGGATATTCGATAATTGCGTTTCAAATGCTTTGTCAACACTGTTCATTTTAGATCTCCACATTCAATATCTTAATGAATAGAATCTATAAACATCTGAACAAATTTTCAATTGGATGTACAAGTTTGATGATTGATAGAAAACCTATCCAGAATTTATTAATTTAAGTTTTGTAATTCTGTTTGTGGAAGGGTTTCTTCCACATTTTTGCTCCAGCGCTCCATGTGATGTTGAAACAAATCCATAACTTTATAGGTGAACGTGTTATTTACAAGAATGGATACCTGATCATCCAATTCCAACCGTGTGCTGCCATGCGGGATCAAAATTTCATTATCACGTTTGATCGATAGAATCAAAGAATCACCAGGAAGGATGACATCACGGATTTTCTGTCCCGCCAGCGCAGAATTGCGAACAGTCAATTCCAGTAAATCTCTTTGATCGGACGTTGAACTTAGTAAACTGAACATGCTTGGATTGCGTGCCATGAGCGTGATCAAAGTCGATCGATACAGGGCTGGTGAAAATACCTGAACACCTAAACGTTTGAATTCTTCCAGTTTCCTGGGTTCATTTACCAGAGCAATAATATGTTGAATCTCTGCGTTCTGTGCTTTTTCACCGATGTTTAAATTGTCCGCATCATCTCCACTCAGGATTAATAGGGTGTCAATTTCATCTCCTGAGGACCTAAGATTTTCTATAGGGAATACTTCAAAGCCTTCATCAGTGATGCTTTTTTCTTCCTCGATATTTGTTGGAATGATTTTTACCACATCACCATGCGCTTTTAATTGTTGAGCCACATTTCTGGTTAAATTGTTATCCCATCCATAAATCAGGCGCAAAAGGAGACCAGATTCTTTTGCTGTTTTTGGTTGAATCAGATTGAAAGTTAAGGGCATCAAGATCACTGTAATGATCGCAAAAACAATGATTGCTGCGCTGGTGGCTGGTGAGAGCAATCCTAGCTGTTCACCAACTACGGCAATAGCAACCTCGATGGAAAGATGGGTATTGAGTAAAAATCCTGCAGCAATCGAGGAACGCCACCCTATTCTCGATTTCAATAAGAGCGCAGGCAACAATTTCACCAGGATAGAAATCACCAATATTGCTGGCAGGAAAATCAAATTTTGAGGATTCGCAATCAGGGCATCGATATTTAAATTAGCACCTGTGACGATGAAGAAAATAGGGACAAATAAGCCGAAACCGAAAGCTTCCAATTTGTGTACCAGGCTATCATCCTGTGGAGACTTAAAAAGACTCACCAACATACCCGCCAGGAAAGCACCCAGAATCAGTTCAACCCCCAGCGATTCAGCCAGCACCACAAAGATCAATAATATGACGATAGCTCCCCGCACTTTAATCTGAACAGTTGCCTGGGAAAGCTCGTCAAATAATTTGACCACCCGTGGCAACCGAAAGAACTGTAAACCAATCCGGGCAATGACAATAAACAGAATCAAAATGAGTAGAAACGACAAAATTTGAATATTCAGGCCGTGTTGCGTGAAGAGGATGTAAACCGTTAACAAAATCACAGTAAACAGATCGTCCACGGTAGATCCTAAAAAGATTGCCTGACCACTATTGGTGTGCAATATTCCCCGATTTTTCAGTACAGGCAGTACCACACCCAACGAGGTTGCTCCAAATATGAGGGTTAACAAAATGATGTTGGCTGGCATTCCCCATTGAGTTAACAGATAGCTTCCACCAGTGCCTAGCAGCAATGTAACAGCGTAAATAATCAATATTAAAGCAGGGAGTGATAATTTTTGTTTTTGGTTTTTATCCTTCCCGTTTTTGAAAAATGCGGGAATATCAATTTCAAGACCTGCCAGAAACATCAGGAAAGCCAGACCAATGTTGGAAAATAATGTCAAAGTATTAGATTCGGCTGGGTCTAATAAACCAAGTTGGGCAAAAATAAGACCTGCAATGATTTCCCCAACAACGACTGGTAAAGCTTTGAATCGGTTGATTAATAACGGAACAAAAAAAGCCAGTGCTAAAACGACTAAAAGCGATGAAAATTCATTTGAGTGAGACATGCGCTTGATTATAACAAATAGGATTCTACTTTTCCTGCAACTCTTTTCGGATCCGCCGATAAAGGATGATTGGTTGATCTGCCGGGATCAGTTTCTCGCTCATTTTCAAATCCGACTTAATCGGGATTTGCTTTTCTACCACCCGTTTATCCTGATGGAGGATGATAATGCTGAAGATGCTGGTTATCCAGGAAACAAAGTGACCAAAAATTGGAACTTTGACGAAACATTGATAATACCGTGTATACATCATTGTGTTTTCCTCATCAATGGGGGTGAAATAAACAGTAATGCGCATATCCTCCGAAATGTGATTTTGCCATAAATGTGGAAACCGAAAGTGTAAAAAAGGAGGCCTGCTGGGTTCGGGCAATTCACTGGCGCGTTTGGCGGGCAATCCATCATCAACCCGGTTATTGACCCATATTTGCAGCTCGTCTCCCTCCATTTTCACGATAGGTCCATCGGCAACGGTTCTATTGCCACGCCAAATCGTGGTTCGATGTGGAAATGGGAGATGAAAAACATCCAATTGGTTTTCGATCGCCCGTGAATAATGTACACTCCAGCGTTCTTTATAGTCTGCATGGTAATATCCGTTTTCAAGCTCCTCGAAGACAGGCAAATCTGGATAGGAAGTTTGCTCATCGCCCCACCAGATAAAGATATATCCATACCTTTCAATACTTTGATAAGTTTTCGCATGCAGTATTTTGGGCGGTGTTGTGTATTTCCCGTTGGCAGGGATGTATTGGCATGCGCCAGAGGAATCAAACTCAAACCCATGGAACGGACACATAATGTGATCATGAAGAATCTTGCCCTGATGCAATGCTGCTCCCCGGTGTGGGCGAACATCTCCTTGAACGACAACTTTACCGGAGGAATCTCGCCAGGCAACCATTTTTTCTCCCAGGCGGGTAAATCCAATTGGCTTGCCAGCTTTCACTTCACGTGATTCGAGAATTACATACCATTGATTTGAAATCATTTCCCTCTCCTTTTAACCACAATTGCTCGATATTAATTATGGATGAGATATGGTCTGGTAAGTCTTTATGATAAAAAAAGATTAAGCCAGATCAATGATAGAATATTTTTCTATATAAGTTCTATACCGGAAATTTAATGATTAACTTACTTCCCTGATTTATTTCACTTTCCAGAATAATCGAGCCCCCCATTTTTTCCACCAGAGCTTTTGCAATTGATAATCCCAATCCAAATCCTGGCAAGATTGTATTGTCTTCCTCTCCCCGGTAGAATCGATCAAAAACATGCTCCAATTTATTTGCAGGGATTCCCTCCCCCTGATCTATGATAATAATTTCTATCTGATTATCAATTGTTTTGGTATTGACTTCAATCTTGCCTTTGGAATGTTTGATTGCGTTATCCAGACCAATTAATACAATTTGTTTGATCGCATCACGATCACCTGTGATAACAAGGTCCGCTGATATGTCTTGATTGAAAACAATTTTTGTACCAACTTGTTCCATTTGCCGACAGGTTTCTTCAAGAAGTTCTGTTACCTGTACGGGCTCATTAGTCAGATTTCTACCTGCATCCGCTCGTGCCATTAAAAGGAGTTCATTCACTAATCGAATCAATCGATCACTTTCATCAACCAAATCATTGAGAATATCAGCCTGAACATCCACAGGAGCAGGTGGATTTTTCCTCAATAATCCCAGGTTCCCTCGCAGGGTGGTTAATGGTGTTCGTAACTCATGCGAGACATCTGCTACAAAATTACGTTGCATTTCCAAAGCATGTTCCACTTTTTGGAAAGCATCCTGCAGATGAGTGAGCATGGCATTAAAGGTATTCGCCAGTTGTCCCACTTCATCATTTGGTCCCCGATAATGCACCCTTTGCGAAAAATCTCTTTTCTCGCCAATCTCTCTGGCAGTTTGTGTCATTCGTTGAATGGGTTGTAATGTCAGACCAGATAAAAACCATCCTATGCCAAAAGCAATCAGAACAGTCACCAATCCTGCTGTGAAGAGTGTGGTAGCCAGGGATTGTAATGTGCGATCACGCTCGGTTAAAGGACGGGCTACCTGGACAATATTGCTTGCTTCACCATTGATGAAAACCGTGCGGCTATAAATCAACATACGTTCATCTAAAATGGTATCGATTTCCCACCATTCATTTTGAGTTTGTATTGCTGTTAATCCTTCCAGGCTCAACGGCAATTCATCCCCTTCTCTTCCGAATGGACTGGATATCAAATCACCATTCATATCCAGTACTCGCACAAGTTCTCTCTCAGAAAAAGCTTGAAATTCTTTCTCTTTGGAAAATTGATCAAAAGGAATTGGTTGAAAATCCAGGGTATCAGGAGGTGGAAATGGTCGTGTTCCTGTTTTCTGTGTTGCATCAGCAAAACGGTTTGCTGAAATTACCAGATCTTTTTTGAGGGAATTGATCGTATCCTGAGCCTGAACAGTATATAAAGCGATGCCAAAAATTGACAGTGTTAATGCCAGAATGAAAGTGTAAAGTAAGCTAAATCGGGTGCGTATTGACATTATTCCTCACGTAAGACGTAACCAATACCCCGAACGGTTTGGATCAGGCGAGAATCGCCTTCACTCTCCAGCTTTTTTCGTAAATAGCCAATATATATTTCCAATACATTGTCATCTCCTCCAAAGTCATACCCCCAAACCTCATTTAGAATCTGATTCCTCTCCAACACCTGCCGTGGATGACGCATCAGGATTTGCATAAGATTGAATTCGGTCACTGTCAGGTTGATGGATCGTTCACCCCGTAACACCTCTCTTGTGAAAGGATCCAGGGATATGTCTGCATATGTAAGTTTTTTCTGCTCGGGTTTGTTTTCCACTCTGCGTAAAATTGCATGAACCCTTGCCACCAATTCCGCTGGGGCAAAAGGTTTGACCAGATAATCATCCGCTCCACTTTCCAATCCCTCAACTCGATTTTCAATCGCATCACGAGCAGTGAGCATCAATACCAGTGTGTGATCATCCTGATCCCGTAAGCTTTGAATAAAGGCCAATCCATCCATATGGGGCATCATCCAGTCCAGAATGATCAAATCAGGATGATGAGTTGTAACCATTGGCAAAGCTTCCAATCCGTTTGCGGCTGTAAATACTGTTATATTTTCATATACCAGTGTGCGTTGCAGCATTTTGAGCAACTTTGGGTCATCATCAACAATTAATACTTTCGACATTTTCATCTCTTATATTTTATTCCGATTACTTCATAAGCATAATGACTAATTCTTTGAAAAAGCTGTGAAAAATGATGATTATTTGGATTCTCTCAGCAAATTCACAGTTTGTTCATGGCTTCTTCACAGTCTTATTTTTTAGAATTCATTTAGATACAAAATTGACATAAATGCAACAAACAAGGAGTACCAATGTCTACCCTTAGCCAAACCATACGGCATTTCAATCGGTTTGAGTTGAAATACCTGATTACCTTGAAACAAGCAGAAGCGATTCGAAAAACCCTCTTTGATTATCTCAAACCAGATGAGTATGGCAATAGGGACGGTCATTATTCCATCACCAGTTTGTATTACGATTCACCGGATTATCGCTGCTATTGGGAAAAAATGGACGGCGTTCGTTATCGCCGAAAACTACGCATTCGCACCTATGATTCTACAGAAGGTGTTAGCGAAAACACCCCGGTCTTTGTGGAGATCAAACAACGCTATGATCGTGTAACACAAAAGCGAAGGATTATTCTTCCGTACCATGATACAGTTGCTTTATGCAATCAACGTCAATACCCTGCAGAATTAAATATGGAGGATAAGCAGGTTGTGCAGGAAATTCAAGCATTTGCCTGGCAATATAACCTGAGACCAGTAAGTATTGTCAACTATCAACGTCAGGCTTTTGTTGGTGGTGATTTTGATATCGGTTTACGGATCACGTTTGATACAAGAATGGTTTCGCAGATCCACCCTTTGGAAATCAATGACCTGACACACGCCACGCCAATGTTCACTTCGGATGAGGTGATCATGGAGATCAAAGCGAACGAACGCTTACCTTACTGGGTAACCGAGATGGTTGCAAGCAACAATTTACGCATGGTCAGGATCAGCAAATATTGTCGCAGCATTGATCAATCAAATGTATTTCCATCATTTTCAGTTAATTATTTGCACTCAGTATTTTAATTTTTTTTATCATATCAAAGGAGTATTAACATGGATATATTTACGTTTCAGGATTTAACCGGGGAATTTTCAGTATTGGATGTCGTTATTGTGATGGTGCTAAGCTTTGTTTTGAGTGCCTTTATCGGATGGATTTACAAACAAACCCACCGAGGCACCTCGTATACTCAGAGTTTTGTGTTCACTTTAGTGATTAATGGAATGGTGGTTGCGCTGGTGATGATGATTGTCGGCTCCAACATTGCCCGGGCTTTCTCGTTGATTGGTGCTCTGTCCATCATCCGATTCCGAAATGCGGTCAAAGAAACCAGAGATGTGGGCTTCATCTTCTTCAGTATGGCTGTAGGCATGGCTGTTGGTACGAAATTCTACTTCCTGGCAGTTGTTGCAGCAGTTGTTATCAGCATGATGATCTTATTAATGACTCGCTTTAATTGGTTCGCACGCGAAATGGCAAGCCAGATCTTAAGAGTACAGGTCCCCAATAGCGTACCTTTTGATAAGTTATTTGATTCCCCTTTTCTTAAGTACACCACATCCTCTGAATTGATCAGTGTGGATTCTGTTCACAGCGGTATGCTCACAGAGTTGACTTATAGCATCGGTATGAAAAAATCAAGTTTGATTCAGGAATTTATCAGCGAGATCAAGAATTTAAATGGCAATAATAAAGTCACATTAATTGCCGGTTACAACAATACAGATCTCTAATTGAAAGAGAATGATATGAGTATGAACTTTAAACGACACTATCCCATTCTGATTCTGGTAACCGTCGTACTCAGTTTGCTGGCATTCGTTTTAGGCAAACAAAGGGTGATTGCTTACACGACGGAAAATGATGAATCGGAACAATCTTTACCCACTTCAGGATATGATGTTTCAAACAGTATAGATATATTTGATGATTCAACCATACATTCAGTCCAGGTAATCATGTCAGAAGGGGATTATGACCAAATGCTCTCTACCTACCAGGAAACAGGGTTAAAGGATTATTTTCATGCAGATGTGATCATTGATGGTGTTCGTGTCAATAATGTGGGCATCCGCTTGAAGGGAAACGCTTCCTTGCGGTCAGCACTGGGTGGCAATATGAATCCAGGTGGTATGCGGCAGGGGGATTTCGTCGGGGGAAGACCGGACTTGGGTGAATTCCCTCAAATGCCCGAAGCAGGTCAAAGACCAGATTTAGGCGAACGACCTCAACCGCCACAGGACCTACAACCACCTGCAGCAGATCAGGAAAATAACGATAATGGTCAGTTACAATCTGAATTGGATGAACAAGCTGGTGATCAACAGGGTATTTTTCCTGCGCCTGGAAAAGGTGGATTCCCAGACATGAATCGATTGGGTCAGAATGATGGTGAGGTGAAGATCCCAATCATGATCAAATTCGATGAATTCGAATCTGGTCAAACTTATCAAGGTTATACTGCACTGGCGGTTCGAACTTATGGGGCTTCCTATGATGAGGCTTTATTGGAGGAACCAATCACCAATCAGATCGCCAACCTGGTAGGGCTACCAGCAACCCAGACAGCCTATACCGGGTTTAAGATCAATGATGATGAGGAAAAACTCTATGTGATTTCGGAGTTGGTTAACCAGGTGTATCTGGATGAAAACTTTGAAAATAGCAATGGGGTTCTGTATAAAGCTGAATTAGGCTCAACTTTGAATTTTAAGGGGGAGGATCCAAGCAGTTATGCAGATAGTTTCACCCAACAAACCCGGAAAAATGATGCTGACTTATTGCCCTTGATTTCATTCATGAGGTTCTTAGAAGAAACGGACGATCAAGCCTTTGAAGAAGAATTACCAGTTTGGTTGGATTTGGATTCGTTCGCCTTGTATCTGGCAGTCAATGCCATGGTGGTCAACACAGACTCGATGATTGGTATGAACAACAATTTTTACCTGTATTATGATGATGTTTCCAGCCAGTTCACGGTATTGATGTGGGATGCGAATGAGAGTTTCGGAAAATTGGGAGGTTCTACTACATATGATATTTCACTTTCCGATGTTCCTACCGCTTTTCCCGAAGGAAGGATGGGCGGACGTGGTGGAATGGGAGGTGGTCAAAATGTGTTAATTTCCCGTTTCCTGGGAAATACGACCTTTCGATCACTCTATGAAGAGAAATTGAGACTGGTATATGAACAGGTTTTTCAAAGTGATTATTTGGACACACTGGTGAATCAATATTCAGATCTGATTCATTCGGTCAACGAAGAAAGAAGTCTGGTTGATCTGGATGCTTATGATCAGGCGGTGGCTGATTTTCTGAGTTTTATTGCACAACGCAAGGAATACCTGGGTTCGCAAACCTTACTAACTGAATAATTCTCAGCCCCTTTTTTAATTCTTCTTCCGCATGGCAAAGTACCCATAACCCTTCGGAAAATTTCTATAAATTCTATTTTATTAGCTCAGGAACTCATCCGGGTGAAGGAAAAGCATGGAGCTGTGTTCTTCTATCAATGTGGAAAACCTAATTAAGGATTTTCAGGAGATAGATGTTTTTAAACCGATAATGAGAAGAACAAAAGGAGGAAAATTCTCCTCCTTTTTCTTGACATGCTGAGATGCGGTTGATAAGATAAACCCATTATTTTCACCGAGGATTTCAAATGCAAACCTACCTGACATGGGTCACGCAAAACCCATTATTATCCGCTGCCATTCAATTCGCCATCCTGGGCACATTAGGGGAGATCATCTCTTTCAGCATCCAGAAGAAAAAAATCGCTATTCCCTGCACATGGCTGCAATTATTGTTAAAAGGTATCGCCTGGGCAGTCCTTGGCATTGTGATCAAATATGGTTTTGCCGGCATGAAAGGCTTTACGCAAGCGCTTTTGGACCATGAATTGCTACCAGCCGTTCTGGGTTCTGGTTTGGGATGGGCGTTTGCAGTCTCTGTATTTACAAACGTACTCTTTGGTCCTCAAATGATGGTCTTTCATCGACTCGAGGATAATCTCATTCTCAGGCTGAAAGGCTTTCAGGGCATCACCACAGCATGGAAGACCCTGATCTGGTTCTGGATTCCTGCACACACCATCACATTTTTGTTACCAGCAGATTTACAGATCGGACTGGCAGCCCTCTGGTCATTGGTGCTGGGCATCATTATGGGAGCGACCAGGAAGAATTAATCATATCCGAATTTTCTTCTGGCATATGATGGAAGTTTTATCAACGGTTTTGAAGACGATATGGAATGCCAAAAAAGGTCTCATCTCCAATGATCTCTTCAATCTCCAGTCGATTCTCGTGTGATGCGTACCAGAATATGAGATCAGCCTTTCCCTGACAAGTTGTTGTGTCAATTTCAATCCCAACCAATCCCGGGTTTACCGCTTCGATTTCCTTGATTACATTTTGGTGCTCTGCGATAATTTTGGTAACCTCATCCCGGGACGGTAGTTTTTCACAGGGCAAATAATGGTTTTTATTATCATAGATAAAATCGTCGAAAATACTTCGGATCGTATGGGTTTGGGTTTCGATCAAAATAACAACAACGCATAATGAGATCAAAATGAGCAGAAAAATGATTATTCTGGATTCTTTTTTCATCGCTTTAATTTCCTGGAAAAAAATTAATCATCGTTTGTTACAAATGGTGATTCCTTTCAATAATACATCATTTCAGCCGGTCTGATCATTCGTCCGTAGAGATGGTTTAAAGGCAAGGGTTAAAGCAATTAAGTAAGCAATAATTATCTTTGACTGGGTCAGATTTATTTCTTTCATTAGAATAACCTTTCAATTTTTGACATAAACTTATGAAATACTTGACTGGATGTCTTTTATAGGCTGATTTTAATAAGATAAACTCTTCTTCCCATTAATCAGAAGAAGAGTTTATTTATGACATTAAGAATTATTTTTAAAGTTTTGTTTGATTAAATCGGTTATCGAACCAGCAATGGTAAAAACACTTCAAATTGATCTGTTACATACAGGTTTGAGGTCCTGGTAACACCATTGAGGTGGGCTGTTATGATGGCATAATCCCCAGATGAGACGGATGAAGTCTGAATGGAGAATGTCTGACTCTTTTGACCTGCTGGCACCGTTATGGTGGCTGAGGGTAAAGTGGCAAAGCTTTTGTTGCTGGAAACATTCACCTCAATTCCACCTGTAGGAGCATTTACATCGAGCAGGACTGTACCGGTCAGGTTTGTTCCACCAATCACAGAATTGGTACTGAGGGATAGTTGCATAAGCGCTGGGAATGGTTTGTAGGTGGTTTCAATTGCCCCAATATCACAGCGAGATTCTAAAACTCTTGGCCATCCAACACGCCCACGTTGATCATATTGCAAGGATATATTGAAGCTATCTCTACAACCTGCGGGATTGCCACGATTCACAGCCAGGCTTTGATTTTGCGGGAAATGCGCATATGTAAGGATTTCTCCAAAATATTCATAAGCCAGTATTGTGCTTAATAGCGGGTCAATCGGTCGGTTGACTGTGCCCACAAAATTTCCTGTATCACTTCCGGTTATCAAACTATTGTAGCCTTTTGACCCGAGTATGTTGTATCCCTTCGAGGTCAGCGTTCCATACCAATCATGATGATAAAGAAAAATGATCGGTGGGGGAGATGGCGCATGGCTTGTGTTTTGAGCGATGATCGAATTTTGAACATTCACGATCACCCCACCTGTGTTATCCACCATAAATCCACCTCCCATACCGGTGTTATTTTCATTTTGGTTCGCGATATTCTGCGTGATGGTAACATTATTCAGATTGACAACGCCTGTGTTGATTATGTAGAGACCACCTCCGTGAGAATTCGCAGAATTTGCGCTGAAAGTCGTATTATTGAAATTTGCCTGGCGGGCTGAAGAGTTGTTCTCAATAAATACTCCTCCACCTCCATGTGTGTTCTCTGTTCCAAAGGATTCATTCCCCCTGAACACGCTGGAATCAATGTCTACCTTGCTATCCTTAATTGAAATTCCTCCACCCGATTGAGCTAAGTTGCCATTAAAATCACTCTTGCTCAAATTGATCCCGACCCAATTATTCAAAAGAAATATTGCTCCACCTTGTGTTGCGCTTGAATTTTGGGTAAATGTCTCATTACTGAAGGAAGACTCTCCATTGTTGTTAAAATAAATAGCTCCTCCATTGGATGCTGTATTTCCTTGATATTTGTTGTAGGATAAATCCAGAGTTGATTGATAGGTGTAAATTGCCCCACCACGATTAGTGGCCAGATTATGTTTAAAGGTCGAACTACCAACGCTATGCGTTTGACCTGATTCCTTAAGAAAAATCGAAATAGCACCACCATCACCAATTACAGTATTATTTTCAAAAATGGATTGAGAAATTTTGATTTTATTTCTTGAATGATTAATAGCTCCACCTAATTCTCCAGCCTGGTTGAATTTGAAGGTGGAATTGTTGATTGTTGCGCTACCATCAATTGAGGTAATAGCGCCTCCAATACCATCGGCTGAGTTATCCGTAAATGTTGTATTGATAACTTCCAATGAACCTGAATTGTAAATGGCTCCCCCATGATTTGCCTCATTATTGGTAAATGCGCTGTTCAGAATGATAAGTTCACCATTATTTCTGATTGCGCCACCATTGCCTGCAATTCCCAGGTTTGAATTATCCATGAAAGTGGTTTGATTGATGGTAACCTGAATATTTTCTCCAATGGCTAGTGGGTTACGGACCCCATTCTTAATCGTCAAAGAATCAATACTTAGCTTACTTTCGCGACGAAAAGAAAGCACATAACCTGTGTGACCACTAACATCAATCGTTCCATTGTTTCCATTGATATTTACGGTTGCGGAAAAAATCTCAGGGAGATATCCCTGGATTGGATAGACCAGACCACTATCAAAGGTGATATTGACGATATCACCTACATTCTTTGTGGCTGCTTCCTGCATAGCAGCCAGGAATGTGCAGTTTTTATTGTTCACCTCCTGGCATTTTCCATCATTTGGATTACTATCTGGCCACCATTCATTGGAATTGACCTGGAAATTATACGTAACTGCTGCTTTCACCGGGGGTTGACTGCCTGGTAGACTGAACAAAAAAGTGACCAAAAGGATTATGACCATTTTTTTTCGTACAAATTGATTGGTTTTATTCTTGTGTTTCATCGATTACTCCTTCTTTTGTGATTCCTGATAACCATATCTTACAAATGGAGCGTCACAAAAGCGTAAAAAACCTGAGTAATCAGATAAAATATATAAAAAATTATCGAATCTTTACCAATGGAAGTGGAGCAGCGGGGTCCTTATTGGATTTATTTCTGAAAAATCGTTGAATCAAAAAAGTAATTAGAAAGGCAATAATGGAAGATACAATAATTCCGATGAATATGAATATACCACTCCAGATTAGCGCATAACCCCCACCAAGATTTTTGATTGAATTCCCATTCACATCTACACAATGCATTTCATAATAAGTTGTTGGACGCACGAAACCATCTTCATCGACTCTATTTGATTTGTAAGATCTGATTTCTGCAGTGCTGTCTTCCTGACACATGAAGGTCCCCAGTGTGGAAGTGATCAGATCACCGGTGAACAATGAACTGATGCTACCGATGAACATGCCTGCAGGCGCTAAACAACTGCTGATAATGAGAAAACTAACAAACCAGACAAGACAACCAGTTAAAAATCGGTTAGGTTTTCTTTCCATCCTGTGACCTCTTGATCTATCATCATTGTAGCCCACAGGTATTTGCATGAAAATTTACGTATAATGATGCGCGCTATGGTTTTTATCGTTTGCGAGCCCAGAAAATGGCTTTCAATGAGTGCTCGTGATAAGGGTTTGCTGAATGATCGCCATACACAGCTAAAACTTCAAATCCATGTTTTTCCAACCAGGTTTGAACTTCATCTTTGCTGACCGGATGTTTTTGTTGCGTAAATTGATATTCAGTGACAATTCCTTCCGGAGAAGTGATCTGGTATCGCCGGTCAAACCGGGCAAGTCGTTTTTTAACATCAAACCAGATGGTCTCACGCGTGTTTTTTACCTGGGTTCCATCTTTGCAAATTCCGGACAAATACACGTATTTGTGATTCATATCCTGCCAGGCTGCGTCCAGTTCGCCTTCCATGTGGTCATTGTCCACATAAATGTAGCCACCTGGATTACATGCCTTGGACGCCTGATAGATGCAATATTCCTGTTCTTCTGCTGTTGCTAACTCGTAAAAACAATTAAAGCCAAGAATCACCAGGTCAAATCCTGTTGGCCAGGTCTCCACGGTCACATCAGCACATTGTAGCTGAATTCTTTTTTGTACGTCATCAGCCAGATCTTTGATTTTTTTCTGTGCTAATTGCAACATGGCCTGTGATTGGTCGATTCCCAAAATGGAATGACCATCAAGGGCGAGGGGAATAACGAAACGTCCGGTTCCGCAAAATGGTTCCAGAATGTTTAACCTGGTTTTTCCACGCAGTAAATTTCTTAAAAACTCGACATCCTTTGTGTTATTCTCCTGCATATCATAAATTTCAGCTATGTGAATGTCGAAGTCGTATAAATTATGTTGATTAATGCTCATGGTTGGTGTATTTTGCCTTCTTAAGCGAATAAATTCTTCAATTAATCCAATTTTCCACAATCAGGATCTAAACCTAAGCAATCTTAACCTGAATATCTTTAAGAATTCTACATATAACCAGGCTGATCCACAATTTACGATCCAATGTTTGAGGGGTGGATTTTTCTGGATCAGTAGAATAATAGTTTACTTTCCAAAGACCATCCGATTGTTGATGTTCGACCAACCAATTGATTGCTTTTTTCATATGCGGATCTATTGCTGAAACTTCCATTTTCACCATAATATCCATAGCTGAGACCAGATTATTCCACCAGAATGGATACTCAAATCTGATCCAATATCGGGCATCCTTGAGTGAAGCATAAGCATCAGGCTGGAAGAAACGGGATTTTAAAAGATCAGCAGCAAGTCTGGCATCCTCAGAATGCCCATAGATTGGATGGGCTGCAAAGGCTCGCAATACCATTCCGGTCCAGTTATGAGAGAATGGCTTTGTGCGGTCTGGTTCCACAGGTGGGAGAAACTCTGTTTGCAATTTGTATTGTGTTTCTCGATCAAATTTGTGAGTGATCATGGGAATGGACCAACCGCCATCATCCTGGCGCATAGAAAGTAACCATTGAAAACATCTATCTACCCTGGGATCATCCTCATATCCAGCCTCTACGATAGTAGCCAGGATTGCGCCAGTGTAGTAGGTGGCCATGGTTAGCCAGGATTCCTCTGAAATCACCATCTTCCGTCTGGCAGGAAAAGAGGTATTCAACCGCCTGCGCTAATTGGGGATGTTCCCTGGAAAACCCAAATTTACCGACCAGTTCATTGACTGCTCGCCAGGTATCGAAGAGTTGATGTTTGACGGCTGGGTGTTGTTTCTTATCCGTTCGAGGCCAGCTACCATCCGGAAGTTGTTTTTTGAGTATTTTTTGCGGTTCTGGTAAGTTCCACAATGACTGGATGGTGTCGACTTCCAGATTAAGAAGATCTCGTTCTACGAAATACTGGATGGCAATATTTCCTTTACTAACAAAGGTTGAAATTGGATCAAACGTAAGGAGATCGCGCCATCTATCCATTGTTTACATTTACTGCTTGAGCTTAGATTCCTTTTTCTTTTTTGCGAGTATTCTCTCTCCTTCTATCGTATCACACCAGGCTTGTTCTAAACTGCGAAATTGCATGTGTAATTCTCGTTCTGCTTTGGCAGCAGAAAATTGCCAGTTATCTTTGGCCGTTAGGATGAATTCTTTACAAAAAACGATGGGAAACCCCAATAACCTTTCGATTGGTTCTGCCACTCGATTGAGAAAAAACGCAATCGAGTTGGGTAGCCAAAACCAGGTCTTTTTACATCCACCGTCGCATTTTTTCCAGTCTTCACTCATCTCACGATGGGTTTGATTTCCATTGCTCAATAAATAAACCTCACCAATTTTCCCATATTCCACACAGCGCGCAATTCCTTCTGCAGCATCATCCACATTAACATGGGCTAATTTTCCATTCGGTGTCCATAGAATGGGTGGTAAACAATGACGCACATACATTCTTACCAGATACCCGGTAGCGGAATGGTCTCCAGGTCCAATCACCCCGGCAGGGCAGGTTATGATGATCGGTGCTCCTTGTTTTTGTAAACTTGTCGCAATCTCATGGGCTTTCATCTTGGTTTCTTCATAATATGTTAAGGGGGGAAATTGGCGCACATAGCTTTCATCAACGACTATGTCACCCGTGCGTCCATAAGCCAGAATAGAAGAGGTGTGAATGATTCTGGGTATTCTCAGTTCGACTGCCAGATCAAGCGTGTTTTGGGTACCTTCCACATTGATCCTGAACATTTTTTCATGATCCTGTTTGCATATTCCAAACTCATACCAGCCTGCATTGTGAATCACCACATCTGCACCTTGCATGCCTGCTCTCATGCTTTCTTTATTTGTGACATTCCCCTGGATCAGATGCGCACCCAGAGATTTAATCTCCTTGGATTCATTACTCTCTGGATTTCTGACCAGTGCGATAACTTCCCAACCACGTTCAAGCAAACGTTGTGTGAGAGGTCTCCCAATAAAACCGGTTCCGCCTGTTAAGAAAATTTTCATTAATCACCTCAGTCAGCCCAAGGATCTTTAACAATGAAACCTTCTTCAATACTTACTCATGAGGAATGTATTTTGCTGTGTTTGAGAATTAAGCGATGATGGATGCCTGGAAAAGATTATTAAAATAATTATAACAAGATCCTAAACAATTTTTCATATCCTTTGGTATTTATGCCCTGCGACTATATTAACTTCTGGATGGAAATGGGCAAATGCTTTAATCCGTTCTACATGGGGACCAATTACCATGCGATTCAGCCATCCAGGTGTCAGATCAAATGCTGCGTTTGTCGGAATGGAATCTCCTGCCTGAAAAAGCCACCCCAAACCATCCTGGATTGCTACACCACAATGACCGGAGGTATGACCGAAAAGTGGGATCATGTAAATCCGTGGCGTGAAGGGTAATGGGATGGCATCAAACTCATACCATTTCTCCGTGCAATTTTCATAGGTCACCCAGTTGGGTTCATGTGTGAAATCCGCTTTGTCATAGGCAAACCGTTCCAGCCAGGTATTCGGTTTTAACATAGCTGCTAATTCTTTCTGATGCAAATGTACCTGTGCCCAGGGAAAATCCGGCAATCCACCGGCGTGATCAAAATGGAGATGGGTCTGGATAATGTGTTTCACATTGGTTGGTGAAATTCCCATCGATTCCAACTGCTGAAAAGCTGTCGAATTCGGAGCATATGGGACGCGAAAATTCCTACGAAACATCCTCACGAGCCGGGTCGGTGATTCATGATCATGCAGTCCTAAACCCGTATCCACCAGAACCAATCCCTGATCGGTTTCTACCAGTATGGCCAGGTTATCCACGTTCCATTTTAACAACCTGGGTTTCATGGGTGCGCAGTTAATCAATTGAATTGACATGGAACTCCTTATCGTTGGCTCCAATAAAATTATCCACTTAATAATAAAAAATGCCCATCATAATTGATGGGCATTTTCACTTTTTGAACAATTTCTATTAGTGACGGCTACCCTGGATCAATTCCATGATTTCGCTATGTCCGGTGTAGATGCGTACCAGTTTTCCATCCTGCATTAAGAGAACGCGATCAACAAATTCAACCATGCGTAGATCGTGGGTGACCATGATGCCAGCCCTGTTCTGCTCATGGATTAATCCGGCGAATGTTTCGACGACCTGATAGGCACGTTCGGTATCCAGGCTGGCGGTAGGCTCATCTGCCAGCACCAGGCTGGGATTATGGATCAATGCCCGGGCGATGGCGACCCGTTGTTGCTGCCCGCCGGACATTTGTCCGGGAAGGTTGTGCATACGGTCAGCCAGTCCGAGACGTGCCAGAAGTTCACGGGCACGTAACTTCCCGGTTTTGTCCAGTTTGTTGTTGAGGCGCAGCATCAATTCCACATTCTCGACAGCGGTGAGATAAGGTACCAGGTTGTTTGCCTGGAATGTGAAGCCAATTTTTTCGCGACGCATGGCGACACGATCGATATCATTTATGCCAGCCAGATCCTGCCCATCCAGTACTACCTTCCCTGATGAAGGTTGGAGTAAAGCTGCCAGGATGGACAACATGGTGGTTTTTCCTGAACCACTGGGTCCAACCAGGGCGACAAACTCGCCAGCTGCTACCTGCAAGGAGACATCATCGACTGCCTGAATGGTCCCGGATTCACTCTGATATGTTTTAATGACGGATTGCGTTTCGAGTGCGTATGTTTTCATGATGATAACCCCAATGCTTTTAGTGGTTCAATCCGCACCGCATACCTTATGGATACCAAACCGCCCAATGGACCAATCAAGAGTAAGGCGATGATCGCAATCAGGGATGTGGTGCCATTGAATACAATCGGGACGGTGGGTGGGAAGAACAGTGAGAAGGAGAATGTCAATAGCGCTCCGATTAACACACCAATTACCGTGATGACGACGATCTGAATGATTGAAGAAAATGCCACCACCGGATTGGCAGCCCCGATTGCTTTGAGCACACCAATCTGCGCTACTTTTTGCAGAATCTGAATCTGGAAGAAACCACCAATCACCAGAATACCAATGAAGAGAGTGAAACCACCCTGGGTATTGAGTGTGCTTTGTTGGGCGGAGTAACCGGGTAGCGCTTGAATAGCTTTTGTGAGCGTTGCAGTTTCAATATTGCTTACCTGAGCAACCAAACGCTGGCTGACCTGTTCCAGTTGGGCTGGATCCTGCAATTTAACCAGGATCACATTGCCTACCGAGGTGAGACTGTTGACTTCGGCTTCCGATTTTGACCGGATCCGATCCCAGGTGAAGAAGGGGACGAAGATGGAAGGTTGCAATTGAAATTGTTGACCATCTGAAATACCCACGATACGCAAATCAAAGAATTCATCCCGGGTACCCTGGGTGGTACGAACGGTGAGTGTATCTCCGACAGCTAAACTGCTGCGTATAGCTGTATTGCGGTCGATGATTGCTTCAGAAGCCTGGTCTGTGCTGAGTTGTTGACCTTCCAAAACGGTTGGTTCACCGGTTCTACCAGGTTCAACACCCAGCATAGCGACTTTTAGGGGTTCATCATCACCCGGAAGGATCAGGGATGCACTGGATGTACCGATCATCGCCGCATCTGCAACACCATCCACACGGCGCACAGCTGCCAATCGATCACGACCCAGACGGCTGGCAGCAATGACATTGTCTGATTTTGCCTGGAATACGATCATATCAGCGTCCAGCTTGGAGAGATATTCACGGTTGCCATTGCCCAATCCTTCTCCCAGTGCTGCAACAAATAGCACCAGCAGGGTGATTAAAGCAATCACCAGGCTGACCAGCAGGAAGCGTCCGCGATTGCGCCATACTTCTTTGACTGCCAGGTAACTTGCGATGGAAAAAGTTTGTATCATTAACATTTCCTTTGCATTAAGGTAAGAATTGAACCGCAGCGGTCATCCCCCAGCGCATTTGCGGATCCATTTGATCCAGTGAAATGGTAGCTGTGTAGGTGGTATCACCACGTTTTTCTTCATACACCATATCGATTTGGGTAACCTGACCGCTGAAGGTTAGTTTGGGGAGTGCATCCAGAACAACCTCTACTTTTTGGCCGACCTGAACTTTGACCACATTGATTTCGGTGAGATTGTCGGTTTTGATTTCCCAGTTTACGAAGTCAGCGATGGTCATGACCGGGAACCCGGCATTGATGCGTTCACCAGCTTTGATATTGATGTTTGTAACCGTTCCACCCACATTCGCCTTGAGTTCATAACTATCAATTATTGATTGAGCACTGAGCATGGCTGTCATAGCAGTGGTGAGACGCGATTCGGCAGCTGCCAGGCGATCCTTATCAATCCCATTACCTTCTTCAAAAATGGCTAAATGGCCTTTTGCTAATTCCAATGTTGCCAGCGCAACATCCAAACGTAATTGATTTTCTTCACTGGACTCAGCATCAAAATCTTCCTGAGCTTCATCGACCAGGGTTTGTGCGTTGAAAACATCCAATCTGCTTTGTGCAAGATTGACATCCGCGCTTTTTTTCAATTCATCCACTGCCAGTCGGGCATTTTGAACTTCGGTCTGATTTTGAGAAAATGCAACCAGGGCTGAGTACGGCACATCTAATTTGGCGATTGTCTGACCAATTTCGACGGTGTCGCCTTCCTGTACCAGCACTTGAATTACCTGGCCGGAAACAGAAAATGACTGATCCAGATAGTTGGCTGGTATCAAACGCCCTTCAGTGATTAATTTATTTGGTTGAGCGATAGTTTCGGCAACAACAGGTTTTTCTGCTTTTGGTGCACATCCTGCCATTAAGATGGCAGCCAATGTAAATAACACAAAAAATATTGATAATTTCTTCATTCTCTCTCCTCTTTATCCTGAACTCCAGGTCCCACCGGACCTTCAAATGGTTGATCCCAACTGGACGAAAGCACCCCGCTCAGCAACAGGTCCAATGGGGGATGATCTGCAATGTGATCGTAATAATAGGGTAATAAAATTTGCCCGGATGTACTGATAATAAAAGTCCCGGACATCTGCATGGCATCCTGTCCTTCTGGTGGAATCTCCACCTGATAGCCTTTCTTGCGTGCCCTGGATATTGCTGACCATACCTTTGGATTGAGGAAAGTTTGGAATAAATTACCTCTTTCCAATCCATATGCTTCATAGGCTTTCCGTTCGGGATCACAAAGCATCAATAATCCCGGGGCAAATTTCTCGGCAAACAAGGCTGTCGTTTCCGGTGTGCCCTGATTGATAACCGCCAGCGATAATCCAGCCTTTACGATCTTTTCACGCCCTTCCACCAATTCATCCAGCATTTCTTTGCACTGTGTACAACCGAAATGGCGAGTGAATGCCAATATCAATGGCTTTTCCTGCCAGAGGGTGGAGAGTTTCAACGGTGTCCCTTCCACATCCAGCAACTCGGCATCCGGGGCATTGCGATAAAAGTTTAGATGTTTATTCTTGGTCATATGTCTCCTTTTTGTTTTGATACGGTAATTTTAGTTTGGTTTCAGCCAGACGTAATAAGATTGTATAAAGTTTGTAGAACTAGAATCTTTCTTTTCCAGCTGATAGACTGTACAATATAAAAAATGATTAAGTTTTGAATTAGTTTCAGTGAATAATAGAAAATAAAGTAGCTTGAGATCGTTAATTTATTTAGGGAAACCGGGAGGAAATTATGCCAAAAGTATCAATCAGTGCACCAGCGCCAGATTTTACGCTGGAGGATTACGAGGGGAAAACTGTGCGATTGTCAGATTTCAAAGGCAAATCAAACGTGATATTAATCTTCAACAGGGCATTCACCTGACCATTCTGCCGGGCGCATATGGCGCAGTTGCGTCAAGATTATCAAGAGTTCGTGGATCGTCAGGTAGCCCTTCTGGTATTGGGACCAGAAAACGCAGATGCATTCAAAAAGTATTTCGAAAAAAATGATTTACCCTTTATTGGGTTACCGGATCCCAAAGCCAGTGTGCTCAAACTGTATGGACAGGAAGTCAATCTATTCAAGTTGGGTCGTATGCCGGCCCAGGTCATTGTGGATAAGGAAGGCATGGCCAGGTTTGTGCACTACGGTCATGCCATGTCTGATATCCCCGAAAACGCTGAGTTGTTGGCATTGATAGACGAAATCAATAATAATTAAGGGTCTGGGTGTTTTTACCGGTCTCCACCGATAAAAACACCCAGAAACCTCTTCTAGAAATAAGGAAAATTATATGGATATTATTTTCATATTAAAAGTTATTGCCGCCATGTTAACCATTGCAACCGGTTTACTGGCACTGATCAAACCCTCTGCAGTTCCCGGATTTACCGGGCTTTCTTACAGTGGCCCCAGGGGTATTTCCGAGGTTCGTTCGATTTTTGGTGGGCTCTTTATTGCCCTGGGATCAGCACCTTTCGTATTGGGTGAAGCAGCATTTGGTGTGTTAGGTTTCTCATACCTGGGGATTGCAATTGTGAGACTTTTTTCGATTTTCTTTGATAAATCCAAAGAACAATCCAATCTGATCAGTTTGGGAATTGAAATTGTGTTGGGAATCATTCTGATACTTTAATTTGTGATTTAAGATACATTTTTCCAAATCAGAATAATTTTGATTGAAAATGAAAATTAAAAAAACATCCCACGACCCTATGAAATAGGAGTGGGATGGTTTTTATTCAATTGTTCGTTATTCTACACCGGTGCTAATGTTCCGGAAAAGATTAACCAGGCAAGCACTGTTTTTGCCAGCAAACTTAAGATGATATAAACACGTTCCCCATACAGAGAATCTTTCCAGCGTCCAACTTTTTTGTATTGCAGTATCATATTGATGACGAATTATTGAAATGAAAGTTCTCCTTACCGTATCTGAGGGTGCTCATCCTGTGGAAATTTATCCTGTGGGTACTTATCCTGTGGATACTTATCCTGTGGATCAATCCACAGGATACTTAAGTTCAAACCAATTGAAAATGGTTAAAAAAACAACCGGTTTTGAACCGGTTTGAGATTGAGTATCCATGGATTTGAATCCATGGATGAGCGAGCTCAATTAGAATCCATGGATGAGCGAGCTCAATTATTGGTATTATGGAATTTACCTTCCTAACCCGTGGAAATGTATCCTGTGGACACTCATCCTGAGGATACTTATCCTGTGGGTGCTTATCCTGTGGATCAATCCACAGGATAGTAAACCCCAAACCATTTGAAAATGGTTAAAAAAACAACCGGTTTTGAACCGGTTTGAGATTAAGTAACCATGGATTTGAATCCATGGTGCTTTTGGAAATCTTACCCAAAACCCCTTACATCAACCAGCGAGCAATAAAAAAACTCGCCAGGCTGACCAGTAAACTCAACACAGTCCCCCAGATCATATCCACCACCGTCACGATGATCGGCCAGTCTTTGATGGTTGCCAGGTTGGTGAGATCATAGGTGGCGTAAGTGATCAAGCCGAATAACGCCGCCCGGATCAGGGTCATCTGCAAAGAGCCTTCTTTCACCCCCGGCACCACCACAAACACCAGAATTCCCAGAATGAAGAGCAGATAGAAAATGATGGCTGCCAGCCAGTTGGTGGGACCCATCAAAAAGCCCAGATGCTTTGCATAAAATGTGCGTGCGACTACTCCCAACCAGAGCATGTCAATCGCAAAAAATACCAGCAGGGTGGCAAAATATAGTTTTATATAAGTGACCATCGCTCTCCCTCCAATTCAGCAAGTTAACGATTGATTATTCACCCGATGTAAACTCCAACAACATCCAACGATGTTGGTCAGGATAATATGCCAGACGAACATAGCCGGTATCCCCAAAAGAGATCGCAAATCCTTGCGGGTTGACCATGGGGGTTGCTCCCATCATGGTCTGTAAAGCCGTATTGAGAATGCCACTATGAGCCACCACCAGATAGAAGCCGGGACCGCGCTGTACCAGCTTCTGCACCACTCTGGCAGCCCGGCTGTAGATATCCCAACCGCTCTCTCCAGTGCCTGCCAGGGGCATATAAGGTGTACGAAAGGCTGGTTTGGGATATCTTTCTTCCGCCACATCGAAGGGCAGTCCCGCTAACGGACCATTGTCCCATTCCATCCAATCGGGATTATCCTCGACCCGGGTGCCCAGGGTAGACCCGATGATTCGAGCCGTCTCGTTGGCGCGTTGCAGCGTGCTGGCGATGATGAGGTCAAACTGAAACCCACGCTGCAGAAAATCCTGTGCGCGCTTGTGCACCTGTTCTCGCCCCAACTCGGTCAAGGGGGAATCGTAGCGCCCCTCATGTACACCTTCATCGTCTGCCTGAGAACGGCCATGTCGTAGGAGAGTTATCAGAATTTTATTTTCCATAGAATTAATTGTAGAGGGAATTAAACGTTTGTATCAGGGATATGTAATGTGTTTTGACATAGTTATCACAGCTTGTTCAACTTTCTAATATTTTGATCATGTGGATGTCATTCGGCTCCAGAGCATACAACTCCGGATGCGCATCCAGTGTCGGGACAAATCCCTGACTGATGTAAAACCCCACCGCGGATTGGGATTCTGTGGCGGAGACATACAGGTAGGTATGTCCATCTGCGATCGCCTGTCGCTCCAGCAGTTGTGTCAGGTGGGATGTGATGCCTTGCTGGCGGTGATCCTTGTCCACGAACAGGGCATCCAGTTGCGCCATGTCCTTGGTCAGGTAGGGACGGTAGACGATGATGCCAACCATCACCTCACCCTCAAAGGCTCCCCAGGTTTTGACGCCCGGAAGAGTGAGTACGCTGGCCCAGTTTTCCTGCCAGGTTTCGGCGGTGCGCGGGGGACGATCCCAGACGAGGGGTTGGGTGACCAGTTTTTCGTCCTGCCAGAGATAAATGAGCTCGCCATGTTCCGAGACATCCACTTCCAGGATGTGCTGGTGTATTTCTTCGATGGTGATTTCGCGATAGGTGATCATGGTGTTGTCCTTGTGGATTAAATTGAGTATGAAAAAGAATGAACATGCTTCGAAAATTTTGTTACCTGAATTGCCGTCAATGAATTTAAAACGAATACACGAATATCAAAAGAGTACTATACCAACGGATAAAATGTTTCGAATAGTTTCATGCTTTGCCGGGTAATCTTTTCAAATTATGTTAAAACTCAAATAATTTTATCATTTATGTTTTCTTGAAGAATGGAATATGAAACAAAAACTCAATTCAGCATATGGTCAAATACTAACCTTACTAGTATGGACCTTTATTCGAGAATTCGTGTTCTTATTCGTGGATGGCATTTCTGATATTTCAATTATCCTCGAAATTTCTCAGACCATACTTCCGATTCTTATGCCTCCTGGCTCTCCTGATCTTGCGGTTGGCGATGATCTCCTCTTCTGTAAGATCGAGATCATCTTCTATGGATTCCGGATCTTCAGATGTGATTAATGCCTGGATTGTTTGCTGAAGTTGCTGTTTACTTTTCTTCTGCACCCGGGCATAGGTCTCTTTTTCGTTGTGAATTTTCACCTCTTCCGCCGCAATGGATGGAAATGTTTACAACACTGGTGGTAATGGTAGTGGAATGCCAGCAGTGCATGGCGTGGATGGTAAAACCTTTGGCTCAATGGTCAGTGGTCTGGCACAAATGTACCCGGGTGCAGTAGCCGGTCATGTAGGCGGAAAATAATTCCCTTTTCCACTCTGATTTCTCTCCATCAGATCTCCTTCATAAAATAGCCCCAGACCAGCGGGGCTTTTATTTTTCTATTGATTGGCGGGGGTGCCCATATTATCCAGAAAATCAAGCACGATTTTTCGGTTTGTTTCTCCACATCTGATCTACAATTAACCAATTATTTCTTGTCAGGTGGTCAAAGATGGACGAATTAACTCAAACGCTGCTGGTGATTCTGGTGACAATCCTGTTGGTCATCCTCATTTTTGTTCTGGTACGCCGCAATCGCTCCGAGCAGGAGAAACGGCTGGCGCAAATGGCGCTGGAACGGGGTTGGAAGCTGGAACTTGTCAAAGAGAGATTGGCATTTGGCCAACGCATTCACCATCAAGATTGGGTGATCGAGTTGTTGACTGAGTCCAGTGGCAAGCCGGAAGCGGAAGGATCCAGCAATGTGGCAGCATCCACGCTCTGGCGTGCACCAGGGTCCGGGAGTACCATTCTGATTGGTCCACGTACTGCGCAGATCAACCTGGGTGGTATTGATATCATCACTGGTGTGACCTACAATCCATTCCGGCAAGGGATCACCACCCGTCCAGAAGAGCCCATTGGCATAGATTTATAGCCGATCAACGTAGTATTCTTGTTGTAGTTGATCAATCAGATCCGCGATGAATTGCATATCCAGCAGGCTTTCTTCCAGTCGATTGGTACGCCAGCGTAGCGGGAAACCTGATCCGCGCGGATACACAACGATAAAGTTTTCCTCATCCGCCAGCTCATTCCAGTGGCTGAGTTTCATCTGATGCGCGGCCATTCCGCAAAACCATGGATGCAGATAATCAAAGGCGTTGGGATGGCAGGATCATACCCCTCCGGAACATGCAACAAGTACTTGCGGGCTTCTCCCGAGGTGATCACTTCGTCATCCTGCTGGTTAATGATGACAAAAATGATGGCTGCTAAAACCAAAACGATTACAGCCGAATGCTAAATGTTAATAAGAGGATTTTTAGAATTTTTTGATGATCTTCATCATTTTCCAATAAAGATTATTGATTGTCCTTCCAGTGAAATAAACGTTCTGCCAGATTCGAGATTTCCGCGCGCATCACCAGCTTCTCCAGCCAGTGCTGGGGGATACCGGTTTCTCCATAAAATGCTCCGGCCACCTGTCCACACACAGCGGCTGTGGTATCGGCATCATCGCCCAGGTTGACCGCCTGGAGAATGGCTGCTTCGAAACTATCAGTCGTCCAGAAACTCCACAGGGCTGCTTCCAGACTCTGGACCACATAGCCTGTGCCCTGAATCTGGCTTTCAGCTTTCTCAAAATAATCCCCAAACGATATTTCTTTCAAAGCTTCAGAGGTAAGTGGTATCAGATCTCTCTCCACCAGCACATCAACTCTATTTTTTCCCTGAAAAGCACGATAGATCACGCCAGCTAAAATCTGGCAGGCTTCCAGACATTCCAGAGTTGCATGCGTGGTGCGTGAACTCTTAACTGAATAATGCAGAACCGCTTCCAGATCAGGGTAATACAGCATCACCACGGGTGCCAGGCGCATGATGGAGCCATTTCCAGCAGAATATGGATCGATTCTGCCACTCATGGGATCACCGGTGATATGGAATTCTTCCAGCGCTATTTGGGTGGTATTACCGATATCAAAACACCTGCCGATGCTGCTCAGATAACCTTCCTTATACCAGCGCCAGTAACGTTCCATCTGGTCCTGTGCATCGAAGCCGTTCTTTTCCAGCAGGCTGGTCGCCAGGCAGAGTGCCATGGAGGTGTCATCGGTCCAGGCGCCGGAGGGAACACCAAAAGGACCGCCACCGGTCATATCTGTGACCGGCTCAAATGTGTCGCGTGGTTTAAATTCGACAGTTGTGCCAACTGCGTCACCAACAGCCAGCCCCAACAAACAACCACGAAAGCGATCGAGCAGTTCCATGATACCCTCCTTTAAAAAATAGCCCCTTATAATCTGATTTTATAACAAATTTTCAGGAATAGATCACACAAAGATAAATATTATTTTTATATAGGATGGAAGTGTCCTTTCAACAATTAGCGGTCAGGGTGTTTTTGGCGTGCGTCCGCACGCCAAAAACACCCGCTTGCCCCGATTTATTGAGATGATACGGATGGAAGCAGTATGATAAATCGAAAATAATACTTAAATCATGCTTCATCCCAAAACCACTCTTCTGTATCAAATTCATTAAGAAGAGAATCATCAATCAGTTGATCATCTTTATTTTCAGCCATCAAAGCAAACAGTTTTTCCCAACCCTCACGGACTGGTTTTTGAGGAATTAATTTCTCTGAGTTTGTTGGATTTTGAGCGTCTTTCACGTTGAACATTTTTTCCACAAAATCTGATTAATAATCGATTTTATTTTACATGATCTTAAGAATCACATTCATCTTTGTTAGGAAAATTAAACAACCAGATCTGGATTTTTTCCAGATCTGGTTGACGGAGTTTCCCCTTTTCGCGTGTCTTGTGATGTTCTTATTCCCCGCGTCTGCGTTTTTCCCGGTAAGCATCGTATTGGGATGTTTTGCGGTCTGTTTCATCCAGACCCCGTTTCATACGATTGGATAGCAAATTATATTCGTCCAGCTTATCCTCAGAAAGAAAAGGTCGATTTGCCATAATGGAAGCTTTCATCAAGCGATGGGCTCTATCTCTTTCCCCGGCTCGTTCCAGTTTCAAAGCTTCGGTGGATCGATCTGCCATTTCTACAGAAGCATAGCGTTCCAAAACATCCTGCTTGCGATCTTCCTGTTGCACACTTTCTGCATCCGCAAATTTGAAGACCCAGGTTGCTTTATCTTCGATCACCTTACCGTTTTCATCTTTTGCCATCACGCTGGCTGAAAAGTCCAGTTCGCTTTTTTCGGCAGCCGGTGGGGTCAGCACTTTGAGGTATATCTCCTGGGTTTGACCTGAATAGAGATTGCCTGCAAAAATCCTGAATTTTCCATCCTTTTTTTCGTTTGCCCATCCACCTAACAACTCAACATTGACTTGCGCCGGGATTTCCAGCTCAATCTCAACATCGGAAGCGGAGATGGTTGCCAGTTCGTTGAACTCTTTCAGAAAAATATCCGGAATTTGCATGGGGGTTTCGATAAAGTAGAAATTACCTCTACCCTGATTGGACATTGCTTCCAGCAGGTGTTCGTTGAAGCCCAGTCCCACACCAAATGTAGAGGTGGTAACACCCCGGCTGGCTAACTCACGGGCATGCATGGCTAATTCTTCCAGATCGGTGATCCCGACATTGGCCAGTCCATCAGTCAATAGTAGTGAGCGGTTGATTGTCTTCTCCTCAGCCGCTTCTGCTACTTCATGACAACCCTGCAGCCAACCGCCACTTAAATTGGTGGTTCCGCCAATGCGAATATCTTGAATCAAGCGCTTCATTTCATTGCGATTCGCACCCGTCATTCTGATGCTGGAGGAAAGCAGATGCACCTGATCATCATAGGCAACCAGCGCACAGCGATCATTTTCTTCCAGCCGGTCCACAACAAAAGCCGCTGCTTGTTTGACATACTCCAGCTTTTCGCCGGACATTGAACCACTGCGGTCGATCACCAATGCCAGGTTGAGCGGGGGGCGGGATTTGGTGGTCTCAATGGTGGGTGCCTGAATGCTGATCTCCAGCACTCTTTGAGAGGGAACTTCCCGAGCGATTAATGTCTGTTCAGAATTCAAAGATAATTTTAGTGAGTTTTTTTCCATTTTTACCTTCTATTGTTTTGTGAATATTTTTTTGGCATACGAAATGAGTTGTTGAATTCTATGGTTGGTATCCGAGTCAGTGGGATAGCGCAGGTGCATTTCAACGCCTGGTGCCAGAATGATGCGTTGCCAGTTTTCAACATCATCTGGGGAGATCGGCAATGGAATTTGTAAGTTATCCAGGTCCTCGTGGATTTGCGGTGGTCGTCTGGAATGCAATTGATTGGATCGAAATTTGGTCTGCGTTTCCATCAGGTTGGAGATGTAATTTAAAGCATCTGACTCTTTGCTTTTTTGGATTGGTGGTAAGTTTTCTTCCATATACTCGATTTTGTGTGTCTGAGTCTTTTCCATCAATCGTAGTTTGACCTCTTCATCACTGAGTGAAAGCATGATCTGTCTGATTTCTTTTAAGGGTAAATAGGCTTCTTTCATGCGCAGGATTAATTCCAATCTCCGTAAATGGTTTTCGTCATAATATGCATATTTCCCATCGGTATCAGGTTGGGGGAGCAAGCCCTCACTGGTGTAATAACGTATGGTCCTTACGGTTGTGTCTGCTCGTTTTGCCAGTTCGTTAATCAAATAGCGCGCTTTTTCTAACATTCAATCACCTGTATTTTTCTTTCCGGATAATTTTATAATAACAGTATTACGTAATAATGTCAATAAGGAATTTTGTCATGTAAATTACGCAATAACCTGGAGATTTCTTGTAAAAAAACCAAAAAATCCTTGACAGCTGGAATGATTGGTGATTTAATATGACCGATCAGTCATATGACTGGGTAGTCATAAGGAGATTATGCCACAACAAACATTTTTTAATTTGCCGGATGAAAAAAGGCAGCTCATTCTGGATCTGGCCATTGAGGAATTTGCGCAACATGATTACAAAAACGCCTCTATTTCCAATCTGGTTGCCCGGGCAGGGATTGCCAAGGGGAGCTTTTATCAATATTTTGAGGATAAACGCGATTTATACCTATATCTAATTCAAATCGCTGGTGAAGAAAAAAAACGCTTTTTGGAACAAAAATCACCTCCTAATCCAGGTATGCACCTGTTTGATTTCCTGCGCTGGGCGATGAGTGAAGGCGCTCGCTTTGAGTTTTCCAATCCTTTGTTGGCTCAGGTAGCCTACCGTGCCTTATTCAGTGATCGACCCTTTGGGAATGATCCATTTAATCAGTTGCAGGATATGGTCATGGCATATTACCTCAGCCTGGTGCAACTGGGAAAATCACAGGGTGTAATCGAAGGGGATCTGGATGATTCGCTGGTAGTTTTTCTACTCAGCACGATATTCAACAATTTCGGTAAATTTGTTTTGGAAAGTCAAAAAATCGCGCCTACAGATCTGGCCAGCGGATCGGTAGATTATCGTTCTGTAAATATGGATGAATTAGCTGGGCAATTAATCGCTATTCTTCAACGCGGGCTGGCACCCAGAAATTAGAAAGCAAAAAAACCATCATATTTTGATGTTATTGTCATTAAAGGAGCGCTCATGTTAGCAGTTAAGAATTTATCTCACGATTATGAAGGAAAAGGAAATTACGCCGTCCGGAATGTTTCGTTTTCCATTCCGGAAGGAACCATTTTTGGTTTCCTGGGTCCCAGTGGGGCTGGGAAAAGTACGGTTCAAAATATTCTGATTGGGCTTTTACCTTTACAGCAGGGAGAAGTCACCTACACCGGTAAATCCATTCGCGATCAGGATGCAAAGTTTTTCAACCAATTAGGAGTTTCCTTCGAGCACCCCAATGTATATGGTCGCTTAACCGGTTATGAAAACTTGAAGTACTTTGCAGGCCTATTCGATGTTCCCACCCTGGATCCACTGAAACTCCTTGAAGCTGTTAATCTCACCGAGGCAGCTCATCGCAAAGCCAGCGCTTATTCAAAAGGGATGCGTCAACGGCTGGTATTTGCCCGTTCATTAATCAACAATCCCAAAATGCTTTTCCTGGATGAGCCCACCTCCGGTTTGGACCCCAATACCGCAGCCATCATAAAGGAGATCATTCTACAAAAGAAGAAAGATGGCTGCACCATCTTCCTGACTACACATTCCATGGCAACTGCCGATGACCTGTGTGACACCGTTGCTTTCCTGAATGAAGGCAAAATGGTAGCCATGGATTCACCCCGGAACCTGAAGCTGGCATATGGGGAACGCTCGGTGCGGGTTGAATATGGTGATAATGGACGGGTTTTGGAACAGGTCTTTTTCCTGGATAAGGCGGAAGATCACCGTTTATTCACGGATCTGGTTCAATCCCAGCGTATACAGACCATTCATACCCAGGAAGCAACCCTGGAACAGATATTTATGCGATTAACCGGCAGAGGTCTGGCATGAAACGCTTCATTTCAATGTTTATGCAGGACCTGATTCTGGCAAATCGCAATGGTCTGATTTTGGTAACCGGAATTCTCCTGATTGCCATGCTGGCGCTGGTTTTATTCCTGCCCAAACAGCTAAAAATTCACAACGAAATGATCCTGGATCTCAGTCAGGGAACTATTCTGGCAACTTATTTGAACAATCAGGGTGTCGGTGAAGATGTCGTTTTTATCGAGGAACAGGAATTCAATCAAAAGCTTGAAAAACAACCCAATAAAGTTGGGGTTATTTTCTCTGGTGATTTGGAAAATCCGGTGTTTGCATTTCTGATCAATTCCCAAATCCCAATGGAGAATATTAACTTGCTGAAAGCATCACTCGACAGGGCAATTCTTGATCTTCGCGGAGAATCTACAGCAACCATACCGGTGAGATTTTTACGGGGTGTTATGCAAACACCTCCGTTAAATTTGAAGATTATCCCAATTGCCCTGGTATTCGAAGTGGTCCTGCTCGGATTTTTCTTCGTCTCTGTGATGATGTTTCAGGAAAAGCAGGAAGCCACCTTGCGGGCCTATCGCGTTACGCCGGGAGGCGCATGGAACTACATTCTTTCCAAGAATTTGCTGTTCATTGTGCTGAGTATTGCCTATGGCTTGCCACTGCTGCTGGTTGGATTTGGTCTCAGCATCAATTATGGCTTGATCCTGCTGTTGGTTGTGATGACAGCTTCGATGATGACGCTGATCAGTCTTTTCATTGCTGTATTCTTCCGGAATTTATCGGAATGGTTCTTTGTGGGTGTGGCTGTCCTGGTAATTAATTCTCTGCCTTCAATCTCCTATGGAATTCCCAGCTTCTCACCGGCCTGGATGAGTTGGATTCCCTCTTACCCGGCTGTTTTTGCGGTGCGGGATGTGCTCTTCAACGCAGCCACCTGGGTGGACGTGCTGCCCACTATCGTTCTGTTGCTAGTTTTAAATGGAATTGGATTCTTATTGGCGTATCTGGCCATCCAGCGCAAGTTGTTAAAGGAAGGGTGAACATGTTCAAGCGAATAATCAATTTAATGCGTCAGGATTGGACCAATGCAGTGCGAGATAATATCCTGCTGTACATGATGATTGCACCACTCTTATTGGCACTGGGAGCGCGTTTTTTCCTGCCTTCCCTCAACCAAAATCAGTATACCTTCGCCGTTCAATCTTCCTTGAATTCTGAACTTGTTCATCGTCTGGATCAGATTGGAAAAATTGAGTTGTTCGATGATGCCAATGACGTCAAAGAACGTGTGTTGCGCAGCGATGATGTTCCTGGACTGATCATTGAAAATAATCAACCTCAAATCATCATGGAAGGAAACGAAGGCGATGAAGCACAGGTTCTTCAATCCGTCATCGAACAGGCGTTGAGTGGAGATGTCGTTGCGCAATACAGCCTGACCCAGGGTGAGAGCGGCGCACGATCCTTGTTGAAAGAATATGGTGCTATTATCTTCATCCTGATTAATACTTTATTGGGTTCGTTGGTCATGGCATTCAATATCATTGAGGACAAAGAAAGTAAAGCCATGCGCGCTTTGGGAGTGTCACCTTTATCCATGCTGGAACTAACCATCGCTCGTGGGTTGTTTGCCCTGGTTTTGAGCTTGATCATGGTGGTAAGCAGTACGATGATACTGGTAGGTACTCAGGTGAATTTTGGATTGTTGCTGATGGGATTCGCTTTTTCCATTGCGCTTCCCATCCTCACCGGCTATGTGATTGGTGGACTGGCAGATAATCAGCTAAAAGCCATTGCGATTTTGAAATTCTACTTCTTAATCTATCTGACCTTGCCAATCATCACGGTTGTCATCCCACAGAAATCACATATCTTTTTCTATTGGTTGCCTAATTATTGGATGTGGCATACCTTTGAACAGGTTTTTATCGGCAATCTGGGAGGACCTGGATTCTTGTTGAGTGGCATCATTACATTCTTTAGCAGTTTGCTATTGGTGGTGATTTGTTACCCGTTTTTACGTCGCCAATTAAAACTCAGATAAAAAGAAAGGAGAGATCTCATGGAATGGTATTGGTGGGCACTGATTGTAATTGTTCTTGTAGCTGGTGCAACCATAAAACTTAAAGTTTTAGGTAAATGGTTAGCCAATTGGAAGAAGAACGAAGTTAAATATTCGGATGATGAGTAATTAATAAAACAGATGGAGGTAATATCTGAAGACCTCCATCTGTTTTTCATCATGTTAATTCTTTTGCTCGCATCCCTTTGAATGATTTAATAATTGGAACAAAGATTAAGATAACAGCGATCAAGTTCAATATTGTCATGGCGATAGCAATTCCTAGTTTGGTTTTGGAGCGTGAAACAAAACTATCAAATTGTCCTGCATGAATTATTTCAGCCTCAATCAATCGTGATTGATCTATTCGGTTTATTCTCACAAAACCAACAACTGTGACAGGGGAATCAATTTCGAGGTAGGATCTACCCATAAAGTCCTCTGGCCAGTTTGTTGGTTGGTAGGTATCGTTATCGATGGCTATTTCTCCATCCAATAATTCAATCCACAATCGGTCAGGGCTCCATAATCCTGTGTCGTCCAGATAGGCTACATAATTATCCATTATGATTTTATTTTTGCTGCTTACTTTTCCAAATAAAACAACGCCTTCTCCATCTTGTTTTTGATCGATTATTTTAATATCCACAATCGGATCTGATGAACCAGCCATCGATAATCCACTCATTCCCAGGTAAGAAAAAAGACCATTAACGGATAGGAAAACCCCAGCTGTTAAAAAGAAGAAGAATAGATTTTTATAATCCTGTTTTTTTTCAGCTTTTGGAAGAATAAATGAATACACCAGCCAGGCGAGAAGACTAAAAAAAACAAAAAAAACGATATTTCCAATCATGATTACTCCCATTAATTATTTTTGTTTTGCGGATTCACTGAACATAAGGTTCCAGGTTATTGGTCCAACAATTCCATCCACAACCAGACCATTCTTTTCCTGAAAGTTTCTGACAGCCAGGTCAGTTTTCTGCCCAAAGTCGCCATCTGGAATTCCAACTTCGGTATAACCCAACGCATACAAACGTTGTTGCAACTGCAGAACGTCAGCACCTTTCATATGTGGGTCGGTTAGGGACAGTTGCCTGAAAAAGGTAACCAATGTTGGCGTTGAGGTAGGTGTGACCGGTGTGGAAGTAGCGGTTGGTGTGACGGGTGTTGATGTTTGAGGGGGCAATGCATTATGGCAGCTGATTGCAGCCGGATTTCCCACTGGAAGGGTGAGGGCTCCGATTTTTCCCCATATCCGTGTGATACCTTGTGTTGATTGACTGAGCAATAGTCTCCCATCCTGGCTGAATTTCATGCGTTCGATTTTGCTGCCATGTGCCTGCCATTCAGCGATGATTGTTTTTGTCGTCAGATCCAAAATGTAAATCATGCCATTGCTATCACCCATGACGACTAAACATCCGGTAGGGCTGAAAACCAAACTGGTTGCCATACCTTCTGTAGAATCATGGGTATAGGTTGCGTTGGTATTGACATCCCACACCAAAAAAGAGTCTCCCTGCAAGGTTCCCATAAAACTGGCGTCCGGGCTTAAGGCCACCCTGGGATTTTCTTCTGGTGATATCAATGGGAAAGTGCGGATTAATTCGCCAGAATTAACATCCCAAAGGCTGATCTCCTGGTCAGTTGTAGCAATCCAGTTGCCATCCTGGCTGAATGCAAAATTCTTTACAGGTGTCTGTAGCTTGCGTATCGTTTCATTGGAGGCCATATCCACCAAAACCAATTGGTTTTTTCCAGTACTGCGGTCATACACACTGTATGCCATCAATTCATTGCTGGGATTATTGACAACTTTTGGCCGGTCCAATTCAAGGGGGTAACCTTCTTCTGGTTGAAGGGATTGGAGATTCCATCGCTTTAGGTTGTAGTCATTTTCAACAGAGAATAGTGATTCTCCCGTTGAAGAGAAAAGCACATCTCGAATGATTTTTTCTCCAACTTTGATTTCTTTCAGATCTAATTTCTCTTTTAATTCAATGACCTTTATCTTTCCATCCGAATATCCCAATGCCAGCACTGGCATACCAGCAAATTTTCCAATATCTACACTGGTTGGATATGATATGTCATCCGAAAAGCTGGTGATAAGTTGTTTTTCAGAAAAATTCCATAACTCAACGATCCCCCTTTTCGCAACTGACAGGTAGAGTTGATTGTTCTTCCATTTAATCCCCATTAAACCGTATGGGCAGCTAGGACAATCATCGAACTTCAATTGCTCGGTTTTCTGCAATAATTCTTCATATGTGTTTATTTGAACAAGGGTTTTACTCAAATCCAAAGTAAATAATTGGTCATTTTCATTCAGAACCAATAATTTTGATTGTGGATCGTAAAAAGTTTCAATGAAATATCCTGGTGGATCATATATGATCAGATTGCGATTTCTTTTTAATTGGTTGCTATCCCAGATTCCGATATCGTAGCGTGATTTTGCTACCGGATTACAACCTGGGACTGCTTCATTGCATGGTGGATCCATATATTGGATCATGCAGCTCACAACATATTCGGTGGCCAGGGATGGGGATGTAGAACATATTCCATTTGTCAGTCGTTCTCTGGTGTGCGAATTGATCGATGAATTGATCAACGCGCCGGTTCTAGTATTCCAGATGCGCACATCCCCCAGAATGTTTACAGCTTGAAGCCTGAGATTATCCTGACTGAAAAAAACACCAATCGTCTCCGGAAACTGCATGGTCCAGTATGGGATATTGGTGACGGTGGTCAAAGTTATTGTCGATTCCCAGGTTTGGGTGTCATAGAGTTTAATATACGTCTTGGCTGCTCCGGTGGATTCATTGTCTTCTAGGTCATCAAAAACGATGGCGACTTCATTTCCAAGGGGTGAGAAGAAAGTTTTATCACCACTGTCCTCCAGTCTGATAACAAGTTTGTTGGTGGAAATATCATAGATATCGACAATTTGGGGATACCTTGCTGCTGCCAAATAATCGCCTTTTGGACTGAAAGCCAGGTGATAATAGGTTTGTTCGCTGTTCAAATGCCTTAAAAATGATAGATCATCACCACTTAATAATCCCAACCCCTGTCTTCCGGCTACTGCGATCATCGCACCATCTGGTGACCAAATCATCGCATTAATAGAACCAACAACTGCAGGAATATATTCATAAAGCAGGTTTATTTCTTCTATCGTATTCGGGAGGATTTCCCATTCTCCATCCAGTGGAAGGGGATTGTTTTGAGCGCTCAAAACACTGGGCGATGGGGTGCTGCTCGGACTTGCGATTATACCTGGGTTGATTTTCTGTGTTATGCTGGAAACCGCAATTTCGGTCGAATCTGATTTTGGGGGGAGCGTTTCTTCATCGTTCTTTGCTGACGTACAGGATGAAAACAATATTAAACAAAACAATAATAGCTGTATTATGGGTCGTTTCATAATTTCCTTTCTGAATTAAAGTTAAATATCCACGTCCAATAAATAAGTCGTTAGAAAGCCATTCTCTACCACAGACAAAAATCTTCCATCAGGAGAAATGGAAATACCCACCGGGAATAAAAATACACCTTCCATCCAACCCTCGCCATCATAGGTTAATTTTCCAAGGCGATACTTGAGGCTTCCGAAAGAATCATAAATATAAACGGCTGTGTTCTCCGGGCTGGCATTCAATAATACATAAATATTTCCTTTATTATCAATTGCCAGATCGGCCGGCAAGGCTTTGATCAGTTCAAGATAACCCAATTCATTGACAACATCACCATTGTCTGCATCCAGTTTAAGAATGGTTCCCAAAATCTGGTCTAAGGTGTAAAGAAAACCTTCCTGATCAAATGCCAATCCTTTATGCATTTGGGTACCGACGGTCTCAAGTGGAAGATCCTGAACGAGTTGATTATTCACCGGTGAATAAACCCGGATGCGTGAATATTCATCAGTTTCATCGAGTATGTAAATGTTGCCTGTTTTCGGATGAACAGCGATATCTCTTGGGCTATTCCAACCGAAATCTTCTCCGCCTGCATCTACCTGAATTCCTTCCTGATCGAATGTTACATACCATTTGTATATCAAATCGGTCAGGATGACTTGACCATTCATATCAATCGTAACATCCCGAATATTGGATATTGACGGGACCAAATAATCTTGAACAAGATTCCCTTCCACGTCATAGCGAGACAGGCCGTTATTCCCGTTTGCCAGATAAATGTTTCCGAAATGATCTGTTGCCAGTCCACCTGGCAAATCGCTTTCGGGGTCTCCCAGATAGTCTGCTGGTATTGGTATCCGCCAGAAGACCGGAATATCCAGAAAATTCGGAATGTGTCCTCTTAAGTTGACCGCATCAAGGTGCACAGGAGGATCCGAATTTTGAAATGCTAAAATGATGGTATCAATGTTCAGGTCCGATTCGACTGGAATACTCATCTGACCAGGACAATTTCCTCCAGTGTTGATTTCTCCTTTATAAATTTCTACCCCTAAACCTGAGTGTGAATTCAACATTTCAACTCGAAGATTGATAACCGATTCACTACTGAAATAAATCAGGATTTCTGTTGGGATTACAGAATAATCATATTTCAGGTTCACCAGGTATTCTGAAGGGCTACTTTCGGGTTGGTCGTTATACCAGGATTCATATCTGTCATTACATTCTAATGCTCCTGGAGGTCCTAAAATCGATAGAGCATTCTGACCAATCAGATCGGTTGACACCTCACTGACCCAAAGGCTTAAAGTGTCGGCAGCGTTGTATGTCTCTTGAATTTCAAGTTGTGAAATGGGTGTGGTTTGAGGAATTATTGTTGACGGTTGGAAAATTGTTTGCGTGGATGTAGGTTCAGGCTTAATTGTCATGGTTGGAATTGGAAATTCTTCTTCTTTGTTATTGGTTTTGGAAGAGAATGTACAGGCGTAAATAGATCCCAGGATTATAAATAAAATTAAAATCGAATAAAATTTAGCAAACTTCATGTTAACCACCATAAGCGAAAAATTCAGGAGGAATTGTTATAAAGTTTAAAAATGCAATTGAAAAACCTTCATTAATCATATATACATATCGTCACAGGAGCGTCAAAAAATAACCAGTTGGAGATTTGTCTGGTTATTCTTTGAAAGGAATTGAAATTAGATTGTGGATGGTGGCATAGTCAATAATAGTGATTAAATTCTTTTTTGATCCATCACAAAACTAATAATGTAGACACTGAACGGGATGACCACACAACCTGCCTGTATATACCATAATAGTTCTTTTCCGATAGGCGGTAAACTGCCATTGGCTGCCATCGAGAACCACATTAAAACCACGTACACCAGAACGATTGCTACCCAGAATGCCCGGTAACCAGCCCGGTATCGGATGAATAGATTACGTTCATCCTGTTCCTCTACCATCAAACGTTTTGCAGATGGATCTCCCTTTTTAACTGCCGTATATCGTACAACCAGACCAATACCTATTCCTGCCCATAGGATTCCCAATCCGGTGATGATGCTGACATTATAGGGAATATAAGAATAGTTGATTTCAAAATACACACCCACCAGGATGAATAACACACCCATAACCAGGAAAAACCATCCAATGCGAATTCTACTGTTCAACCATTTATTCTGATCACTCATGTTGTTCCTCTTCTGAATATATAAAAATATCTTCAATTTTCACTTGAAAGAGTCTGGCAAGGCGGAATGCAAGTAAAATCGAGGGGTTATAACGCCCACTCTCCAGTGAAATAATGGTCTGCCTGGACACTTCCACCTGATCCGCCAACTCCTGTTGAGTCCAACCCATTTGATTACGCATTTCTTCCAAACGGTTTTTCATACATGCTCCTATGTAAAGCTCACTTTACATATTATACGAATGAATTTTATAAATGTCAAGTATGCTTTACATTTTAATTAAAAGCAATTCAAGTAGTCACCTATGGAATTAAATCTAATGAAGATATTTCTTTTAAGAGAAAATTATCTTTGTGAGGTCCTGCTTGTCTTCAAGAACCATTCCCGTTCTTTGATCAGGATCACAACAGGAATCAAGGTTACAACCAGCACCAGGAAATCAATCCAACCTAAATCATCCATCATGGTGAGTAATGCAATCAAGATTAAGAAGGTGATAGTAAGAAAAAAAGCAATTTTTGATTGATTCTTGAGTAAGAAATACAGCAACAATAAAAACGCTGCCGATACAAATGCTGATATTGCCAGAAACCACTTATAGAATACAGAATCTGGCAGGGCGGGGTGCATACCGGTTGCGACAATGATACTGAATGCCAACCAGATGATTGCGTTCAGTAATACAAAACCTCTTGCGATTGAGATAGATTTATTCATGTTGCCATCCTATCCAATGAAAAAAACATGGGATGGTTAAATTATAGGTTTTTCTGTTCAAAATAAAAAGATATTCAATAAATGACCAAAATTTAACTAAATCTAATCAAAATCTATTGGCTGAGTTTGAAGAATTTTCTGGAGATCAAAACCAGAAATATCGCCCAGGGGATGAGCGACCCGAGAGAAAATACCAGTCCAATTGCGCCGGCTGTAGATGGAATTGACATCAACACACCTGAAATGATTCCAATGATGGCTGTGGTTTTGCTAAAAATATCACTGCGCAGCATAACAAATGCGAAAATTAAAAGCGTGATGGCATTCAATACATAATAAACATTGAAAGCTGTGCCTTTATAGACAGCTAATAATGCAGCACCTGCGCCTAACAAGGCAGTTTGATAATACTCGGATGAAATGGTTGCATATTGATTGCTGAGTGAAAGCATTTCAAAGGACATATTGGAAGCAAAGTACGCACAGATGCCTACCAATCCCAGCACCAATCCGATCAACATGGCTGTTCCATTCACCTCTCGCAAAGAAAAATACAAAGCCAGATAAATCATGATCAAAATCGCATTGTTGAGAATGTAAAGCAAGTCCAGACTTAATAGCCCCAAAAGCCAATTGGACTGAAAGAGATGAAAAAAATCGATAGCGGTTTCCGGAGGTGGCCACAGGATATAGATGATGATCTGAATCACCATAATCACCAGCATGGTAATACTGGCAATCCCTGCCATTCTATAAAGTGATTTCCAAGTTTCGGAGAAAAGTTCTGTTGAGTTATTTTTTGACATCGATGTATTTCCTTCATGAATGGGCGTTTGGATCGAATAATCTAACGGGGATGGTGTGATTATCTCATAGTTATTCTAAAATCACCTCTATGATTTTTACAAGTGATTTCGTTGAGATAATACGTTTTATTTGTAAATTTGCTTTCTTCAACAAACTATCAAATTCTTCTTCTGTGCGTTCTTTGCCATTGAACAGTACCTGCATATTTAAATCATAAAAAGCGCCAATCTGATCAGTAGGTGAGTCGATTATCATTTCTATGATCAACAGGTTTGAAGATCGAGACATAACTTCGCGACAATTATTCAGGATCATCAATGCTTTTTCATCCTCCCAATTATGCAACACACTTTTTAAAATCATCACATCAGCTGAAGGAACTCTCTCGAAAAAAGTACCGGCTTCGACTTTTACACGATCAGTCAAATCCGCAAGAATATGGGTTTCAAGCACACTTGATTGATCAAACAATATGCCCTGTAAATGTGGATTTTCTGACAAAATAGTTTGCAGCAGGACACCTTGTCCACCACCAATATCACAAACACTCTTGGTTGTTGAGAAATCATATGCTTCAACGATAGATTTGGCGGACATTTTTGTAGAAATTGTCAACCACTGGTTATAAGGGTTACCATACTGTTGAAATCTATTCATATAATCATAAAATGTTGTGCCCATAGCAGCTTCGAAGGCATTCTCACCAATTGTTAAAGAGTAAGTTAAATTATGCCAGGCTTGTTGCCATGGATCACTACCAGCCAACAATAATCCGTAATAAAGACTGCCGGGTACATCTTTCAACAATAATTTTCCCATTTCAGATAAAGCGTATTTACCATCCTGTAAAGTAATTACTTCGATGACTTCTGCAAATCTCAAAGTACGAAAGAGAACATTTGGGTTAAGTCCACAGGCATATACAAGTTCATCCAATGTCTTTGCGTCAAAGCGTAATTCTTCAACAACCTCAGATTTGATCAGCGCATAGATGACGGCTGTATTCGCAAATCCTAAGGCTAATTTCCACATCTTTTCCTGGGCAGAATTTATCGATAATTCCATTATTTTACCTTTCTTCTAAAATCAAAAAACAAAATAATCTCATTTCTATATGAATAAAGGCACTGATTTGAATCAATTCATACCATCATTGAGAAATTTTCAATTTGTAAGTTTATATATTTAGTAAATTATTGGATTGTTACGATGCTGAGTAAATAAATAATAGCATGTTAGCAGAAAACAACAAGGAATTGTAAAATAGCCAGGCTGAGGAGACAACCATAATATATTTTGAGCTTGCTCTTCAAAAAAAATATGTGGACTAAGATCGTTTGAACCAAATTTGTTTTTTCAAATACTCATCCCCACCAATGGCGATCAACCCGATGCCAAACGTATCGATAAATCCATGCGTGAAGATTACCAGCCACAGGTTGAACTCACTGAAAATGAAAATCCCGCCTAAAATAACCCCAACAAACCCGGTACTGAGTATACCACTTGGTCCCTGGTAGCCATGAGAAAGTCCAAATACAATGGAAGAATAAAGTAGATTGATGACTAATGCAATGCTTCCTGCACCCAGAAGATTCTTCATTTCCGTCATCAAATAACCCCGATAAATTCCTTCTTCGATGACGGCAACCAGAATCCATACCATCAACATCCACTGTAAAAACACCTTCCAATTACCTTTTACAGCATCGATTACGCTATGATCATGTTTGGAATTCATAATTTTCTCTATAAAAGGCTCAATCAGGATCACTGAAAGTAGCTGGATGATCAATCCCAATCCGAGTCCCATCAAAATTGTGATGAACCAATTCTGGGGTGGAGTAAATCCTATTATTGATAATCGATCACCGCGAGCCCACAGAAATAAAAGGATGATAATGATGGCACCAAGGATGCCAATTCCGGGTTGTTTTTTTAGTCCGGTGATGATGAGCAATGCAGAGACAACCAGAATGATCACCATATGAATAATTGCGCTACTGATGGACATGATCTCATCCTCTCAATATAGTCTTGCAACTACAGTCAATATAGTTATTCTATAGTATTAAGATAAATTTATCAGTGATAACTCCCGAATTAAATTTCCTCCCTTTTTGAAAAATAAGGAGGAAAAAGTCGACTATTCCTTGTTTTTTATTCAGTTCCGTTGTATGCCTTTTTCAACAAGTCAATATCCAGTTTGACCATGCTCAACAATGCTTTCATGACCCGTTTTGATCGTTCTGGATCTTTATCTTGCATTAACTCACCGATGATAGTGGGAATAATTTGCCACGAAACCCCAAATTTGTCCTTCAACCAACCACATTGTTCTGCTTCTCCGCCCTCTAACAGCCTTTCCCAGTAGTAATCGACCTCTTCCTGGGTTTCACAATTTACCATAAAGGAAATGGCATTCGTAAAATTAAACTCAGGCCCGCCATTCAAGGCCAAAAATTCCCGTCCTTCCAATTCGAAAGGGACAGTCATTACAGTGCCAGGTTCTCCATATCCTTCTTCATTATAAAATGCAGGGTCTAAAACTTTGGAATTCTTAAAAATGGACGTGTAATGTCTGACAGCTTCTTCAGCCTGATTGTTATACCATAAACAGGTGGATATTTTTTGCATACGATCTCCTTTTTTATTGATGGTGAGAAGCATACATGGACTTCATCAATCAGGAAAGATAATTGAATAATGTTTGACTGACACTAAGCTTTTTGATCATCCAAATCGGGCTCAATCACAACAATTACCATACCCTTCGCATGGGATTCCAATGCTTCCAGTGATGGAGGTATGCTCAGCCCTTCAGCTCTTAAAATCCTGCCAATCATTTTGGGGTGTCTTTCAAGCCTGATTTTTAAGAACGTCACAATTTTGGCAGAATCATCTATGACCGATACAATTCCAGTGAATTTTGTGCCTTTTAGATGAACACCAACCTTGGGATTTTTGAGAATATTCTTGACCCAATCAGCTTTTTTCCCAAACGAGGAACCCAGATATATTTTCCCATCGATTTCTTCATATTGTAATGGCGTCACCCGTGGTTTCCCTGTTGATCGACCAATGGTAGTAAGCAGAAGTACAAACTTTCCTAATAAGCTGCCTAATCCAATCTCATAAAAGAATTGAGGGGGATAGCGGATCAGTTTAATAACCGGTTTTGGTAGGTGAGTGAAACCTGGCATTGAAAATTCATTTCTTCCATGGCTTTGGAATCATGAAAGACGTGGATTTTTTATAGTCCACATAATCCTGCCCAAAGCGAATTTCCAGTTCTTTTTCTCCTACTCTTTTGATCCAAAGGATTAATAACAGTAAAAACAGGATGACTACAATTATCGAAGAAAGAGAACCTACGAGGATGGCCATGCGAGATACATGCAAATTGCCCCAAAGCCCATTGGATTTTTGCTTTTATTGAATGGACCATCAATCAACCGCAGGATTATTTTAATATCTAAATATAGCAGCCAGTAAAGTGCCATCAGGTACTTTTTCAAAATCAACAGCATATACAGTACCGCCATTTAGGATTGTTTGTATGGCTGCGACGTTGAGTAAATCATGATCTCCTGTTTGGTGTTCGTGGTGAACCTCCAAAATTTGTTTTGCAAGGTCATAATACCCCCAAATCTGTTCACCTGTTGCAACAAATAAAGAATCAACACGTCCATGATGGGCAGCAAATAAAATCTCATCAATCGTTCTAGCTGTTCGATTCTGATTTTTCAATTCATGATATTTCCTATAGGCTATTTCCTCATCTTCTGTAAATCTCGGAACAATCAAAGTCCATGTTTTATTATGAATTTCAGCTGCACTCAACTCCTCAGGGTTTCCATAAACGGCGAGTTCAATTAAATGTGGGTATGAGTTTGCCTGTTTGTAAAGAGGTATCAAATAATCAACTCCTATCAGTACTAATGGGGATTTTTCATCTGAAAATACCGTTGATAATGCTTCATCAACCTTATGAAACCAGCGCAAGATTCTCTTTTTATCATCATCACTGGGGTCATGCCCATGAAACATAGCAGCACTTTCCCCCGATTGTCTGGCAGCTGTGCCGGTATGGAATTGAAGGTCTTTATGGTAACGCTCATACTCCATAGCCTTTGCCAGGTTTGGTAAAGTTTCTTCAGTGTCAATCTCATCAACAGTATGCCGGGTCCCTTCCAGAAGCCTGATTTGATTTTGACTGAGAGCCAGCACATAAAAATGTCCATCTTTGGCAAAGAACGGCAGTAGTGGCTTTAAGTGAAAAGAAGACGAAATCACAATTAATTCATCAAATCGAACCGGAAGCCGAAAAGTATAAAAATGGTCATGTGAAATAAACACAGCCAATCCTTCGCTTTGTTGTCGCCAAAAACCAGATTCAATTAATAATTCTTCTGCTGGTGAAAGAAATTTTTCCACTTCAGGTCTGCGAACGCCATCATCCAGGAGTTGTTTTTCTACTTCCCGAAGTAAATTTTTAAATCGAATTGGATCTTGTTCTGTCTCTTTTCCAGCACGGTGGGTGGGTAGAAAAATAGAAACACAAATTTTCCCCTGCACCTCTGATAGTGATTTCAAATCATTAATCGTAATTTTATCCATTTATTTATCCTTCCTCTCTAATCCATTATATTGAAAAATTGAATCCTTTCAATAATTAGCGGTCAGGGTGTTTTTGGCGAGCGGATGCTCGCCAAAAACACCCGATTACCCCGTTTTATTGAGATGATACGAAAAATTTGTGTAATTAATAAAATAAGTGTTCTAATTTGGAATTTAGTGAAAAGCGCTCAAACATCAGAGCGCTTTTCGTCATTCTTAGTAGCTAACTTCACTTTCTCAATATGAGTTGAAACTCATTTTTTGGATCATACTGATATGGTTTGAGCGGTTAGCTTTCATATTTTGATGAAACTGTGTCAAAGGCGGTTGTTATTCCTTCCCAAATAGTTTCAACACCAGCTTGGATCATATCCCAGGATTCCTCCGTTGTGCTATCGAGTTCAGCCAATTTTGCTCTACCTTCTGCCACCTTGTTCTCTAACTCCATAACCAATTGATTCAATTCCAACTTGGCACCCATACTGGCTCCACCAACTTTGGCCTTTAAACCTGCTAAATGTGTTTGCCAATCATACATCTGTGCTTTCAGTTTTTGTTTATAAAGATCTTTTTCGTTCATGTTTCCTCCTGTTTATTTATTTCTTTTCTTTCGATACATTGTGTGTTCATCTTTTCAGATCATGTGTCATCCTGATCAAAGTACACATCTGTGGATATTCACAAAAAATTGTTTGATTGTGATAAATGCCTATTTTTTATAAAAGGATCTTTGTTAAGTAGGCAAAAACAAACCTGTTACATTGAATATCCGTCCGCTGGTTCTGATAGATCCTTGCTATCAAAATTCTTACTAAAAGTATACAAGAAAAGTCATCAATTGTTAAAAATTCGTATAGACAATCACTGAAATTTTATACAAATGTAATAAGTTTTATCGAGTTCATTGGATTTTTATTAGAAAAAACACTCCGTAATTTTCAGAGCGTTGTCAATTCTTTACAATTCCTAATTAACAACTTCACATTCTTTTACATCATCCCCATAATAACAAATGTCATAGCCAGGTCCTCCCTCGATAACATCAAATCCCGATCCGCCTACCAGTACGTCATCCCCATTCTGCCCCCGCAATGTGTCATTACCGCCACCACCAATGATGCAATCATCACCCATGCCACCGCGAATATTATCATTTCCAGGGCTGCCGTAAATCAAGTCATTATTGGGTCCACCATTGATATCCCCAGATCCAACTATTATGTTATCAAAAATCATTCCAGCACATAGGGGTGGTAGGAATTGACTCTGGTCTATTGGAATCGCGGTATCCATCGCGTAGGACACAGGAACAGCATTGGCAGCAGCAATTGCACCGAGGGTACTCAGAATGGTCAAAAAGGCTAATGCCAAAAAAGAAATTCTAGTGATAATTTTACGGTACATCATTCCTCACAGGTCAAAATTTGGCGATTGGTAAACTTGCACCTTTTCATCGGCACCAAAGAGCTTCTGTAAGGTTTCATCAGCAGAAATGGGCTTTCCAAATAAAAACCCTTGCGCAGAGCTGACAAGATGAGATCTTAAGAACCACAACTGTTCTTCCGTTTCCACGCCCACCGCATCAATAGCCATGCCCAGGCTACGGGCAGCAGCAATGGTGCTGATGGTGATGGCATTCATCTGAGGGTCACTCATTTGATTCATCATGGCTAAAGCAAATTTTAAATTCTTTACTTGAAGTCTTGCCAGGTTTGCCATGGATGCTTTTCCAGTGTAATTATCAATTGAAATTCCAACACCGATTTTTTTCAGGGAATCCAGAATTTCAACACTGTGATCCAGATCTTCTAATAATTGTGTTTCCGTAAATTCCAATTGCAACCGATAAGGGTTCAGTTTATTGTTTTTCAATTCCCGTTTTACCAGTCTGGGGAGCTCAGGAATCAGTTGTTTGCTGGAAACATTAATCGCCATGGAGACGGTCGGGCTACCTGCATCATCCCATTCCTTCAATTGTTTACAGGCAGTCTTTAGAACCCATTCGCCTAATTGATAGATAAAACCTGTGTCTTCAGTATCCATAATAAAGGCGGAGGCTGGAAGTGTTCCCAAGGTTGGATGATTCCATCGTAATAAAGCTTCTACACCAATAATTTGTTGTTGGTTAATATCTACCATTGGCTGGTAATACAGCTCAAATTGATTTTGTTCCAATGCCTGAATTAATTCATCTTCAATAATTTTCAACTCATCGATCATAAAATTTTGTAAGCTCTCTTTAAATTTCAAACGATAAATCGTGTTTTCTTCTTCCACCAGATAGGTATGGGTACCATCCTGATCAAATTCATGTAGAATCACACTGTTATTTCTCTCAGCCAGACGTGCCAGATCTTCGAATTTTTGAACCTCTACGTCCCCACGTCTTAATGCAGGAGGTTGTTTTTGAACATTCACAATCATCGGGCTGTACCGTAACTGTATCCCTGTGGATTGGCTGGTTCTGCTCATTTTCTCGGTAGAATACATCAGGAAACCTAACAAGCCAGCGCTCACCACAAATAGAATTGACGTTCCCCACCTGATTCCATTGACCGGCAGGTTTAGTCCAAGAAAAGCCACCGTTTCAGGTGCCTCCACCCAATTTCGCACCATACCTTCCGAACTGGGATTTAAGGGATCTGCTTCTTGAGAACCAGGTGAATTGGATGATACCATCCAGAAACCAACATCATTGAATTTAAAATTCAGGGTTGGAGAAAATTCATCATCCAATGGTATACCGGAAATTTGACCACTGACTTTGGTGGAAGGTATGATCGCCAGAGAGAACTCGGAACGCTGTAATCCGGTTTTTTCTCGTAAAGCATCAACCATTTCGGAAGCCTGGCAGACATTAAATATAGATTGAGATTTTACTGAATTTCCCTGAAATACTGTTTCTGCTTGTAATGGGATGGTGCGTTTCCACCCTGTAGTGTCACTGATCACAGCTGCCATCGATTGGGTTCCATGGATGTCAGACAATGCATTTCCGTTTACCGTGTACTGATAATTTACCTGAATTTCACAGGTAAGTTTTAAGAAAACCGGTGAACCCGATTGTATGGTTGTGCTATCATATACACCTTCTGGAGCAGGAGCGCTATATTCGAATTCTCCGTCATGTGTGTAAAAAATATCCTGGGGAATATTCTTTTCTACTGGTTTGGAAAAGGCAATACCTCCGAAAATGATGGCAATGATTAAAAATATTCCCAGGGAGAGAAAATAAGTTTCACCCGATTTACCTAAATATTCGGCATTGACCCAATGATAAATATTAAAGGATTTTTTAGGTTTTCGTTTCCAATTTTTTGATTTGTCTTTATACCAGTTAATCATCAGCACTCCTCCTAAAAGGCTCGCAAAAAAAGCAAGATAGACAGGTTTGCGAAGCCAGGCAATCACTTTTCCAATTTTTGGGATGCGAATCCATTGTCTACCAATAATTTCTGCCTGGGATGGTTTAAACCCATCCGTCCAGGTGTTGTTATCCCCTTGCAGGATAAAACGATTCAGTTCCTCACCAATAATGCGGTGAATAACATACCTTCCCATTTGCAGGTGTTTGTATGCCACAATATCACCAATTTGATAATAATCAGCGCTGCGTACGATGATCAGATCACCCTGGTGGTAGCCTGGTTCCATGCTGCTACCATCCACGATGACCATGGTAGCCTGCCCACCTAATTGTGGGGGAGCAAACAGGACCCAACCCGTGAAAGCCAGCACGAGTATAGCTCCTGACCAAAAAGCGAACCACCATTTTTTCTGATTTGTCATACGCACCTGTTTTTACAATTCTGTCGGGCGGATTTCAAGAGAGTGAATTTGAAATCCGCCACAACCAGAATCATTTGACTTCTGGTCCTGAAGGAAATAATGAATGATGCCCATCAGGAACCACAATCATTCTACTGAACAGCAATTACACGAAGACCAACAGCATCATTAATTGTCACGTAACCTGCTGGAAAAGTGCATGACCAGCTTTGATCACTCCCAGTACAATCATATAATGTATTTGTTACACCTGGGTAAGTATCTCCTATTGCAGCTTGAACATCAGTTGCATTAGCACTTAACGAAAAGGATACGCCAGTGATGTCACTCCCAGAAGTTGTATAAGTTATATTAGATACGGTGTATCCACTGATACCCCCTTCTCCATCACCTGCATAAGTATCAGGAACAGTATTCGCAGCTGCAAATGCATAGGTAGCTCCAGCCAATACGAACAGTAACAAGGTTACTAACAACACACGAGATGATCTTTTAAACATAATTTTTCCTTTCTATTGATTAATGATTGAATACGAATGAAATTGGATGGTTAAATAAAAATATCTTTCTTTCCCTCAATAAAAACTTCCTCCTCTGGATGCGAATCTCCGGGTTAATCAACTTGATTAATGATGTTCCGGGCACGTCATAAAAAACTTACTGACCTGCGTAATGAGAGTGCAAGTTGTGTGCCTTGTGAATTATGGTACGGATATTTATCAGTTATAAAATAGATAGATTCTGAATTAAAAATGGATGATTTTGTTTTAAAAGTTAAATTGATAGAAAAATATCAAATAAAATAGATTTCCTACGTAATTTTAAAAATCTTGATGAAATTTGTTAGAAAAATTTGAATCCTGGTCAAAAAACTAAACAAATGGATTTATTACCTGTAAATCATCGATCTTCATCCCATTATGCAATTCTTCTGAATAAAGGATTGAACAATCCTGACTGAGTGCACTTGCAACAATCATTGAATCATAAAATGAATACCCGGTTTTTTCCTGGATCTCAATCGTATTTTGATAAATATTCAAATTGGGAAAAACTGCCCATAGCGGAAAAAGAACCTTCTGCAGATAAGATTTAGCATCCACTGCTTTCAAAGGAGAAATAAATTTTTTGGTAGAAACATTTAGAAATTCCTGGACTACTTGCCAGCTGATTATTCCTTTTCCACTTTGCAAGGCTTCACCAATCAAAGACAAGGCGCGAACTTTTTTCTCAATTTCATTATCATCAAAAGAATATACAAAAATATTCGTATCAAGGAAGAATTTATCGTTCATTCATTTCATCCCGGGAAAATTTTCTTCCTGATTTTGCATAATTGTATTGTTTCATTAATGCCATCAAATCATCTGTCGATTGAGGAGCATCAGCATATTGTGCAAGCCACCTTCGAAATTCAGCATTTAATGTCGTATTCTTCGATTCGGCCTGTTTCCTGGCGCGTTCAATTAATTTTTCTTCAGCACTTAAAGTAATATTTTTTAACATTATTAATCCTTTTCATTTGCACTATAAGTAGTGTACACTATTATTAGTGCAATATCAAGATTGTGAAAAGACTATTTAAAGACTGATGCATTCATTATATGCTTCAATTTCTTTCGGATTTACATTTTACCCAGATCTCAATTAGAATGATTATTAAATTTTATTACCAACGACAAATAGCTCCACATCTCCACGCGTGCCATAGGGAAAGGTAACAATCCGTTTCTTCCTGTGAAAGTTTTCAGGCTGGTTATTCATATTTCCAGATTGGTTTATTAACAAAATCATTGATTATAACGGTTTGGTAAAAAAAGTTACTATTCTCTGCGAACAATCTTCTGATTGGCGTTTTCACTGATCTTGTCTGAATTCTCTTTGTTGGCAAAGAGGAAGCCCTGTGCTTCCATAGCAGCAGCAATGATCCGCAGTGCTTTTGGTCCCATGCCATGCAGCTTGAGCAATTCTTCCTCACTTACCAGGGTGAAATCGGCTAGATTCTTGAATCCAGCAGCTTCCAATGCTCGCAAAGCAGGTTTTGGAATGCCAACGGGAAGATCATTTCCACTTGATTTTGATAGGTTTTTCATGATAACCTCGGTTTTTTGACTTCTACACCATAAAAATCATTTTGATCCCACCGATGATGAGAACAATGGCCAGCAGCCACTGGATAGTCTTGTTACCAAGCCGTTTACTGCCATACTCAGCCCCGATCAATCCGCCAATCACCACAACCACCAACCAGATGGGGAGGGTTGGGTGAAATTGTGTCAGAGTGGAGGAGACACCCAGAATTCCTGAGATAGAATTCACCAAAATGAAGCTGGCTGCCACCCCGGAGATGACTTTGATGGGTGCCCAATGGAAAAATAACAACAATGGACTTAGAAAAATACCTCCGCCTACTCCTGTCAAACCGGATAAAAAACCTAATGTTGCTCCGGTAAATAATAAAAAGGGAATAGACGGCTTTCTTACTTCGTAACTCGTGCCATTTCTGGCTTGATGAATTAATCGCCAGGCAGAAAATAATAGTATCAAACCAACCAATGGTTTATAAAAATGTTCAGGTAAAACAATACTACCACCTACGTATGCCATAGGAATGGATGTGATCACCAATGGTAGTAATAATCGCCAGGAAAAGGATCCAACTCGATAAAATTTTATTGTGGCAATTGTAGCCACGACAATATTCAATGCCAGTGCGGTGGGTCGCATGATTTCGGCAGAAATCCCGACCAATGCCATGACAGCCAGATATCCAGAAGCGCCAGCATGCCCCACCGAGGAATACAATACCGCTACCAGAAATAACAGTATGGTTATCAAAACACTTTGAAAATCAAACATCCAATCCAAAAATCACGGTCCTCATAATCCGCCGGTCGCGATGGTTCTTCGTGTACAGGTTGCATGATTATATACCATTTCTTGAATAAAAAATTTGTGATTTAAAAGCATAGAATACTGATGGATTTGCTTTTTTAAATGCCAGGAATTAAGTCATTAGCTCATAACTACTAAACCAATTTTTTGCCGAAATCAGGTCAATTTAGCCAGCCACTCATCATCGGTTAAACTGAGGCGTAGGGGTGTAAGGGATACCAGATCATGATCAACAGCCCAACGATCACTATGTTCGTCCGGGTTGGTCAAAGGTGTGGCGGCAAACCAGAAATGGCGGCGGCCATTCGGATCATGTCCTTCAACAACCTTGCCGTTGTAATGACGCACTGATTGATGTGTCCAGCGCATCCCTACCGGCTCTTCGGGTAGATTTACATTCACCAGACGCGGTTGATTGCCACTGGTTAGCATCTTAATGATTTCAGCAACATAAGGTTTTTGTTTCTCGTAATTGGGTTCTTCCCCATTGATCACCTGGCTGAATGCGATGGATTGCACACCCAGGATCACTCCCTGTTTGGCGGCTGCGACAGTGCCGGAATGCCAGATATCACTGCCGAGATTGCTGCCGACGTTAATTCCCGACAAAACCAGATCTACTTCTCCGAGATGGTATAACCCCATGGCGACACAATCTGCAGGTGTTCCATTCACCCGGTAAGATTCAAAATCCTTCAGGAACTTGACACGATGATAGGTGAGAGGTCTCTTGATCGTGATGGCATGACCCATGGCTGATTGTTCAAAATCAGGGGCGAAAATCACGACTTCACCAAATTGTGATGCGACTTCTGCTAAGGCTATCAGTCCTGGACTGAAAATACCATCATCATTACTGACTAAAATTTTCATAATTCTCCTATCAATTTATCTTCTACATTATAAGTGTACTGATCAAATCCATGTTTTAAAGGTAGCTTAATATCGGATTAATAAGAGGTAAAGAAGACCTGTACAAAGAAAATTCCATCTATATTTTGAAAGAATTCTGTAAGTGGAGAATTTATGAAAGAAAAATAATATTACCTGGTTTTTAATTTAATAATGATCGATTGACTCTGAGCATTTTCTGAAATTTGAATCTTTAACAGGTTCTCAACCAGAAAATCTACCCCTACATCCAATAATTCTTTATGGGGATGCGTCGAAGCAATCCCAATTACACGCATCCCAGCAGCTTTTCCGGCTTTCACACCGATAGGAGCATCTTCGACCACCACACATTGGTCGACAGGTACCTCCAGTTTGTTAGCCCCCATTAGGTACGGTTGTGGAGATGGTTTCCCCTGGGTGACATCATCAGCGCTGATGATGTATTTGGGCATCGGTAAGTCAGCTTTCTTGAGGCGTGCTTGAACCAGTTCAAATCCTCCTGAGGTTACGATTGCCCATTTTCCAGTAGGCAGGTGTTCCATCAACTCTTTTGCACCTGGTATCGCAACCACACCTTCGGTATCCAGAATCTCATTAGCTGTGAATTCTGCAGCTTCATTTTTTGCATCTAAATGAGGGGCTACTATTTTTATCGTCTCAATGGTACGAACTCCATGGGCATTTTGCAGAACTTTCTTTAAATCAAGCTCATGCTTATCGGCCCATTCCTGCCAGTGTCGTTCAATACAACTGGTTGAGTCGAGTAATACACCATCCAGGTCAAAGAGAATGGCATGACAAGTGAGCGTAATTTTTTTATCAGTCATAAAATAAATTATAGTGGCTTATCTTGTTGGTTATTGTCTTTTCCCCCTCCAGACCTGAACGATAACAATGCCAATCGTCACCAAACCCAACCCCAACATCTGTCTCAGATTTAATCCCTCACCCAGGAATACCCAGGCCAGAATCGCAATTTGGGGCAGCATGGTGCTATTGATGATGCTGGATTCGACTGCTGTGAGGGTTTGTAGATGATTTTTGATAATTGATTTTAGACATTTAAACCTATTTTTAATTTACTAACAAGAATAACTCGATTTAAAAAGAATCGAAAATCAAATTCAAAATGATATATAATCTTTTTAAGGATTCCTAATGCTAATTGTACCTTCGATTGATGACCGAAAAAAAATACCAAAACCTGTAATACATGAATTAGTGACTCGTATTGCAGATCGCTTCAAACCAAATAAAATAATCTTGTGTGGTTCATATGCTTATGGAACACCGAATCCTGAGAGCGATGTTGATATTTTAGTCGTCATGGAAACAACACAAAAAGAGTCACTTCAATCATTAAAAATTCGACAGTTTATTAATCCCATGTTCGCTGTGGATATTATTGTAATAACTCCTGAGAGATTAAAACAAAGACTAATTTGGGGAGATTCATTTTTGAAAGAAGTTGTAAATAAAGGAATTTTAGTTTATGAATCCGCTAACAATTGAATGGGTAAACAAAGCGGAAGCAGACTTATTAACTGCCCGAAGAGAGTTTCGCACAAGAAAATCTCCTAATTATGATGCCGTTTGTTTTCATGCTCAACAAGCAGTGTAAAAATTCTTAAAAGCTATTCTTCAAGAGAAATCTATACCTATTCCCAGATCACATAGCTTAATTGAGATATTAGTTCTCATTTCAAAAAATGATACAAATATCATTTTATTGCAGCCAGAAGTCAATATTTTGGAGGGGTACGCGGTTAATTTTAGATATCCAGGATTTACTGCAAATAAAGTTGAAGCAAAACAAGCACTATATGCAGCATAAAGAATCAGCACCATCCTTAGGGCAAAGTTAGCGGAGTAATTAAAACAACAGAAGATTAAAGTGCTAAACTCAAATTTTATTGATCAAAATATAGTCAATATGTCAGGTAATCTTCCTCGGCTTTTCGTAATCTCCCCAGATGGTCTTTGAAATACTCCTTGTTCAGAAAATCAATACCCCAATCCGGTGAATTTTGTGCATGTACGCCTAAATGCCAGAGATAACGAGCACAGACAAACAGAGGAATTGCTTGGATATCCAATTCACTGATCACTCTATTCTCCGGATAGGCATTGATGAAAGGGTTCCAGCGAACAGAAACGGCATCTTCTAAACGACAACACCACAAAAACACAGCCAGATCATAAGCTCGGAATCCGAATCCACCGCAATCAAAATCATAGAATGTCAACGTGCCATCCGGGGAGACATTGGCGTGATAACCCTGTAAATCCCCATGACAGAATCCCAATTCCAATTGATTAGCAGGTAGATCCAACAAACATTGGCGCAGTTTTATCGCAAAATTTTTAACATAAAGCCAATCCTCAGGACGATCCCTGAGGAATGGTTCTATGTATTGTAAAGGTTGTTTCGTAAAATAATCCAGATCGAGCTGAAAACGTGGATGCGGACTATAAAAATCATCCAGAGCATTGTGCATCTCCGCAACGGTCTGACCGTAACTTGTTGCCACCTGATCTGGATCAACTTCATACGAGATCTCTGGGCCCGGTGCCAGCGTAAATAAGGCAATATAGCGTACCCCTTCCGGGGCATTCACCGGGAAGAAATATGCACCATCTCGGGTTGGCAGGGGGTGAGCGGCTGGAAAGTTCTTTTGACGGAGATGCTTGAGGACATCCAACTCATATTGAATGTCCGCCAGGGTTCTCCAATTCTTCCGGTAAGCTCTCAGAAATAAAACGATACCATCCTCTGTTGTAACCCGATATGTGTGGTTAAAACCTCCGGAATAGTATTCGCATTGGGAGTGTGTGTCTTCCCCATACTGGGGTAGAACCTCTAAAGCTATTGCTTCGGGTGATAAATGTGAAAAAGAAAGCAGGAAATATTTTATTTATTTTTCTACCTCAGGGATTTACTCCGGGTCAAAATAAATTGGATTGGAGATCAATGCCGGCAATAAAGGAAGGCCTGGCAAGAATGCTCTCAACACTTCCACCCGCGCAAATCCAGGTTTCTCCATGGTGTAAGTCATTTTAAAGCTGCCATTCGTCGGAGCATCCCAAACCACCTGGCTGTCATGCCCGCTTATCACCCGGATTTTGTCGCCAGCTAACAAATTCGTTAATTCAAATTCAAACCAATCATGCTCGGACCATTTCACGCTGTCTCCCAGGATGATATCTTCATTGATCTTCATTTCCAATTCAGGACCATCCGGTGCAAAAATAAAATAAGCATGCCCGGCTTTGAGCGCTGCCAGGATATCGCTAACGCCATTCGAATCGGCAAATACGCAGGTTGTCGGTCCTCCCAGGAAGATGAAGGGCGTATCACGGTGGTAATCACTGCCTGCGCAAGCGGGAATTTTCTTGCCTGACGATAATAATGCTTGCCACAATCCCACCGCCTTCAGGTTCGATTCACGCATCGGTCCATTCCAGATTTCCAGACAATCAAAAGGCAAGCTTTGCAAATCATACTTGAACTCACAGCCACCTTCATAAGGGTGATTGACAGTAATTAATGCGCCACGTTCATGGGCTGCTTTGAAGATATTTTGTGTTTCTTCCAGTGTGTTAGTCGCAAAGCAGCTATCGAAAGGCTTATCCACCCCCAGAAAATTGGCATGCCCTTGATAGTGCGTCCACTCAATCCCTGGAATCAAGGTGATGCCTTCCACCTGCGGGAGAGCCACTCTGGAGATCATTTGATTGTGATCGGTGATGGCGATAAAATCCAGATCATGGCGTTTCGCTTTCCAGGCTAATTCTTCCACACTGTGAATGCCATCAGAGGCAAACGTATGGGTGTGCAAATCTCCTTTGAGTAGACGCCGTTCTTTATAAGCGACCGTCACTTCATAAAAAACTTTTACCCCATCCGGGTGAATTTTGTAAGCGCCAACCAGGATCTCCCATTCGCCTGGTTGGATGATGCAGGGAGTGTATCCGGGCGTTGCCATTGCTTCACTGACATAGATTTCGGTTTTATTGGAGCCTGATGCGCCAATTTGTTCACCATCTGGCGCAATTAAACCCAGGTCGATAATATTGATTTCCGGTTCAAGCGTGGCTTCGGAATGATCCCCAAAGTCCTGATCGAATCCAAAGCGTTGGTAATCATATTTTATTCTGATCGATTCTGCATTCGGGTCGACATGAAAAGGAATCGTATAGTAAGCACCTTCATGATCGTGGTCAAATTCTTTTTCGAATAAAATGATATCGGCAGCATCCATGATAATCTCCTGAATTTTTTTTATGCGCTGGGTAAAGGACCCAGAACTTGTTGAAGAAATGATAGGATTTGTTTATCCCAGAAAAACCAATCATGTTTTGCATCTTCTTCATGATAATGGATATTCAAACCAGCAGAAAGGCAGGCTTGCCGAAAGTAAATATTCGTAGGATACAAATCATCCTGCTTTCCACAAGCGATATAAAGTTCTGGTAACTGTTTTTTCTGTTCAACAGCATTTTTCAACCAGGTGACCGGGTCGTGTTCGCTGCCTGGTAATTTGCTTAAATCTCCTAATAGATACTTAAATTCTTCCTGGCGCTTGTCATTGGGATTGACCAAAATGGTCAGAGAAAGTGCACCCGATAGGCTGGCAGCCGCCTGATATAAATCAGGTCGCAAAAAAGCGGCTTTGAAAGCGCCATATCCGCCCATGGAATTACCAGCGATGAAAGTATCTTCTCGCCTGGGAGAAAGATGAAACACATCATTTATATACCGGGGTAGCTCTTCCACCAAATAGGTAAAATAAGCCTGCCCGTTAGGTTGATCAACATAGAAACTACGACCCGCGGAGGGGATAATCACCACCAATCCATACGCATTGGCATAGGTCTCGATGGAAGAATATCGTTGCCAGGCACTGCCATCATCGCTCAATCCATGCAAAAGATAAAGGACTTTGCGATCTCGAACGGGTACGTTTTTGATCTTGCTGGGGTCAGGCAAAATGATATTGACCGGGACATTCACCCCGATGGTCTCCGGAACATGATCCAATCGTATGAGTGCCATTATGCTTCTCCTGTTGGGTTGAGTTCCACGATTGGTTTGGTGGGATCATTCTTTGGAAAATTTACTAAGAAGGAAAATCCAAAACTGATCAACACCAACACAAATGGGAATACGGTCAATAAGAAGCGGGATGCATTTAAAGGATCCGGTCCGGGATTATTCCCGCTCTCAAACTGGAAAATGACGAAAATCAAATAAAAGGCAAAGCTGGTGAAAAGGCCGTTCAGGCGATTCATGAAACCTAATGCGTTGACGATGATGCCTTCCCGACGCAAATTGTATTTTTTGGTGTCTTCATCCATGATTTTTGCACCAATCAAGTCCATGGTGGTGACCACACCAGCGCACTCCCTATAGCTGCTGTTGCGAGCGAGTTTGCAAAACACAGGGGAACGAAGGCAATTGCCAATGAAATCAAGGCTGCACGCCAGACTGGTATTAACGTATATTTCTTCACCAGACGCGCCCAGACGACCGAACATGCCGATGGCATAATTGAAGGACTTGAAGCGCGGTTCTTGCATGTTTTTTCCTCCTGAGAGATGGATTGGTTTATTCAATAAGAAAATCTGATGGGATCAGATACCATCATTGTATAACAGAAAAAATTTAAGATTTATATTTTTCCTGTTTCATTTAATCATCCATTCACGCGCTAATATCGCATACAGATATTCGCTTCCCCATTGTCCTTTGAACCAGATATTCTCAATGTAGTGACCTTCCCTGCGCATTCCCAATCTTTCCAACAATCGAACGGATGCCTGATTTTCGACATCACAAATAGCGATGATGCGGTGCAAATTAAAGGTGGAAAAAAGATAATCTATTAAACCTTTGACTGCTTCTGTGGCATAACCTTGTTTTTGAAATTGCTGTGCAAATGAGAAACCGATCTCAGCTTGTAGCCGATCATATCTTTTGATTTCGAATCCACAATCTCCAATAATTCCTGGGTGATCTTTTCTTTCAATAGCAATTTGATACCATTCACCAGGGGTACCAGGTTCTGTTTTCCCGATTTTGGTGAATAAATATTTTGCCTGTTCCAGACTATAAGGCGTATTCCAGGATTGGTATCGGGCGATTTCGGGATCAGAACGATATTGGGAGAATCCAGGCAGATCCCCTTCTTTAAAACTCCGCAAGATCAATCGGGAAGTAGTTGTGAATATCACAAGTGGTAGTTTAACTTTTACCTTTCTTTTTCGAATTTTTCAGGTTTTCTTCCACACGAAAGAGGGTTATCCTACGAATGAGGTCATAGGGAATGGGTTTGTCCAGAGAAAATTGTACCGAGCCTTTTCCACCTTTGTATTGAGATAATTCCTCTTTGAATTTTTCAATACCACTAGGAACCGGGTAAAAACCGATGTGTGACTTAAAGGCTGCAAAGTGCACCAGATTCCCGTGCAGATAAAAGGTTGGCATCTGGTAACTGATCTTTTCGGTTGCATCCGGTGCAGCTTCTTTAATAACAGACCGGATCTGCTGTAAGATTTTTTGTATATTTTCCGGATATTGAGCGATGTATTCATCAATGGTTGTATGAGGTGGAGTTTTTTCCATTTTTCTCCTTTTAATAATTAACTTCTACGAATGAATTATTGCATGATTTTTTGAAAATCGGAAATACGCAGGTTATATAATGTAATAATGTCAGGGTTGTCAAATGTCTACTTTCATTTAATGAATGATCGATATAGCTGTTCATTGGCAGATCAACCTGATCTGGTGGATGTGGTGATCAATAGAGTTGCGGGAAAAATTCATAACACCTCTGAAGAAAATCGTCGATCGGGTTTATCAGGCGATTATTTTATTTCTGTTTCATTACTGTGAAAAAATGTATAAATTAGTGGATGATTTGAATGCTATGGTGTGGATGGGAAATATAGTTATGAATATAAAATTTTTCCAGTAGAACAGGCCTTCCAACAATATGCTGACCGTATCGCTATTATCGGTTGCGAGATGTGCATTTACTGGCTTCGGGAACCGAAGAACAGGTGCGAAAGAGAACTCGCGAGATTCTGGAAGCCTATGCACCTGGCGGTCATTACATGCTCGGTAATGGAAATTTAGATGTTAAAGACATGCTATTAAGCAATTACCTGGCAATGTTGGATGAAGACAGAAAATGGAACGAGAAGAACTGGTCTTAATTCCCCATTAAAAGTTTCTTAATTTGCTGCAAGATCATCATCAAAGAACAGAAGGATTTTTAGCTGATAGTAGTGCAGAAGACAGTTTTTCTGCCCAACCATTTAAGTCATCCCAATTTCTGACATCATTGGCTAATAAATTATGAAGGGGAGAGGCGGGGGATAGCGTCAAAAATTTGTCCAATTTTTTCTGCAACTTCTTCTGTGGAACCGTAACGGGTGGCATAGGCAATCAAGACTCGTTCTGACATGCTATCCTCCTATCGAATTAATCACCAAAATTAATTTATTACCAGAAAATGAACTCTCTCTCAATGAGAAGGAGAGAAAAATGTCCATGTGGTTAAGAGACCCTCATTCGATTATTCATTATCTCATTCGCTGACAGCAATTCCTGGCTTCCATTTTGTAGCAAGCTTTGGCTAGATTAAGCGATTATTCCAGGTGTTCAATAATTATTATTACATTCCAGAAATGGATTTCGATATCAATGAATCTTCTCAACTCTTATTATTCGATTGCATATTATGATCAAATAAAGAGGACTAAAGCAATAATTTCAGTGAATCAAAATCCAAATCAATGAAAGGAACATTATTTTCGATATTGATCTTTCGATTAAGCATGAATCGCATTGCCCAACTATCTTCAATATTGTCCAGGTCGAAATCTCTTTGAATGACTGCATATAACTCAATTTCGCGCATTTTAAGAAAATAAGGAATTTCCTTTAACAATTCCAGATCCAGAGGAAAATAGTTTAAGTAACCTTTGAGGAAATGACTCATGAACTCTCGTGTGAGTGCTGCTTTTTCATCCGTTGATGTCACCAAATAAAAAAGTACAATCGCAATATCATTGATAAACCAGTTATAACCACAATCATCGAAATCAAATAAGGTAATTTTTCCCTGATCATCAATAAAAAAATTTGATCCGTGGGCATCCTGATGAACCAGACCATAAGTCTCTCGATTTTTCGGAAGTTTGTTTACATGCACACAAACCGCTTTGTATTTTTCTCGAATTAAAAAATCGCACTCAGGTAAATATTGCTCGACATAGTCAAAAATCGGATCATCCCATTCGGGGCGTTTTCTATCCAGATGCAAAGGCTCAAATTGATTGGTCAAAGCATGCATTTTCCCAATCAGTTCTCCATAGGATTCAAAGAGTGTAGGCGTCCACCTTCCCCATGGGGGAGTTCCTGCTGCTTTAACAAAAGCAGTGGCTAAAAAATATCCATCATTCTGATCTGGAATGGTTTCCACCAGATTGCCATTTTTTGAAAGAACAGCCCTGGCGACTGAGACGCCGTGATCTGCCAGATAATTGATCCAATCAACCTCGCCATGGATGAGAGCATGATTTCTTCGAATCGAATGTGAGATGCGTAGGATATATTCACCGGAGTCGTTTTTGAATTCGTAAATGAAACTCTCAAAGCTATCCAGAATCTGAATATCATTCTTTTTTATTCCATACTTTTGCATGGCTTCCTGTAAGATCTTTTCATTAAAAAGGTCTTTGATGCGTTGTTCCATATTTTCAAATAATCCATACTGAACCAGATAAATTAAAGTTTTAACCGGAAGTGAATTGCAGCATAATCTTAAATGCTAGTGATAAATACAACAATTAATTGTATATTGCTTTATACGAAATTCTTAATTCAGATTTCGGAGATTTATTTCATTTTAAGATATAGTTTTTGTGTCTCAATTTTTTTGATTTTTATTCAGAATCAAATTTTTTGTTTGCTCATTGTTGGTCCTTGGATAGACATGACAGCATCCCGAATATCCATCTTATCGATACAAACCTGACGATCTCCATTTGGGTTTGCGGGGTCTGTATGAATGTGATAAACAATGATTAGTTCCTTTCCATCCGGTGAAGTGGTTACGGAGTTATGGCCAGGACCTGAAACTTCTGGGCAATTGGAACTCAAGATAGGGTTATGATTGGCTTTGATAAATGGGCCGGTTGGCTTTTCTGCAATGGCATACCCGACAGAATAATCTCGGCTGGCGTAAAAATTTGCAGAGTACATCAAAAAATACTTATCTTCTGATTTGAGTAGAAACGGCCCCTCGTTCCATCGCCACTCATCCCCGGAACGAATTTCCCAAGCTTGCTCAGGTTTGGTTAGAAAAATAGGCTCTCCTTTAACCGACACCAGATCATCATCCAGCTTAATTACATATAGATGACTTTCATGTCTGCCTTCAAAGATATGTTCACTGCAATCCCTCGAATAATAGAGATACTTTTTCCCATCATCGTCAATAAATACATGACCATCAATCACTGCATAACCAAAATCAAATATCGGATGGTTATATACATCTACAAAAGGACCATTAGGGGTTTCAGAGATGGCAACTCCAATTCTTAAGCTCAGGTTTTTTCCCCAGCGTGCGGAATAATGCAAATAATATTTGCCTTCAAAATAAATGACCTCCGGTGCCCAAAAATCAGATACTCCCCAACTGTTTTTTTGGCGGGTATAAACATATCCGATTTCCTGCCAGTCTACCAGATCGTCAGATTTCCAGGCTTTGAATCCGTCCTGAGCAGAAGTAGCATAACAATAATATGTGCCAGAAACTGTTCGCAAGATAAAAGGGTCACCAATGTTTTTTATTGGTAATGGATTCTGAAATTCTTTATCCATAATACGCTCCCGATTTAGAAGTGGAATAATTCAATCAAATTTTGTAATAAATACCTGGCAAGAGGGTTTGTAATCAGATTTTGTTTAATTTGGAAGGTTGAGATTAATAATTCACCTTTTCCAACAAGCATTCTGGCGATCGTTGGAATGGGTTTGTGTAACCAACCTACAAAAATTCCAGCAAATACATCGTTATGGAAATTGCGGGAAGAAAATCCATGAATAATATGATCGGGTGTTAGATCTGAAAATATGAAATCAACTGCATGATTGGTAGGAATGTCATTAAAAGTATGCCAACCGAAACTGGATGCCCAATCACCTTGCCAGGGAGTTCCAACACGCGAGGTTATCTGTAGTCCTGGGATGTATGTTTTCAAAGCATCATCATGATCTGCAAGGAATAATATTCTTGCGCCATTCAATAGTAATTCTCGGAAAGTGTCATCCAGTTTTGATGTAATAATGAGGTCTGCTTCACTTGCTTCATTAACGGATTTGTAGTCAGGATTAATTAGAACAGGTTCTATTTCAGGAGAGTATAAATTTATGATTGTATTAGGATGTCTGTTCTGGGGCAGAATGATAAGCTCCAGATAGTTTTGGGAGATCAATTTTTCCTCGACCGTCAGATTAAACATCAGTCTAATTCGGGTCGGTTTCTTAATATCTGGACACAAAAATCCCACTTCACCTATTTCCATAACCTGGTAAGAGTCACAGTTTATATTTTCAATGTAACCACTATCGATGACTGATTTAGAATCCATCATTTTCCAATTAAATTTTGCATCTATCACCGGAACTTCAGAGTAGTGCGAAAAAATGAATTTAATCAAACCGGGTTCTGTAGATGAATAAACCAAACGTTCCCATATAGGGATCAGGACATCATCATTATTGATGTCTGAAAATTGATCAAAATGCTCTTTTGGATTTCGCAGCATGTCCAGCAGTCCATTGCATTCCCAGTGGACATCAGTTAATTCAGTAACAACATATCCTTGTATATTGGATTGTTTGCGTATCTGTTCAATTTCATATTTCAACGCATCAAATTGCATTTTTTGAGACACAAAGAATAAATCTTGTATGGATGGAAAAACCTTGCTTAATCCATAATTATCGAAACGGTCTTCAATTCCGTGCGGATAAACAACACCATCCGCCCAATCAAATCCGGATTCAAACCACCAGGGTTCACCTCCATAATGCTCCTTTAATTTATGAATATTCGGTAATCCCCAATTCCCAAATTCTGAAACGATTAAGGGCTCATCACCTCTTCTGCGAACTTCCCTGGTCGGGGGTCGTTGGTTGGTTTTCCAGGGAGCAGCAAGATATTCTTTCCAGGTTTTTTCATTATCATAATGGCAAGCAAATGTCCACCATGGTCGTTTTGCAAATTCCAGCAGCCATTCATTCCATTGTTTTTGGTGATCGGGCATCGCATAGTACATATGGTAATCATCAATATCACTGGCAACATTAAAATTTCCCCAACAGGGTGAGTTTCCTGCAATCAACCTGGTAGGATCGAGGGATTTCATCAATTCATACATTTTCAAAAGCCATAATCGATGATCGGGATTGCTCACATCCACGCCCCAGGCTTCATTAATAATTGTCCAGATAATTATCGAGGGATGATTCCAATCTCGATCCACCATACCGATCAATGTTTCCTTCACACGCTGTTCGGATTCTTTAGTGAGTAAAGTGTGGTTAGGTAATTCTGTCCATATCAAAAGCCCAATTTTATTGGCTGCTGCATAATAGCGCGGGTCAGCAATCTTAATATGAACACGAATGCAATTGAATCCTAAGTTTTTAGCTTTTGTTAGTTGATCTTCAATATATTCTTGAGAAGGGGGCGTGCTAATCAGATCTGGATAGTAATCCTGGTCGAGTGCTGCCCGCAAGTAAATTGGTTTTCCATTCAGATAAATTTGCCCATTCTGTTTTTGTATCGTTCTGATACCAAAGGATTCTGTTAAAGTATCGTCTCCAATAGAGATTTTTATCGTATAGAGATTGGGATTTTCAGGAGACCATTCAAGGGGATCATTCATTGGAATACTGAAATTCAAGGCAGAACTTTCAATACGAGCTGCAATATTTCCCATTGGATCAATTACATCGGCGATAAGTCTTTCTTTTAATTGGGTGCTCAACCGGACATTCACTGAAAGTTGAAATTTTCTTGCTGTTATATTTATTTTTTGTATGTGAGTAGCATGACGGGATTCTATCCAGGTGGATTGCCAGATGCCAGAAAGCATCCCATACCACGATTGTTTCCCATGAGGGATTTCAGAGAAAATTTCAAGCGGATCCTGCACACGAACTTTTACCGAATTGGATCCAATCCAGACGAAAGAGGTGATGTCAAATTCAAATGGTAGATAACCACCTTCGTGAGAACCAACAAATTTTTCGTTTACCCAAACATCGGTGAAGTAATCAACTGCGCCAAATCCGAGCATAACCACTAAATCTGATTGCAACCACTCAGATGAAATATTAAATTCTCTCTGGTACCAGGCAGTTCCACTATGGTTGCGAAACCGTGGATCCACTTGCCATGGTGAGGGAACATTTATTTGAATGCCGGGATCGAAACTTGATGGATCTGATGTTGAAAAAGACCAAACACCATCGAGGGATTGACGAGGACGAGAGTACAATGAAATGCTCCTACATGCTAGATAATGAATAATATGAATATATTATTTTTGAACTTATATTGGGTATCCACCCAAACCGATAAAAATCATGGCACAGGCTGTTCAGTAGTGGTTGGGCCAAGTACCAATGGTTTTCCATTCACCCAGTCAATTCTATCCATCCACATGAACCTGCGATCTCCTCTTCGACTAAAAGAAACGACTTCCCAGGCGTGGTAAATAATCCAGGTTTGACCATTCACTTCCAATAAGGTTTGGTGTCCTGGACCAATCACCATACCATCTTTATTTTCCAAATCACTGGCTAGAATTGGATTTTCTTCTGCATCGCTACAGGGACCTGTGGGTGATTCGCAAATTGCATAACCAACTGCATATTCATGACCAGCATAATTATTGGCAGAGAAAAATAGATAATATATGTCATCATGTTTAAACATGGTTGGCGCTTCGATCACATGACCTTCCCAAACCTTATCATTCCGGATTAAAGAAACCGGTTCTCCAATAAGACTTAATCCGTCCTGTGCCAATTCTTGAACATAAATATAGGTAGCGAGGTTGCAGCAATTCCCATCATTTTTGTAATAAAGATATAGCTTTCCATCATCATCACGAAATGGACTGGCATCTATAGTTCCACCGAACTCAGACTGACAAACCAGAGGGGCAGCATTGCTGTCTTTGAATTTGCCTTCAGGGTTTTCACTTACAGCAACACCTACACATTGTTTGTTCGATTCTTTATCCCGTGCTGTGTAGTACATAACATAATAATCATTGATTTGAATGACTTCTGGTGCCCAAACGAATCCGCCGATCAAATTTGCCCATTTGGGAAGAGCGGGCATTGCATCCCCAAGAATTTGCCATTCAATCAAATCATTGGATTTTGCCAGGGAAATATTTTTGCCTGAGCTATTGGTGGCATAAACAAAATAAGTTGAATCAACCTTCAATATAAAAGGATCAGCGAAGTTTTCCTGGATTACTGGATTCTGAAATACAGTTTCCTTTTGTGTTAATTCTTCTGATAATTCAGGTGTCGGTTCGGTTGAGGTTTCAGTTGGTGGGACAGAAATTTGAGAACAGGCAACCAGCAATGCAAAGGTCACCAGAAATATGTCCTTTTGAAGATTTTTCATCCTTTGAGTCCTGTCGTTGCGACACTCTGAACAATAAAGCGCTGCAAAAATATATAAAGCAACAATACAGGTACAGCGACAATGACGGCACCCGCCATCATCAATCCATATTCAGATGTATAAGCTCCTTGCAAGGTACGTAATCCTGGTTGAAGTGTTTGAACAGTACGGTCTTTAAGTACCAACAGCGCCCATAAGAAATCATTCCAACTGGCAAGAAATTCAATCACTGCCAGGGTTGCCAGGGCTGGTTTTGCCAATGGTAAGGCAATTTTTATAAAAATTTGTAAGCGGTTGGCGCCATCCATTTCTGCAGCTTCTTCTAATTCTTTGGGGATACTATTGAAAAATTGACGCATGAAAAAAACACCGAAAACACTTGCCAATGCCGGAAAAATTACACCGTTGAAATTATTCAACATACCCAGTTTTGAAACAGTTACAAAATTTGGAACAAGGAACATTACACCAGGAAGGAAAAGAGTTACCAGAAGTAGATTAAAAATCTTATTTCTTCCGGGAAATTTCATGCGGGCATATGCATAGCCAGCCAAAGAATCAATAACAAGTTTTGCTGCAGTCGTGATTACAGCTACAAACAGGCTGTTTCTAAACCATAGACCAATAGGGGTTGAAGGATTATCAAGTATTTTGGTGTAATTTTCCAGGGTTACTACTTTTGGAATCCAGTAAATTTCTTTTGTAAACAATTGAGATTTTAATTTGAAAGAAGTGGAAAGCATCCATATCAGTGGGATTACCACCAGTAAAGCGACTACAATTAATACAAAATACACAAAAAATTTTTTTAGGATTTTTTGATTTCGGTAACTAATTATCTGTGGTTTTTGTGATTGAATGGTCATAAGCTCCTTTCAGAATCAATCGCGTTGACGAAAGATTCGAAAATTAGTGAAAGAAAAAACCATCATGATAATTGCTACAATGACGGACATTGCCGCTGCACTACCTTGAAATGGCCTCACAAAACCTTCATTAAAAATTCGTAGCATTACTGGTTCAGTAGCACCTCCACCGGTTGGTTGGGCAGGAGCGCCGCGTGTCATCATCAACGGTTGTCCTAAAAGGTTAAATGAAGCGATAATGGTAATTATGATGATAAAAATAAGAACAGGTTGGAGCATAGGGATGGTGATATTTACAAATCTTTGCCAGCTATTTGCACCATCAATTTCTGCAGCTTCATATAAATCGTTCGGAATATCCTGAAGAGCAGCAAGGAAAATGACCATGTTGTATCCCATTGTCCACCAAATGGTAGCAACTACGATGGTTATCATAGCATAAGGCATTGTGGACAGCCAGCGGGGCGTATCAAACCCAATCAACTTGAGATAATAATTAAGTAATCCCCCCTGACTTTGAAAAATCCACCACCATATTAATGAAATAACCGCACAAGAAAGCACCCAGGGTGCAAAATAAACAGCTCTGAAAAACTTGGTGCCGGCAATTTTGGTGTTCAATAATATGGCTAGACCGAGAGGGATGATCACAAGAAAAGGAACACTGTAAATAACAAAGGTCAAAGTGACTTTGATTGAGTTCCAAAATTCGATAAATTTTACGCTTCCGGTTTTGAATAAATCGATGTAATTTTGCAAGCCAACAAACAAGGTGGCTTCAGGACGTAAATAGTCGTATTGAAAAAAGCTAATATAAAGACCACTAAAAAATGGATAGCCGATAAAGACTACAAAGAATATCAAATGTGGCAGGATGAATAAGTATGGTGTGATTTGAATTTTTCTTTTTCTTAAGGAAACAATTGTCATACTGTCCTACCTTTCCTGAATCTTTTTCCAGACCCTGAAGAAATCGCTTCCTCAGGGTCTGGTCGGAAAAAATGTCTACGGTGCTTTCGGAGCATCTCCGTAAGTAGCTTTATTTTGAGCAAGAATTTCATTGGCTCGTGTAGCTGCATCATCCAGAGCAGCTTTGATATCGTCAGTTGTGCCATTCATTACAGCACCGACTGCTTCACCAAGCGGACCAAATGCATCCGTTATTCCTGGGACAGATGGTGGGAAGAAAGCGAATTCAACCGAAGGTGCAATAGAGGCTTGAGGTTCAATGGCTTTGAATTCAGAACTGGCACGAACTGAGATCGAAGCGGGAATTTGCCCGGCTTTTGCCCATGTGACTGAATTTTCAATCATATACTTGATGAAAATTGCGGCAGCTTGATCTTTGCAAGGATCCACCGTTTTGTGAGCTGGCATTGTGAATTGGTGTGAACCAGCCCATACAGCCATCTTCGGTCCAATTTGAGGAACTGCTGTGGCTCGACCATCAAATTCAACCCCATCACCAGTCACATTGGTTGTTTGCCAGATGCCATTCCAAACCATACCCACTGTACCGGTCTTGAAAGCATTCAGTTCAGCATCAACTTCAAGATTAGGTTCTGAGTATTTGGATTGCACATCCTTCATCCATTGCAATGCCTGTACACCTGCTTCACTATTCCAGGTGGCCTCTGTTCCATCTGCATTAAATTCCGATCCACCAAATTGTTGCAACATCATCTGGAAAATTTGTTGAACCGGGAAACCGCCAGTAATATCAAACCCTTTGTTGTCACCCGAGGTAATGGCTGCGGCTACGGCATCGAACTCTTCACCAGTTTTTGGTGCATCAGTAAAACCAGCAGCGGCAAACAGATCTGCATTATAGAATGCTGTCATGGGATGGATATCAAGCGGAATACTATAGCGATGGCCAGCTACTTCTCCAGCTGCCCAAACACCAGCGGGGTAATCATCACCAGAAATTCCCATTTCTGCGACAAGATCATCAATGGGGCGTAAAACATTTCGAAATGCCTGAGTGGATACCTGATCAGCATGGACAATCGCTACATCAGGAAGTGTGTCAGCAGCTGCAGCAGTAGAAAGCTGAGTGTAATATTCACCCTGGCTTACCATGGTTACCACGATATCAGGATGTTCAGCATTGAAGGCATTTACCATTTCACCCATAAAGGGACCATCTGGGCCTGTGAAGGGATTCCAGTATTGTAGTTCCACAACTCCACATGCATCAGCAGGTTGTTCTGCTGCTGGTTGTTCCGCTGCAGGTTGTGCAGGTGCTTCCGGAGTAGCTGCTGTACCGCATGCTGAAAGCAATAAACCTAATACGAGTATTAAGGGTAAAACAAAACGCGTGATTCTTTTCATCTTATCTCCTGTTATTCAATCATTGAAAATTTTGTTTAAAACACTTCTCCTGGCGTATTGCAAGAGAGTCTATTCGACGAACAAGTCTTACGGGTGGGTGTGGTAAAATCTAATTGAGTGGAATAACCTCCTCTCTCTTGTGCAATGCGCTTCAAATCCTGACAGACCTGCGCATTGCACTTCCTTTAAATTTGACTTTTTTTGCGTTTATACCGTTGTCTTAATACGATGTCCTGGGGATAATTTCCAAATTTTTTACCAAACAAATTGATACCACCTTTATTCTGGGCATCTTCTTTTATTCCAATTCGCACAGGAATTGGTTCTCCAGGCTTGAGGGACAAGTCTCTCAAAGTCACATTGGATACTCGAACACCATCAACAAAACTCCCGCTATCTGTTACTTTCCAAACCTTTAATAAACCATATTGAGAATTCTGGCTATCCCACCAGGAGGGAGATAATGCTCCCCGCTCGCCACCAAAATCAGCTGGGCTTGTCCAGGTGCCTATTTCTACACCACCAATCCAAACCGTTATATCTGATGGCCAGGTATCATGGTGAAGTGGTGCTTCTGAGCAAACCTCAAAACTAATTTCAATATCATCTAGGGTTACCTCATAAGGCAGACGGTTTGGAAAATGATACTCAACAAACCCTTTGCGGAACCAAATCAATTGAGCATAAATTCTTTCTGGTTCATAAAAAGCTGATGGGTCATCGAGATGACTGATAATCCCAGTTTCACTTGCCAACCCACAAGTAGGGGCGAGGTTGACATTTACATAAGTGCCAATTGGCATGGAAACTTCAACCGTCGTATCTTCCTGTTCCATTTCCGCTGGCAACTGGATAACGATTCGATCAAAAATTCTTGCACAGACTTTTTGCAAACCACGGGTTGCCGGATGCAAATTGGTTTCAATGAGCCCAGCTTTAGCCAGTATATTAATGTGCAACGTGGCAGTTGATTGTGGTAAATCAAGCGCTTCCGCAATTTCTGAAACTGTACTTGTGTGAGTGCTCAAGAAACGTAGAATTTCCAGCCTGGTTTCAGAACCCAGAGCTTTTGTGACGGCTTCCAACTTATGGAGGTTGTTATCATCAGCCATGAGATCAAGTGTGCGCAAAATTGGGATATTTGGGAGATTGTTTTTCATAGGGGGGTGATAAAACATAAAAATATGTTTCGTTACATAAAATTATATTTCTTTTAAATTTAAAGTCAATAGGGAATTTTTTCAATGACATCAATCACTTGCCAGTTTTTTCCATCCGATTTACACTCAAGCATGGATTAATTTCCAATTCCATCAAGGAGTATTCCCTATGCATAAACAATTGAAAGCACATATTGACCGGCTTAAAGCGGCAGGCGCGACTTATGTGGATGCGCGCTGGTATCCCGTGGAAGAAGCCAATTATCTGATGATGTGGAATGGTAATCTCAAAGAAACCACCTCCTCCCGTGAGAGTGGGCTGGGTGTTCGCGTTCTGTACAAGAACGCCTGGGGTTTTTCAGCTTCTTCGGATATGAGCAATCTCAGTACACTCTTCGACAAAGCGTTTGATAATGCCAGCGTGGCTGCAGAACGTGTAACATTCCCGGTTCGACTGGCTGAAAAAGATGCCATTCAAGCATCTTTCAAGAGTCCAAATCAGATAGATCCATTTGGCGTCTCTCTGGCAAATAAAATTGATTTCCTGAAAAGCATGGACGAAAAACTCAACCAACCTGGTGTTGTCCAACGTGCCAGTGAGATGATGTTTGTGCGCAAACAAATCGTCTTTCTTGACTCGGAAGGCAGTGAGATTGAGAAAAACATAGTTGAAGTTTTTCCGTCCATCCAGGTAATGGGTATCGATTCCACGGGTGAAACTCATAGCCGCAAATTCTCTCCCGATCGGTTAGGTGTTACTCGAGGCTGGGAGACTCTGGATATGCAACTCTTTAATGAAAATGCAGAACGTATCGTTCGTGAATTGAATGAAGTTCTGGTAGCAGATCCCTGTCCCAAGGAAGACCGATCTGTGATTTTACTACCCGGTATTATGTTCCTGCAAACACACGAAACCATCGGGCATGCCTTAGAATTAGACCGTATTTTGGGATATGAGCTGGCCTTTGCGGGTGGTTCTTTTGTCACACTGAATGATTTTGGTAAATTACGCTATGGGTCGGAAAAATTAACCGCTCGGGCAGATGCTACTCTGGTTAACAGTCCTGGTAGCTTTGGTTATGATGATGACGGTGTCCCAGCACAGAATAATCTCTTAATTGACAAAGGAATTCTGGTCGGTGCGATCACCGGTCGTCAAATGGTGGAAGAAGCCAATGCCAAAGCCAAACGACAGATCTTCGATGGTAGCAGTGGGGCGAATCGTGCTACCGCGTTCTATCGGGTCCCGATTGAACGCATGACCAACATCAACATTGATCCAGGTGAAGATGGTTCTCTGGATGATATCGTGAGAAATACTGAAAAAGGCATCATCCTGGATGGTGACAAGAGCTGGTCGATCGGTTCCAATCGCGAACAATTCCACTTTGCTACCGAAATTGGTTGGCTGGTGGATGATGGCAAAGTAACCAAAGTAGTCAAAAATTCCACCTATAAAGGTGAAACGGTGAAATTCTACAACTCACTTTCTGCAGTTGGAGATGAATCTACCTGGGTTGTGCATTATGTAGACAATTGTGGCAAGGGCCAACCGAATCAGATCATGCAGCTTGGTCATGGCGTTCCAGTCTGTCGATTTGATAATGTAAGAATAGGAGAATAATCATGAAAGAGAAAATTTTGCAGACTCTGACATCACTGCGCGAATATGCATGCTCTAAAGGGGTTGATGCTGCATTCTTATATCATGAAGAAGATAGTTACTTGATGCGGTTTGCCAACTCAGCCATTTCCCTTAACACCAATGAACATCTCATCCGCCTGGAGATTACCGTTTATGAAGATAGACGCCGAGCCAGTTATGAAATGATCACTGATCTGAATAAGCTGGATGAAATGAAACAGGGTGTCGATATTGCGGCTGAAATGGTCAAGTATGCCATGCCACTCAATTATCAACCATCGATTCCTCATATAAAAGAAAATTATGCTGATGTACAAGGGTTTGATCCGGAATTGGGAATGATGAGCGGAGAGGAAAAGCTGGCATATTTTAATGATGCAACTAAAGACCTGGAAACAGACAAAATCACACTTTCCGGTATTTTTTCATCCGGCATAAATATATTGGCACAAATTTCCACGAAGTCTGAATACACCCAATACTTCCAAACCTCGGATGCTCAGGTTACGATTGTGCTGGCTCACGCTGACCTGAAGTGGGAAGTCACCGCAGAACAATCGGCGCACAAAAAAGATGACCTGAAACCTGAAGAACTGCACGCCGAATTATCCTTCCTGATTGATCGATACAAAAATGAACCAGCTCAGCAAGTCCCAGTTGGGAGTTACGACATTGTTTTTGGAGCTGCAGCGACGGCTGAGATGATTAGCTTTATGAATTGGATCGGTTTCAATGGTGGCTTAATGAAACGAGGTTTCTCATTTTTGACAGAAGACCATGTGGGTAAGAAAGTTTTCTCTGAAAAATTCAACCTCATGGACGACCCTTCTCGTCTGGAAACCTTTCCTTTGACCCGCGATTCTATGGGAATGAAACGAGAAGCATTTCCGCTCTTCGTCAATGGTGTCTTCCAAAAATTTACCTGGTACCAGGATGATGCCGACGAATTTGGAGAAAAACCAACCGGTCATAATGTTCCCCATAAAAGTCTTGTTTTGGATGCCGGGGAGATGGATGTGAATAGCCTTCAGGATCTTGTTAAAATGCCAAAGGATAAAGACATTCTTTACATTCCCTTCCTGCATTACATGAACATCGTCAACCCATCCAAAGGTCTGGTCACAGCCAGTTCACGTTTTGGGGCACTGCTTCTCAAGAAGGATGGATCCGTTGTTGTACCCTATAATGTAAGGGTCACCCAAAGCTTGCTGGATATCTTCGGAGATAAAGTCGCCTGGATGTCGAAACAACAGACCGTTTACAACACTTCTGCCAGTTATGGTGCTCGTAATCCGGTGGCGATTGTTTTACCGAAGTTCATACGGGTAAATGATCTGGAGATCTCGCACTCGAATTCTTCCTATTAAGAATAATTACAGGGTATGGTTGATATTTTTCATCCATACCCTGTGCTTTTCCCAACTCATTAAATATCTAATTCCTTTTATACTTCCTGAGCCTGATCAATGAGTAATCTGATCAGGTTTCTTCATCTTAAGTTCCATGAAATTCTTTAGGATCAGCTTAGTAGGAATATCCTAAAGAACCAAATCTATTTATTCCAGATATAGTGTAGATTCCAACCAAACAAAGGACTATTTTTGATTAAATTCGCTGATAATTAAGCGCAATTTTTGGTATATACTAATAAAATGGTGAAAATTTCCATTAATGTTTTATATTATAATCATTCATCCAGTGGTTTATGAAATTCCAGAGCTTGTTCCCATTATGAGTAATTTAAGAATCCTATGTTAGGCAACCAATCAATCATCCGCACGAGAATAATCCCGCCACGTCGAAGAAAGGACCTGGTAGAGCGAAAACGGCTGATCCAATTTTTGGAAGAAATAATTGAAAAGCGGCTGGTACTGGTCTCCGCTCCCGCCGGATATGGAAAAACGTCTTTATTGGTAGACTTTGTCTCCCATTCAAGAATACCTGTGTGTTGGTATTCCATAGATCGGTTGGATATTGATCCATTACGCTTCACTGCATATTTAGCAGCATCCATCCAACAGAAATTTCCTGCCTTTGGGCAAAGAACTGCTGCTGCAATAGCGGGTGATCAGGGAAAATTCAATGCTGAATTTATTGCCAATGTAATAATCAATGATATCTACGAAAATATTTCAGAACATTTCATAATTATCCTGGATGATTACCATCTGGTGAATGATTGTGTCGAGATTCAAAACTTCATCAGCAAATTGTTATTAGATTTAGATGAAAATTGCCATTTCATCCTTGCTTCAAGAACCCTATTGTCTTTACCTGTCATCCCAATGTTGGCGGCACAATCCGAAGTAGATGGTATGAGTTATGAGGAATTAGAATTCCTTTCAGAAGAAATTCAGGCTCTATTTCAACAAAACCAACAATTATCTCTTAGCATTGATCAAGCTGATGAAATCAAACAAAATACCGAAGGTTGGATAACCGGAATTCTTCTGACCAGCCAGGTAGACAAAAAGCTTTCTACACTCCAGGCAAGATTGGGTCGGGTATCCGGTTTCTCATTGCAGGATTATTTTTCACAGGTAATAGAACAACTACCTGAGGAGATCAACTCTTTTTTACTTTGGTCCAGTTTATTGGAAGAGTTTAATGCGGATCGATGTGCAGAGGTGATTGGTCCAGTTATTTCTGATAAGAGTGCTCCCTGGCAAAAGTGGATGAGTGTGATTCAACAATATAATTTGTTTGTGATGCCAGTTGGAGAAGAGGGAGACTGGTTGCGATATCATCCATTGTTCCTTGATTTCTTACAGAATACCATAATTGCTGAACAACCTGAAATTGCCAAAGCTATCCTTCACAATCTTGCCAAAATGAGTATCCAAAATGAGCAATGGGATCAAGCTTTTTCCATCTATCGAAGATTGGGTTCTCAAGAAGACCTAATCCAACTAATTGAACAAGTTGGTTTAGAAATGATATTAAATGGTAGACTATCGACACTCTCAGCCTGGCTTGATTCTCTACCAACAGATGTGTTGAATTCCAAACCATATATTATTGCTTTGCAGGGTAATGTGGCATTGGTTTTAGGAAATACTACATTAGCTTTGTCTCTGTTTAATCAAGTCTTAGATTCGATGGAATTACCTGAAAACAAGGAATTGTTGATAAACACTTTGTCAATGCGTGCTGCTGCATTTAGAGTGCTTGGAAAATTTGATGAGGCAAAAAATGATGCTAATGAAATCCTTTCACTTGTTGGAGAAGACAAAACATACATAAAGAAGTATGGAGAAGCACTTCGAATTATTGGCTTATGTGATTTTCATCAAGGAAAATTACAAGATGCATTAAAAACTCTTGAATCAGCGCTTAAATTGAGTGTCTCAATTAATGATCAAAAGAATATTGCAATAATTCAATTGGAAATTGGTGTAATTCATGAAAATTTGGGGAACTATATTCTCACTAAGAATTTTTACCAATCCGCCTTGAAATATTGGGCAAAGATCGAAAATTCATTCTGGTTATCAAATATTTACAACAATCTTGGTGTTCTCCATCAATTAATGGGTGAATATAAAGAGTCCAGCCAATCATTGGAACAATCACTAACGTTCGCGCAATCATGTGGTTATGCAAGAATGGAAGCCTACGTACTAACTGGGATTGGAGACATTTTTTCAGAAATACAAATTTATGAAAATGCTTTACAAGTGTATATGTTAGCTGAAGAGAAAGCAGATCTTACTCAGGAACGATTTTTACAAATTTATATAAAAATTCAAAAAGCAATTATAAAGTCTCTTTCAGGAGATTATTTCGAAAGTTATAAACTACTGGATCAAGCTAAAAGTTTGAGAAATTCTAACAATCCTGATATGGAATTCTATTTAATCGAATTGGAATTTGCTGGAATTAAAATTATAGAAAATTTAGCACATGAAATCATTCCGTCACTTGAAAAAATTTGTGAATATTTCAAGGCAGGGGGTCATAAAGTTCAATTCGAAAAAGCACATTTATATTTAGCGTTATCATACATATCCACCAATCAACCAGGAAAAGTTATTGAGAATTTACTTCATGTTTTTTCAAGTTTGGATAGTGAATACCCATCAGCATCTTTAATTGCTACTTCCTCAAAGTTTAAAAATATTCTATTATCATACTCTCCAGTTTTTATGCAGACTGAATTCAATCAATTTATGAAAAAAATTAAAAATTTTGACGATTCTCTACCAAAACTTAGAAGAGAAATACGGGAAAATGCAAAATCATTCCAATTTTCACCACCCAAAATATATATACGGTCGTTTGGAAGAATGGAAGTGAAAAAGCAAAATATATTGATCTCTTCTTCAGATTGGCAGACACAGGCAGCGAGAGATCTATTCTTTATGTTATTGGCACACCCTGAGGGTCTGACGAAGGAAGAGATTAGTCTTGTGTTCTGGCCAGATGCATCGGTTGAAGAGTCAAAATTTCGATTCAAAAATACTATTTATAGGCTCAGACGCGCATTGAGCAAGGACATTGTTGTTTTGATTCAGAATGTGTATTTGTTCAATAATAAATTGGACTATGAATATGATGTTGAATTGTTTCTCAGAGAAAATGCTCTTGCCAATCAATCAAAAGAAACAATAAACAAATTATCACATTACCGAGAGGCATTGAAATATTATCGAGGAGATTATTTATCTGATATTGATGCGACCTGGGCGTTGAGTCCTAGAGAATATCTCCGTCAAATTTATATGAACATTCTTTTGCAGGTGTCTTTGCTTTATCTTAATCAATCAAATTATGATTTAGCTCTGGAATATAGTCAAAGAGCTATTTCTGAAGATAATTTACTGGAAGATGCATATAGATTGGCGATGAGAATCTATGCTGCAATGGGAAACCGTGCAGGATTAGTTCAACAATACCAGCGGTGTGTTGAGGTGTTAGAGAGGGAAATTAATGCACCTCCTTCTCCTCAAACACATCAGTTATTAGAATTTCTTCTAAAATAACCTGAGATGAATTTAAGACATCTAGTTTATTCTTAAAAAATATAATTCAATAATGTGAATTGTATGTTGTATTGATGTTATGACAATTTGAGGGTTCTCATTTTGTATAACGATTGTTTTTGAGACTTATTTAATGCCTATTTTGAGACCGCATTAAATAATAATAGGTCTTCGATAAAAAAATACATTTAAGGAGAAATATTATGTTATCAAAACTCTCAACAAAATTCGCTTCAATATTTGGAACAGTTGATATTCGGATGGTGCTCTTTCTTTTGGTTTTGGTATTATTTGTTCTTGGTGCTGGAGCTCCTAGCGCAACTGGACTAAACGGTGGATAAATTCCTACAAACAATTAAATAAAAATCATCAGTATGGGAATGCTATTATTTAAATAGCCACATTAATTTATTCTTTATTGCGAACTTAATATTTTTATGATTTTAATACTGGCGATTGTAATTGGCCTGTCTGCGACTTTGATTCGAGCCAGGCTTAAGAATCGAACCTTAAAACTACCAAAATTTAATTTGGAGTGGCTTGTTTTTCTCTCTGTCATTCCACAGGTTTTTGCTTTTTACATTCCCTCCGTTGGTCGTTGGATACCGGAGAGTGTTATACCTTATCTTCAAATCTCAACGATGTTGGGCTTAGTAATTTTTACGACAGTGAATCTGGCGCACCCTGGATTTTGGTATTTAGGTCTCGGTTTATTAAGCAATTTTTTGGTTATTTCTATCAATGGCGGATGGATGCCCATTCTTCCTGAAACCTTACATCGTATGGTTCCTTCAAAGCCAGTTGAAGCCTGGGAAGCAGGCACCCGATTGGGACTGACAAAAGATCGTATTCTCTTCCTGGATGATACCAAATTAGCTCTTTTATCCGATAGGTTTACAGTGCCAGACTGGATTTCCTACAAAGTGGCATTCAGTTTAGGGGATATCTTGATATCAATCGGTATAGTGGTCTTATTATGGTCACTCAGTCAAGAACAATAGGAGAAAAAATGATACCTTTAGCGCAAATTAATAAACTATCAACAGACCATTCAACAATAATTAAAAGCCATAATGTGGATATCAACGCTGAATTTGGTCGCTTAATCCATGCAGCCGTGATTAATAAAGGCTTTCGGGCAAAGTTGTTACAGAATCCTGTCGGTTGCATAGATGCAGGTTATTGTGGAGAAAGCTTTCACTTTCCGTTCGAAATAAAAAACATGATCAAACAAATTAATGCCAGATCCTTAGAAGAATTTTCCAGCCAAATCATCAAATTGATCAACAAGCCATCTGTTCCCGAAATGGCACCTGTTTTTTGCAAATAGGAATGGTCAAGATTACCCATTATGAACAATTATCCACCTGACTCAAATAAGCATGCCAAAGAATACACAGACCTGATGGAAGATATGCGAATTCAGAAATTCGATTCGAATTATCTGATGATCCCGATTGAGATCAACGCGAAGGACAATTCTGTCGGTCTATTTGTCTTTGACAATCAAAGTTTGCCTGTTGGGGGACAAAAATACCTTTCAGATATTACTGGCTCACCTTTTTCACCTGAGTTGGCAGGGACAAAAGTTTTTTATAGCAAAATTCTGCCATCCATGCAGAAAAATTATGAAAACGCATTGCTTAAATTAGCGGATTCAATTGATCGCTGGGATAAAAGTATCCACAGTGATGAAACATCCCTGTGGGCATTGCGAATTGCAGACCGCATGGGGCTCTCTTTGGTGCAGATCAAAGAAATAAAATTAGCAGCCAAACTACATGATATTGGCAAAGCGATTGTTCCAAGAGAGATACTGATTAAACCAGGTCCTTTGACAAGTGAAGAATGGGAAATTATACGACGCCATCCCACTTATAGCGCGACATTAATGGAACCCGCAAAAAGCCTGGATGTGATACGTCCAATCGTTCGAACTCATCACGAACGATATGATGGTGCTGGATATCCTGATGGATTAGGCGGTGATAACATTCCACTGGGTGCCCGAATCATTTCTGTGGCAGACGCATTTTCAACTATGACGATCAGACGTGTTTATCGAAAACCGATTTCAATAGATGATGCAAAGAAAGAGTTGATACGTTGTAGTGGTACACAATTTGACCCGCAAGTGGTTTCCATTTTGCTACAAATATTATCAACTGCTTAAAAATCATCCATTTTAATTCCAAAAATCTGAAGCAATCTCAATTATATTGCCTTCCGGATCTGCCAACATCGCGGAGCGCATGTTCCAGGGCTCATCTCTGGGTGGGTAAATTTCCTTACCACCTTTGGAAATGATCTCATGATATTTTATATCCACATTTTTGGGGTCGCCGACATTAATAGCTAATTCGAATGTCCCATTTAATTTCTTGGGGAATTCAGGAGTGGTACCAAGCAGTTGTGGCAATTCCTTACGGGAAAACATGGAGAAACGGATGCCTTCACCCAGCTCGCATAATTTCTGTTTCCACATAATAATCAGATCTGCAGCGACTTTACTGTGGGTGGATCAATCTTGGTTTTCCTATTCATCCTTTTGGAAATCTTGCTCAATTATTTTTTCCTCAGCTATTTGTTGTTCAGATTCATCGAATTCAGGTTGGCTGGCTGCCATGTTGCTGGCTGTACCATGATACAGTTCATATCCCTGGCTGAAAATTACCACCTGGGTGGCTAAAAACCACAAGAAAAACAAAACCAGCACAATTGTAACAATATTCAAAATGTTTCCCACCCTGCTCTTGAACGTGGATAGCATTGTGCTCAAATTATCAGTGGATGTTTTAGACTGGCTAACCATGCTCTGGTATTGAGCCAGGCTTTGTGAGATGAGGGAGACATCGTCCGACATTGATATCAAACTTTCTTTGACAAGCACAAGGTTATCATCTGCTTTGTCTAAATCAGCTGACATTTCAATAAACGTGTCTGGCATGTCTTCGATACTGACTGCCAGCTCTTTGAGCGAATCGGCTAATGATTTTTCGGGATTATAAGGATCTGCTGGGGGAGGAACAATTGCGCGTAAAAATGGGGATGACCCTAACACTGCCTGTAAAACTTCAAATGATTTGATGGCACTTTCCAAAGATGCTGCAGCGCTTTCAGCAGCGGCAAGAGAATCCGTGGCTGTATTGATGGTGTCAGGTAATTTTTCTGCCATCACGGAGTTCATTTTTTCGATTGCTGGGAGTGTGTCCTCCAAGGTTAAAGCTGTCGAATTTAACATGGATGCCAGGGCATCGACACTGTTAACTGTAGCCCCCAGGGCGTCATATGTGATATCCAATGTCTTTTGACTGGTATCCACACTGCTGATGAGTGTATCAATCGTGGAATTGATCGTAGTGGTTAAAACCGGTTTAGCAACCCACAATCCTGCTAAGCCCGCAAGGCTGAGGATTAAACCAATAACACCTGCGATCATAACAAATATACCTAGAATTCTTCGCAAGATGCTCATTTTTCCTCCTATTGTTGGTTAATGTAAAAGGATATTAAGTTGATTATACATTGCAAAACAACCAGTTTAAATCTGGTTCAATTTGTCAAATATTAACAAAATACAGTTTTCTTGAACCATACGTTTCTCAAGAATTATGAAACTATTCTCTTTGGAGAAAAGCTTGAAATAAATTATTTAGTGTCCTTTCAACAATTAGCGGTCAGGGTGTTTTTGGTGTGCGGACGCATGCCAAAAACACCCGCTTGTCCCGATTTATTGAGATGACACATTATTTACAAAAAAATTATAGGTCTTTAAGATAAGTTGCCAGTGCTAACAGGACAAATCCAGCAGCCACTAACCAGAAAGACCAGCCAGATAATACTGGAATGGAAACAAATTGGGAAATAATGCCCAGAACGCCAAGAATGACAGCGATCCACCAGGTTGAATTTTTTGGTCTACTAAGTCTCATGTTATCCTCCATTGGATAAAAAAGTGATTTTTTTCGCCTCATTGAATTGGCTACTTTAAAATCATCGTACTGTTAATACAATTGTATTCATTTTTTCGATGATTGATGTGATTTTAATACATTGAATTACAAACAATCGTTTTTCGTCACGAATGATACGCTTGTGATTTGCAAAAAAGAATTTCAAGAAAATTTTATGGTGAGAAAATCAGTCGCAAGAGCTTTTAATAAGAAGTGTTTTGAGTTCATGAATCTCATTGTTTTATAAATGGTAGGAATTATTCAGGTTTTATTGGGGATATATAGAGCTTAAATTTGGTACTCTTTTATTATCAAGGGAAATACCTTGTCAACCCCCTTTGCGTATTTATACCTTAAGGGGTTGGTTGGTATTCTCCAAATAATTTGATAGGAACAAAAGGAGATGTTTTATGAATACTTCTACAATAGTCATTGTTATTGTGGTGGTGGTCGTTATAGGGATCATTTTAGGTTTGATTTTTTCTCGTCGAAAAAAGACAGAACAACTTCAAAATAAATTTGGCACCGAATATGATCACACAGTTGAGCGTTTAGGTGACGACAAGAAGGCACAAAAAGAGCTTGAGGATCGGCAGAAACATGTTGAATCGTTGAAAATCCGCCCGCTTACTGAAGTTGAACACGAGCGATATCTGAAAGATTGGGCTGCTGTTCAATCTAAATTTGTCGATGAACCCGGACAGGCAATTATTGATGCTAACCATTTGATCATCGAAGTCATGCAACTTAGAAACTATCCAATATCTGACTTTGACCAACGAGCAGCTGATATTTCGGTAAAGTATCCTTCATTGGTGACGAATTACCGCGCTGCGCGCGAGATCGCGATTAGAAATATGGAGAATAAGGCGGATACTGAAGAGTTGCGAAATGCAATGATCCATTACAGATCTCTGTTTGATGAACTTCTCAAATCAGATACAACCATTAAAGAAGAGGAGAAATTGAGATGAGTGAATTACGATATTATGAAGATGGTCAACCTATAGATTTTGTCGAGAATTCTGAGGAAGAGTACAACCAACAGGAGAATCCTGTCATTGTAAATGATTTGGGATTCCAAGAAGAGTTGTCTACTCCTGTGATTCCGAGTGATTACACAGATGATCAACTTGAACAACTGGAAGACACGATCGTAAACAAAACCCAAGAGAATGAATCGACCTCAATGAACGAGGAAGTAATACGGGATATTCCAAAATTACCATCTATAGAACCAGCTCCCTCTTTTTTTGACCGGGAGGAATCTGAAAATTTCAACCAACAATGGATGGAAATTCAAGGGAAATTTGTCGATGAACCTCGTGTTGCAGTCCAGAAAGCTGATGAATTAATATCTGATATGATCAAGCAAATTACAACTATGTTTGATAAGGAGTTGGATACATTAGAGACACAATGGAATCAGGGAGATGAAGTTTCAACGGAAGATCTTCGTTTGACACTACAACACTACCGGTCATTTTTCCATCGACTGGTGGATTAACTTTAGTCCACTAAATTTGTAAAAAAAATTGACCTTAAATAAAAGAGGCTGCCCAAAAGAAAGGGGTCAGCCTCTTTATTTATCTCAGGTTTATCAACCTGTTTTTTGAGAAGTACTTTTTCCGCGAAACAAAAATGTCAACACAAATCCGGCAATAAATCCGCCAATGTGTGCCATATAAGCAACGCCTCCCGTTTCTCCAATACTGGATATTGAGCCAAACCCACTAAAAAGCTGAAGAACGATCCAGAGTCCAATGACAATCAATGCAGGTACTTGTATTACACGCTGTCCTTGCAAAACTCTGACACTGCCTTTTGGGAACAATAAAATATATGCACCAAGTACCCCAGCAATGGCTCCCGATGCTCCTAAATTTGGAATATCTGATCCAACACTAAAAGCCAACTGTGCAAATGTTGCTGCCAGGCCACTTAGCAAGTAAAAGATAATGAACTTGATGTGTCCAAACCGATCTTCCACATTGTCACCGAAGATCCATAAATACAGCATGTTACTTCCCAGGTGCAGCCATCCACCATGCATGAACATGGATGTAAAGAGCGTCAAAGAATCACCGATAGGGTTGGCAAGGAAGCGGCTGGGAACAAAAGCCCATTTCATCACAAATGCATCACCACCACTTAATTCCACAAAGTAAAACAGGATGTTTAAAACAAGCAATGCATAAGTGACCAGTGGTACTATTCTTCTAGAACTATTATCATCTCCGATTGGTAACATACGATTTTTCCCTTATTACTCTAGTTTGATTGTTGAATCATTTATCAAAAAATGATTCTGGTTTTTTATTCAATAATTAATTTGGGTATTTATCCAGCATATCCGTGATTAATTCGTCCTTCATTTTGGTTTAATGTGAACAAGCCTATTGCTTTATTGCAGGGCAACCACCTATTGGCGCAGGGATGATGTCGTCTGAATGCTTATTGTGACCATTAAGACCATTTACACTGACTGAAATCTCATTATAAGGATTCGTTTCACTACCAGTGGCATGGCAGATCATGATTTTGCCATTATCAATGACCAATGGGCTTGTGGGGCAACCACCATCTGGTGCTGGGATGATGTCATCACCATGAGTGACATGACCATTTAAGCCATTTACCCTGACTGAAATCTCATCATAAGGATTTGTTTCACTGGCAGTGGCATGGCAAATTGTGATTTTTCCGTCTTCAATTACCAATGGGCTTGTAGGGCAACCTCCTTCTGGAGCAGGTATGATGTCATCATCGTGAGTGACATGACCATTTAAGCCATTTACACTGACTGAAATCTCATTATAAGGATTTGTTTCGCTGGCAGTGGCATGGCAGATGTTGATTTTTCCATCTTCAATGACCAATGGGCTTGTGGGGCAACCACCATCTGGAGCAGGGATGATGTCGTCATCATGTGCGTCATGACCATTTAAGCCATTTACACTGACTGAAATCTCATTATAAGGATTCTTTTCACTGGCAGTGGCATGGCAAATCGTGATTTTTCCGTCTTCAATGACCAATGGGCTTGTTGGGCAACCACCCACAGGCACAGGGAAGATATCGTTCGGGTGATCAAGGTGTTCTTTCGCACCAGAAACGTCGATTAAGATTTCTTCAAAGGGTACATCTATTTCACCGGTAGCATGACAGGCTGATACTGGAGTGTTGAGATCACAACCTGCAAGCAGGGCAATCGCAAGAATTTGAATAACAGCTACTAACAAAATAACCTTTTTTCTTTGTTTGTTCATTTAACTCTCCTTACAAAATTTTCTTTATGGACGACATTATTTATCATCAACAAAAAAAGTAAACAAAAAGCACATATTTCAATCACAAGACACTCATTATCGAAGGAAATAATTCCAGGTTCCCTTCGCAATGGATGTTTGGATTGAACTCAGTAAGAGAAAATACCTTTTTGCATTTCCATTTCTTCCACTACCATTCTATTTGATTGGAGCTGGCTAAGTCCCTAATAGAATCTATTAAAAGACTATTATTTATCCCCCTTTTTCCAAAGCTCACAAGATAAATTTATATAAATCCCCAAATCATCCATTAAAAACATGGTTCACAACAGATCGAGTGAAAACCTTCCTATTTGCTTTCTGTATTAATTATTGACAATACATAAACCTTGTTGGCAGCCTGAATGACATTCAGCGAAATTTATTATCAGTCTGAAGTCACCAAGGCTAATGATTCATTCCTTTGACAATTACAAATCCCGACAAAGAATACGATGGGTTTATTAATTGTTTAGGAATCCCTTAATGAAATTTATCTCTTTATAAACGTCTGCGCCTGGAACCAGAAAAAATACCCAGAACGAAAAATACAATGGCCACGCCAATCAAAAAACCCAGATTGTAGGGGACACCATCATTATGTACTTCGTACATTTGAATATTTGAATTTATAAAAGACAAAACCAGCGTAACAGGTGAAATTGCACCATGCCAGATTCCAGGTAAGAAACCAGAGATGCGATTAAATTCATCGGTTGTATTCATTAGGGGGTTGATGCCTGGCGAATAAAGCTGTAATTTAAAAGCTGGCACATCAATTTGACCCGCAGGGGCAGGGGTGGGTGTCACCACCTGGTTGTGCGAATCTAAACGATTGGTTTGAGCAATGACATTAATCGAAGGATTAATGATGGTCATTCCCAGTATGATGGACATCAGTAGGAAAAAGGAAATAAATATTTTTTTGGTCATATTCTAACTCCAATTTTATTTGATAGGACTTCTAATTAAATAATTTCCAGCCGGCTATTTTTCCGCCGACGTCTGAAAAAAGCAAAGAGGACGAATTATTAAAATGAATTTCAAACCTAAATGAAAAAAAGTTGCTTCATTCAATAATGCGAATTTCCTCTAACTAACATCCTAAATCATTGGAGCTAACGATGTCCCTAATAATTTCTATCAAATTTCTATATTTCTGATGGCGATCGTTTCATTCTTCAGTAACCAGCGTGTTTTGGCAGGTATCTACAGTCGGATTAATAATTTACGAATAGGATTATAATTGTATTAATTAATCTTGAAGAGAAGGTCGTTTTATGAATAAACAAAAAATTCCTGTCATCATTACTGCAGCTATTACAACAATCATCATTATTATTGGTTTTGTCTTACTCATGCCGGTAATTGGTCCACGTTTTCTGCACCCCATCATGATGGGTAGTGAACCCCTTCCAGCCAACCTGGATGCTTCCTCTTCCCGCCTTTCAGATGATGGTTTGTTTCAGGTGTCCTGGAGCAGTGACCCTACCAAAGTACCACTAAATCAGATTCATACATGGACCTTGCACGTTGAGACTCCAGATGGTCAACCGGTTGAGAATGCTTCTGTTCTGGTGGAGGGTGGTATGCCGCAGCATGGGCATGGCCTACCAACCAATCCGCAGGTAACCGAATATTTGGGGAATGGTGATTATCTTGTTGAGGGTATGCGTTTTCAAATGACTGGTTTTTGGGAAGTAAAATTCGTTATCAATTCTGGTGAACAATCAGATTCGATTACTTTTAATGTAGACATTAAGTAATTAATAATGAAACTTAAATCCATCCTGCTTTTAGGGATTGTACTCCTGGCAGTAGTCGTTTCGCTCTGGATGATCTTGCAACAGCCAAGATGGACAGAAGAAGAAATTATCACGTTACGAAATTTATGGATTGGCAGCTTACCTGCACTTCCTCCTGATCCATCCAATGTTTTCGCTGATGATCCGCAGTCTGCTTTGTTAGGACAAAAACTATTCTTCGATACCCGTTTCAGTTCCAGTAATCAGGTATCCTGTGCCACCTGCCATAAACCTGAATTAATGTTCACGGATGGTTTACCGCTTTCTATCGGTGTAGGAACAACCGATCGAAAGTCTATGACAATTATTGGAACGGCTTACAGCCCATGGCAATTTTGGGATGGACGCAAGGATAGTCAATGGGCTCAGGCGCTTGCTCCACTGGAAAGTGTCGTCGAACACGGTGGCACACGAATGCAATATGCCCACCTGATTGCCAACCATTACCAGGAAGAATATGAAGCAATTTTTGGACCTCTACCAGACTTCTCCGATCCTGTTCGATTTCCTGCAATAGCTGGACCTGTTGATGATCCAGACGCTCAAGCTGCCTGGGAAGGAATGACAAGCACTGACCGTGACCTGGTAACACAGGTATTTGTCAATATGGGGAAAGCCATTGCGGCTTACGAACGCTTGATCCTGCCTGCTCCTTCTCGTTTTGACCGTTACGTGGAAGCCTTGCTCAAAAATGATGAACAAACCATGAAATCCGCAATGACCTCAGATGAAGTGGCAGGATTGAAACTATTCATCGGCCGTGCAGATTGTATTCAATGTCATAATGGTCCATTGTTAACGAACAACGACTTTCATAATACCGGTGTACCGACAAGAGCTGGATTACCTCTTGATAATGGCCGTGCAATGGGTGTAATGAAGGTTCTGAATGATGAATTCAATTGCCTGAGTCAATGGAGTGATGCAGAAGAAATGGATTGTTCCGAATTGCGTTTTGTTGTTTCTGAAGGAGAACAACTGGAAGCAGCATTCAAACCCTCGACCCTGAGAAATATTGCCGAGACTGCCCCCTACATGCACGCCGGGCAATTTGCCACTTTGGAAGAAGTGTTACGGCATTATAACCATCCACCGCTATCACCTGCTGGTCATAATGAGCTGGAACCTTTAGGTTTGACCAATCGGGAAATGGCACAAATTATTGCGTTCCTGAACACATTAAGTGGGGGCGTTGATGCTCCTCCTGAATTATTGAAAGCGCCATTGAATAACTAAATAGTTTAATTAAATTTTCATCTGGGTAACCATCTGATCAGTAATCAATAGTGAAAATCATTTCCCAGAATTTGAATTTTCTCTTTGGAATCACTTTTTTCTTTCTTAATCTCAAGAAGATTGAGCACATCATATCCTTTTTTCTTCAAGAACTTTAGCATACGGTGATTATCCGGGTGAACCCAGATATAAAGTTGATTATTACCTAATTTTCTGGTAAATTCCTCGGCATGATCAAATAATTTTGATGCGATGCCCTTGCCATGATAATCCGGATCAATATACAGCCAATCCAACCAGACCACCTGATCTTCCATCTTTAACACCGAATAACCCACAATTTTGTTTTTGATTTTATAAACAAACACGCTGCGATTTTCTGTAAAATAACTTTCTGCTTCGCGCACGGCTTCAGACATCATCACAATCTTTTCTGAACCGTTTAATCGGTTCATAATTATTTTCATTTCGAAAACCAGCTGTAAAAATTCAAGTGAAGTAGATTTAATTTCTATAATTTTTTCCATTTTTTTCTTTCAATAGGGATGATTGTCCGAAGGTAAAAAATTCGACATTCCTTTTATTTTGTCACAACGGTTGAAAAACGGTCCTCAGGAAGATTAAGGTTTGATATTTAGTTGCAATTCGGTTTGTAAAATTAATGGAGTTAAATTATCCCTTAACATAAGACAATTTCTCAGAGATTAACCCATTTATAACTTTGAAAATATCAACCCCACGAACATGTCCCTTAATTCCATTGGCTTCCATCCAGGAATATTTCCACCGCATGACACAATGCATACCTAAGCCAAAAATTTCTTCGATCTCTATATGGGCATGCGGAGAATCAAGAAAGAACTTATGCCAGAATTGAGTAACCTCATCCTTGCCTGTATAAATTGTTCCATCCGGTGAAGGAGTTGTGTTTTCAAGAATACAATCATCACTCATACATTGCATCATTTCATCGACATTGTGTTGATTGAATGCATCATTAAATTTCAGAACGATACGCGTTGTTGCTTCTATTCGTGACAAACGGGTTGGTGTCATTTCATCTGCTCCTCCAATAAGATGAGAATTTACTTTTCAGGAAAGACTCGACATCATTTTGATGAAGTTTTCTGGAATTCATAAAATTAACATCCTTTTGCAAAGTTATTATACAGATTCCTGGACTTCTTGGCTTATGGAAGAAATAGTTTGGAGAAAAATTTATTGCGTATATAATTATTGGTAAAAAATACTATACAATAAGTAAAAAATACTTGACATTATGTTTAATAAATGATACATTAGGTCTACAAATGTATACAGTATAAGGAGTAAAGAATCATGTCATACCAGGAAAAAAGAACAATTACCAATATTTTTACAGGTGCAGTCGTATTAATCGCCTATTGTATTCATGCGTTTGGAAAATACCAATCAGGAATGGTTGAATCTGGAGATTTGAAATTCTGGGCATCTACCATGCTCATATTCATCGGGATAGGAATTGTGGTTGCCATCATTGTGCAGATTGTCTTCCACATTCTGCTTTCAGTCTCTATCGCAGTGCAGAAAAAAATTCAGGATAGAAATTTTGATGAAAAGGAAATTGAAAAAACCATCCAATCCGAGATGGTAGAAGATGAGATGGGTAAGTTGATTGGTTTGAAATCAGAGCGAATTGGTTACATCACACTAGGTGCTGGATTAGTGCTCGGATTATTTGCCATCGTTTTTAATTATTCAACTGCGGTATTCCTGAATATCCTCTTTATTTCATTCAGCCTGGGTTCCATTCTGGAAGGGTTCATGAATTTGTACTATTTCAGAAGAGGGGTGCATAATGCCTAAGAAATTTATTATTTCCAATAATATTCGCACCCTTCGTTTTTTTGCAAATGAAATGACCCAGCAATCACTGGCTGAAATGACTGGCGTATCGCGGCAGACGATCATGGCTGTGGAAGCGGGAAAATATTCGCCCTCTTTAGAACTGGCTTTTCGTATTGCAGATGTGTTTGGGGTCACCATCAATGAAGTATTTTCATATGAAGTAGTCGATCAAACAGGAAAGAAAAAATGAAACCGAACATATCCACTGAAAGAAACCCCAGATGCTATTAATTTTCTTCGAAAGGGTCATGCCCAGGGGAAAGTGGTAATCTCAGTCCTTTAATCCAAACCATTTCTCTTTACGTGATGCTCCAAAGTGTTGTTTTTCTCTTACCAGAACATCAGAAGGTTCGAAAAATTGGCCGGTAGGTGTAACATCTGTAAGAAAATCAACATCGACACGGCCAACCATCTTTCTGCCAAATTCAATATAACAGGTGCCCGCCCCATCATAATCTGGGGGATGGTCCCCACCGTTAAATTCGGCAATCAATTTTGCAGCAACTGTTTGCGCTGCCCCTTCAGAAAAAATTCCTGCCTTTGCAGTCCCAACACTTGTTACATCACCGATGGCATACACGTTGGGATAGAAGGTTTCCAGTGTTTTATATTCAACAGGAATCCAACCATCATCCGTCATACCGGATGCTTCTACCACTGCTGGCACACGATGTTTGGGAATGCCTAGAAAAAGATCATAAGTCAATTCAGTTTTATCATCCAGGATGACTACTTTACGGTCAGGATCAAGGGCAATCACGAGACGATTGGGAAGGAATGTAATCCCGCGTTCTTTGAAAGCAGCTATTAAGGCTTTTGAGGTTTCGGGTGATGGGGGAATCGGAATATTGAAGGGCATAACCAGGCTTATTGTACAATTTTCTCTCACACCATGGGCAATGAGGTATTCATCCAATAATAACGCGGCTTCACTGGGTGCTGGTGGACATTTAAAAGGTGTGGAGGTTACTCCAATAATTGCATGGCCTTTTGTGAAAGAAGGAATTACTGATCGTAATCTTTCAGCCCCTTCAAATGAATAAAACTCATTACCCCCTTCCAGTAAACCTGGAGTGGCTGCTTGATCGTAATCTGCACCCAGGGCAATCACCAGAATATCAGGATGGTAGTTGCCTTTATTTGTTACCACCTTCCGCGTTTCAGGATCAATTTCTAATATTTCTTCCTGTTTGAACCGGACACCAGGTTTAACGATATCCTTGTAATATAATCTCACGGAATCCGAGGTCTTTTTGCCGAACATCACATCAAGCTTGGAGAATCCAAAAAAGAAGGAATCATTTTTATCAATTATAGTTAGATCCAGATTTTCTCCTAATGCTTCTGACAACAGGGAACTGAGTTCAAGCCCACCAAAACCAGCACCTAAAACAAGAACATTTAATTTCATTCACTAACTCCTCTATATTTTTTATTCACGAGTTAAAAATTATTCCCATGGATCACTGGCTTTTCCCCTGATAGGTTTAATAAATTAAATTATTTTGAATCCTATAATGTTGTTAATCAAATTGAATGCAGGTTCTTCTTATATAATAGTAATTAGACCCTATTTGTCAAATATTTATATAATCAATATTGGATTAACGAAATAGCTGGAAATTCAGTTCAATTTTAAAATTGTCTATCACGAAGCAGACTTACAAGTTACAATAAAAGATGAATGTTGGAATGACTAAAATACGTAGAAAGAAAAGAATATAATGGAAGAAATTAATCCTCAAATGAGTGAAAATTCCACTCAACAACCTGACAATAAAATACTACAGGATATATTGCCAGAAGCCAGGCTGGCTGATTTACCTGAAAAAATGCGCCAGGGAGCTGCGCTGGCTGGCTGGGACGAGTTACTACCCGTTCAGGCCAAGGCTATTCCGTACCTGTTCTCGCGGCGAGATATGATGATTCAATCCCATACCGGCAGCGGAAAAACGGGTGCTTATTTGCTCCCCATGCTCGAAATGATCAATCCACTTCAGAATTCAACACAGGTTCTGGTAATGGTGCCAACACGTGAATTAGCTTTACAGGTTGCCACCGAAGCCGAACTGTTTGGAAGAGCGATTGGCGTGCGTTCTATCGCCGTTTATGGAGGTGTTGGTTATCGTGCTCAACTGGATGCATTCAAGGAGGGGGCACACATTGTCATTGGTACACCCGGCCGTTTACTCGATCACTTGCTACGTCGGTCGCTTACCCTCAAAGATTTGAAATTCCTGATCCTCGATGAAGCCGATCATATGCTCTCCATGGGTTTTTACCCCGATATGCGCCGGGTGAAATCTTATTTACCGGATAATCCCATCAGCACATATATGTTCTCGGCCACATTTCCACCTCAGGTGATACGTGTTACCAGTGAATTTCTGCTGGAGCCGGGCTTCATCAACCTCAGTAGCGAACATATCCATGTCACCGAGACGGAACATGTCTACTATAAAGTTCCCGGGATGGATAAAGATCGCAGTCTGGTACGGATTCTTGAGGTCGAAAATCCTTTATCAGCCATCATTTTCTGTAATACCAAAGTACATGTTGAATATGTGACCACCGTTCTGCAGCGATTTGGCTATGATGCCGATTTACTGACCTCTGATCTATCGCAGTCCGCTCGTGAGAAGGTGCTCGCGCGGGTTCGCAGTGGTACTTTGCGATTTCTGGTTGCCACGGATGTCGCTGCCCGTGGGATCGACTTACCCGAACTTTCACATGTCATCCAGTATGAACCCCCTGAAGACGCTGAGGCATATATCCATCGTTCCGGTCGAACGGGACGGGCAGGCAGTAGTGGAACAGCGATCACTTTGGTTAACATCACTGAACAGGCTGAATTGCGTCAAATTGGCAAACGTTTTTCCTTAAAAATTGAAGAACGGGATTTGCCCGATGATGAACTTGTGGAAAAGGTGGTTTCAGAGCGCATCATCACCCTGCTGGAAGCAAAATTACGTACCAGGGATAAATTACGGACGGAACGTATGCAGCGTTTCCTGCCGCTTGCTCGCAGCTTGAGTGAAAGCGATGATGAGAGTGGCTTGCTGGCTATGTTGCTGGATGATTTTTATCAGGAAACCTTCTACTCACCGGTCATACCTCCATTATCGGAGGATCAGCAGGAACGCCAACGAAGTGCACGTCGTCCAAAACCTCGCGCTACAAATGAGTCAGAGCGTAAAGGTAGCTATTCTTCTAATAAATCCAGCAACCGCAGACGCCGTCCTCGCTAAATTCGAAAGCTAAAAAATGTCCTACGATCCTACACGCAGCTCCTGGGGCTAAGGTTGACGTAAGAATTCCAGGGTTCTCCTCCATGCCAGGCTGGCTGCTTCTGCATTATATGCATCCACGCGATCTGGTTCACAGAACCAGTGGCTGGTATCAGGATATTGGTAAAAGGCGTACGGTCTGTTTGATTTCTTCAGTGCAGATTCAAGCTCTTCGACATTTGTCTGAGGTTCAAATACATCAAATTCCGCGAAATGCCCCAGGTAAGATGCTCTGGCATGGGTAAAATCATCTGGTCCGGTGCCGTAATAAACCACGACTTTGCTGATTTTTTCAGGACGATTATTGGAGAGATCCAATGCCAGGAATGCACCTAATGAAAATCCAATGACTGAGATACCTTTATCTGAATGTGAGGTTTGATCCAGCAGGAGTTCTATGGCATTGTCAAGATCTGATCTGGCTTGCTCCAGGCTCAATTCATTGCTGTAAATTTCTGCGGTCTCAATTTCAACGGTAAGTTTTCCGTGGTATAAGTCCGGTGCATAGACCGTGAAACCTTCTTTGGCTAATTGGTCACAGTAATTCTTGATGGTTTTATTCAATCCCCACCAGGCATGCAAGACCAAAACTTTTCCGACACTTTTATTCTTCGTGATAGCAAGGTGACCACCAGATTGTGCAGGTGACATATTATCCTCCTGATTCTTTTCTTAGTACGATTTACCTCAAATTTTCACAAACATAGAATCAAAACTTGCAGTTCTCCGCAAAGTGGTATGCATATATATGGCGAAATGCATCTGCATTTATGTTGTTAAAAATCCTTCCCAACTCGTTATTTTTTTAATTTATTGTAACCAAGTGATCTGAAATCTTAATAAAAGATATAAAGTTATTTGTGTCATTTCAATAATTAGCGGTCAGGGTGTTTTTGGCGTGCGTCCGCACGCCAAAAACACCCGCTTGCCCCGATTTATTGAGATGATACAGTTATTTTGTATTCAAAATCACCTGCATGATATAATCATTTTTTCCTGTTGAGCATTTCTTTATGACTGAAAGTTTACCCAATAAACCTGTAAACAAAAGGCTGGTGCTGGTTTCGGAAGCAATGGGGGCACACATCAATCATTAATTTCCGTGGCAGAGTTATCAGGAATATATGGGATTAACCCTTTTCGGAATGCTTCTTCTTGATAATTTCGAGGTAAAGATCTGGCATCAACATTAAAACCATTGACTGAAATCACCCAGGCCATGGGATTCTTATCGACCAAACCAGGCAATATCCATTCATGACTGAAGTGGTCGATATGCATCATTTTCTTAATCTGATTTGCTTTGTTTGCACCAGTACTGGTTGCTACTCCAAACCAGGCACACAACTCATCTGCTTTCATATGCGGATTCTGCGATTTATCAAATAGAAAGTTGACCGATCCTATCGCATAAACAATGCCACAAGCCCAGGTATTTAATCTTCCAGAATTGAGGGGTGATGGCCGCTTACGAGCTAATTTCGCCGCAAGCTCTTTACTTAACAATGAGTAATCTTCATTCAACTTTTCCAGACAAAACTCATCAATTAATGTGGAAATTTCTTGATATTGTGATTGCATTGCATTTGGCACTGAATATTTTTTAGGATTTGAAGGCATGGTATTCTCCTTTTTTCGATGGATTATACATGTTTAAATTTATTGATTATTCATTTTTTTTACTATATTTTCTGAACCACTCAGCTATCTCCACTAATGAAAGCTGAGATTGGGCGCAGGCTAAGGCAAACAGTACCATTTCACGATTCTCAACCTGCAAGAGATAGCCATTTAATCGTAAAAATAAAGCGGATGCTGTGATCGCCGTCCGTTTGTTCCCATCCACAAATGGATGATTGCGAACCAGAGAATCTATCAATGCAGCCGCTTTCAGCATGATATCTGGATACAATTCTTTTCCGTCAAAGGTTGCTTGTGCCCTACCTAAGGTTGATAGCAGCATCCCAATATCCCTGACTCCATGACCTCCACCGATAGTAGAAATGAGGCGACTATGTAAGAAAAGCATTTGCTCAGGCGTGAGATAATGGATCATCATTTTCAATTTAAGTAGTTGAAGAGAATTTTATTTGGCCAGTTCTTCAAGAGCCGGACGATATTGTTGAATAAATTCATCCACCTGACTGGCGAAATCCTCATTAACCCCCGTAATGGCAAGTGGTTTTTCAACCGGCGTTAGAATAACCCTGTGTTGTTCTCGGTCCAGTTCCAGATTAATATGCTCACCGACACTAATGCCAAGATCATCCAACACTTCCTTTGGAAGCGATAGAACAATGCTATTCCCGGTTTTAAATAATTGTCTGATCATGTAACCTCCAATACTTACGGTGTAAGTACAATCTAATGATAGTATATCATGTTTAGATAATAAACCAACCAAGTTAAAAACGGCAGAATTAGCTTTTTAGAACATCTGATAAATGGGTTTTGGTGTCCATATATTTTATCGTTTGGGTACACAATTAATTTTATGCTGGTACACAGACTTTATTGATGACCAACGACTCGGTGTGGTACATACAGTTCTTCCAGATATGAAACTTCATCCTGCGTCAACTTAACAGATAATGCTCCAACAGCTTCCTCCAAATGTGAAATTTTGGTTGCCCCGATGATCGGAGCTGTGACTGGAACTTTCTGTAATAACCAGGCGAGGGCGATTTGACTGCGGGGGACTCCATGCTTACCAGCGAGTTCTGCCACCCGCTCAACAACCTGTTGGTCTACGTCAGAAGTGGAATCATATTTACCCTTAGCTATTTGATCGGTCTCCGAGCGCAGGGTAGATTCGGATGACCATTCCCGCGTCAATCTACCGGATGCAAGTGGGCTGTATGGAATCAGTCCGATCTTCTCTTCTCGACAGAGCGGTACCATCTCTCGCTCTTCTTCGCGATAAATGAGATTTAAATGATTTTGCATGGAAACAAATCGAGTCCACCCATGTTTCTCGGATACATATAATGCCTTCTGGAATTGCCATGCCCACATGGCTGATGCGCCAATGTAACGAGCTTTACCCGTCCGCACAATATCATTCAAGGTTTCCATCGTTTCTTCGATCGGAGTTTCATAATCCCAGCGGTGAATTTGATACAAATCCACATAGTCCGTTTGTAGTCGCTTCAAACTTTTGTCGATCTCGCTCATTATCGCTTTACGAGATAGACCTGAGCCATTAGGGTAATCAGACATTTTTCCGAAGACTTTGGTAGCGATGACAACTTCATCCCGTCTGGCGAAGTCTTTCAAAGCACGACCCAGAATCTCTTCACTGGCACCGATCGAATAAACATTGGCAGTATCGAAGAAATTAATCCCAGATTCAAGCGCTTTCTGAATGATGGGTCGACTGTTTTCTTCATTCAGCACCCATTTGTGAATCCAACGGGTCGCATCCCCGAATCCCATGCAACCCAGGCATATCCTCGAGACTTTCATTCCTGTTGAACCTAAACGCGCGTATTCCATTATTCTATCCTCTTTTTAAATTGGGCTTATTTCTATTTTTAGAAAACTCCAATTTTTCACACTTAAAATTCCATGAAGATCTATTCTATGGAATTATCAATGAGTTTTAAGATCTGGATTGCGACATAGGTTTTTCCCCATGCGCGTCCGGTAACCTCTTGCAAGATACCCAACTCTTCCAGCACTTTTACAATCTGTCGGGCGGTAGGCAGGGATACATGCAGCAGTTCAGCAGCTCGCGAAACGGTCATATAAGGATTGGTAAATAGAGGGTCAATCAGCACTGCTGCTTTTGGATTGCTTTGAATTTTATGATGCAGCTTTTCGCGCAAATCCATCAATGCGCCGGCTTGTCGCACAGCCTGCATCGAGGTTTCTTCCACACCGCCTAAGAAATAATACAACCAGGAATTCCAATCCCCAAGAGTTCTAACCCGTTGGAGTAAATCATAATATTCCTGCCGATGTGCTTCAAGGTAAGCGGAAAAATAGAGTAGAGGTTGAGACAATCGCCCACGCTCAATCAAAAACAAAGTTATCAGCAAACGACCAACACGGCCGTTACCATCGAGGAAAGGATGAATGGCTTCAAACTGTTCGTGCAAAATGGCGCATTGGATTAATTCGGGAAAGTTTCCACGATCCTGAAGGAATACCTCCCAATTAACCAGGATGTCCATCATTATGTCTGCTGGTGGTGGAACGTAAGGCGCATTTGCTAGTGTTGAACCAGGAGGTCCGATCCAATTTTGTGAACGTCGAAATTCTCCTGGCGTAGCATTTCCACCACGAACTCCTACCATCAATTGACCATGTATTTCACGAACCAGCCGTAATGAAAGTGGCAAAGAATTCAAACACTCAATTCCATATTCCAGGGCTGCAACATAATTCTGGACCTCGGTCAAGTCAGCACTGCTAGAAGCGCTGTTTGGTTTCTCCAGGTCATCTAAAAGTAATTCGGCAATTCCAGCACGGGTGCCCTCAATTCTTGAGGAAAGCACAGCTTCTTTGCGAACATAGGATGCAATCAAAAGGTGCGGATTGATGATGTGACGACCGAGCCCAGACAATTCACTTAAGGCTGCATCAGCTCTGGACAGAGCCAGGACGAGATGCGGGTCATACGAAATTTCTGGTGGTAAAGGTGCCGGGATAAATGCCCAGTAACCCTTTGGCGTTAACAACGCCTGTCCCACGTGTGGTGCCTTGAAGTCTTCTTTATTCATCGATCATTCCTGCTTTGAAAGATTTTTACATTACTTATTGAGCTTTGTAAAAATATACCACATTACTTTCAAAACGACTGAGCGAAACGAGTGTGTTTCGAAATAATTTTAGATAACTGCTATGGGGGAACATGAAAAACAGCCTGACCTATCAATGTTCACAAAGAATATGGCATCAAGATGTATGGCAATGAATGGCAATCCAATTCCCTGCAATTATAGGAAAGTTCTGTTATTACACGATTCTTTTCCATATTTAACGATATCAAATCCCGCAGGTTTGACTTATAGCTGCACTTGTGGCTCGGTCCGAGATTTTACGGTTAATGTTGCTTGATAACCTGCCTTCCTATCAATAAGTCCGCTGGGATGCCAAAGCCTCGGTAATTGTTGAATCATTTGCAGGGAAAGACCCTCGGTGGCAGTTGCCGCATCACATGAAACCTCTCAATCATAATTGGATGCTGCGAGTACCCTTCGTAATAAATCTTGGATGCCCATCCTGCCAGCCCAGTTATGCAGATATTGAAAATCCAATCGATCACCTTGCAGGTTTAACACACCCAAAATATCCCGCCATTGACGTTCAGACTTCTCCCCGCCAGCCTTATACGATTCCAGTTTTGCCAGAATGATATCCTCTGCTGTGGAAAAATAAGCCCACTCCTCTGGTGCATTCCCGATAACTTGAGAAATCCTGCGTTCCATCTGGTTCAAATCGAAAGGACGTTGCTTGAGAATATACACATCTACTTTAAAAATTGTTTCCAGATGGATCAGGTTAAAGCTACCAGTATTTATAATGGCATCCCGAATCACATCCGCATCAATGTAGAATTCACTTTCCAATGAAGAAACCAAATCCGGAATTTGTTCCAAACGGATATCTGCCACCAGATCAGCATCCAATGTAGCGCGGGCAATACCAAAAACGGCTGACGCCAGCGATCCCCCGATCAAATATGGAATTCCAAGACGATCGAAAACTTTTACGACTGTGAGGGTAACATGAATGGGTTAAGATAGCACTTCAACCTGCTAGTCGACCAACGGACCGTATACACGATGGGCAAGCTCTGGTCCGAGAAGCAGGTCGGCCAGGCGACGATGAAGCTTCAAAGGAGAATCCATCGGGAAACGGCTTCGCAGCCCGGATAACGCCAGAGTCTTCACGGTTTGGTTCATCTCGCCCAGTATAGCGAGTTTGCGCTCCGACGATGCCTGACGTAACAAGCGATATTGCAAAGCGGTAATTTTAGGATGAGTATCGGATAGTATTTCCATTTCAAAATTATTATAGCATTTTTCATATGAAAGAATTTACAAAACAGGACTGAATGTATACCTGTATATTCAACTCTGTCCACTCTGGAAAAATAAAGTTAATTTCCAGGTTTTCAAAATTTTATTCCAATTCTTTTAAAGCACGTTCTAATAAATTGTTGACTTCGAGTACATCCGCCCATTTTCGTAAATAGCTTAGGTCGAGCATGCTAGCGCGTGTTTTCAAAATCCCAAGAATTTCACGCCATTGACGCTTCATAAACCTTATATGCAATTTCCTCACCGAGCAATAAACCCGCCAGCCTGCGGCGCAATTCGGTTTCGCTGCTCTCAGGATACTGAGAACGTAACCCGGCCAATGCTAACAAGCGTGCCGATTGGTTGAGCTGCGCCAGCATTTGCATTTTCCGGGTGGGACTGGCTGACCGCCATAACTCAATTTGTAGGGCTTCCATCTTCGGATGGGTATCAGGGAGGGGCACTCATCCATTTGATTTTACCCGAATTGGAAATAAAAAAACACCTTCCGATCTAGTAAGGCGCTTTTTCTTCCGAACTTACCATTATGCCTGCATCACAGGGCGGATTCTACATACTTTTATAAAACTCATTCTGAGATTTGCCAGAAGAGGTCACTTTTCTTGTCTGTTTTCCAATTAAAAGATCAGCAGGAATGCCGAGACCAGTGTGTAACAGCTGGATCATTCGCAGGGATAGTCCGCGTTTTCGGTTTAATACTTCAGAAACGCGCTCCTTACTGCCCAGGTATTGAATCAAATCGGAACGGGTCAGCCCTCGGCTTTCCATATAATACTCAAGCACCTGAACCGGATCATCTGGCTCAGGAATTGGATAGAGTTTGGCTTCATAGGCTTCAACCAGAGTCACCAGAACATCCAAATGATCGCCTTCCGGTGTACCCGGTTGGGATTCTAATAAGTTCTCGATTTCTATCAATGCCGCTTGATAGTCAGCTTCATTATGAATGGGTTTAATTTCCATTTTTAATCCTCATTATCTCCATTCCTCAACAAAGATACAGCGCCTAATGTACCTCCAACAAGAGGTACTAACGAAGGTAATGCTGTAGGAATAGCAGTAAGACATCCTATCAATATTCCTTTACCTATCGCTAAACCCCATTCCTCCTTAAACCCGTATTTTTGAAGTAATACAATTGGTATTGTAAGTGCTATAGAAACCCCTATTGAAACAATCCAACTTGCTCCAACTGTACCTCCTTCTGCTGTGAACAACATCCAATCTACTGAAAACATTCCAAACCCAGCTAGGGGATGAAGCCCCATCATTTGACAAAACTGCTGAAATTTACTCATTTTAGAATTCCCTTATACTTAAGTAATCGTCCGACGGCTTGTGTTAACAATAGACGGGAGTGTATTCTACTTGGGATTAGAAAAAAATTATAGCTTACTTAGTAATTATTCGTTTACATAATTATTCATTTCTTTTTTGGGGATTTTTTCACTTTCCATGTCTCATTAATTATATATGTTGTCCACTACAATGAACAAAAAAACTTCCCAACCAGGAATGCTTTTTTCCAATAAACTTACAACTTTATTCCTTCATCACCAGCCTAAATTTATACCCGTACATCCGACTCGGTCCGCAGAGGAGAGTTTAAGGTTGTGGTTTAGCAATTACTTTAACCGGTGATGGGTGAGTTAGTTATTGAATGCCAGGTTTTCCTCACCAATTCTTAAATTGGTTCTTGATTAAGTAATACAATTGTATTACAATAAATTCTATCTTGATTAAGGAGCTTAAAAATGCCCAGGAAAAACTCACCCACCAAACCAGTACGTTCTTTTCGACTAAGTTATGAGTGTATTCGGCAGTTGAAAGACCTGGCCGGCAATATGGGACGCAGTGAAGGAGATGTGGTTGAGGTTTCTATTGACCGGATGTACCGGGAAGAGCTTAGATTTGGAAATTTGATGATTGGCGAAGGTGGAAAGCCAGAAGACAGCTACAAAGCTGAAAGTCAGGAGGAGTAAAGATGATCGCCGGATTCTTTCACTTTATTTGGAAAATCGCCTGGAATACGATAATAATTCTTGTCTGCGCCAGCTTGATTTTTATTGGATACAAAGCGAACCAGTCAATGACAGTTACTGGAGCACTGGACGGTATAACTTATGTTGAGTTCATCCAGGATCGCCTGGATGCAGCCCAAACGGTTAAACCTTCACAATGTGGTTGGGGAATGATGCTTTCTCTGGCTGCGCTTGGACCGATTTATAGTGTGGTTTATACGGACGTGGCGATTCACCCCGACGGGTTCCTGGATAAGGTTACGGCGCCAGATCCCGATATTCCCTCAGGGGTAGCTGAAGCAAAGTGGTATGACGTACCTGGTATCTGGTGGGATGTAGTAGAGCGGCTATCATGGACAATGTTGGGGAAACAAAGCTCGTTTGGATGCCAGTTCCGGCCAGTAGCAAATAATGAGTAATACCCCTTGTAATTTGAACTTATATATAGGATAATAGACATAAAGCGTCTATTATCCTATATGAAATCAGAAAACCTTTTCTCACTTGAATCTTTTCCATACTTTACCATTGAAGCGGTAAAACAGCTTCTTGGCGATGAATCCGTTGCAGCCGGCACGATTCAAACCGCGTTATATCGCTGGATGAAAGCCGGACAAATCATTCAGTTGAAAAAAGGTGTTTACATGACACGCCACTTTTTCGAACAGCATCGCGCGGACGCTTATTTTGCACCCATGGTCAGCGCGATTTTGATCCCCCAGTCCTATCTATCGCTGGAATATATTTTACAGCGCAGCGCTATTCTGACCGAAATGACGTATCCGGTTACTGCGGTTACGCTCAAGCAGACCCGTGTATTCGAAAACAAACTGGGAACTTTTACTTACCGCAATATCAAAGCAGATCTCTATCAAGGGTTTTTATTCTCCGAATACATGGGCATTCCAATAGCCCAGGCAACGGCAGCAAAGGCACTTTTTGATTTTCTCTATTTACGCCCCTGGAAGGGCAGCAAGCGGTTGGCCGGCTATGATCTGGCAGAAGATCTGCGTCTTAACCTTGAAGATTTCTCAGAAAGTGACCAGGTTGAATTTGCAACCTTCGTGAAGATCAGCAACAGCAAAAAGATGGACCAGATTCTAAAAAACTTGAGGAAAACCGTATGGCGACTTTAATCCAGTTGATGCAAAACGTCCTGTCACAAAAAGACCCTTTGCTGCCCAATGAAACCAAACGGGTGATCCTCAAGGAATTTCTACAGGCGTACACCCTCGATTTTCTCTACAATCACCCGGTCTACCGCAAGCTCAATTTTTATGGCGGTACCTGTTTGCATGTGATCTACGGCCTGAACCGGCTTTCTGAAGATATCGACCTGGATAACAGCAATGGGATTGATTTGAGCAAACTCGAAAACGACCTGCTGACATTCTACCGTTCCAACATCGGGTATGCCGATGTGACCGCCAAAACCCAAATTGGGGAGTGGGGCGTGCGGCGCACCACCTTGAAGTTCCCGATTCTCTATGCTTTGGGATTGACCTCGCATGTCAACGAACCACTGCATCTAAAAGTGGAGGTCAGCCAGCACAAGCAAACCGCTGTCGTGCGCCAGACGCCAGTATTACTTTTTGGCAGAAGTTTTGTGGCCGCGCATTTTACACTGGAAACGATGATGTCCGGCAAGATGCTGGCTTGCCTGGAGCGCAATTTTCAGAAGGTCGGGGGAGTTGCGATCAAAGGCCGTGATTTTTATGATTTACTGTGGTTCATGCAGCAGAAAATCAATCCATTGGAGGAAAAACTGGACAAAGACGGTCGCCAGCCTTATACGGTTCGATCCGCGATGGAATTATTGGGCGAAAAGATTGCTGAAATGAAGCTCTCTGGCCTGGCAGAGGATTTGCTGCCTTTATTCGAACAACGGTCTTTCATCGAAGCCTGGTTGGAAGGGTTTAAAGAGAATTTTAGAGAGTATGTGAAGAATTATTGATACACTATGCTCATCAATAATTCCTATTGTGATAGTTTTACATTCTTCAGCTCTATAAAATGGTATCCCATTTTTTGTACCGCTATTCAAAGACACTTATTTTAGAAATCCCAATTTCCCTTTTTTGTTCTCTAGAATAGATTGGCAATATACCAAACCTATTTCAGTTATTTTTATGGCTCGCCTGTCCCAATCAATATAATGCTTTTCAACAAGAATCTTGAGAGCGGGCAGCGTTTTATCTTCAGATAATTGAGCTTTTTCGAGGACATTATGTAAATCATAAGTTAGGGATTCGTACACTATCCCCTTGCTGATGCTCTCACCCATTTTGTAAAGAGCTTTCATAACCTTTTCTTCAATGTTCATTTCCATTGAGTCTCCTTCAAAAGTGGTTTAGTTAACTAATCCTTCGCTACAAATAATCACAGGAAGAGGGTTCTCTTCGCGGTCAGATTGACGTTCTACTTCTCTCCGTAAACCATAGCGTTGATAAATTTTTCCAAGTGCTGCTAAAAGGTCCAAACCTTTGACTTGTCGATTTTTTAATGCGTTCAATTCTTGCCGAACTGCTTGATATAACGGCTGCTTGAATATATCTGACATTTGACTAATTTGCCCTTGAATGTCGATATTCCGGGTTTGGCCAATTAACATCTGTAATTCTTGAAGAACATACTTTTGAGCAGCAGTAAGGGCCAAAGTGTGAGTTTGTTCGGCTTGTCTTGCCCTAACTTCCTCTTTAAATTTTCCGAATAATTCCATAACCGCAGCGTTGTATCCAAATGGCAGAGGCGTTGAGGGCGTATCAGGAGAACACCTCATTAAATTTAATATCTTAGGGATCTCGCGAGTGACCATCTCATTGGGCATCCCTATTTCCACTTGGTATTCACCCAAGTCTGTCAGTTGAGATGTCACAACCGGTCCTTCTCCCAGTTGTTCGAATGGCTTGGTATAAGGTGGGTAGTACGTTATTTCTTTTTCCCATCCAACTTCAAAACATTCGACTCATCACGATGGACTCCATCTGACCCTACATGTTTATCCCCTATTTCTACACCATTATTGATAACGTAAACAATTGCCATGGCGTGACCACGGTCCAAACCATAATCTTATTTAAGCCATGCTACGATCTCCCCTGCTATTGTCTTCGGGTTGTCAAAACCTTTTTCTATTGCCATCGCAATAAAATCATTGGGAGTTTTGCCGGTTTTTTATTCGATGTTGTCGCGATAGGCTTGATAAGACATAGTTTAAACCTCCTATAAATGGATATTAGTAAAAAAGATCGAAACGTTCTGTTGCCACTGCTAATTATGGTTGAGTGGTTCTGAACACTTGTGAAAAGTAAATATGTAACTTAATTGAATTACAATCTTCAAAAACCAAGATGCTTTTACAAATCAGAGATGTGATTCACCGGAACCATTCTTCGGATAGCGCCGAGGAGACACTTGTCCACTGATTGCAGCGTTAGAATCTGTCTCACAACTGCTACCGTCTTTGAGTAGACTTGGACTTACCGAAGGGTTTTAATCTTCTTTTTTCGCAGAAATAAATGGGTTATCGCAGACGAGAAAGTACCGGCTTATATATACATCTGTACAACCGACCCAGTCTGCTCAACAGATGTGAGAGTGTTGATCTAATGGTTTGCTTTATCGGCAAGGGCGGGATTTGGAGGGCAAAACCTCCAAATCCCCGCGAAGCGTCCGCCTTTGAGACCGCCACCTCGAAAGTGTGGGCAGCGCTCGCACTTATCTGCTTCACACGAGATTCGGCACGAAGATTGCCGTTGTTAGGTTTTTCTTGTGTAGTGCAAGCAAACCACGCCAGAAGAAAAAACTTTACTGGTGATAAGTGACAGACGGGTTTTTGTCTTTATATGTTTGAAAACAGGAATGCCGTTCCCAAGCAGAATTGGATTTATATTGAACCAGTAATCATCAATTAGATTTGCTGCCATTAGCGAATGCCCGGCAGTCGGACTCCCAAAAATAAGAATTTCTTTTTCTGTGCTTTGTTTGATTTTGGTGATTTCATCAAACAAATTTTCACTAATTACCTTAGTGTTGATATGGTTTTCTATTTTCATCGTTTTCGATAGGACAATCTTCTTTACGTGTTTGTACCATTTTGAATGTTCGATATCATGTTTTGTTGGGTTCGGTTGTTCTGCTGCGGTTGGCCAATAGCTTTCCATAAGTTGATATGTTTTTCTTCCGTATAAAGCGATATCTGTTGCATATATTCTTTTTGCACCATAATCGAAAATTTCATCATCCACATGAATCCAATCCATTTGGCCGTTTATCCCAGATCCAAAACCATCCAGGGATATGTGCATAAATAAAGTTAAGTTTCCCATTTTTACTCCTAATAATAAGTTGAGTTATTACCCACAAGATAATTCTAGGCTAGTTTTTGCATTGCCCATAACGGTTGGTGTTATACCCCTTCGGGGTAAGTGGGGGCAGGCGTGGAATCTTCTTGGGAGCAAAAAACCTCCTAGGCACATATGCGTGAAATACTTGACTGCCGCTACTCGGTGTGGGAAACGAATCCCGCTTGTCCGCTGCACGCTGAGTTAGTTGGCTCTTTTCTGCCTTGTACGATAACTGAGATAAACTATACCATTGCCAAAACGACGTTCCGCCAAAAGGTCGAGCTCCAATCGTACATTGACAGGCAGAGCAGATTTGCCCCTCCACGAGAATCGGGAGCAGAAACAAATGGCACTCGTCAATCAACCCTACCCGGAAGGCATGGGCGGTGAGTTCTGAACCACCAATGAGGATGTCATATTCGCTGTATGCTTTGAGTTTTCGAATCGCTTCTGGATCGAATGTTTGCGAAAGCTGTGTCTTGCGAGTCGAAATATTCTCCAATGTTGTGGAGTAAACAATTTTGTTTGCAGCTTGCCAGATCTCAGCGAAGTTACGCATGAGTGTAGACTCTGCTGCTAGATTGGGATCAGTCTCCCATACCATCATGGTTGCATACATTCGCCGTCCGTAGAGATGAGTACGCATTGTCCGTACGAGGTCAGTGATAAACGTGAACACATCCTGACTAGGGTCTATCCAATCAAACTTTCCATCCTGGTCCTCAATGAATCCGTCAAGTGATATATTCACTACGTAAATCAAATTGGACATATTTAACCTCCATATTTATACCTGTATTCAAATTTCTTCAACAAATCACACGAATTTAATAAGAATTACCTAACTATTCATTATAAGGATTTGTGTTACGTTGCGTTTCTACCATATAACCTACTAAAAGAAGTGAGATATACAGATATTATTTTCCTCAAACAATCGGATGTGAACAAATCTTAAATTTATAATCCTCCCAGGTTTTAAAAATCATACATCTACGATCGCTCAATCCAATTTTCAAAACTAAAAATTTATTGGTTGTTCAACTACGCGACACTTTTCATATGAAGCATTATTCTTTTAACAACTAGAAAACCGAGGCTTACTGAGTGTGCGATTATTTTATCCACCATACCCAGAATCGATTCAGGGATAAGCTGTAATTACCAACCTTTCTAACTTTACGCATAAACCGGTAAACTTATACTCGTACTTCCAACTCGGTCCACTCTGGAAAGAGAAGAATGATTTTCATAGGTGTCCGAATTTCATTCCAATTCTTTTAGAGCACGTTCCAATAAATTATGGACTTCGAGTTCTTCTGCCCATTGTCGTAAATAGCTTAGGTCGAGCATGCTAGCGCGTGTTTTCAAAACCTCAAGAACGTCACGCCATTGACGCTCCATAGACCTTGCATGCAATTCGAATGACCGCTGACTGAAGTTATCAACCAAGCTGTAACTCGTTACATAGCTAATTTGAAACAATCCACTTTGGTCGAAGTTGTTCTACATCCAAAGATCCCTGAATATCCAGAGGAAGCTTTACGAGAAGCTTTGGTTAATGCAGTTGTGCATCGCGATTATAGCCAGTACGTTCTTGGCAGCCAGGTGCAGATCGAAATGTATGCTAACCGGTTGGAGATTATCAGCCCTGGGGGATTGTTTGGCCCAGTTAGCCTGTCCAATCTGTAAACGTCCCAGGCATTCCGCAACCAATTATTGATCCGTCTGCTCGGGGAATTTGGGTTGGTCGAAAATCGCGGTTCTGGGATCCGGGCAATGGTCTCTGCCATGCGTGAAGCGCATCTGGAACCGCCACAATTTGAGGATCACCGGGACTATTTTAAGGTAATCTTTTCCAACCAGGAGCTCTTGGACCCGGAAAGCCTGGCATGGTTGAACCAGTTTGCCGGTCTACTTCTCAATTCACGGTAACGAATTAGCCTGGCATACCTGCATAAACATGAGCCGATGACTAACCCTGAATATTGTCGGCTAAATAGTGTGGATTCGGTAACTGCAACCAGGGATCTCAAGGGGTTAGTAGAGAGCGGCCTGGTTGAAATGCTTGGCACCAGGCGATGGGCAGTTCACCGATTGGTTTTAAACCAGGCTGCTGCCCAGCAGTTGCCTATCCATCTCGATGAACTCAAGCTTAACCCTCGTCAGGAATTGGCTATTAAATGGATTAAGATCAAAGAATTTATTACTTCACAACAATATAAACTTCTTTCTAAAACACCCATCTCCGAGATAACGGTCCAGAACGACAAGAACGATCTGGTAGAAAAAGGGGTAATTACGCCTATTGGTCATGCTCGAAGCACGCGTTATTTACAAAACGATAGCGCTTTGGGATAATTCGCAATACTTCCTGAATAAGCCAGTTCACTCTTCTCGGTGTACACACCCCAAAAAATTGAATGCCAAATAATTTGGTTATCAGCCGACAGATGCCTGTAATTCTGTCAGATCCCACCACATTACCGACAAAATTGACGGGGTTGCAATATTTTGGCAAGTACTATTTCCTTGTACAATAAGTTCATGGCTGAATCCTTTGATATTGAACGAAAAATTTCTGAAATCGAAGCAGAGTTAGCGAATCTGGATCATCACCGTAACCAGTTACTGGATGAGCTGACACAATTACGCCGGCTGCACATTCAAAAAGATTCCCCAGCACAACTAATGCTGAACATTCAGGGAATTACAGTCAATAACCAATCCTCTCAAGAGGAAAAAATCCGGTTATTCCGTTCTTTATTCAAAGGGCGGGAGGACGTGTTTCCACGCAGGTTCGAAAATTCCAAAACCGGAAAGTCAGGCTACGCCCCCGTCTGTCGTAATGAATGGCAAGCAGGAATTTGTCATAAGCCGAAAATCGCCTGCCAGGAATGCAATTTTCGCGCGTTTACTCAAGTGAACGATGAGATCATCCGGAATCATCTCATGGGAATTGACCCCAATGACCGTTTTGGCAGAGACTTTACAATAGGGGTTTATCCTTTGTTGGCAGACGAATCATGCTGGTTTCTGGCAGCTGATTTTGATAAATCCACCTGGACAGAAGACGCCAAAACCTTTCTGGAGACGTGTGTCAGTTATCAAGTTCTTGCCGTCTTGGAACGATCACGTTCCGGAAATGGTGGGCATGTATGGATATTTTTTGAAACACCAGTTCCTGCAGTATTAGCGCGAAAACTCGGATCATTACTGCTAACCAGTGCGATGAACCGGCGACCGGAAATCGGAATGGATTCTTATGACCGGCTTTTCCCCAGTCAGGATACCTTGCCCAGAGGCGGATTTGGTAATCTGATTGCACTACCGCTGCAGAAAAAACCACGTGAACAAAATAACAGCATCTTTTTGGACAATGATCTCAATCCCTATTCCGATCAATGGGCTTTTTTATCATCGATTCAGAAGATGGCTCATCAAGACCTCGAAAGAATTGTGAAGAGTGTTCAAGGCGAAGGTGAATTTACCGGCGTCCGCGCGGTAGTTTTGGATGAAACCGAGAACGAACCCTGGAAACTGACCCCATCACGGAAATATAAGGAACCACCAATAATTGGTCCTTTGCCAGATCAACTCAACCTGGTCATCAGCAACCAGATTTACATTGAAAAAGAAGGGCTGCCCGCGCCCTTGCGAAATCGCCTCATCCGGTTGGCCGCCTTTCAAAACCCCGAATTTTACAAAGCCCAGGCCATGCGCCTATCAACGTTCGGGAAACCCAGGATTATCAGCTGTTGTGAGGAATATCCGAAACACCTTGCCTTACCCAGAGGGTGTCAGGAAGAGCTGTTCCAGGTATTGGGTGAGCTAAAAATCAAAACAAAGATGATTGACGAACGTGCGACTGGTGATCCTCTATTATTAAACTTCCAGGGAACGCTTCGTCCTGAGCAGCAGCTTGCCGCAGATCAACTGATTAAGCATGATATCGGTGTTCTTTCTGCTTCTACTGCTTTCGGCAAAACGGTCATAGGTGCATGGTTAATTGCTCAAAGGAAAGTGAACACCCTGGTAATTGTTCATCGAAGACAGCTGATGGACCAATGGGTAGAAAGCCTCCAATCGTTTTTAGGACTGGGAAAAAAGGAAATCGGACAGATCGGGGGTGGAAAACATAAAATCACCGGAACGGTAGATGTAGCGATGATCCAGAGCCTGATCAACAAGGGCACAATCAATGATCTGGTTGGGAATTATGGACATATCATTGTTGATGAATGCCACCATATATCCGCAGCCAGTTTTGAGCAGGTGATTCGCCAAGCAAAAGCCAGGTTCATTACCGGTTTATCCGCAACCGTCACCCGGCAGGACGGTCACCACCCGATCATTTTTATGCAATGTGGGCCTGTCCGATATCGGGTAGATGATCGCCAACAAGCCGCCGCACGCTCATTTACCCACAAGGTAATTGTTCGTAGAACCAATTTTGTTTTGCCAAGTCGAGCGGACAATGCTCCAGAACCAGGCATTCAGGAAGTGTACGCTATGCTCGCAGCGGATTTCTATCGAAATCAAATGATTGTTGACGATGTTGTTGAAGCCGTTCACATTGACCGTTCGCCTGTATTGTTGACAGAACGCCGAGAACACCTCGCATATTTTGCTGATACCCTGGCAGACAAAGTAAAAAATATTATTGTTTTATCTGGTGGAATGGGGCGCAAACAGCGGATTTTATTGATGAACCAACTGAACAATATTCCAGAGGATGAAGAACGTTTGATCATTGCTACCGGACGGTATCTGGGGGAAGGGTTTGATGATGCTCGCCTTGACACTTTATTTTTGGCATTGCCGATTGCCTGGCGCGGAACGGTAGCACAATATGCAGGTCGACTTCACCGCAATTATGACTGTAAAAGTGAGGTGATCATCTATGATTATGTCGATGACCAGGTGCCAGTATTGGCTGGTATGTTTGGAAAGAGGAAAAAGGGGTATAAGGCCATCGGCTATGAAGTGTAAATTAGCCAAAAATTTGAGGATATTCTATAAATTTGTAATTGACATAACGTGTGTAGAAAAATTTGTTATGCCTTACAAACACTTTTCAACTTTGAAAAAATTAAAATTGTCCCTGTCGCGATTTTTCAAGAAAGAAAACGCTTGCAATAATCAATATACAATTGAATGAGACGCAAATGCGTCCAAAAAAATTAACGATAGCTTGTTTTTTACACCGTAATACTGAACGTTGGCCTGTTTATTTTCGCCCGGGTGCAATGTTCGGTATTTTTGTTTTATTACATAAAAACCGAACCGGCACAACCAGGGGGAATGGATCGCCGGCAGGTGTTGCTGATCGCGTGAAAATTCCCAGAAGTTGACCTTGCACCCATCACCTTCCCAAAGCGAAGTACGCAGCGGGAGCCGCTCAACAGAGTCCAGCCGATATATTCCTTTACCCCGACAAAGTTGTTATCGCGGTGTAGGATCTTGCAGACCTGCCACATGTCATTGGCCAGGGTTTCGCGTGTTTATCCGTTGGTTAATGCCAAAATGTCACTCCCATATTGATAGAATGAAAGATTGCACTTGCGGTAAAAGCTCTTCAGCCGGGGGCGCGTCCGGCACGAAGGGTAAGAGCTGCTGCGCCCATTCATTACTAGCAATAGACAAAAGATCTTTAGAAACAAAATCGTTTGGAGATGTGTATGCAACATCTCGGATAACGCATTTCTGATTCAATAGGGGTATTAAATCAGGCGATTTTAGACCGGGAATTTTCAACAAATTCCACAGATCATAATAATCCCGGCAAACCCGGCTTGCGCCCCAACCGCGTTCCTGCAAGCGTGCTTTGCTCTGTAAAAGTGCTCGTAATTTCTCCACGGTGATTTCTGTCAGAGAATACACCGGGATGCGTACATCAATCTCCTCAGCAAACCCGTGCAAAACCGGACGAATTTCCACAGGTGTAAGAATGGGTTCGTCCACAGTGATCTCCACCTTGAGCCGGCATAACGGTTGTCGTTGTTCTGGGAACTGTACTCGCACCAGGTAAGCTTTTTGATCGCCTGGATGAGGTTGTTTCAACAGAATCGGTTCCAATCCAACCTGAAACGGTCCGCGCTCATTTAACATTTCATCCATGGAGTGAACAACAGTCTCCATCAGGGAATCAATTTGCTTAATCGGTCCCATTACCCGCGTAGAATAATCCAGGTCTTCAGAAAAGCGGTAATTCGCGAAATAGAGTTTTTTCAGAGCAGTGCCGCCTTTTAACACCAGGTTCTCGCCCAACCCATCCACGTGGTTAATTACAGCCAGCAGGTAACTCAGTGCATAGTCTTTTTCAACAATATATTGCTGAACTTGTGTCTTTTGGGTGACCGATCGGATTAATTGAGGAACGTTGGGCATTTAGAACCTTTTCAGATTTTCAGTAATATGCCAGCGGGAATTCTTGATTGCGCTGGTTTCTTCAAGGCCAGGATCCAATCGATAGTACCGTTTTACTGGATAAACTCGTAAACTTTCGAGGCTGTTGCCTGTATACCCAAGGTTTTCAAGTGACCAACCCAATCGCTTGATCACAGAGCCTACATCGTACTTTAAGGCATAATCCACCAATTGATCTACATTGATTTGGTCAATGGTGTTTTCCAGAATTTCAATCGCGGCGGCGAAACCGCCGAAAATATCTGGGCGGGCTATTAAATCCAGGGCGGTACGTTCTCGATCGGTAATGTTCACCTGTTGCCATGAATTTACCCACATTTTCTGGAATCCCCAAAAGAGGTTGGGGGCAATATGGATGAATTCAAAATCATGTCCTGAGACTGTCCACACAGCTCGTCCTCTCGGACTGTGTGCCTTTCCAAGTCGCATTTCAGGTGTAATCACCTTCGTTGGGGTTGTTGCCTGCACCATGACCGGGTTCTGTGTTGTAAAACCATGGTAGGCGCAGGCGGACCAGTGACTGATCGCCATCGGCTGAATTAATGCTGCAGCAATCGCATAAACCGGGACTTCTTCAGAATATAATGGACTCTTAACTAAATAGGTGCCGCGCTTTAGGATCTCAATCCAACCAGCATCAGCCAATGTGCTTAAAAGGTAACGGAGGTGGCTAGTTGATAGTCTCTGTGTGTTGGCAAGTGGCTTGATCTGCTCCAATGTAAACAAAGGACCATATTCCTTGACGGCTGCCTCAAGCAACAGTAAGCCCTGCGATTGTGAGTAACGAGGTTCTTTGTTCATCATTTGCACTATTATACTGCGATAATTAGTTTTGGGCTAATTATCGCAGTAAGTTAGTTCAATTAATCGTAAATTCGCTTCTGCAACTCGGCTAAATTTGCTTGTAACTTTGGCAATGAACCAAAGCGGTGTGCCACGCCAGGCGCAAGCCCTGGGGGACGATCCCAATATTCACAGTCCAGAACAAATTTAATTATCCTGAGGTATTTGAAACTATTGAGAATCATAAATTACATGAACTGAGCATGATAAAATCTACAGATACACATTAATCAAATTAGAATCCCAGCTGGAATTTGTAGTTTTCCATTCTCCTTGTATTTCGTAGAAATTTATTCATCTGAAAGAGAATTTTTAATGAGAAAAATTAATTCTTTATTGACTTTAATAATAATAGTTGTATTTTTGCTTTTAATCCTAGGAGCTTGTAAAGCTACCGAACTGGAAATTAACCAGGAAATTGGCAAGTGGGAAGCAAATATTGTTCGACCAACTGGCTATGACACAGTGGATAGACGAATTGTCTTGGAAGTGGATACCGATAACCAATGCTTTGAACGCACCACTGACCCCAATACCGGCGTAATTTATGGGGAAGGCGATTGTATCATTGAAGTCAGACAAGATGGCAATACCTGGATTGTATATGATAACGGAAAAGTGTTACGGGTTGGATTTGATGGTGAACAATTGGTTATTTATGGTATGTTTCCCAGCTTTGGAGCAGAACCGGACGTGAAATTTTCTCGTATTGAATAACGACCAATCAGGAGGGTGGCATTTCTTTTGAACTTTCATTTTTATTCCTGAATTGTCGATCTGAATCTATAAATGCAAGCCAATAATCATAAACTCTCACTGCCCAAGCGATAGTTCGTAATAGATTAGCCAATCCACCGATTAGAATTTGATCTAATGTTCCACTGTAACAATGATTTTGCCTTGTGCGTGTCCTTCATCAAGATACCGGAGTGCTTCTGCCGTCTCACGCAACGGATAGGTCCGATCGGTGACTGGTTTCACTTTACCTGTTTCGAGAAGTTCCTTTATGGTAGCTAAATCCTTTTGGTTTATCTTTGCAAGAAACGCGCTTAAATCACATAAGTAAAGAAAACGCCTCCTGGGCAGGGAAGCGCATTTATCTTCGATCTTAAAACTTTATCACCACTTTACAGGTCTGAACATAAATTCATTCATCAGACTCGGTCCGCTCTGGAAAGAGAAGAATAATTTTCATAGGTGTCCGAATTTTATTCCAATTCTTTTAGAGCGCGTTCCAATAAATGATTGACTTCGAGTACCCCCGCCCATTGTCGTAAATAACCCAGATCAAGCGTACCAGCGCGTGTTTTCAAAACCTCAAGAATGTCACGCCATTGACGCTCCATAGACCTTGCATGCAATTTCCTCACCGAGCAATAAACCCGCCAACCTGCGGCGCAATTTGGTTTCGCTGCTCTCAGGATACTGAGAACGTAACCCGGCCAATGCTAACAAGCGTGCCGAATGGTTGAGCTGCGCCAGCATTTGCATTTTCCGGGTGGGGCTGGCTGACCGCCAAAGCTCAATTTGCAGGGCTTCCATTTTGGGATGGGTATCAGGGAGGGGCGCTCATCAATTTGATTTTACCCGAATTGGAAATAAAAAAACACCTTCCGATCTAGGAAGGCGCTTTTTCCTCCGAACTTACCACTATGCCTGCATTACAGGTCTAAACTTATATCCATAAATAATGATTCCACGATCATCCATGTCGGTGCGGATCTTGCGGGTGACCATTTCGACTGGCATGCCAATTTCCACATCCTGATCGCCCAGGTCAGTCAGTTGTGCCGTCACCACCGGGCCTTCTTCCAGCTGCACCAATGCCATAGTGTACGGGGCAGATTGTTCGTATCCAACTGGGACACTGGTCATCTGAGTAAAACTATACACCTGTCCACGGCCGCTGAATGAAAATTGTGTTTTTGCTTCTCCACCGCAATACGGGCATACATCGCGTGGGGGGAATATCTTAGAACTACAATGCGGGCAGACCTCTCCCACCAATGCGTAGCGTTGTTGTTTTAATCTCCAATGACGTGGTACTTCCATTTTTAATTACTCCTTTTCATCCTCTGATGATCAATGCCAGTTTAATCTTTAACTTCTATCAATTCCTATCAAAAAACCTTTTTCCCTATCTTCTTAACCTGTTTTAATGAACAAAAACCAGAGCCAGGAGAGAAGAATTACCCGGGCATTCTCTCCAATACATGTGTCACCGCTGTGGAAGCGGGTCCACCCAGACTCTGCACCAGTCCCAGGCGAGCATTCGGGATCTGATTTTCTCCCGCTTCACCCCGCAACTGTTGTACAGCTTCTACTAATTGGTAAGCACCGGTAGCGCCTAAGGGATATCCACGTGCTTTCAATCCTCCCATGGTGTTGATGGGTAAGTCACCTTTTAGTGTAAGCCTGTCCCCAATCCCCAATTTCCAGCCTTCTCCACGTGCGGCAAACCCGGCTGCTTCCAGTGAGAGAACCCCATACACACTGAAGGCATCATGCAACTCGAAGAAATCCACATCGCTGGGCAAAATGCCAGCCTGTGAACAGGCATTCTCGAGTGAGACTCCGGCAGCTCGAAAAGCCAATGGGTCGGGTCGATCGTGCAACGCCAGGGTGTCGATGGCAACATCCGACCCGATCACACGCACCAGGGGATGACCTACTTTATGGGCAATTTCTGGTGTGGTCAGGATTAGGGCGGCTGCACCATCGGCATATGGGGCGATATCAAACATGTTCATGGGGGAGGAGACCATCCCGGCTTTTTCATACACCTCTGGCCGGATGGCTTTGCGGAACATGGCGTTGGGATTGTTGACAGCATTGGCGTGTCCAATTAAAGGGAATGCGCCAAATGCCTGCCGGTCTGCTTTGGGATTTTCAAACAGGTAGCGCTGCATCAGCAAGCCTGCCTGGCTGGTGAGTGTCTGACCAACGTAGTTTTCATAGTCGTAATCCATCACCAGTTTGGTGGGTTCATCCATCGTATCCCCGGAAAGATCGGTATATTTTTCCATGCCCAATGCCATGGCGATATCCACCCAACCAGATGCGACTGCCAGATATGCCATACGAAATGCAGCAGCAGCCGATGCTTCCCCAGCTTCAATCGTGTACGATTCTGTTCCTTCCAGGAAGGTATTGTCGGTTACCAACGCGCCTAAATTTGCCTGGTGGGAAGCCACGGAAGCAATTACATTGCCAATATAGATCGCTTCGGGAATCATTCCTCCCGCATCTTTTTTGGCAGCCTGAACAGCTCGGGCAGAAATATTGCGCAAAGAGAGTTCCCAATGTTCACCAACCGGGATTTGACCGATACCTGCAATAACAACTTCACGCATCATTCCTCCCTTACCGCATGGTTAAAGTGCCACGCAAACGCGTGTAAGTTGCATAATCGATCTCGGTTCGCCGGGCAATATAATCCTGTGTTTTCAAGGCTTTGTCCCGCCGTTCCAGAATTCGATCGGTCACGGTAATATCCATGGCATCGGATCCAGCTCCAGAACCGAATGAGACCAAAAGAATACGGTCACCTGGGTCTGCTTCGTCCAGAATGGCTGTCAAACCAATGATGGCAGCGCCGGCATATGTGTTTCCAATCATTGGCGATAATAAACCTGTTTTGTATTGCTCTTTGGAGAAACCCAATAAACCAGCCACACGTTGTGGAAATTTGGTGTTGGGTTGATGAAAGACTGCGTATTTATAATCTGCCGGGGTGGTATTCATCGCCTGCATCATATGTTTGCCAGCTTCCGTGATATGTTTGAAGTAAGCCGGGTCGCCAGTGAAGCGCTGACCATGCTCCGGATAATGTTGCTCGGGTCTGCGCCAGAAATCCGGTGTATCGCTTACATAGGAGAAAGTAGCGTTGATGATTGCTACCGCTTCCTCTGCCGGGCTAAAAATGTATGCCGCCCCACCTGCTGCAGCAGTGTATTCCAGGGCGTCACCAGGTCGACCCTGAGCGGTATCCATTCCAATCGCTAGCGCGTATTTTGCCATTTTAGACCCGACCAATCCAATGGCTGCAACCATAGCTTCTGTCCCGGCTTTACAGGCAAATTCCCAATCGCCGGCTTGAATGTGGGGAGAACAACCGATCGCTTCTCCAACGATGGTGGATGAAGGTTTCACGGCATAGGGATGTGACTCACTGCCAATCCAGACCGCACGGATCTCTTTCGGGTCAATTGCAGCTCTTTTTAAGGCGTTTCTGGATGCTTCGATGGACATGGTGATGGTATCTTCATCAAACCCGGGGACTGACTTTTCCTTGATAGGCAAACCTTCTCCATCTCCACCTTTCCACAATCGAGCAATCTCCGTAGCTGGCAATCGATAACGAGGAACATAAGCACCATAACCGATAATACCAACCGGATGATTGGGTTTTAACAAAATAGGATCGGTAGCATAATCATTCATCATTAATTTATTTTCTCCATTCTGCTAATATTTCCTGGGCACGTTCCACCCGAACATTTTTTTCTTGTGCTATTTGAGCCGCCAGTTTTGATATTTCTTCTCCTTCAGCACCTGCCGTGATGGCGACCTGACGGGCATGCAGGCTCATATGACCACGTTGAATACCTTCGGTAGCTAAAGCTCGTAAAGCTGCTAGATTTTGTGCCAGTCCGGCTGAAACGATAATTTCAGCCAAGTCCTGAGCATTTTCAATTTTCATTAATTTCAGAGCAGCTATCGCAGTGGGATGAACTCGCGTAGCGCCACCAACCGTTCCAACCGCCATGGGCATTTCGATGGTCCCCACCAGATTGCCATCCTTATCCTTTGCCCAGGTGGTCAGGCTGGTATATTTACCGGATCGCGCTGCATAGGCATGGGCTCCGGCTTCCACAGCCCGCCAATCATTGCCGGTGGCGATCACAATCGGATCAATGGCGTTCATGATACCTTTATTGTGGGTGGCTGCGCGGTATGGATCCACCGCCGCAAATGCCCAGGCTGCGATAATGCCGTCGCGAACTTCATCGGCACTGAAATGACCGAAGGCCAGATTTTCTTTCAAGATCGTGACCCGTGATCGGGCTAATCTTCTGTCCGCCAGGTTGGATAGAATGCGCAAATGTACTTTTCCACCGCTTAACGTTTCGATTTGAGAGGCTAACGTTTCGGCGGCTGTGTTGACCGCATTCGCGCCCATCGCATCGCGCACATCAAAGATCAGGTGCACCACCAGGAATGGACCAATAGGGGAATCATCAATAATCCGTACCTCTATGTCGCGTGGTCCGCCCCCATATTTACTTAATACCGGGTCCACTTTGCCTGCAATATCCAATAAATTCTGTTTGGCTTCCAGGATTTTTAATCGGGCGGAATACACTTCATCCAGATCAATGACCTGAATTTGGGCGATCATTTCTGGAGCAGTGGTGTGAGCAAAGAAACCACCGGAGGAACGCGCCAGTTTCGCCATGTAGGAGGCACTGGCGACGACAGAGGGTTCTTCCAGCACCATCGGAATGAGCACTTCCCGTCCATTGACGATGAAATTCTGAGCAATACCCAATGGCAAGCTGAAAGTACCGATGACATTCTCAATCATGTGATCAGCCTGGTCAATTTTCAATCCATTTGCACCGCTCAGAATTGATATTGTTTGAGGATCCAGATTTTGGGTTCTTTGGAGCCAGGCATGCCGTTCTTCAAGGCTCATGTTGTAAAATTTTGTCTCATCTCTCCCTGGTTTGGGTTCCATGCATCCTCCGGATATTCATCCTTTTTTCAGTGTCATCTTTGTATTCTGAGGTTGGCTGTTTTTGGTGGGTAGTTACCCACCAAAAACACCCTGACTCCTAAAATGAACAAACCTTTTTCGCTTGTCGGGCAAATTGTAGTGGACAAAGGCTAGCAAAAACTATCAACTTTCAAACAGTTCATTATTTTCTGCCAATTTGAACCGTTATTAATGAAACCCATTTAAGTCATTTTCTTAAATCTCAATAGCTCGATTTATAGGTATCCAAAAAACAAAATCGATTTATCGTAATTAGATTGCTTTATTAATTTATAAAGAAGTTAAAGCTTGAATGTGTCCCCAGGTTTCAAAACATGCACCTGGCAATTCACTTCTTTCTCTACTTTATTCGCCCATGACTGCCCGTCCTGAGCGATCAAATCCCAGGTATTGAAGTGAATGGGAATCACGTGTTTGGGTTGGAGCAATTTGACTGCCCTCAACGCATCGACTGGCCCCATGGTGTAGTTATCCCCGATCGGAATAACCGCCAGATCAATTCCTTCTTCCCCAATCAGCTTCATGTCCCCAAATAGACCAGTATCACCGGCTATATAAATTTTCTTATGATCATTGGTGGTCAATAAGAATCCAGCTGGGTTGCCACCATTGCTACCATCCGGCAGCGCGGATCCGTGCAATGCCAGCGTAAGCTTGAGATATCCAAATGGATATTGGAAACCACCTCCCAGATGCTGTCCATGAGTCTTTTTAACGCCCTGCCTCCCAAGCCAGTTTACAATTTCAGCGTTAGAGATCACTTCTGCATTTGTGCGGGTGGCAATGGTCACACTATCGCCGACATGATCCCCGTGCCCATGGGTAATTAAGAGATAATCAGCCTGTACCTGATCGGCTTTAATCGGCGATACCGGGTTTCCACTGAAAAATGGATCGATGATCAGTTTGTATCCCGACGTATTCACCCCAAGCGTAGCATGCCCATACCAGGTTATTTGTGTTTCCATATTTCCTCCTGAATGAAAAGATTACTCAACCACAAATTCAAATTCACTGGAAATGATCTCATTACCGGCCACATCGTAAATTTTGATATAGAGCGTGTGTTTTCCAGCGTTTATGCTTATAGGATAACTATACGGCATTTGGGTGTTGTTGCCAACGATTTGTCCATCCAACCACCACTCAACCCGCTCAATCCCGGCACTGTCAAATGCTTCCGCTTGTAAGGTGATGGTACCCTGTGAGGACCTTGGTATGGTGCGATCGGCTGTTGGGTAAATGATCTTACCGGTGGGGGGTGTGTTATCTACCGATACCTGGATGGTATGGGTATCCACCTGGAAATTCTCGCGAATCACCATCAGACGCATGGCATATAGTCCATCTTCAATCTCATTCGTATCCCATTCCACAATCTTTCGATTGGAAATCTTGCCAGTGAGATCTTCACCTATCTGTAACCAGGATGCTGGATTTAAACCCTGCCCGATCTGGATGCGATAACTGGTCAAATCCTGAGTTTGCACGGTTCCCATGACGTCTACAACACCTCTCACGTAACTATAGTTGGCTGGCGCGGTGATGAGCGCATCTTCTGAAGGGTTAGGAGCCTGAATTAAGTCGTAATCTTTCGGTGGCACTGCGATATTATTCGCTGATGCCCAATCTAATGCATCTTCCGGAACAAGCATGTAAGTTCTGGTTTCAACCATTTCTGCGGGTGTGAAGACAGTAGCCAGTAATCCCGTTTCCCGATTGATTTCGTAACTCTTGAAGAGATTATCATATCCTGCTGGCTGTGTTCCATCAATAAAAATTTCAGTGATGGTATCCGGACATTCCCGGGTTGGAAGCAAACCAGACAAATTACAAACCACAACTTCGCTGATACCGGTAGGCTTTTGCCAATTCTCCACCGGTAAATTCTGGTGCAACCATTGCATCATGGCATACCAGACACCACCAGCAATTTTGGGATTCAATTCAAAGGCACCTGCTTCAGACTGTCCAAACCAGATCACGCTGACGTATTGCGGGGTATAACCGGCAGTCCAGATTTCGTCCTTAGTAAAGGTAGCACCGAACTTTGCGCCACTGGGTCGACCCAAATCCAAAAGATTGGGATATCCCAGCGTTGCCCTGCGTTCGTAATCGTCTCTGAGGATATCATGGGTCAAATAGGCCAATTGCGAACTCAGGATTGCCTGGGAATCTGTTTGAAAATCATCCAAAACCAGACCATCAACCATTTCTACATGGTGTAGTAATTTTGGTTCAATCAATCCATTGGAAGTATTTTTGATGCCGAAATGCGTACCAAGGGTAGCGAAAATACTGTAGAAATCTGCGACTTCTACAATGGTGACACTTTCTCCGGAGAAGAGCATTTCCTGAACTTGATCGAGATTGCTGATGGTGTTCAAGCCGAACGAATTGGCACTGCGTGATACCACATCATAACCTATCTGATCGAAAAGCCGGGTAATTCCGGTTAAATAATCATTGGCAAGCGCGGTTCGAAATCGCAAAGGACCTTTGTAACTATCAATAGGTAATTGATAATCAGACAAATCCTCGGATAGATATGCCGGGGTATCCCAGACTTGAGTGGCAGGGGAGAACCCTCTGGCGAAGGCATTCACTGCAATTAACGGTGTCAGAATGGTGCCACCTTGTTTGCGTGTATTGATGGGTGATTCTTCGTCCCCTTTCAGATCACCAACCATTGCAAGGACTTCACCACTGCGCGGGTTCAGAATAATTCCACTTCCCATCAATTCAATGCCATCCATCGACTCATCAAATAGCGACGGCAAGAACCTTTCTGGGGAGCAGGTGGCATTGTCACTTGTAGATCCTTTTACTCGCTTCAACTGACTGATTATTGTGCAGCGTAAAGCTTGTTGAATTTCATAGTCCAGACTTGTAATTACTCTTAGACCACCCAGCTCCACCCGCTCTCTGCCATAGATCTCATACAGTTTATTTATTACCAGAGAAGAAAAAGCAGAGGCGATTTGCTTCTGATTGGCAACCGCTGAAACAATTTCCAGCTCTGATTTCTTGGCAGTATTGTAATCTTCATCTGAAATAAAACCTTCTTCATTTAATTGTTTTAATAAATTTACCTGATTTTCCAGGGCAGCCTGAGGTGCATCCATTGGGTTGAGCGCAGGTGTGAGGGAGGTGGACACCAACAATGCAGCTTCCGCCAGATTCAATTCACTGGCATTTTTATTCAGATACAGGCGCGCGGCAGAATCAACGCCAATTGTGTGATGACCATATCCACTGCTGTTCAGATACCATTCCAGCACCTGCGCTCTTCCGTATTTATTGGTGATTTGAGCAGCCAGCAGACGCATGCGTAAAATGCGGTTGAGGTTCATTGGCTCATCCCAAAGCAACAATTTTTCAACCAATGTCTCGGCGATCGTTCGCTCAGTATCGGTTGAAAGTATATTCCTGTTATAACCGGGACTGCTCCAAAAATCGGGTTGGTAAACCGCTACGCTGAGCTGAACAACATACGGGCTGATAAATTCGGGCCGGTTGGGATCCAAAGGCAGAAAGCGTCTCTGGATACCGGCTTCTTCCAGACGATAGATTTCAATTTCATTGCTTTTATCCATCAGGACCGTAGGAGATAGCAGGATGCCATTTTCAGGATCAAGATATGCAGGAATCCACTCTGAGGATGGTAAATCGGTTGTCAATTGCGTGTAATAGTAGCCGGTGATAACCGGAATGCTCGCTACAACGATCAACAGAACAATGAGTGAAATCAGACTCACCTGTCGAAGTGAACGCCGCGTTTTGACGGACTTTAGTTTTCGTCTTTTTTTTCTATCTTTAACGATCAGGAGCGTTTGTAAGCGTGATTTCATTGGATCAGGATCGATCACTTTGTGGGCGTTATGGTCGGAGTAGCAGTTATGCTGGAAGTCATGGTAGGTTTGATCGTTTGAGTCTTTGTAGGCGTTGTTGTTGGTAATACTGTTCTGGTGCTACTGGTCGGAGAGGGAGTCTCGCTTGGCGAGGGTGTGGCTGTGTAATACTGATTGAGGTAGAACTCGGCAGTAGCCTTCCATTCCGGTAAAATGGCTTCGGTATCCAATTCCAACATGCGTTCCCAATCCCGTTGGGCAACATCGTTCTTCAATTCTTCCAGCGCAATTGCCCGAACAAAAAACATGTGGGCAAGTTCCCTATCATTCTTTGCCAGTTTCTGGCATTCACTCGCCTGTTGATAAGCATTCCCTGGTTTCTTCAAGGGGAAATTAGCTTCGCTGAGTGTGATGCAGGCCTTGAAAGATTTGGGTGCCAGTTTAAAGGCTTGCGCGTAATCTTCAAATGCTTTTTGATACTCCTCCATAGCGGTGTAAATCACGCCACGCTGAGTAAAACCTTCATCATAAGTTGGATCTCTTTCCAAAATTTCATTCAATAAATTGATGGCTTCTTCAAACTTATCGTTAGCTGCATAAGCAGTCGATAGCAGAATCTCTGCTTCAGGGTCAAAGGATGTGTTGTATCTGGCATAAATCAACAAAGGCTCGAGGGATGCTTTGGGATTACCACTCACCTGAAAAATCTCGCCCAAAAATTTGTATGCATCCAGAAGAGTCAAGTCTTTTTCCAATGCTTTTTCTGTGTAATCGATAGCTAAGTTGAATTCATTCTCTGACAGGGCAATGCGACCTTTCGCCAGATCAAGTAGCGGTGTATTGGGTAGAAGAATCTCCACATCATCCAGATATTCACGGGCAGATTCGATGTCTCCTTCCTTAACATAAGCCTGTAAAAGAGCCAGATAAGCTTCGCCATTATCAGGATCAAGATCGACACTGATGAGCAGGTCTTCTATTGCCAATTCAATGCTATCTTCACGCAGCAGGTTTATTTTTGCTCTTCCGTAATATCCCGGAGCAAAATCAGGATTGATATTGATGGCTTCTTCGTATGCTGTCAATGCATTTCTGAGTTCACCAATTTGAAAATAAGCCTCTCCCAGATGGTAGTAGATATCGGGAGCATCTTTTTGAGATTGAAGCGCCTGGTTGAAATATTTGATCGCCTCCAACCAATTGTCTCTTTGATAATTACGCATGGCGATACTGAAAGCTTCAACAATCGGATGTGGTGTAAAGACATAGATAGGTGTTGGGGTGTAAGTGCTTTGCAGAATATTCCAGGGAGCAGTTGGTTCGATAATTCTGGGGGTAAGCGTGATGGTGGTGGTTGGGCTGGCAGGGTAGGTTGGTGTGGGCACAGCCGTTCCAAATGCAGCCATGTTACGTCCGCGGAACAACCACAGGCGATTGGATTGTATAGCCCAGACGATGAGGATGATCACAGCAACTAGACCAACAAAAGAAAGACCAACTTTCAACCAGGGAACTTTAGGTGCAGGTTTTTCCACAGGTCCCAGCGGTGGTAATTGCCATTTGCGTTTTTGAGCTTCAAATGGAATAGCCAGACTTTCATCCGCTGGCAGATCTCCCAACATGATCAAACCGCGCCGGGCCAGTTTATTTTGCGGATCGAGCTTGAGGGTCTGATTGAGGCAATAACGACGCTCTTTAATACTATCCACCACAGCGCTCATCCACAACCAATAATCCGGATTTCCCTGGTTCTGTTTCAGTAGACGCGTCAATAGATCTTTCCCACGAGTACGATTTCCTTCTTCGATCGCACTCCGGGCTTCCTGAAACATCTTCTCTTCGGCAGTTGTCATGCATTGAGTTTAGCATAGCCGTAAATGCACGACAAGGGAAATGGGAGAAGAAACCTCTTTTAATTCATGGTATCATTCCAGAAATGAAATCCAAATCAATCCATCAATTTATCATCCCCTTGATGATTTTCCTCGCCAGCTGTATTCCATCCGGACAGCTCACCTTACCAGATAGCGCTTTCACCAGCACACCCGTGATCCCCACCATCGCTCCTTCGCCTACCCCCACCATCACTTCAACATCAACGCCACGCCTGACTTCCACCCCTTTACCCTCGCCAACATCCACACCTCGAGTTCACACCATCAAATCAGGTGAAACATTGCTGGGGATCGCCTGGTTTTATAATGTCTCCGTGGACGAGTTGAAATCCATGAACCCGGATGTCAATCCGAATATCATGATCGTGGGGACTGACTTGTTGATCCCGGTTGCGACCTTGCCACCAACCAATCTGACTCCAGAACCGACGCCCATACAACTGCCTCTCGTAGGCTTGAATTGTCTGCCGGATGCTGATGGTGGTGCCTGGTGTTTCGTGTGGGTCAACAATACCTCATCCGAAGCCTACGAAAACATAACCATCGGATTTAACCTGGCTGACTTACAGGCAACTCAGGTCTTTTCCAGTCAGGGTACAGCTCCCCTGAACATTCTTTTGGCGGGTGAAAAAATACCTGTAGCTTTATATTTCCCCGGTCCGGTACCCCAACCATTTCAAAAGAGTGCCCAGTTTGTCTCAGCGGTCCCTTATAATCCGGAATCCGGCCGTTATCTTCCCATCAATATTGAGGTGACTAGCGATAATCCAGCTCTGGAAGATCAATTAGTCAGCATTAAAGGAATATTTACACTGGATGAACCTGCATCCAATGTCGCAATTGTTGTAGTCGCGCTGGATGAACAGGGCAATCTTGTCGGATTACGACGATGGCAATCAACTTTGTCTGAACCAACAAAAGAAGGCGCATTTCAAATTGATTTAGCTGCCATGTCTGGCAAGATCGTCGAATATCTTTTATTTGCCGAAGCCCAACCTTAAAAAATTACCAGATCAAATAGCTATCGTTAACACACAATGGTTCATCGCCAGGGATATTCAGGCATAAGGAATAGGTCAACACACTGCCATTCTGTACCCGTTTGATCGCTGGAATGGTAATCTTACTGATGCCATATTGGTCGGTGGCGGGTACATCATAAAAATATTCATTGCCATCTGGCAATGTGATTTTCAATTTTGCCGCAATGTTTTGAAGTGGCGTTCGATTTTCGGTACGTAAAACCTGGATCTGTAATTCCTGCTCTTCATTCAAAGATACATGCGATGATTTTTCGGTAATGAGAATCGTGACTGTCTGGGCGGTATATTCAAAAAGAACAACTTGTTCAGTCTGGATATTCATGGTCTGCAGAAATTCTTCCCCTAAAGGCACCATTTTTACTTCCTGACTGCCAGGCAAAAAATCCAGACAGTAATTCTGAAAACATTGTCGGATATGATCGCCGTCTTCATAAACCTCACACAGTGGACTACCGGAGAGTTCTCTGCCACCATGTTGGATGATGAATTGGTCAAACACCGAGGGAACATGGAAACCATTCGGGCTGTTGACCACATAAAACACCATGTTATCTTCCAGGGAGTAGAGCTGTGGACCGGGTTGATCCCTCCTAACCCCCAGACGAACCGGGATGTCCAACAGATGGATCGTTTCAGGCAAGGCTGGATTTCCAATAAACACAGCATTCTGGTATACCTGTTGGATCAAACCTGGTTGAATTTCAATCGGGGCGGTTAACGGTTCTCCAAAAGCATCCAGATGTTCAAACCTTTTAATAAAACGCAGGAATGGCATAGAGACTGTGTTGGCATTGACATTCACGCTCGCTCCTTGCCTGGCAGTGAATTTGCATTTTTCGTTACAGGTATAGGCGCCGTATGCCAATAAATGAATCTTTTCCTCATCACCACTCATCTGGCGATAAAACCCAATATTTTCAAAATATTGCTCGATCCTTTTTTCCTGCAGATTGTATCGAACAGGTGTGATCAACCTCCCGGTGGTGGGTTCTCCCCCCAATTTCTGGTAAAGAGGCATGAATCCTTCATACACCTCGAGTGCTGTATTTGAGGTGTTTCCATTTAAAGAAGTATTTCCCCCCAACATCGCGCCAACGGGAAAGAAAAAATAACCTTGATTTTGACTTAAGTTTTGATTGAAGCACATCAATGTATTTTCAGTGTACTGGCATTGGTTTTCTTCCCAGAAAAAAACTTCTGAAATGACAGGTCCAAGAACTTCAACTCCGCCCATTTTCTTGTAAAAATCCCGGAAAGATTTATCAATACCATAAACTCTATTATTGGATCCACTCATATCACTGCTACCACAAGCCGCGAGTAGAATCGACAAAAAAATGAAAGAAACAATAGTTTTATAAAAAACGGTTTTGATATTCACATAGACCTGAAGAATAATTTAATTTGAAGAATCGCAATAGCTATCCTCAAAAAGTATATCAAATTCATCCCGTAATAACAATCGACGTATCTTTTCTCTTAAGCAGTTGGGATATTTTTGATCCGTAACCTTAAATCAGATTCGTACGTATTCTGCAATCCGATTTCTAAAGGGGTGAGGGGATAAAAATTCAATTTTTCTCGAGCCAGTGTTAAATCTGCGCACATTCGACTGGGACCACCGTCATTGCGGATGTTGTAAACCACTTCCGGGCTTTTTCCTGTAATTTCTGCGACCAGCCGGGTTAATTCGCGCACACTCGTTTCTCTGCCACTCCCAAGATTGATCGTCTCGCGATTGATATTAGTCGCAGAAACTGCAGCAATCAGTCCATTTACCACATCGTCAATGTAAATATAATCTCTGGTTTGTATCCCATCACCGTGCACAACCAGCGTCGAATTCGAATGTGCTTGTTTCAAAAAGTTTGGGATCACCGGGGGATGGGTGGGTGGCATTTGTTGTCCTGGCCCATAAGCATTGAAAATACGTAAATTTACTGTTTCAATACCCCACAAGCTGCCAATGGTGTGAATGTAGTATTCAGCGGAAAGTTTGGAAACTGCATATGGTGAGCGCGGTTGTGGAATGGCGGATTCTTTCACGGGTTGAGAAGATTGGTTCCCATATATGGCACCCGAAGATGTGAAGACCACCCGGCGAACACCTGCATCACGCATCGCTTCCATAAGTGTGACGGTTCCCCCAACATTGACCAGATTATATTCCCGCGGATACAGGACTGATTCGGGTACGACAACGCGGGCAGCAACATGGTAGACGCAATCAACATCCTGCAATAATGTCCATAATTTCGGACGATCGTTGATATCACCACGAATGAATTCAACATCCGGCAATAATCTGTCAGGATCACCCGTCGAAAGGTCATCCAATCCCCGTACATAATGACCTTCTTTTACCATTTTGTTTGCTAATGCTGAGCCGATAAATCCTGCGGCCCCAGTGATAAAGATGCGCATAATCACCTATTAATTATGAATGAATGAGATGTTATCAGACTTTAATTTTATACTTTCATCGATGAGAATTGATCGTAAATTAACAAATTATTCGATATTGTACAAAAACGCCAATGTAAAAACTGAACTCATTATAGCATAACCGATTACTAATCAATTTAAAAAAATCTTCATTTGAAATCAGAGAAATCTGCTTGTTAATTTCCTAATTCCGGGATTTTCCCTATAATTAGGGAGAAGATAGATTTAGCAATGAAAAATTTATGAAACATATTATCGAAGATTTTAATCCTTTATCAGGCAAGAATGACATAACCACCGCCATCCGCGAAGTGATTAAGTATTATGGTGTCAATCTCAGTGAAGAAATGCTGTTTGGTCTGGGCGCTGGTTTGCATTTCTACTATTTCAATATGCGTAGTCTGCCACATCCAGTCATTGGTGGCAGAATGCTTCCCAGAAAATTTGAGGAAAATCTCACCCAGCATAGCCATATCAATATCCAAATAAAAACCACGGAAGATGAGAAATCAGCCTGGAATTTACTAAAGAGTAAACTCATTCTTAATCATCCCGTTATCGTTTATGTGGAAATGTCTGAACTGGATTATTTACACATGCCACCGGATCAACGCTTTGGGAGTCATTGTGTCACGGTATTTGGTTTTGATGAAGAAAAAAATGTAGCCTATGTATCCGATCGTGATCAGGTGGGGTTTCCCATCACGGTGTCTCCACAGGAACAACCCCAGAGTTTCCATTTGATACCCATACCAGAACTCTCCAGAGCACGAATTTCCAAATTGGAACCTTTCCCCCCGGACAACATCTGGCTGGAGATTGAGTGGAATTATTACCATTTTCTTACCCGCTTTCAGATTTTTTCTGCCATCAAGGAAAATATGATTCAATTTCTCAATGCACCTCACACAAACGAAGGTTTGAGAGCTATTCTCTTATTTGCTCGTTCCATGGATAAATGGAAAAATTGGAGTGCAGCAAAACTAAATCGGGCAGCGTTGAACGCCTTTATCATGATTGATCAAATTGGAGGTACAGGCGGTGGCGCTTTCCGAAAAATGTATGGACATTTTTTATTGGAAGCATCTCACCAGGCAGCCGCCCCCGCTTTAGGTGCGGTTGGAGAGCAATACTTATTCCTGGGTGAGCAGTGGGATGAAGTTGGACACCTGTTTTTCAACCTTTACCAGGGTGAACAGCCAGATATTCTCGAGGATATAAAAAATAAATTGCTTCAAATCGCAGTTGTTGAAAAAGGCCTTGCCAACCAATTGCTTTCTGTCATTAATGCCATAAGCGAATAATTTATTGCTCTGGATATTTTTGAATGCAAGTTTGCAGGGCAATCGTGATTGCCTTCAGGCTGGTATCCAGACTCATAGAAGGAGCGTTCAGGTTTTTTTCAACCACCTGCTCCGGTAATGAAGGTAGATGAATAAATCCGCATAGACTTTTATTCTCAGCGAGACTCAAATAATACAGACTGCTATAAAAAACCTGGTTACACAAATAAGCCCCGGCAGATAGAGAAATCTCGGCTGGAATTTGGGCCGTTTTCAGTTGGCTATAAATCAGGTTGACTGGCAAGGTAGAGAAGAAAGCCGCAGGACCATCTCCAACCACTGCCTGATCCCGAACCTGGATTCCTGAATTATCCGCAATTCGAAAATCCATCCAATTAATGGCTACTTTCTCGATGGAAACAACCGGTCGATTCGTTGCTTCTCCCAGCAGGATGATAATTTCTGGATGTGTTTCCTGAATGGACTTTCTCAACCAGGCTACTGCTTTTTCACGATCGACAGGCAGGATCTCCAGAATCAGGTTGTGTCCTGAAAATGAATCTACCGGGAAGTTCTTAATAACTTCTGCCGATGGGTTGGTGGTACTTCCATTAAAAGGTTCAAATCCAGTCAGAATAATGTTCATATTCACGTCCTTGGGTAAAAAAATTTGTATTGAGTGTAACATTATTTTGAGTACTTTTAAGTTAGCGGTGGGGGTGTTTTTGGCGTGCAGCTGCACGCCAAAAACACCCGCTTGCCCTGATTTATTGAGGTGATTCATTATTTTTGCAGATTTTACAAATACCTGGTCATAAGTCCAGTATGTTCCTCGCTTAAGGTACGGAGTAGAATCTGAACTTCCGTGGGTTGATTCATTTTCCATCATCGTTTAAAGTAGTAGAAACCGAATTAATATTAGCAAAGAGAGAAGAAATGGCAAAGAAATGATAAAACTAATGATTGCTGATGACGATGCCAAAGTACGGTCTGCAATTACACTCTTACTGGATCAGGATCGAGTTTGTTGGCAAGTCATTGCTGAAGTTGGTAATGTAAACGAGCTGTTTATAATGGTAGAGGAAAAAAAGCCTCAATTATTGTTGTTGGATTGGGAATTACCAGAAGATTGTTGTGGGGATATACAACCTCCATATTATTGTTTGAAAGACAGGATTCACCATTTGCGGGAACTGAATCCGGAAATGTATATCATTGTTCTCAGCAGCAAACCACAGGTTAAATCTGAAGCATTGGAAGCGGGGGCAAATAACTTTGTTTCAAAAGGAGATCCCCCTGAATTCTTTCTGAATGCGTTATATGCTTTGTGTGATAAGCCTTCCATGTATTTCGTCGGGCAACCCAAAAAGAAATCAGTGCACCGTTATTTTGCGGCGATTTAATTGTAATTAACGCATTCCTAAAAATCCCCTCCAGGATTTTTTTAATCAGAAAGCATCTACTGGGTAGATGTTTTTTGATATTTCACGCCGAAATTTATAATGCGTATAGCTATAAATTGTATTTATAAACAGATTAAATGATTTATTAAAAATTATGGAGCTGAATATAATTAAACAAGTAAGCTGTTTAGTAAACAAAAAATTGATTTACTTCATCATCTTTCCGGAGGATTTATGTATATAGCCGCAATTGACCAGGGTACCACCAGTACGCGTTTCATTATTTTTGACCTGACCGGTAAAATCATTGCATCCGAGCAAAAAGAACACCAACAGATTTACCCACAACCCGGGTGGGTGGAGCATAACCCATTGGAAATCTGGCAAAATACACAGGAAGTGATTTCCAGTACACTACAAAAGAGTGGTATTCGTCCCAATGAAATTGCTGCGGTGGGAATTACCAATCAGCGTGAAACAGCTATCCTCTGGGAGAAGGCTACAGGCAAACCGGTTCATCCTGCAATTGTCTGGCAGGATACCAGAACGGATAAAATTTGTTCGCAATTAGCGCTGAATGGGGGGCAGGATCGCTTCCGTTCCAAAACAGGACTGCCTCTGGCAACCTATTTCTCCGGTCCGAAAGTGAAGTGGGTCCTGGATAATTTTCCTGAGATACAGGAAAGAGCAGAGCAGGGTGAAATTCTGTTCGGAAATGTTGACACCTGGTTAATCTGGAATCTCACCGGTGGACCGGATCATGGTTTGCATATCACGGATGTGACCAATGCCTCGCGTACGCTATGTATGAATCTCGAAACCCTGGATTGGGATCCGGAAATTCTGCAAATGATGGGAATTCCACGGGTGATGCTTCCACAAATCCGTTCATCCAGCGAAGTTTATGGTCGCATTAATTTGGGTCAATTGTCAGGAGTTCCCATTGCTGGAATTCTGGGGGATCAACAGGCAGCCCTTTTTGGCCAGACCTGTTTTGACGTGGGTGAGGCCAAAAACACCTATGGCACCGGGTGTTTTATGTTATTGAACACCGGCACCAAGATTGTACAATCGGATAATGGCTTGCTAACAACCGTCGGATATAAAATTGGAGATGCTCCTGCCATCTACTCGCTTGAGGGATCCATTGCCATCACCGGCGCGTTGGTGCAATGGTTGCGCGATAATCTCAACATCATTCAGAATTCGAATGAGGTGGAACCACTGGCAAAAACGGTGGATGATAGTGGTGGCATCTATTTTGTTCCGGCATTCTCAGGCTTATATGCCCCTTATTGGCGTAGTGATGCCCGTGGTGTGATTGTCGGGCTGACACGTTATATCAATAAAGGTCACCTGGCACGCGCAGTTCTGGAAGCCACGGCTTACCAGACGCGTGAGGTGCTGGATGCAATGAACAAAGATTCAGGTGTAGATCTGAAAGCGCTCAAAGTGGATGGTGGCATGGTTTTCAATAACACTTTGATGCAATTCCAGGCGGATATTCTGGGGGTGCCTGTCATCCGCCCAACGGTAGCAGAAACGACAGCCCTTGGAGCAGCCTACGCTGCCGGATTGGCAGTAGGTGTTTGGTCACAGATTGATGATCTGCGCGCCAACTGGGGGATGGATGCAATCTGGCGACCTCAGATGAATGTGGATCGACGCGAAAAAATTTATGCAGGTTGGAAGAAAGCAGTAACCCGCACATTTGATTGGGTTGAAAAATTTTAGTTATGTTATGATTGTGAAATTAGTTACAATGGAGTAAAACGCATGGATAAACCGCAAGCAATTGTGATCGGCGCTGGCTTCACCGGGGTGGCGGTTGCTTATGATCTGGCACAACGTGGGATGAAGGTCACAGTTCTGGAACGGGGACCACTGGTCAATGGCACTTCGGGACGAACGCATGGCCTTCTGCACAGTGGTGCCCGTTATGCAGTCGATGATCAGGAATCTGCGATCGAGTGCATCGACGAGAATCTGATTCTGCGTAAGATCATTCCGCAGGTAATTGAACCCAATGGCGGTCTTTTTGTAGCGCTGAACGAGTCCGATATGGCGTATCGTGAAGCATTTATAAAGGGCTGTGCAGATTGTCATATATCAATAGAAGAATTAACCCCCAGGCAGGCTCTGTCCCTTGAGCCAAACCTAAATCCCAAACTGATCACAGCCTTTAAAGTTCCGGATGGCACCTTTGACCCCTTACGCCTGGCGATGGGATTCGCTGCTTCCGCCAATGCATTGGGAGCTGAAATTCACTTATTTTGCGAGGTGCAGGATTTCATCCTGGACGGAATGGGGAATGTAAAGGGTGTAAAGTATCTTGATCGTTCTTCAAATCAAATTAAAAAGATCAATGCCGACATCGTAATCAATGCTGCCGGAGTCTGGGCCGGGGAAGTGGCTGGACACGCAGGCAACATTGATCTTCCTATTAAGCCTACCCCGGGTGTGATGGTGGCGTACGATCAACGTTTGTGCCAGCGTGTCATCAATCGACTGAATGAACCTGGCGATGGTGATATTATCGTTCCACAACGCAAAATGATCACGGTCGGCACTACCTCCTTTGAAGCGGATAATCTGGATTACATTCCGGTCTTCGATGATCAGGTACAGCTCATGTTTGAGCGTGGTTGTGAGCTCATCCCAGCCATCAAGCACACCAAAGAACGCGGGGCTTTTATGGCATCCCGGCCTCTCCTGGATTCAGGCACAAAGGGACGCAGTCTGACCCGAACGTTCAAGTGCTTCGATCATAAAGAATCAGATAACGTCGATGGGCTGGTAACCATCACCGGAGGGAAAGCCACCACCATGCGTCTCATGGCGGAAAAGACAGTTGATCTGGTTTGCCAGAAATTAGGCATGCGTGTACCCTGTCAGACGGCTGAAATCCCAATCCATTCATATCGTAAGTTTCATCTCGCACACAATCAGGAGGTTGCATGACACAAACCTGGCATGTTACTTACGAAATCTTCCGCAAAAAAGGCGATCAGTCTACCCATTATGATCGCTTTGAAATGAAAGTTGATCCGGATGAATATGTGCTGGATGGCATTGAACGCATCTGGGCTTTCCATGATCGCTCCTTGGTTTTCTCGCATGCCTGTCACCACTCTACTTGTGGTGCTTGCGGTATGGTGGTCAATGGTGTCGAAAAACTTACCTGCATCACGCCCATTCGCTCGGTGACAAAGGATGGCGGTGTCATTCGTGTGCAACCCATGCGGAATTTTCCTGTCATCAGTGACTTATCGGTGGATATGACCGTCTTTTATCAACGCATGGAAAGTGTCGGGCATCAACCGGTTGTCTCCGTTGGCTTTGAAGATAGTAAAGGGAAGCTTGATTCCGAAGATGATTTGTTGCGGTTATCTGATTGTATCGAATGCGGACTGTGTATCAGCGCTTGTCCGATCGCCCTGACCACACCAGCCTATCTGGGGCCTGCGGTTCTGGCTGGAGCGCAACAATCCGGGGATCTCAACCCCTGTGTGCTGGAACTGGTGGATTCTGAGAATGGTGCCTGGCGCTGTCATAGCGCTTATGAATGCACAGAAGTATGCCCATCGCATGTCGATCCGGCCTGGCGAATTATGGACTTGCGCAAGAAATTAGTAGCCAGGCGTATAAAAAAATTCTTTGGTGTAAAGTAGGAGCGAAAATGGCAGAACATCCACAAAAACCTGCTAATCTTATAAAATGGTTCGATCCTCGGAATAAGAGTTTGGGTTCCTGGGCTTTTATTCTCAATCGTATTACCGGTCTTGGTCTCACACTTTATCTTTTCCTTCATTTAATAATGCTGGGACAATTAGCCAGAGGTCCCGAAGCCTACGACGGTTTTATTGCTCTGGTAAAAAACCCCATCTTTCTAGTTGGTGAATTATTGGTAATCGCTGCAGCCTTCATCCACGGATTAAATGGAATACGAATCGGGATTACCAGCTTTGGAATAGCAGGTGGCAAACAAAAGCAGCTCTTTATCGGGCTGATGACTGTGGCCGTCATCGCGATTGTCTATTTTGCCATTCGCATGTTCACCCATTAATAAGGAAGGAGAGATATGAGAGACGGATTTGATGTGACTCCTCGGTCGGGTGAAGGCGCTGGACTCTGGTTTCTGAAGATACTAACCGGTTTCCTGGTCATTATTGTTTTAATTATTCACCTGATCGTCAATCACTTAATTGTTGAAGGTGGTCTGTTGACCTATGCCGATGTTGTCCGCTATTATCAAAATCCCATCATTCCCATCATGGAAATTGCATTCCTGATCTTTGTGGTCACCCATGCGTTGATGGGATTACGCAGCGTACTGCTCGACCTGCATCCATCCAACAAAGTACTGAAGCTTATCAACTATGGCCTGGTCGTTCTGGGTGTTGGTTCCATTGCTTATGGCACCTGGCTGATATTGGTGATTGTGGGCAGGGGGTAGCTTTTATCTTCATTGACATGCCCCTCAATTTGGGTATAATTGCCTTGCGATACTGGCTCACTAGCTCAACTGGCAGAGCAATTGACTCTTAATCAATCGGTTCAGGGTTCGAGTCCCTGGTGAGTCACCTGACAAACGGTAGGGGATGGCCGTTACCCCTAAACTCAATTAGGATCTGCTCCGCAGGTCCTTTTTTGTTATTCTTAACTTCTATCAACAATGTTTTGCTTTCACACCTCTCTTTTTTTTGGTATAAATAAAACCATCAATTTGACTGAGGATTTCAAATGAAAAAAATTGCTGTTATGTTTGTTTGTACCGGAAATATTTGCCGATCGCCCATGGCGGAAGCTGTTTTCAGAAAAATGGTTTTTGACAAAGGATTGGCTGACAAGTTTGTCATTGCTTCTTCAGGTACGGGCAGATGGCACGTGGGCGAACCTCCCCATGTAGGCACCCGTTTGATCCTATCCGAAAACAAGATTGAAGTTGGGGGTAAACGTGCCCAACAATTGAAATCGCAGGATTTTCAGGATTATGACTATCTGATCGCCATGGATCAGGAAAATGTGGAGGATGTTCAATATTATTTCAAACAAACAGTCAGGCGTTTGATGGAATTTGCCCCACCTGGATTCCCATTGGATGTGCCCGATCCGTACTATGAGCATAATTTTGAAGAGGTCTACAAGTTGGTCAATGCCGGATGCGAAGGTTTGCTGACCTATATTCTCAAAAATGAAGGATTATGACACCTCTACCAGCTTCCTTAAACAAAGCATTGGATCAAGCACTCAAGGAAATTGGGGATCCAGGACCTGTGGTTGAGATCCGATCGCAGGGTGGTGGCTGCATCAACCATGCATCGCAGGTTGTTACAAAAAAGAATCAATATTTTCTGAAGTGGAACCCACAACCCTTACCCAATATGTTCACCGCAGAATCATTGGGTTTGAAATTATTGGCAGCTGAAAATGCCATCCGGGTTCCTGCGGTCATCAAAGCCCAGGAAGCGCATGCTGGAGTCCCGGCCTTCATCCTCTTAGAATGGATCGATCGTCGCCCCAGTTTTGATCAAAAAATCTGTGGTCAGCAGTTAGCGCAGTTACACTCACAAAGTTTGGCTCCTCAATTTGGACTGGATCATGATAATTATATCGGCAGCACCTCGCAATATAACACCTGGCACGCTGATTGGGTAAGCTTTTTTCGGGATCAACGCTTGCTACCTCAAATTGACCTGGCACAGCGCAATGGGCGCTGTGGACACGCACGCCGGCAGAAGCTGGAGCGATTGCTCGCACATCTGGATGATTGGATCGGGGGAGTCCCCAGCAAACCGTCTTTGTTGCATGGCGATCTTTGGGGTGGTAATGTGATCTGGGATGAAAAATCCAATCCTGTTTTAATCGACCCTGCGGTCTATTATGGCGATCGGGAAGCGGATCTGGCATTTACGCAAATGTTTGGTGGTTTCAGTCAGGCTTTTTATCAGGCATATCAGGAGACCTATCCACTGGAACCTGGCTATCAGGACCGTTTTGAAGTTTATAATATTTATCATATTCTCAATCATCTGAATCTATTTGGTGAAAGCTATGGATATTCGCTCGATGCTGTCCTGAGACGATTGGTAGGCTGATCATGTTTGTTTTTCTTTCAAAATTCTTGCCTTTATGGTTTTATCCGCTGGGTCTCGTCTGGTTGCTATTGATTGCGTATTTAATTCTGACTCGCAAACAAACAGAAGACAGGAAATGGCGCTGGGTTGTTATTCTGGTGGTTGTGATCATTTTTGTTGGTGGAAATCGCTGGGTGCCTGCCATTCTGGCAAGATCACTTGAATGGCGCTATCTACCTCCAGAAAATCTGCCGAAGGAAAGTATGGTCGTTTTATTAGGTGGGGGAACGGAATCGCAGCAGTATCCGCGTCAAATGACAGAAACCAACGGTGCGGGTGATCGGGTGTTGTATGCAGCCAGATTGTATCAAACCGGAATCGCCGGGCAGATCTTGCTGAGTGGCGGCAATATCGAATGGTCTGGCTCACGCACCACCACACCAGCCCAGGATATGGCGGAATTGCTCCTCATGATGGGCGTGCCCGGGAATGTGTTGATTTTGCAGGACCAATCTCGCAACACAGCGGAAGATGCCCAGTATAGCGCAGAGATTTTAAAGGAACGTGGTGTGGAGGAAATTATCCTGGTAACCTCCGCCAGTCATATGTTGCGATCTGTCGCGTTATTTGAGAAACAGGGATTGAAGGTCATCCCGGCTCCCACTGATTACAGCATTACCTACAATCAGTGGAATGCGCTCTGGAAGCCAAGCGTGCAGGACCTGCTGGTTGGCCTGGTGCCGAACGCGGGAAATCTTTCGGATTTGAACTACGTGTTGAAAGAATATCTCGGCTTTGTGGTATATCGGGTGAGAGGGTGGTTGTAATAAATGATTATTTCTGTATAATAATTCCATAAATTATTCCCCTTGTAGCAGGTGATAACATGACAGAGCCTAAGCAAGACTACGTACCACCCGCCATCATTTTTGAAGCGGATATTGAAACAAACGCAGGAGTTTCTGGGCGAGTTAATTCAACCACAATCGATCCCCTGGATGCTGAGTTGCACGGCTGGGACTGGCCGATTGAATCCGATTATTTAACCCCCAAAGAATAAATTCAAGAGAATAACATGCAAAATTCCTGGTTGAATTTTTCCAGGTCTGTTTTGATTATGGACAAAATCAAAATGAGATTTCTGATGGGTTTGATTCTTGTTGGGCATGTATTTACGCTGGCCTTCTCATTGGGAAAACCCGCCCACTTAACGGATGCGCCACAGATCGAATATCAAAGTGCAAATAACACCATTTCCTTAACCTTACATGTTCCAGCCATTCAATGGCAACAAACAGATGCGGGGACATCCATTTCGATTCCAAATGCAGAAATTCTTACCCATCCTGGCGATCCGGACATTCCATATTTTTCCACGGCTATAGCGTTGCCTGCAGGTACTTCCCTGCAAACCTTTATCAATATTTCGCCTGAACTGCGTGTTCCTGCACCGGGCGATCTGAATTATTCATCCACCTACGAATCCGAAATGATTCACAATTCATTCGAACAAAGTAACAATTTGTGTTCTCAGGAAGTATTCCAAAACCCAATTCAAATGGGTAACCCATTCTGGTACCGCGATCAGTATCTTGTTTCAATTAATTTCTATCCAATCCGTTGGGATTGTGTATCAAATAAATTTATAGTCATCAAAGACCTCGAACTCAAAATTACGTTTGATGAGCCGCTGGAATTTGTTGAAAATTTGAATATGGATTTACTGGATGATATCAATCCCCTGGAATTGAATATCATCAATCCACATGATGGCTTTTTATGGAAAGCAGATCCTCCCGTTCTCTGGGGGAGTGACCTTCGAGATCCATGGGAAACACGTGTCCGTATAGAAGTTGAAGAGCCGGGCATCTACCGGATCACCTATGAAGACCTTCAAGCAGTTGGGTTTGATCTGGAAGGATTAAACCCTATATATTTTCACATCGAAAATCAGGGTCGTGAAGTCGCCTATCAGTTTGAAGGAGACGAGGATGCCATCTTCGATGCAGGTGAGTCCTTCCTCTTTTATGGCGAGCAATTTCAAGGGGATTATTTATCGGCCTTATATGCACATCAAGCTGATCACTGGCCAGCCTTTGGTTCCTGGCAACCTGAATTTTCAGCCTTCATGCTCGAAAAATACACCAACACCAATGTCTACTGGTTGTTCATCTCCAACACACCTGGTCTGAGAATCACTGAAATCGATGGTACTCCTCAATCGGGGAATCCCGTTACTACCTTTGTGGATCAAGCACACTTTGAGGAGGAAAAAGTATGGTGGACTTATCATTTCACCAACGAAGATACCTGGTTTTGGGAAAATGTTAATGTGCTATCATTCCCGTCCATTTATAAATATTATGTTCAGTTTATAAATCCGGTAATCTCTGAGGAACTATCAGCTCACGTAGAAGGACAAATTGTCTCCGCCACATCCAGTTCAGCCATCAATCCAGATCATCATCTTCAATTCTTCCTGAACGACCAACTAATTACCGATGAGGATTGGGATGGCGCTGTTCGTCATTCGTTTTCAGGTTCGATCAATCAACAGTACATAATTTCAGGTGAGAATAAATTTTCTTACACAGTCCACTCGGTGGGATTACCAGCTTCTCGCTATGGGTTTGACTGGTTCTCAGTTAACTATACCCGCGTCTTGAAGGCAGTGAATGACCAACTGTTATTCAACATTAATTCAGTTGAACCAGTTGATGTTCAGGTGGCTAATCTTTCTTCCCCTGCAAATTATTTATGGAATATATCAAACCCTTTACAACCAATTGCCATTCGTAGCCCAGAATTTGATACCGGATTGCTTACATTTAACCAGGATTATTTAGGGCAGCAGCAATACATCGTTTCAAACTTGAGTGCCATCAAATCGGTTACAGAGAATCTCTTCCTATACACACCGCCGGATCTCCTGTCTTCAAACCAACAGGCGGATTACCTCATCATTTCTCCCAAACCATTTCTGGAGGATTTACAACCCCTGGTAGATTATCGATCTTCCCAGGGGTACAATGTTCGTCTGGTTGATCTGCAGGATGTATACAACCAGTTCAACTTCGGCATTGCTCACCCCATTGCAATCAAAAACTTTTTTGGGTACATCTATCAACATTGGGAAAAACCAGCACCCGCTTATGTGTTACTGGTGGGAGATGGGCATTGGGATTTGAAAAATGTAAAGTCCTCTGAGAAGACTTTTATGCCACCCAATTTTGTCTGGGTCGATCCATTGCAGGGTGAAGTGGACAGTCTCAGTGATCTGGTTGCGGTTGCCGGAGATGATATTTTCCCGGATGCTATGATTGGCCGTCTGCCTGTCAACACCACCCAGGAATTGCAAGGGTTTATTCATAAGACCATTCAATTTGAAACAGGGAATTCTGAGTGGAAAAGAAACCTGACCTTCGTGGCGGATAATTATTACCTCCAGAACCCGGACAACTGTACAGACAATGACCCCATTACGGTCTGTTCCACTGATCCGGCTGGTAACTTTCCTGCTATTGTCAATCAGGTCATTGCAGATGAAATACAAGCTCCATACCAGATCAATAAAATCTTCCTGGATGATTATGATTGTCGCTCATCCTCACCCGATAATTGTACTCAAGTAAGAACCGATATCGCGCAGGCATTTAACCAGGGGAACCAGATCATTTCCTTCAATGGACACGGCGCTATTCCCTATTGGGCGGCTGAAAAGGTCTTGCATGTTGATCATATTCCGGATCTTACCAATAAAGATCTTTATCCAGTAGTGTTCTCTCTGGATTGTGTGGATGGATACTGGTATTATCCACCCAATATACCTGACCAACCTATCGATCGACGCTCGCTCGCCGAGGAATTAACCCGTGTTCCAGAAAAAGGCGCAGTTGCCATGCTTTCATCGCCTGGAAACGGCTATGTCAATGGCCATGAATTACTCCAGCGTGGATTTTTCTCCGCCTTCTCCAACCTGCCACTTCCCACTCTGGGAGCCCTGGATCTGAATGCAAAATTAACATTGATGGCAAACCACGGCAATGATAGCCTGATTTTTACCTACATGATTTTTGGTGACCCTGCTTTGCAATTATCCCCAATTCGATGGAAATTTTACCTTCCTTTGGTGACACGCTGATGATCAAATCGCAAAAAAGTCTTCATTCAATCATTACGACATATATTATCGGTTGTCCGAGGGTGCGCTTTCACGTCATCGGGAAATCAATGCAACCTCTTATTCAGCGAGGGAATTGGATTGTTGTTGAACCAATTTTTCCGAATATGGGATATGCTCAGGGTGATATTATTCTGTTTTCAAGGGCAGGTGAATTTGTGGTTCATCGCATCGTAGCGCTCAAAGATCAGTCCATCATCACCCAGGGAGATTGGACTAAAATACAGGATCCTCCGATTTTGCAATCTGTGGTGATTGGAAGAGTGGTTGAGGTGGAAAAGCCATTCTTTACAATTCGACTCAACCAACCATTTGGAGGTTGGATTAATCATGTGATTTTTTGGCTTGTAAGCCATGTAAAATGTTTGATTTCATATCAATAGGAGAAAAAATGAATTTACAATCAATTCCAGTTCAAAATCAAACCATCCAATTTCACCGTGTTGACGATGAGGGACTACTTATCCTAACGGATATTGGCAAGATAAAAGGATTAAATCAAACAGCTGCTTTTATCTGGGAAACCATAGATGGCACAAAAACGATAGCTGAAATTGCCAAAGATGTTGATGCGAAATTTAATTCTCAACTTTCATCCATACAAAACGATCTGATCGAATTTCTTACACAATTAAAAAATCGTTCCCTTATATACTTAAAGGAAAGATGAGTATTAATCAAAAAACACTGCTGATCATTGTCGTAGTATGCCTGCTGAGTCGGGTATTTTTGGGGTCGATTTCTTTCGTTCAAGCTGCCGTAACGCTGGTTTCATTTGATGCTTACCCTGGTAATCAACAGGTAATTTTGGAATGGGAGACAGCCACCGAAGCAGATATGCTCGGTTTTTATATCACCCGCAATAACCAACCCAATGGAAATTACACCCGGATCAGCCCTTTTATCTTTACACAGGGCACAACAGTCAGTGGCCTGGTATACCAGTATATTGATGGTAACGTGATCAATGGCCAAACCTACTACTACAAATTGGAAGCTGTTGATAATACTTACAACAGTGAATTTTTTGGGCCGGTTTCAGTTATTCCGCTGCAAACCACATCCACCCACACCCAAACAATCACCCAAACCAGTTCCACCCAATCATTGACTCGCACTTCTACGCCAACCATCACATTAACCCCTACCATTGATCTCACCCACAGCAAAACACCAACGCGAACATCGACATCCCCATTTTCGTTCGTGACCAATACCGCTACCATGACATCTACGGCAACTCCGCGAATCTCTCCAACATATACCGGTACGGATACACCAGATTTGACATTAACCCCTGTAATTACCCGTACCCTGAAAATCATCAGTTACAATGTTTTCACGCCAACTGTTACGCCTGTACCTGAAGAAGTCAGCCCTTTCAGACAGGGTCTGGTTGGGTTTGTGATCACGATTGGGATTGGCTTCCTTCTCATCATGACTGTTATCATCATCCAAAGGAATCGCACATCGTTTTGAGAGTCAGAACCATCCATATCATCTTATTATTGAGCCTATTGGTTGGCTTAACGGGCTGCCAGATTCAAAATCCTTCAAACCTTCCAGGTCAGGAAATTTCACAATTGCGCATCATTGTGTCGGATGAGGGTTACTATCAGATCACCCGCAAAGAATGGGAGGAAAATGGGCTTTCTCTTCATGACCCTGACCAGATACAATTACAGTTTCAAGGCAAACCACATCCGTACTGGCTAAACGCCGCACCCGATTCAAACGATTTCGCCATTCGATTCTATTCACCTCCGGTTTCACCAGCTAACAATCTAAGTGAGAACGTTTTTCTTTTGTCCAGAGGATTTTCAGAATCGAATAGCCGCATTATACCCAAAAAAGCACCTCCCACCCAAAGCAATTTCCAAAACAACTCGACTGGAACATATCGTGAAAAGTACGAAGGACAAGCCCTTTATCTCCCTCACGCAGTGGGTGAAGATCATTGGCTCTGGGCTTTATTCCAACCGGATCAACCCATTTCGCAGGAAATTAATTTGCCACAAGAAACAGTGGATAGCGCTACGATCCGGTTTCAAGTCTGGGTTTCTCCCACCAATATGGAGAATCCCGTACAACTTTTTTCAGCGTCTATCAATGACCATGTTTTAACTCCCATACGGGTTGAAGGGCAGGGATGGCAGGAGATTGAATTTCAACTGGATCCAGCGTATGTGACCCAAAGGAATAACTTTTCCATTCAGCCGATAACATCTCCAGATGACCTACCAGCAAAAATCTACTTGGATTGGATCAAAATGGAATATTCTCTTCCGGTTTATCTGGATGACCAGGTTCAATCATTTGCAATTCGTGAAAACCATTTTTTTACTTCAACAGGTTCTTCCAATGGCTCATTGGTGGTGGTAGATGAAAATCAGCAGGTTCTCGATATTTATTCAATCCAATCTGATCACCTGTTCACGTTGGCAAATTTACCAGATACAACTTATGCCTGGATCCCTGATAACCAGTTTTTACCAGTTTCATCCCTTCAACCAATTCAAAAAGAAGAGCTTTTGCTCCCATCCCAACCAATTGATTACCTCGTGATTGCCCCCAAAAAATTTCAGTTGGCGCTTTCACCCTTGATTAACTTAAGGCAAGAGCAGGATTTGGCAACGCTGATTGTGACTCCCCAACAGATTTATGATTCTTTTAATTCAGGCACGCCGTCTGTTGATTCCATACAGAAATTTATTCAAAGCATCGATCAAATTGAGCCAGGTCAGTTGGACTACCTGTTACTGGTCGGTGACTTCACTTATGAAATTATTGATTATCAGGAATTCATAAAATTAGTACCGTCATTTTTTATTTCTTCAGGTCTGTCAGGGGAGACCATCAGCGATTACCCCTATACCGATCTAAACGCTGATTTAATCCCGGACCTTTCAGTGGGACGATTTCCTGCTAACACATCCGAACAGGTAACCGCCTGGGTTGAGAAGGTAATTTTGTATGAGCGCTCCATCCCTTCTGACTGGAACCAGATGATCACTATTTCCGATCCATCGGATACAAATTTTACTGTATTTGCAGATAGTTTTTTAATCCCATTTATGGGTGAATATCAGACTCAATTGTACAATGCACCTGGTCTACATGAAATTCAAGAAATATTCCAAAGTTCATATGCACTGGTTACTTATTTCGGTCATGGCAGCATAGACCTTTGGGGAAAAGAGAAAATCTTATCAATTCCCATGCTATCCGAATTACCAAAATCACCCGCCCCACCTCTTATCATCAGTTTCAGTTGTTTGAATGGTTACTTTATCCACCCACTGAAAATCTCTCTGGCTGAAGGATTATTATTCCACCCTGGTGGGGGAGCGATAGGAATTTTTGCCCCGACTGGACAAACATTAATGGAGGATCATGAAAAATTATTGCAATTCTTACAGAATAAGTTACAATCAAATGATCATTCCAGAATTGGAAATCTAATCTATCATCAAAAAGGGGAGAATTCTCCTGATAATTACTTTGTCGCTAATATTTTTCAAACATTTATATACTTTGGCGACCCTGCCATGCTCATTCCATAACCTATTCAATAAATTTATATAGGAAAGTATGATGAATAAACAATTAACCTTAAAGCTTTTTTTAATCATTGGTATTTTATTTTTGTTTGTGTTTATTCCACCGCATGTGGTTTGGGGGGGACTCGACTTCCAGACAGTGCCTACCCTTCCTCCCACTGCAACAATTACTTCCACTTCTACCCTAACTCCGACTGCGACGATTACCGTAACGCCAACGATTATCTATACCAGCACGTCAATTCCACCAACACCAACCTTCACAAACACATTTATACAACCTGTGCAGGCATCCCCAACTTTTACCAAAACCCCTGAGATTGTTGTGCCTCCACCTCAATCAAACTGGATAAACTATGTTCTCCTGGCATTGGTTATTGCAATTGCTATCGCTTCAGGAATCATTGGATACTTATTACTTATTCGTAAGAAAAAGCCATCTGATCAGTAGGTTAATCCACGCAGTGTTCATATAAGTCAATTACCAGAACAGCCTGAAAATCAAGATATTAATTTCCTGATGAAAAAATGATTCATCGTTTTATCAGGATGAGACTAAATTTTCGGTTACAATAATCAAATATGAGATCGGGGAATGTTATTGCATCAACCATGTAAAAATTCACCCATTGAATATCCTAAACGAATGTGTACTGCATTTTAAATTCATGTAATATTAACAACAAATCCGAAGAATTAGAGATGACGCCATGAAATCAATATTTGGAACCAAATACCTGTTTTTCCCAATCATTATCACACTCTTTTTATTGATTCCTGAAAATGTGGTTTGGGGAGGTCAAAGTTTTCAGACAGTACCCACCATCGGTCCATCACCCACCCCGACCAGAACACTGTCCATTACTGCTACACAACCGGCCAGTACCGGTACACCAATGAATAAACCAACTTCCACTCCAGTTTTGATTACTCCCGTGGCTGCAAGCGCTACTTTTACCGCAGAAGCAACCAGGTCATCACTTTCTGCGACCTCTGAGCCACAAAAAACCGAATCAATTTCCGCAACAGATGATCCTTCACCACCGGATAACACTTCGGTGGTTATTTTGCCAATGGTTTCTAGTGGCGATTCGACGCCAGGCGAACAATCCAGCCAGGAAAGTAATAAACCTATCCCGGCTTTTGTATTTCCATTGGTGGTGGTATTGTTATTCGTGATCATTTATCTCTCCACCAGATGGTCGTTGAAAAAACCACAGGATGAAATTCAACCCAAATAACAAATGACCAAAAAGAAACTGATCCTGGTTTTTATTCTTGTCCTTGCTGCGGGCGTGGTATTCTGGGGAATTAATCTGACACGTCACACCATCCATCTTTACCAGGCACGCCAGGAAGTTAAAATGATGCTACTGGGAGGTCTGGAAAGTGTCTCACCGAATTATGCTTTTCAGCTTCTGAATGAGGTTGAACAGGATCTATCAGTCATAGACCGCAGCCTGGGATGGTCGTATCCGCTATTGAACGTCACGGGGAAACTGACATCTCAGGTGCAGCCATCCATCAAGTACTTAAAATCATTAACCCGCTATACCCTCCTGTTTGAGGAAAAATTAGCGCCGTTTATGAACCGGGAAATGGATAGTGGTGTCGAATTGACCAGCCTGATCAATGATATTTTGAGTGACGAGGCTTTAATCGCCCAGGCAAAATTTTACTCGGAAGAGATCGAACGCCAACATGCCAGAATTGAAATTTCAGCTTTGCCGTTCCGCTTTCAGGATGATTTTCAGATGCTGGAACCCTTCATTCCGGCCATCATCTCATCCGGGAAGATATTTCCGTTATTGCCAGACCTGGCGGGTATGAATGCACCTGCTCAATATTTATTGTTGGCGTTGAATCATGATGAATTGCGTGGCGGTGGTGGCTTTATCACCGCTATGGGTACCGCCACACTGAACAGTTTGATCGATATTGATTTTGAAATGCAGGATTCCTATCAGGTGGATGATCTGACCAAAGCGTATCCACTCCCCCCGCAACCGCTGCAGGATTACATGTTGGCCGGGATCTGGGTGCCGCGTGATGGAAACTGGTCTGCTGATTTTCCCACCTCAGCCCAGACCGTTCAAAATTTGTATGAATTGTCCACCGCTCAAAAAACAAATGCTGTCATCGCCTTTGATCAACACACCGTTCAAAAGTTTCTGGAGGTAATGGGACCCATCAATATCGATCCCTCACAGGAATTGTGGGTAAATTCGGACAATGTGCTGGAATATATGTACGAAAGCTGGGGGCAGGCCAGTGATTCCGAAAATTGGTGGGCCAATCGCAAAGATTTTGTGGGCATTCTGGGTAAAGCCATGTTGCAAAGTCTGATCAATACCCGCGATTATAAAAAAATGATCGCCCTGGCAAAAGTCTCGCATGAATTGCTGCAAAGCGGTCATCTAATGCTTTATTTCAATGAACCAGCTATCCAATCTTTACTGGCAGAAATGGATTTGGATGCTGCGGTTCAATATCAAGGCGGCGATTTTTTGTACTGGGTGGATTCCAATATTGGCTTCAATAAAGTTGATGCGGTTATCATACGTAAATTGACCTACGCAGTCGATTTAACCGATCTGGATAACCCCACAGCGCATCTGACCATGGAATATGAACATCCTATCGATGTTGAGGTGCCCTGCGTGCATGAAGCCACCTATGGCAAAGATATTGCCTACACCAACATGTTCCAGCGCTGTTATTGGGATTACTGGCGGGTTTATACAGCCCCTTCTACGAAATTGCTGAATGCCAATGTTCAATCTGTGCCGGGCGACCTGCTGCTGAGTGGAAATGACTGGCTGGGGGATTTGGATCTGGAGAGTGATTTACCTGGCTTGGGGATGATTGCCGGGTTGCAAATTGTCCCTACCAATGCTACCAGGCAGATTGTGCTGAATCTGGCTTTGTCACCAGAGATTCTAACCTATCAATCTGGTGTCATCGGTTACCAACTAACCTTACACAAACAATTAGGTTTGACCGAGTTGCCAATATTGATCAAAATAAAAATTCCAAATAATTATAAATTCTACGAAACTCCGAATTTTTATATAAACAATAATTTAGGAAACGTTTCGATTAGAATAAATAAAAATATTGAAAAATTATATTTTGCTTTTTATAGATAATTTGTTATTCTATTTAGATAATAATATAGTAATTTAGAGACAACATGAATCATAAATTTATAAAATTATCAATAAATTTTATTATTATCTCTATAATTTTTAACTCGTTTAGTTCAAAATCTTATGCACAAAATATTCAAGTCGATACTTGTCATTTTGGCATAAATAACGTTTATAAATTTATTGATGGTTATGATATGACTATTTTAGGAGCTGACAGCTACATTAACTGGGACATTAAGAATGATCCCATTGAACCTGAAAATTATCAACATGTTAAAGTTATAAGAGTCTGGGGAAATAACGATAAATTTGAGATAACAAAATCCAATCTTCCTGATCAATTAGATATTTATCCTGGCTCAATTTGGATTATTGGTAACGAACCGGATACTACATATGAAGATCAGGATAACTTAACTGCTGAAACTTATGCACTTAGATTTGTAGAATTGAGTTCAATTATTCGTAATCATGATCCATCAGCATTAATTGGATTTGCGCCTATTGTTCAACCATCACCTGTTCGGATTTTTTATCTTGAATTAGTTATAGCCGAAATGGAAAAATTATTAAGTGGAACTGAGATTTCGATCTCAGATACTTTTGATATTTGGACAATACATGCGTTCCTGCTTAATGAAATGCCTAAAGAATGGGGAACTGGACTTCCTCAAGGGATTACGATGGAAATGCTAGATGAGAATCATCAACCATTAGATTTGGATTATAGAACTGATACCCATTCCATGACTCTTTTCAAACAATTGATTATTAATTTTCGTCAATGGATTTTTCATGTTGGTCTGGGAGATAAACCACTTTGGATTACTGAATATGGAAGTCTTATGCCTTACTATTATGTCCCTGAAAATGAGACAATTGAATTTATGATTGAAACATTCGACTTTTTGTTATCTTATAAAGATCCAACCTATGGTTTTTTACCCGATAACAATCGATTAGTCCAAAAATGGTATTGGTTTAGCTTAAATCATTCAATCTATGATAAAGGTGGTTCATTGTATAATCTTGATATAAATTCAGAAACCAATACAGGGTTATCTTTCCGTCAATATGAACCAAATTCAGAATTTGTTGATCAAAAGAATCCAGATTTTGAACCTATTTCCATTGAGGAAATAAGTCCATTAAGGTATTCTGAAATTGAAGGGAATGTAGATTATTTAATTAAAATCCGTGTAAGAAACCATGTTAGTTCAGATCACATCTCTAATTTTGTATTACATCTTTATGATGAGAACGACAATAAAATTTCATCAAATATTGGCTATACAGTAAGATGTGGTGGAGACGGTTTTACGAATTTGATTTATTCAAATATTACTCCAGGTTCAATAAAATCAAATTTTAAATTTGTTGTTGAAACAAATTCATCAGAAGATATTAATCCATCTAATGATGAGTTAATGATAAAGGAACCGATTGAATTTTTGGGACTTCCAAGGCTAATTTATTTGCCATTAATATACAAATAATAATTTTTCATCCTCTATTTTCATGATAATTATGAATTTTAAAAACTAAAGTTATTAATGAAGAATTACTTAAAGGTTCATTTTCCTTAACCATAAAATCTATACTCTATTGATTAACCTTACTCACCATTATGACCAAAAATAACACATCTAAGTTTTATTCAAGATATTCTACTTGCCTAAAAATGGAAAATGTTGTATATTGATACTCAGTTGGTTTCCGATTAATAAATAATAATGGATAAATAATCCATCTACTATATATACCTTATATTATCAACAGGGGAGGTACCGATGTTGAAAAAAACAATAAATATTAAGACAATAATTACTTTAGCAATTATCGCAGTAATAATTAGCCTTGGATCTATTGGAGCCAGTTGGAAAATAGGATTTGCAGTAACTAACCCGACAATTCCATTTGTCACATCAGTGACTCCTAGTTCATTATGTGTCGGATCAGGTGATGTGAATGTTACTATAACTGGTAGAAATTTTATTAACTATGAAGGTACTTATTACACTTCTATTAGTTGGTTAGGCCCAGGAGACTCATCTCCATCAACCATTGAACCAGAATATATTAGTGAAGATGAAACAATATTAAGGTTTTGGGTAGAATCGTTCAGGTTAACAGAAGCAGGGACAGCATTGGTTGTAGTTGTAAACCATCCAGAACTTGAAAATCCATTTGAACTGGCCAGTTTTTATATGGACATTAATCATTGTACCTATATTCCACTCATCATGAAATAATCACAAAAAATCATCTACCTCTCATGGGGTGACTCAGTCACCTCATTTTTTATGACAAAGAAAATTCTTTCCTCCACCGCCTCTCTTTTTCTCTCTGTCAGTGTGGCGACAGGATTATCTTACCTGTTCACCGTTTCCCAACGACTGACCTGGGCGAATTTTGGCAATGATGGTGGTGACTTCCTGTCTGCCATTCTAACCGGAGGAATTCCTCACCCCACCGGCTATCCCACTTATACATTTCTGGGTATTCTCTTCCAAAAAATTCCAGTAGGGGATCCCTATTTTCGGGCAACCATGCTGTCCTGGTTGCCAGCAGCCATCGGTGCAGGCCTTTTAGCCCTCTTAATCAAGAAGTTATTAAGTGATAAATTGCCATCCATTTCCACACCAACTGCGCTTCTTTCTGGACTGGTGTGGGGTTGGATGCCTTTCCTCTGGTCCCAGGCTGTCATTATCGAAGTGCATGGTTTGCAGTCCTTATTTTTGGTGCTTGCCCTCTGGTGGATTTGGATTTTATTGCATGGGCAGCAGAGAAAAGTCAAAACCTCTTCATTCATCCTTTTATCGTTTTGTTTTGGTTTAGCTATCGGGAACCATATCACCATCCTGCTTTTCCTGCCGGCTATTTTATTTGCATTATGGATTGCCTGTAAAAATGGCATGTCCAGACATACCGTTTTTGGACAATTATTGGCTGTCGGATTGGGTACCCTTGTCTATCTTTATTTACCACTTCGTGCAGCCCACTATCCACCCATCAATTGGGGTAACCCACAATCCTGGCAGGGCTTCTGGTGGGTTATATCAGGCAATCCTTACCAAAAGCTGGTAGCTGCCACTTCAATTTCGCAAATATTTACACGCATTTCTGCATTGGCTGGCCTTCTGATTCAACAATTCGGTTATCTGGGTGTGATCCTGGGGGTGATCGGTGCGGTTCAATACAAACATCAAAATAGAAACCTGCCGGTCATTCTGGTTTACCTTTTTATTGCATTTTCCTTTTTTGCTATCTTGTATGGCACCGATGATTCCATCACGTATTTGTTAGCGCCTTTTTTGGTTTTTGTCATCTGGATTGGGTTGGGAATCGCGAACATGATTCCATTCACCTGGAGAAAAATTCCGGTGGGTTATGCCTTACTGGCGATTTACTCAATAACGGTCATTGCAGCCATTCCAGGTACCATCCAGACAATAAATCCACATCAACAAACTCAACCCGCTGATTATGCCGAATACTTGATGGAACATTTGCCTGAAAATTCGATTCTGCTGACCAGTGAAGATCGCGATTCCTTTCCAGTCTGGTACTACCATTTTGGTCTGCAACTACGGCCAGACCTGGCAGTCATTGTCCTGCCGCTTTCTCAATTCCGCTGGTATCAGGAAACTTTGTCGCATATCTATCCTGGAATCAACTTCCCGGATTTGATATCTCAAACCAGCAATAAAAGTAGTGCCTGGGGGGAGCGTGTTCCGGAACTTAATCCGGATCGGCCTGTTTGTAGATCCACCATTCAAAAGGCTACAGGTAATTCAATTTATGTGCTCTGTTCAAACGGCCAGAATTATAATTTTGTAATTTCCGAATAAAATGCAAGGATAGCGAGTACCCCTCACCGGTAATCTCGTCTACGCACCTTCAGGAAGATGGCGCAAATAATCGCCTGCATCACCCAGAACAGGATCCCTGGTTTGGCACCAAAGGCAATCGCATCGGTCATACTGAACCCCAGATGGGCAATCTGACCCCCCAGGAATCCGACCAGGATCACAAAGAACAATTCTTTTGTCATAAAATTCGTTTTAGGATTCGCACTCGAAGGTCTTCTTAATCGCTTGAGGCTGTCAAATATCATCCAGAATGAGGTCATGTACATGCCGATAAAACCGATCAAGCCCGGAATTCCCAGATCCAATGCCGTCTGCAGAAACAGGTTATGGGCATGCCCAATATCTTTCACTGGCACATCTGCCGCAATGGTTTGTAATGGATACAGCACATTCACAATCGTCCGGAATGTATTCATCCCCATGCCGGTGAAGGCAAAATCCTGAATAGCATAAATGGCGCGCGACCAGATTTCAACCCGGCCGCTTAACGTATTCATCGAGAATGCCATGCTGGCCATACCGCTATCCGGGAAAAGTTGATTTACATACGTCATGAATTGGCCGTTCAGGATGTAGTAGGTGAGAATCCCAGCGCCAATGATGAGTAGAAAAATATAACCCCATCTGATTTTTTGGGGTAACACTACCAGCAATAGCAAAATGAGACCCAATGCCAACCCGATATAGGCTGATCGCGATTGGCTGAAAAGTAAGACCACACTGCTTAATCCCAGGAAAATTAAATCGATCAGAATGTAAAGGATGATGAGAAATGGAGATATTTGTTTTTTGATCTTCTTGAAACAAATGATCAGCCAGAACAATACAACTATCCAGAAGGGAATGATCCAGGTGAGCGCTCCCCCGACTTCATTCGGATGAAACCCTTCACTCAGACCTGGAATCAGGGATGATATTTTTGGGAATTGTTCATATACTGAATTGAAAATAATGATTTTGTTGGTTGGCCATTCGATACCCAACAATCCCAGAACGGAAATTCCCACACTTCCAGGGATAAAAATGAGCGTCGTGATAAAAATACCAATCCTTTTTTTTCCAAAGCGCACCAGGGCAAAAAAGACTGCCATTCCCCAGATCACACCGGTTACCTTTTGTAAGCTGACGGCGATATCATAGGTTGCATACAGACTGACCAGAACCTGAATAGCAATCACCAATAATGCCAGATTCATTGGGGTCGATGGAATCGGTTGTCTCTTAGCCAGAACACTGATCAACCAGGTGAATGGGATTAACAGTAAAATCCAGCTAAATTCGGGCTGGATCATCATAAATAACGGTGTTGCTGCCAATAGAATGAACCAACCAAACGAATCAATCGATTCGAGGATACCTTTTATGTTCCACCTGGCTTTATTACTTTTTTGTTCTGACATAGGTTCTTGGTTAATTGTACTGTAATGTTGCTGATCTATTCGCAGGGACTGTAATGATTAAAAACATTAACTCTGCTATGATTTCTCGTTATTTTTTCGAAAATCTGATAAAATCCAAAGCGGAAGGATCTTCGAAAGTTCCTCAACTGCTTTCAATCTCTGCAATCAAGGTGGACAATGAATTATCAATTACAGGAAACAGAAAATGATTTTGAGAGTATCGACATTCGCCAATATCTGGCCTTATTCTGGCAATGGGCCTGGCTGATCGCCCTGGTGACAGTTTTAGCAGGACTGGTGTCTTTTTTGGTCAGTCAGCGCATGACACCAGAGTATTCAGCTTCAACAACCCTTTACATCAATGAGGCACCTTCCACCAAAGCCACCGACTATAACTCCATCATCACCAGCGAGCGCATTTCCGGTACTTACTCAAAGATGATCACCACCCGTCCAATCCTGGAAGAAGTTGCCACTCGTGTGGGGGTGACTGTCGGGTATCTGGATGGACGCATCACCGTCAGCCCCATTCGCGATACCACGCTGATCCAGATCACAGTAAAATCCAGTGATCCTATCCTGGCTGCCCAAATTGCCAATGAATTAGCCAATGTATTCTCTGAACGTGTTGTTCTGATTCAGGAAGAACGCTTCACTGTTTCAAAAGAAAGCTTGCAAACACAAATTTCCGATATGGAAGCCCAGATTGATGAGGTTATCTCAGCGCTTGTTACCGAAGATGATGCCGGCGTAAAAGCCAGCCTTGAAACCAAACTAACTCAATATCGCGCCATCTACTCCAACCTGATTCTCAGCTACGAACAAATCCGTCTCTCGGAAGCGCAAACAGTCTCAACCGTCATGGCTGTGGACCCAGCGACCGTACCCACACAACCCATCAGTCCTCAGGTGATGCGCAATACAGCCCTGGCTGCCATGGTGGGATTGATGCTGGCGGTCGGCGTGATTTTCCTGATTGAGGCGCTGGATGATACGATAAAAACTCCAGACGATGTCAAGAAAACCCTTGGCTTGCCCGTGCTGGGTGTTATCGCCAAGCATGATTCAGAAGAAGGCAAGCCAATCACCAGTACCACACCACGTTCACCGGTTGCAGAGGCTTTCAGATCTTTACGAACCAATATACAATATACGGCAATTGATTCTCCGCTGGAAAAAATCCTTATAACCAGTACCGATCCCAGAGAAGGCAAGAGCACAGTGGTGACCAATCTGGGGGTGGTTTTTGCTCAATTAGGAAGAAAAGTAACACTGATTGATGCGGATTTACGCAAGCCCAGCCTGCATCGCAAAGTGGGTGTTCAAAATCGCACCGGTCTCACTGCTTTGTTTGTTCGATCCATGGACACATTGGAACTGATCATGCAGAAAACAGAAACGCCAAACCTGAATATCATTACTTCAGGCGAATTACCTCCTAATCCATCCGAATTATTAGGATCGAAAAAGATGAAATCCATATTGGATAAAATTGCGGAATCATCGGATATGATTATTATCGACAGCCCCCCAGCCCTGGCTGTTACGGATTCTTTGGTTATGGTGCCATATGTGGATGCGGTATTAATCGTTATTAAACCAGGTTTTACCAAAGCAAAAAGTGCCCTTTTGATCGTTGAACAATTCAAACGCTCCAATGCGAATCTGATCGGCGTTGTGATGAATGAACTCGATCTGGGGCGTTCCCGCTACAGCTACAAATATTATCAATACAAAAGCGATAAGAACTACGGAAAGTATTATTCCCACGAGAAAAAATCGGCGTAAATTCTATGCACTTAACCCTGATCCCGGATGAACTGCAATTCGCCATCCATCTCATGGAAGGTTGTGCCACTATTACGCTTAATGTACAACAAAAACACATCAATTCGCAAGACAAAGCGGATCATTCACCGGTAACCATCGCCGATTATGCTGTTCAGGCATATGTTGCTCAAGCAATAATGAACGCTTATCCAAATGATTCGATGATAGGGGAAGAAGCCAGTAGCCTCCTTCAACAGGATGAAAAATTGCTGAATGAAGTTACTCAACAGGTAAAAGCTCTATTACCCGAATCCAATCCGGATTTAGTCAATTCATGGATCGATCATGGCCAGGGTCAGCCCAATGGCAGATTCTGGGTTCTCGATCCAGTCGATGGCACCAAAGGATTTCTACGCCGCATGCAATATGCCACCGCATTGGCGTTGGTGAAAGATGGAGAAGTAATTTTAGGGGTACTGGGTTGCCCGAATTTACCTTACGCTGGCCACACCGGCGTAATGGCTTATGCCTATCAAGGGCAGGGTGCCTGGTGGCAATCATATAATCAACAAACGGAAACACAACCCATGCGTGTATCCGAAATCAAAAATTTATCTGAGTTTCGAATTTTGCGCTCCTTCGAGGACAGCCACACCGACAGCGCCAGAATAGACTCATTTGCCAGGCAGGCAGGTGTGACGGTTGACCCGGTCCGCATGGATAGCCAGGCCAAGTACTTTCTACTGGCATGCGGGCAGGCAGAACTCTCGATGCGTTTACTGGCACCCGAAAGAGCCGATTACCGTGAATTTATCTGGGATCAGGCACCGGGATATCGGGTGGTGCTAGAGGCCGGTGGTACGATTACCGATACAGACGGAAAACCGCTCGATTTTTCGACGGGACGACGACTAAATAACAATCGTGGGATCTTTGCCACCAATGGACAGATCCATGAGGAAGCGTTAAAAATTCTGCAACAATCATAAATTTTCCATTCGGAGATTCATATGGATATCGATTTTTGGGTGCTCATTGTAGTAGGTTTTCTTGCGCAATTGATTGATGGTAGCCTGGGTATGGCATATGGGGTTTCATCCAACAGCTTTTTACTGGGTGTCGGTGTTCCCCCGGCGATCGCCAGCGCCAGCGTGCATACCGCTGAGGTTTTCACCACGGCCATTTCTGGATTTTCACACTGGAAATTGGGTAATATCGATAGACGTATCGTCCTGGGATTGATCATTCCCGGTATGATCGGGGGGGCCATTGGGGCGTATTTGTTGACCAGTGTGGATGGTAATGTCATCAAACCCTACATTGCCATGTATCTGCTGATTATGGGTATCCGTATTCTCTATAAAGCATTCATTCATAAGGAAAACCCGGACAAAGATCCAAAACCCAGATTACTCGTTCCACTCGGTCTGGCTGGCGGATCGCTGGATGCCATCGGCGGAGGCGGTTGGGGACCGATTGTCACCACCACGCTCATCTCCAGCGGACACACGCCTCGTAAAACGATTGGTTCCGTCAATTTCTCGGAGTTCTTCGTTACCCTGGTTGTTTCGATCACATTCCTGATCACGATTGGCATTTCACATTGGAATGTATTCCTGGGTCTGATGATTGGCGGTGTGATTGCAGCGCCTTTTGGCGCTTTACTCACCAAGAAGATCCCGGCGCGTGTGATCATGATTATTGTTGGACTGTTAATCATCTTCCTGCAAATTCGCACCCTTTATCAGATCTGGGGCTAATCTAAGATTAATTCCAGTCATAATGAGATGCGGCTATAATTAGGATATGAGTAATCACATCATTCCCCACCAGCATCCGATCAGTCAATCGGATCGGACATTGATCATGCATCATCAACCACTCTTGATCTGGTTGACTGGGCTATCCGGCAGTGGCAAAAGCACCATTGCCAGTGCACTCGAACTGCGCTTGAACAAGGAGTTTGGCGTTCACACCTACCTGCTGGATGGAGACAATATCCGCTCTGGCTTAAATTCAGATTTGGGGTTTTCCGACTTTGACCGAGAGGAAAACATCCGCCGGATTGGAGAAGTAGCTAAGTTGATGGTGGATGCTGGCTTGATCGTGATCACTGCCTTCATCAGCCCCTTCCAGCGCGATCGTGACCGCGTGCGTTCATTGTTACCTTCAGGTCAATTCTGGGAGGTCTATGTGGAATGCCCGCTCGAGATCTGCGAACAACGCGACCCCAAGCGCCTGTATGCAAAAGCGCGACTCGGGCAAATTCCTGAATTTACTGGAATTACTTCCCCGTATGAAGCACCACAGAATCCCGAATTGATCCTCCATACCGCTCGAGATCCGCTGGAAGACTGTGTTAACCACATCATCCAGAAATTGAACACAGAAAATATTATGAGAAGTTAAATTAATAACTTCTTATTTTTGCTCAATCAAACGTGATAAAATTTATGATAATATTGGTTCTCATTAGTATTTAAACAATGTGATATAACCAGTTTTGTCATTAAATAGAAAAATTGAGAGAAAACCTCTCTACTGTTGAAAGATTATGGAAAAAAAATCTAAAAAATCATGTATTGTAATCCCACTCATCCTGGTGGTAGTTGTAGCCCTGGGTATTTTTGCCTACTACATGCTCTTCCATTCGAATTTCTCGAAATTCGCTAAATTCCTGCCGGGCTCAGAATCATTGTGTGCCACGGACAACACCACCTTCCTGCTGGTCGGGATTGATTACCGTGGTGATGATTACCTCTACGGACTGGCAGATGTCATCCGCCTGGCAGAAGTTGATTTCGACAACCAGCAAATCAATATGGTTGCGCTACCACGTGATCTATTGGTGGATATTCCGGCCGATCGTTTCAAAGTGCCCGGACCGTACAAGATCAATCAGGCATACTTCTTTGGCACACCAGGCATGCAGAATTACTATGGCGAAGGCGCAGGTCCTGAAGCACTCAATGAGGTCATTGAATACAATTTTGGTGTCTCCGCCGATCATTATCTGGTGGTAAATTTCCAGACCTTTGTGGATTTCGTGGATGCCATCGGAGGTATTGATGTCAACCTGCCAGAACCTGTTTATGGCGGCTCACGCGGTGACTATCCTGCTGGAGAACAGACCTTATCCGGTGAACAGGCTCTCACCCTGGCTCGTATCCGTGAAAACTACTCGGATGAGTTTCGCGTGCAAAATCAATCGATCATCATCAAAGCCATCATTCAGAAAATGATGCAACCAGCCATGATTTTAAGATACCCATCCCTGATTGGTCAATTCAAAGATGCAGTTCTTACCGATTTTCCCCTCGATCAGATGAGCAGCGTAACTCTCTGCTTCCGTAGTTTTGACAGCGATAATCTCAACAATCTGCAAGTCCCGGATGAGTTACTCTCCCAGGAAAATGTTTTCCTTACCTCGTTAAATGAATATTCATTTGTTTATCGTTGGGATAATCGCCTGGTGGAGTGGATACAGACTTCCTTGAAGAATTGATAATGGTCCATTAGCTCATTGCTGATGGCTGATGGCTGATAGGAAAAGATTTTTTTCGTAGTCTTCTATTGGAAATAAAATTCTCTAAGACCCTCCATTTTCTTGGTGAATATTTGCAATCAGCTACTCTTTAATACTGTTATTTAAGGAGTTCAGCATCTTTGCGATTTCGATTGCTTGTTGTTCTAATGTATTAAAATCTTCGGGATCTATCCATTTCCTTAATAGAAATATTTCCAATAAAGTCATCGTTTCATAGAGCGAACCACGTGCAATAATCAGAAAATGGCTGAATTCTTTTCGGGAATATCTTCCTTTCCCTTCGGCGATATTCATTGGGATTGAAGTAGCTGCCGCTTCCAATTGTTCAATTATCCTGAAATGGTTTTTAGGAGTTTTCAAATTTTCTGATAGATCGATTATCGTATTGGCAAAATCTATACTCTTTCTCCAAACATTTAGATCTTTATATGACATTTGGCTTTTTGTTTGTTGTGGTTTGGATGGGGTGCTAATTTGTTGGGATGTCATAATCTTCAAAATTCCTTTCTGAATTTGAATAATCTTTTAAGAATGGCTATCAGCCATGAGCCATCAGCTATCAGCTACTTACAACACTCCCTTTTCGGTCTCTTTACAACCATCATCAACACCGGAATAACCACCAAGCCTGCAATCATCCACCAAGGCGCAGACTCATCCCCTGTCTCAGCACTGAACTCACTCAAATGGACTGCTGTAGTAGTGAAGGAGAACGATCCAGTTGGTAATGGTAGTTGAGGAGTTATATTTGTCCAATTTCCAGTGTTAATAATAGATAATTTTGCTTCATTGATAGAATTAAACCCTCTTTCACCATTATATACCGAGTATGTTCGATGCTTAATGGCTATGGCAGATTGTGGTATCGAGTCCTTTAAATCTGATGGTAATGCTGAAGTTGTAGCAGTTCCTGCACTCGATTGCCATACATTATCGAAGGTATTAAGACCAAATATAAAATTTGGATTATCCGCCACTAATTCCTGATAAATAAAAATCTGATCACCACTTGTTGAGAGTTTAAACTCTCCTGAAACGTAATAATCTAAAGGATTAATAATTTTTATCATCCCTAATTCACATATCTCTGTGGTTGTCCAATAAATTACTCCTTCATCTGTTCTGAAAGTTTCGTCATGGTTCCACCCTTTGTCCGTAAAGCGAATATTTGTTCCACTAGGGATCTCTCTAAGACATACAATAGCAAAGTTGTGATTATCGGTTCTGTACCCTATCACTGCCATATCACCGGGTAAAACCTTGAATTCAATTTGTGCTTGCACAGATGAACTTAAGCAAAACAAACAAATAATTACAACCAGGATAGTCCCAACAAATTTCTGCATCGCTAACTCCATCAAGGTAGATTTCTCTAGCGATGTAATCACCGCAAAAGCTACCCATATTTTAATATAAGAAAATTTTAAGGTTATTTTTTAAACCTTAAAATTTTATAGTTTTCACAGAAATCACAAAACCCTTGGCGACTTAAAATCACAAATACCATTAGCAAGATAACACAATCCAATCATCACAACCTTTGCCCCCTTAGCGAAAACTTTGCGTACTTTGCGTATTAGAAGAAGTTACGCCCATCAATTAATTTAACTTTCCCATCCTTGAGGATCGTCTTCCAGTCCAGCTTCTTATACACCGGCCACTCGGTGACCAATAGAATGGCATCCGTATCAGCCACTGCCTGCGCGGGATCATCGTAATACTCGATCGCCAGATTCGGATACTGTCGCTGCATATTCGCCATCGCCACCGGATCATGACCGCGCACTTTAGCGCCGCGCTGGATCAGCTTCTTGGCGATGTCAATCGAAGGCGCATCCCGCAGGTCATCCGTGTTCGGTTTGAACGCCAATCCCAGCATGGTCACCGTCTTGCCTTTGAGGATCTTCAATTCGTCCTGAACGCGCATTACAATCTCTTCCCGCAGCTGGTAGTTGACCGTGCGGGCTGCCTGGATGATCGGCATATCCAGATTATACTCACTGGCTGTCGAGATCAGCGCGGCTGTGTCCTTGCCAAAGCACGAGCCACCCCAGCCGATGCCGGCATTCAGGAACCTCGGCCCAATACGCGTATCCAGGCCAATGCCACGCGCTATCTGGGTGATATCCGCGCCAACTTTCTCGGCCAGGTGGGCGATCTCATTGATATAGGAAATCTTCAACGCCAGAAACGAGTTGGCGGCATATTTAATCATCTCAGCCGATGCCAGGTCACAGGTCACCAATGGCACCACCGAAAATCCTTCCGGACGCGGTAAACACTCGGCAGCAGTGAAATCCTGGTTCAAAATCGGGCGGTACAGATTCGTCAACACATCAATCGCACGCGGATCAGATGCTCCCACAACAATGCGATCCGGGTAAAACGTATCATACAGCGCGGAACCCTGCCGCAGGAACTCTGGATTCGAGGCAATCGCATAATGCTGATCGGGTTTCATGCCATGGCTTTCGATATAAGCATCGCGCACAATTGTACCGACCCAGTTGCCCGAACCAATCGGTACCGTGGATTTGTTCACCACCACCGTGAAGTGATCGTTCAGCCGTGATCCGACTGCATGGGCAGCCTGACGTACATACTCCAGGTTGGCGGATCCATCCGCATTGGAAGGTGTCCCGACTGCGATGAAAACCACATCTGTCGTAGAGATATCAGCTTCATCGTAATCCGTGGTGAAGGTCAGATGGTCGTAAGCCAGTGTCAGCATCGTATCCAGATTGGGCTCATAAATCGGCGATTTTCCTGCCTTCAGCAGATCAATCTTCTCCATGTTCAAATCCAGACAGGTGACCCGATGTCCCAGATAAGCCAGCACCACCCCCGTGTTCAATCCCACATAACCGGTTCCTATTACCAATACTTTCATGTTTCCTCCGCTGTTGTTGTTTGCTACCAGAACTATTTTACCCTATCTTTAGTTTTGAGGATTGAGGATTGAGATTTGAGTATTGAGTTTTTAGTATTGAGTATCTGCCCTCAGGTCTTGACCTTAACCCTCAAGTCTCAAGTCTCAACCCTCAAACCTCAATCCTCAAGTATCAACCCTCAACCCTTAAGTCTCAAGTCTCAACCCCCAAGTCTCAACCCTCAAGTCTCAACCCTCAACCCTCAACCCTCAACCCTCAACCCTGATTTCTCAAATTGTAATGAATCGAGGTCAACATTTTTGATATTTCAATCGATTGTTTCTCAATAGCAGCAAAACTCTCTTTCGAAATCCAATTTTTCCTCATGAAAATCTCCAGTAATGTCATTGTTTCATAAAGTGAACCCCGTGCCACTACGAGATAATGTCCATAATCTTTATCAGTAAATCTGCCCTTACCCTCAGCGATGTTCATGGGTACTGAAGTGGCAGAAGCTTCTAATTGTTCAATCAATCGATAATGCTTCCGGTCAGTTTCCAAATTATCAACCAAATCAATCACTTGAATGGCAAAATCAATTCCTTTCTGCCAGACAATTAAATTTTTATACGAGTGTTGATCAGGATCTGGTTGAGTAAATTGTGTTCGTTTTGATGGCGAATTGCCGGTGTTGGAGTTATTTTTCTGCATCTTTGATGAGTCCTTTATTTGATGGATTTATTTTGATTTTAGCCAGGATTAATTACCCGTCAATCATTCTCATCCGTCAATCCTCAACCCTCATATCATGCCCTCGGGCAATCCTCAACCCTCATATCATGCCCTCGAGCAACCCTCAAGTCTCAACCCTCAAGTCTCAACCCTCAAGTCTCAACCCTCAAGTCTCAACCCTCAACCCTCAAAACCTGAATATGAACCCCCCATCCTGCAACAATCTCTTGATCCGAATTGCCATCTCCTCATCACTCTCTCCATGATCGAAGACGAGGTCAACATTAAGGTCGGTGGTGACGTGCTCACCCAGCCATACGGTTTTGATGCTGTCTTCGTCGATGACGGTTTGCAGGATGGCCAGGTCGGATTTGGTGAATTCGACAGCCGTGACGATCAGGATTTGCCCGGCATCCAGGAAGAGGTGCGCCAGCTCGCCGAAGCGCCGGACGTGCTCGCGCCAGTTATTGATGGCATCGCGACGCTTGAGGTCGGCATTGACGCCGTACAGTACGGAGCCAATACCGAGATAGTAGCACAGTTTGCCGTCCTCGAAGAGCTGGCGTTCCAGCAGGCTGGCCAGGCGTTTGCGTCCAATCCCCTTGGGGCCGGTGATGACCACCAGCGCGGATTTCTGGTTGTATTTCTCGTAACGCTGCTCCATGGTCACATGACTGCGAATCCACTTCTGGTTACGCAGGTTGACCTCATCGCGCAGCTCGCTGACCTCATCCGGCAGGGCTTCCAGGACGATGCCACCTCCGCGGATCTCGTACTCATCCACCAGCACGAAGCGGCTGGTATCCGGTAGTTTGTCGGAGGTGTCGAAGGCGATCGGGTGCGCCAGGCGCAGGGTGACCTCCGCCACGTCGTGATGTTCGATCACCAGATTCTCATTTCCATTTTGGGCACTATAATCGCTGGCATCGATAACCCTGTGAATGCTTTCAATCTGCGCCTTCTCACGGGCAGTGCCGAGTTTGAGGATCAGGGTCTTATCGGTACTGAGCGGTTGCCGTCCCAGCCAGAACAGGCTGACGCGCATGCGGGTGCTGACCGCTGGTGGCATTTCGTCCACCTTGCAGGCGATTTGACCGCGCCGCACGTAGATTTGCTCCGCCATGCTGAATCCCACTGCCTGACCGGCGGAAACCTGGCTCTGTGGTTCGGTATTGAAGCTTTCCAGGGTCTTCAGGACGGTGCGTTTGGCTGAGGGATAAAATACGACTGCATCGCCGGGTTGCAAGGTACCACTCGAGAGCGTCCCGGCCACAATGCGACGATTATCGCCCATGTCTGAGAACTTGTAGACATCCTGAACCGGCATGCGCACAGGTTGATCGCTGAGCGTGCGCGCTTTCTCGAACGAGTCGAGCGCTTGCAGCAGCGTAGGTCCGTCATACCAGCTCATCTGGCCATTGTGCGCTGCCACGCCCGCCCCATCACGCCCGCTGACCGGGATGTAGTACATCGGTTGCACCCCAATCCCGCGTAAATATTCAGCATATTCCGCCTGGATGCGCTCGAAGACGGCCTGATCGTATCCCACCAGGTCCATTTTGTTGACCAGCACCACAATCTTTTTAATGCCCAGCATCCACAGCATGTAGCCGTGGCGGCGGGAGTTCTCCTGCACACCTTCAGCGGCGTCGATGACCAGGATGGCGGCTTCGGCATGCGAGGCGCCGGTGACCATGTTCTTGATGAACTCAATATGCCCGGGCGCGTCGATGATGATGTAGTTGCGCTGAGCGCTCTGGAAGAACACGCGCGCAGAGTCGATCGTGATGGACTGGGCCTGCTCATCCTTAAGCGCGTCGATCAGCAGGGCGTATTCAAAGGGGACACCCTGGGCAGCGCAGCGCGCGCGGATGCCCTCCAGCTTGCCTTTAGGCAGCGAGTTGGTATCCGCCAGCAGCCGGCCAATCACGGTGCTTTTGCCATGGTCGACATGACCGACGAAGACCACGTTCATCTGTTCTTTATTGAATTCCAGGATTTTTTCCATTTACATGTACCCCTCTTTGCGCAGCGATTCGAGCCCCTGCCCATCTTTATCCTGGGCGCGACCGGCGCGCTCGGCGATATTGGCGAACTTGCCCACCTTCAGCTCTGCAATGATCTCAGCCACGTTGCGCGCTTCCGATTCGACCGGGTACGTGCACGGGTAGCAACCCAGCGAGCGGTAACGTCTGCCATCGCCCTGGTTGTAATACAGTGAAACGGTTGGGATCTGTTCGCGCTCGATATATTCCCAGATGTTCAGCTCGGTCCAATCCAGCAGCGGGTGGATGCGCACATTCGTCCCGGGCGCAAAATCGGTCTTATACTGATTCCAGAACTCGGGCGGCTGGTCGGCGATGTTCCACTCGTTCTGCGTATCACGCGCGGAGAAATAACGTTCTTTGCTGCGCGATCCCTCTTCATCGGCGCGCGCGCCCACAATCACACCGCTGAATGGCTGTGGATTTTCCTCTTCTTCATAGCGATCCGTCTCATGGTTGAAGCGCACCCGCCGGCCTTTGCCATTCAGAGTCTGCTTCAGAGCTTCGGTCTTGAGCAGACCACAGCAGGTCAGCCGGTCGACGGCCCCATCCGGGAAGGTGCGCTTGGCTTCCAGCGCTTCAAAGTTCGCACCGACCACCATGCTGAGCTTCATCTCACGCACCAGCCGGTCACGGTATTCAATCATCTCCGGGATCTTGAAATGCGTGTCCACGTGGATCAGCGGAAAAGGCACATGCCCGAAGAAAGCCTTGCGTGCCAGCCACAGCAGCACAGTGGAGTCCTTCCCCATCGACCACAGCATCCCCAGGCTCTTAAAATTGGCATACGCCTCGCGCAAAATATGCACAGAAATAGATTCGAGTTCGGATAGTTGATTCATGGAGTTATTTTACTACGAGTTAGGGCTGATTGAGGGTTGCCCGAGGGCATGATATGAGAGTTGAGGATTGCCCGAGGGCATGATATGAGAGTTGAGGATTGAGTATTGAGTATTGAGGTTTGAGGTTTGCCCAAGGGCATGATATGAGGTTTGTTGTGAACACATCCCGAACTCCGTACGGCGCGGGTCTCGTACGGCGCGGGTCTTGTACCCGCCCAGGTCTTGTCCCCGCCCATCTCTTCTCCCCAAAAACCATCCCCCTCATTGCCATCCACGAATAAAACCACGAATACCGCAAGGGCATGATATACACGAATAACCCCCCCCCGTCCATCATGGTGTATCTTCATTTTCGAATCATGTGAAGGATGCCGTTGACAGGATAATTCATTTCCTGACCCCTAACCCCTAACCCCTAACCCCTAACCCCCAACATCTCAACCCTTATCCGATTACAAGGGATTATTATTTTGCCCTCGGGCACCAAGATTGACTATGATTTTCCTTCAGCCTTTAGCCTTCAGCTATCAACCCTCAAACCTCAAACCTCAATCCTCAATCCTCAATCCCAACCCCTAACCCCCATATCATGCCCTCGGGCAACACCTACCACCCAGCCCCTATCACCATAAAGAGACAATCATTTATAATAAGATTAAAAATGAAAACAATTACACCAAAACAACCTGCTCATATGTCAAACTATGCAAAAGTATGTTTGGAAGCGCTGGTCGATGCCGGGCTTGCAAGCACAATTTCCCTTGGTGGGGCTTTTGGGTTGTTCCATTATTATGACTATAGACCAACGCATGATGTGGATGCATGGTGGAATGAGGATGTAACTGAAGCTAAAAAGCAAGAGGTAGTTCAGGTACTTCAATCAACACTTGAGGGATTTGGGATTGTCAGAGTGCGATCATGGGGGGATTTGACCAGCATCGAATTATCTCAAGAGGAAAAAACTGTTTTTAGTTTTCAGATTGCCTTCCGCTCTCAGCGTCTGGAGGATTTAAACGTCGCAGGCTGGATTAATGTACCTTTGGATAGCTTTGAAGATTTGGTATCTACAAAAATGAATGCATTGGTGCAACGTGGTGCCCCTCGAGATTTTTTGGATATTTTCACAATTTGTCAGGCAGATTTGGTTACAATTAAAGAATGCTGGATGCTCTGGCATAAACGACAGGAAATGATCGGGAATCAGCACGATGATTCCAAAGCACGTCTCGCTATTGAGACCCATTTGAAACGGATTGCCTTACAGCGTCCTTTGGAACAAATAGAAGATCCAGCGCAAAGAGAAAATGCCAATGAAGTGCGAGAGTGGTTTGTGACCTCATTTTTAAAGGTGAACGATGGATAATAATTGGATCGATGGAACTTTGTATCCGGACACTGAAGTTCCAACCACATTGGAAACCCTTCCAGAACGGGTGGATTTCCTGGCAAGGTTATGCTCAGCTTGGGATTTTGGTTTGTTACCAGATTCTGATACAGTGACAGAAATCCGAAAAGATGATTGGACTTCGGCTGTAGATGCCTGTCAATTGTTGACTTCTCCAGCGTACCACCTGGTACGACAATGGCATGGGTTATCTCAGCTTCCCTATTTGGGTCAGGAAATTGCATTAATTCGTGATGACCCCTGCCTGATGTGGGTGTGAAAGCTATTAAACTAGCTCTCAAAAAAGTCCGAACTCGGGTTTGAATAGCTGATAGTTGAAAGCTATCAGATCCGATCTGATTCTTTTCTGAACAGCATGCTACGAAAATAGCATCCCCCACCGGGGATAGCATCCCCCACCGGGGATAGCATCCCCCACCGGGGATAGCATCCCCCAAATTGCCATCTTGCCGAATAATTGCCATCCACGAATAAGATCACGAATTCACGAATAAAAAACCATCTCCTCTCCATCATAGCGAATTTTCATTTTTCCCTGTAAGTAATTCAAGTTGTGTTAACACCTCAACCCTGAATCCTGAATCCTCAACCCTCAATCCTCAATCCTCAACCCTGAATCCTCAATCCTCAACCCTAACAAACCTTAAAATTTCCAACACCCCCTCAAAACTCAATTCTCAATCCTCAAAACTATATTATAATAAACATCGTTTGATCCAGGCTATAGGCGGGACAACGATCAAACTCCCACCAGAATATCAACCCCTCGGGTCAAACACACAACTTATTCAATAATTTCCGTAATGACAGATTAGCTCGTAGCCAGTAGCTCGTAGCTCGTAGCTCGTAGGAAAAAGGTTTTTCCTCAAACCTCAAACCTGAATCCTGAATCCTAATCATGTCATAACGGCGGAGCGTGGAAAGAATTAGCTGTTAAGCTCTTAAGCTGTTGAGCTGTTAAGCAAAAGAAAGAAAAAAACGAACCACAAAGGCCACAAAGGACACGAAGGAAAAGATTTGAACTTTGATTTACTTGATTACATGATGTTCCGATTTTCCTTTAGCCTTTAGCCTTTAGCCTTGAGCCTTGAGCCTTCAGCTTTGAGCCATCAGCCATCAGCCACGAAGTACCCGAAGACGAAGTCAAGTGGTATCAGCCATCAGCCAATTCCTGTATAATATCAATATGAACCTAAACTCCATCTCCCTCCTTCTTCACAAACATCAATCTGATCTGGATCAGTTCGCGGTGAAATCCCTGGCAGTCTTCGGATCGGTCGCGCGTGGTGAAGCCACAGACCGCAGTGACATCGATCTCCTGGTGGAGTTCAACCAACCCATTGGATTGTTTGAGTTCATCCGCTTGAAATATTATCTGGAAACCCTGATCGGATCCAAAGTCGACCTGGTGACTCCGGATGCTCTCCACCCCGCATTGCGTGATTCCATACTGAATGAGGCCGTGAATGTCACCTGAACGAAATTGGAGAATGCGCGTTGATGATATTCTGACTTGCATTCGAAAGATAAAATCCTATACCTCGAATATGACATTTGAACAGTTTGATGCGGATGACAAAACGAAGGACGCAGTCATTCGTAATTTTGAGATCATCGGGGAAGCAGCCAGTCACATTCCACTCGAAATACAGGACAAATATCCGCATCTGGATTGGTTTGAAATGCGTGGAATGCGAAACATCATCGCCCACGCCATTTGGAATCAGCATGTCGATTATTTGGCGTACAGCTGAACATGATTTACCAAAACTCGAGAAAGAGTTACAAAATATACTCGATAATCTTCAATAATTTAAATCGATAGTGGGGATAATCAGCTCATAGCTCATAGCAAAAAACAAAAACCTGAACCACAAAGACCACAAAGGACACGAAGATAGTATGCCCCTTGGGTAAGAAAAAAGATTTGAACTTTGATTTACTTGATTAAATGATGTACTATGATTTTCCTTTAGCCTTTAGCCTTGAGCCTTGAGCCTTGAGCCTTCAGCTTTCAGCTTTGAGCCATATCAAACCTTTTGGGTATCAGCTATCAGCTAAACCAACACCTCAACACCTAGCTCCTCAATCCTCAATCCTCAATCCTCAACACTCAATCCTCAACACTCAATCCTCAATACTCAATCCTCAATACTCAATACTGAACCCTAACCCCTAACCCCCAACCCCTATGACCGATCAACCTGAAACCTGGGACTTAATAATAGAACCAAAACGCGGACTTCTAGATTTGCACCTAGCCGACCTCTACCGCTACCGTGACCTCGTCCTCCTCTTCGTCCGCCGCGACTTCGTCGCCGTCTACAAACAAACCATCCTCGGACCGCTCTGGTATCTCATCCAGCCGCTCCTCACGACGATCACTTTCACCGTAATCTTCGGCAACATCGCCCAGCTCCCCACGGACGGACTGCCGCAGTTCCTCTTCTATATGTCCGGCACCGTCATCTGGACGTACTTCGCGGACTGTCTCACCAAGACTTCCAACACTTTCGTCAACAACGCCCAGCTCTTCGGCAAGGTCTACTTCCCCAGGCTGGCTGTCCCGGTCTCGATCCTGCTCTCTAACCTGATCACCTTCGCTATCCAGTTCACTTTCTTTCTGGCCTTCATGGGATTCTTCGCCCTCACCGGCGCGGACCTGCGCCCCAACTGGTGGATCCTCATCTCACCTTTACTCGTCTTCATGATGGCCGGCCTCGGCCTCGGATTTGGCATCATCATCTCTTCCCTCACTACCAAATACCGCGACCTGCGCTTCCTGGTGCAGTTTGGCGTCCAGCTCCTCATGTACGCCACCCCGGTCATCTACCCGGTCTCCTCCATTCCCGCCCGTTTCCAGCCTCTCATTCAGGCCAACCCCATGACTCCCATCGTCGAAGCCTTCCGCTACGCCTTCTTAGGTGCCGGCTCCTTCAACCCCATGAATCTCCTTTATTCTTTTGGTTTCATGGTAGTCGTTGTCATCATTGGCGTCGTCATCTTCAATCGTGTAGAAGCCACCTTCATGGATACGGTGTAATACAGCTATTTCCCCGAAATGTACACACGGAGAATTTTGAAAGCTGATGAGGTAGTTAAGCACTCGATACTCATCTTTGAATTCTCAAAGTTATTATTTTTGACAAATTCAGTTATTTCTATAAATAAATTATTATAAAAACTTCCATCATGGCAAAAGCAGTATTGCTTTTTTTCACAGTACTTTATCTACCTTTCGAGATTAAGTAAGAGGTAAACATTATGAATGGAGAAACCGATGGTTTTGATATCATTAAAAAATAAATTGAAAAGTGTTGCTTTAGTACGATATTGTATTAGGAGAAGAGAGAGTCTAAAATTATTTTTTAAAAATCCAAAATTATCGCTAATTAAGCTCAAATTTAGATATAAAGTAAGGGAGCAATTCAGTGATATCAAGGATAATACTTTTTTCATTATTGCAATACCAGGATGTTTGCACATACTCGAAATTTGTCTAAAGAATATCCCAAATTATATAAATATTATTATTGTTTCAAATGGGTTAACTGGATGGGAGCAAACCTGGTTATCAAAAAATTTGAAATTTAGAAAAATAATCAAAATACCATTTTTATATCCTCATGGCGAGGTGATTGATATTTTAATAAAAAACATTGACAAACCATTTGGAATCATGGATTATGATTGTTTTGTGTTCGATCATAATTTATTCAAAGAAGCAATAGTAATTAGCCAAAACCATCAACTAAATGCTTTTTTTTGCTACAAAAATAAGAAAATCGACCTGGAATTACCTGAAACATTTTTTTTATATATAAACCCTTATGTATATAATCAATTAATGAAGAAATATAGGATTAATTGTAACATTACCACTTACTTTGATTTACCAATATCAGTTAGAAAAAAAATTCAAAAAATTGGAATTTTAAAAAATCAAATGCCAGAGGATCATAAAAACTACTTTGATACTTTAAAGGTGTTAATTGTTTTAGGTATTGCAGACGGAAAGAAAATAAATTTTATTAGGAAATTTCCCACAGGGTTTGAGCCTTCCAATGAAATATTTCATGTTGGTGGTTCCTCGGATCCTAATAATTATAAAAATTTATGGAGCCTTAGGGGATCATATTTGTGGAGATTTGTATTGGAAAATCATTGGGATAAAGAATTAAGAAAAAATTATGAATTGAAATTTGGTGAAAAAACAACTGATAAGATACTAGATTCTTATCCTGAATCGAGAAAATTAATAGGAAATGATTTTTTTATATTTGTAGATAATTTAATTCCCTAGAAAGAACTTATATAGCGCTAATTGAACTGTCACAGTAATAAGTTCATAAAAAATAATTATAAAAATATGACAAAAACCGTAATCTCCGTCGAAAACCTCTCCAAATCCTACCGCCTCGGCCAAATCGGCACCGGTACCCTCTCCCGCGACCTCGAGGTCTGGTGGGCAAAAGTGCGTGGTAAACCCAATCCAATGCTAAAAATTGGCCAAACCGACCACGGCAACCAGGATGGCCAAACTCTTTGGGCTTTAAGTGACGTCTCCTTCCAGGTTCAGCAGGGCGAGGTCCTAGGCATTATCGGACGAAATGGCGCTGGCAAATCCACACTCCTTAAAATCCTCTCGCGTGTCACAGCCCCCACCAGTGGACAGGTCAAAGTCAAAGGACGCATCGCTTCCCTGCTTGAAGTCGGCACCGGTTTTCATCCTGAGCTCACTGGGCGAGAAAATATCTTCCTGAATGGTGCTATCTTAGGTATGTCAAAGCAGGAAGTGCAAAGAAAGTTTGATGAAATCGTCAGCTTTGCTGAGGTCGAAAAATTTGTCGACACCCCGGTGAAACGCTATTCCAGTGGCATGTATGTGCGCCTGGCGTTTGCCGTGGCAGCTCATTTGGAATCGGAAATTCTTCTGGTGGATGAAGTGCTGGCCGTGGGAGATGCGGAGTTTCAAAAGAAGTGCCTGGGAAAAATGGGGGATGTTGCAGCTTTAGAAGGAAGAACAGTATTTTTTGTGAGCCATAATATGGCAGCAATTCAAACATTGTGTTCATCTTGTTGCCTAATAGAAAGAGGTAATTTGATTGATATTGATACACCTTCGATAACAATAAATAAATATTTAAAAAATAATCAAAACTTAGGAATCATTAAAAGAGAAACAAATTTTATTAAATGGCTTGGTATGCCGGAAAAAAAATTTGATATTGATCAAGATATCAGCATTGATTTACCTTTTATTGTTGGAGATAAAGATTTAGAATCTATCACTCTTGCTTTAGCTATATCAAAAATGGATGGATTAAAAATTATCAGGTTACAAACTGAGTTAATTACTAAAGGTTATCATCTTCAAGCAAATAAAAAATATATATTCGCTTACTCGATCGATAAACCTAATTTAGCTCCTGGTGAATATTTTATTGAAATTTATTTGAATGATTCAAATACTAATATTTTCTGGGCTCAGCAAATTCCTGGATTTGAAATATCAACAAAAACTCATTCCAACCATATTCGATTATTCTATGATCGTGTTGGAATAATAATGCCAAACTTTTCAATTAATTTAAAAAAAATCGATTAACTATCAGTTTGTTATCGACTGATCAGGAGAAGAATATTTTCCAAAAAAAAGCTTTATTAGTGAAGAATTGTTTAATAAATAATTCAGGTTTTTAAAGATAGAAATTGGTAGTAGAAGGACCTCTCCTTAATATTTAAATTTCTAAGCTATGTTCCTAAAGCTACAAATGGTAAGAAAATTATCAAACCTAGGACATTTATAAAATAATATTTAATAATTATTAATTAGGAAAAATTATTTATTGAAAAAGGAATTGATTTGTCTATAAATATTTGTTTTTTAGGAAATGGATCATATGGAAACCGAGGATGCGAAGCAATAATTCGGGGATCTGTAAAAGCATTAGATACTATTTTTCCTAACTGTGAATTTTCTAATGCTTATTTTCAGGATCTAAATCCTGATATCAAATCAGGGTTTTGGGATTCAAAAATATCATATTTTCCGAATAAATTTTTAAATCCCCCGAAAGATTTAAACTCCTTAAAATGGTGGCGGTTTAAGTTTATGAGTTACATTTCGCCTCAACGAGCAAAAACTTTCCGCTTTACTTCGATCAGTTCTCAAGTAAAAAAATCCTCTGTAGTCTTAATGGTAGGTGGTGATAATTATTCACTCGATTATGGTTATCCTAATACATTTTTTTCCCTTAATAATTTTGTGCACAATTTGGATAAACCTGTAGTCCTATGGGGTGCATCGGTTGGACCTTTTTCAAAGGATACTCAATATGAGGAATACGCTACAAAAGAACTCAAGAAAGTTAATCGAATCTATGCCAGAGAATCAATCACAATCAAGTACCTGCAATCGATAGGGGTAGAGGAAAATGTTTTAGGGGTAACAGACCCTGCTTTTTTAATGGAGACAGAAGAAACTCAATTTCCTTATGAAATTGACCAAATGATCAATTATGGAGCAATCGGGGTAAATATCAGCCCAATGTTAGGCAGATACTTACGGAAAGAACAAGCTTCTGATTGGATAGCTTTTACAAAAGACATCATATATTCGATAACAGAGTCCTTTGACTCTCCTGTGATTCTCATCCCCCACGTGACATTTCAAACCCCTGATCATAAGAGTGATGATTATGTATTTCTTGAAAAAGTTAGGAACCTTTTACCTGATGAAACAAGAGCAAGAGTGGCTTTACTGGGGCGGAATTATAATGCGGCTCAAACCAAAATGTTGATCAGCAGATTAAAAATATTTGTTGGTGCACGGACACATTCAACCATTGCTTCTTTGTCTTCGGCTGTACCTACTTTGGTTCTTAGTTACTCAATAAAAGGTAGAGGAATTATTCAAGATTTATTTGAAGATGATCAATGGCTGATTGAACCCAGTGATCTCACACCTAAAACAATATGTGAAAAAATTGACGCATTAATTAAGACTGAAACAGCTGTACGAAATCACCTGAAATTGAAATTACCTTCGGTGAAGGCAAAAGCTATGTTTGCAGCAGAAGATTTAAGAGATTTGATTGGGAAAAATAGACATGAGTAGTTATTTAAATTTCTCTGTCATTATTCCCCTTTACAACAAAGAAAAACACATCAAACGTGCAATTTGGTCTGTTTTATCACAAACTTACCCCACCTTTGAGCTGATAATAGTCAATGATGGCTCAACAGATGAAAGCCTTACACGCGTTTTGGAAATCCAGGATGATCGGATTCGAATAATCAATCAAGTAAATCAAGGAGTTTCAGCAGCTCGAAATCGAGGTGCTTCAGAAGCTCAATATGATTATGTGGCTTTCCTGGATGCTGACGATGAATGGTTGCCTGAATTTTTAGAAAACATGACTTATTTAATTAAGAAGTTCCCTGAAGCTGGTTTATGTGGAAGTTCGCATTATAGGGTAGAAAAAAATCTAAAACTAACAGTTTCTGCTTTGTATTCTGAAATTCCTCTTGGCTGGACAGGTGTTTTTGAGAGTTATTTTGACCAAATTGGATCAATCTTGCCTTATAATTCATCTTCTGTTTGTATTCCTCGAAAAAATTTTCTTGAGGTAGGTGGATTTAAAGAAAGTGTTAGTTACTGGGAAGATACTGATTTGTGGATGAGATTAGCTTTAAAATTTCCAATAGGATTTGTTAACAAACCTCTTTCGATATATCATCTGAACGCTGAAAATAGAGCAATCCATGATATCAAAAAGCATATTCAAATCCTGCAAATCTGGGAGGAAATGGTAAAGAATAATGAAATACCTGAAAAACACAAGTTTACTTTCCCAGAATTTCTCGCCAGGTATCAGATAATATTTGCAAAATCCTTCATTAAAAATGGAAATAATAATGCAGCAAATGATATGTTAAACAAAATTAGTAAAAAGTCTAAATATTACACGGATTCTCAAAAACTACTGAAATTAACAAAATTACCACCCGTATTATCAAGATTAATCATTCGAATGAATAATCACATGAAATACACATCAAAAAAAATCGAAGATTATTATGGTTTGTAAAAGATTATGACAACCACAGCCATTATCCCCGCTCGTCTCGCATCCTCCCGCCTTCCCCGCAAAGTTCTGGCTGATATTCACGGACATCCCCTTATCTGGCATGTCTGGAATCAGGTATCCCAGGCAAAAAACATCAACAACATCTTCATCGCCACTGATTCAGATGAAGTCAAGCAGGTAGCTGAAGCATTCGGTGCCAGTGTGCTGATGAGTGACCCCGATTGCCAATCCGGCACAGAGCGGATCGCGTCCATTCTATCTCAAATTCCTGGGGATCGTATTCTCAATGTTCAGGGGGATGAACCCTTTGTGGACCCTGTTATGTTGGATGGTTTGATCAATCATTGGAACACCCATCCTGCTGATTTAATCACGCCGATTTTCAAAATAAATTCATACAATGAATTATTCAATCCAAACATTGTCAAGGTAGCACGCGCAGTCGATGGGCACGCCCTTTATTTTTCACGCAGTTCCATCCCTCACCTGCGTGATTATCCGCAGGAAGAGTGGCTCGATCATGCCACCTTCTGGGGGCACATAGGTGTCTATGGATATCAGAGGAGTGTATTGGAAAAATTTTATCAATTGCCAGCCAGCGATCTTGAACCTTTGGAACGCCTGGAACAATTGCGTTTTCTGGAGGCTGGTTACCACTTTCAAACCTTTGAAACCAGTTACCGGCCTTTAGCAGTGGATGTGAAGGATGATCTTGATAAAGTCCGTGAGATCTTTGCCAGGGGAGATAAGTAATTATGCAAAATAACCAAAAACAAATTTTACTGGATGTAGCTGAAACAGCCCGTTCAGCTATGTTGGCAGAAGCGGAAGCCATTCGCCTGGCTTCCAGCCGATTGGATGGAAATATTAGCAATGCCGTCGAGATCATTCTCAATCATTCCGGGAAGGTTGTCATTACAGGCATGGGCAAATCCGGTCACATTGGACAAAAAATCGCTGCCACACTCAGCAGCACCGGCACACCGGCTGTTTTTCTGCATGCCGCCGATGCCACCCATGGCGATATGGGCATTTATTCTCCCGGTGACCCGACCATTCTGATTTCCAAAAGTGGAACCACAGAAGAACTGGTTCGCATTTTACCCTTATTGAAAAAATTCAAATCACCTACCATTGGCATTTTGGGCAATTTGAATTCACCCATTGCACACCAGGTCGATGTGGTGCTGGACGCCAGGGTTGAGAGAGAAGCTGATCCGTTAAATCTGGTGCCAACCTGTAGCAGCACCGTTGCAATCGCGTTGGGTGATGCATTGGCAGCTGCTTTGATGCAGGTACGTCAATTCAGCCCACATGATTTTGCCATTTTCCATCCGGATGGACAATTGGGCAAAAACCTGACCTTTACTATCGAAGACATCATGCATAAAAAACCACATTTACCATGTATACCACCCACCTTGAAATTCAGAGAGGTCTTAATTGAATTAACCAAATTTCATCTCGGCGCTGTTTGTGTGGTCGGGGCTGCAGATCAATTGATGGGTATCATCACCGATGGCGATATCCGACGGTCATTGCAGAAATATGAAAATATGGAAAACCTCTTTGCTGCCGATTTAATGACCGTGAATCCCATCTCCATCACACCGGACTCTTCTCTGCAGGATGCCATTCACCTGATGGAAGATCGACCCTCACAAATTTCCGTGCTACCTGTAGTTAACAAACAACATCAATGCATTGGATTATTGCGCATTCATGATATTTATCAAAAGGATTATGCCTGATGAGCGAATATAAAAAAATAGAAACAGTTGAATTGGCACCAGGGATCATCCTTGGCGGAGAAAAACCGGTTTTGATTGCTGGTCCCTGCGTGGTTGAATCTGAGAAAATAACGATAAAAACAGCTGAAAAACTCAAAGAAATCACCCAGCGCCTGGATATTCCCTTTGTTTTCAAATCATCCTACGATAAAGCTAACCGCACCTCCGGGACAACTTTTCGCTCTATTGGTTTCGAAGAAGCATTAAAGTTATTGCAGCGAGTTCGTAAGGAATTTGATGTGCCGGTATTGACCGATGTACATGAATCCAATCAGGTAGAATCGGTTGCCCAGGTGGTGGATGTACTGCAGATACCTGCATTCCTTTGCCGCCAGACGGATTTACTGTTTGCTGCTGGAAAAACTGGCAAAGCAGTCAACATCAAAAAAGGCCAATTCATGGCACCGGAGGATATGCGCTATTCGCTCGATAAAGTCCGCAGAACCGGCAATGAAAAGGTCTGCCTGACCGAACGCGGAACAAGCTTTGGTTATCACACCCTGGTGGTCGATTTCCGTTCATTACCCATCATGAGGCAATTCGCCCCGGTCATCTTCGATGCCACCCACAGTGTGCAGATGCCAGGAGGGGCAGGTGGTGCATCCAGTGGCCAGCGTGAATTTGTGGCACCATTGGCTCGGGCAGCCGCTGCTGTGGGGGTGGACGGATTCTTTATTGAAACCCATCCAGACCCGGACCATGCCCCCAGTGATGGAGCGAATATGGTGAAAATTGATGAACTGGAAAAAATATTAGTAAAACTTTTAGATATTATAAATATCTGATAATTTTTTTTGGAGATATAGATGCCAATAAATTATAAAAATGATAGACGTTATGCTCATCTTTCTTCTGACCAGGTTATGAAACATTATGAAGTAGAAAAAGAATTACGGGAAGCTATCCTTCAAAGTAAAAAAGAAAATAGAGCTGAAGTAATTATGCAGGCATATGATGATCTATTTTTAAGAGTCCCTTGGCATCCAGCACTTACTGAGAAGAGTGGAATTACATCTCCAGAGCTGATAAAAAATCGAGCAGAACAATTCGATTTTATACTTGACGGGCATAAACAGAAAATACTTGGAATTGGGTGTGGACATGGTGAATTAATGATAGGTTTATCCAAACTCGGGTATGACTGTTTTGGAATAGATATATCAAGTGTAAGAATTGTAAAATTAAAACAAATTGAATCAGAAAAACTTCATTTTGAACAGTTTGAAGGATCAAAATTACCATTTTCAAATGATACCTTTGAAAGTGTTGTAAGTATGCAATTGTTTGAACATTTACATCCTGATGACACAAGTTCCCATTTAGACGAGGTGAAAAGAGTATTGAAACCAGGAGGAAAGTACTACCTGGAAACGCCAAATAAACACGTTGGTCCTGGGGATATTTCAAAGTTCTTTAGTGATGAACCTCAAGGTTTTCATTTGAAAGAATACGACATCTTAGATCTTTACTATTTATTCAAAGCAAGTGGTTTTTCGAAAGTAGCTGTTATTTTGCGAAAAAAAAGGAAAATAAATATTCTTATAGCTATAATCTTAGAAAAAATATGGTTATTACTGCCAAGGGATAGAAGAAGGATAAATACCTTTGGTTTACATAATCCAATGGTGATTGGACAAAAATAGAAATTGATGCAAAAGCATATTGGAATAATAATTTACTCAGGGCCTGAAGTGAAAGCTTTTCTGTATTCTGGGTTAACTGAAAAATTAGTAGTTAAAAACAAAATTTCTATCATCACCAAGAATCCTGAATCAAAAAGCTTTGCTGGTATAGATCCAAGAATTCAAATCTTAAGAGCACCAGAAAATTATAGATCCGATTATTTAAAAACATTCCAATATCGTGTTTCAAAATTTCACTCATTGATGTTACAAAAGAAAGGTTTTGATAAATGGAGACACTATATCTCCAAAGCTGTAAATAATCGAGAAACTTCATTAAAACTCTTTTTTCAAAAAATCATATCAATCCCACTAATCGTTTATTTTATGTCGTTCATAGCTATTTGGGTTGCAAGAATTATTGGCACAAATTCGGAATGGAAACAAATATATCAAAAAAATACAATTACTGATATTCTTGCATCCACTTACTCGAACCCAGAAGTTTTAAATGCTTTACAGACGGCTTCTAATTTAAACATTCGAACACATGTCGCAACCAACTCCTGGAAAGATGTTTATGTAAATGCGCGCATCCCAATAAAATTTGATAACTTATTTGTTTGGAAAGCAGAAGAGAAATTATTTCTTCAACATGTAAACCCAAGTTATTTATCCAAAAACATTCACAACGTTGGATCTCTACATCTAAATCCTTTTATTTCTCAGTCCCTGATTATTCCAAAATCTGAATTTTTTATGAAATTCAATTTAAACCCTCATCGACACCTAATTACATATACAACAGCATCTCCAAATGCAGTTCTGGATGAAGAATCAATTATCAAAGACTTGATTAACTTATTAAATAGAAACAATATCAATCCAAAACCCCAGTTGCTGATTAGAGTAAACCCAATGGACACAAAGGAGCGATATAAAAGATTTGCTTCATCAGATGTAAAAATTCAAATACCTGATTGGGAATATCAACCACAAATTGATTGGAATAGTTCTTCAAAACAGGACTTAATCGACTGGGTAAATATTGTTTTTTACTCTGACATGAATGTATCAATTGCTTCAACCGTTACATTAGAGTTTGCTACTTTCAATAAACCAGTTATTAATATTTGCTACGACCACAGAAAAGACTTAGATTACAATTCTTCTAATATCCGTTTTTGGGATGCCCCGTTTTATAAAGAAATTAGAGAGAAAAAATTAGCATCACCTGTACACAATATTAATGAACTGGAAAATGAAATTTATAAAGCAATAAATTCAAATACAAGCATAAAAACACCACCTTGGTTGAGTGACGATGCTGCAGCTAACATTGCGCGAATAATATCTGATGAGACTGCATGAAAATACTATTTATTTGTAACGAATACCCGCCAGCACCCCATGGAGGTGTTGGAACATATGTAAAGAACATTGCCAAAAATCTATCCGATCTTGGACATAAGGTATATGTAGTTGGTGTTTATTCAGATATCAATAATATCGAAGAACTTTTTGACGGAAAGGTTAAGATTGTAAGACTACCTACAGTAAAAGGTAATTCCATCAAAAGAAACGTTTACGTTAGATTTAATTTGGCAAAATTCGTTGAACAATTTTCAGAAGAAAACAAAATTGATATAATTGAAATCCCTGAAGGTGGGGGCTTTGGTTTGTTCTTTTCAAATAAAATCCCATGGATTATAAGATTACATAATACTGCTCCTATCTATATGAAAAGCATAAACAAACAGAGGGGTTTTCTTCTTAGTTTTTTTGAAAATATTTCCTTATTTAGGTCAACCCGAATTGTAGGTGTATCGCAGTATATTTTGTCAAAATCGGTTCAGCTATATCCATTATTGAGATATTTCAAACGAGATATAAAGGTTATTTACAATAGTATTGATATCGTTAAGTTTCAATACAAATCCAAAAATTACAATGAACACACAAATATTACCTTTGCAGGTACCTTGAAACCGGTGAAAAATATTATGAACTTAATTATGGCCTTCATAGATCTCATTGGTTCTGGTGATTTCTCCGATGTTTTTTTACATATTTATGGAAATGACTCTTTTCTTAATGGCCAATCGTACAAAGAAAACTTAATTAAATCTATTCCAGAAATTTACAGAGAAAAAATAATATTTCATGAGCCTGTCGATCATGATCAAATGAATCAGGTATTTTGGGTCTCTGATGTTTGTGTTTTTCCATCTGTTTATGAAAGTTTTGGTTTGGTTGCAGCTGAAGCAATGTCTTGTGGAAGGCCTGTTATTTACAGTTGTACTGGTCCTGGTTCAGAACTTATTGATGATGGTGTTGATGGGTTATTATGTGATCCTTATGATCCTGGTTCAATAAAAGAAAAAATTGAATTAATTCTAAAAGACAAAGAGTATGCAGATAAGATCGGGGAAAATGCATCCAAAAAAATAAAAAAAAATTTTTCAAACGAAATTATCATTTTGCAGAATATCAGTTTATATAATGAAGTTATTTCTAATCCAGGAAAAATGTAATAATGAATAATAGAATAAAAATTGAATTAGTTGAAGCAATTAATAAAACAAAATCAAAAGCAGAAATTTTTTTAATGCCAACTATATATAATAAAGAATTTGGCTGGTTGTATACAGCAACTCATGATCCTATTAAATTCCCATCAGCAATACTTTATGGAACATGGTCAGGCATCTTAGGTTTAAATTTACTAAAAATTACAGATAATTGGTTACAATCTACAAAAGACGAACTTGTTTCTCTACTCAATTCATATAGATTGGCAGATGGCACTTTTTTGCCAAAAATGTTAATTCATGGAAAAACAAACAAATCTCAAGAATATTTAAAACTTCACTGTACAAATTATTCTTTAGGAGCAATTATTGAATTAAATCCAGAATTTGATTTTGAATCTCCTTATCTAAATAGGTTTTTAAATCCTGATTTTCTCAAATATTGGCTGGAAGGGAGATCTTTATTACGACCATGGGAAGAAGGCAATAATATTGTTAATGTCTGTTCTTATTTAGCGCTATTAAATGACAACGGACATCCAACAGCAAAGGAGCGTCTTTATCAATTGTTGGATTGGCATAATAGAGTTCAAAATCCAATAACTGGAGGATTCGATAATTTTTCTTCACCAGGTTATCGACAACATTTAGAATCATTAGCTGGTGCAGTTCATAATTTCCATTTGCATTTATATCTTAAAGAACCGCTTGGTTCTGAAGAACTGATTTCAAATTGGATGACAAAATTTTTACCTCAAGGCCGTTTGTCTGCATGTTTATCTTTAGATTTTGTAGAACTTGCTGTTAGAACCTTGCCTTTTTCACAGGACCCCCAAAAAGTTGTAAATGCTTTACTTTTCCATGCTGAACATTTATTCAAAAGCCAAAGATTTGATGGGGGGTGGCCAGAAAATGAATTTGATACACCTACTCAGGCGGAGGGTTTCAAAGATGATAAAGTCTCATCTTGTAGTTATGCAACCTGGTTTCGACTTTGTTCACTAGGAATGATTGCTATTGTATTGTTAGGAGATGATTCGAATAATTGGGGCTTTCGAAAAACATTAGGAATGGGGTATGCACCAAGTTATTGGCCACAATTACCTAAAAATGTGCTTATTCGAGACTTAAGTATTTCTGAGAAATTTGCCTATAAAATCAATAGTTTTAAACGAAATTTTAATAGCAATTTAATAAAATTTGGATCAAAATTTTTGTAAATATTTGAAAAAATGCAAAATTTTTGTATTTGTATCCCCACTTATCAAAGAGATGATTCTTTAATACTATTACTCAAACAGTTGATGGAACAATCACTATTGCCTGATTGCATTGTCATAATTGATGGAGTTCCCAATGCAGATAATACTTCAACAGTTTTAGATAACTTGAAAAATGTAAATTTAAGAATTCCTATTACACAAATTTATCTTCCTTCTAATCATGCAAATTTACCTTATCAGCGTTTTTTGGGCTATAAGTTCGCACATCAGAAGAATTATGAACTAATATTATTTATTGATGATGATATTTCACTTCTTCAAAAAGACTCAATCTTTTCAGTTATGAAACCGTTATTAGATAACCCTCAAATATTTGGTGTTTCTACAAATATTTCTTTCGAAGTGAGCAAAAAACAACCAAAAAATGTGTCTAGCTTCATAATAGAAAAATTAGGAAGCTCAAAAAAATACATTCCTGGGGATATAACTCCAAGTGGTAACAGAATCCCAATTTATTGCTCAAACTATGAGTATGAAGATGTATCGTATCTTAGTGGTGGTGTAATGGGCTACAGAATGAAATATCTGCAATTAGAGAACTTTTCACAAGATTTATTTGCATTGTATGAACGGAAATTAGGGAAAGGCGAAGATACAATTTTGTCTTTAAGGGTACGAGGAAAAATTCCTTTTAAGATATTATGTTCTAATAAATATTTCTTCCATCCAGATAATAATCCTCATGCTTACCCAACCGAAGCATTCAGGAGGGGTTATTCAATTGCATATAGTCGTCGTATGATTAATGATAATTATCGAGGTATAAATAAAGTAAGAATAATTGATAAACTTGAATTGTACAAATCATACTTAGGAACAAACATAATAAACTTTTTTGATTTCTTATTTTCTTTAAATTCGAAGAAATTTTCTTATTTTTGGGGCTATGCAACAGGTTCCTTAAGAGGTATCTTTCAAAAACCGACAACAAAAAACTTGGCACCTCACATCAATTGGTGGAAAGATGCCGAAGAAGCATTGAAAAACATGATCATTATCAAATGAAAATTGACAGTATACGGGAACAATCTAACCTGAATCTAAAACTATCAGCTTTTTCTGAGAAGGGCCGAATCAGATCTCCATTTCCCAAATGGATTTACTGTTTTTTTTACATTTTTGCTGCCTATATGGCATTACCATTGATCGATATACCCTTTGTAGGACTTTCACTTTCTGCGCCAATTTTCTTCTTCATCGCATTTTACGCAGTATTTAAATCTCCTGCTGGTTGGTTTCGTACCCATCGACTATGGATTACACTGGCTATCCTCATATATATGGGTACATTCTTCTCAGCTATATTGAATGGTCTGTTGAGTGGGGGCGTTAACATCAACAGCGAAGGTTACAAATCGATTATTCGCGTTGCTTATTGGTTATTACTCTTTGTGGTTACCATTTATTTTGCTTGTCAACAAAAAGTAATCACCAGAGTAGCTTTTATTTTAGGTAACATGGCTTTAGTTTTAGGATTATTACGCTGGCTTGAAATATTGATTTTTGGTAGCTTTGGCGCTTGGAGTGGTACTCGTTGGATGACTCAAAATACTTATGGGTTGCTTTTTTCCACTTTTTCTCCATTCTTGTTAGTTTTTATTGTAAATTATAAGAAAAAGAAACGTTTATTTTCAGCAATTGCGTTGTTATTACTATGGGGTGCCATCGCCATAAATGGTTCCAGAGGGTCTTGGGTGGCAACTACTGTCGGATTGGTCATTTTTTTGTTTTTTATATTAATTGTGCACTATCGGAAATTCATTAGTTTACTCATGGGGCTTTTCTTATTAGTGGGGTTGGCTGCCCTGTTATTGGCCGTGATTCCTCAATTTTCGGATGCTGTCATAAGTCGCTTTGGCACTTTTAGTCGCCTTGACCAGGATAAGTCCTTTGCTATTCGCCAGCTCATGAATCAAAAAGCAATTCGCCTTTTTGAAGAATCGCCAATCATTGGTATCGGTCCAGCACGTTTCCGTTTGACTTCCACACCACTTGAAATCCCCACGGTTTTAAGCTATGCTCCCCAATCACATTTTGATGCCAAATCTGCCCACAATTCATACCTGGCATATGTGGCAGAAACTGGTCTGATAGGTGGGATCCCATTAGCAATCTTATTGCTGGTTTTGTTGATTCGAGGTTTTCATTCAACAAAGCAATTGTTACGTAAGAACCAGTATTGGGCATTGGCAATCTACTTAAGTTTCATTCAGATGAGTATTCATTTGTGGGTAATAAATTCTTTAACCAATTCTGCTACTTGGTTTATTTATGGGCTTACGGGGTCAATGATTATGATTGGAAACAATATTCAAAATAGTCCTGAGGTTAAGAAATGAGGTTAGGTTTTCATTATCATATCCCAGCAATAATGAAAGAGAGCAAAATCTTTATGCCAGGGTACCTGGGAAGATTTTTGGATAGCCTTGCATCGGAATGTGAGTCAATTACCTGTTTCATGCACTCCCCAGTAGGGTTAGAAATTGATGAAATGGATTATGCTTTAAAAGCTCAAAACATCCATTTAGTAGATATTGGACCACACGTTTCAGTCCCAAAAAGAATGCTATCAAGTTTTAAAGTGAAGAAAATTGTTAGAAAATTTAGTGAGAAAATAGATCTTATGCTAATAAGAGGACCTTCTCCTCTTTTGCCTGACATAGCTAACGTTTTTAAAAGAGATTCAGCTTCACTTTTGATTGTTGGAGACTACCTTGCAGGTATTGTAGATTCAACACAACCATCCTGGCGAAAAGTACTTGTCCGAATTTGGTCAAAATGGAACTCAAATAGACAATTGAAAATAGCAAATTCATCATTGGTTTTTGTTAATAGTCACTTGCTTTTTCAACATTATCAATTTCAAACAAAAAACTTAGTAGAAACACGGACAACTACATTATCATTAACAGATTTTTATAAACGTGAGGATACTTGTCAAACCAGTCCACTTCACCTTTTATATACCGGTAGGATAGACAGAGCAAAAGGACTCCTAGATATCCTTGATGCTTTAAAAACAGTTGTTGGTTCGGGAGAGGATATTGTTTTTGATTTGGTTGGTATGTTGGTAAAAGGGGACAATATTCTTGAGGAAATATTTAATAAAGCAAAATTATATGGTTTATCCGAAAGAATTAAATTTCATGGCTATAAACCATTAGGGCCAGAATTGTTTGAATTTTATAAACAAGCGGATATTTACATTTTGGCTTCGCAATCATCAGAAGGTTTTCCCCGCACCATTTGGGAAGCCATGGCACACTCTTTACCGGTCATAGCCACGAAAGTTGGGTCTATTCCTGATTTTGTTGGCGGAGCAGCTTTGTTGGTTGACCCTAACCGGCCGGACAAACTGGCTGCAGCAGTTAAAGAAATCATATCTAACAAAGAATTAAGAGTTGAAAATATCAATAAAGGATATGAATTAGCTCAAACAAATACCCTTGAAATTCGAGCAAAACAAATGATTACTGAAATGGAAAATTATTTGAGAAGATTAAAAAAATGAAAAAGATATTTCGCCTGCTTCGTTATGATTGGCCGCTCCATTTTGTTTTGTTGTTTACAAACTGGTTGCCGGATAATGTAGTCTTTTTACGATTGCGTGGGTGGTTGGCTTCACACTTTTTGGGTGCATGTGGTAAAGATTTACGAATTGGTCGAAATGTTACTTTTTATAACCCATCTCGGGTTTATTTTGGAAAGAATATTTATATCGCGTATGGCTGCTGGTTTAATGCAGATTCGGAAATTAAATTGGAAAATGAAGTTCAAGTAGGTCCTTACTGTGTAATTGTTTCCAGTGATCACAGAATCTCAGGTTATTCATTCAGGTATTCTGAGCCATCACGGCTTCCAATTCATATCGGGGTAGGTTCCTGGTTGGGTTCCCATGTTGTCGTAACAGCTGGAACGATTATTGGTAGTGGGTCAGCCATTGCAGCAAGTGCGGTGGTGGTGGACGATGTTCCTGAAAAGGTGTTAGCAGGAGGAATACCTGCAAAAGTAATTAAAAAACTTGATAATTTAGATGAAACAACCTAGATACATATTCTTTGCAGGGAATTTTCTTTCGAAGACAAGATCAACCAGAAGCGCAGGTGAAGAATTGGTTGATCAATTAATAAGAAAAGATTATCCAATTATCTATGCATCGACCTACTCAAATCGGTTTATTCGATTATTTGATTTACTTTTTACTTCAATTAAGAACAGAAAGAAATATGAAATAGCGGTGATTGAAGTATATAGTTATCTAGCATTTTTTTGGGCAGAAATCCTTTTAAAGCTGTTAATTATGCAAAAGAAAACAACCTTCCTTGTATTGCATGGGGGTGGTTTAGTAGATTTTTACAGAAAAAAACCAACTCGAGTAAAAAAACTGTTTTTATCAGCAGATAAAATAATAACCCCATCGAAATACCTGAAGGAAAATTTTATCCATATTCGTAATGATATTATTTATATTCCAAATGGTATTGATATACTAGAATATGATTTTCGGATAAGAGAATTGGCTTATCCATCATTAGTTTGGTTTCGGGCAATTCATCATATCTATAACCCTATTATGGCTATAAAATCAATTAACTTATTGAAAACAACTTATGAAAAGATCCACCTTCAAATTGTTGGGCCGGATAAAAAGGATGGTTCAAGAGGAGAAATAACAAAGTTTATAATTGAAAATGGAATTGAGACCAATATAGATTTCGTTGGGCCTATTGATAAGAAGAGTGTTTCAAATTGGTTAAACAAATCTGATATCTTTTTAAACACAACAAATTTTGAAAGTTTTGGGGTTTCTGTAGTCGAAGCTGCTGCCTCAGGGCTTTGTATTGTTACCACCAATGTTGGTGAATTGTCCTATCTTTGGGAACATGAAGTCGATGCCTTATTGGTGTCACCGGATGATCCAGAAGCAATGGCTGCTGCTATCCAGCGAATTCTCAACGAACCAGAGTTGGCAGCCAGATTATCCACCAATGCTCGCAAAAAAGCAGAACAATTCGATTGGTCCATCATTTTGCCACAATGGGAAAAAGTGTTTGAAGAAGTAAATCAAACCCATGAATAAACAGGTGATTTATAACCTTTTGCCTGGTTCTTTGAGGTCGATTCCGGCAAGTGTTTGGGGTTATTATCTCAGGTGGTGGCGGTATAGTACATCAACCGAATCAATGATTGAGAAAATTATTGAACATGATACCTGGCCGACAGAAAAGTGGCAAGAATGGCAGCAGGAAAGACTGCAATTAATTTTACACAGAGCAGCAACAAAAGTCCCCTACTATCGATCTCTTTGGAGCGAACATCGCAGGAAAGGTGGTCGCTCAAGTTATGAATTATTGGAAAATTGGCCGATTCTTTCAAAAAAGGATCTCAGTTCAAATCATCCTAAAAATTTCTTAGTGGAAGATTTGAACCCCAAATCATTGTACCCTGAACATACCAGTGGTACGACTGGAACCCCATTGGTTATTTACAATTCAAAAAAAACCTTACAACAATGGTATGCAATCTATGAAGCACGCATCCGTCATTGGAATGGTGTGTCCAGGTTTAATCGTTGGGGTATCATCGGTGGGCAGATGATTGTTCCCCAATCCCAGACAAAACCACCATTTTGGGTGTGGAATCAGGGTTTGAATCAATTGTATTTGTCTGCTTATCATTTATCACCACAGGCTATTCCTGCATATATCCATGCAATCGGCAGGTATAAATTAATCTATCTTCTTGGGTATCCCTCCGCTTTATATACAATTGCTAATGAAGCCAGAAGTTTAGGGATCATACCACCGAAACTGAAGGTCATCATTGCGAACGCTGAGCCACTATTTGTCTGGCAGAAGCAGGTGATTGAGGATTATTTCCAGTGTCCGATTCGAAACACCTATGGTATGTCAGAGAATGTAACAGCTGCTGGTGAATGTTCAGCTGGAAATCTACATTTATTTCCAGATGTAGGAATTACAGAGGTTTTCGCTTTTGATGCAGATACATCTGTAAATCCAGGAGAAACGGGTCGGCTTATATGTACTGGATTAATTAATCCAGACATGCCTTTGATCCGTTATGAGGTTGGTGACATTGGAGCTGTAACAAATTCTGATTCAGGTTGTTCTTGTGGTAGAAATCTTCCTTTATTAACCAATATTGAAGGTCGTATTGACGATATGGTCATCACACCAGATGGTCGAAGAATCGGTCGTCTAGATCCTGTATTTAAATCAAACATGAGGGTAAAGGAAGCTCAAATTATTCAGGAAAATCTGAGTTTCGTCCGTGTAAAAGTTGTCCCATCAGAAGGCTTCAATCAATCGGATGAAATCGAAATCCAAAAGCGTATCGACCAGCGACTTGGGGCGTCTATTACTGTAGTAATTGAAACCGTCGACGAAATTCCCCGCACCAAAGCTGGAAAATTCAAAGCAGTTATTTCGCATGTACAAAAATAATTAATGGAAAATTCAATTTCTGTTATCATTCCCATCCGTAATGAAGCTACTTTTTTAAATCGTTGTCTGGATTCTGTCTTTGACCAAATTAATATAGATAATTTTGTTATCGAAGTCATCATTGCAGACGGTCTCTCTACTGACAGCACCTGTGGAATTATTCGAGAATATCAAAATAATCATCCCAATTTACTTCTCATCGAAAATCCAGGGAAAATAGTTCCTACAGGTTTTAATAAAGCTCTGATGATTGCAAAAGGCAATATTATCATCCGAATCGATGGTCACACGGTAATCGCACCTGATTATGTTGCCAATTGTGTAAAACTGCTGCAAGAATCGGAAGCATATAATGTCGGTGGCCGCATGAATGCAATGGGAACCAGCAGATTTGGAAAGGCAGTAGCAATCGCAACCAGTACACCATTTGGGGTGGGGGGGTCTCGTTTTCATTATTCTGAAAAAGAAGAATGGGTAGATTCAGTCTATATGGGTGCCTGGGAACGAGAGGTTTTTGAAAAAATCGGCTTGTTCGATGAAGAACTGGTCCGTAATCAGGATGACGAGTTCAATTATCGATTAAGAAAGTCTGGTGGGAAAATTTTACTTTCCCCAGCAATAAAATCGAAATATACTGTCCGCAGTAGCCCCAAAGCACTTTGGAAACAGTACTATCAGTATGGTTTCTGGAAAGTTAGAGTCCTCCAAAAACATCCAGGCCAGATGAGTGAACGCCAGTTTATTCCCCCTGCCTTTGTCGCTTCTCTATTTCTTTCTTTGATCCTTGCAATGTTTTTTCCAATTTTTTGGGTCTTTTTTTCTCTGATTGCTGGTATGTATTTGATTGCAAATCTTCTGGCATCCATGGTATCGGCAGCTAAAAAAGGCTGGCAGCACCTTTTTCTTCTGCCTGGCGTCTTTGCCATCCTGCATATCAGCTATGGGCTTGGTTTTCTGGTTGGGTTGGTTAAGTTTGCCAATCGCTGGGGTGATAAAATAGGAAAAGTACCGCGATTTGAAACTTTTCATGAATGATGGGTTCATAATGAAATTAAGAATAATTCCCTGGCTACTCCTTCTCATTATTTTGCTCATAACTTCAATCTCAGGTTATGAGTATTTTTTACTCAATCGATTCTCCTTAGATACAGTAGAAAATGTTTTTGCAAATTCTGACAAAAGCCAACATTTTGTTTTAAATGCAGGTTCATTTAGTAAAAATTTTGATTGTCATGTCAATTGGCTCACCTATAATCCATTTATCAAGAAAACATCCTTTGATAAAAACGATCAAGTGATCGATGAATTGCTCAATTGTTCATTGTTGCATGTTTATTTCATCCGTATCTTTGCCCCCACAGATATGGCATTAACCCAAAAAGCATCCCTCATCTATCCCGAAGATCCTGGTATTCTTTTTTGGTTGGCAGATGGCATTGAAAAAGATGATCCTGACCAGGCTGAGCAAATTTTCAGGAAAATTGTCGCATTGGTACCCTCAGATGGCAAAGCCTGGCATCGCTTGGCGCGTTTGGTGGAAGCCAAAGGTTTTATTGATGAAGCCATTGGTTACAATATAAAATCTTGTTACAACAACGACCCTGGCAGTAATGGTTGCTATGGAGCAGGACGATTACTAGAACAGCAAGGCCGTTACGAAGAAGCCATCTCCTTCTACCGCCTCTCCCGCCACGACTTCATCCGCGCCAACGCTGATCGTTTGGAAGAATTAAGCGAAAATCCGTAAACAATCAAAAATTCGATTCGTTTTTTCAACCTGTTTTTTTTTGTTTACTTGCAAAAGAATTATAGATATTTATTTGAAGGGAAATAAATATGAGAATATATAAGATTAGAATTGTTGGGATATTACTTCTTTTGTTGATTCCAGTTGGGCTTTTCTACCTTTTACTTGAATTCAACTTTTTACAATCGGATATTGCAGCTTATTGGCAGGACAGCCTTAATTGGCAAGCACCATTCCATAAGTTTCATGTTCCGGGTTATCCTTTAGTTATCGCTTTTCTAAGGGGTATTTCATTTGGTATATTTCCTCCAATCATCTTGATGCAGTTGATTACCTTTATTTCTTTGGTCTTTTCATTTTTTTATTTGGAAAAGATTTTTAAAAAAAATAAAATTCTAAAAAATAATTACATTTTATTTTTATTAGGTTTATTCACACTTTGGCCATTTGTTGGCATTTCCACAATTGTCTTTCCGCTTGCAGATATTGTTGCTCTCAGTTTATTTATTATCGGTTTATTTTTCTTCATTCATAATAAACATTCAATAGGTAGTATCTTATGGGGATTATCTCTTATTACCCATAAGGCTATTTGGGTCTTTGTTGTGTTTGCGTTCATGGCTTTATTTATCTCCTATAAAGATAAGAAGATAATGGATTGGGCGAAATCAGCTATCATTATCCTTTTTCCAATATTTATCTTGTGGTTATCAGGTTCTTTTTACCATCAGGATTCTTTATGGTTAGTATCCAGTAATCTTGAGGTGGAGTTTCAATCAAAAGGGACTTTGCCAATCATGGATGGGTTGATTGGCACACTTTTGAGTGGCGGTTTGCGAGCAGTCGTAAAAGGCGGTCTTATTCTATTTGTTTTTGCTTCTTCCATAATTTTGGGTGTTTACCTATGGATTAAAAAACCATCTCACTGGCAAATTGGTATTGCTGTATGTTTATCAGTCTTTATTTTATCAATTAGTCTGAATCAACACGAAATATGGGCAGCTGTCCGGTTCGGCAGGTTATTGGTAATCCCCCTGGCTTTTGTATTTCCTTTATTAATAGAAAAGATATCCTTATCAAAAAAAGTTGAAAAAACAATTATCTACACAATTCTGTTTTTATTATATGTGTCGCAATTTACTTTTGCCTATTACATGGCAAAGATATTTTTCAATTAATTATATAATTTAATTATGTTCCCAGTACCCTAAAAGGCATTCATGAGTCTTCAAAATATATTAGTTATCATATTTGTATTATTATGCAATTTTTTACTGTTAGTATTTTGGTTGAATAATCATAAGGTTGCTCATTTTGCTTCGATTTTAAGAATTTATTTACCTTATATTCTTCCTTGTTTTTTTCTTTTTTTTTGGTTCTTCATTTTTTTTATTTATAAATTTCCTGTTACCGGGGATGTGGTCAATTTTTTTATACCACAAGGTAGATTAGCCTTCCAGGGTATGATCCCAAACAAAGATTTTCCAAGCTCTTATATGCCTTTATATCCATACGTATTAGGGTTTATTGATTTATTTTGGACAAATGATTTGTCGATAGGTCTATTTTTTACACTAAGTTTATGTTTATTATCAGTTGTTTTATTTAATATAATAAAAAATAATAACAAATTCTTATTCATAATGATAGTTGGGTTGTGTAATAGTGTGATTTTGCTTCTTGGGGTTGGTTACCAACAAGATGAAATATTTGTATTGTTATTGATTTTTCTATCATTATTTTCCTTGACCAAAAAGAAATATTTTTTGACAGGCTTTTTAATTGGGGCATCAGTTTTACTTTCGAAAATTACACTTATCATTTTTTGGATACCATTTTTTTTGTTAAGTTCTAAGAAGAAAAATTACTTGTTTGGGTTGATGGTTTCATTCATTCCTGTCATGATATTTTTCTTAATTGCTGGTTTTTCACCAATGAAAATGTTAGGTCAAGAAAGTCTTGCAATAGTTCCACCAAGTCTAATTACCTTGTCAAGATTTCTTCCTTTTATTTACAACCTTTTAAATTCTTATCCTTATTTAATATACGTTGGCAATATGCTGGTTTTAGGCATAATTTCAATATTTGTGATAACTAATAAGAGGGAAATTGGTTATGATTTGTACTATCAGTTCGGTATGCTGGCTGTTTTTTGGCTTATTTTTGTTCTTCTAAGTTTTAAAGCATTAACAAGTTATCGAATCCTTGTCATTGTTTTTATTCCATTTATTGTTGAGGTTTTTCGTTCTAAATCACCTACTCTGCCCATTTTATTTGTCATATATTCTTCATTAGTCTCAGTACATGTAATGTTTTTTGAGGATTGGGCAAAGATTACAAGAAAATATATAGATTTAGCCTCAATTCCTGCTGCAAATTTACACCAATTTATTATTCTCTCAGCCATTGAAGTATCAATTGTTCTTCTTGAAATTTTATGGGTTTATCTGTCATTGAGAATAATATTTCCAAGTAAATCCTTATTGAATTCTCAAAATGAAAACTCGTCTTTGGAAGGGTTACCATCGATCATTGTAAATCAACTATGACAAAATGAAAAACATCATCAAATCCTGGACACCAGTCCTCCTCTGGGCAGCCATCATTTTCCTCTTCTCCGCCAACCCCGATCCCTACCGCTTTCTCCCCGCAGGCTTGCGAAAGCATCCAGTAGGAGTGCGCAGCGCCGTCCCCCTCCCCTCTATTTCAACATCTTCCGCCGCAGTACTCCTCGGCCAGCTCATGCATATCATACCCGATTGAAATGAGTGGTACTTCCTCGTCTACCGTCCTTCCGCAGGAGTTCGCATGCTTTTAGCGAACCCGTAGGACTCCGAGATCACTTTCGAGGAGGTGCATTTCTGGTAGCTCGAGCACTTTTTTCCTCAACACCTTCCGAAGGATACCTATCTGAAGGGTGTAAACCCGGAAGACTCCGCCTGTTCTTAGCGGAGCAACACCTTCCGAAGGACTCCGCTTGTTCTTAGCGGAGCAACACCTTCCGAAGGACTCCGCCTGTTCTTAGCGGAGCAAAACTCAACACTCAAAACTTTTTTTGCAATTCATCACCATTAATTACGATTTTAAGCTTAAATCTAAACATAATAGAAAAAATGTGCTATAATATCACCGGAACATTACCCACAACATTTTTTCTACCAGCTACCAGCTACGAGCTATATCATGCCCGCAGGGTACAGGCTAAACGGAATTGTTTCGAATTGTTTCAAGGATCAATTCATCTGAGATGATTTGATCCGCAGTGCCCCCGCAGGGTAAGGGTACAAGGATCAATTCATCTGAGATGATTTGATCCGCAGTGCCCCCGCAGGGTACAGGCTAAACGGAATTGTTTCGAATTGTTTCAAGGATCAATTCATTAATAATGATTTGATCCGCAGTGCCCCCGCAGGGTAAGGGTACAAGGATCAATTCATCAGGGAAAAATAGTTTATAATAAACATCGTTGGGGGGCATTCCCCCTCAAAACTCAAAACTCAAAACTTTTCTTCGTGCTCTTCGTGTTCTTTGTGGTTCAAATCTTTTAAGCCTATCAGCCATCAGCTATCAGCTATCAGCCAAAAGGGGGGAAAATGGAAGCCCGTGATACCAAACCAAAATACCAGATACCAGATGCATACGAAATGAACACATCTTTTAACAGCTTCCGCAGGACTCCGGATGAACCTACCGGAGCAACAGCTCAACAGCTTAACAGCTCATTCCTAACGAAGCTCGAAAGCTTTGTCCGCAGAACGATCGATGTACTTGTATCATTCTTCGGCTTACTCCTATTAAGTCCACTTTTTATCTATATCGCTCTTAAGCTTAAAAAAGACTCACCAGGCCCAGTATTTTATAGAGGTCCTCGAGCTGGCAAAGCCGGCAAAACCTTCGGCATCCTCAAATTCCGCACCATGTACGAAACCGAGCACAGCTACAACGGCTCCCGCATCACCGCCGCCGGCGACGAGCGCGTCACCCCCTTCGGCAAATTCCTGCGTGATGCCAAACTCAACGAACTCCCCCAGCTCTGGAACGTCCTCGTCGGCGATATGTCCCTCGTCGGTCCCCGCCCCGAAGATCCCACCATTGCCGCCCGCTGGGACCCCGCCGTGCGCGATCTGATCCTCTCCATCCGCCCCGGCATCACCTCCCCCGCCTCCGTCCTCTACCGCGACGAAGAAAAAATCCTCGGGCTAAACACCGACCCCTACCAGCAGTACTTCCAGTCCGTCCTGCCCTCCAAGCTGCGCCTCGACCAGCTCTACGTCCGCAACCGCAACCTCCTCACCGATATCGACGTCATCTTCTGGACGGCCATCGCCCTCCTGCCCCAGCTGCGCAACCGCTCCATCAAAGAAACCACCCTCTTCTGGGGTCCCTTCGCCACCTTCGCCTCGCGCTACCTCTCCTGGTTCGTCATCGATACCCTCGTCGCCTTCACGGCCGCCGCCCTCAGCGAGGCCATCTTCCGCACCACCTTACCCCTCAATCTCGGCGCCCCCACAGCCATCCTGGTCGCCCTGCTCTTCGGGTTGCTCTTCAGCCTCATCAACGCCCTGCTCGGCCTCAACCGCGTCACCTGGTCGCGTGCTGCCGCCGGCGATGCCTTCACCCTGGCCATCTCCACCGCCCTCACCACCGGCCTGCTCGTCCTCCTCAAAATCAACTTCCTCGCAGACCAAATCCTGCCCGTCGGCACCATCATCACCACCGGCATCCTCTCCTTCATGGGCTTCGTCTTCGTGCGCTATCGCGAAAGACTCATCACCGGTGCTGCCACGCGTTGGATCCGTGCCCGTGATACCGCCAAAACCATCGCCGAACGCGTTGTGATCATCGGGGCCGGCGACAATGGCGAAATGGCGCTCTGGATGCTCAACCGACCCAACATCGCCCGCGCCTTTACTGTGGTGGGGATTCTGGATGACGACCCGCGCAAACAGGGCACGACCATCAACGGCATACCCGTTATCGGCACCACAGACATGCTTTGGGATACTATCCCCGGGCGCAGCAATGCAAGCCAAGGGGATAGTACCCCCGAGCGCAGCACTTTCCGCGAGCGGGGTTCCATTAAAGACTGGGATCTGGGACTCCTCGTCTACACCATCCACAACATCCACCCCATCCGGCGCATGCGGCTCATCCAGCAAGCCCACCGCACCGGCATCCGCACCGTCGTCCTCCCCGACCTCATCTCCCAGCTCGCCCACCCCGACCTGCCCACCCTCCTCGACAACCACCCCCTCGACACCCCCCTCACCCCCACAGAAATGGGCGCCGCCCTCCACCACCTATCAGCCCTGGCCCAACAAGGCGACCTCACAGGCGTCCAATCCCTCGCCGACCAACTCATTAATTTACTACCGCCTGAAGATGAAGACTTTTCGGTATAGCTGTTAAGCTGTTAAGCTATTGAGCTGTTAAGAGAAAAAGCAGCTCTTAAGCTGTTAAGCTATTGAGCCATTAAGAAAAAAACGACTAAGCTCATAAGCTATTGAGGAAAAATCAAAACGACATTAAAATTGAACTTCATAACATCTTTCTTAATAAATACATATTTTAAACTTAATAACTTAACAGCTCAACAGCTCAATAGCTAGACCAACAGCTTAACAACTCAACAGCTAAAAGAACAGCTCAACAGCTCAATAGCTAGACCAACAGCTTAATAGCTCACCAGCTAATTCGGAGAATTCCATGAAAATACTACTAACAGGTGCCGCCGGCTTCATAGGCTCCAACCTCGCCAGACAGCTCTTATCCCCCAACAATCTTTTATCAGCTCAACAGCTTC
>PHBY01000008.1:288647-426360 GCA_002840735.1 Chloroflexi bacterium HGW-Chloroflexi-2
ATACTACTAACAGGTGCCGCCGGCTTCATAGGCTCCAACCTCGCCAGACAGCTCTTATCCCCCAACAATCTTTTATCAGCTCAACAGCTTCTGAAGGACTCCGAGATCTCTTCGAGGAGCAACAGCTCAACAGCTAAAAGAACAGCTCAACAGCTTAACAGCTTAACAGCTTTTATTAGATATAACTCCCGCGCCGACATCGGCCTCCTCTCTTCCCTCCCACGAGAAATGCTTAATAGCATAGAACTCATCTTCGGCGACCTGCGCGACCCCTCCGCCATCCTCCAGGCCGCCACCGGCTGCGACCTCATCTACCACCTCGGCGCCCTCATCTCCATCCCCTACTCCTACCTCCACCCCGTCGAAACCGTCCAAACCAACATCCTCGGCACCCTCAACATCCTCGAAGCCGCCCGCCAGCTCAACATCCCCCTCGTCCACACCTCCACCAGCGAAGTCTACGGCACCGCCCTGCGCGTCCCCATCGACGAAACCCACCCCCTCCAGGGTCAATCCCCCTACTCCGCCAGCAAAATTGGCGCCGACAAACTCGTCGAATCCTACTACAGATCCTTCGGAGTCCCCACCATCACCGTCCGCCCCTTCAACACCTATGGTCCGGGACAATCCGCCCGTGCCGTCATCCCCACCATCATCACCCAGGCCCTCACCCAGGACCACATCACCCTCGGCTCCCTCGACACCCGCCGCGACTTCACCTACATCGACGACACCGTCCAAGGCTTCCTCCTAGCCGGCCAGGCCTTATTGGACGCAGTCCACAATCCTCAAAACTCAAAACTCAATCCTCAATCCTCAAAACTCAATCCTCAACCCTCAACCCTCAATACTCAACCCTCAACCCTCAATCCTCAATCCTCAACCCTCAATCCTCAATCCTCAACCCTCAATACTCAATCCTCAAAACCGAATTCCCCATCAGCCATCAGCCATGAGCCATCAGCTATTAGGTCAAGAATTCAACCTCGGAACCGGCACCGAAGTAACCATAGGTCAGGTAACCGAAACCATCCTCCGCATCCTCAACAAACCCAACCTCCCCATCCGCCAGGATCCCACCCGCCTCCGCCCCGCCAACTCCGAAGTCCTCCGCCTCCTCTCCGACAACACCAAAGCCCGCGACCTCCTCGGCTGGACCCCCACCATCGACCTGGAGGAAGGCCTCACCCGCACCATCGCCTGGATCTCCGACCACCTCGACCGCTACCGTATAGGCACCTACGAACGATAGCTGTTAAGCTGTTAAGCTATTGAGCTATTAAGAAAAATTCCATTAGAATTAATCAATACAATTTTGAAATCAAATAAAGTAATCTTATTTTTCTGATACCATGATATTTCCAATATTACGACTTGTAATTAAAATTGCTTAACAGCTTAACAGCTTAACAGCTCAACACCTTAACACCTCAACACCTATTTCGGAGGAAAAACCCATGCATGCTGTCATACTAGCCGGAGGCAAAGGCACCCGCCTCGCCCCCTACACCCGCGTCTTCCCCAAACCCATGATGCCCATCGGCGACAAAACCATCCTCGAGATCCTCCTCCACCAGATGAAAGCCGCCGGCATCAACCACGTCACCCTCACCGTCGGACACCTCGCCGGGCTCATGCGCGCCTTCTTCCAGGACGGCTCCCAATACGGCCTCGACATCCAATACGCCTACGAAGCCACCCCCCTCGGCACCGCCGGACCCCTCGCCAACATCACCCACCTCACCGACACCTTCCTGGTAGCCAACGGCGACGTCCTCTCCCTCATTCCCATCCACGAACTCATCCAGTTCCACCGTGAAAAAGGCGGCATCTGCACCATCGCCATGCACCAGCGCGACGTCAAAATCGACCTGGGCGTCATCGAAATGGACGGTGATCACCAGGTTACCAACTACATCGAAAAACCCACCATCGACTACAAAGTCAGCATGGGACTCTACGTCTTCGAACCGCGTGTCCTCGACTACATTCCCCAGGGCCAATACCTCGACTTCCCCGACCTCGTCAAAAAACTCCTCACCGCCGGCGAAAAAGTCATCGGCTACCCCTACACCGGCTACTGGCAAGACCTCGGCCACCCCGACGACTACGAACAAGCCGTCAACGACTTCGATTCATTAAGACATCTATTTTTACCGAACGAAAAGAAACTCCTTTAGCTGTTAAGCTGTTAAGCTGTTGAGCCTTTTTTAAAAACAGCTTAATAGCTTAACAGCTTAACAGCTAAAAATAACAGCTTAACAGCCAAAAAAAACAGCTGGCATTATAAAAATCTAATTTATTAACATCAATCATACATTATCAAAGGAGCCCCCATTGGACCCCAACACCCTCTCCTACAAAAACCTTGTTGTCTGGCAAAAAAGTCTGGATTTCGCCAATGCCATCATAGATCAGGTCGAAAATCTCGACACAAAACGCCATCATTATCGCCTGGTTGAACAAATGGAGGCAGCTGCTACATCCATTCCCATGAATATTGCCGAGGGCAAAGGTCGCTATTCCAACAAAGAGCTTGCCCACTTCATGATCATCGCCCGTGGTTCCCTTTACGAAGTGATGACCTTACTAGAAATCTTCAAGAAAAGAAATTGGATCACCGAAGAAAGCTTCAATCAACTGGAGAAAGAAGCCATCGAAATCACCAAAATGATCAACTCCTTCAACAAATCACTCTCCATTCGCAAAACCCCAGCAAAGTAATATACTATTAATAAATCAAAAAGGAGTAAAAAAGCTGAAAAGCTAATAAGCTGTTTTTTTTAACAGCTTAACAGCTTAACAGCTCAACAGCTGTTATGAACTGGATAATCCCCCTAGCTGATTTAAACTACAACGAACAGGAAGAAAATGCAGTCATTTCAGTGCTGCGCTCGAAGTGGCTAACAATGGGAGACGTGACGAACCACTTCGAACAATCCTTCTCCCACCTCACCTCCTCCCCCCACTGCCTCACCGTCTCCAACGCCACCGAAGCCCTCCACCTTGCCTGCGTCGCCCTCGGCATCGGCCCCGGCGATGAAGTCATCGTCCCCTCGCTCACCTTCGTCGCCACCGCCAACGCCGTCCTCTACACCGGCGCCCGCGTCGTATTCGCAGACATCACCAGCCCCAACGACCTCACCATCTCCCCCGCATCCATCCAGGCAGCCATCACCCCGCGCACCAAAGCCATCATCGTCATGCACTACGCCGGCTACCCCTGTGACATGCCCGCCATCCTCGAGATTGCCCGCCAGCACAACCTCCCCGTCATCGAAGATGCAGCCCACGCACCGGGAGCATCCCTGGAAGGCAAAGCCCTCGGCACCTGGGGCGATATCGGCTGCTTCTCCTTCTTCTCCAACAAAAACCTGGCTACGGGAGAAGGCGGCATGCTCACCACCAACTCCGACAAAATCGCCGCCAGACTCAAACTCCTGCGCTCCCACGGCATGACCACCCTCACCTACGACCGCCACGCCGGCCACGCCTACACCTACGACGTCGTTGAGCTGGGATACAACTACCGCATCGACGAAATCCGCGCCGCCTTGGGCATCGAACAGCTCAAAAAACTCCCCGCCAACAACCAGCGCCGCCGCGAAATCGTCGCCCATTACCGCGCCCACCTCCCCGCCGAAATCATCATACCCTTCAGAGGCCACCCCGGCGTCACCGCTGCTCACATAGCGCCCATCCTCCTCCCCGAGGGACACAGCCGCACCGCCTTCCAGGACTACATGAAAGCCCACGGCATCCAGACCAGCATCCACTATCCCCCCATCCACACCTTCAGCTACTACCGCGAACACTTCCCCGGCCCCCACCAACTCCCCCAAACCGAAACCCTCGCCCCCCGCGAAGTCACCCTCCCCCTCTACCCCACCATGACCGCTGACCAAATCGACTACCTGATGGAACAAGTCCCCTTAGCCCTGAAAGCATCGAAGAAATAACACGTCAGCTGTTAAGCTGTTAAGCTGTTAAGCTTTTTTTAACAGCTCAACAGCTTAACAGCTTAACAGCTAAAAATAACAGCTCAACAGCTCAACAGCTTAACAGCTGCAAAAATCACACCGTAGAAAGGACACCCCCCTTGGCCCCCAACACCCTTTCCTACAAAAACCTTGTTGTCTGGCAAAAAAGCCTGGAATTCGCCAACGCCATCATTGATCAGGTTGAAAATCTCGAAACAAAGCGGCACCATTATCGTCTCATTGAACAAATGGAAGCAGCCGCAACTTCAGTTCCTATGAACATCGCTGAAGGAAAAGGTCGATCCACCAGCAAGGAATTAATTCGCTTCATGATCATCGCCCGAGGTTCCCTTTACGAAGTGATGACCTTACTCGAAATCTTCAAAAAAAGAAACTGGATTACCGAAGAAAGCTTCAATCAACTGGAGAAAGAAGCTGTTGAAATCACCAAAATGATCAACTCCTTCAACAAATCACTCTCAATACCCAAAACCCCAGCAAATTAAAACCCAATTGCTAAATTCTCAAAGGAGTAAACAATCTTAGAGCCTTCATTTAAATCTTTTAACAGCTTAACAGCTTAATAGCTCAACAGCGAAAATAACAGCTCAACAGCTCAACAGCTAAAAAACACCTTCCCCCTTTGCAAATTCAAACAATTTCAGTTATACTGTCATTGCAGAAATTCAGTAAAATTTGGAGTTAACCTATGGACACCACCATACAAGTACGCGAACGCGGCGTGATCACCCTCCCCGCCGAGCTACGTGATAAATACAAAATCGAAACCGGTCAAATCTTCCGCCTGGTCGACCTGGACGGCATCTTCGTCTTCGTCCCCATGGTACCCCTTGTCCCCGAACTGGCCAATGAAATCGAGCGACTGCGCCTCGAAGCCGGGCTGAGCATGGAAGATCTCCTGGTAAGCTTACGCGAACAACGTGAGCAACACACGACCGAGAAATATGGAAAATAAACCGGAAAAACCTCGCATCTTCATCGACGCCGATGTCCTCTTCGTCGGGTCAGCCTCCCCCCAGCAATACAGCGCCAGCCTGGTCATCTTGCGTATGGCGGAGATCACCCTCATCAAAGCCATCACCAGCCAGCAGGTTATTACCGAAGTCGAGCGCAACCTCGAACAGAAATTCCCAGCCGCTCTGGTCACCTTTCGCATGCTCGTCAACCGCTGTCTGCAGGTCCTCCCCGATCCCACCGAGCAGGAAGTTGACGCCCTCACTGGTCTCGCTGATCCCAAAGACCTGCCCATCCTCGCCGCAGCCGTCAAGTACAACTGCCAGTACCTCACCACCCTAGAATATCCTACAGGACTCCGCACGCACTTAGCGGAGCAACACTTCCAACCCGGCACCCCAAACCTCACCGTCCTCCCCCCCGGAGACACCGTCCAAAGCATTCGTTATCTTTTGAGTAGTATTTAAGCTGTTAAGCGCTTCAGTTGGTGACTTTTTTACATTAGATTGGATAACATCATGGCAAACAAGAACGCCAAAAAAGAATATTTTGTTGATGAAGCTGGAGACGGTAATCTTTTCAATAAGAAAGGAAATATTATCATTGGGCAGGAAGGATGTTCCAGATATTTTTTGCTTGGAGTTTTGGATGTCAAAGACCCCAACTCTTTATCAACAGATTTTCTAGCGTTACGTGAACAATTACTCAATGATCCATATTTTAGGAATGTTCCATCAATGCAGAAGGAATCCAGGAAGACTTATTTTTCTTTTCATGCAAAAGATGATCTTCCTGAAGTTCGCCGTGAAGTCTTCTCACTTATTAAAAAACATGATTTGAGTTTTCTTGCAGTTGTTCGCGATAAAATGAAAGTTTTGCAATATGTAAACCAAAGAAATCAAAATTTTCCAGACTATCACTATCATCCAAATGAATTATATGATTTTATGGTAAGGGTTTTATTTAAAAATCTACTTCATAAAAATAGTGAATATGAAATAACTTTTTCTAAGCGTGGTAATCAAGACCGAACAAACAGCCTTAAAGAAGCGCTTGAAAAAGCTCGTAAACGTTATGAAGACCAATGGCAAAAAACAAATCACTCAATAATAAATGTGTTACCTGATATCCCCTTGAACTCAATCCCATTACAGATTGTTGATTATTTCCTTTGGTCTTTACAAAGATTTTATGAACGCAAAGAGGATCGGTTCTTAGAATTACTTTGGCCACAATTTAAAATGGTACACGATTTGGATGACACCAGAAAAGCACGATATGGCTGTTTTTATGATAAAAAAAGACCACTCACAAGAGCAGCCTTTGATGATAACTTACCAGGGATATAGGAGCAAACTCACCTTGGTGGATTGCTCACACGGCATGGAGCCGAATTTCATCCGCTGGTAATATTAGTATAGCACAATATTAAGAAATTTCAATTCACGCATGCAAACATCAAACCCTTCAAACTTGCAAAATATTGCCCATTACCTTATTTACAAAAATCATCTGTCTTTCCTGTTCAACAAACTAAAACAAAACGACCTTCCATTCCTCGTCCTCAAAGGCTGGTCCTTCATCCCCGACCTTTACCCTGACCCATCCCTCCGCCCCTTTAGCGACATCGACATCCTCATCCACCCAGCAGACTACCACACCGTCACCACGTGCATGGCAGAGCTTGGCTACTCCGTAAGGGTACTCGTACGGGCGGGTTCCAAACCCGCCCCGTCAGGTTCCAAACCCGCTCATCCCCACATCCCCCTCGAAATCACCTTCAGCCACCCCGCCGGCATCCACATCGACCTCCACACCCACCTCCTCACCCTTGCCTGGTGGCAACCCGCCTTCCCCATCGACCTCGATCACATCTGGCACACCGCCCAACCCTACCCCGACAGCACCGGCCTCCAACTCCAGCGTCTCTCTCCCGAAGTCACCTTCCTGCACCTCTGCCTCCACCTCTGGAATCATGAACCCCTCAATCCTCGCTTCCATAGCTACATCGACCTCGTCCTCCTCCTGCGCAAATACACCCCCAGCATGCATTGGGATCACATCCTCCACCTGGCCGATCAATGGGGCATGCAAAACATCCTTTCAATCGTCACCCAAATCCTTCACCGCGATTACCACACCACCCTCCCCATCCAAATCAATCCCAAATCTCCCCCCACCTCCCTCCAATACAAATACATCCATTCCCAATTCTCTCAATCCCTAAAATCTCAATCCTCAATACTCAATACTCAATCCTCAATCCTCAATACTCAATCCTCAATACTCAATACTCAAACCTCAAATCTCAAACCTCAACCCTCAATACTCAATCCTCCCCCCTGGCTTTCCTCCTTCCTCCTCCGCCTTGCCCTCATCGACACCCCCACCATCCTCCCCAAACTCCTCTGGAACGCCCTCTTCCCTTCAGCATCCCTGCGCACTGCCATCCACAACCAACCCCGCACCCTCCTCCAACACTGGGGTACCTACACACACCGCCTCCTCAAGTCCTAATCCCCAACCCCCAACCCCTATTTCCCCCTTGACAAAATAGAAAATATATTCTAAAATTACATATGATATGAGTTTTAAGTCGGGAGTTTTGATCATTAAGAAAATTAGAATTGTTTCGAATTGTTTCTAAGGATCAATTCATTCCTGATAATATGATCCTCAATCCCTATAATATTCACTTAACACCTCAACACCTCAACACCTTCCGAAGGACTCCGCACGTTCTTAGCGGAGCAACACCTCAACACCTTCCGAAGGACTCCGCACGTTCTTAGCGGAGCAACACCTTAACACCAATCTTTTCTCGAAAGGACCCCCCATGCCAGAAATCACCACACTCTCCTACAAAGACCTCCTCGTTTGGCAAAAAAGCCTCGAATTCGCCAACAACATCATTGACCTGGTAGAAAATCTCGACACAAAAAGAAACCATTACCGTCTGATTGAACAAATCGAAGCAGCATCAACCTCCATACCCATGAACATCGCAGAAGGCAAAGGGCGCTACTCGACCAAAGAATTGCAACACTTTATGGTCATAGCCCGAGGTTCACTCTACGAAACCATGACACTCCTGGAAATCTTCAAAAAACGACAATGGATAACTCAAGAAAAATTTATTACACTCGAAAAAGAAGCCATCGAAATCACCAAAATGATCAACGCCTACAACAAATCAATCTCTAACCGTCAATCATCAACAAACAATACCCAAAAATCCAAAAATGCATAACATAACACTCATCCTTTATAATATTCCTTAACACCTTAACACCTTAACACCTTAACACCTTAACACCTTAACACCTTAACACCTCAACACCTACCCTCTTGGACAAATCAATGAACCTTATAAATTGGAATTCGTTAATCTCAAACAGTATATGGATCATCTCCCTCTCCTGGCTCCTCGCCGTCCTCTCCATGTCCCTCTGGTCAGCCCGCGAAAACAACCGCAAACTCAGCACAGAGCTCGACCGCCCCAACCGCCAGATGCAGCTCAACCTGGGTGGCATGCTCTTCTGTGTCGGATTAGCCCTCGTCTCCGAACAACTCTGGCAAATGCTCATCCTCATCGCTCTGGGCGTACTGTTCCTTGTCCAGCTGGTACTGGCAGCTCGTGCCATGCAACAATAAGGTCAATCCTAACCAATCTCTAACAAATCCACCCAAATATCTACATATTTGACAAAATGTGGCATAATACTTGTATTCCGATCGCACACAGGAGGGAAGTTTGCCCGCAGTAAGACGCTGTCCCAGCCTGGGACTCGATGATGATCAAGATACCTGCATGACTTTCGCCACCGAGAGCCATCATTGTTATCGTCTTGCCAAACATAAAGCTGTCCCGCTCGATCATCAATACCAGTACTGCCTGAATGAAAATCACATCCGCTGTCCCATCTTCTTGCATGGGGATCGCTTATTTCCGAAAGCAGCCCGAACACCGGTAACGGCAACACCTCCTCCTCGCACCACACCTCGTGTAAGCATTCCAAAATCAGCCATCAGATGGACGATTGCTCTGGCAGCCATCTTTGTATTGGCATACGTCAGCTGGTGGGTCTTCGCAAAAACGGATATCTTTACCCGCCCCGATCCCCCCGTTCAAGCCTTCGGAGACCTGCCACCCGGCGTCACGCCCACCATCACCCGCACCGTCATGGAGTTTTCCCCCAACATGACCATGATCTACGAATTGACCGCTGTCGCAACCGCTACCGGTAACCCACAATTGTCACAGGTGATCCCGGTCACCGGTGAGAGCACATCTACCTTAACAGTAACTCCAACGCCAACGACAATCGCCTGTTCCTTACCGGATGGGTGGGTCGTTTATACCGTCAAGCTCTGGGATACTCTCTACTGGCTCAGTTTATCCGTGCGCACATCCATGGAATACCTGATAGAAGTGAACTGTCTTACTTCAACCACGGTAGTCGTTGGCCAGGAGCTTTATTTGCCCTATTATCCACCCAAAGCCAGCTTCACTTCCACGAAATCTCCCACCCCAACCAGAACGGACATTCCGCCTACCCGCACATATACCAGTACGTTCACTGCGACACCAACACCCACTCCGACTTTCACTTTCACAAATACGCCAGTTCCGCCCACAGCAACCAGTGTCCCTCCAACACTCACTCCGACCGATACATCAACGCCTACTCCAACTGAAATACCTGAGACTTCTGAAACCCCCGAGGAGTGAAAGACTCTTCATTCATTTTACTGGATGAACTTTGAAGCACTTACCTGCTAAGCGACATCTCGCCACCATACTCAAAATTGCTTTGGGATTGCTGCTCCTCTACCTTTCCTTCCAGCGTGTCGATTGGCCAATCCTGCTGGATGCGCTGCGATCCGTCTCCGGGCTCTGGCTGGTGATAGCAGTTCTCAGTGTGCTACTCAGCCTGGCGTTCAAAGTCTGGCGTTGGGATCTGCTCCTGCACAATTATCAGCTGCGTTTACCACTCAGGCGTCTCATCTCGGCATTCTTTCTCGGTCAGGCAGCCAATATCCTGCTGGTCATCCGCGGCGGTGAGATTGTACGCGTCACCAGCGCACATCAGCCCGGGCAGAACGATTGGGTCGAGATCAGCGCCACCATTGCCATCGAAAAATACCTCGATCTGCTCTTCCTGGTGCTGCTCATGCTGGCGATGGCAACCAACCTGCCCCCTCTGGCTCGCGAAACGATGGGCAGCCTTTACCCACTACTCATCATTATGACGATCCTGCTCTTGCTGGCAGTATTGTTGGGTCCCACGCTCTGGCGCAGGTTCTTCCCGACGGAGAGCAAAACACCCTGGTTGGCGAAAGTCCAGCACAAACTCGACCAGTTCCTGCAAGCCAGTCTCTGGCTGCGCGAGCCAAGCAAGCTGCTGCCTTCTCTTGGCATCACCCTGCTCATCTGGGTCGTGATGGCGCTCACCAACTGGCTGGTTTTGCAATCCCTGGCGATCAATCTGGGTTGGGATGTAGCGCTTCTGGTGCTCATCCTGGTATATATTGGCGTTCTACCCGCGCTCATGCCCGGCAATCTCGGTCCCTTCGTCTTCTTTGCCCAGCTGGCGCTCATCCCCTATGCAGTCCCAAATGAACGGGCAGTTGCCTTTGCCATCATCCTGTACGCTATCGTCACCCTGCCTCCCTTACTGATCTCCGGATTGCTCCTGCTGCTGCCCAACCGTCTCAAACCCGAGGTCCCGCATGCCTGATAGTTCACTGCAACTATCGGTGATCGTCCCGGCTAAAGACGCCGCAACCACCATCGTGGATTGTCTGCACGCACTCACGCAACAGCAGGGCTACACCCTGAGTCGCGATTACGAGATCATCCTCGTCGATGATGGCTCCCGGGATAATACCGCCCGCATCGCAGAAGATCTCGGTGTGCGGGTCATCCGTCAGGCGAACGCAGGTCCGGCCGTCGCGCGCAATACCGGTGTCGGGCATGCGCTGGGGGATCTGGTCTGCTTCACCGACGCCGATTGCATCCCCACCCCGGATTGGCTCACTCAAATAACTGCTCCGTTCAAACATCCGGAGGTCGTCGGTGTCAAAGGCGCTTATCTATGCCGGGAGAAGCATCTGGTTCCTCGCTTCGTCCAGCAGGAGTTCGAGTATAAGTACCAGGCACTGACTAAACTACCCAAAATCGACTTTATCGATACCTACTCCGCCGCCTACCGCAAAAGCATTTTCCTCGAAAATGGCGGCTTCGATCCACGTTTCCCGGTGCCTTCGGTCGAAGATCAGGAGTTCTCCTTCCGCCTGGCGCGCAAAGGCTATCGCCTGGCCTTCCAACCCGCAGCCAAAGTCTATCACCGCCACGATCTCGACCTCTGGCAGTACATCCGCCGTAAATGGGGCATTGGCTACTGGAAAGCCTTTATGCTGCGCTGGTTGCCGGAAAAGACCCTCTCCGACAGCTACACGCCCGCTTCCCAACGCGCACAAATTTTACTGACAGCTGTCCTATTAGTCGCCTTAGGCGGGTCCATTTTTTACACACCGCTTCTCTGGCTAGCGCTGGCAGCCATCCTGGTCTTTCTTGAAAGTGCGCTATCTTTCCTTAAACTGATCAGGGATCAGGATCGACGAATCCTCCTGCCAGCTATCCCGCTCTTGTTTACCAGGTCTGCTGCATTGGGATTTGGTCTCCTAGCCGGGTTGCTCTTTCCACCCAGGCTGAAGATACCTCCTCGCAGTGGACTCACATTCATAGAGCGGCTTGCAAAACGCTTGCTGGATATCTTCGCATCCATCGCCGGTCTGATTCTCTTTTCGCCGGTGTTGTTGCTTGCCAGCATTTTCATACGCTTAGACTCACCTGGAAAAGCTATCTTCTCCCAGGAACGCATCGGAGAAAACGGCAAGCCTTTCCGAATCTACAAACTGCGCACCATGCTGGTCGATGCCCAACAAAAATTGCAGCAAGTACTTGAGCAAAATAATATTCAGCTCGATCAGCCTGCATTTAAAATTCCGCATGATCAGCGGGTGACACGTGTGGGACGTTTCCTGCGCCGCTGGAGTCTCGATGAAGTCCCTCAATTCTGGAACATCCTGCGTGGAGAGATGAGCCTGGTCGGACCCCGCCCGGAAGAATCCTGGGTGGTAGCCCTGTACAATGATCACCAACGCCAACGTCTGGCGGTCAAACCCGGTCTCACCGGTCCCATGCAGGTCAGCGGCCGTGGTGATCTCGACCTGGAGAGTCGTCTGGCGGTCGAATTGGACTACATCCAGCACTACACCTTCTGGCTGGATCTGAAAATCATCTGGAAATCGTTGGGAGTTATCATTTCGGGAAAGGGTGCTTATTGATCGATCACATTACAGCAACCATCAACAGACATCATCAAAAAGCAATTCTCGTCTTCATCACCCTCAGCATCCTTCTCCTTTGCTATGGGATGTATCAACGACTGACGCCTACAGTCCGGATTGCATGGACGACGGAAAGCGAAGTCGATACCCTTGGATTCAACCTGCTTCGGGAAGATTTGACAGATCCAGGGAATGGACACCAAGTCAACCCGCATCTTATCCTGGCACAAGGATCACCTATTTCAGGCATAAACTACCACTTCATAGATCGCAAGGTTCAGGCGGGAATGTCATACATTTACCATTTGCAGGAGATCAATAATAATCATGAAGTCGTGGAACTGGAATCCATTGAGATTCGTGTCAAACAAAAAGGTGTGATAGAAATCGGGATTGCCCTGGTCCTGTTATGCATGGCATTATTTTTTTACATGAGAAAACAAAAACCTCATTCAGGAATCCAATCATGACAGATTTTGAATTTCGGCTACCGGTTGGAAATTATTATCTGCACATTACAACACAACATGCAAGGTTGCATCAGAGCCTGGTCAAGTGGTATCAGTTTACTCGAAATCCATCAGATTTAAAATTAGGTACCATCCAAATAGTAACGACAGAAGAGGATTTTTCTTTGCAACCCATAGCACCAGAGACCAAATGGGAAGATAATCGTTGCCATTATTTTGGTATAGGTTGTAGGGGTATTGTTGACACAACAGATCCCGCGATTCTATGGATTAATCCATTTGTAGGTTTTCAATACATAGAGTTATTTTTCAGAGTGGTGACTGCCATTCGAATTTTCTACATTGGTGGGTTCATGCTGCATGCTGCTGGTGTTGTGAGAGATCAGCTTGGCTACATTTTCACCGGATACTCAGGTGCCGGAAAAACGACGGTCTGCCGGTTATCGGAAGGCTGCACAGTTCTGAATGATGATATGGTAATTCTGAGTCCAGCAGATTCCGGCTGGCAAATCAGTGCTACTCCTTTTACCAATCCGACACAGGTCCGTCCTGGCTCTGGCAGCGCTCCCTTACATCAGATATTGTTCTTGAAACAGGATAAAGATCATCATCTGGAAGATATCCCAAATTCCAAGGCGATTGCAGAATTATTGACTCATGTTCCGGTCATTTCAATTTCATCTCAACACACATCCTCATTGGTGAATCGCTGTGAGGATATCATTCGCAAAACACCAGTAAAAGAACTGCATTTCCTGCCAGATAAAGGTTTTTGGGATCTCTTATGAATAGGTGATTAATTAAATTTCCATCAACCAGACAATAATCCGATCAAATCCCAATCGCTACACGTTGGGATTTTTTGATGGGGGACTATTAATATAATAGAATCAGATAAAAACTACCTGAAAAGTATACAAAACCTTGAATTTTTACTTTGACACTTTACACTCAATCTATGTCCCAATTTTTGTGTAGAAATAAAATAGTTCGATCCAGCATATTGGATGGGGATTTTAAACGGAGGATTTGCTGGATAAGGTGAATATCAAAGCGATAACTTTTCCCTCTTTCACCTGAAACAAATTTTCAATAATTTGGAGGTGTCTATTTCAATAAATACGAATAAGATGTAGCAAATTTGATAAATCAACCCAATTGTAAGTAAGGAGATACTAAGTGATGAAACGTAAAATATTCTATGCTTTTTTAGCACTTGTATTAGTGTTATCTAATACAGTCACCGTCTTTGCTCAGGACGCTACACCCGATCGATTGGATGGTCGGGAATTACCAGCAAGCGTCGAAGCACTTAAACTTGATTCACCTGTAATGGTAGAAGGCCAGTTTAATGATGTACTTGATCGTGCTCTTGTGGGTGTCGTCGGTTCAGGTCGTGTGATAATCAGACTCTCGGCTGATTCTGGCACACAAGCTTTTGCAAAGGGATTGGATACCGCCAGAGCGAAATCCAATGCAAAAGCTCAACAGGACGATTTCCTTAGCACAGTCTTTGCTGCAGATCCCAATGCCCGTGTTTTAGCGCAGGTGCAAACGGTTCTGAACGCGATTTTTGTGGAAGTGGATACCTCCGTTTTGGAAAGCCTGGCAACAGATTCACGAGTTGTTCGGATCGCTCCCGTTGGCGATTATGAATTAGATCTATCTGAAACCGTACCGTATATTGGTTCCACAGCTGTGCAGGCATCCGGTTTTGATGGTAGTGGCATTAAAGTGGCTGTGTTGGATAGTGGTATTGATTATACCCATGCAGCTCTTGGTGGCTCTGGTGATCCGGCAGATTTCGCATCAAATGATCCCACATTTATTGAACTAGGCACCTTTCCCACAGCCAAGGTTGTGGGTGGTTATGATTTCGTTGGTAGTGTCTGGCCGAATGGCCCTGAAATGCCCGATCCAGACCCGTTAGATGATGGTCCTGCCAATGGACATGGTACCCATGTGGCGCATATCATTGGTGGTATGGGTGGTGTAGCCCCCGGAGTGTACCTGTATGCAGTCAAGGTTTGTTCTTCCGTTTCAACTTCATGTTCAGGGGTGGCTTTAATTCAGGGCATGGACTTTGCAGTTGATCCCAACGGTGATGGAAAATATAATGACCGCGTAGATATCATCAATATGTCCCTTGGGTCATCATACGGACAACCATTCGATGATGATCTCTCTTTGGCAGTTGAAAATGCCACCAAAGCTGGTGTCCTGACGGTTGCTTCTGCTGGTAATTCTGCGGACAAGCCGTATGCAAATGGGACTCCTTCATCTTCCCCATCAGCTCTTTCTGTAGCGCAGACCAGTGTCCCCAGTGGTTTCCTGCCTTTGATGCAGATTCTTGCCCCTGCCAATATTGTAGGAAATTATCCAGCTGTCTTCCAACCCTGGTCAGCGCCATTAATGTCGGTCATTGAAGCACCGGTCCAATATGGCAATGGTGCAGGTGGCAATTTACTCGGTTGTGATCCATATCCTGCAGGTTCTTTAGCTGGCAAAATTGTGCTGGTCGACCGCGGTGTTTGTTCCTTCAGTATAAAAATAGCGAATGTGGGCGCAGCTGGTGGATTGATCGGAATCATCGGTCTGGTTGCTCCTGGTGATCCATTTGAAGGTGGCTATGGGGGTGGGGATGTAACCATTCCGGGTTACATGATCAGTCAGACAGTATCCAATCGACTGAAATCAGGTTTACCCAATACAGTTGTACGCTTTGACCCAAATGTGGGTGTTCCATTGGCGGGTACGATGGTGGGTAGTTCATCAAGAGGCCCACAACATGAAAACACCACTCTCATTAAACCAGAAATTGGTGCTCCTGGTGCGTCTGTATCTGCAATCGCAGGTACCGGAACAGGTGAAGATGCATTTGGTGGTACCTCCGGTGCTGCCCCGATGGTTTCAGGTTCTGCAGCTTTATTACTCCAGGGATTTGGCGGCACGAAAACCACTGCCAATGGCACGGTTTCTGGAAATGGTGTAGGGCTTGGGCTCACCCCGGTTGAAGTCAAAGCTCTATTGATGAATAATGGTGAAACAAATGTAATTAATGATGCCTTGACTGGCGCTTTAGCACCCATTACGCGTATTGGTGGGGGAGAGGTGCGCGTTGATCGGGCACTATCCGCTCCAGTGGTAGCTTTCGATCGTGATGTTCCTTCTGGTGCATTAAGTTTTGGTTTTGTGAATGTGGCTGATGATGTGGTTACCATAACCAAGACAGTCCAGATTCGAAATCTGGATAACAATAAACACACTTACACAGTTACACCAACCTTCCGGTTTGAGAATGACGTGACAAATGGTGCTGTCACAGTTTCTGCACCAGCATCAGTTGAAGTAAAACCAGGCAAGGGTACATTTACTTACTTTGATGTGACCATGACGATTGATGGTTCCAAATTACGTGGTAATTTCATGAACTCTGGTAGTGCAGGAGCTGATCCGGCTACATTGACACTCAACGAATACGATGGTTATCTGATCCTCGATGATGGAACACATCCAATCCATCTCGCCTGGCATGTATTGCCGCGTAAAGACGCTCAAGTCGTTCCGGATACAGAAGAATTAGTTTCTGGTGCTTTCCCACAGGTGATTGGTTTGAATAACACCGGTGTTGGAATTGCTCAGAATGATGCCTATGCTTTATTGGCTGTCAGCGATTATTTGCCAGAAGGTGGTCTGGGGCAGCAATCCCCAACCCCTGATATCCGTGCGGTAGGTATCAATACCTACCCGGTTCCTGCTGGTTATTGTTCCGCAAACCCCTCATTCTTATGGGCATTTGCTATCAACACCTGGGAAACACAACAACATTTGCTTCCTGTCAGCCATCAAGTCTGGCTGGATACCAATCAGGATGGAATTGACGATTATGTCGTCCTTAATCGTGATGCTTCAGGATTAGGAACTATCACTGATGGTCGCCAATTGGCTTGGGTTCTTAATCTGGCAACTGGATCAGCCTCTGCTTTCTTCTTTGCGGAACACTCCACCAACACAGGTAATACCGTTTTGCTCATTTGTGGCGAACAAATCGGTATGAATGCAACCAACCTGTTGGTCACAAATGTAGATTTGGATGTTTATACTCAGGATTTCTACTATGGTGGTCCTGGCGATTTGATCGAAGGATTGACTGTTACCCCATTAGGTGAGCAATTCTATGGTGTAGCTAATGATGTGCCAGGTAAGACTTATGATCCTGCTGGTTTGTCTGTCTATGACTTTGGTCCATTCCCAGGAAATACATCAGAACTTGGATTAATGCTGGTAACCAATGGTGATCGTGGTGCTGGAAACCGTGGTGGAGCTACTCAGGAAACTGAAGCATTGTTATTCTTTGCTCCATAAAAATACTTAGTAATTCAAGACAAAAATAAAGATATTTGATAATCTTGTAACCGAAAACGGAGTTCATACCAGAACTCCGTTTTACGTATCCATCAAAATTTGTCAGACACCCTGTCTGATCGAAGATCGTTTCAGAGCAGATTGGATCATCAAAAATTCTCCAATATTGTCCATGGTCACCAGACCAATTAATTGTTCATTTTCAAAGATCGGCACAGTGTGGCAACCACAGTTTTGCAATCGTTCGGATACTCGTTCCAGCATTTCATTCGAATCGGCTGTTATGAAGGATTGATCCATCACACTGGCAATATTTGCGGTAGGACCATCTTTTGCCAGCCCCTTAACTAAGGCAGAACGGGTCAAAATACCGACCATCTCATCCCCTTTCATAACTGGAAAATCCTGTTGATAACCGGTGAGAATGGCATCTATGGCGTCCGACAATCTTTGGTTGTGATCAAGGGTTTGAAATTGAGTCAGCATGGCGCGTTTGATGGGGATGCCGGAGATGGCTTCTTTGACTTGTACAGAACTGGATTCCTGACTGGCCCCAATCCACACAAATAATGCAATAAAGATTAAGAAGGGATTGAAGAGCAGACCGACCAATCCGAATATAAGGGCAAAACCCTGTCCTATTGTTGCAGCTGTCTGTGTTGCCTGTGTATACTCCATTCTCATAGCAAGGAATGCTCGTAAAACCCGACCCCCATCCATTGGAAAAGCAGGGATCAAATTGAAAAGCAAAAGGGTCAGGTTCACGATCGCCAGGCGTTGCAACAATGAACCCTCCGTCACAGTTGCTGTGAACAATCCACCCAATCCATTTGTGAAGAGTAACCACCCAAATAATAGAATTGCTATAACCAGATTCACCAAAGGACCTGCAAAGGCTACCCATAATTCCTGTTTCGGCTCTTTAGGCATTCTTTCTAACCTTGCCAGACCCCCAATCGGTAACAAGGTGATATCACGTGTATCGATTCCATATTTCCTGGCTGCTAAAGCATGACCAAATTCATGCATGAGCACAAATAGGAACAACAACAGGATGAAGATGATCCCATTGGCAACTGCATTCAATGAACGTTGAGTGACCCAATAGGAAAACCCTATCCAGGCAATTAATATGAAAAATGTGCTGTGAATAAACACATCAATTCCGGCAACTCTGGCAACTTTCCAGGACCATTTCATTTTTACCTCCTTGAACTCCTTACCAACAAATTAGTTCTATTATTTATAATCATACAATTTTTGTATAGGAATTAGATTAAAACGCAGAAGGTTTTATAGATTTCTTATAAAACGCTTATACAAAGTTGATTGACATTTCCTCATCAAGGGTAATATAATAATTAATATGATAAATATCTAATAAATTCCCAATTGGGGATCATAGAAAGAGGTGAAATAATGTCACAAAAATTTGTTCTACCGGAATTAGGTTATGCTTATAATGCACTTGAAGCTGCGATTGATGCACAAACGATGGAAATCCATCACAGCAAACATCATGCTGCTTATGTAAATAATCTTAATGCAGCACTCGAAAATGCTCCGAAATTCTTTATGGATTCCATTGAAGATGTTCTCCGCAATATTAATGATGTTCCTCAGGAAATTCGTCAGGCAGTCATCAACAATGGTGGTGGTCATGCCAACCACTCATTATTCTGGAAAATTCTTACACCTGGTGGTAGTAATACCCCTGTTGGAGATGTTTCTCGCGAAATAAATAGTTTGTTTGGTTCATTTGAAAACTTTGTTGATGCATTCTCAAAAGCAGGTGCTACTCGTTTTGGTTCTGGTTGGGCTTGGCTGGTCATAAATGAACAAAAGAAATTAGAAGTTTATTCCACTGCCAATCAGGATAGTCCGCTTTCAAAAGGACATACACCATTGCTAACATTGGATGTTTGGGAGCATGCGTATTATCTGAGATATCAGAATCGACGTCCGGATTATATCAAGGCATTCTGGTCAGTCGTGAACTGGGATAAAGTAAATCAGTTCTACCAGGAAAATAAGTAGTAATTTCCTATTTGAAATGATTACAGAGTATATGTGGATCTTTCCATGTATACTCATTTAATTTAATTTGAAGAATTTAAGATTTAAACCTTCACCAATACTTACTAAAATTGTTCCATCCGGTGAGAACAGAACCTGCGATAAGGCTTCAGTTTCGGACACGAATTGATTAGCAACTTGTTGAGTCTCCAAATCATATAAAGATATGGAATTACCCAATGACAAAGCCAACTTTGAATTATCCGGTGAAAATTTCATGCCATAAACAGCCTTCGCTGTTGTGAATTTGTCCATCAACTCACCCGATTTAAAATTATATAGGAAAACTGTTGGCATAAATTCATCATTGACAGCTTCAGCAGCTGAGGTAGCCAGTAGCGTTCCTTTTGCGTTCAAGTCAAATCCCATAATGAAGTCCTGATGATAGATGGCTGGAAACAATTGATTGGAAGAGATTTCACTTACCTGGATTGTTGCCCGGGCGATCCAGATGGCGTAATCATCGCTCTGCCCAAAGCGCACATCATACACGGGAGCAGCTGTCTCAAATCCGAATAGCTTTACCATCTGTTCACCGGCCTCAATATCAAAAATAAGAGCACCCCATTCATCCATACTGGTCACCATGACTTTCGACCCATCGGGAGAAAATTCCGCACTCATAAAGAATGTACCGGTTGGAATAACCTTTTCAGTCCCTAATTTCCAATTTCGAAGAAGTAAATCCTCATTATTATTGGTTGTTGCATACATGCTTCCATCCGGAGAGATATCTAACAAAAATTCATTTTCAGCGATCTCATAGGAAAATAATTCATTGAAATCAGGGTAGGAAAGAACCTTCAGATAATCGTATCCAATAACTGAAATACATGTTTGATCTGTACACCATTCCACTCGGGCAGGTTGATCCAATGTAAATTCAGCAATGAGTTCCATGAACTCAGGTCCTTCCATGGGTGGTGTGTCTGTGATAATGGGAGCCGGATAGGCAGCTTCAGGTGTTGGTTCCTTTACAACCGGAGGATATCCACTCATCTGTGAATCGGTAATAACAGGAGCGGGATAAGATAAATCCGGAGTATACGTTGGAATGACCGTTTCAGTTTCTTGATTTGTTTTATTACAGGACGATAATATAAACAGACTCACCACAAAAATAAGCAAGACTCTTTTGTTATATTTCATAATTTTTCTCATTGTTGAATACTTTCAATTATTAAACCAAACTCATGCCAACCGCGGATGATTGGATGATACCTTTGTCTTATATGAACAAGACGATTAGATAGCCTTAATTGTTCCTGAGTGACATGTTCTCTTCTATTCTATCAAATGATTGATTGAGTAGATTATAAATTTTCCCCTCAGCCCAATCCAAAGCTTTTTCACCTAGATTAGATATCTGAGCATCAAACCACGAATCCACCCGACCTTTCTGATGATTGACTAATTTCTTTAAGCCATCATCCATTCGGTGGGTGAGGCTTGTAACCAGATTTGGATTTTGTTGAATAAGTATTACCGGGAATTCATTCACGTAGATGGTCAACGACTGATCCGAAGATACGGTTAATTCCATCCCACCTTCTACACTCAAATCTTGGGTGTTGGCTGCATAGGCTCTATAGTTCTTTCCTGGCAGGTCATTGAAAGTAATCAGGAATGGAGATTCTCCACCGGATGCCGTCCAGGCATAAATAATCAATCGACCTTCCTTACGAAATCGGAATTCATATATTCCTAAATCTTGAGGCGTCGCATAACTACTTAATTGCTGGAATTGACCCAGAGAGCGCGCTCCTCCCAGAAGTCTGCCAATATTCCTCAATGCTTGTTGACCTTCTGATCCCAAAACAAATCCGGGATTTACAGGATCTTCATTTAACGAATACCAGAATATTTTCTCCACATTATCTTCTGAGATCAGAGGGATGATACTTCTGACAATATAATTGGCTTCCACCTGATCAGTTGTGATGAAGTGTTGTGCAGCGGGATACGATAGCCAATCTTCACGCCAGCCGATTTCAGTAATCCAGATCGGATTCTTGCCATTCTGGTTCGCAAAATCACGAATTGTGCGTATTTCATCAACCAGATTAGAACTACCTGTACTGGATGAATCGCAACTCAATAATTCCGGATCAACTTCTGGCCCGCGCGGCATCCAGGCTTCCGGTGGGTTGTTTTCCCAGTAGGGATTAATCGCAATCACATCAAAGTGTTTCCAGGCACCGGCATTCTTAATTTCATTCAAAAATATAAGAGGCGTTGTTTCGCAAGTGTTGGCAGGTGAACTATATAAACCACCCAAAATGACAGTGTCTCTCGAGTTGTGTTTTTTTATCACTTTTTCCGCGGTTGTAAGCATGCGAGCAAATAAGAATGGGTTTGGATCACTGCTGGCATCCAGATTCGTAGGAAACATGACTTTTCCCCAGGTGTCTGCGTTATTGGCCTGGGGATTGATCTCCCAATAATCGATCTGGTCTCCAAAGCGATCTACGACCGCCTGGACATAATTTTTCCAATTTTCAACCAACAAATCCACATCCACGCTCTGATCCGGATAGACATGCGGCAGGTAAGCGGGACCGGTGGATAACACCGCCACCACCTCCAGATCATGCTTTTCAGCCTCATCCAACATAAAATGGAAATCACGGTACGTTGTTCCATTCGAGTAATACCATTGATATTGACCGGGTGTCTGTTCCACTTCCCGCCAGGGGATCTCCTCCCGCACCCAGTGCACATTCATGTCTTCAAGTTGCTGGTAAGCACCGGGGAGTCCATCCGTGCCTACTCTTAAATGGATCGAAGAGCCCATCCCAATGCTATCCAGGTTTGCCTGACCAATCTCTTTCTCTTTTGGTTTGATGAATGCACTGAGCATCAGCAATACAACAACCACCCCGACAATTTTTACCCAGAAGAACGAATGATTTAAACGAATACCCATAACAACCTCACAGTTTTATTATGGGTTATGGTGCAAGATGTGTGCGAGGAGGGGATGAGAAATATCTATTTTCAGAGAAGCTTACAAAAACAACAACAAATTCATTATCAAAAGAAGGAAAATCTTAACTGACTAAACCCCGACCACAGTAATGATCATCTAGTACAATTTTGGACAAAAATTCTAATTCTTTAGTAGATTGAGCCAAGAAAAGAGATTCTATTAACATTTTTGCAGTCCATGTTGATGGTTTGAATGACGGTAGGACTTTATTCCTAATTTTTACAGCATCTTTCACAAAATCCAAAGCGCCATTATGGATCTCTTTTCTTATTGGATTAGTATTAATTTCCAAAATCTCAAGTTCACGGAATCTACCAATTGGCTCATTTTTATCATTCATTTCATAATATTCTATTTGGGGATCCATGGAACTATGCAACTTCTCAAGATCGAAATTATATTTATACATCAATGGATAATCTAGTTTCTTATCAATATTCTCATAAAAACAACCATTTAAATTTACATTGAATTTTTCTGAAACTTGTTTCGCTCGATCATCTGTCATTAAATAAAAACCATGAACTTTATTTCCAATCAAGCTATTTAAGTAACCCTGAACGGATCCGCCATAACCAATATCCACGACAGCCTGGTTATCATCAACTAACATCTCCATTCTTGTTATATAACTCATTAATCCTTTTTGCTCATATATACTTCTATTATAAATATCTTCTTCTACTTCTTTCAGTATTGGAATTAGATAATCTATTCGTTTATCATAAATACAGATTTCTTTTTTAGCAGACCATTCTAATTTATTTGATATTTTCCCCCATTTTTCATCAACTAATTTTAATCCATAACGAGTAAATAAAAAATTCTCAATAGTATTTGGAAAATAGGTCGTTTTAGCAATTTCTAAAATATCAACAAAATTTTTAATTGATGCTACTCCAGCACACCTTCTTGAAATTACAAGATAGTGTGATTTTAAATTATTATCAATTCCATTGACCCAATAATCAAAAATATCTTTGATCAATTTCCCTTCTCTTGAAAGAAAATACAACCTTTTAATTTCATTTTCTTTGCTTTGTTCTAAAAGCCAATTTGCAAAACTTACTAATAAAGGTCCGATAATACTATATCCATAATTGTGTGGTGTTACCTCAATTAATGAATTTATGTCAAAAGATGTTGAGAAATTTATTGGAGAAAAATTTTTCTGAACAACAAGACCCAAAGTGAGTTCAGCATCAATATTATTCGATTTTTCATGTAATTCTAAAATGTTTGAAAATCTTGGTAAACCTCTTGCCAATTCGGTGGGCTTTAGTAGGTGCACAAAAGATGAGCCCATATCACACGGAATTTGAACATCAGAACGTTCATTATCACCTACCATTAAAAATTGGTCTGGGGAAATTTGATAATGGTCAAATGCATATTCGTATAATTTTTGATTATCTTTTCGTAATCCAATTTCTGAGGATACTAACAATAAATCCCAAAATTTGATGTTATGTTTAATTAATAATTTTTCAATTATGCTTCTATGTAAAAACATATCAGATAATATAACCACTGGTTTTTTAGTTCCAATTGCTTCATTATAAATTTGGATAGCTTCTGGACGAGGTTGTAGCAAAGACTCTTCAATTTGAATTTCTAAGTTTTTTAATTCTTCGATTTTTTCTACAGACAAATCTGAAATTTCACGAAATTTATTATATATCTCATTAATATCAACATCCAAACCCTTCATTTGCCTGGCTTGGTGCTCTGCAATTCCTCTATATTTTTTATAAATTTTTCCAGTTTGATCATCTACTCTGTTGGCAACGATATTTTTTATTGCCTCAGGTTCTAATAAAGGGCGGGTAAACAAGGTGTCGAATATGTCAAATCCTATAATTTTTACCCTGGAAGAATTCAATAATCTTTGAATAGAATTAAAATCCCTGCTTAAATATTGATCGAATCTCCAAGATGACCAGCTTTTATATGTTGGGTCTTTAATTATTCCTGGTTTGAATCCATTTTGTTGGGAGCATAAAACAAACAATCGTTCTAATGTATGAGCAAGAGTACCATCATTTTGTCCATTTTCTTCAGGAAAATCATTAAATGTTATATCTGCATTGAAAAGTAAAGTTAATGCTTTACTTTGAGCCCAGAACATTGAACTAGCTGGATAATCAAAATATCCAGTTGGAAATATATTTATTCCTATTCGTCGAGTCCAATGTCTGGCAGATTCTTTATTTGCTAACCATGTATTAGCCCAATAAGGTAAAAGAACAAAATTTTGTGGATAAATTATTCCATAATTATTATCTTTATTAAACAATGTAAAAATTTTTTGAATTTGCTCTTTACTTCCAAGAAGAGATTTAAAAAGATAATCACGCCATCCTAAAGTAGCCTCATTATTATAAACAGATTTTTTTGTGTGCAGGTGAGCAATATAATCATATTTTTGCAATTCCTCACCAAAAAGACAGATAAATGATGCAATATCTCTTCCTCGATTTGGTGCTACTTTAATTTCTTGTTTATTGCATAAAGGTAAGTTCTTAAAACTTTTTAGACAAATTTCATATGAATCGTCATTTGTAACTGAAATAAAAAGATCATATGGGAAAGGCATATTTTTTAAATAATTGATTAATTCATCAACCAAATCATCATAAAAGATATGCAAGTGAATACCAATACTTCCATTTGGTTTTTTTGCTGGTTCTTCTAAATCTAAATCGATCAATTGATTATTTAATAAATTGACGTTTTGAGAGTCAAATTTCCCTGATTTATAATAAAAATTTATAATTTCAATATGTAATTTTTGAAAGTGTGATCCAATAAAATTTTGAATTTTTGAACGATATTTTGATGGCAAAGACTTATAAAAATTCATTCCGATTGAGAAAATTTTATTTTTAATTTTTCTAATCAAAGTCACATTCTTGATTTGTGAAGTTTTTGAAATTATAGTTCCTTGAAGTTTGTTGATTGACCGTTTTTCTCGAACACCATACCTAATATAATGAACCAATGGATTCATTCTGGATTCTTTTACGTCAGGATATTGACTCAAATAATAGGATGTGTCGAAATCTTCAGATGGGTTTCGACCTTCTTTCCAACCAAATCTTAAAAAATGCAAGAGAGGATCCACATCTGCAAGTCTACAATCAGGATATTTGGTGATATAGTAAATTGGATCAAAAAATCCGCTTTTTTTAACAATTAAATAATCAAAAATTTCTTTAATCATTTTTTTTTCTCAAATATAATCTTCTAATTTTTCTAAGTGGGCGTGTAAATTGCCAGCTTTTACTTAAATAATAAGTTAGGATCTCATCTATCATTTGTTGATTTTCTTTTTCAAGTTGATCTATTTTCTGGTCATTAACAAATATCATTTTATTCAAATGATCCATAAAATCATGATTCTGTTTATTAATTGAATTGATTACTTCTAGTGGATTTTGATTTACAATTTTCAATGGTAAAGTTACCTTTTGGAGAATATTTTCAATTATTTGTTTGTTTCTAGAAAGCAACCAATTATCTTTCAAAAACACCAGTGCATTTTGTGCAAGTTCAAATCGAAAATCTGGTTTTTCAATTAATTCCACCAAACATTCTTTCCAGTCTTCCAACGATTGAGCCAATAAGCCTGTAGTTCTATTGTCAATGATATTCGAATAGGGTTCAATTGAACTATATACACCTGGGACCCCTAGCGAAGAATATTCAAGAAATTTAAGAGGACTTTTGCACTCATTAAATTCATTATTCAATAAAGGTGATATAAAAATATCAGCTTGTTGTGTTTGAAAAAAGTGGGCGAACTGTTGATAATCCAATGAATAAAAAGGTATCCACTCAACATTTGGATTTGATAAAAAATCTTCGGGTGGTTTTATCCCCCAAAATCGAAATTTCACTCTATTTGGATAAGTAAACAATAAATCCTTCAATACAGGAAAAATATATATTAAATCTGCTTGGTGAGAATTAGTTCCCATGTATCCAATGACAATGTCCATAGAATTATTTTTATCCAAAACTGGATTTCTCAATTTCCAAATATTATCATCAAGATAATTAGGTAAAACTTCAATATTTGGATTTAATTGATCAAGTGCTTGTTTTAATCTTGGTGTTGTAACAGTAACATAGTTCGCTTCCATAATCGCTTGAAATATTGGAAGTAATGATGAAGTAAAAGTATGGTTTAATCGGTCCGGATGGTTTTCGGGTAGAAAGAAAAACAAATCATCAATATCGAAAATTACTGGTTTTTGATAATAACGGGCGTTTTCAATAACCTGTGTATATTTGGAGAAATTATTGGGGAAGTTCCTCTGAATAATGACTATATCAGAAAATTCAATGGGATGAATTTTTATTTCATTGTTTTCAATACCTGGAATGATTTCATAGTCCGCATTTGTGTAAGGTGCGACAATTCTCAAATAACCCATAGCGTCTGCATCTTGAACACCGTTCAAAGAATATGAGTAGCAGACTACTTTTTTTTTGGTATTTATCATAGAATGAATTCCGTCGAAAAAAGGTTTTTTACACAAAAAAGAAAATTGACTAAACTATTAGTAAAGTAGATTACATTATAAACAACAGTACACTGGTCGACAAGTTCACATCCCCTTTAAATATTGTCAATCATTCTTTTGATACTCAAATCCTATCTCAACAATGTTAATTTCTCCTATTTATTGATTCTAAATAAATTATTGATTATAGTGATAAGATTCCTTCAATTAAAATAAGTTTCGACAAGGAGAATGAAATGAAACCAGCATTGCCATCTATTTGGTTAGGAGATTTTGAGTCAAAATCGGAATTTGATCAAGTATTTCAAAATTCATTAAACACCTCAAAGATATTTGATTGGATTGATGATCAATTGTTGGTTTCCAGACACCCTTTTTCTTATCCTGCGTTTTGTACTGTATGTGAGAATACCACAAAAATAAAAATTAACTGGATGTATGGAGGATGGAGTAATTTAACAAAATCAATCCATCCCGCTTGGACTGAGACTGGTGTTTGTGAAAAGTGTGGTCTGAATAGTAGAATGCGTGCATTAATTGACTTTCTAAAAAATTATATTCAAATTGATACTGACCTTAAAGTATACATTGCAGAAGAAATTACCCCATTTTTCAAAAAATTAAAAGTATTATTTCCGAAAATAATTGGTAGTGAATACATCGGCCGAAATATTGAAAGTGGAAAAATAGTTTTTTCAGGTCGTGGATTAAAAAGAATTCGCCATGAAGATCTTACCAATTTGTCATTTAATTCTGAGACATTTGATTTAATGATTACTCTAGATGTATTTGAGCATATTCCAGATTATAGTAAGGCTTTCAGAGAATCTTTCCGAATTTTATCTCCAAAAGGTTACCTAATTTTCACAATCCCATTTTTTTTGACCGTGAAAAAACTATAATTCGGGCAACAATTGATAACACAGGTGAGATTAATCATATCCTTCCCGCTGAGATACATGGAAATCCAGTATCTAATAATGGATCATTATGCTTTCAAAATTTTGGATGGGATATTTTAGGCGAGTTAAAACATGCTGGTTTTTCTGATGCGAAAGCTTCATTGTACTGGGGACCATGGCAAGGACACTTAGGTTATCCATTTTTTGTTTTTTCAGCTAAAAAATAATTAATTCAAGAAATACTATTAATATCTGAAGAAGAAATGTAAGATAGTAAATAGAAAAATTCTAGATTTTGGATAGATTATAATTCCGACATGTTTACATTTTCATTATTCTATTTAATCCTCAAAAATGATCAAGTTATTGGTTTGTAAAAAAAATTGTTAAAAAATAGTTATTTACTTATGACTGGCAAAAAAAAAAAAATAGAAGTAGAAAAAGCTCTTGTTTCAGCAGATGATGCGATCAATTGATTATCCAAACTCAAGGCGTTAATTTTGATGGTATAAATTTTAAAGTTTGTCAAATCAGTCAATAAGTAATTGGTAATACTTCCAATATTTTTTACCTTATTACAACTTAATTGGTTTGGCGGGTTAGCACCGTCTTCACAAAAAACTGTGATTTCATAATGTAAATCTACTCCATTAAATGTCTGGATGCTTTTACTCCAATCACCTAACAATTGGGTATCACCAGGGACGATGGAAAGGTAAAAAGGATGATACTCATCGGCACCATAATCTACATTTGATCCATAGAGACGGGATTGATAATCAATATCGAACGGTGAAAGAATCTCACTGAATTTGTCACGCGCAATCGATCCTTGCCTTAGGTGATAGTTATAGTACGGGTCTATAGGTGCTACAAAACCAGCATCCGGGGAGCTATCAATTGTTTCCAAACCATTTATTGAACCATTCAGAACTGGCTTACCATCGGAATTTATATTTTTGGAGTTACCAGAGAATAAACCATGATCAAATAATAACTCACTGTTTTTTTGAACAACAATAGCTGGAATGTTATCCTTTTGGTGATTTGCAATAATACTATTAGAGAGTACCAATTTAGCATTATAGTCAACAACATCAGGACTTGGCCAGGGTTGAATGAGAAACCCCTGTCCGAGAACCAAAGTAGAGCCAATTTCATTCGCAGCAATTGTCGAATTTTGGATTGTCGCATTGATGCCATGAATCACTACACCTCCGCCCCCACCATTTCCTAATGAACCTGTACCAATTCTCCCTTGGTCTGCATAATTATTGGCAATAATTACATCGCTTAGAGTTGCTGTAAATTCCCCGTCCCTTACTTTAAATACATATAATCCACCTCCAGCTCCAGGTCCAACAGTAGCTCCGTTTCCCCCAATGACTGTGTTTTGAATGATTGATGTTCTATTAATTGTGATATTACTACTATCTACATCAATACCACCTCCTGCACCATTTCCACCAATTGCTCCATTTCCTGCAATTGCCTGATTTCTTGCGATTGATGAATCGGTAATTTTGACAGTAGTCACTCTTGCGCCAAAATCTTCGATAAAAATACCTCCTCCATATGCGCCCCCTCCATATTTCGTTCCATTTCCACCGAGCACTCTGTTATCAGTTACTTCAACATTGGTAATAGTAACATCACCTTCCATAATTGCAATTCCACCACCTAATGCGTCTGCACTTAAATTATTGAAAATACCTACTCCAGTTGTACTCCCTGCTTGAGCAACATTATTGATAAATTTTGAATCCTCAATAATAACCTTTGCTTTATAAGAGTATAGAGCTCCAAAAGCGACCCCTCCTCTATCGGGGCCATTGCCACCAAATGATGTGTTATTTTCAAAAACCACACGTTGGAGAATTGATGTTGTCCCGATAGGTGGTTCTTCTATTCTTAAGCCTGCACCATCTGCCTGACCACCAGCTCCTGATCCAGTATTTGCGCCAATTGCCTGATTATTTCGAATAATTATATCCCTGAGCGTTACAGATGCATGTTGAACTAACATGCCAGCCCCAACACCACTTGGATCGTATGGATTTAAATAGGTGGGTCCAAATGCTCTGGAATTTTGAATAATAAACCCAATCATCTCTAAATGGGCATTTGTAGTGTTGTAACCAATTGCTGCTACGCCTCGATAGTTACTCGAGCCATCAATAATTGTTATATTATTCGTTGGGTCAGATCCATACCAATTGTTATCAGTATAACCACCAAGAATTGTTAATCGTTTATCAAGAGAACAAACGACTGCTCTTGTTCTTAGAAAACTACATGTATCAGAATTCTGATTGTATGTGTAAGTTCCTTCAGATACCAGGATCATATCGCCTGAAACTGATTTGTTAATAGCATATTGAATTGATCTGCAAGGTGTCTGGGAAGTTGTACAATCCCCTTGGTCTATTCCATTAATTGATACAAATCTCGTTGTTTGTGTAAAAGCATTTGCAGCTATTTCCTTTAATGGGTATAAAAAGAAAAAAGTCGTTAAAATTAAGATAAATAATCTCTTATACATAATAATTCTCCTAAATTATTAAATTTTAACACAGTATGTAGTTGAAATTCTTTGTAATCTCTTAACAAAAAACAAGAAATAATAGGGCAGGTGTTGCCATCAATTTCACTCCGCATCAATAATTAATTTCCTTTGGGTAACAATTTTCATTTGTGAACGATTTAGTTGAATCCGTTGAAAGGAAATTGAGCCATAAAGAAATTCCTTTTATGGAATTTGATTATTTTGTTGATACGTTAATAATAATTTTGAACGAAAATTGATCTTAGTTGTGCTTTGATGGTAGCCTGAATTTGTGGTATTCTTTCAAATGACAAATTAATGAATTAGATTCTAATTAAAATGTAGTATTTTGTAATAAAGAAAATCCTCTCTACATAAAAAACTATTAAAAGGTATGAATTGGGTGGAAGAATTATCAGAAAAACAAAATCCGAAATTTTCCATTATTATTCTTTTTTGGAATAATGGTCAATATTTTCAGAAATGTTTGGATTCATTATCAAACCAAATTGTAAATGATTTTGAAATAATCATCATAGATAATGGTTCTCAGGAACCAATTATTCAGGAATTATTGCAAGATTTTCCAAATCTTCAAATTGAATTAATTCAATTACCTGAAAACATTGGTTTTTCTGCTGGAAATAACCTGGGTGTAGAGCACTCCAGAGGTAAATACATCATCACATTAAATGCGGATGCTTTTCCGGAAAAAGAGTGGTTGGAGAATATCCATAAAGCGATTGAGAAATACCCGGATTGTTTTTTTGCTTCCAAATTGATAATTGCTAATGATCCCGTGAAAATAGATGGTGCAGGAGATGTGTATCATTTCACTGGTCAGGTTTGGAGGAAATATCACAACTACGAAGAAAAGTCTCTTCAATTAAAAGAAAAAGAAGTATTTAGTGCGTGTGGAGCAGCAGCGATTTATCCAAAAGAAGCATTTCTTAAAGTTGGCGGTTTTGATCCGGATTACTTTTCTTATGTCGAAGATATAGACTTAGGATTCCGATTAAGATTAGCTGGATACAATTGTATCTTTTTACCAGATGCTGTAGTTCATCATGTAGGGTCTGGAAGCACTGGAAAAAAAAGTGATTTCTCAGTCTATTATGGTCAACGTAATTTGGTTTGGACATTCATGAAAAATATGCCAGGGTTGTTATTCTGGATGTTATTACCTTTTCATGTCATTTTAAATATTTTGGCTATTGGGTTGTCTTTAATCAGGAAACAGGGGAAAGTAACAATAAAAGCAAAAATTGATGCTCTGAATTGCCTGCCAGGGATCTTGAGCAAAAGAAGGAATATCCAAAAAAATCGTCAGGTTTCAATATTTCATATAATTCAAGTTGTAGATTGGAATTTCATTTCTCCCTTAAAGAAATTATTATTAGGATAGCATGATAAAATTAGCTTTTACTATATATTTATTTAAGATTGATTTAATACTAAGAGAGAAAAGAAGAAAATCATTTTTGAGGTAAGCGGTTTATTCAAGCTTGGTTGAATAAGTATCTCAGGAAAATATATTCTCTTCGAATCACTACAAGTTTGACAGGCTAAATTTCAGAGTTTATACTTGAAAATTATTTAATCATATTGAAAATTAGAGAGTGTGCAAAATGGATGATGTAATAGAGATCGATTTACGGAAACTGATCTTGAACTTGCTTGCCAACTGGAAATTAATCATAGGAATCAGCTTTGTTCTTGGATTAGCTGCCTTCTTATATTCCTTTCTTCAACCAGATATCTACCAGGCTAAAGCGGTTATAGCTGTCACCAAGCCACGCTATATCGCTAATTTTGATCCCCAATACCAAACCGTTAATACCACTGCACCTACCAGCAAAGCATTGCTGGATGTTGTCAATAGCGATGTGATCCTTTCGCAGGTCTACGATTTCTGGCAGGGGGAGAAAAAAGAACTCGTCAGTTTTGACAATTTTCGAGATAATGCCATTGAAGCTTCAGCCGGTGGGGATACATCGATCCTTGTGTTGAAAGTGATGCTTGAAAATCCCAATGAAGCAGCTGCATTGGCGAACCAATGGGCACAATTATCGGTCAAGCGAATTAATTCCCTGTACTCCGGGGTAGATGATAATCAGCTCCTGTTTTTCGATAACCAGATCGAAATTACCACACAGAATCTGGATAATGCAAAGATTGCCCTGGAGGAATTCGAAGCCAGAGACCAGTCAACATTAATTAGCAACGAATTGGATTCATTATTTGCATTACAATCTAGCAGCCTGCGCAAACAACGCCTGCTGGAAAATGCTCGCCAGGATGCCCTCGGTATATTACAAACTTTGGAAAACAGCAATGCCAGCACCCAGGTAGTAAGCCAGATCCACGATAATTTTAAAGTTTTACAACTCAGGCTTTATGCTGATTCGGGTTTTGAACAATCACCTCTGCAGCTGCAACTTTCCAATTCGCCAGTTGGCGAAAGCCTGACCGTTGCCCAATTACGAATCTTGATCAATGACTGGGTGGAAGTGTTGGACGATCAATATGAAGAATTGGAAGGTAACACAACCCTGGTGGAAGAGCAGGTATTGGCATACCAACAACAATTGCGGAAATACTACAACCAACACCAAACCTTGGAACTTCAATATAAGGTGATCAAAGATACCTACGAAACGCTGTTACGTAAACAACGAGAAGTTCGCATCTCCAGCGATGAGCATAGCGGTGATGCCCAGGTGGCTTCACAGGCGAGAGTACCGGAAGAACGCATGCCGCATAATACGGTGCGCAACACAGCCATTGCACTGGTAGCTGGAGGTATTCTGGAAGTAATCTTTGTGATCTTACACGGTTGGTTTAAAGAAAAGAATAATCAACAGGCATCGTGAAAAAATATAGAAAAATTTTAGTAATAATTTTTCTGCTAATCCTTACCGTACTATTTTTGTCATGGATAACACCACGTGTTTTTTATTTTGTTTATTTGAACAAAGGAGGAAATCAAATAGAAAGTATACTGGAATCCACCGACTTCACACAATCAGGCTTACCTGTATGCGGATTACCAACCAATTTTGTTCTAGATCAAAAGGAATTATTAATTTCTGCCAAACAAAATTTTGAAACTGCTAGAAAATGGATACCTCAAAACACGCATATATATCTCCTTTTAGGAAGGGTTTATTGTTTATTGGGTGATTATGACAGAGCGATTGATTCTTTTTTGGTTTATTCTGAAAAGAGGCCATTGAATAAAATTGGATATATTGAGAGTGGATTTGCGAATGAAAAAAATAATAATTACACTGAATCAGTAAACCAATGGAATAAAGCTGGTTTATCATTTATAAATTTCACTAATAATGGTGATAATTTAAGAAAGAGTTTTAAATTTAAAGAATCAGATATTTGGTACAAACGGGGGGAGGCTATGTTTGGCAAACCATTGGATGATGTTTCAACTATTGAACTGTTCTCAGTTCAAATTCTTGAAAGTTTTGCCACATCACAAAATTGGTTTGCATACCCAAATAATTCTAAAGGGTTTTTTTCAACTAACGATGGTATTTTAACAATGTCTTATGAAAATGATTTGGAGAAAAGAGATTTCTTCACATATTATTTTATTATTAACAACGTATATGTAAACGAATACAATGAATTAGTTTTTAGGTTAAAGAGCGATACTCATTCCTATTTGACTATTGAAACAGTTCTCAATGGAGAACGAAGTCGCCCAGTCAGTTATACGAACGTACCAAATCAATGGAGTATTTGGTTTGTACCCTTTGAACAAGGTGAGTTATCAAATATTACTATTGGAATAAGTGAGCCTGATAATATATTAACTAATCAAACGTATGAAATTCAAATTGACTGGATAGGGGTAAAGGGAAATTGAAGTTTAAAACCTAATTTTCTAAAAGCTTTTCGCTCAAATAAATGGACAAACTAAGAATGAATCAAAAAGTTTTTAATAGAAGGTTTTCATAATAGTGATGAAGATGACACACCTTAGAAAAAGCCTTTTACTCAAATTAGTATCAATTTAAACTACTCAAAAAAAAAATTAAATTTCCCTAACCCCAAAATATGAATTGAAAATGAAAATGTCTCAATCTGATCAAGTAAACAAAATTCCTGCAACCTCACAATTATTGACCGACCCCAATGTCGCTAATGAGGAAGTTTCAAATTTAAAAAACAGTAATCTTACTGCCAGGACTTTCAACGGACTGAAATGGAGCTATCTTGATACGGGCATCAATGCAGTCCTACAAATCGGTTACACGGCAGTAATGGCGCGTTTATTATCCCCAGCTGACTTCGGTCTGGTGGCAATGGCGAATGTGGTATTGCGTTTTGGCTCGTATTTTGCTCAGATGGGCATGGGGTCTGCCTTAGTGCAAAAGAAGGATCTCAGTGAGAAAGAGATTCGTGCTGGGTTCACTTCAAATGTTTTTCTTTCTGTGTTGATGTTTGCCATCTTTTGGTTTGGGGCACCTCTATCGACATACATATTTAACAATCAAGCGGTGGTGCCCATTGTTCGCTGGTTAGCACTTTCCTTTATCTTTACAGGAATATCCACAACAGCTATTAGTTTATTACGTCGTGAGCTTAATTTTCGCTCAATTGCAATCATTCATATCATTTCTTTTATCCTTGGGTATGCAGGTATTGGTATTGTGATGGCATTGAATGGTTTTGGGGTGTATAGCCTGGTAGGAGCAGCATTAAGCCAGGGGACAATTCTGGCAGTTCTGGCTTATTTGTTTTCACGGCATAATTTGCTTTTTGTTTTTAAGTGGAAATATTACAAACAATTATACAGTTTCGGTGCTCGTGTATCGATCATAAGTTTCATGGAATTTATCAGTTCTAACCTGGACACGATGGCAATCGGACGTTTCCTGGGAGATATTGCCTTGGGTTTTTATAACAGAGCTTTTATGTTGATTAATCTTCCTATGTATTATCTGGTTAATAGTCTTTCAAGGGTGCTAATGCCATCCTACAGTCGAATACAAGATGACATCACTCGATTACGAAAAACATACTTGTCTTCTATTCTATTAGTTAGTAGCATAATTATACCTTTGAGTTGGGGGCTTAGTGCTGCATCAAATGAAGTTATCAACCTTGTATTAGGTAGAAACTGGGGACCTTCCATACCAATTTTACAAATATTGGCATTAACAATCCCATTTTATTTTCTTTCGCATTTGGCAGCAATAATTTTAGAAGCAACGGCAAAATTATCTGTAAAAATTTTCATTCAAATTATATCTATAATTTTATTAATCTTTCTTTTTGTTTTCCTTTTTGAATATGGAATAATAGGTTTTACAATTGCTGTAGGAATTAGCAAACTAATAGAATTTTTTCTGTATTTAATGGTAATTAAGAGTTTTCTAGAAATTAATTTTAAAGAAATAATTTCAAATTATTCTCCAGGTATTCTCATAGGCACCTTCGTGTTTTTAACTATCTATATTCTTAGATATTTTTTATCAAGTTATATTTCATCAAATTCCTTAATTTTCCTGATTGAAATTTTTCTATCCGGTATTATTATTTTAGCATTGTTTGTATTTTCTGGTTTTTGTTATAATCTTCGAAAGGAACTTCGGGAGAGATTTTTGTTTTCAGGTTCAAGAATTAATGAAAATTCATTTTTTACAAGTTTATTACTTTATATTTTTCATGAAAATCCAAAATAATTACTCGCCTTTAAGAAGGATATTAATGACTGTTTCAAATTATTCTCTATATGATTGAAAATATGTGTACTTATTTAAAAATTAATAAAATAAAGAAAAAAAGATAAAAATATAAGTGAGATATGAAAATATTAATTGATATTCCTTCTACAGGGTGGTCCACAACAAAAATGTGGGCAAATATTCTTCCAAAAATAAATCAGGCTGAAAATGTTGATTTATCAGTATTGTTGGGTAATGATATGGATAGTATAAGGTTAGAAAATTTACTAATAAATTATGGTGTTAAATGTAGAAAGAGATTTATTTCTCAAAATTTTAGACCTGCTCGGGTTCAATGGTTTTTTGAAGACCTATTTAGCAGTGTGTATTCATACTCTGGAAAATTTGATGTCTTTCATTCTAGTACAGTGCGCACACCTTATTTTGGAAAATGGAAAAAATGTATAACAATTCATGATACGATTCGAGAAATATTTCCATCTGAATTTGGAGAAGCAAACAAATATATTTTAAAAATAAGACAAAATGCCGTTTTGAGATCTGATCGAATTCTAACAGTTTCTGAATATTCAAAAAAATGTATTCTGGAGATTTTTAATGTAAGTTCAGAGAAAATTTTTGTGAGTTATCATGGAGTAAATCGAATACCGATAAAATCAATATATCCAAACCATCAAACTAATAAAACCTTTTCAAAATATCCTTTTCCTTATGTCTTGTTCGTTGGAAACCGGTCAGGATACAAGAATTTTAATATTCTTCCGAAAGCGTTAATTTCTAATCAAGATTTAAAAGAAGTTCATTTACTTATTGTTGGAGGTGGAAAGCTAACAGAACATGAAAATGAATATATAAAAAAACTTGGATTATCGGGCAGATATAAGCATTTTATTGATATAGATGAAGATGTTTTGCATGAATTATATAAAAATGCCTTGGTTTTTGTTTATCCATCAAAAATGGAGGGTTTTGGTTTACCGATTCTTGAATCTCAATCATTTGGTTGTCCAGTAATTGCCTCAAATACTGGTCCCTTGCCGGAAGTGGCTGGTAATGGAGCTTTATACTTTGATCCTGATGATTACAACCAACTTTCCCAGTTAATTGAAACTCTATTGAATTCATTCAAGAGAAAAGAATTAGTTGTTTTTGGTTATAAAAATTTGGAAAAATTTTCTTGGCAAAATTCAGCTGACACAATAATTAACATGTATTTATCTTAATTATAAGTTTCCAATTTACGCCCATAGGTACCAAGTAATTCAAATTACTTTTATTTAGGATTTTCAATATTATTTTTCAATAGAATAATCGGTCAGATATTATGAAAATATTGCATATATTGAATAGAATAGAATTTTCAGGAGCTGAGATTATGTTGAATAATGCTGCTCCTTTCTTTATTTCTAAAAGTATTGAAACGCATATTCTTAGTACAGGTTGTGATGTTGGCCCTTATAGCTCAGAATTAATTGAATCTGGTTATAAAGTCCATCACATTTCATTTAAAAAATCTCCTCAATATTTGTGGAGATTGTTGTTGTTTTTCAAAAAAGAGAAGTTTGATGTTATTCATATTCATCCTGAAAGAGGATTTATGATGCATGCATTAACTGCAAAATTAGCGGGTGTTGGCAAAATTTTCCGTACTTACCATAGCGTATTTCTCTTTTCAGGATTTCTTCGAAAACGTAAGAAACTTGAAAGGTGGTTACTGGTCCATTTATTGGGACTGAAGAATATTAGTATTGGATCTTCAGTACAGCAGGTTGAGAGAAATTTGTTTAACAATCAAACAACAATAATTCCTAATTGGGCTGATAATCAAAAATTTTATCCTGCATCAGAAGGTGAACGAAGAGAATTACGATCAATATATGGTTTATTTGATTCAGATATTGTCCTTGTTTCTGTTGGTTCCTGTTCACAAGTTAAAAATCATGCGGCGATCATAAATGCCTTAGAAAAGGTAAAAGAAAAAGTTCCAAATATAGTTTACTTTCATGCAGGTGAAGGAGAGCTGTTGCAAAGTGAACAGGAATTGGCAAAACAAAAAGGAGTTACAAATTTCACTCGCTTTTTTGGGAATACCAATCAGGTTCGTGAAATATTAGCACTGAGTGATATTTACATTATGCCTTCTCTTCATGAAGGGTTTGGCATTTCAGCTTTGGAGGCTTCTTATTGTGGGTTACCTATAATTGCTTATGATGTCTATGGGTTACGAGATATTGTAATTAATAATGTTAATGGTTTCTTGATTGATCCAAATCAAGAGAAACTTGTTGATGCAATTGTTAAATTATCAAAGAATGATGAACTTCGTAAAAAAATGGGAGGGGAGGCAAGAGGATTAGCATTAGCAAATTTTGACATGGAAAGTTCAATATCACTACTCATTGAAAGTTACAATAATTAGGAATTTCAATTGATTGGATTTATCAAAAAGGTAAAAAAGATTCATAATTGCCAAAAATATATATGATTTTCAACCCTTGAAAACCTTGTTTTAAATTTGTTTAAAAAGTTGATGAACACAAAATAAAACCATTTTTTTAAAATCATAATTATAGAGATAGAAAGAATTGATGAAATTTCGAACCCATTTATTGTTAGAAAAAATTATTTATTGAACACATTGAATAATTTTGTTTTTTTAAGCATAGCAATCTTGGAGCGATTTTGATTAATAGAGTAAAATAGCTTCAGGAAAGTGGACTAATAAATAATGATTTGTTAAATGTTGACAATGGTGGAAAGTTAAGAAATTGAAGCGATAAAAATTTTATCAAAAAAATTGGAATATTTGAGTTCTTTATTCTACCCAAAAATCGAATTGTTAATGAAATATAGAAATTACCTTTACTACTTTGATATCTTTGCATATTTCCTAATACTTCTAAATTTCTTTGTGATCGGGGTTTTTGAAAATTTAGACTTTTCAGTGAGTATCGGGGCTGTAAGTTTATATTTGTCCGATATCTTAATTGCCCTGATTTTATTTTTTATCGTGATTAAATTATTCTTAAAAAAAATAACAAATTATCAAAAAATTACTTTAGTCATACTCTTTTTTGTCATGATGATTATTTCTTTATTACTAGGGGTGTATAAATTTGGATTAGAACAATCAGGAAATTCATCCAGGTCATATTTCTATTTTTTTGCCGTTGTTTTGTTTTCTTCAATCTCCACCCCCCAAAAAAAACTGATTAAAGGGATATTTACTCTATGGGCTTGGTTTGCCTTAGTTTTGATATTAATAGCGATTTATAGATGGATTTTTATATCAACAAGTTCTAATTATATATCTATCTGGGCAAGTGCTAGCGGAGATCCTTTTAGAGTACTAAATGCAGGTGTTACATTTTTCTTACTCCAAGGATTTATTATTTATTGGTATGCAAAAAAACTTCATTTGAAATTACTATTCCCAAAAATTATCCCTGCGTTGTTAATTATAGGTGTAATAATTTTACAACATCGCACGGTTTGGGTCGTAATGGTCACGATTATTTTATTAATGGTTTTTTTGGACGGTCATCTCAACAAAAAAATATTTATTATTTCCATTTTTGTTTTTATTATTGGATTAGCAATTGTCTTCATTTTTGGAGAGCAATTAATCAATTCATTATCAACTTCAGCTTCAAATTTACAAAATTATTATTGGCGGTTGGAGGGTTGGAAATTTCTTATAAGCCCTCAAAACATGGGTTCATTTATAAATTACATACTTGGTCATGCATTTGGCACCGGATATGCACGTGAAATACTAGGATCAACAATAACAGCATCGCCCCACAATTACTACATTCAATTACTTCACGATTTTGGGTTTTTGGGGTTATCGATCTTCGGATTATTATATTTTGGTTTATCAATTAGGTTTTTTAAATTTCACAAAGTAGAACCAGCTAATAGAATAATGCTTGTATTATTATCTTCCCAGCTAATCTTTAATTTGGCTTACTCACCAAATCTTGAACAAGGTATTATTTTAGGATTAGCTTTAGCAATAAATCGAATTCCAAAGGATTTAGAAAAATTTAATATTTGGGTTGAAGATGATAATTTCCTAAAAGATGAGATGAAAGTCACACTTTAATAAATATGGAAAAGAATTCAATTTTTGTAGTAATACCTGTTTTCAATCGAATTAAATTTACCAGAAATTGTTTAGAGAGTCTTTATCATCAAACATGGAAAAACTTTAAGGTTATTGTAATTGATGATGGGTCAAATGATGGAACTTCAAGAATGATTGAAACTCAATTTCCTGAAGTCATACTTATCAAAGGTGATGGGAATCTCTGGTGGACAAAAGCTACAAATTTAGGGGTAGCATATGCATTAGATTACAATGCAGATTTTATATTTACTCTAAATAATGACACTATACTACATAAAGAATTTTTAGAAAAAATGATTATATGGGCGCTACAAAAACCTAATGCGTTGTTAGGAGCATTAGCGGTGGATGTCCATTCCAACCGAGTTGTTTATGGGGGAGAAAAGATCAATTGGAAATTGGCGACGTATGAAAAGATCATTGATAAAATACCAATTAGTTCAAGAAACGGAGTTCATGAAGTATCACATTTTCCTGGTCGTGGTTTGTTAATACCTTCTATTGTTTTTAAAAATATTGGATTATTCGATGAAATTCGTTTTCCTCACTATGCCGCTGACTTCGATTTCACACATAGAGCAGCACGCAAAGGGTTTCCGATATTTATAAATTACGACGCAAAATTGTTTGTATATCCGGAAGAAAGTGGAAGTGTGCAATTAAGAAAATCAAGATCGATTCGCAATTATGTGAACCATTTATTTGGAATTAGAGGAGGAGGAAATTTAATTAATTTCGTAAATTTTGCTAAGATGAATTGCCCCAAAAAATATCTTATTTCTTTCTTATTACTCGGTACTCTTCGTAGGATATTTGGATATTGGATTAACAATGAATAAAAAAGTAGTAATAATTTATCGTTATATTCCAAATTACCGAAAAACTTTTTATGAAAAATTGAAATCCAGCTTGATTAGTCAAAATATTGATTTAATTTTGGTTTATGGCCAACCAGGAAATTTTGATATGGCGAAGAATGATAGCGTTGAAATACAATGGGGGAAAAAAATTAATAACAAAATCTTTTACTTATTTGGAAAGGAAATCTACTGGCAGCCAGCATTTTGTCACATAAAAAATGCAGATTTGATTATTGTTGAACAGGCAAGTAAGTTATTAATTAATTATATATTTATATTATTAAATGTACTTCGATTAAAAAGGATTGCGTTTTGGGGTCATGGTAAGAATTTTCAGCAAGAAAAAGCTAGCCAAGTAGGTGAGTGGATAAAAAGAATAATTTCAAAAAATGTGTTCTGGTGGTTTGCTTATAATGATTATAGTAAGATGATTATCAAACAACTAGGTTTTCCTGAAAACCGTATAACCTCAGTTCAAAATGCAATTGATACTGAAGAATTAATTGTAGCCAAAAATCAATTTTCAAGAATAGAAATAAACAAATTTAAATTAAGTCGAGAAGTCAATGGCTCCCATATTGGTTTATTTGTAGGTGGAATGTATTATGAAAAGAATTTGCCTTTTTTGTTTTCTGCTTGCGAACTGATCAGATTAAAGATCCCTGATTTTGAAATGATATTTATTGGTTCTGGTAAGGATGTTTCATTGGTGAAAGAATTCGATGCCAAGTATGATTGGGTACATTATGTTGGACCAAAATTTGGGAAAGATATTGTCCCTTATTTTCTTTTAGCCGATCTTTTCTTGATGCCTGGACTTGTTGGTTTAGCTATCTTAGATTGTTTTGTCATGAACGTTCCACTTGTGACAATAAATCACAATAACCATAGTCCTGAGATTTCTTATCTTGAGGATGGTGTTAATGGAATTATTATTAAGGAAAATGACCCGAAAAAATATGCAGAAGCAATAATAAACCTATTTAGTGATGATGAATTATTAACGAACTTAAGAAAAGGCTGCGAGGTTTCTTCACGGAAATATTCATTAGATAATATGGTGAACAATTTTCAGAATGGAATAATTCATGCATTAAAAACAAAAAGGTGGGATTTAAATGAATATTAATATTCATGATGTTTATAAAATTTTCCAGAATTTCTTTCGGAAAAAAAGAATGAGAGAATTTCAATTTTTTTTTCAAATAAAAGAAAATACAAAAATCATTGACATAGGTGGAACACCAACTAATTGGGAATATATAGGAACTATTCCTGATCTTTTGTTGGTAAATGTATTTTTTCCAAAGGTTAAAAACCAAAACTGCAAGTACCTAGTTGCAGATGGTCGAAATCTACCTTTTAAAAATCAAGCTTTTGATATTGCTTATAGTAACTCTGTGATCGAGCATCTTCAAAATATTGAAAATCAAATAAAGTTTTGTGAAGAAGTTCAGCGAGTGGGAAAAAATTACTATGTGCAAACACCTAATAAATTTTTTTTCATCGAACCGCATTATATTACACCATTTATCCATTTTTTTCCTAAATTTGAACAAAAAAAATTATTGAGATACTTTTCAATTTGGGGTTTGATTACAAAACCTTCAAAAGAATCCATAAAGAAGATCGTAAATGAAATAAAATTACTTGGACCAAAAGAAATGCGAGAGTTATTTCCTGATTCAAAAATAATTTTTGAGCGGTTTCTTTTTATGGCAAAATCCATTATCGTGGTGAAGCGAGTATAGAAAACATGCAATCAAATCTCAGGTTTTCTAATATTCTCGGAGTTCATATCAATGCTCTAAATATTACCAATACACTCAATATTATTGAAAATTGGATAGAACAAAAAAACAACAATTACATTTGTGTTACACCCGCTCACTCAATTATGGATTGTTACAAGGATTTTGAGCTTCGTAATATTTTCAATCAGAGTGGATTAACAACTCCGGATGGAATGGCAGTAGTTTGGATCATGCGATTAATGGGATTCAAGGAAACCGGAAGAGTGTATGGACCAGATTTGATGAATTCAGTTTGCAAATTATCCGAATCAAAAGGCTGGAAACATTTTTTTTATGGTAGCGCTCCAGGTGTTGTGGAATCTCTTAAACAAAGGCTTTCATTTCGATTCCCTGGTTTGTGCGTTGTAGGAAATTATTGTCCACCATTTCGCGAGTTGACGAAAGAGGAAGACGACCAAATTATCCAACAAATAAACCAATCAGGTGCGGATATTATTTGGGTAGGGATTAGCAGTCCCAAACAGGAACGCTGGATGTATAACCACCTTGGAAAAATTAATGCTCCTGTTATGATCGGTGTCGGAGCTGCATTTGATTTTCTCTCAGGAAATAAAAAGCAAGCTCCTCTATGGATACAAAGGAGTGGTTTTGAGTGGCTATATCGTTTTTTGCAAGAACCAAAAAGATTATGGCCGCGTTATAAAAAGTACCCGCTTTTTATTGTTTTAGTGCTTTTGCAATTACTTGGAATCAAAGATTACTCTTGATTTGTAAAATTACAATTTTGTATAGAAACACCTAATTAATTGTGCTAAAATTCTTTAATATCAATTTAATTAGAGTTGGGGATTTTATGTTCCGCAGGTTTTCTAATGATTTTGCCATTTTGAGTATTTTTCTTGATGCCTTTTTAATATCATTAACATTGCGGATTTCATATTTAATTCGCCCTACTTTGGATGGTCTCAGTATTTTTATTCGTGATATCCAGATAGTTCCTGAAATTCCAACTTATTTTTACTTTGTCTTTCCTTTAATCTGGGTCATAGTATTTCTCTCAGCTTCCGTCTACGATTCGAGTAAGAATCTGCGGGTTGCTGATGAATTAAACAGCATCATCATGAGTTCTGTTCTTGCCGGTACCATCATTGCTGGATTACTCTTTCTCTCTTATAGGGAAATTTCACGCGTACTCTTTCTTTCCTTTGTTTTAATTGCGGTTGTATTGTTGATTAGTTATCGGTTGATTTACCGGCTTGCCTACCGAAAAAAATTTTTACGCAAAGTGGAGGAAAAACGGGTGCTTATCATTGGTGCCGGTTTGGTGGGCAGGCAGCTGGAAAAGAAAATGCGGGGATTTCACACCCTGGGTTTTAAAATTGTTGGCTTTGTCGATGACAATAAAGACCTTATTGCTCGCAAAGCCGATGTGCTTGGAGATTTATCGGAGGCTGTGAATATCACCAAAAATTCATACATTACAGATATTGTTTTTGCTTTACCGCAACGGGCATACGATAAAGTAAATCGGCTGGTCGGGGAGTTACACAGCCTGCCGGTGCGTATCTGGGTCATTCCTGATTATTTTGCACTGGCATTGAATCAGGCAGCTGTACTTGAATTTGCTGGTCTACCAATGATTGATTTGCGCGCTCCCGCTTTGAACGAATATCAACGCATGACCAAACGGTTGTTCGATCTGATGGTAACTTTCCCTCTGATCATTTTGGCAACACCTATTTATGCTTTGATTGCTATAGCCATCAAGCTGGATTCTCCCGGTCCGGTATTCTATCATTCTCAACGCGTAGGTGAAAATGGCAGAACTTTCCAAATGTTCAAATTCCGATCTATGATTCTGGATGCTGATAAGAAATTACTTCAGGTTACCAAATATGATAAAAAAGGACGAATGATCCATAAAAACCCCAATGATCCGCGGGTAACACGGGTGGGAAAGTTGTTACGCCGTACCAGCCTGGATGAATTACCTCAGTTGATCAACATTCTTAAAGGCGATATGAGCCTGGTTGGACCCAGACCGGAACTGCCAGCTCTGGTAGAAAAATACGAACCCTGGCAGCGAAAGCGCTTCAGTGTACCACAGGGGTTGACCGGCTGGTGGCAGGTCAATGGGCGCAGTGATAAACCTATGCATTTGCACACGGAGGAAGATCTATACTACATCCAGCATTATTCCATCTGGTTGGATCTGCAAATCCTTTTGAAGACAGTCTGGGTAGTTTTAAGGCGCAAAGGTGCGTTTTAAAGCGGTATGCGATCCTTCTTAAGCACACTATTGACTAAATATCGAGTGCAGCTTATTTTACTTGTCAGTCTGATAAATGGGATGGCTTATCTGATATTGGTGCCACCCTGGCAGCATTACGATGAGCCCGGGCATTTTGAATATGCCTGGTTGGCAGCAAATCTGGATCATTGGCCACTATCAGGCGAATATGATCAATACATGCGTCGTGAAGTTGCAGCTTCGATGATTGAGCATGATTTTTATCGAGGTATGTCAGGCTTACCAAATTTGTTGGAAATCAATAAACCAGTAGAAATTGGGATTGCACAGACAGGGGACTTGCCAGCCTATTATTTTCTGGCCTCCATCCCGCTGCGAATAATGAAATTCACGGATATTACCTGGCAGCTTTATTGTACCCGCATGGTTTCGGTATTGTTTTTAGTATTCACGGTTTTTCTGGCATTTAAGACCAGTTGCCTGGTTTTTGGTGATGATCATCCATTAGTCTGGATGGTTCCGTTATTTATGGCTTTTTTACCTGCTCTGGTGGACTTGATGAGCGCGGTCAACAACGACGTTGCTGCCATCGCTTTCTTTACCCTGTTTGTTTATGCTGCTGTGCGATTGAATAAAAAGGGTGTGAACTTATTTAACCTGGGGCTGTTATTCGCTGCGATGGTTTTGTGTATGTTTACCAAAAGCACCGCCTGGCTTGCACTACCATTAGGTGGTTTGAGCTTGATAATGGCGTTGTTTAAGAAGAAATGGCTATGGGTTTATATCTTATTGGGTTTTCTGGCAATTATTATGGGTGGATATGTTCTTATGGATTGGAAGCAACCAGCGCCAGCATTATTTTACGCCAGTTCGGATTCAGTTGTCCCCAGAGCCATAAAATCAGAAAATGCGCCAGTCGGTGAAAATATTTTTATTCAAACCGGGCAGACCTATTCAAGCCAGGGTTTTTACCATTTTCTAGACCCGAATACCTTTCAAGAACATCTCGGAAAATCAGTGACCTTGGGTTTTTGGATCTGGGCGGATCAACCAACCATGTTACATCCACCTGTGCTTGAACTTGAAGGTCAAACGATTCGATTTCGTGAAGAGAACCTGGAGGTAACCGAGCAACCAGAATTCTTTGTATTAACTACACAGCTACCTGAAAAAGGATTGCGCTTATGGCTACGAACCTTCGCCATTAAGGATAAAGATAATCGTCTCTATTGGGATGGGTTCTTTTTGGCTCCTGGGGATCTGAGTGATATGCCGGGCATTCCCCAATATCTGGATATAAATGGTGACACGATCCTGTGGGGTGGGACAACACACACAAACCTGATCCGTAACGGATCGGCTGAACGCATATGGCCACTACTTTCATCAAAACTTTTCCAAGTATTGGGCAGTCAGATCAATGTATCGACCACCCACATTTGGTCTATTTTCGATTTGGATGCAAACGGTTGGTATTATCGCTCAGCATTAACCCACATGTTTCGTTCTTTCTGGGCGGTTTTTGGTTGGTCACATGTATTTCTGGTTGGCGGCAAGCCCTATCGGTTCTTATTCGTAGTTAGTCTCCTCAGTCTTGTTGGCCTGGTTTATTCACTGTTTACAAGAAAAGATAAACTGGAAGGTCGTGTTGTAATGTTATTCCTGACCATGATCATTTTTCAGTTGGCCGTTGTAGTCATGCGTGGGGCAGGCAGCTGGTTGAATTACACGATGTTACCAGCATCCCGTTATTTTTTCCCGGTGGTGCTGCCTGTGGCTATCTTTTTAGTGTCAGGATGGTATGTTGTATTCAAGATATTGTTTGATATAATTCGAATTCCAGCAAAACTTCAGGCACTCTTCTTTATTTTTTCATTGGTGATGCTGGAGATTTGGGCTTTGTATTCGATTTACCAATTCTACTAATAAGGTTTGGAGGATAACTACCGATGCAAAATATCCAAAAGATTTTGGTTTTAATATTAATTCTGGTGATTGGTGTGAGCGCCATACCAGGTGCAGCGCAAGATCAGGAGGATGAATTCCAACTATATTTGCCCATCTTGATGCGTAATTACCCTCACCACCCCATTTTTGGAGTAGAAATTACAAAAAATGGCTTCATGGATGAGGCTGCAGCAGCAGGGAATCACTGGGTGCGTTATAACGGATTATTATGGTCTGAAGTGCAACCGGTTGAGGAACCTATATTCAATTGGAATTCTACGCTCGAGGCTGATTTGATTACAGCCAGCGAAGCCGGTATGGAGGTAATTCTTGTCGTACGCAGTACACCAACATGGACACAAAAATATAATGGTTATTTTTGTGGACCTCCAGCTGATCTGAATGCCTTTGCCAGTTTTATGAGTAATGTTGTTAAAAGATACAGCAGTCCGCCATTCAATGTGAAGTATTACGAAATTTGGAATGAACCGGATGTTGACCCTTATGAACATTATACATCTATAACTAGCCAATATGGATGTTGGGGAAATGCTAAGGATGCGTATTATGGTGGTGGATACTATGCAGAGATGCTAAAAGTTGTCTATCCTGCCATGAAAGCAGCAAATCCAAGTGTTAATGTGGTATTGGGCGGTCTTTTGTTGGATTGTGATCCGCGCAGTTTTGGAGATGGATATTGCCCAACTGAGGAAAGAACCAAAGCACCTAAATTTTTTGAAGGAATATTAAAAAATGAAGGCGGTGCTTTTTTTGATGTGGTTAGTTTTCATGGGTATCCTACCTTTCAAAAAGACGTAAATCCAATTCAAAGTGAGATCAATTATTCAGCCTGGTCAGCGGCTGGAGGGGTTGTTGTGGGGAAATTGGATTTTATTAAAGAACTGATGTCGCAATATGGGATTAATAAACCAATTTTCCATACCGAAGGGGCATTACTCCTTCCAAATGATGGTAGTTCATCAACGGATGAGTTTGAACGAGCAAAAGCTAATTACCTGCCATGGTTATATGCTCGGAACTGGTCAGAAGGGATTCTGGCAACAAATTGGTATACACTCAATGGGCCAGGTTGGCGGCAGAGTGCATTATTAGCTGCTGATCAATCACCTAGAGAAGCGTATACTGCTTTTTCCCTGATGACAGAGAAATTAGGAAAAGCAGAATTTGTTTCATATACAATTTTGGGGGTGGTTTTACCGGAACCAAATTATGATCCAAATGAAATTCATCGATTTGAATTTAAAACAAACGATATGCGTATCTGGTTGTTGTTTGGAACGAAAGACAATAATTCACGCATCATTGCAGTTCCATCAAAATTTATTCAAGCTTATGATATTGTTGGATCACCAGTCAATCCAGTTGGAGAGTCCATAACATTTGATCGCCCAATTTATATTGAAATGGATAAATGATTATTAAATTACTTGGTCCACTCTGGGCTTTATGGTTAATGTTCCTTTTTCTATGGATCTTAAAAAAGAAACATGTAAGAATCTCAATTAAACACCCGATCATTTGGCTATTGGTAATAACTATTTTAGTGAGAATAATCCCCGCTTTTATTCTCCAGCCAGGAAGTAATTATGACATCGATTCCTTTCGGTTGGTTGCGGATAATGTTCGCGATCTGAAAGATATTTACACAGTGGTTGATACTGGAAACCGACACCCTTACCTACCATTACAAATGTATTGGATAGGTTTTTCTGGCTGGTTCGCAGATAAAACTGGCCTTGGATTCAACTCCATAGTGCGATTGGCTCCAATTATTGCAGATTGTTTGATTGTGTTATTGCTTTATAAAGTGTTCTTGAAAAAGCAAATTATGGATCCAATCATTGGGGGATTGCTTTATGCCCTCAATCCTGTTGCTGTGTATGTGTCTGCCTATCATGGTCAATTTGATTCGATTCCTCTATTGTTTTTACTGGTTTCCTTGTTTTATGCAGGCACATCGGCTTATAAGTCTGGGTTCTGGTTGGGGTTAGGCATCTGGATCAAAAGCTGGCCTGTTATCGGATTGCCAATAATTATAAATTCCTTTCGCGGTTGTAAAAAGAAAATTCAGTTTGGGTTAGCTATGGTGATTTTCCCTTTGGTGGGAGTGATCATCTATTTGCTGGTATTTCAAGCGGATTTTTTCACGACAATCGGCAAAGCCTTGGGGTACAATCATGGAATTGGTGTTTGGGGATACACATATTTATTAAAGATACTGGCCAATTCCTTGTTTCCCAAGGTAAACATTTGGGAAGTATTTGGATTCAGTCGATTCGTGACGATTGGCATTTTAGGTTTGGTCTGGTTTTTCTATGCCAGGAAGCAATCACCATTTTCTGGGGTGTTAACATTATTATTGACTTTTTTTGTTTTTACGCATGCATTTTCAATACAATACTTGGTTTGGCTAATTCCATTTGGGATACTCATTGGTGATCTTAAATGGATAAAATGGTATACAATGGCTGCTTTTGCTTATATGTTCCTGGTGTATCATACGCTCATTTTGGAGATGACAATTACCAATATTATGCCCTGGCCATTGGCAGATACACTTCTAATAATACCGGCCAGTATCCCGGTATGGTTAGTGACAATATTCTGGCTGACCGACCGATGGCAAATATATAAATTTAATAAGGAAGATAAAAAATGAAGAAACGATTTTTTCCACAATTTTTCATGTTAAGCATTTTGATAGCAAGTTTAAGTGCATGTGCACAAAGCAAACAAATTCCCGATCCACAAGTTTCTCCTCAAACGGAGCAACAATCCACTGATACACTGCTAGAAACAAATGATCAATCAGGTTTATCTACCCCAATTGCAACGATAGAAACGGAAGAGGAATTGATTATTCCAGCAGAGAACTTTTCACTAGCCGTTGAAGTAACTCATACAGGAATTGAAGGACTTGATTATGAGTTATTAGAAGCGATGGGTGTGAAATACATTCGATTTAATGGCATTCTTTGGTCCGAGATCCAACCGACTGAAGATATTTTTTTCTGGGAAAGTATGGCTCAGGAAGAAGAATTTTTTCGCCGAGCCAATCAGGTTGGAATAACAGTCATACCAATCGTTCGTGGAACTCCAGTTTGGGCGCAAAAGGTATATGGTTATTATTGTGGAGCCATTCTCGAGGAAAAAATGGAGTCCTTTGGTTTTTTTATGGGTGAATTGGTGAGTCGTTATCAAACCGATGAATACAATATCCATTATTGGGAAATTTGGAATGAACCGGATGTGCATCCACAAGTTTTACCAAATACTAGCCAATTTGGTTGTTGGGGTGACTTAAACGATCAATATTATGGTGGTGAGTATTACGCCAGGATGCTGAGTGTTGTTACACCAACCATAAAAAATTCTGACAATTCTGCGAAAATATTAATTGGGGGTTTATTATTAGATTGTGATCCACGACTAACCGGGTCCGGATACTGTCCAACAGAAGAAAGAACAATAGGACCAAAATTCCTAGAAGGTGTATTGATATATGGAGGAGGAGATTATTTTGATATTGTCAGTTTCCATGGTTATACATCAGAAGGTGATTTTAAAACAGCGCCTTGGATGATTGAAGAAGAATTTCCCAATTGGTCTGCCCGTGGTGGGGTAATTATGGGAAAGTATGATTATATCAATCATATATTGAATGAATATGGTTATGAAAAATCTGTTTTTCTGACAGAAACAGGATATTTGTGTAAAGATAATAACCTTGATTGTGTTAAGGACAAAAATACATTTTACGATCGTCAAGCTCAATATAGCGTCTGGTTGTTGGTGCGCAATTGGATGGAGGGTATTGATCAATCCTTCTGGTATAGCTACAATGGACCAGGTTGGCGAGATGGTGGAATTTTAAATAAAGAACAACAACCGAAACCGGTTTATTCATCAATTCAAATCCTTAATCAAAGGATGCAAGGAGCACTTACTGCCCAGAAGTTAGCAGATTTACCCGAAGGGTTGCAAGGATATGCAATAAATTTTGATGATCATACCATTTGGGTTGTAGTATCAAATGACAACGATCCACATTTATTAGAATTATCAGATTATGAATATTCTGCTTATGATGTATTTAACGAAAAAATAGAGATTATAGATGGGAATCTTGAAATTTATTATCCTGTATATATTGATTTTGAAAATTAAGACAACTTATAAGAATACAATTTATTAAATTGTTTAATAAGTTACAGGGCTAAGGTTTTTACAGAATAAACCTGATTTATATCCATTTAGATACATGTGTTCGGAAATTTCTGGTGAAACGATGACCCATGGGAGAATTCCTCCATTTTCTGAAGTATTAGCTAATGCAATTAAAGAATAATTAGTTCGTATTTCTTCTGAATAAGCCAATAAACCAGCTGAATTTGGTTCACCTTTCATATTAATCCAGGAAAAAATGCAATCCGGATCCTGCTCGAGAATATATTCAGGATCATATTTCTCGTGTGCAATGGTCCCTAATCCTGTTAGAACAGGTAAGTGAGCGATATGGAGGTCAGTTAAACCATACATATCAATAGTATAGAAATTTGTGTAGAAAGGGATTATTCCAGCTGCATCGGTCGCTAATGTTGTATTTTTTGGAAGATTATCATTCATCCAAACACTTAATTCTCTCCAACCTTGCATTTGATGCGAGAAATAGGTTAGTTTGTCACCTAGGGTTGGCCATGAATACCTCAATGTTAAAAAAAGAATAATACAAAAGATTATGATTCGTGGTATATGTATTTTTGTTTTATCGATTATCAATAAATATGTAACTTCCCATATCCCTATTAATATGATGACAATGCTCAATGGAAGCAGTGGCAGTAAAAAACGAGGTCCAAACCAAATAACAAAATCACCACCAACGTAAATAAAATACAAAAAAATGCCCAGAATCAATATGCAAGATTGGTAAAAGATTTCACTTTTTTTGCTGAAAAATATAGCTGAGAGAATTAAAACTAGATATGGCCAGTAAAACCAATGATTAAGCACCCAAACTAATTCAGACAGACCTCGTGATATTCTTTGTAATGAGAACCCGGAAGCCTTTGCATAATAGGTATTAGGGAATATAAAACCATAGTAAGAAAACCTCCAAAGTAAATGGGGGATAAATAATAACGAAAACCCTAGCCCAATTGGAAATAATCTATGATATTGCCTTTTATTAGATATTATAATGAAAAAAATTATTATCCCAAGATACATTGCACCTTCTGGTCTACATAAACTTGCTAAACCATAAAATATGCCTGTGAGTAAGTCTTTCTTCAAAAAATAAAAGGAATAAATGGATAAACTTAATAAAAATGTAAAAAGATGGGTTTCCATTCCGGACATCACGTATCTGGCTTGCGAACCCATTAATGAGAATATTGATACTGCAAATAAGCCTGCAAGCCACTTTTGTTTTGAAAAATATTCAAATTTATAAACCATCAAAACCATGATGTACATGGTTCCTAAGGCGCTTATAAAGCTAAGCACAACTGCACATTTACTGACACTGAAACCAATTGATATGCAGAATGATAAGATAATTGTCCATAAGAAATTTGTATATCCTTCAACATTTTCTCCTTGATTGAAAACTAATCCAAAACCATCGGAAAAATTCTTTGCGTAACGAAAACTAATATATGCATCATCCATAAGTAGATTAATATTTAATAAAGGAATAATTCTCAGAAATAGGAAAATACCCCCGATTAATAAAATATAATATTTTTGAAACTTATCAATGTGTTTTTGAATGGACTTCAATTATTCCTCTAATAATCATTATTCATTCAGTCGATTTCGTTAAAAATAATTTAATAATGACACTGAAATATTTCCATATTAACGTAGTTATATTCCTCACCTGAAAATGTTTGTAACAACTTGCAATCTCCTGTTAGTTTTTTGAGGTTTTCATCTGTTAAAAAATTCTCGTGAAGTATAACAAAATCAGGTTGGGACATATTTATCGCCCAAATTGAAGTTTCTTGATAAGTTGAAGTATTTTTCATCTGCTTGGCTACATCTGGTTGAATTAATCCTGCAAAATCGACCATCGTTCTATCTGAATAGAAACCAATAATACCAACTTCCAGAACTCCAATTTTGCTTTCTGGAGGAGTGTTGTCTGAAATCCATGTTCCAATCTCTTTATAAATTTCGATTCTTTTATCTTTATTCGTGCTAAGGTTTCGTAATCCAATGAATTGAAAAGAAATGGTTGCAAATAAAATGAGAAGATAAGTAAGATATCGGAATTTTGGATTTTTTAAGTGGCTTAACCACTCGAAGCCTAAAGCTGATAGCAAAACAAACGTAGGAACTAATGGAGCATAATACCAAAAATATCGGGTAACACCGAGAACAGTATATGCAAGAAAATACAATGCATTCCAGCTTACGATGATCCAAAGTGGAAGATATTGTTTTTTTGATAATTTGGCAATACCTAGTAGAGAAATTATGAAATAAATCCAGTAAACTTTGTTTTGAGCATAATTTTTCAATAGTCCAATGAATCCAGCTGGAAAAAGTTGACTGATTGCCATTTCACCCTGGCTTTGTTTGACCATTAATGTAACTGGCAATGGATTCCCAAAATAGAACCAGGCAAAACCAAACCATAAACAAATAATAATTCCCGCCCCAATAATGAATTTGAAATTAATTTTTTTCTCTTTAGAAAAATAATATAGCACTAATATGAAAGGTAACAAAACGCCATCAGGACGAGTTATGACCAACAGCCCCGATAGTATGGATGATGGGATGTGTTTTTCTTCAATAAAAAAATATATACTAAAAAGTCCTAAAGCAATATACAAGGGAGTTTCAGAACTGGTTGTATTAATGACTGCAGGGAAAAGAGAGTAAAGAATCAGTCCATACCAGGAGGCGAAATTCAGTCCAAATTTTTTAAGAATCATCCATATTGCCAAACCCCCAGCTGAAACACTTAATAAACTGACAATGATAGCAACTTTAGGAATATCAATAAATGGATTCTTGAGGGCAGCTAATAAAATAGCAAAAAATGGAGTTGTAGTGCTAAGAATTTTTTCCCCTTGATTGTAAATAAAGCCATTGCCATTGGCTAAATTTTCCGCATATCGATAAGTAATGAAAGGATCATCATAAGTCCAATCCCCCATATATACCTGAAGAACTAGATTTAATAATATTGTCAATATAATAGCATATAAAAAATGGTTTCTAAAACTTGAGGTGAATTTATCCATGTATCATTTGCTTCAAATTTTTATTAGCTTATTTTACCATTCAATACTTCCAGATATCCTTATTTGGTGATTAAGTGAAATTTACTTAATACCCGAAAATTCTATTCGAGGACTATTTTATGGATTAATTTTTTATTGTCTGTAAATTGGGTTCAAAACCCCTGCCTTTAGGCAGGCCGTTTTAACACCAGTCGTTATAATAAAGGCATGGGATATCGAAAAACTGCACACTCAGTATATGACCTAAAATACCATATTGTATGGATAACGAAGTACCGAAAGCCGATATTGCATGGAGGCATCGGGTTGAGAGTACGAGAGTTGATCCAACAAACATGTGCGAGTTTGGATGTGTACATAGAGAAAGGGCATGTGGCAAAAGATCACGTGCATCTGTTGGTATCAGTACCTCCGAATATAGCGGTGAGTGAATTGGTGCAAAGGTTAAAAGGCCGAAGTAGTAGATTGATGCTGCAAGAGTTTGGTGAGTTGAAAAAAACATATTGGGGGCAGCACCTATGGGCACGAGGGTATTTTGTAGCAAGTACAGGGAATGTGACGGATGCAATCATTGCTGAGTATATCGAGAAGCAGGGTCAACAAGACCTCGATGCTGGAGAGCAAGACTTCAGTGTGGAAGGATGACTTTAGGCGAATTTCATTCGCTCTTCAAACCTATCGCCTTTAGGCGATAGTAGTTTAGTGTTGGTTAGAATTGATATATCCTTTTTTTGAAATATTTTATGTTCTACATTTCGGTAATGAGCTTTTTACCAGAAATAACAACTTAAAAAATCTGAGAGAAGATGACACTTACAATACATAAAGTAAAAGAATTTTGGCATCAGAATAATACAAAGATTGTTTTACTATTAATTCTAGCAATCTTCCTATCTTATTCCCTCTTTTTAGCCACTAATCTAAAACGAGGCATTATCCCGGATGAACCAGCACATCTGATTTTCTCCAAGCATTATTCCACGACCTGGGGTATTCCAGAAGATACCGTTGAGACTTATTCACAAGGCTGGTATATCCAGCACAATCCATTTCTTTATTATTGGATAAACGGACGAGGAATCAATTTCATCCAATCAGTTTACCCACCAGTCAGTGAATGGCAGATTTTGGTTTCACTGAGAATTTTGAGTGTGCCCTACTCTTTGGGTTCTTTAATTTTATGTTACCTGATTTCTAAGGAAATTTTTTTCAGGAAAATAGTGCCAGCTGATAGCAGTTTACCTATTACCAGACACTTTAATATTTGAATTTCTGGAAACAATAGAAGTTGATATTGTTGCAATTACTTGTGTGCCATTGCTATCAGTATTTTCAGATTTTCATCAATATGAACCCTGCCAATATGAATTATCTTGAAAATCTTTCCTTTTTGTTTGTAAACAATTTGAACTGCCGTTGCTCCACTTGTCGTTGTTATTTTCCGAATGAATGCCATGATTATTATTGTAGTTCACCTATGATCCCCAGCTAGTGTCCCCAAAATTCATTTTTTACGCTAAAAATCATATTTATTTTTACAGTTAAAGATTTTAAATGATCAGTCAATTGGTCGTAAGCAAGAATTTGGCGTTTTTCAATCCACCTCCATGTACTTTTCAATTTTCGGTGACAGATACAAAGGGATTTTTTAGTTAAGCAAGGGGATAACGATTAACTTATGTCCACCTTTTATCACCAAATTCGACTCAATTAATTCATATTTGACATTTTCCCATTCAACACTTGTTACAAGTGTTATTAAGGTTTCTTCTTTTTGAAGATTTATCTTAACGATATCATTTTGCTCTGTCTCAGAAAATTGTTTTATGGTTTTGCCATTATATACAAGGTAAAAAATTTTTCCACATGTATTCGATTTATCTTTATTCATTGGGCAATTTGCAGAAGTATTTTGATGCCAGGTTATCTCGGTGGTATTTCCATCAGTACGATCTAATATACTGATGACACCCTGATTAAATGCATATACTTCACGTGATAATGAAGTTCCATACCAATTATTCATTGTGATTTTTGCGTAATCTTTCTCTGTGGAGGTTTTAAAATCTTCGACTGATGCATAGTAAGGAGGGTCTTGTGTCCAAAGGCTTTTTTGATCAATTAATTTATTTATTACCCAATCTAATCCATTCCTCTTAATTAAAAATCCATTTAGATTTTCTATAGGTATGCGTTTATCCCGAATCAAGCTGCGTCCAGCAGGTAGCCAAGAATAGGTACTATTTTTTAAATTATCCGATACCAACACTTCTCCTGCATAGATTGTGGTTACCGTACCAGTTCCTTTATATCGATGCCAGCCTGTAAATCGAAGGTTTAACAGAATAAAAATATCTTCATCATTCCAGCCACTTCGCAAGACAATTTTATCTGGAGCTAATGGACCATGTTGATTCGGCAAACCGGAATTTCCGTATAATAAACAAGAACCAAATGCAGGTTGCTCGCCGTCAACCAACTCGGTTATCAATTCGATCCCTGGATAAGCTTTAATAAATTCTTCTCCTTTTGGCAAAGCCTGAATAGCCTTTGCAGCCATCCAGGTGTAATTTGGATTATCTGTTAAATATGCGCCGAAAATCATCGGATTAATTAGAGTTGCTTTAAATGGGAAATTGTATTGAGGTGCCTGACCATTAGGTAAGGCTTGGTTCAATAGCCATTCAAATGATTGATCAACAAATTTCGGATTAACTGATCCCCAATAAAGATTTTGAAAGTACGCATTTGTAATCCAATCTTGTTGGTAGATCAAGGCGTCGTCTGTGTTTCTAAATCTCATTTCCCAACCACGTCGATTTTCCTCTAAATATTGTCTGTTCTTAATTGATAAATTTGGATCCGCTAATTTTTCCTTTTCTAAAATAGCCAACAAACCAATTCCTATTTCCTGATTTTCATAAGGTCCAATTGGCCACATCGTAAAAGCGGTTGAATACAACAAATCAACCCATTCAACTGTCAATGCACGCCGATTGATTGCATGGAACCAATCAACAATTTCCTCATTCTCACTAGAAGAAAATAAACCAGGAAATTGGCTTAGCATTCGCCCATAATAATATGCGCGAATGGCCGCAGAATATTGGTCATATTTGATACTATTAGCTGGCCCAGTATATTTTTTCTCTCGGACTTCTACAAGCAGTGATTCATGAAACTGAGCTGCCCAACTTTGATCATTTTCAATTATTGCTAAGGAAGCAAATTCCGGTACCCCTTTATTGGGATTAGATTCTAACAATTCTTTATAACGTATTAACACCTCACTACCAGAAATTAATTCATTCGATTCTAAATCTATTTCCTCGCATAAAAATGGTTGGTCGGTTGTTATTCCAGGATATATTGGTACTGACTTTGGATAAAAGCTCCCTTGATATCTTTTTATTACAAACCCTCCACCAGCCAAAGTTAATAGTATGACAATGATGAACAAATGAAGGCGAGATACAGTAAATGAATTTTTGAATTCAATTATTTGGGTCAATTTATATAAATGATTTCTAGCAATGAGAATAAAAAATAAGTAAACAGACAAAATAATTACTTGTAAAGCTATAAAAAATTCTTCTTCTGAAAAATTTTTGATGATTTGGTTAAAAACTACTAAAATTCCACTTAATATTAATGTCCCCAAGCTCCATGAAATTATCTTCCAAATCATCTTTTTCGTGTCAGCCAGAATATCAAGAATTCCTATTCCAATTGCCCAGAGTATCGCTAACCCTAATCCGCTAAGCCACATCCAATGAAATTGATAAGATATATAAATTGCTACAACTCCGAAACCCAACAATAATATTCCCAACCAAGGAAAAAACCATTTTTGATCAACTTTCCGTGGCTTAATGATTAGCAATGCATACATTAAAACCGTCAAGATTAATCTGGAAATAGTATCACGATAAGAAAACTCATTACCCGCAATATACTGGACACATTCCAAATATAAAACAGGAAGGAATAAACATACAAAAGAAAAAAATTTGTGTAAAATAAGATTTTTCCTGGTGTAATTCTCACCTACAAACATTTTGATTCACTTTATATATTTCCACTTTATCTTGATTGTAAACTCTTGTAAATAAATCTCTATTTTGTAACTCGATGCTCGAAAATAATTGAGTAGCTCCAGCGCCAATTTCACCATTACCCTGACCGATATACAAATGGGTTATTCCCCATTCACATAGGCTTTGTAAACTTTCTGGAGAATCTACAGAAAATTGTTCTAATAATGTCACCAAATCAACAACCTTCTGGGAGTGTGAGGGGATTGTGGGTTGCTCATTCAGTAATGCGTATTGAGGGGGCATTGTATTGCTTCGTTTTGTAAGGAGAGGTATCCACCAACCAGCATCAGATCCGACTGCTGATTTCCCATCATAGATACGAAACCCTTCGACAAGAAACAAAGAATCCTGGGAAGTGTTTTCATTTATCCAGTTCATTGCTTGTAAATCCGGATATTTAACAAGAGCAAATTGATTTTCATCCAAGATTTTTCGTTGGTCATTCGCCCCAATCAAAACTAGGACAACTAAGAATAAGATGCTCAAGGTGGACCGCCAATAGTACTTGTCAATTTTTAGGAAAATTGATAATTTAAATAACAACCAACCAATTAATATTGATACAGGAATATATATTGCAATAATGACTGCAAAGCTTTGCATCATGTTCGCTCCAGGAAGATTAATCAACATTCCAGCAGGAGTTACCGCTAAAAATGCAAACCAAATTGGTATACTGATTACCTTCCAATCACGGCTTACAATTACCAATAACAGGCTCATACATGTAATAGCTATCAAAGTTTGGGGAAGAAAACTTGTTAATGATTTCCAAACCTGGAAATCATTAACTACTGTTGAGTAAGAAACTGATTGGGTTGTACCGGCTTCAATTGCTGACGAAAGATTGCTTTCAGTAACATTTGATAGCCATGGAAGGATAAATATGAACGAAACCACTATAACAATTCCAAAAATTAAAACATTTTTCTTGAATTCTTTAAAATCTTTTAGCCATCTTGGCAGAAAAATTGTTAAGATCAGTGCTATTATAAAAGTAACATAAAAAAATGGCATCCGGTAATACCCAAGACACATTCCTGATAATGTAATCGCAGATAAAAGTGCACGATTTAGCGAGAAATCTTCATCTATGGCAGTCCAAATCATCCACAAACTGACTGGGAACACTGTATGGCCGAATAATTGTGCAAATCGTCCCCAATTGGCATATTGACCTGGTAGAGGAGAAAGTAACCCGCCAACAATTAATACTCCTATACCTGTCCAGGAACTTTTAGGAGCAAATTTCAGCGCAAGCGGAACAATCGTCAGAATGGACAATCCATTGATTAATTGCCCCACAATTAATGTATTTTTAGGGATTGACAAATTATTAATCCAGGAATAGGCAGCAGTTGCAGTTGGAAATCCAAAATGGACTGTAAAAGTATCATATGGTGTATAAGGAGTCCATGACTCAAATAATCCATTGTGATCTACAATGAGCTGTGCAATAGTAGCATGTTGATAAGAATCTCCCCACAAAGGAATGTCTTGTGTTCGAATAGCCCAAAAACGGACAAAAAATATTATTATCAGAACAAATAATATAAACCCGTTGGGTATCCATATATGTTTAAGATTTCTAAGATCGACAATGAAACCATTTTTACGGATTTTAATGAAGACTTTATAAAGTAAATAAATAAAGGAGACGCCTATAATGAACCAAACAATAAAGTTTCCGATAAATAAATGTAGGGTCGAACTCCAAAGGATTAACAATGGATAAACAGCCAAACTTGTCCCTGCAGCCAATCCAACTTTCTCAATCCAAGTATAAAAGGAAAATTTTGGCAACAATAAATTCAGAATAGCTAATCCAGGCACGATAAAAACCAGGAAGGCAAGGAATAACCATTTTACCCACTCCACAGCCTGAATGAGAATTCCAATTAATGCAAATTTCTTACTATAATCCAGATTAAATGCCATATGCCCATTTACTGGGTTGTCGTTCAAAAATAATGATCCATAATAATAAGCGTTTGATGGCCCGGTACCAATTGTTAATTTTCCATTCCCCTCAATTGCTAATTTAATATAATAAGATCGATTGAACGAATCTTTTTGTACCGGTAAAACGATATTATAATATCTTTGCGATGAAATGTTTTCTAAAGAGAAAATATCAGAAAATATAGTTTGATCACTATCCTTTTCAATAACAGTGATTTGTAAATACCCATTCTCTGGTTCAATCGATTTGATATAAAAAGAGATGCCATTAAGTCCAGCATATCTTGGGACAAAACTTTGGCCAACACTTTGATTATTTTTAATTATTGCTTCATTTTGATCAATAACGGGTTGACCAGGACTTTTGAGTGATGAGCATCCCGCTAACAAAAACATTGTGAAAATTAAAAGGATTAATTTCTTTTTGTAAAACCATCGGCACACGAATCTCATTGTGGTCACTTCCTCTAATGAGGTTTAAGATTGCAAGATGCTATGTATAATAAGTCGGGGACAGAATCGATAATATATTTTGAGCGAAAAAAACTCGTAAAAATTCTTCGCTACCTTGTTTCTTAATTTGGCAGCATCCGTTTATACCAGGGCAATCTACTTATTTGGTTATCCAATTCCAATGTCATTGGAGGCAATCTTGATTATCAGATAATTAAGAAAAAATATTATCATAACCTTGGGAAAATTGTTATAAATGTCCAATTTGTTTTATTATCAAAGTATACCATTGAACTCATTTCGAGAATTGATCAAATAACCTTTAAACCAATCGCTTTTGCAATATCGTTGAGCAAATCTCCTTTCTCCTTTCTAAATGCTTTTTTATATCGTCCGCACATCTTCTGCTTTAATTTTCTGCATTCATTTTTATTCATTGGTTCTGTTCGGATATCTTTATACTAGGTAACATTTACTAATGGACTAAGGATTGTATTTCAGTACATTTTATATGAGCTAATGCTCAGGAATATCCCATGCGATTTTACTCATTGGATATTCCTTTCGAATACTGGTATACCTTGGCTTCCTGGATTTCTTTTCAGCCAATTTAGGCTCACTGCGACCTAAACGTTTGAGAATTCTTTTTAGCGATGAAACATTGGTCCTCTGTAGACTTTCTTTGGTTTTTTCTTGCAAATCTAGCTCACCTTGGTGTTCCAGATGATCAGCCATCCAATCCAAATTATGGTGTAATCTCTCAGCACATGGATAATCTAACTTGTTGCAATCTTCCTGATGGCATCATCCACATCGACACCATACGTTCGTCCTCTTTCTCTGCTAAGTTTATTCCATGATAACTGATTATTGAGTAACTGGATTATTGATTCCCGATGCATTCCAACAACTGCTACAATTTCGTTGATTAAATCCCCCTTCTCCTTTTTGTTTGCTTTTTTATATCGTCCTCTCAATTTGTGTATGCATTTCCTGCGGTCATTTACATTCATTGGTTCTGTTTCAGACATTGTTATCCTCGGTGACATTTTCTTTTGGACTAAAGATTGTATTTCAGTAACATTTTATATGAGCTAATGCGTTCCACTAAACTTATTCTTTCAAATTGAGTAAAATTATATTGTTTAATTACTGCTGATATTTATTTATAGGATAATTAGTTGATGGAAAAGAATTTAACAGTTTGTTACTTTGGTACCTATAGGTCTGAGTATTCTCGCAATCGAATAATGATCAAAGGATTACGAAAAAACAACGTAGAAGTTATTGAATGCCATGAAAACCTTTGGACTGGAATTGAAGATAGAGTTAAGGCGGTAGAGCATGGTATAATCAACCCCAATTTATGGAAAAGAATGATTGGGGCATATTTCCGATTATTTAAGAAATTTAAAAACTTACCCGATTTTGATGTGTTAGTAGTTGGTTATCCTGGACAATTTGATGTTTTTTTTGCCAAATTATTGACTATATTCAAGAAAAAACCAATTATTTGGGATGTTTTTATGTCTATTTATTTAATTTCCAAAGAAAGAAACCTACATTTAAAAAATCCCATCTCTGTTAAATTATTAAAAATTATTGAACATTTAGCTTTAAGATTACCTGAGAAATTAATCATAGATACAAAACAATACGCTGATTGGTTTTACCGAAATTATAAAATTCCATTTGAAAAATTTTGCATAATCCCCACAGGGGCAGACGACGATGTTTTCTGCCTGGATCAGTATGTGGAATATCAACCAAAAGAGAAATTTATTGTGTTATATTATGGTACATATATTCCCAACCATGGGGTTCCCTATATGATTGAAGCTGCAAAATATTTAAATAATGATTCCACAATAACTTTTCAATTTATTGGAGAAGGTCCAGAATTAGATGTTTGTCAAAAACTTATAAAAAAATACAACTTACAAAATGTAGAACTATATTCCTGGATGGAACAGGAGGAACTAAAAAAATACATTCGTGAGGCGGATATCGTACTTGGAGCTTTTGGGAATACCCCCCAATCTTTAATGACGATACAAAATAAAATATACGAAGGTATGGCAATGGGTAAAGTAGTAATAACTGGTGATAGTGAAACAATAAGAAGTTTGTTTATTAATTATAGAGAAATTATATATTGCAACCGAGACAATCCAGAAGAATTAGTAAAAGTAATTAGCAAATTAAAATCTAATCCCACTTTGGTTTCCCAAATTTCACGTTATGGTTTTTTTTGTTATAAACAGAATTATTCAATTAAAAGAAATGTGCAAAAATTTGCAAATTGCTTGAATATACTAAACTTATGAAAATTACTTTTTTCCTAACCCAAGATCTAAATAGCCCTTCAGGATTAGGGAGATATTTCCCATGGGCTAAAGAATTGTCAAAATTAAATCATGAAATCAAAATTTATGCATTACATTCAAATTATTCATCTCTCAACAATAAAAGAGAAATTATTGATGGTGTTGAAGTGCATTATATTGGTCAAATGCATGTAAAGAAATTTGCAAACTCAAAAGTTTACTTCGGTAGTTTGACGTTATTAGCATTGATGATAAGTGCAACAATTAAATTTATTTATTATTCTCTTTTTGACGATTACAATGTATTGATTATTGGGAAACCACATCCTATGAATGGAATTGCGTCTATTTTCTCAAAAATTGTTAGAAGGAAAAATATAATTGTTGATTGTGATGATGATGAAACCCATTCAGGCAATTTTAAAAAAACATGGCAAAAATTAGTGATTTGTTTCTTTGAAAAAAGCATTCCAAAAATTGCAGATGTAGTAACAACAAACACGAAATATACAGAACAACGATTAATTAAAGATGGAATTTCTAAGGAAAAAATTTTCTACTTAACAAATGGTGTCGATCCAGACCGATTTACAAATATTGATGAGAATCGATTATTTACATTGAGAAGAGAATTGGGACTAGAAAATAAAAAAGTTGTTGCATATCTTGGAAGTATGAGTTTAGCAAGTCATGCTATTAATTTATTGATTGATGCCTTTGAAGAAATAGTAAAAGAAAATACAGATATAATGATGTTATTAGTTGGGGGAGGTGAAGATTTTGATTACATTCAGAAAATTGTTAATAAAAAAGGCATAATATCCAGGACAGTTTTTACTGGAAGGGTTAACTCTGGTGATATAAAGTATTATTATAAATTAGCTGATATTACCGTGGACCCTGTTTATAATGACATTGCAGCAAAAGCCAGATCACCTTTAAAAATATTTGAAAGTTGGGCTTGTGGTGTTCCAGTGCTAACTAGCAAAGTAGGTGATAGGAATGAATTATTCAGAGATAACTTTTCCTGTTTGAGGGTTTCAGACAATGAAACACCTTTGGAAATCAAAAACGCTATACTAATTTTTTTTAAGACATCATCATTTGATAATCATCAATGTTCTGATTTATCTAAAAGATATTTTTGGGACAAACTCATTAAATCCTTAATTGATAATAATGAAAAATTATTTGGAAAATATATCTGAGGTTGTTCCACGAATAATTAGGTCTAGTAAAATTAGAAATACATTATATTCCTTATTAGGTCTTTTTGTATTTCAATTTACAAATGCTTTAGTTATATTAATTATTGCCAGAAAAATTACTGTATTAGAATATGGTCAATTGGTGTCAATTAAAGCATTTGTAAACATTTTAATAGTTTTAGCAAATTTCGGCTTTGATTCTTGGTTTTTAGCTCGTGCAAATTTTTTTGAAAACTACAAATTCATTTGGTTAGACCTTTTTTCAAAAAAAATCAAATTATTAATAATCTTTTTTTTGTCAGGCTTACTTTTTACCTATTTCTTATTTGATAACCAAACATATCCTGAAATTATATTTTTTCTATTAGGTGGAAGTCTAATTTTTGATAGTCTTCTTCAATCAATTTTTACACTCCAAAGGGTGGTTGGAAAATTTGTCTCCATTTTTTATTTACAGATTTCTTACTCAATAATTTTATTTATAACAGTTCTATTAATTCCAAAATATGGAAATTCGTTATTGATATTTTGTCTCATTAAAGTGTTAATTTCAATTTTGTCTGTGTTTTTTGGATTTTATAGGTTGAATAAGGAACACGGAATTAAAATTATTAATTACAAAAAAAATAGTTTATCAAAAAAATTAAATATCTGGACTTTTTACATTGCCGACATTTCTGCTGTTTTTTACGAACGGATAGATATTTTTTTAATTTCAATTTTTATTGGTGTAAGTGGTAATGAAATTTATGGTCCAGCTATTAGTATAATTTTCTTTTCATTTTTTCTACCTAATGCAATTTATTATGTAGTACTACCTTTACTTTCAACTAATTATAAAAATTATATTAATCTGAAGAATAATTCATTTATAAAAATCGCTCTGACCCAATTAACAATTCAATTCTTTTTTGGAATTCTTGTTTACATTTTTATAAAATTATTCACACAACCTATTATCATAATTCTTTTTGGGAGCAAATATGTAGAATCATTGACAATATTACAAAATTTAGCAATTATCCCTATGATTAAGTACTTAAATTTTGGATTAGGTGCAATTATTACTTCCTCCAATAATCAAAAAATAAGAACTAATATCATGATCTCTAGTGCTGTTATAAACTTTTTGTTAAATTTGTTATTGATTAGGATTATTGGAATACAAGGTGCAATAATTTCTTATATCATATCTGAACTTTTTTTGATGTCATTTTACACCTATTATTCCGTAAAAATCCTGAGGAATAAACCTTGAAAATAATAATTGTAAACTTACATTCATCAAAAAACCTAGGTGATGAAGCCATTCTTAGGTCGACATTGTATTTAATTTCAAAAAATATAAAAAATTCACAAATAACCCTTGTGGCAAATGATCCGCAAAGTTGGTTTTATTTTAATAATTGCAAAATAATTCCTTCTTTCATTAATCTATCCATAAGTGATTTAAATAAATTTACAATCAATTTTAGGTTAATGGTTGTATTGTTGATAAATTTATTGATTAGTTTTTTTCCACTTTCTAATAGAATAAATAATCGTTATTTCGATGTAATTAAAACTGTAAAAGAAGCTGACTTAGTTTTTAGTTGTGGCGGGGGGAATTTTTATTCTAATTCTTTATTGGGAGTTCCCTTATTATTAAATTGTCTTATTATTATATTTGCTGGATTAAATAAAAAAAGAATTATATTTCTTCCACAATCTTTTGGCCCCTTTAAGAAGAAATTTCATAAGAATTACTTAAGAGCTGCTTTTTATTTTTCTGAAAAAATCCTTGTTCGAGAAAAAAAATCTATTGATTTTCTAGATTCAATGAATATTGATTTTTCAAAAACAGAATTAGTTCCTGATTTAGCATTTTTATTAACAAAGCTCTCGAATTACGAATCATCTGATCAGATTGTAGAAAAACCTACAAATTTAAAAATCGGTTTGACAATCATGAATAGAGGAGAACAAATAGAGAATTTTAAATTTCAAAATGAATACGAGAAAAGCATCGAATCTTTTTTAGAGGAATTTTTAAAGAAAAATAATGGAGAAATTTACTTTTTTGTCCAGTGTTATGGACCGTCAAATGATCAAAATGACAATACAATTTCAAAAAGAATTTACGAAAAAGTGAAGCAATATTCTGCAAGGGTTTATTTAAGAAATCACTTTACAAATTCATTTGATTTATCGAATGAATTAGCCAAAATGGATTTAATAATTGCTACAAGAATGCACACTGCCATTTTCGGATTAATAAATTATGTTCCAACAATAACCATTGGTTATCAACACAAGTCTCAAGGATTAATGAATTTGTTTAATTTGAATGAGTATTTTATTTCAATTAATGATATAAACTTATATAGTATTGAGGAAAAGTTTTATTTGGTTTTAAGAAACAAAAATGAAATAATAAGCGATTTACGAAAACAAGTTCCTTATGTACAACGAAATATCGTCGAAAAATTCAGATACATAATATGAAATTATTTCACATTATCAATAATATCTCGGTAGAAAATTACGCTGGTGGTGCAGAATTGTTTTCTATTAGGTTATTGGAATTTTTACCAAAAGAATTTGAACGTCACCTTATCGTGATTTGGCAATGTGGTACTGAGGATGAAAAAGAAATAGTTGTTAGGTTAAAAGAAAAAATATCAATTCACTTTTTAGGAGATTATTTCAACAAGAAAAAAACATTTTTCAAGGCAGTAAGATCTTATTTTAAATTATTGGAAGATCTTGAGCCATCAATAATTCATAGTCATTCTGAATTGCCAGATGTTTTTGGAATTTTCACAAAAATTTTTTACAATAAGAAAACTACTTTTATTAGAACAATGCACACTGACAAACAATGGCAAAAATCGTTATTATTTGAATTAATTTTTGTAAAAATTTTACTGCCATTGTACTGTGACAAAGAAGTTGCAATTTCTGAAATGACAAAAGAAAGATTAGATAATAGATGTGTTGCAAAACGTTTGAATAAATTAAGTAAAAAAATTTATAATGCTATTGACGAAGATTCACTATTGAAAAAATATGAACCTAAAGACAATATTTTATCTTTAGATATTTTGGGAAAAAGAATAAGAGCAATTTCAACAGGCAGGTTAACAGAGCAAAAAGGTTATCGTTACTTAATTGAAGCAATTAGTATTTTACATAAAGAGATTGACATATATTTATATATTTTTGGTGAGGGTGATCAAAGAAAGGAATTGGAAGAATTAATCAAAAAAAATAATCTTCAAGACAATGTTAAATTATTAGGTCATAATAAAAATGCATGTATGTTCTATAAAGATTTTGATGTGTTTGTTTCTTCTTCCATTTACGAAGGTTTTCCTACTGTAATATTAGAAGCTATGGTTTTAAACATTCCGGTAATTGCTACGAATGTCTCGGGTAGTAGAGAATTAATAATAAATAAAAAAACCGGTTTGTTGATTCCACCAAAGAACCCAGTTGAATTGTCAAATTCAATTAAGTATCTTATAGCCAATTATGATAAAGCTTTGGAGTATGCATCCAATGCCAAAAAATTAGTTTCGCAGTATCGAATAGAGAATATAATTCAAGAATATCTAAATATTTACAATAACCCGAAGATAACATAATTTTCCGTTAATTACTTTTTTTCAACCACAATTATTATGGGTAAGTAAAGATAAAACATGAGGTGATACACACAGTATTACCTCATGTTTTATTGAAATAAAATTATTTTGTTAAAAATTTTTAAAATTCTCCTTATGGAATAGGAACAGCGTTGTAATCTTCACCAGCACCTGGATGTTGTACACGGGCTATTGCTATTAATTTGGCTGTTGGATTATCTGGATGAGCTTCAATGATGACCCCGCCACCAAATGAACCGTCTATGTAATAACCAAATTCACCTGCCACCATTCCATTTTTGCCTAAAGCACCTGCAACGCTTGCATCGCTATTTGCTTTTGAATTACCAGGAATGGATAACATATGTGTAGCTACAAGTCCTCCGTTTTTATCAAAATATTTGACATTCACTAATGAGGTTGTAGTTTCTAAATTTTGTATTGCTATAAAAGCCCTTTGGTACCCTCCATAATTAGTAGAAGCATTAAAATGTGTGTCGTTTGCCCATCTAATAAATGGTAATGCTAACTTTGAAGATCCTTCAGATTCACCTAAGAAGATCGTGAAGACGTCGGCTTTGTCGGCGGGTGGATTATCCATTGCTTGAGCTTTTCCGATGGCCACTATTTGCGAAGTTAGGTCTGAAGTAGTTACTACTGCGGAGCCGGTAAATCCAGTCATATTAATTCCACTTTTGGGTTGACAAGTGTTTATACTGACTTTTTGACCTGGTCCGATTGTGTATGGACCATCTATTGTTTTTGCAGAACCATTTGTATTATAGTAATTTACAGAAATTGTTGCAGAATTTGAAAGACTAGCATTTTGGATAGCATAGTATGTTGTTAGCCCAAATGTATTACATAATCCTGTTGCAAGGAAAATTTTGTTAGTTGCTTTGCTTAAAGGTACACCTTCAAAATTTGCTCCAACATTTTTTGTCAAATATAATTCACTTGCAGCTGCTACAATGTTTGCAGGTAAACCATTACTTTTCTTTACTGCAGTGATGATTGCAGAACCATTGAAAAATGCAGTAGGTAATCCTGTATCGGTTGGCATATCCATTTCTATATATTTTGAGGAATTTGCTGGAATATCATAGATTTTTGTTGCTGCTAATGAACCATTAATTACATTATAAAACTTTATTGTTGCTGTTATGGTCTCTGATTCGATATTTTGAATGGAGAAAGTTGTTGTTCGAGAGAAAGTAGTTCCAAGAACAGTTGCAATAAGATATTGATTTGATACATCAGATTGCGAAAAACCATTAGATAACATTCTCATTCTAACAGTTTCGCCGGGTGCATTTTGATGAAATTGAACAACAGTTGCTACCATTGGCTGACTTGCTGCCATAATAGCATTACCGTTGAAACCAGCGGGAACATTGGATATATTTCCTAAATAAAATGATGCTGCTGCACCTGGTGCAAGAGAAGTTGCATTATATGTTATAGGAGTTGCACTACCTTCTTGATAAAATGTAACTGTCACTTCAGATGAAGAAGTGCCTACATTTTGATATGTTACAGAGACTATCCAGCTTAAATCTGTCGCGCCTGCATTAACAATTCCTAAATTGGTCATAGTTAACGATAGTAATAGAAAAATAATTATAATAGTACTTTTGATTTTCATGAGAACCTCCATTTTCTTTATATATTTGTAAAAATCATATACAATATTTACTGAAAAGACAATAATTCTTTAGTGTTATATTATAAAGAAATGTATCGTGAGGAGAATAATGTCAAGAATACTCGCCGCAATAATCTTATTAATTTTATGTTCATTTACACTGACTTCATGCCAAACCCAAATAAACTCTTACATAAAACCTAATATTGATATTGAAATTCAAGAAGGAAAATCAGCAATATCTGGTTATCTTGTCAAAGGAAACTCTTCAGAACCTGCTGGCGAATTAGTAGTAAGGTTGGGGGATGTTATTTGGAATGATGATAAATCTGGAGGGAGCTTCATAATCGATGGGGCAAATAGCCCAAGTACAATCGCAGATGAAAATGGATTATTTGTTTTCAATAATATTGAGGTTTCAGATTATGTAATTGTTGTTGGAAATATTGAGGAAGTCCCAATAGTAATAGTACAAAAAACGGATAAGGAAAAAGCAGAAATTTATTCACCAAAAGTCAATGAAATTTTATACGTTGGAACATTGAATTTAGATGAAAATTAAAATTTAATTGATCTTACAGAATTACTTATCTCTTCCAGCATCTTCCGGTTACTCGCAATCAAATCAGCCAGCAAACCATTCAACATCGTCTGAAAGCCAACGATCAATAATATCGCCGCCAGGATGACAGACTGCACGTGACCAGCGCCTTGTCCTTGAATGAAAAACACTAAATACCTGATTGCTAATATGCCTCCTGCCACAATAAGAACGATGCCTATACTGAAAAACACCCGTATGGCACGGTACATGGCGTATGCTCTGATGATTGTGATTGTGGAGTGCACCAAATAATCTCCGATGCCATGCATCAAGCGTGATGGCCGGCGCGGGGAATTGGTACGCACGGGTACCGAGGTGACACTGATATTACGGTTACCAGCCTGGATCAATGTTTCCAGGGTGTAACTGTAATTGGATAATATGTTCGTTTTCAGGGCTGTTTCGCGGGTCATGGCTCGAAAACCACTGGTCGCATCAGGAATGTCCAATCCGGATGCCTTGGATACGACATAACTTCCGAAAGTCTGGAGTTTTCTTTTTAGCGGAGTAAATGATTCTTCAGTCGCGACACCGCGATCGCCAATCACTAACTCTGCATTTTGTTTTAAAATAGGCTCAATTAATTTCGGAATATCGGCTGAGACATATTGGTTATCTGCATCGGTATTGACAATGATGTCTGCACCCAGGCGAATACAGGCATCCAATCCCGCTTTGAATGCGCCAGCCAATCCCTGGTTCTTTTTGAGTCGAATGACGTGGTCAGCTCCGTGTTCTTTGGCAACTTCTGCGGTATTGTCCTGACTGCCATCATCAATTACTAAATACTCAATTTGGTCTATACCATCGATCTTTTTAGGAAGATGACTGAGCGTTTCTGGTAATGTCAGCGCTTCGTTATAGCAGGGGATTTGTATGATTAGTTTCATTTATGAGTGAATTGGCAGCCAAATTTTGGTTAAGTATATCATAAGCAATATTTGAAGAGATCATTTTTGAGGTCGATTTTTCCAGAAGCCTCCCGTGTTCTATTAAAAAACAGGCATAACTCTTGCACCTTAATTTCCCATAATCAAGTGAAATTTCGGAGGTTCTGATGAAACGTGCTTTAGTGATTTTATTATTTGTTTTGATGTTGACTGCAGCCTGGTTTCGATGGTTTGATCAAATTGATCCAGATACTGTAAAAGCGGATCTGAAGTCACAGGCTACTTTATTAAAAGAAAAATCGACAACTTTCTCATTTAAAGAGGAAGTTTCACAAATCATCACAGCTTTGGACCGCTTCTTCTCTCCTGCTGAGGAAGAAATGGTTAGCGATGATGATTTTGTTGTGTTACTTCTTCCTGATGAACTTGTTGAAGGTGATCCCGTTGAGGAAGTTGGCAATGCTGATGGATCTGAAAATCCAGTTGAAGAATTTTCGATAGAACCTACTGAAGAATTAACAGTAAATGATCAGGAATCACCGCTCGATGTTCAGGAAACTCCCCAGTTCTCTCCAGACCCTAATTTGGGATATCCAGCACCAGTTGTTGATCCTTCTCTCAGTTCCATAACAGAGCAGATGGTTGAAAATCCAGGGCAAACGGAAGGTGTAACAGAATTTTTAGAGCAAAGTGAGTTAATTCAAGTCACAGACGCACCTGAATCTTCAATAATGGAGTTTACCCAATTACAGGAAACAGTTCCCGGATCATTTTTACCTTATGATCTCCAGTCAGTTGAACCTCTGTATACAACAAATTTTGTTCATCCCGAAGCTGGCTGCAATTGGATGGGTGTGGCTGGACAAATATTTGCTGAAAATCTTGAGCCAAAAGACGGGTTAGTCGTCGTGGTTGAAGGCGCTGTCAATAATAGCATGGTTGAAGTTTTAGGATATAGTGGGTTAGCCCAATCTTATGGTCCTGGTGGGTACGAATTATTTTTGAGTGAGGTTAATAGCCCTGGTATATTCTGGGTCCAATTATTTGATGTTCAGGGTAATCCACTCAGCGGTATCTACTCTTTCCAGATGAATGGGACCTGTGAACAAAATCTGGCAGTCATTAATTTCTCTCTTAAATCTGATGCAGAAAGCAAATATGTGCCAACATTAACACCATAAAATATTGATAGATTGTTACTAATTAATTCACGTTTCACATTCGATAATTGTGAGCACATCATCTTCCCCTCTGATGGTGTGCTTTTATTATCAAAAAGATAATATTAGCTTTCACGAATAATCTCATTTTCAAGCCATCGGGTATTGTAGAGGATATGAGATTTTTCGGCTTGACCTATCTATGCAGTAGGTTTATAATTCAGCAACTGAATTTTGAATTATGACAACTTACACAGAAAATGAACACCGCGAATTAGCCTTATTGGAACAAATATCTGTTGATCCAGATGCTACCCAAGCGACACTTGCTTCGCAATTAGGTGTCGCCGTTGGAACAATAAATTGGCATCTAAAAAGATTAATCGATAAAGGTTATGTTAAGGTTCGCAGAGCGGAGCGACGTAAACTTCGCTATATTATTACACCAGACGGGTTAGCATTGCGTGCTCGTTTAGCTGTTGATTATATTCAGACATCAATGAGTTTGTATCGATTAGTCCGCGAAAGATCATTGAAAGCGATCCAGCAATTGAGAAAATCTGGATTTCAAGAAGTGAAAATTGAAGGGGAAGGTGAAGTTGCTGAAATATGCCGTTTAACCTGCCTGGAACAAAACATTCACATTTTGGAAACAGGAAACAAAATCCCGGTTTTTCGGATTAATGAATTAAAAATTTATGTTGAATTTATGGAGGATCAAACAGAATGAGTGATTTCTGGAAAGATCAACGTTTTGTCGTTACCGGCGGATCAGGTTTTCTTGGTAAAGTGTTGACACGTAAAATGCAGGAAAGGGGAGCAAATAAAATTTTTATTCCCCGAATCGAAAATTACAATCTGGTAGATCCTGATGATATCGATCGTATGTTACTAGATTCGAATCCGGATGTGATTATTCACCTGGCAGCCCACGTGGGTGGGATTGGCGCTAACAGCGAACATCCAGCTGAATTCTTTTATGACAATTTAATGATGGGTGTTCAATTGATGCACAAAGCCTGGCAAACCGGGGTTAAAAAATTTGTTGCCATTGGGACGGTCTGTGCGTATCCAAAATTTACTCCTGTTCCCTTCAAAGAAGATGATATTTGGAATGGTTACCCGGAAGAGACGAATGCCCCTTATGGGTTGGCTAAGAAGATGTTGCTCGTTCAATCTCAGGCTTATCGCGAACAGTATGGTTTTAATTCCATCTTTTTACTCCCCGTGAACCTTTATGGTCCGGGTGACAACTTCAACTTAAGATCATCTCACGTAATTCCAGCTTTGATTCGTAAATGCATTGAAGCTGAAGAAAAAGGTATTAAGGAAATCGAAGTGTGGGGGGATGGATCTCCAACCAGGGAATTCTTATATGTTGAGGATGCTGCAGAAGGTATTCTTTTAGCTACAGAATTCTTCAATGAATCTTTACCTGTCAATTTAGGTTCCGGACATGAAATCAGCATTAAAGACCTGGCAGAAAAAATTGCATTTCTATCAGGTTTTAGCGGAAAATTGATTTGGAATACGGATAAACCAAATGGTCAACCGCGACGTGGGTTAGATACAACACGTGCGTTCGAAAAATTTGGTTTCAAAGCTAAAATGACTTTTGAAGAGGGTCTGGCTAATACGATTGCCTGGTATCGAAAACATCATGAGGATATAGGTTAAAAGAAGGTCACCTTTTTTATAAACAATATGACAACCAATCATAATCAAATTCCGATAACTTATTTACGCCCTGCCAAAGGTTTAGCTACTTTGAATTTAAAAGACCTCTGGGATTATAGAGAGCTGATTTATTTCCTTACCTGGCGTGATTTAAAGGTTCGTTATAAACAAACAGTTTTAGGGTTTTCCTGGGTGATCCTTCAGCCGGTGATCAATATGGTGGTGTTCACTGTTCTTTTTGGGCAATTACTGAAAGTTCCAACAGATGGAATTCCTTATCCCATCTTTTCATTTGCTGCTCTTCTTCCCTGGTTGTATTTTGCAGGGTCATTAACCCGATCCTCAACAACCCTGGTTGGAAGTGCTAACCTCATCAGTAAAGTCTTTTTTCCGAGGATGGCTATCCCAATTGCAGGGGTTTTATCAGGGATTGTTGATTTTGTTGTCTCATTAATTGTATTGGTTGGAATGATGTTATTTTACAAGATAATCCCAACCTGGAATTTGTTGATGTTACCAATATTTTTATTCCTGGCGATGTTAACTGCTTTGGGATTTGGTTTATGGCTGTCAGCATTAAACGTTAGATTTCGGGATATCAATCATCTTGTACCATTTATCATCGAAATCTGGAAATATGCAACGCCGGTTATTTATGGAGCTACATTAATTCCAGAAAGGTTTCGCTTTTTATTGGGTTTGAATCCGATGACAGGCGTCGTTGAAGGTTTTCGGTGGGCGATATTGGGAAGTAAATATGTAGAAAATTTTGATCCTGGTCCTTTATTTATCGTTTCGATCACCATTACATTAGTGATACTCATTTCAGGTGTTATTTTCTTTCGAAATACTGAAAGAACATTCGCGGATATTATATAAATGACTGATATAGCCATTCACGTAGATAAATTATCAAAAAAATATAAATTAGGTGCCATGTATGAACGCCAGGATACATTACGGGATTTTCTGACTTCCATGGTTCGCTCTCCCTTTCAGAAAAGACCTGTTTCGGATAACCAGATTCTTTGGGCATTAAAGGATATCAGTTTTGATATAGAACGAGGTTCGGTTATCGGTATCGTGGGTAGGAATGGAGCTGGCAAAAGCACCTTATTAAAAGTCCTTTCAAGGGTAACCGATCCAACCAGTGGCATTGGCGAAATACGTGGCAGGGTGGGTTCTTTACTGGAAGTCGGAACTGGTTTTCATCCAGAGTTAACCGGGCGAGAGAATATTTACCTGAACGGTGCGATATTAGGCATGAAGCGCACCGAAATCGAGAAAAAATTTGATGAGATTGTCGATTTTTCTGAAGTGGCGAAATTTATCGATACTCCGGTAAAAAGGTATTCAAGCGGAATGTATCTACGCCTTGCTTTTGCTGTAGCTGCTCATCTTGAACCAGATATTCTTGTAGTTGATGAAGTACTTGCAGTTGGAGATGCAGAATTTCAAAGAAAATGTCTTGGGAAAATGAGTGATGTCGCTGAACAAGGCAGAACGGTTCTGTTTGTCTCTCACAATATGTCCGCTATTCTTCGGCTGACGACAGAAACTTTGGTTATGGAAAAAGGAAGAATTGTAAAACGTGCACCTTCTAATGAAGCGGTTGATTTTTATTTATCCAGTGGTTTTGTTGAGACCGGTGAACGAATTTGGGATGTTGATGAAATCCCTGAAAATGCGGCACCATTCAGTCCCAAAGCATTAAGAATAATAAATGAACAAGGTTTGGTGGTTAATACAATTCGCTCAACCGAGGAAATGACAATTGAGTTTGAATATCAGCTTGATGCGTCTGTCACTGGATTAAGAGTTGGTTTTTACTTAATGAGTGCACGCGGTGAATTCATTTTTACAACATTTGATACCGATGAACCTCAAATGTATGATCGATTTTCGGTTAGAGAACCCGGTTTGTATTATAGCCGCTGCAAAATACCGGCAGACACATTTAATGAAGGTCGATTTGTGGTTGGTATCAATGCAAGCACTTATAGAATTCGCAGATACTTTCAGGATGAACGAGCCATTACATTCAACATTGATCCAGCTGGAGCACCTGGAATGCAATGGCCAGAACAAAGATTGGGACCGACTCGTCCCAGATTAAATTGGGAAATTGAGAAGAAATAATATGGCAATTGTTGGAAAAGAAGCAATAAAAAAATTTTTCGGAAATATTCCTTACACAGCAGAATTGTATTGGTTGTTCAGGCAACAGGGTAAACCCATTAATCGGTTTTCTTTGCAGAATCTGGATAAAAATCTTCCTGGACTAATCGAACAAGCCACTGAATTACGTTCAGTTGCACCAAAAGGAAAGAAAGTTTTTATATTTGCCACGTTACATTATTGGATTGAACATGCAACCCTGATGAGTTTAGCCTTATCATCACAAGGACATGATGTAACTTTGGGATATTTACCATTTTGTGAATGGCGTTTCCCCATTAATCGTTTTGACCTAAGGCGTCAGAATGCTTATGCAAAAAACATTCTTCGGAAAACTGCACCGCTCATGAATACAGTGTCTTTTTTGTCAAAACGAGCTCCTTACGTGCCTTTGTCAAATGAGATAGAAAATTATGTTAAAGAAATTAGTATTTTTGATTCACAATATACTGAACAAATTGAAGATATTGATCCGAATAGTGACATTTATAAATTAAGATATCGTAGAAACCGTGATGCTGCTCAATCATTATTAGCCTGGTTGCGGGCAGAAAAACCCGATGTTGTCATTGTGCCGAATGGAACCATTATGGAGTTAGGGGTCTGTTATCGGGTTGCACGATCATTGAAAATTCCCACAACAACCTACGAATTTAGCGACCAAAGAAATAGATTCTGGATTGCCCAGAACAATGAAATCATGCGGCAGGATACAAATGAACTCTGGAAAGCAAGAATAGATGAAAAACTTACAGATGAACAATTGGAAAAAGTCAGAGCATTAATGATTTCACGTCAAAAAGCCAGTTTATTTGAAAATTTTTCCCGATTATGGCAAGGGATCCCAACTCAGGGGGCAGAAAAAACCCGTAATAATTTAGGTCTTGATCAACGACCGGTCGTTTTATTGGCAACAAATGTTTTGGGTGATAGCCTTACCCTGGGGCGACAGGTTTTCACGAAAAGCATGGCTGAATGGATCGAGAGAACAGTCCAGTATTTTGTTGCCCGAAAAGATGCCCAGTTAGTCATTCGAGTTCATCCTGGTGAAATTAAATCGCGTGGTGTTTCCATAGTCGAGATTATTCATCGTCTTATGCCTGAATTACCCGAACATATACACCTGATTAAGCCTGAGGATAAAGTTAATACGTATGATCTGGTTGAGATTACGGATATTGGTCTTGTTTATACAACAACGGTAGGTATGGAAATGGCGATGAGTGGAATTCCTGCAATTGTGGTGGGTGAAACCCATTATCGAAATCGCGGTTTCACAATCGATCCGGATTCTTATGTGAATTACTATAAACTTTTGGGTGCTATGTTGGAAAATCCAGGTGCTTTTCGACTACCGAAAGAAAAGATCGATTTAGCCTGGAAATATGCTTACCACTTTTTCTTTGATTTTCCGAAACCATTTCCATGGCATCTTGTGCGCATGTGGGAAGATTACAAACAACATGACTTGAGGGCAGTGTTAAGCCCTGAAGGACTAAATGAATATGAAGAATCTTTTCAAAATCTGGTTGGTAAACCTTTAGATTGGACAAGATCAACGAATGAGGATAAAGAATAGTGAGTGACTTAGAAGTCAAACAACAGGTACGAAATTTTTATGACCAAATTGGTTGGAGGATGGAATCTGATGGATTTTATCAGAACGCCAGATATGAAGATTTACGACCTGTCGCAAAAGAATACATAGAAAAATGTCATTTGCGCATTAATAGGCATCTGGTTAGGCCAGGGAAATTCCTTCTGGATGCTGGATCAGGTCCAATTCAATACCCGGCGTATTTAACATATATGGAAGGTTATAAATACCGGCTATGCATGGATATTTCCATCATCGCTTTACAGGAAGCTCGCAAAAGAATTTCTGATCGCGGTTTATACGTTGTTGGAGATATATCAAATCTTCCGTTTAAATCAAATGTTTTTGAGGGAATTGTATCTTTACATACATTACATCATTTGCCTATTTCAAATCAAAAAAAAGCTTATAAAGATTTATATCGTGTGCTGATGCCTGGGCAAAATGCAGTCCTTGTAAATGGTTGGACCGAATCACCTTTGATGAACCAATGGTCATGGTTAGCGAAATTGATGGACAAAATCGGTGGACTCCTCCATAAATTGCTTGAAAAAAAATCTATTCAGCAATCAGAAAAAATCGAAAACAATAAAAATGAAAAGACGATCAAAAAAGAATCTACCGGCACGTTCGTTGAAAAATTAACTGTTGAATGGTTACGCAAAGAATTTTCCGACATGAATATTGATATTTTTGTCTGGCGGACTGTCAGTGTGCGATTTCTTCGTGCAGTATTCCACCGTGCTCTTGGTGGTAAATTTTGGTTAAAAATGTTATATGTCCTGGAAGAGAAACACCCTGAATATTTCGGTAAAAACGGACAGTATCCTTTGATTGTTATTCATAAATAAAAACTGGAGTAAAAAAATGGATTGGTCAAAAAAAGTAGTCCTGATAACGGGTGGGACTGGATCATTTGGAAAGAAATTAACGAGAATAATGTTGGACGAGTACAACCCTTCCAAAATCATTGTTTACAGTCGCGATGAATTGAAACAACATGAAATGCGTGCAGCTGGGTATGACGCTACTAATTTACGTTATTTTATTGGAGACGTTAGAGATCTGGATCGATTAAGAAGAGCATTCGAAGGTGTGGATATAGTTATACATGCTGCAGCCTTAAAACAGGTACCTGCCTGTGAATACAATCCCATGGAAGCTATCAAGACAAATATTTTAGGTAGCAGCAATGTAATCGACGCTGCTTTGGATGCCGGTGTGGAACGGGTGGTTGCACTCAGCACAGATAAGGCGGTAAATCCAGTTAATTTGTATGGAGCCACAAAATTAGCCGCCGAAAAATTATTCATTCAAAGTAATTCTTATGCAGGTGGTAGGAAAACAAGGTTTTCCTGTGTACGGTATGGTAACGTAGTAGGCAGTCGCGGGAGTGTAGTACCGGTTTTCCTACGACAGAGGGAAAATGGTGAAATCACTATTACCGATGATCGCATGACCCGTTTCTGGATCTCGTTGGAGCAAGGTGTGCGTTTTGTGATTCGTTGCGTAGAGCATATGCATGGTGGTGAGGTTTTTGTACCCAAAATACCCAGTATGGCAATCATTGATTTGGCGAAAGCAATCGCTCCAGAAGCCAAAGTGAATGTAATTGGCATCCGACCCGGGGAAAAGCTTCACGAAGTGCTCATCTCCGAGGATGAAGCCAGAACAACCGTTGAATTAGAAGATATGTTTGTTGTTCAACCTGCTGAGGCACTATGGTTTGGCCGTGATTGGGAAAAACAAGGCAAATTAATCTCGGATGAATTCCGTTATGCCAGCAATACAAATGAAATTTGGTTGGATGTGAATCAAATAAATTCAATCATTGCACCGATCGAAGAGGATTATCTGGCAGGGAAACTTTAATGTCTCGGTTTGTAGTAACGGGTGCGAGTGGATTACTGGGTCTGAATTTGTCATTACAAATTACGGCGAATGATGAAGTCCTGGGTATAGCGAATACAAGCCCATTGGAAGGGTTGCCTTTCGAGATTCAGGTGATGGATCTTGTAAACGACAATTTTGAAAAAGATGTGCTTGAGGCTTATAAACCAGATGCTGTGATCCATTGCGCAGCGATTGCGAACTTAGAAGAGTGTGAAAAAAATCCAGAACTTGCTTACCACACCAATGCTATCGTTCCAGGTGAGATTGCTTATCAATGCAGAAAAAGAGATGTGAAATTTGTTCACATTTCTACAGACGCGGTTTTTGATGGAAAATCCGGAAATTATTCTGAACATGATATTACCAATCCACTCTCAGTTTATGCAAAAACAAAAAGAGCTGGAGAAGAAAATGTGCTAAACCGGAATCCTGATGCCATCATAGCCAGGGTAAATTTCTTTGGATGGAGTCTCAGTGGAACTCGCAGTCTCGCTGAATTCTTCTATAATAATTTGATTTCCAAAAATCCGATAAATGGATTTATCGATGTACATTTTTGCCCATTGTATGTATCACATTTATCAGATTTATTATTAGAGATGGTCAGAGCTGATCTTTCCGGTATTTATCACGTAGTCAGTTCTGATCAAATGACAAAATACGAATTTGGATGTGCAATTGCGAAGCAATTTGGATTAGATCATAAGCTTATCCATCCAATTTCTGTAACAGAAAGTAATTTACAAGCTGAAAGATCATTGAATTTAACACTATCAACGAAGAAATTATCTACTGATCTAAATCGATCCATGCCCACCGCGCTGGATGGTATAAAACAATTTTTTGATGATTATCAAAATGGGTACGCTCAAAAAATCAGGAATTATTCAATAGAAAATTAGCACTTTGTTTTAGAAAGGCAGGATGAAATGGAAATCAATATTGGAAGTCGATTAATTGGGGGAGCCCATCCCACATATTTTATCGCGGACATAGCTGCCAACCATGATGGAAGTTTGGAAAGAGCTAAGTATTTAATCCGTTTAGCAAAAAAAGCCGGAGCAGATGCTGCAAAATTCCAAAATTTTCAAGCTTCAAAAATCGTATCCGATTACGGTTTCAAAAATCTTGGTGGACAACAGTCCCATCAGGCAAAATGGAAAAAATCTGTCTTTGATGTATATCAGGATGCATCCGTTCCATTTGATTGGTCTAAAGAATTGAAGGATACGTGTGACGAAGTTGGGATTGATTACTTTTCTTCACCCTATGATTTTGATGCGATCGATTATTTGGATCAATACATGCCTGCTTACAAAGTAGGATCCGGTGAAATTGATTGGATAGAAGCATTGGAGCGCATGGCATCTAAAGGAAAGCCCGTGATTCTGGCAACTGGAGCATCGAATATTGGTGAAGTGCAGCGGGCAGTTCACGCAATTTTGAAGATAAATCCACAATTAGTTTTGTTGCAGTGCAACACAAATTACACGGGAAGTTTGGAAAACTTAAAATTCGTAAACATAAACGTACTTAAAACATATGAGGTCATGTTTCCTGATGTGATTTTAGGTTTATCGGATCATACACCTGGACATGCAACTGTTTTAGGTGCAGTCACTTTAGGAGCAAGAGTAATCGAAAAGCATTTCACCGATGATACTGAAAGAGAAGGACCAGACCATCCATTCTCAATGGATCCGGAAGCTTGGGCTGACATGGTATCGCGAACAAGAGAATTAGAAGCTGCCCTAGGAAGTACAGACAAAATTATTGTCGAAAATGAACGAGAGACTTCCATCATTCAAAGGCGTTGTATCCGTGCTGCCAGAGATTTATATGCAGGTGAGGTGATCACCAGAGATATGCTGGATGTACTGCGTCCTGCGACCGTCGGAGCCTTAAAACCTTATGAAATTGAATCAGTAATTGGAACGACGGTCCATAAGGATATACCTGCAGGCAAAGAGATTCATTGGACAGACTTAATTTAAAGGTTTCTTGGTGATGAATTCCTCAAATCGAGTGCTTTACTTCAGCCGTAATTTAACAACCCATGATCATCGATTTTTGTCTTCTTTAGCAGAAACGGATTATGAGATATTCTTTTTACGTTTAGAAAACAGAAAGCACGATGTAAACGAGATTTCGTTACCTGAAAAAATAAATATTCTACCGCCATTAAATTTGAACAAAAGCTTCAAGTATTTAAATCTTCTTGAAAACTTGGATAAATTGAAAACCCAGATTAATCAAATACAACCTCATATTATTCATGCAGGGCCAATTCAAACTTGTGGTTTTTTAGTAGCTTTATCAGAGTTTAATAATTTGATAACCATGTCCTGGGGATCGGATATTCTTATAGATAGTCAGAAGAATTTCCTTTACAAGTGGATAACAAAACATACTCTAAAAAAAACATCAGTTCTTATAGCTGATTGTGATGCAGTCTCAAATATAGCAATTCGGTTTGGTTTTACCAAGGAGAGGATTATCAAATTTCCATGGGGAATCGATCTGCAAAAGTTTCAACCAGGCGTAAACAATGAGTTGAGAAATCAATTGGGATGGGAAGATAAATTTATTATACTCTCATTACGTTCCTGGGAAAAATTATATGGGGTAGATGTTGTAGTAAAAGCATTTGTTGAAGCAGCAAAAAGTGAACCAGATCTGAGATTGTTACTTTTAGGCACAGGTTCGATGAAGTCGGTAATTGAGAAATTTGTCGCAGACAACAATATGCATGACCGTATTTTCATGGGTGGCGTCATAAATCAAAAAGACCTACCTGATTACTATCAAGCATCGGATCTATATATCAGTGCTTCATATAGCGATGGTTCGTCTGTTTCATTAATGGAGGCATTAGCATCCGGTTTGCCTGTTCTAGTTTCGGACATTCCTGGAAATAAAGAATGGATCGATCAGGGCAGAAACGGGTGGTTGTTTAAAACTGGAAGTGTTGAAAATTTGACAAAAAGCATGTCAGAAATTTATAAAAATAAAGTGCACATTTCTCAGGTTGGAATAGAAGCAAGAAAATCAGCTGAAAAGAAAGCGAATTGGGAAGTTAATTTTCAGAAATTATTGTTTGCATATCAGTTAGCTTTGAACCCAGAAATATGAAAAGGAGACTGATCAGGTTAATCCTGATATCTGGTCAATGATACAGAAACAGAAAATAGTCGCAATTATTCAGGCTCGGATGACATCCAGTCGATTACCTGGAAAGGTGATGATCGATATTGCGGGCTTTCCAATGCTTCATCATGTAATCAAGCGTGTTTCTTCAGCACAAATGCTAGATCAGATTGTTGTCGCTACGACGGATGATCCAGCTGACGATCCAATTGAAGAATTCTGTAATTCAAACGGCTTTTTGTGTTTTAGAGGCCATCCTTTTGATGTTCTGGATCGCTATTATCAGGCAGCATCAAAATTTAAAGCGGATATTATTGTAAGGATTACTGCTGATTGCCCCATTATGGATCCAACATTAATCGATACGTTAATTCAATCCTTTCTGGATACAGGCGTCGACTTTGGTGCCAATCGTCTCCCACCACCCTGGAAAAGGACCTACCCGATAGGTTTGGATATTGAAATTGTTCGGTTTGAAGCTTTGGAGAAGGCGTGGCAGGAAGCTGAATCTCAATTTGAACGTGAACATGTTATGCCTTATCTCTATGATCAACCCGGACGATTTAAGATTATGTTAGCACATCATGAACCTGATTATGGAGAACAACGATGGACTGTTGATACGCCGTTAGATCTTGCGTTGGTTAATAAAATTTTTGGGTACTTTTCTCCGCGCATTGATTTTTCCTGGATGGAAGTGATAGATCTCATCAAGAGAGATCCAGATTTAGAAAATATCAACATAAGTGTCAACGCTAAAAATGTTGATGAAGTTGATAATCGATTTTTAAATTCGAAGTGATGATCATGACAAATCCGAGATTAACAATTTTCACTGCTCCAAAGCCTTTCAAAGATTCTCATATCTCCATGATCCAATATAATGCTATTTGTTCCTGGAAGAAATTAGAACCCGACGTTTCCATCTTGCTGATTGGAGATGAAGAAGGGGTCGAACCGGTGGCAAAAGAACTGGATGTTCACTTTGTTCCAGATGTGAAACGAAATGTACAAAATACTCCACTGATTTCATCTATCTTCGAAATTGGAAGAAATTTGAATAAAAGCCCGCTTCTGGCCTATATTAATGCAGACATCATCATTTTTCCGGATTTTGTAGATGTATCTCAAAAGGTGTTTCAGAAATTTGATAAGTTTTTGTTGGTGGGTCAACGTTGGGATATGAACATTCAGAACCGAATAGATTTCTCAGAAGATTGGCAACCCAATTTAAATGAAGAATGTCAATTGAAAGGAAATATTCATCCCAGGGGTGGAAGTGATTATTTTATTTATCCCAGAATTTGTTTTTGGCAAATACCTGAATTTGCGGTTGGAAGAGCAGGTTGGGACAATTGGATGTTTTATCATGCGCGTCGCAATAAATGGCCAGTGATTGATGCCACAAAATCCATTCAGATCATTCACCAGAATCATGATTATTCGCATTTACCTGGGGGACAGGCTCATTATCGCTTACCAGAAACCAATGAAAACGTACGGTTGTCTGGTGGCCGCCGCACTATCTTTAACTTAATGGACGTAAATTATGAAATTGTGAGTGGAAAAGTAAGGAATTATCCATTGGATTGGAAAAAATTCTGGCGAGAAGTAGAAATATTTCCACTGGTTACTCTCAAATCTAAATGGTTAGCCCAAATTTTCTTCGCAATCCTTCATCCTAAAAAGGCTTATTTGGAATTACGGAATTGGATCTCCTCCAGGAAAAATAAAGTTAGGAAAGATTATGCGTAAAGGTCAAAACCCGGCTAAGTTTGTCAATACTGTTGCAAAACCTGCTAATATCACGGTTGTTGTTCTCAGTTATATCCCTTTTCTGAGTGGGTTTTATGCTGATGCCTTAAAAGTGCTGGATGCATGCCTTTCCAGCATCAAAAAAGAATCAAAATTGGAATTTGATTTGATGGTATTTGATAATGGAAGTTGTGAAGAAGTTCAGGATTATTTGTTGCGAGAACAAAGATCTGGCAATATCCAATTTTTGATCCTTTCGGATAAGAATCTTGGTAAAGGCGGTGCCTGGAATTTAATATTTGATGCTGCACCAGGGGAGATCATCGCTTATGCAGATAGTGATGTATATTTCCATGAGGATTGGCTATCCAAAAGTGTAAATATTTTAGAGACATTCCCAAATGTGGGAATGGTCACTTCCAGACCGTTTATTACCAAAAAAGAATATATAACCAGCACAATTCAGTGGGCACAGGAATCGAATGAAGTAAGAATTGAAAGTGGCAAATTTGTTCCCTGGGAAGTTTTCGCTGAGTTCAATTTGAGTCTGGGTCAAAATATAAATGATATTCAAAATGATTATGATCAGAATGATATAGAAAAAATTAATTATAAAAATCAGATTGCTTTTGTTGGCGCATCTCACTGGCAGTTCTTAACAAAAAAAAATATTATCAAACAATTTCTACCATTTGCTATGGACCGCCCAATGGGACAGGTAAGACAGTTAGATCAACGCATGAATGATGCTGGTTTTTTACGATTAATGACTGCTGAGCCGTTGGCAGATAATATGAGCAACAGTCTGGAAAAAATGGGTGTCAGTATCGCCAAGGGAAAAGAAAATGAGAAGAGATCATTAAGAATGATCGATCTGCCTTTTATTAAACGATTCTTATTATATATTCATCATCGAATTTTCATTGCTTACTATGATCGGTGAGCAATTCAGGAGAGAGATCATGGGTTCAAAAACAATATTCATCTCAGCAGACCATGGACTGGCAATTGTCTATTTTTTACAAACGGATGTTGTGAAAACCTTACTTGAAAAAGATGTGAAAATCGTCTTTTTAACAGATGACGCATTATTAAACCAAATAGAGAAAAAATTTGGACAACCTGGACTACGGTTTGAGGGGTTGCGGATAAATCAAGCCAGAAAATATAGTGATCAGAAAGAGCCGATTTTCCAATATTGGCTTCACCACTTAAGACGTTTTGGTGCATCCAAAAAAATTAATACAGCAGCTTTGGATAGCCAGATACCTCAGGTGGAGTATGAAGCAAAAGGAAAAAGACGCTTATTATTACCACTCATCAGGCTTATTCTTTTTTTGATGCGTCATTTCAGGTTCGTCAGAAAATTGGTATATCAACAACAGATGAAATATACCCCTGACATCTATTCGGACTTATTTTCTAAATACAAACCCGATTTGGTAGTTGCGAGTTCCCCAGGATGGCGGTATGACCGTTATTTATTACGCGAAGCAGCAAAACGAAACATTCCCACAGCAGCTGTTGTAGTGGGTTGGGATAACCCCAGCAGCTATAGCATTTCCGGGGCTCCGATGGATTGGATCAATTGTTGGTCAGAAATTCAAAAACAAGAATTGGTAGATGGATCAGATTGGGATCCAGGACAGATTCACATTGGTGGAATACCAACCTACGATGGTTATTATAAAAAAATATGGCTGATGCAAAAAGAGGCGTACTTTAAATTACATCAGCTTGACCCTCATCGAAAATTGATTTCCTTTGCCTGTAGTTTTGTCACTTTCGCCCCCAATATTGAGAATATAAAAACTTTGGTGGATCTTATTGAAAATGATCAGTTGGATCAACCTGCACAGTTACTCATTCGATTGCATCCAAACCATTTTTTGGATGATCCGCATTTTAAAGCCGAACAAGAAGCCATTCGAAAATTAGCATCTGACAACAAGCACATTCATATGGTTGAACCAGTACCTTTGGGTGGAGAATTGGGATATTACTCAGGTGAAGACATGCCTGAAAAAACATCTATGATGGCATATTCTGATGTGTTTACAACTGTTTATTCCACGATGGTTGTAGAAGCCGCCATCCATAACCGACCAATCGTCAGCATTTGTATAGATGTTCCTGGTGGGTGGAATGATCCAAATAAATATTCACTCTCCTTGAAAGAAATTGGTGAATGGCCCACCCATAAAAGATTCAGGGATGCGCAAGCTGGTCAGGTAGCTTTCGATAAAGAGGCAGTCAAGAAAGCCCTGAACCTGGCTTTGAATCAAGAATCTTATCAAGAAGAAAATCGAAAGAGATTTGTTAAAAGTGAAATTACATTTATAAATGCCAGTTCTGGAATTCAGGTTGCGAATTTCCTGTATTCAAAAATTGGTCAACATTTTATGAGGAGAGTATAGCCATGCGTTTTCTAATCACTGGTTTCGGATCGATTGGTAGAAGACATTTTCGAAATCTTGTCACTCTGGGTTATGATGACATCATTTTGTACCGTTCCAACAAAAGCACGTTGGATACAGATGAAATAAAAGGTTTTGTCGTTGAAACTGATTATGAAAAAGCATTATCACACAAACCAGATGCCGTTATCATCTCCAATCCCACAGCCTTGCACCTGGATGTAGCAATTCCAGCCGCATTACAGGGATGCCATTTGTTTTTTGAAAAACCAATTTCTGACTCAATGGATCGTATTCCTGAATTACGAGATGCACTGAAAACTGGCGGCGGTAAAGCCATGACAGGATTTCAATACCGCTTTCATCCAGGATTGAATCAGGTGAAAAATTGGATTAATCAAGGCTTGATAGGAAATGTTATTTCTGCAAGGGCGCATTGGGGTGAATACCAACCTGGTTGGCATCCCTGGGAGGATCATCGTAAAAGCTATAGTGCCAGGAAGGATCTGGGTGGGGGAGTTATCCTCACGCTCTGCCACCCGATAGACTATTTACGTTGGATGTTTGGTGAAATTCATTCAGTATGGAGTGCTTATAATTCGATCGACCATTTACAAATAGATTCAGAAGGAATTGCGGACATAGCCTTATTATTCGAAAATGTTATTGGCCATGTTCATCTTGATTACATACAACGACCTGGAAAACATGTAGTAGAAATCATTGGTGATTCGGGTACAATAACCTGGGACAAAAAAGATGGAGTGGCCAGATGTTATTCTGCAGAATATGAAGTCTGGCATGAGTTTACTCCTTCTTCCGATTTTGAAAGAAACACATTATTCATTAATGAAATGGAAAATTTTATTGAATTTATCAAAGGCAATGAAGCCCCAATGTGTACGCTTGAAGATGGCATTAAAATACAAGAAATCGTTTCAGCGATTTATCAAAGTCAAATTGAAAAAAGAAGAATCGATCTGGAATAATCAATAGTTGTTCGTATTTGACCCAAATAATTTAAATATTAACTAGAGGATTCGATGATGAGTAATATTTTTGAAAAATTTGACATGAAGAACAAGGCAGTTATCGTCACGGGAGGTGCTGGTCTCTTGGGGCGTCAATTCTCAAAGACTCTTGCTGAAGCCGGTGCAGGCGTGGTAGTTGCTGATTTGTTGATCGAAAAAGCAGAAGAAGTTGCCACAGGATTAAGAAAATCAGGATATCAAACGATCAGTGTTCAGGTAGATGTTACAGACAAAAATTCTGTTGAGAATTTAGTAGAAAAAACCATCAAGGAATACGGAATTTTGAGTGCACTCATCAACAGCGCTGCCATGGACCCTAAATTTGATAATGAGCATGCAGGTAAACATAATAATAGTTTTGAAGATTATCCTGTTGATATGTTTAGATCAGCCCTCGATGTGAACCTGACAGGCATGTTTTTATGTTGCCAGGCTGCCGTTAAAGAAATGCTGAAGCAAAAAAAGGGTTCGATTGTTAATATTTGTTCTACCTATGGTTTGGTTGGACCTGATCAGCGATTATACGAACGGGAAGGACAACCTAAACAATACAAACCTGTTTTTTACACGGTTTCGAAAGCAGGGGTTTTGGGTCTAACAAAATACCTGGCAACATACTATATGGGAACGCAAATTCGAGTGAATGCGCTTACACCGGGTGGTGTTTACAACCAGCATGATGAAACCTTTACGGAACGCTACTCAGCCCGGACAGTTTTAGGAAGGATGGCGGATCAGGATGAGATGAATGGTGCCTGCTTATTCCTGGCATCGGATGCATCCTCTTATATGACAGGTGCTAATGTAGTGGTGGATGGTGGATGGACAGCATGGTAAAAGCAAAACCTGAAATTATGGCGGTAATCCCAGCCAGGGGTGGATCCAAAGGAATACCCCGTAAAAATATCAAAAATTTTGCAGGGTTTCCGTTGATTGCGTATAGCATTCAGGCTGCGTTAAATTCAAAATACGTTACCCGAACAATCGTTTCCACAGATGATGAGGAAATTGCAAACGTAGCCAGGGCTTTTGGGGCTGAAGTTCCATTTCTACGCCCTTCAGAATTTGCCCAGGATACCACGCTGGATTTTCCGGTTTTCGAAAATCTTCTCAAAACGCTTCAGGAAATAGAAAATTATGTTCCAGACCTGGTTATTCAATTACGACCAACTTCTCCCATCCGACCCATCCATCTTGTCGATGAAGCGATTGAGATCATGTTGGGCGATCCTGCGATCGATTCTGTTCGTGGGGTGGTTCCTTCGGGGCAAAACCCTTATAAAATGTGGAGAATTGACCCTATCAATAAGTTGATGACTGGCCTATTGAGTGTGGATGGGATTGATGAACCATATAATTCGGCTCGGCAAGCATTGCCGGACACGTACTGGCAAACAGGCCATATTGATGTCATTCGAACGAATGTAATTCTTGAAAAAAAATCGATGTCTGGAAATAAAATTAAACCCATTCACATAAATCCGGATTTTACCGTGGATATTGACAAACCATCTGATTGGCAAAGAGCTGAATGGTTGGTCTGGTATGGTAGTCTGGAGATGGTTGTCCCGGGGAATAAGCGACGACCACTGCCTGATGTTGTTGATCTGGTTGTTTTTGATTTTGACGGTGTTATGACGGATGATCGCGTCTACGTAAATCAGGACGGTATGGAAATGGTAGCAGCTAACAGACGGGATGGAATGGGTATAAATCAGTTACAAAAAGCCGGGTTTAGGATGATCGTTCTGTCTTCAGAAAAAAATCCAGTCGTAGAGGCACGTTGCAAAAAATTGAATCTACCGGTTATTCAAGGTATTGATGAAAAATCAAGTGTGCTAAAAAAATATCTATTCGATCATAATATCAATCCCGAACAGGTTATTTATATTGGCAATGACATTAACGACTTGCCCTGTTTCCCTGAAGTGGGTTGTGCATTTGCCGTTGCCGATGCGCATCCAGTAGCCATTAGGCAGGCTGATATTGTCTTGAGACACAATGGGGGTCAGGGGGCTGTACGCGAGGTTTGTGACTTGTTGTTACAATCCAGAAGATAATGATCAAAGGAGAAAAAATGATAAAAGTGATACAAATCGATAATAAAATGGTTGGTGATGGTTATCCGGTTTATATTATTGGAGAAATTGGGATCAATCATAATGGTGATTTAGAAATCGCTAAAAAATTAATTAAAGAAGCGTATCTGGCAGGATTGGATGCTGTTAAATTCCAAAAACGAACACCGGAGATTTGTGTTCCAAAAGAACAACAGTCTCAGATGCGGGATACGCCCTGGGGCTACATCAGCTATCTGGATTATCGTTATAAGGTTGAATTCGGTGAACAGGATTATCGTGAAATCGATAAATTGTGTAAAGAATTGGGAATCACCTGGTTTGTGTCTGTCTGGGATGAGCCTTCTGTAGATTTTATGGAGCAATTCTCGCCTGCCTGTTACAAAGTGCCTTCTGCTTCGATGACCGATCTACCCTTATTAAAAAAACTTAGAGCCACTAGTCGACCGATTATTTTATCAACAGGTATGTCCACAATGAATCAGATTCGAACTGCTATCCAGGAAATCGGAAGTGAAGATCTGGTTATTACCCACACAACCAGCGCATACCCATGCCCACCGGATGAGTTGAATTTAAGGATGATTGAAACTTTACAAAATGAATTTGATTGTCCAATAGGATACTCAGGGCACGAAGTTGGGTTGGTGCCTTCAGCCGTGGCTGTTGCATTGGGAGCCTGTCTGGTGGAGCGCCATATTACGTTGGATAGAGCCATGTGGGGCTCCGATCAGGCTGCCTCAGTAGAACCGCAAGGAATGGAAAAACTGGTCAAATATATTCGAGTAACCGAGCAAGCCCTGGGGGATGGTGTCAAAAAAGTGTACGATAGTGAAAAATCATCCCTACAGAAATTGCGCAGGGTTACTTCCTTCTAATGATTCAAAAGTTAAAGCAGATCAAAGCCGGTGTTCGCCAACGCTGGATTCATAATGCTAATGATCAGCGCCTGGCGAAACTGGCGAACGAAATCAAAAAGCAATCAACATTGAACAACCAGCAGCCTGTGGTTTTTATGGGTGTGTCAACTCGCCTGCAAGGAATGAGTTTGAACGCTGGATTTGCTTTGATCACGAGATGGAGTCTTCAATTACAGGGAGTACCTGTTATACAGTTTGTTTGTGATGCCGGGATGGATCAATGTATGTTAGGAAGCATTCTAAAACAACCTTTAGATCGCCCTCCCTGCACAATCTGCATCAGACAATCAAAGCGTATGTATAAACATTCGGAAGTTGCCTGGTTCAGGAATCAATCTTCATTGGAAATTAAAAAACAAATTTCTGATTTTTCGATCCAACAATTATCAGATTACAAATTTGATGATATTCCATTTGGAGAGTTGGTATTACCTGCTATTCGTTGGGTTTTGCGTTGTTATCATTTACCAGACAATGAAGAGACCAAAACATTGTTCAGAAATTACATTCTTGCCGCGGAAAGCATTGCCTCTCAGTTTCTCAGATTACTGGAGAAAGAAAAACCACAAAAAGTAGTTGTGTTTAATGGCATGTCTTTCCCTGAAGCGACAGTCCGATGGTTAGCTCAAAAAAATAATATTCCCGTTGTCACGCATGAAGTTGGTCTGCAACCCTTCAGCGCTTACTTTACCTACGATCAGGCAACTGCTTATCCGATTAAAATAGCAAAGAATTTTTCACTCAATCAAAATCAGAATAATATTCTGGACCAATACCTTGAACAAAGATTTCAAGGCAATTTCACCATGGCAGGTGTACGCTTTTGGCCTACCATGCGAACCTTAAGTGATTCATTTATTAAATTATCATCCTCATTTAAACAAATTGTTCCAATCTTTACCAATGTAATTTTTGATACAAGCCAATCGCATGCGAATGTGATATTTGAGCATATGTTTGATTGGCTGGATCAGGTTCTGACCATTATCCAAAAAAATCCAGATACGTTATTTGTCATTCGTGCTCATCCCGATGAAGCCAGACCTGGAAAAGCCAGCCGTGAATCGGTAGCTGAGTGGGCAAAACTTAACCGGGTAGATGCTCTGGAAAATGTTGTTTTTGTTGATGCAACTGAATACTTCAGCTCTTATGATCTGATTCAAAAATCAAAATTCGTGATGATTTATAATTCTACGATAGGATTGGAAGCTACCTTATTGGGTGTTCCTGTTTTATGTGCCGGCAAATCACGTTTTACACAGATTGAGACTGTTTATTTTCCAAAAACACGCAATGAATATATCCGCACGTTTGAAGAATTCTTAGTAGCACCGGATGTGGAATTACCTGAACTATTTATTGAAAACACAAGAAAATTCATGTATACCCAGTTGTATCGGGTATCTCTGCCATTTGAGCAATTTTTGGAAGAAGATCGAGTTTGGAAAGGGTATGTTCAATTAAAAGATTTTAATTGGCAAGACCTTCTGCCTGAAAATTCTGAGCCTTTACGAATTATTTCAGAAGGGATTTTAAAAGATATTGCTTTCGAATTGGAAAGATGAAACCCACCTGTTCTATTGTCATACGTGCGTTTAACGAAGAAAGACATATAGCCAGATTATTGGATGGAATTCGCCATCAAAATATTCAGGATGTACAAGTCATTCTGGTTGATTCTGGTTCATCTGACCGCACCGTTGAGATTGCTACAGAGTATGGTGTTCAAATTGTGAACATACAACCTCAGGATTTTACATTTGGAAGATCGCTCAATCTGGGAATCTCACATGCAAATGCAGATTTTGTTGTTATCGCCAGTGCACATGTTTACCCGGTTTATCCGGATTGGCTGGAACGACTTCTGGAACCATTTGCGGATGAAAAAGTAGCAATCAGTTATGGTAAACAAAGAGGAATGGAAACTACACAATTTTCAGAGCATAGAATTTTTGAGCATTGGTTTCCAGATATCTCAATACATCATCAAGATCATCCATTCTGTAATAATGCCAATGCAGCCATTCGAAAAAAAATATGGGAACAAAACGCATATAACGAGACCTTGCCTGGTTTGGAGGATTTGGCTTGGGCACGCTGGTCTCATGAACAGGGATATCGAATCGCATATGTGGCTGAAGCAGAAATTATTCATGTTCATAATGAATCCTGGCGTGGAATTTCCAATCGATATCGCCGAGAAGGAATGGCTTTTAAAATGATTTATCCGCAGGAACAATTTGGTATTCTCGATCTATTATCAGCTTTCTTTTCTAATGTAAAAAATGATCTGAAAATTGCCAGACGGGATAAAATAATTAAGAAGGTTTGGAAGAGTGTATTGGGTTTTCGCTGGAACCAATTTTACGGAACCTATCTGGGATATCATCAATCAGGTCCATTGACATGGCAATTAAAACAGACTTTTTACTATCCCAGAAATAGCCATCCGATCAAGCGAATGGAACGTGAAATCAAACCGATTCATTATCAGGAATTAACTGGAAAGGATGAGAAATGAATAAAAAAATGAAAATCGCGGCTCTCGTTCCTATGCGTCATCATTCAGTAAGAGTTCCTGAAAAGAATTTTCGATTGATTGCCGGAAAACCTTTATACCATTATATTTTATCCAGTTTGCTGGCTGTACCGGAAATCGATCAAATTGTTGTTGACACGGACAGTGAAAAAATTATTGAAGGTATAAAAATTTACTTTCCATCCATAAAAATCATTCACAGACCAGAGCATTTACGCGCTGATTCAATCCCGATGAACGAAATTTTATTACATGATACCGATAAAATTGATGCTGATTTATATTTCCAGACCCACAGCACCAACCCCCTTTTAAGATCTGAGACAATCTCTAAGGCTATTAATCAATTATGTGAAAATATGCCGGCATATGATTCGCTTTTTTCAGTAACGAAACTGCATACACGATTTTGGGATCAATTAACCAGGCCGATCAATCATAATCCATCCATTTTATTGAGAACCCAGGATCTTCCACCAATATTTGAAGAAAACTCCTGTATTTACCTCTTTCAGAGAAAAACTTTGGTAGAACACAGAAATCGTATTGGCGAAAGGCCTTTGATGTTTGAAGTAGATCGCTCAGAAGCATTTGATATAGATGAGGAACTCGATTTTCTATTGGCTGATTTAATGATCTCTCACCAGTCCAAAAGCGATTTGGTATAATCCATATCAATACCAACTTCCTGGGAGAATTATGAAACCAACAGTTTTACTTTCTGCACCTTATATGATTCCATTTAAAGATAGATTTATTCCTGTCTTGGAATCATATGGCATTGATGTAATTGTTCCTGAAGTGCATGAGAGATTGTCTGAAGAGGAGATCCTGAATTTCGCCGGGCAGATTGATGGAGCCATTTGTGGTGATGATCACTTTACAAAAAAAGTGATTGATGTCTGCCTTCCACGTTTGAAAGTCATTTCTAAATGGGGAACCGGAATTGATTCGATCGATAAATCATACGCCACTTCAGTTGGTGTGATGGTTGGAAACACACCGAATGCCTTCACCTTGCCGGTGTCTGACAGTGTTATTGGATATATTCTGGCTTTTGCCCGCCGTTTACCTTGGATGGATGCAGCGATAAAATCAGGCGAGTGGGATAAAATTCCAGGAAGATCATTGAGTGAATGTACCCTCGGTGTTATTGGGGTTGGCAATGTTGGGAAAGCAGTTGTCCGGCGTGCAAAAGTCTTTGGCATGAAACTTCTGGGCAATGATATCCGTGACATTGAACCTGATTTTATCCTCGAACAGGGATTGTCAATGGTTTCACTCGAAGAATTAATGAGACAATCTGATTTTATCAGCGTTAACTGTGATTTAAATAAATCCAGCTTACACTTAATTAATCAAGATACCCTAAGATATGTAAAAAAAGACGCTGTTTTAATCAATACAGCAAGGGGACCCATTGTAGATGAAAAAGCATTGATTGCAAAGCTTCAAGTGGGCCAACTAGCCGGCGCAGCGCTGGATGTATTTGAAATTGAACCATTACCGCTTGATTCTCCATTATTATCTTTGAACAATGTGATGCTGGCCCCTCATAATTCAAATTCAAGTCCACAAGCCTGGGAAAGAGTCCACTGGAACACCATCAAAAATCTATTGATTGGATTAGGGATTGAACCAACAGGATTAGAAAATTTTAAAATCAATTAATGGCAGGAAATAATGAATAAAAATCCGAGAGTCATGTTAATTACAGGTGCGGCAGGTGGAATGGGCCGGGCGACCGTCGAATTATTTAATGAAAAAGGTTGGATCGTGATTGGTGTTGATCGAAATGAATTTGGTCAATCATTTCCAGGAAATGGATTATTTATTCAGGCTGATATATCTGATCCAACCCAACTTGAGGAAATTTATTCATCTGTCAGGAATTTTACGGTCTCTCTGGATGCGGTGATCAATAATGCTGCTCTTCAAGTAGTAAAGCCACTACTGGAAACGACTGTGGAAGAATGGGATGCAGTTATGGCATCAAATTTAAGGTCAGTTTTTTTAGGGGCAAAATTGGCTTATCCTTTATTAAAAAATAAGGGAGGGGGAGCAATCGTGAATGTCTCTTCTGTGCATGCTATTGCTACATCTTCTGGTGTGGGCAGTTATGCCGCCAGTAAAGGGGGCTTGCTTGCACTCACACGGTCTATGGCAATAGAGTTTGCGCGGGATAATATCAGGGTGAATGCCATCCTTCCAGGTGCTGTGGATACTCCCATGTTATCAGCTCACCTGGATCAGATACGCCTGGAAAACCTGGCAAAACGCACAGTCAATGGCCGCATTGGCATGCCATTCGAGATTGCGCATGCGATTTATTTTTTGGCTGATGACGAACAGTCCTCCTTTATGACTGGACAGTCCATTGTTGTGGATGGTGGAGCTACAGCGAAGCTGAGCACGGAGTAGTAATGAAAGATCAGATCAAAAAGATTCTTCCGATGCCAGTCTTAACTGTTGTTCGCGATTCCCTGGATGCTATAAAACGCAGCAAAGAAATTCCGGAAGCCTTTTTTCATTCATGGCGGGTCACCTCTCGCAAGGATCTTGAACAGTTCCGCAATATTCATCAAGGAAAACGATGTTTCATATTGGGAAATGGTCCCAGTTTGAAACAAACGGATCTGACAAAATTAAAAAATGAATACACATTTGGCATGAACCGAATTTATCTTGCCTTCGATGATATTGGCTTTGAAACCAGTTATTACGTATCAGTCAATGACCTGGTCATTGAACAATGCGCAAATGAAATTCTGGAATTAAAAATACCTCGATTTGTTTCCTGGCGAGCTGGTAAGCGGTGGTTAACGCAACAGGAGAATTTGTTCTTCCTATACACAACGTATACTGAACCTAAATTTGCAAAAGATATCCGAAATCGTTTGTGGGAAAGCGCTACTGTTACGTATGTTGCCTTACAAATTGCATTTTTTATGGGTTTCGATGAAGTAATCTTAATTGGAGTTGACCATAATTTCGAAACAAAAGGAAAAGCAAATACGACGATTATCTCCCAGGGGGATGATCCCAACCATTTTCACCCAGGATACTTTGGAAAAGGGTTTCGATGGCAATTGCCTGATTTAGAAATGTCTGAAGTGGGGTACCGGATGGCTAAAGAAGCATTTGAAAGAGATGGAAGGAAAGTGTTGGATGCAACCATTGGTGGAAAATTATCTATTTTCGAAAAAATTGACTATAACAGGCTTTTTTAAATGCTATCCTCAGAGGTAAAAAATTTAGTAATCCGAACAATCAATTATGAAAAATAAACCCCTCATTTCCATAATCACTCCTTCATATAATCAATCTGATTATCTGGAAATGGCGATGTTATCCGTTTTGAATCAGGATTATCCCAACCTGGAATATATCGTGGTAGATGGAAATTCTACGGATGGTAGCCAGGAAATAATTATGAAATATGCGGATCGGTTAGCCTGGTGGGTATCTGAAAATGATAAAGGTCAGGCTGATGCCTTCAATAAAGGTTTAATGCATGCTGGTGGAAAATATATTGGGTGGTTAAATTCAGATGACCTGTATTTGGATGGAGTGGTTTCAGAAGCGATTGAAATGTTGGAATCAAATCCCGAACTTGCATTTGTATTTGGAGATGTTCAGTCGATCAATGAAAAGGATGAAATAACCAATATTATGAAATATGGGCATTGGGGTCTTGTGGATTTGATGCAATTTAAGATGATCGGTCAACCAGCTGTGTTTATGAGGAAAGATTTGTTAGTTTCTTCGGGAGGATTGGAAACTTCATACCATTTTCTTCTAGACCATCATCTATGGCTAAGATTGGCATCGAACGCACAAATCAAATATTCGAATAAATTATGGGCAGCCGCCCGTTTTCATGCAGCTGCAAAAAATGTTGCTCATGCTGCTGAATTTGGAAAAGAAGCATATCGATTGGTTGAATGGATGGAAAAAAATCCGGATCTGAATCAAATTTTTCTAACAAATCATAAAAAAATTCTAGCAGGTGCACATAGAATGAATGCCAGATATTTGTTGGATGGAGGTCAATATTCAAAAGCAGTAAATGTTTATTGGCAGGGGATGAAATTAGATTTCCTAACAATTCTTCCAGAATGGCATCGCATGTTATATGCTATATTTGCTCCTATCGGAGTGTACAAAATTAAAAATCTCTATCTGAAAATGAGATATTGGGTAAAAAGACCTGATCTAAAGGGGAAAGGGCAATGAAGTCTGCTCGCGAAAATTCTGCGATTGAACCAATGGATGAAAAATTATTTAATAAGCATCAATTACTTTACATAATTTCGATTGTGGTTATTTTATTAGTAGGTTTGGCTATTCGTTTTTATGATTTAACAGACGCACCTCTCGATTTTCATCCAACCAGACAACTTTATTCAGCTTTGAAAGCCAGAGGGATGTTTTATGAGAACCTTGAGACGGTACCGGAATGGCAGCGAGATTTCGCTGTACATCAATGGAAACTTCAAGGACTCATCGAACCACCTGTCATGGAAAGATTAACTGCATTCACATACAAAATCATAGGACAAGAGGTTCTTTGGGTAGCGCGTATCTATTCAATTTTTTTCTGGACTCTTGGTGGTTTAGCTTTATTAGATTTAACTAAAAGAATGATCGATAAGAATGCTGCAGTGTTTGCATTCCTGGTGTTTATGGTAACGCCTTATACAGCAATTGCCAGCCGGGCTTTTCAACCAGATCCTTTGATGGTTATGCTTATGATTATTGGTTTATGGGGATTGGTGAGATGGATTGACCAGGAAAATATCATTAATGCAATAATTGCTGGATTATTTGCTGGCTTAGCGATTTTCATCAAATCGGTCGTAATATTTCCAATTGTTTTTTCCTTCGTTGCAGTGGTTTTATGGAAGAAGAAATCTTTTAAAAAGATTTTCACAAATTCATCTATTTGGGTAATGGGTATTTTAACAGCCTTACCATACGCTCTTTATATGTTGTATGGATTGGTAATTAGTGGATCTCTACAATCACAATTTAGCTTGCGATTTTTCCCTCAATTGTGGACCGATCCGGTGTTCTGGTTACGCTGGAATGAAATGATTACTAAGGCAGTTGGTTTTGAAATTTTCCTTGCATCAATTGTTGGAATATTAATTTTCAAAAGATCAATTTATCGTGTTTTCCTTTCAGCTCTCTTTATTGGTTATTTTATTTATGGTTTGACACTCTCTTATCACATTTCGACACATGATTACTATCAATTACCATTGGTTCCAATTGTCATTATTGGGGCTTCATCGGTTTTCAGTCAGGTTATTTCAGAATTGAAAAACACACGTTGGCTATCTACCAGTATCGTAGTAGGTGTTTTAATTTTTTATGCATCAATTAATGCCTGGGATGTCAGAGTGACCCTAAAGAGAGTTGATTACACAAGTGAAATATCTTTTTGGCAGACGATGGAGAGTGTATTTGAACCTGATGATCGAATCATTGGGATCACCCAGGATTATGGTTATCGATTGAATTATTGGGGTTGGACGGGTATCGAAAACTGGATGTCTACGTTTGATTTTTCTGTTCGCGAATTAGCTGGTCAGGAATTTGATATGCTATCCCTTTTTGAGGAAAAAACCCAGGGAAAAGACTATTTCCTGGTTACCCAGTTGTCAGAATTGGATAATCAACCCGAGATTAAAAAGATACTTTTCGAGAATTATAAGATTCGAGAAGAAACCAGCGATTATATTATTTTCGACTTAAGTGAAAAAATTGAAAATTGATCAAATAATGCCACTTGTTTCCATTGTTACCCCATCTTTTAATCAAGCAAAATTTCTTGAACGAACTATACTATCCGTTCTTAACCAGGATTATTCAAATATTGAATATATCGTTATGGATGGTAATTCTACGGATAATAGTGTTGATATCATTCAGAAATATTCTTCCAGAATTGCTTACTGGCAGTCAGAAAAAGATCTGGGACAGACTGATGCGATCAATCAAGGCTTTCAGAAGGCTCACGGTCAAATTTATGCCTGGCTTAATTCAGACGATACCTATGAAAGGCATGCTATATCTCAGGTTGTAGATTATTTTTCCAAACATCCTGAAGTGGGGATGGTTTATGGTGATTGTAATTTTATGGATGCAGAAGATCGAGTCATAGGCAAGTTTAATGCGCAACAAACGAATTATCAAAAGTTGAGAACTGGATTTGTGCATATCCCACAACAAGCAGCTTTTTGGCGGTCGGACTTGTGGGAAAACGTTGCTCCATTGGATGCATCTATCTATTTTGCCATGGATTATGATCTGTGGTTACGGTTGGCAAAAATCAGCAAAATAGTCTATGTGCCAAAATTATGGGCAAATTTTCGCCTCCATGGTGACACAAAAACAATTTCCGAAGACGATCGTTGCTGGCCGGATATGCTGAAAATCCATTATCGAGATGGGGGTAAGTGGTTGCATCCGATTGTATTGAAATATTACATCCGAAAACTGGCAGCTCCGTATTTCCAATATAAACGCAGCAAAATGATGAAAAAAAGTTCAAAAATTTCCTGAACAATATATACCCTCTCGAGTTTTTAAATACAGGTTGCTATAATTGGACCAAGAGGTAGATAATTTATGAAATTAAAAGGGAGAATGATTTTTAGCATTCTGATTGTTGTTGTGTTGACTGCATGTTCTGGGAGTGAAGTGACTTTTACACCATCGGTTTTGGAAATTCCAACTGCCACAAATCCAATTGAAACCACTCCCGTACCAACCGGGACGAATACCGAAGCTAATGAAAATGATCCAACTCAGAAAGTGGAAAAAATAGAAGAAGATACTCTTAATACTGTTGAGACATTTCCCGATCCTTCCCAGTATCAATGGCAGGAAATTACATCAGGTCTGATCAAACCCCTGGGAATGACCTCTTATTTTGATGGAAATTTGTTGATTTATATTCTTGAACAGGATGGCATTATTCGCGTCTTGGAAAATGGTGTATTACTAACAGAACCTTTTTTGGATATAAAGAATAAAACTACCACAAGAGGGTCGGAACAAGGTTTATTAGGTATTGCAATAGATCCTAATTATGCAGACAATGGAATTTTCTACTTGAATTATTCAGATAGCAGCGGTGATACTGTGATTGCCAGGTATTATGCTTATGATGATCGGAAAGTAGCAGATCCAGGCAGTGAGCAGATCATATTAACCTACGAACAACCTTATTCAAACCACAATGGTGGAAATCTCATATTTGGTCCGGATGGTCTCCTTTATATCGGGTTGGGAGATGGCGGTTCTGGTGGTGATCCGGAGATGAGAGCACAGAATCCCGACACTTTATTGGGGAAAATGCTTCGAATAGCTGTGCAGGATCAGGAAAATTATGCAATTCCCTCTGATAATCCTTACCAGGGTGGTGGTGGCAGAGCCGAGATTTGGGCAATGGGATTGAGAAATCCCTGGCGATATTCCTTTGATCGCCTGACAGGCGATTTATGGATTGCTGATGTCGGGCAGGGAAATTGGGAAGAGATAAACTTTACACCTGCCAACCCTGAACCAGGTCTCAATTATGGGTGGTACTTTCGGGAAGGGACACATCCTTTCAAAGGTGATTCACCCCAGCAAGTAGATTTGATCGACCCAATTTATGAATATGACCATAGTATGGGTTGTTCGGTCACAGGTGGATATGTTTACAGAGGAACTGAATTACCAGAGTGGTATGGTGTTTATGTGTTCGGTGATTTTTGTAATGGAAAAGTCTGGGGTTTGTTGCCTGATAATGGAGGAAATTGGACTTCATCAGAATTGTTCAGTACAGGCGTAAACATCAGCTCTTTTGGAGAAGATGTGTTTGGAGAGTTATATTTGATTTCTCACAACGGAACAATTTATAAATTGGTCAAAAATTAAAAGAATCGAAAATGATATAATTAAAAAGTAGAATTCGAGTTCTTTCTCGAAGGAGGTGTAAATGGCAGAAAAAAGATGGTATCCAGCGAAAACCCAATATTGTAAACATGCTGGTGGTGAAGTTCAATTGGAGGTTCACGTAGTTTTGCCGCCTGAATATTTACCCGATCAGCCACCTCACGTGGTAGGGCACAGATGTTCACATGGTTTACAATGTAATCTCCTGACTCAACCTTCCTGTGTGTGGGCAGGCACCAACCCTGCATATGATCCATTCAGCGAAGAGGAATAAGTCAGAATCGACATAAAGAAAAAACACGCCATCAGGCGTGTTTTTCATTGCATGGGTATTTGTAAATTTGCTTCTTCAGATAACTCTTAATTTTTTCCCAACACGTTCGAATGCCTGCAGACAAAGGTCGAGATCTTCTTTTGTATGGGTTGCAGAAATCATAACACGGATTCTGGCTTTTCCTACAGGAACGGTTGGAAAACCTAAAGCCATCGCAAATACGCCTTCGTTGAATAATTCTTTACTGAAGTCTTTTGCTAATTTGGCATCCCCTAACATGACGGGGGTAATCGGTGTTTGAGATAATCCAGTATCAAACCCCAATTTCTTCATTTCTGCTTTGAAATAATTTCCATTTTCCCATAAACGATCAACCAATTCAGTGGATTCCTCTAGAAGGTCAACTGCGGTTAGACAGGCGGCCACATCAGCTGGTGTTAATGCAGATGAAAAGATGAAGGGTCGGCCACGTTGTCGAATCCATTCGATTAATTTTGCATTGCCTGCAACCATTCCTCCCATCACCCCGAAGGCTTTCGACATCGTACCGACCTCAATATCCACTTTTCCATGTAAGCCAAAGTGATCCACGATGCCACGTCCGCCTTTGCCAACAACACCTTCTCCATGAGCATCATCAACCATTAACATAACATCGTACTTGCTGGTGACTTCATAAATCTTGTCTAATGGTGCCAAATCACCGTCCATACTGAATACACCATCCGTAATGGCTAATAATCTGCGATATTTTTCTTTGTTTTCTAAGATTTTTGTTTCTAAATCTTCAGCACTAGCATGATTGAAGCGGATGATGGTCGCACCGGATAATCGGCAGCCGTCGATAATGGAAGCATGGTTCAGTTCATCCGAGAGGATGCCATCTTCTTTACCAACGAGGCAGGGGATGGTCGCCAGATTGGCCGTAAAACCTGATTGGAAGGATATGCAGGCTTCCACACCCTTGAATTGAGCCAAACGACTTTCTAATTCCAGATGCACATCCATGGTTCCAGCGATGGACCGAACAGCTCCAGGTCCAACTCCATATTCATCTACAACTTTCTTGACAGCTGCTACCATTTTTGGATGATTCGCCAGCCCTAAGTAGTTATTCGAACAGAAATTTAAGACTTTCTTTCCATCCACAATCAACCATGCGCCCTGAGGAGAACTGATGGTGCGTATCTGATTGTATAATCCATTATCCTTTAAGGATAGAATCTCTTCTTCTGCCCAGACTAATCGATTTGACATGTAAACCTCTTTTCAGGTGAAATCAAATTTGATAATTAGATTATATCCGAAGCATGTTGTAGCCCATGGTTACAAAAAACATGTTTTATATGGAATATTGTTGATATTTCCACTGCTATTCTTTTATTCACTTAAATACCCCATTTCGATTAATGTTTTTCGAACCTGCTCGACTCCGTTTGGAAGCACAGCAACTGTATTTGGATTAAGAATTGCTTGGATGAATTTCTTTGCAGAAGTGTTTTGTAATTGATTGATTGCTTCTGGGTCTGCAAGATGTAAAAGGATTGCCTGGGTGAAGTGAGCCTGCGTTCCGTGATGCTCCCAATTCTCCAAAGCAGACTTTAATTTGGGCGGAAATGGATGAGGAAGAACAGATTGGACAATTTTCAGAAAGTGACTGATTTTTAATCCCTGATCCTTTGCGCGTTGCAACGAAACAGGTGATATTTGAAAAGCATAACCATCTTTGGACTTCCCGTTCCAGTCGCAAAACCTGGATATCTGATATCTTATTGATCTTGAAAACCTCAACGGGATGACAATTTTTCCGTATGAATCAATCAGGAGTTTGACATCTTCTGGTTTAATGGCATCAGGTGGATGGTTGGATAACAAATTTGCATACCATTGCGAACATTTAAAAGCCTGGATTTTGTTATCACTTTCGCTGCAAGCCAGGTCAACCAATCCCAACCAGAATAATGGCCCCGTGAGCATGAAACGAATATAAGCACCGTCAATGACATCCCAATGCTCAAAGCCACGCAAATATTCACCTGTTTCAGCCTTCTTGATATACCACGTGTCATAATTTCCGGCTGGGCGTTGAAAATCAGGATTGATCTGAAAAACATAGGACACGAAACTTTCGAGATTCCACCATTGTCCGGATGGTACCAGGGAGATTTGATCCAGAAGGAATTGGCGGACATTGTGGTGATTGCGATCAAGCACGCCTTCAATGATAAAATCCGGCATTAATTCCATTTCGTTTAATTGCTTACTTTCAATCCAATGATTGGTAAGCATCATTAATGATTTTTCACGAGAAGTTTCTAAGAAATTTCGTACTTGATCAGGATCCAATATCCCCTTGTCTGAAATTAATTTTATGTCAAAAATAAGTTTATTTAAAAAATCGGTAGGAATATCACAATATTCATGAAGAATGTCAATCGAAAACCCATTTCGGATCGCAGCTAATAGGGTGCAAATATCATCCAGAATTCTATCGGAAGCAGTAAAAATGATTTGAGTTTCTTTGGTTGTGGCAGAACGACCAGGTATTTGTTTTTTCTGTATATAGGCAGGCTCCAGGCAAGAAAATATTTCTTCCGGGATATAAGCAAATTCCTGAGGTTCTGTTTCTGTGCTTAAAAATGCCCGCCCTATGAAGGCTCTATACCAAAGATATTCAGTTGGTGTTTTTGGATTTAGGTCTGGTCTTTCACGATCTCTCCTAGCTGACCCCATAACCTGGATTTCTCCAAAATCACGAGCAAATTTTGCCCAGGGAATTTTTCCATCGTTATCTAACAGGGTATCAAAGGCTTGACGAACATTTTCTGGAAAAACTTCATAAATTTCTTTAATGATCTCTGGATTATTCATTTCCATTGCTAATTGAGTCCTGGCGGTATAAGCATCAGGAGCTTTGATTTCTATACCCCATGCATTGGCAACGATCTTTAAGAATCCCAAATCTTGACCATTTAATGAACTGACAATATTTAGCATTGAAATAATCTCATCCTTTATTCGGTCGTACTGAATATCACAACTGAAAAAATTATACAGGAGATTTCCTGACTGATGCATGGGTGAATAACTACCTTTCGAATTCGTAAATAAGATTTAATTGACTTACATGCTGCTTACTTGTATAATTTCTCAAGTCATGGTTAAGATATGGAATTCAAATGGCCTTAAAAGGTAACCTGCGCGACTTTACGATCACCCAATTATTGAATCTTGTTAATCTTGCCTGCAAAACGGGTACCCTGGTTGTCGAGGGTCCTGCAGATGTAGCCAAGATTACTTTTCGTGAAGGAAAGTTGATCTATGCCCAGTTGGATCATCAGGACAATTCCTTGGCAGGAATATTAAGAAGAAGCAAAAAAATTAGCTCTCGCCAGTATTCCATCCTCTCTGAACGGGCAGCCAATATGAATGATAAAGAGCTTGGCATCTTATTAATTAATGCCGGGTATCTAAGTCAGTATGACATTATTGAAAGTTTACAACAGTACTTCGTAGGTATCGTTCGCCAGTTATTCACCTGGGTAGAAGGTGTTTTCAATTTCGAAGTAAATACATTGCAGCCTTCTGATAAAATTCCGATCCGTATGGATCTTGAAAACCTGATCATAGAAGGATCAAGACAGTTAAGAGAGTGGGAACAATTACAACAGGAAATTCCTTCCCTGGATATGTCTTTAAAATTTAGTGATCGACCTGGAATCAATATCAGAAATGTAAATCTTAGCGTGGAAGAATGGCGGGTGGTTTATTACGTAAATCCCAAAAATACTATGCGTCAGATTGCGAAAGCAACAAAATTGAATGATTTGGAGATCAGACGAATAGTGTATTCTTTACTGCAGGCTGGTTTAGTTGAAGTAATCCGACCTGGAGAACGGACCGTTGCATTACCCCCGAGAGCATTCCCAAAAACGAACAAAACAGAACAGAAATCATTGATTAATCGAATTATCGATAGAATTCGTTCAATTTGAAAACAGGTAATTTATGCAGACGGTAAAAATTGTAGTAACAGGCCCATTCAGTTCAGGAAAAACAGAATTTATCCAGTCTATCAGTGAAATTGATGTCGTTTCCACGGAACGAAAAATATCCCTTGAATCGGAGAAAATCAAGAATGCTACTACAGTTGCCATGGATTTTGGGCGGATCACAATTGATAAAGAATTAGTGCTTTATATGTTTGGAACACCAGGTCAAAGAAGATTTGATTTCATGTGGGAAATTCTTTCAGAAGGCATGCTGGGCTTTATCGTAATGGTGGATAGTGCCCGTCCGGAGACATTTCGAGAGGCACGCTACATTCTGGAAACGTTTCGCGCATATGCACCAACTCCCTATGTGGTAACTGCCAACAAACAAGATTTGGATGATGCATGGGATCTTGAAGACATGCGTTTTGCATTAAGGTTGGATCCAAAAATTAAACTTTTACCCTGTGTGGCACATGATAAAAACTCGGTTAAGAAGGTTCTTCTCGAATTACTTTATACCATTTTAGCCGAGATGGAGGCAAAATAGTCTGCGCTGATGTCGTCCATCACAACTGATAAAGGAATATTACATTACGAGGTTTTTGGTAAAGGGAGACCTGTAATTTTTTTGCATGGGTGGCTGGGTTCCTGGGGACTCTGGCAGGAAACCATATCAGAGATCGGAAAAACAAATCGAGCTTATGCACTTGATTTTTGGGGATTTGGTGATTCCGACGATAAACTATCGTCTTACAATGTGCAGGATTTTGTAGATCTGATCAGACAATTTATGGATCAATTAGGTATTCAAAAAGCTCCTCTCGTAGGACACAGTATGGGTGGGACAGTAAGTTTGATGGCGGCAATCAATGATCCAGACCGCATTCAAAAAGTGGCTGTGATCGGTTCACCAATTGAAGGAAAATCCCTGAGTTTCCCCTTAAGGTTGGCTGGCAAAAGAATTGTTGCAGAATTCTTATTTCGATACTTTGGTCTATTTCGTAAAACATTAAAAAAAATTTCTCCCATAATTTGTAATGACCCCCAATTTCCAGAAATTATTGATCATGATCTTTCAAGAACAAATCTGGAGTCTTTTCTCAACAGCATTCGTTCACTTAATCGGGTAGATTTGAGGATGGAACTCGATAAAATCAAAATTCCGGTATTGGGAATGTATGGAAAACGTGATAATATAGTATCACCCGCTCAATATAAACCATTGCACCAAGGGATTCCACACGCACAGATTGAAATTTTTTCAAAATCCGGTCACTTTATAATGCTTGAAGAACCGAAGTTATTTTTAAAACTAATCCATGAATTCATAAATCAGGAGACTGATTAAGAAATGACCTATCAATCAACTCTAAATTGCTCTGGTACGATGACTGACATATTACTGGAGGGGGTAAGAGAAACGATTGGAATACCAGAAAAAAACTTATTGGAAAGATCCGCTTCTGTTTTTGAAAATTACATAAATTTCGACTCACACACTCAAGAAGAGTTATTTAATTTATTGGATAAAGCTCCTATTTTATTTGGAGAAAGAGGATCTTGTGGTATTGCTCATAGAATTGGTGAAGCAAGTTTTCGGTATTTTCTGAGGAAAAATGGTAAACAATATTCATTAACCGAGAATTCCTATCGATTATTGAATTCTCAACAAAGAATCGTGTTCGGATTGAATCAGCTTACTGAATTTGCCCACCAGAACTGTGGCGCCTGCATTGAAATCAATCAGAATGAAAATAGATGGTATTGGCAGGTATTCGCTAATGAATCTGTTCCCTATTGGAATCGCTTATACTCACCCTATACTTTTGGTTTATTGCGCGAATTTTTCACCTGGACAAGTGGGGGCCGTTACTATCTCATGGAAGAGGAAACGAGCGATCCCGGTTCAGACATATTATTCCAGATAGCCATAAATAAAAAACCTCTAGGTAATTAATGCTAGATTATCGAATTGTTCTGCGCTCTAACAGGCAGGTATTACCGTTTAATGAACCAGCCAGAGATCTGAGAATCCTGAATAAACCTTTATGGTTAATTCAAAGAGATGCCCTGGCAGCATATACAAATCAGGAAATGGATATTTACCCTGGAGAGAAAATTCCAATAGAAAATAAATCCTGTGTCGTCTTTCGTGATAATCTCTTTTTCGATGAGACTTTTGTCAAATCGTTTATCGAGCTCGCAAAAGAAAAAAATTGTGCTGTACGAGCGGCATTTACAATCGAAGATGCTGCTTTTAGAGAGCATTGCCTGCCATTATCAAGCTCCTATGAGAAAAAGGATGACCTCTATTTTTCTGATCTTTGGTATTACCCGAATGGTCCGGTGGATGAGGTTGAACCCTTAATTATGGATCTGCAGTCACAGGAGATTGGTTACTATCATGTACCAACTTACATGGCTTTTAATCAGGGTGATCTGGTTTACCAGGTTCCATTACAGAGCATGATTGCCATCGATTCCTGGGTGCATGTTTTCATTGCCGATTCGATATTTGGATTATTTGCCAGAGGTGCCCGATTTGAAATGCGCTTAAAGAATGATCCTAAATTTATGTTAAGCGTGTTATTCACATCCATGTATGAAGGCAAGCAATTGTTGACCTGTTCGAAATTGGTCACTGTTGGAAAAAATTGTTCCATCGACCCCAGTGCAGTTATTCATGGACCGACAACCATAGGCGATAATGTTACGATTGGTGCCGGGGTAGTCATTGAAAATTGTATTATTGGCAATAATGTCAATATTTCTCAGGGGTGCAATTTAATGCTGTCTGTGATTGGTGATGGGACTTTTCTTCCTTTTCGTGCATCCCTCTTTATGACCACTTTAATGGATAATAGCATGGTTGCTCAAAATACCTGTCTTCAGATGAGTGTTGTCGGACGTAATTCATTTGTTGGTGCTGGCACCACATTTACAGATTTCAATTTATTGCCGGTCGAATTACGGGCGAGAGGTGTAAATGGCGAGTTGGAAAATTCAAATCGACCGGTTTTAGGGGGTTGTGTAGGACACAATTGTCGGATTGGATCTGGACTTGTCATTTATCCAGCCAGAATGATAGAGTCGGATGTGGTATTGATCAGTTCGAATGATAGGCGGGTGATCGATCACGATATTACTTATGAAGAAAGTGATCACCACAAATTAAAACAATCTGACCTTCACCGTCAATTCTATCCTAGAGAAAATCAATAATCGATAAAGGTCTGTCCAATCACCTAAATAAATCAATGGCTCTTTGATCCCATTCGTTAATTGGATTAAGTATAATTAGTATGTCATCTGAATTATGCAATTATATTTGTAAGCGTTGATGCCGGATGATATGCAATTGTTCGATTATTATAAATCACAGATTTGGAGGTATAGATGAGTAAAGGTCGCCTATTGGTTGTTGAAGATGATCATGATATTTCGAATATGTTGAGTATTTATTTTTCAGGGCTTGGGTATGATGTAGATATCGCTCCTCGTGGAGAAGTAGCCCTTGATAAAACCAGACAATTAATGCCCCATTTAATTATCTTGGATATCATGCTGCCTGATATCGATGGTTATGAAGTGTGTCGCCGTTTGAGAATTAACACGCGCACGAGTCACATTCCAATTATTTTCTTAACACAAAAGGATGAGCGCAGCGATAAATTACAGGGATTGGAATTGGGGGCAGATGATTACATTACGAAGCCGTTTGATATTGAAGAATTGCGCTTACGAGTTCAAAATGCAATTGCCAGAGCAGAAAGAGAAAGCCTGACAGATGCCCAATCGGGGTTACCTTCCGGAAGATTAATTGAAGATCAATTGCGAAAAATCATTCGCGAGAAAAATTGGTCATTATTCGATATTCGCATCAACCATTTGGAGCCATTCAAAGAGGTTTATGGATTTATTGCAGCCAATGATGTTTTGCGGTTCACGGGCATGTTTTTAGGAGACGTTTTGGATGAAGTTGGCACCCAGGATTATGATTTTATCGGCCACGCAGGCGGTGATAATTTTGTATTGATTTCAGATTTCAGCCCATCACAAAAGTTATTTACCTTTCTCAAAGAAAAATTTGCTGAAACCATCAAAACTCATTACAACTTTATAGATCGAGATCAAGGCTACCTGACAGTCCATGATGAAAAAGGTGTTCCGAGTAAAGCTCCATTAATGACGTTATCCATTGGCATGGTATCACCCAATACCCATCAATTTGCAGATATCCGCGAAATCACAGAATTAGCTGCTGAAGAACGAAGAAATGATGATCAGAAATAAATTTGGATATATAGGGTGATTATTTATCTTTTCAGCAGCCTTATTACACTGGCGATTATTGGCATCCTATGGTTTTCAATTATGCCATTGATTAGATTTAAGCAGCAAGACAAAGATGCCAATACCGCTAAATTGGACGAAGAGATTGATTACTTACACCCAGTTTTATTGGTTGAAAAAGGGGGTAGGATAAAGTATCAAAGTTCAGGGATGACCGGTTTACTGGATCAAAAACAAGGGCAGAAATTTGATATAAACTTGCTAGCCCAAAAAGCGAATAACAAAGATTTTTATAAAATATTTACCCAACCCGGCAATTACAATTTTGAGTTAAATGGTGAAATGTATGCCATCTATAGTTACCAGACATCTGACGGAATGTTGGTTTCGTTCATCAAAGACCAAAATCAAAATACTTATCGCTTCAGAGACGATGAAAATCCTGAATTTTCACTGAACATTTTGGAAAAAATTTCAAATAATGAAGAACTGGATCAAATTATTCTTATCTTATTTGAAGAAATACAAAAAAGACTTTCAGCTGATTATGTAGAGATCGCGATTTGGGATGATGAAAAAGAAGAGATAATTTCCTATCCATTCCACAAATTTCGAAATATTGATTCTCAGGTATCCGCTAAACGGTATTTCGCGAATGAATGTTTTACCGGGCAGGTTGTTGAGAAAAAGGAAATAATTTATCTTGAAGACCTGAAAACCAGCCAATATACACTGTCTGAGGAAGTATTGGAATTTGATTTTCAAGAACTTTTAGGAATCCCTTTGTGGATCAACAATGTTGTCATTGGGGTGATGGCCTTGGGAAATACCGAATCGTTAGGAATCTCAAAAAAAGTACAGGAATTGGACCCTGGTTTTATCAATCAGATTTCAATTGGACTATATAACGCCTGGATGAACCATGAAGTAAAGCGGAAATCACTGGAGTTGAGCGGTTTAGCGAAATTATCCTACTCCTTCAGTAAAATTCAGGAACCACAGGAATTATTCAAAAATATAATATTTAGTTTTGAAAACCTGTTACCCATTGATATCTTTGGTTTTATCCTGTATGAGGAACAAACGAATATTCTGGAAGCCAAGAAACCATTCAAAGGTTTACCAGATCCAATCGTCGATATTATCCGAATCAATATCGATTCAGATAGCCCAGCGGGAAATATCCTGTTTTCCCAAGATATTTTGATCGTAGAGAATGCGATGGACAACCAGAAATGGTCTGACCTTGGTTTATCTCATCTTGCCAGTGCGGCATCCATTCGGGAAGCTGTGTTGATCCCTTTGTCTCCAGGCAGTGAGCCTATGGGTTATATCCTGGCAGCCAATCACCATAATGGCGCAACATCTTTTTCACAGGATGAAATGCATTTATTAATGATTGTTGCAAATCAAACGGCCCCCCTCATAGAAAATCTTTACCTGCTTATACAATCGAGACAACGAACACAACGAGCAGAAACACTTCGAAGAATTTCATCCTTAGCCAGTTCAAATGCCACTTTGAGTGAAGTGTTAGCATTTTCTATCAATGAATTATCACTGTTGTTGCATGCTGATGTGGGTGGATTATTTCTGGTTGATCATGCCAGTATGCAAATGGACTGGAAACCGGATTCGAACTATGGTCATTGGCAACTTGATCGTAGTGAAGGAGAATTATCTCTCTCCTCTTCAGATTTTCTTGGGACTGTTACCTATTTGAAAGAGCCTTTATTAATTGGGAAGTTTGACGAAACAAAACCCATTCCAAACTTTTATCAAAATATTGTGGATCGATGTGATCTACAATCAGCCATTGTCGTTCCGTTGATTGTGAAAAACCAGGGCATTGGGGAAATTTGGTTTGGAAGTCATACGCTCAGCTTTTTTGATCAGGGTGATATTCAATTGATCCTTTCAGCAGCGAACCAATTGGCGTATGTAGTAGACCAGGCAAATTTATCCATACGAACACTCGAAGCGATCAATGAAAAAATGGAACAGGATAAATTGATTGATGAATTAAAAAAAATCAATCAGTTTAGCCAAAAGATAACCAGCCTTCGACCAGAACTAATATTGAAAGAATTATTGGCAGTATTGATGGAATTTGTTCCGGCTGCAGATGCAGGATGGATTGGTTTGTGGAATGAACAAGATCAATCTATCAAACCAGAACATTTTTACAACTATTCTGACAGCTTGTACGAAATTCAATTCATTCGCCCCAGTCTTCCGGTTGAAATTTGGGAACACCAAAAAACAATTGTGTTGAATGATATGGATTTTCCTGTGAGCTACAGGATGACTGAATCAGAGGCGGTTCAATATTTACGTGCAACTCAAAATCAAATTCCGAACACCTGCCTTCAAACACCATTGTTCTCATCCAATCAATGTATTGGTGTTCTGTTGTTGGAGATTTTCAATCAAGAGAAAACATTTTCTGATGAAGATGTATCGATCACTCTTTCTTTATTACAACAGGCCAATTTAGCATTAGCGAATGCTGATCTTTTCATTACCACGGAAAAGCAATCAGATCGATTAAAGATTCTTTCAGATCTTTCTAAATCCATTTCAGCCAGTTTAAATAGACAGGAGTTACAGGATTCATTATTGAATCAATTGAGACAGTTGATTGATTATGAAACTGCAACATTGTGGGAAAAAGAGACGGACCATTTAAGAGTAATCGCAGCAGACGGATTTACTGATCGAGAGGACAGAACGGGCTTAAAAGTGCAAATCGATGATTCCCTGCTTTTTCAGGAGATGTTTAACACCAAAAAACCCGTTGTCATTGCGGATATAAGAGAAGATCTGCGTTTTCCGTCATTGATGGAAGTTGAAAATTTATCCTGGCTGGGTATTCCACTGATTTCGAAAATGGAAGTGATCGGAGTGATCGCCTTAGAGAAAAAAGAAAAGGGTTATTACAATGACGAACTGGTCCAATTGGCTGAAGCCTTTGCTTCTCAGGCAGCGATTGCTTTGGATAATGCCAGTTTGTATCAGGATTCGCTCAGAAGAGGCTCAGAACTTGATGAGCGAACTCAAAAATTGACCTGGTTGAACCAGTTTTCATCTGAGGTAAATCGCTCGTTGGATATATCCCACATCCTACAGTTGACAACCGACTATGTGTCGAATGTTATTAATTGTGAAATGATCACTGTCTTTTTAATCAGTGCAAATGGTGATTTTAAATTGTCATTTCAAAAACCAGCGTTCGAGAATTTTCCTAATTTAACCATTAATCAACTACCACTTTTCGAGAAATTAATTCAGTCACGCGGCGTATCCCACATTCAGGATATTACTGAAGAAAAAGAGATTGATGATTCACTCCAACTTTATTTTTCTCGGCGAGGAACAAAATCATTGTTATTAATTCCCTTGCACCGTTCAGACAAAGTGTTTGGCTGGATTGCATTGGAATCTCCAACATCAAGACGCTTTTTACATGATGAAACTGAATTGGCAATGACATTAGCCAATCAAGCCTCTATGGCGATTAATAATGCGTATTTACTGTCAGAGACTCTTGAATTGAAAGAGAACCTGGAAGAAAGAGTGGATGAACGCACCAAAGAACTAGTGTTAGAGCATCGAAATACGGAGATGCTTCTAAAAATATCAAACGAACTCTCAGGTAGCATGGATATCGATCAGATTCTGGATAGCACATTGAAGATGATAAATAATTTGATGAATGTGTCGGGTAGTCTGGTGTATGTTCTGGAAGGAAAGAAAACATTCCAGGCAATTCATCGACCAACCAATGATGAAACTGTGATTACACTTGATTCCGTAGAACCATTTTTCAATCAAGTATTTGCAGAGAAAAATTCAATTCTGGTTGAAGTTTCTTCCAAAGAAAATCTGACGATACCTTTTTCAAGCTGGATGTATATCCCATTAAAATTTGGGGAGTCGGTTTTGGGCATATTATCGATTTTCCATGAATCATCTGATTTCTTTACGAATCGGGATCGGGAATTGGGTGAAGCAATCGCGGGTCAGATTAGTATGGCTTTGAACAATGCTGAGATCTTTAAATTAGTGCGTGATCAATCCGAAAATCTTGGATCAATGTTGCGAGATCAGGAAGTTGAAGCCAGTCGATCACAGGCAATTCTGGAAGCAGTTGCCGATGGTGTCCTGGTTACCGGTGTCCAAGCGGAGATTATGCTCTTAAACAAATCTGCCAAAAACATTTTGAGGATAAAAGAAAATGTGATCGATCTGTCATTACAGGGATTGAAGACTTATTATGGAGACAAAATTAATCATTGGATTTCAACGATTTTTGATTGGACAAATCAGCCATCAAAAAACAAGTCGGATGTAGTAATTTCTGAAAAAATTAACTTAAATAAAAATCAAGTTATTTCGGTGCATCTATCACCTGTTATTTGGCGTAATGACTTTTTGGGCACAGTCTCTGTTTTTAGAGATATCTCTGTCGAAGTACAGATTGACCAGCTGAAGACTGATTTTATTTCCAATATAAGCCATGAGTTACGTACGCCAATGACATCCATCAAAGGGTATGTAGAAGTTTTACTGATGGGCGCATCAGGGATGATCAATGAACAACAGAAGCACTTTTTAGAGATTATTCAATCAAACACAAACCGATTAAAATCACTGGTGGATGATATTCTGGATGTTTCCAGGATAGAATCCGGAAATATCATTCTTAGACCAGAATCATTCGATCTGCTATCAAAAATAAAAGATATTGTCGAAATTCACAAAAATTCCACAATGATAGATTCAAAACAAATCTCTTATCGAATCAATCCAATCGGAATAGTTCCACCTATCATTGCTGACCCGGAAAGAATTGAACAGGTGCTATTAAATATTCTCAATAACGCCAGAATATATTCGTATGACCAAAGTGTAATAACAATTTCAGTAGAATCCCTGGGGGGATTTGTCAAAATTGCGGTTGCAGATCTTGGAGTAGGGATAGCCAGGGATGAACAGGACCATATTTTTGAAAGATTCTTCCGGGGTAAAAATGCAATTAATCTGAATTCTGCAGGAACAGGCTTAGGTTTGTCAATTGCGCGTACGATCATTGAAATGCATGGAGGAAACATAAAAATGGAATCATCTGGCATTCCAGGAGAAGGATCAACATTCACAATTATGATCCCCATTAAACTAGAAAAGGTTAATGCTTAATGTCAAAAATACTGGTTGCTGAAGATGAACAGGATATTCGAGATCTGATCGAATTTACCCTAAAATATGTTGGGCATGAAGTTGTTTGTGTTTCTAATGGAGAAGAAGCATGCCACATGGCAAAGAAAATCATGCCAGAGCTAATTGTATTGGACGTGCGTATGCCTGTCATGTCTGGATATGAAGCCTGTGAAATCATAAAAAACGATCCGAAAACCAAACATATACCGATCGTATTTCTTTCCGCCAAAGGGCAGGATTCGGAAATTAAGGCTGGTTTGCAAGCAGGAGCCGTGGATTATTTATTGAAGCCATTTGCGCCGGATGACCTTAACAGACGGTTAAAAGAGATTCTTGACGGGGTTGCATGAGTGCGATATTCATTGATGGTCAATTAGCCCATTATGAAGTGATTGGACGTGGGGAACCTGTTTTATTTTTACATGGTTGGGTTGGCTCCTGGCGGTATTGGGTTCCGACCATGCAAACGATCTCATCTACGAACAGAACCTATGCGCTTGATTTATGGGGCTTTGGGGATAGTGCAAAGAACAATCAATACACTATTAAAGACCAGGTCGCATTTGTGATGGCGTTTATTGAAAAAATTGGACTATCCCGCGTTTCGGTTGTAGGTCATAGCCTTGGTGCCATTGTGGCATATGAATTTGCACTGCTTAATCCTGAACTGGTAGAGAAAATATTATCTATTGCTTTGCCCTTATCCTATGATTCTCTTAATACACGTTTACTATTAGGAGATCATATTGGGCTTGTTGATAAATTATTGGGAAAAGGCATCGAAACAGAGGCTGTAAGAAGCGACGAATCCAAGAACGATCCAATTGCGATACAATCAACAATTGCAGAACTTGAAAAGACTAACCAACTTGGAAAGATTGATTCCTTTGATAAAACCTCCTTATTAGTCTTTGGTCAAAATGATACTGTCGTCCGGATCCCATCTTTGGAAATTATTCAATCTCTTCGGTCGAATATCCACACTATTATCTTTGAAGAGTCGGGGCACTTCCCAATGCTGGATGAGAGTAGTAAGTTTTCAAGGCTTCTGAGTGAATTTCTGGAATTAGGAGAGGATGATTCTCCCCGAAATTTACAAACCAAAGAAAAATGGCAGCGACGCGTAAGATAGATGGAGTACAAAAAGGTTGAGGATATGAATTAATCATGGATACGATTGTTTTTTATGACGGCACCTGCCCATTTTGTGTCTATAGTGCCAGAAAACTGAAGAAACTGGATTGGATGAATAAATTGAAGGTCCTTGATTTATTTACCCCAGGTTTATTGGAAAAATATAATATCCCCTTAGAAAAGGCAATGAAACGAATTCAAGTTGTTAAGAATGGGAATATTCGTAAAGAAGGAATGGAAGCTCTCTTGTTGATTTCAGGTCGATTACCGTTACTTTGGATTTTCATTCCTTTTTTCTGGTTATCAATTAAGCTTGGACTTGGATCAATAATTTATGATTGGATAGCGAGAAATCGCTTCCTGTTCCCTATGCCTGGATATTGTCCAATTCCAGACCATAAAACAGATAAAAGTTAACAGGATTATTCTCTCGTTACGGTTTAAGAACCATTAGTAAATTGAAATTGAGTGGAGAAAAAATGGATTTTCATCAATAATTTGGAAAACAATGACAAGGTATGTCAATCGCCTTGACATTGCCCTTATTTCTCATATACTATGAAAATATAAGGAGCAACGGGGAGTCCATTGGGGCTGAGAGGAGAACAATACAAGTTCTCGACCCGCAAACCTGATCCGGATCATGCCGGCGGAGGAATATGCGCAAGAATGATTTATAACCCGCCGACTGGTGGGTTTTTTTGTACTTCGGAGTGTAAGGATTGAGATGAAAGCAGCTTTATTTGTAAATGGCGAATTTGAAAAAGATGACAGAATTGTGAAGCAAATCAATCAGTCGGATTTGTTGGTTGCTGTTGATGGTGGTTTGCGCCATTTGAAGAATTTTGGATTGACACCGCATATCATCATCGGTGATCTGGACTCAACCGCTTCAACAGATCTGGAATATTACCAACAGACCAGTGTAAACATTGTTAAATTTCCCGTTCAGAAGGATGAGACCGATTTAGAACTGGCTGTTGATTATGTCTTGAATTTGGGATTTGAAGAGCTTCTCATCCTGGGTGCTACCGGTGGAAGAATCGACCATTTCTTTGTGAATTTTCTGTTTTTCTCCAATCCAAAATACCTGAACGTAAATATCAAAATATTGACGAAAAATAGTGAGATTTTCTATTGTAAATTCGAACAAATAATACAAGGTGCTTCTGGCGATTTATTAAGCTTAATTCCCATCAGTGAAGTTGTTTCAGGCGTAAAAACAACCGGACTTCTATATCCACTGAATGGTGAGAATCTGCTTCGATGGAAATCCAGAGGCATCAGTAATCAAATGACAGATCAAAAGGCAAAAATCGTATTTGGATCTGGCGAATTATTATGTGTTCATGGATTCAACTCACAACCTGAAATAGATGAGGAGTATGATGAAAAGTAGTAAATTATTAATCTTGGTAACCAGCTTGATGGCGGTTCTGTTAGGTGCTTGTAATGGTGGACAAGAATCTTCCCTACCCACAGGTGCGGATACCCAACCACGATTATTGCGTGTTATGACTCATGATTCATTTGCAGTCAGTGAAAATTTGATTGCTGACTTTGAGAAAGAAAACAATGTAGAAATCAATTTTGTATTATCTGGTGACACAGGGGCTGCATTAAATCGCGCAATTTTGACAAAAGAATCGCCACAGGCAGATGTGTTTTTTGGTGTGGATAATACATTTTTATCCAGAGCGCTGGAAGAGGAAATCTTTGAACTCTATAACAGTCCAATGCTTGAAAATATTGATAATTCACTCCGGTTAGATCCGGAGAATCATGCCTTGCCGGTTGATTTTGGCGATGTTTGCATCAACTACGACAAAACCTATTTTGAGGATAATCAGCTCTCCATTCCATCATCACTCAGTGATTTATTATTACCTGAATATGAAGGATTATTGGTCGTGGAAAATCCGGCCACATCTTCGCCAGGTCTTGCATTTATGCTGGCGACGATCGCTGAATTTGGTGAAGAAGGATACCTGGATTTTTGGACGGATTTGAAGGCAAATGGTGTCGTGGTTGTCAATGATTGGGAAAGCGCATATTATAGCAATTTCAGTGCATCTGCCGGTAAAGGGAACCAACCCATGGTGGTTTCCTATGGATCCAGTCCTCCTGCCGAGGTAATTTTTTCTGAGACACCTTTGGATGATGCTCCAACGGCTTCTATCATTGCACCCAATACCTGTTTCCGCCAGATTGAATTTGTAGGTATCTTGAAAGGAACCCAACAGCGTGAATTAGCGGAGAAATTTGTTGATTTTCTACTGAATGTACCATTTCAGGAAGATTTACCATTACAGATGTTTGTTTTCCCTGCAAATGAAAATGCCCAATTACCACCTGAATTTGAAAAATTTGCCCAGATACCGGACCAACCTGCAAAATTGGATCCGGATTTAATTGCACAAAATCGTGAGAAATGGATACAGGATTGGACACTGGTCGTTTTGAGGTAAGTAGTTGAAACAAGCCCTGAAGTACATTCGGACGATTCCAGCTATTTTGCTCTGGAGTCTACCGTTTGCATTTCTGTTGATCTTCTATTTTCAGCCTCTGCTGGCAAATTTCAGAATGGCATGGCAGGCAACAACAACGGATGTGCTGGCTTCCATGTCTTTGAAGGTTATCACACAACCTTTGGTTTTCACAATTTGGCAAACTATCCTTTCTACTTTACTAACGATTGTTGTGGGTTTTCCACCGGCTTATTTACTGGCAAAATACCGTTTTGTTGGAAAATCATTTATTCGCTTGCTGACAACCATTCCTTTTATCATGCCTACAGTGGTTGTGGCAGCAGGGTTTAATGCGTTATTAGGACCAAAAGGTTGGTTCAATTTATTGCTGCAAACAATTTTTTCTCTCGACAAACCACCGATACAAATCATTAATACACTAGGTGCCATTCTTTTAGCCCATGTTTTTTATAATTCAACGGTATTTATTCGTGTTGTGGGTGGAGCGTGGAGTCAATTGGACCCCAAAATTGGATTTGCTGCCAGAACATTAGGTGCATCTCCGGTGCGAGTCTGGCAAAAAATAACCTTCCCCTTATTGAAACCAGCTCTCCTTTCGGCAATTCTCCTGATCTTTTTATTCAACTTTACCAGTTTTGCCGTGATTTTATTGTTAGGTGGACCCAAATTTTCGACACTGGAAGTAGAAATATATATTCAGGCTTTGCACATGCTAAACCTACCGGCCGCAGGCTTGCTTTCAGCCATTCAATTACTCTTCACGCTGGTTTTGACAATCTTATATACAAGATTAATTAAAACAAAATCAGTTGCTTTAACTCCCAGAGATCCTGAAGAAGTTGCCAAACCGATAAATGGATGGAAGCAAAGATCATTTTTGATTGGCACCATGTCTTATCTGATTGTTTTATTTGCTGCACCTTTGTTCTCGTTGGTTTTACGTTCTTTTTTATTGACAGATACCAATAGAACCGTAGAAGCGTTGGCTGATAACCGGTTTTCTCTGGTGTATTACCAGGAATTGTTCTTGAATCGGCGTGAATCGCTCTTTTATGTCCCTCCCATTGATGCAATTCTCAATTCATTGTATTTTGGACTAATAACAGTTGGAATCGCTCTATTCCTGGGTTTTTTGGCTGCGAGCGTAATCTCATCACGCTCAAGTTGGGGAAAAATCCTCGATCCCATCCTGATGTTGCCATTAGGAACCTCGGCGGTTACATTGGGTTTGGGATTTATTCTGGTCTTCAACAGCCCACCGCTTGATGTTCGGTCATTTCCTTTGTTGGTCCCCATCGCGCATTCCCTGGTGGCAATGCCTTTTGTTGTCAGGATTTTACAACCTGTGATTGCTTCCATCCCACGTGAATTGAAATATTCTGCTATGGTATTGGGGGCGTCACCCTGGCGGACATTCTGGCAGGTGGAATTTCCGATTTTATTTCGCGCCATCATATCAGCAGCATTGTTTGCTTTCACAATTTCGCTGGGAGAATTTGGCGCGACAACTTTTCTGGCTCGACCAGAACGACCAACGATACCCATTGCCATCTATCGCTATCTATCACAACCTGGTGGACTGAATTATGGGCAAGCCATGGCAATGTCCACCATCCTGATGATCATTTGTGCAGTTTCAATTATCCTGATCGAACGATTAAAATTGCCGAACATCAAAGAGTTTTAGAAATGAGACCAGCATGTTATCTGTGAAAAACCTCTATAAAAAATATGAAAATCAGCCATTGTTGCGGGGTGTGAGTTTTGAAGTTCAAAAAGGTGAAACAATCTGTCTCCTGGGCAGATCAGGCAGTGGAAAAAGCACAATTTTAAGGATCATTGCTGGAATCGAAGCTCCCGAATCCGGAGATGTATTTTGGACCAATCAAAACTTAAAGGACATACCAGTTCATAAAAGAAAATTTGGTTTCATGTTTCAGGATTATGCTTTATTTCCACACAAAAATGTGTTTGAAAATGTAGCCTTTGGACTGAAAATGCAGAATTTGCCTTTTGATTTAATTGAAGAAAAAGTGATCACAGTGCTCAACAAAGTAAAAATGCAGGAGTTCAGCCATCGCCAAGTTGCAGATCTCTCAGGGGGGGAGCAACAGCGGGTTGCATTGGCTCGAGCTCTGGCACCAGAACCACGATTATTAATGTTGGATGAACCTTTAGGTGCCCTGGATCGGAATTTACGGGAACAATTAATGGGTGAATTGAGATTACTCCTGCATGCAAGTAATATCCCTGCCATTTATGTTACCCACGATCAGGAGGAAGCGTTTACGATTGGGGATCGTTTGGTTTTGTTGAACGATGGCCAGATTATTCAAAATGCATCCCCTGAGGATGTCTATCAAACACCGAAAAATGCCTGGGTAGCTAAATTCATCGGTTTATCCAATTTACTTGAAGGAGTTATTCAATCCACTCAACCGTTGATTGTCACGACGAAAATTGGTGATTTTTCAGTTCAAACTGGCTTGCCCAAAAATGCAAAATTGGCTGATCCGGTAATATTACTGTTACGACCTGATGCCATAAACATGAAAGACAGCAATCTGAATCAATTTCAAGCACACGTTCTGGATGATGTCTTCCTGGGAAATCAATGGCGGGTGAAATTACAAATGAGTGACCTGGAGTTTTCCTTTCTGGTGGATGAACCCATTCCCATTGGATCTATCATCAAAATTTCTATAGATCCGAAGCAAATAAATCTCCTGCAGGCTGAAAAATGAAAAAAATTACAGTGATAAAACAAGATGCGAACGGTATAGAAACCTGGCGATATGAAGGTAAGGAATTGCTGCGTGATAAAAATATAGTGATGGTTGAAGCATTGTTTAATCGGGATGATACGAGTTTGCTCGATATTGTGATTAAACGAAATGACCGATTTCTGGAAGCTTTTTTCAACGATCGATGGTATAACATTTTTGAAATTCGAGATCGGGATGATAACAGCTTGAAAGGCTGGTATTGTGATATCTGTAAACCTGCAGTCATCACAGATCACCAGATTTCCTATGCAGATCTTGCCCTTGATTTATGGGTTTTTCCTGATGGCAGGAAGCAAGTTTTGGATGAGGATCAATTCAATCATCTGGATTTGGATGACAAACTACGAAATCATGCGCTTGTGAGCCTACAAGATTTGAAAGACAATTTTTTTGAGATTGTAAATCAATTACCTAAGGTTCAAGCGTAATTTCAAAACTATACAAATATAAAGTACCAGGTAAACGGGACGCGCTTTCCTGGCGTACCGTGAAGCGGATGTTCGTGCTTTCATCTACGGAATAAGGAATATAAGCTTCGAAAGGAATGTGGCTTAAGATTTGATTGGGAGCTTCCACTTCAACTGTTGCATCTCCTACAATATTTCCATCCGGATCAATACACTCGATGATGATGGGAGATGCACTGAGTATGCGTGCCAGACCCTGCACGACAATCACACCACCTTGAATGGTATCACCTGGAGCTGGTCGTCGAATAATATAAGGCTCGGTTAAGTCTTTTGGCGGGGTTATTTTATTACTTCCCAGCTGTAATAATAATAGATCCACTGAAGTTAATGCCAACATTCGACTATAACGATCTTTTGTATAAATTGATAATCTGCCGTATTCCGATACTCTTTCTAATTCAAAACTTACTTCTGGCGCAATGCCAAATCGTCGTCCCAAATAACTTTGATAATTAATATTTTCCTTTGTTATCGTTCTGCCATCCTCACCCATTAATTCGACGATGATCAATCCATCTTCACCCGGACTTACAATCGCTTCAGGTCGAATGGGGGAGGTCACAAAAGAAAATGGACCGATATTATTGATCCGGAAAAAGGCTAATGACGGAGTAGGTGTATTGGTAGGTATAGGAGTGCGTGAGGGTCTGATTGTTCTGGTTGGATATGGTGTTCGTGATGGAATTATTGTGCGTGTAGGTGTAAGGGTGATCGTAGGAGTCAAAGTGGTTGTTGCAGATAAATCAGGTGTAAATGTAAGGGTTGGTTCTGGTGTATATGATGAGGAAATGTTTTCTGTTGGAACAATGGGTTCAGTGATTGGGTCTGTAGAAATAATTTCTTGAGTAGCTGCGAGTGTATTTGAAGAGGTAGGTGAGTCAAAAATGGTTATGATTGTTTCAGGTAAGTTAGTTTCAGGATTGGGTTGCTGTCCAGTACAACCAGAATTTACAAATATGAGAAATACAATCCAGATCATAGAAAAATTCCGTCTGTTTTGGAAAAGCTGATGAAAGACTCTTTTAATGATTCCCATATTTAATCTTTAAAGATTGGTGCAATTTCCTGCATAAATTGTTTTATGGCTCTTTCCCTTTCAGATTGGGAATTTACTCTGAAATGGAGTACTGCATAATTCATTCCGGCATTTTGATAATCGTTGATCTGTTGAATGATCTGTTCGTTATTACCTGAAATAATCGTCGATTGTTCGGACTCATCATGATCTCCAAGGTACATGCCAGCTCGGACAGCGATCATAAATGGACGTAAATGAATAATTGATTGTACATCATGTAAGGATTCTTTTAATGCCATGGGTGAGCTTGCATTTGGATGCCAGCCATCCCCCAATCCGATTGCACGTTTTAAAGCTTTTTGAGAATCTCCAGCAACCCAGAGTGGAGGTCCACCTGGTTGGACAGGGGTTGGAGAGAAAGCCATGTTATCAAATTGATAGAATTCACCATGAAAACTCACGTTGCTTTGACCTCTCCAGCAGGTTCTCATTATTTTTATCGCTTCGTTCATGCGCTTACCCCGGGCATGAAAGTCATATCCAAGATTCTGATACTCACCTTTTGACCAACCGACACCCACGCTGACGATTATTCGACCCCCGGATAAATTGTCTAATGTTGCCAGAGATTTCGCTACCTCGATGGGATTTCGTTGCGGTAAAACCAATGTTGATAATCCAAGTTTTATTGTTCTGGTGCTGGCAGCCAGATATGACAAGGTTGTTAAGGATTCATATATATGGCCAAATACGTCAGCATCAGCTTCCGGCATCGCAAGATGGTCAGTCAACCATACAGAATCAAAACCGTGATTTTCAGCTGCAATAGCGGAATCTATGATGGTAAAACGGGATGCTTGTGGGCCGTAATTTGGAAGAACGAGACCAAATTTCATGTAAAGAATTATATATTGAATTTCGCTATGACAGTTTCAAGATCTCTGATTGTTAAAGGTTTTGGAAGGAATCCATCTGCTCCAACTGCGATAGCCTTTTCAGTTTCAAAATCAGGTTCACTGGCTGAGAGTATGATGATTGGTGTTTTCATGGTTATTTCATCATTGCGCAAGTGATTTACAACATCGAATCCATTGAGTTCCTGCATATTGATATCCAGCATGATTAAATCCGGTAAGGTTTCCATTGCCATACGCACCGCGTTTTTTGCAGCCGGGCACAGAATGGCTGAATGCCCTAAAATTAAGGCAATTTGTTCCATTAAGGAAAGCGTGTGTGTGTCGTCGTCAATAAAAAGAATTTTTGCCATAGTATTGGTTTTCAATGGTTCAGCCGTCCCCTTACGATTAGTGATAATCGAATAACTCATCTTAAAATAATAAATTTAGCGTAACTGGTTGAGAAAAATGAATTTTTCCAAGTGCTTTGTGGTACAACGTTTGAAGTTCTTGAATTACCTCCGAGGGATGTATTTTTATTTGAAATTCACGAGGCAATTCTACCAACTTCCCTAAATTAATTTTATCATGGAAATTGGACAAATTAAGGGCGAATTCCTCCCAACATTGTTGCCGGACGGAATCCAACAAGTCTTTCATATTTTTACAATGTCCATCGAGATGATTTGTTTTTTCCATAAGGTCATTATCTTGTTGCAAATTTGTTGCCAACTTTATTTGAGCGTAAATCAATTCTACATTAATGATAACGATAAATAAATAATCTGGTATATACAGTCTCCTTTCAATTAAAAATGGTATGACATTAATTGAAAGCTTTTTGTTAGAATTATCAAATGCCTGAACCTTTAACGATTTCTCCCAGGATGTTTATTCCGGAAACATTACAACGATGCAAGCTACATGAGTGTCATGGAAAATGTTGTGCTTTTGGCGTTTGGATCGATTTGCAGGAAAAAGATAGAATTAATGAATTTGCTGAAATTGTTCAATCTTGCATGGATCCAACAAAATTCGATCTGGGAGACTGGTTTCTAAGTGAAATTGAGATGGATTCTTTTACATTGAGTGGGAGAGTTATCCATACCAGACTTGTTAGCAGAAAACAACCGTTCAAGCGAAAAACCTGTATTTTTTTGAGATCGGACCATAAATGTGCTTTACAGGTTGCTTCAGAAAAGTTAGGCAGGCATCCCTGGTTTCTAAAGCCATTTTACTGTGTGTTGCATCCCTTAGACTTGAATGATAATGGTCAGATAACATTAGACCAAACCAAAATATTGCTGGAAGAAGAAAGAAGTTGTTTGCGATACTCTGAAAAGGTAAATTCTCCTATCGAAATCTTTGAAGAGGAATTAAGATTTCTATTAGGCGATTCGACATACCTGGGCAGTTTAAGTCTTGCTAAGCATACCTGGCAGCTAAAAACCGAACAGAAAGAAGAATAGCACATACAAACCTGATACAACAATCAGACTTATAAACATGACCGGCAAACCTTTTTTATTCCACAACATAGGTGTAATTGGATAGCGTGTTCGATCCGAAAGTGAAGTGACGATCACATTTGCTGTTGAACCGATAATTGTTCCGTTTCCACCCAAACCTGCTCCGAATGCCAACGCCCACCATAAGGGAGCTACAGGAATCCCCATGGTTTCTAATTCTAAAATGACGGGGATGATTGCGATGGTTATTGGGATATTATCCACAATTGCAGAAAGTAATGCAACAATCCATAATAAACTCACCCCAAGAATTACCGGGGGTAGATTTCCAATGGAAAGGATTGCCTGTGCAAGGTAATGGAGCACACCTGCATTTTCTAATCCACCTACCAGAATAAATAATGAGCTAAAAAAAACCAAAACATCCCATTCCACCAGGTTGAACACCTCTTTGACTTTGGAAGGATTCACCCATAATAATGCCAGAGACGATGCTCCTATAGCGATTACGGATGGTTCTAATTTGATGAGATCTTCAAAAATAAAACCGATTAATGCAATTGCTATCATTACCAGTACTATAAACACAATTTTTGGTTCTTTAATGGCTTCTTTAGGATTAAGTTGGGCTACTACGGCACCATTATCAATGATCTTGGATGATTGTAATTCTTTCCTGAATAAATAATTGAGGACTATGATAGTCACCAACCATGTGACCAAAACAATTGGAAGCGCATTTCTGAGGAAATCAACAAAAGTAAAATTTGCTGCTGATGCGATTAATATGTTGGGAGGATCACCAACCAGGGTAGCCATACCACCAATATTGGATAAAATAGCTTCTGAAATCAAGAAAGGCCTTGTATTGTATCCAAGGATTTCACAGATAAGGATAGTTACTGGAGCGATAAGCACCACAGTTGTCACATTATCCAGAACCATTGAGACAAGAGATGTTACAGCAGTCAAGAAAATCAATAAACGGATGGGCTTGCCTTTTGATATTTTTGCAGCCATAACTGCCAGGAATTGAAAGAAGCCAGTCGGTTCTAATAAGCCCACCAATATCATCATACCGATAAGAAGACCCAGGGTGTTAAAATCAACAACTTCAACAGCCTGTTCCTGATTATAAAAACCGAAATAAATTCCTGCAACGACCATTAAAGTTGCCCCGACCATAGCTACAATGGTGCGGTTAACCTTTTCTGAAAATATGATTATCAGTACGACAATAAAAATAAAAATTGAAATTATTACAGGTAATGTGATCATTTAGTATTTTCTATGGATTTTTGTTTTAAAGATTCCAACTTCGGATGATCGCGGTCCCGAGATCTACATGTGATGCCAAACCAACCAGACGTCTGGAAGAATCAACAACCGGAATATCATTCATTTCTTCATTATGCAGAATGGCAGCAGCATGTACCAAACTCCAATCCTCCTGTACAAATATTGGTTTTTCCATTATCTCCTTAATGTGGATATCCAATTCAGCCTCTGAAGGAATCCTGGTTTCAAATGCCCCCAGATTATTAATAAAAGAAAAGTTTACTACGAATTCAATAAAATCTGGCAACACAATTCGCAATAAGGAATGAAGCGTGAGAATACCAATTAATTTATTGTTATCATCGACTACTGGAAGTGTGCCTATATGGTGTTCCTGCATTAATTTTGCTGCACTGGCTACCGTCTCATCAATATGGATGAAAAAAACCCTCTTTTTCATAAAATTCTGAACAATCATATTAGCCTCTATTTTGGGGTAAACGAATCCGATACCGTTGATTATAGTACTAAAAAAAAACAGGTGACAATAAAGGCTATTTGTTTTAAGTAGATTTTGGTTTTAATTACTTCAATTGCCAGGCGGGGTGCATTTCATCAGAATCTGGGCTTAAAGTTAAGTTTGTCTGATTTTGGCCATCAATGTCCATAATGTAAATTTCCATGTTTGTATCACGATTGGATTGGAAGAGTATCCATTTAGAATCTGGTGACCATGCTGGGTAGGAGTCGAAGGTCGTGTTTGTCAACCGTTTAACCTCCATTCCAAAGGATTGAATGCGCGTCAAGTAAACATCCTGAGTGCGTCCCTGTACGTTTGTGTAAGCCATCCAGACTGCATCTGGAGACCAGGCTGGATCTCCCATATATTTTAGGCGCATAAAGAACATGTCTCGATCCAAATCCACAAAATCATTCTGTGGATCACGCATCCATAAATATCGCAAACTGGAAGATGGAAGCACGTAGACCAGGCGATCCATTTTGGGAGACCATTCCGGAGAAAACTCCTGTTTGTCCGAACTCAAACGCCTGAGTTCGGTTCCATTTGGGCGGACAATCATCAATTGTTTGATGCCGTCAGTGCGATTATCAATGGTAAAAACAATCCATTGTCCATCCGGCGACCAGGCAGCTTCTGTTTCGTTTCCGGGGATTGCAATCAGATTTGACAAGCCACTGCCATCCACATTGATGGTATACAGGTCAATCTTATTTTCTGTATCACCCGTTTCTGCGGAAAATACGATTTTCGTGCCATCAGGAGACCAGTTTGGATACGATTTGCTGCCTGGATTGGTTGTCATTTGAGTTGGATCTCCAGCGATTAATGTGCCATCTGGTTGTTGATACACTTTCATCGTCCAGAGCTGGAATGTCTCCCCATCTCCAACATCACTGACATACGCCACAATACCATCCCGTCCAATGCTGGGATATGACTGGGTTGGTGCTATGGTGGGTTCTGGAATGTCGGTAGAGGTTGGCTCTTGGGTATCAGTAGGTATCGGCTCCGGCGTGTAAGTTGGTGTTGATTCTTCGACTGGAAAAACGATCGGAACAGAAGTCTCCGTAAATAAAACCACGTTTGCTGTTGCAGGTGGAGGTGTCTCTTTTTCAGCCAGGAATGTGTTCCACACAAACCAACCACCACCAAAAAGAATAATGGCACCGACGATAAAAACAACCGGAATTACCCAGATCATTTTTGATTTTTGTTTTGGTGCAGGTTGCGAGATAGGGTATGAAGGCGGTGCGGAGACCGGTGTGGAGATTGGTGTGGAGGGAATGGGCGAAGAAGCTCCTACACGGGTTGCTTCCGTATTTATGACTGGTTGAGGTTTTGGAGTTGGCGTTGTTCGCACTGGAGCGATCATCGTTTCATCCGGACCAGGGATGCTTGATTGTCCTAAAGCTTGAACAAACTCAAGGATGGAACCGTAACGGTCCTCCGGTTTTATGGAAAGCGCTCTCGTAATTACCTCTTCAACGTGAGGAGGAACATCCGGGTTTAATTCATGGATTGGTTTGAGAGTCGCCTGACCGAGCAGCCGTTCTACTGCATCCACCGGCTTTTCATTGGTCAGAACATTGTAGAGTGTAGCAGCCAGACCAAATTGATCGGAATAATGCCCGGTACGTCCAGAGCCATATTGTTCCGGTGGTGAATACCCAGGGGTAAGACCTCTGGCGCCAGTGGATGTTTCCTGTGTAATATCCGAAGATTTCGCAATACCAAAATCCACCAAGATTACCTCACCGCGAGGGGTAATTTTGATGTTGCCAGGTTTGATATCTCTGTGGATGACAGGCGGTTCCTGAGTATGCAGGTAATTAAGGGCTTTCCCGAGTTGTTTTGCCCAATAAAGCACCTTATCAACTTCCTGTTTGCCTTCACGTTTGACGATGGTGCCCAGATCATCCCCAGGGATAAAATCCATCACCAGATATTGGCTATCTTCAATCACAAAATAATCGATAACCCGTGGAAGATTGGGGTGGCGTAAACCAGCCAGCAAACGTGCTTCCTGTAAGAATTGATCTCGTCCTTCCTGGCGAGGATTCTGATTAATTTTTACTGCCACTTTAGTCTGTAAGACAGTGTCTAAAGCCAGGTAGACAGCACCCATCCCACCTTTGCCAAGTTGTTTTTCTACACGATAACGATCACGTAAGAAGGTATTGTATTCAAGATCCATAATAAAAATAACTCCTTGAGGACGAAAAAATCTACGATAAGTGTATGATAAATTAGGCTAATTTGCAAATATGGCGTAGAGATATTCTCATCAGATTCAAATGTTAAAAAAACTTTGTGGAAACCCCTCCTGAACCAAGCCAAATAAGTTGACATTGACTTGTTCTTGTAGTAAACTTTTGTTCGTTCTAAGGGCGCGTAGCTCAATGGTAGAGCAGTGGCCTTTTAAGCCACCGCTACATAATTTACTAACAAAAAATTAAAAATCCACAATGCGAATTGTGGATTTTTTTTTGTCCCAAATGTTAAAAAAATCTTATCGATTACTAAATCCATGAATAAGTTTTATGTGATTCGTGTAATTCCTCTTCAGAAAATATCCCGTAGAAATCCCCGGTTACCGTCACCGAAGAGTGTCCTAATAATTGTGACACCTCACTCAATGAAGCACCTTTTTTGATCATACCTCTCGCAGAGCCATGTCGCCAGTTATGTGGGTTAAAACCATTTTCCACACCAACTTGTGCAGCTAAACGCTTTATAGCCTGATAAACCCCCGAAACAGTCAACCCATGAATACCACCTTTTTTGTGAATATTCACGAACACATACGGACACTTGGGATCCCCTGGACGAACCCGCAACCATGCTTCTAAAGCTTGCTTAGTCTTCTCACCAAAATAAACCATGCGGGCTTTGTTATTGCCACCTTTGCCTTTTTCATGAACCTCAGCTCTCAAGTTATCAAGATCCAACCGGTTCAAAGTTAATCCAGCCAAACCGGCAGCACGGCAGGCAGTATCAGCTAAGAACAAGACAATTGCATAATCCCTAGGATTATCTTTCTTGGCTTGCTCAATGATCAAATCTCGTTCTTTTTCCTTGATCCCCTTCCTTGTTCCCTTTGGCTTTGCAGGTAATTCAAGTCGTTTTGCCGGGTTGTAGTCCATTATTTCCTCTTCCTCCAGCCACTTGAAAAACCTTCTGCATGCCCTCACATGTCCATGCAGAGTATGACGGGACATGGGTCCTTCTTTTGTTGGTTTTGTTGGGTGGTTCTCATATGTGGTTGGCTTATTTGCCAGATCAGCCCTCCACGTCCTTAACATTTGGATTGTTATTTCTTCAATGTGACAATCCCCAAGACTCCACATTAAGGGTTGAAGTTTATGACGATACCATTTCAAGGTATTAGGAGAGTAAACCCCCTCCATCGACAAGTAAAAATCTTCGAGTGCATCTATCAAGCGCATAAAAAGCCCCTTGGTTACGGTGTTTCAGCAGTGCTAACTGGGTTCAGACACAGCTTAAAACACCGGAATTCTAAGCCGCTATGCGTCTGGTATATGTTTTCTATTTTTGCTTAGGTATATCGGACTTAATTGCGAGCCCGGGTGGATTGGCAGATCTGCCCGGGCAAATCTTCGAAGAACTGCGCAACCGACAAAGGAATCCTACCCCAGCAGGTGATCGGTTGCGCTGATCAAAATAATTTTATATCCAACCATAAAAAAAAGTCAATATAAAATACATAGGAGTTAACAAAAATGTCAGGTCAACACAATAGCAACAATTCAACTGAAATATCACTTGATTTATTTCGCAATGCTTACCTCACCCAATCGCTGATCCAGCTGCGTCAGCAGCTCGAAACCAGAGCACCCCTGGACCAGCTCACCATCCCAGCCGATGAATTGTTCTACCACCTGCTGGTCACAATCGATCTACCCATCGAATCCATCAACCTGGTACTTGGTACCGATTTCCAGAACCAAAGGAGTCGCCATGGCGAATATTAATCCCCTCACGGCTCTGCGATCACTGAAAGGTGCCCCGCTCTCCTGCCTGGTCGCTCTTATTTTCGCCAACCAACCGGTTGGGAAGGAATGGCTCGCCAGGGTGACCGGATATTCCGACAAACCGGTGTCTTCCGCCATGGATTATCTCCTGGAAATGGGATTTGTCACCAATGCCGCGCGCACCGAATCCTGGGAACTCCATGCTCAGATTCGCCAGCTCATGATCGGAAATCCTGAGCTTTTGCTCGAATCCACTCGGAATAATTCCGACTCGGATCCTACTACTACTGCTTTAACAAAAGATAATAATAATCAAGAAAAAGCAGTAGCAGAAGAGCAGGTAGAAGAGCAAGAAATCGTCGATAATAATTTTGCGGAATCCCTGGCACTGATCAAATCCGCCGGGATTGGTGAACCCATGGCATCCCGCCTGGCGAGGATGCACCACATCAACCCGTACTACCTGATCGGACATATTCTCCAGGCGCAAAGGGACGATACCAACACCCCTTTGTTGATCCACCGCCTCAGGTCCAGAGACCCAGCACCCAGGCTGAACCAGAATTATCATCTGGTCGGTTGTAAATGCAGCCAATGTTTTCACTTTGTTTATAGCCAGGATAAAGGTCTCTTGCCGATCGAGGAATTCGAATACAAATCCTACCTGGAATCTGTCACTGTTGAGAGCATTTAGGCGCAAATATAACTTGTCACGCAACAAATTATTTATATAATAAATCCAAAAAGGGGATTTATTGACAACTCATCGCACATTAATCATCACATCACAGGAGAATCCCAATGACACTCATCAAAGTTAGCAGCCAATCAAAAACAGCATCCGTAGCCGGTGCCATCGCCGGAATAGTTCGTGAGCAAGGAAAAGCCGAGATCCAGATGATCGGAGCAGGATCCATCAACCAGGCAATGAAAGCTATGGTCCTGGCAAGAGGATATCTCAAAGAAGATGGACTCGATGTGATTTGTTATCCAGAATTTGTAGACCTGGATTTTGACGGCAGATTAGTAACTGCACTCAAATTGATCGTCGAACCCCGATAATTTTTCTTGTATAATAATCCAAAACATTCCACCACATGGAGGTCACAATGCAAAACGCTGAACAATCTGAAATCCAAAAAGAAACAATCTCAAAACTTGAAAAACATCTCCCTAAATCGTCACCTACATATCCAAATTTCGTCTTATTCTCATATTCCGCACATTTGTTGATCAAAGAAACAGAAAAAATGTTATCTGAAAATCAAGATGGTGATGCAGAGCTGGACATGGAAAAACTGAAATTATTTGTTCTCAGAACTCGCCAATGCCTGGATAAAGTGGTTCCAGAATTAAAGCAATTTCATTACTCAGAGCAGAAATAATAATTTTACTTTTCACAACTTCAAAATAGAAGAATAAAAAGTATTTGCTTCATTCTATCTAAACATTAAAATCTGTTATATTAGACCTGGATTAATTCAGAGTAAAAGAATGATTTACTTTTACTTTTGTTTTCATCTCAAATTTGCCCCAAAAATTAAAATTTTTGTTTTTTTTAAACTAATATATAATTTTCTTATCCAATCTATAGGAAGGGTAAATATGGATAATAATTTTGAAACACAAAACGATCCTAACCAAACCTTATTTAATAAACCTGCCAAAATTACTATTAAAGGTATCGTAAAGTTTTTTGTCACACCAAAAGGTAGAATTTCGCGAACTCAATTTTGGTTAGTTATTTTTATACCTTTTTTTATTTATGGTTTAACCACTGACCCAAGCTTTGCTCCAACTACTTATAATTGGTTTCAACAATTTTATTATTTCTTTTTGATTTTATTATCAATATTCATCTCAATATCTTACTTTTTTGTGGGGACCAAAAGACTTCACGATTTTTCACAATCAGGTTGGTTCATATTAGTAACTTTTATCCCGATCGCTAATTTTTTTCTTCTCTTATTTATGCTATTTAAAAAAGGTGGAAAAGAAGTAAATAAATATGGTCATCCTCCAAAATTCAATTTAAAATATTTTGAAAAAAATAAAAAAGTTTCTCTTATCCTTTTCCTTTTATACTTCTTATTCATGTTTATTTCAGTTTATGCCATGGATATAGCCTAAGATATTTTCCTCTACCCCCTCCACTCCCACCCCTCCAACCTCACTACTTCCCCAAACTCCGTTACCGCCAATCCTCCCAGCCAATCCATCCCCGGATCCCACGCCGCACCTGCCAGCGTCCACAACCGTCCCCTGGAATTCATTCTCCACTCAGCAACCTCTTTCCGCCGCCACACCACCAGATTGCGCTGCGCATCAACCATGGCATCCAGCTTCCTGCCATCCACAGCCCCTACCTGCAGCAGATTCTCGATCTCTTCCCGGCACGTCAAGCGCAGCTCTCGCCAAAGCAAATACTGCACCCCGCTGCTCTCCATGATCCGTACCCCATTCAAGAACTGTCCTCCGACCCCCACCATCCGTTCAATCTGCTCGCTCGTCTCTTCCGATCCGAGCACTGCAAAATTCAGGTCCTCACTTCGCACCCCCCAGCTGCTCCCATTCCAGGTTTTCAATTCGCCGGCAGCATAGCCCATGGCATCGTCAGTCGCAAGCATATAGTAGATCGCTGAATTCACCGCTTCCGATCGCCGTACCACCAGCCAGTAAGCAGCCCCACCTGTCAGACTCACCTGGCCAACCTCAAACCGGATCCAGTTATACCCGCCTGTCAATCCCGTCCCGGCAGCGGATCCACTCGCCAGTACCGTAGTCCCAGGGTTTCCCCCAGAGTCCGCTACGATCTCCACCACCACATTATCCACCGGCTCCAGTTTCTTCCCGATCCGCAACCACACTTCCCTGGTCAGCAATCCCCCCGCCGGCACCACAAACTTTTGCGCCACTTTCGTTGAAGTACTCGTATTCCCAAATGGACAATTGCTCTTGCCCTCATCGAGATGCCCCACAAATCCGTCTTCTTGCTGGTAATAAATCCATCCTAATGTTTCCCACCAACCCTTGAGATGGTAAATTACCCGATCCGATTCGTTTCCCGCTAAAACCAATCTTTTTTTGATTTCCGCTTTATCCTTCAACCAGGTCAAAGCCGCATTCAAAGCCTGGCCAGGTGTTCCGTTCGGCAGGAACCCGATCCATTCTTTTTTCCCAAATTGCGAGACCCGCACGCCATCTTCCACAAAATCGGTAATCCCATCTTCCCGGCTCCAGGGAACCGTCGGTTTCAGGTCAATATATCGTATCGCCACCCGGTTCGCAAATTGATCCAGATTAAATTCCATGGACACAGCCCCGAGCTGCACTTCAATCGAATTGACGTATCCATTCCAGACCACCTGGTCAGAATCATCCAGAATATCCACACCATACCCCAGCCCTTCCAGCAATATCTCCAGATGGTCCCGAATGTTCCCTCCACAAAACACCAGCTCCGCATCCCTCGCGCCACCAGGCAACCCCCAGCGCATGGAATTCAATGCAAACAACCCCTCCAAAGAACTCGCCGGTTGGTTCGCTCGATCAGTAAACTTGACCTGCATCACAGTTTTTTCCTTCGTGGTCGATAGCTCAATTGCAATGCCACATGTTGGTTGGGATTGCAATTCCCGTTCAAATCATCAAACTTGATCCGGATGCACTGATCCTCTCCCGGCACCAGCCAGATTCCCTTGCCGGTTGCCTGGTGTGTCAGTTTTCGCAGCGCAGCATCCCCACCAACCGAATAGATCAATCCCTCGCCCAGCTCATCCACCAACATTTCATTGGGAGACAATCCCCCATCCCCCAGGTTGAAATAATGCCGGAATCCATCCACCGGTAGCAAATCAATATCATCAATTGCCATGGAGTGCGTTCCCGATACATTCCGCTGGACTTCCACCGCAAACACCACCCCAAACATTTCAGCGGATTTCAGGTCCCTCGGAGGAATATGCACCGCCGGCAGAATCTGGATTTTTGAATAAGGTGTCAACTTCTGCCACCTGGAATACTCCACCGCTTCTCCCTGCTTCACCTTGCAGCGCATCCAGTAATCATCTGTCGTCACAGCCGTATGCAACCGCATCACCGGACGCACCAGCTTACCAGCAAAGCGCGCCGCCCGATCATCTTCTATCACCCAGCTCAATAATTGAGTCGGATCCGGAATCGTCCACTGCACCAACCCATAAGCGCCGCCACTGGCACCCGAATTCATAACCACCCCAAAATTCCACACCGAATTAGCAGCCCCCCCTTCAATCCAGTGATCGCCCACCTGCAGATTGTAGACCACATCCTGGCTTAAGAAGATATTTGCCAACCAATCAGTGATGACCAGGTCGTCATGCTTGATCTTCACAGTAGCCGGTGCTGGGATCTCGCCATCAATATCTTCACCGGCAATCAGCGCATAATTGACTTTCCCAGCAGCCAATGAATACTGGTTATCCATCATCAGCCCCGTCGTGATATCCGTACCATGCGGATTGCTCAACGGCACCGACACCACATCCCCTTCCCAATAATTCAACCGCTGAACATAGACCGCCACCCCCAATCCACCCCGCTTTAGGTCCATGGATCCCAGCCCCAGCAGTTCCACCCGACCCTCAACTACTTTGCTTTCATAGCTTGCCAATCCCGACGCAGCCACCATCCGGAGGATTGCCTGTTCTCCCAGACTCACCCGGGAGAACAGCCCTTCGATCATTTTCAGCCAATCATCCACCACCGCCGGCAGCCCATGCAGCACCACATCCAGATGTTCCACCACATTTTCACCAACTTCCTTCGCTTGGTTCCGCCGGCAGCCTTTGACCGGAGCCACAATCCCCGCTCCGCTCAAATGTACCTGGGTCGATCCTACAACCAGTACCAGCTCTTCCATGTTACACCCCGTCCGGATCAGGTAAGGGGAAGTAGGGGACGCTTGCGCTCATCTGGAATTGTCGGGTTCGGATTTTCTGGACGTCGATCAGGTATTGGGATTTGATCTTCTCCACCAGGTTGGACATATCCAATCCGGTTTGGTTCAGTTCAAACGTATCCGCCCGATCGATCATGCGCATTTCCAGCGCATACACAGCCGCACCCCGCACAATTAACCCATCCATGCCCATTTCCAGCACCGTCACCAGAGCTCCATCCAACCCTGCCAGAGTCAAGGTAATCGGAGTGACTTCTTGCAAATCCCGCAACGCTTGCCGGATGGCTTCATCCAGGGTCGTGTTATCCCAGACCAACCCGCCAACATCCATCAGGAACAGCTTCACCCGCTCCCGGATCTCTTCAAGACTTTGGTCCATTTATCACTTCCCCTGGTTGAGTAGTCGTGAAAACTTCATGCCATTCATACTGATCAATACCACCCGATCCGGGTAAACATTCCAGCCTAGCAGATTATCAGCGTCAATTTTCAATTCTTTTGCCAAAGCCAGCACAGCAGCCGGCACCCCTGTCTTTTTTTCCGGTTTGATCTCCCCTTTTTCATCCACCTTGATTACAGGTGCCTTCACTTTTTTTTCTGTTGTTTTGGTTGCAACTTTTTCTGTCATGCTTTCACCTCTTGTTTGTGTAATTCAGGATGAGCCTGCCACAGCAATCTCACCATGCTTTCATAATCCAGCTCAATCGGTTGCGATATTTCCACATCCAATCCCAACCAGGTACGCATCTCTTTCTCATTCCCATGGAAGAAATTCAAATCCAGCGGAGTACTCACCCCCGGCAGTACAAACTTATCCCCCGAAAACTGCCAGATCTTCCATTCCCGGCAATTGGGTGGAATCGAAGGTCCCGGAATTCCAGGCAGATTGGAAGCCTTCAATCCTTCCCAGCTGACCGAAACTCTTCCCGGTCGATAAGGGTAATGTGCCAGCCACAGATCCCAATCCTTCAACCATGTTTGCATCGTTGGAGCATACTCCTTGACGAAACTCGCCCTGGTATAAACCATCGTCTTTTTGCCGGTGACCTTCTTCATCTCGCTTGCCAGTTGATGGCTCGATACCGAGATCGTCGCAGCTCCTAGCTTTTTGGTGATGTATTGCTGACGCCACTCTCCCCAATCTGCCCAATACTGCTCCACGTCCACACAGAAGAAATCGTAGTCAATCCCCACCAGACAATTCTTGATGAAGTCCACCTGGCTCTTGACATTGCACAGCGGATCATGCCAGTGATACAACCCCACCAGCATCCCGGCATCCCTGGCACCTCTCACATGCTCCCGGGTGAACCGATCATAAGAGTAGTTCCCCTGCGAGAGCTTCACAATCGCAAACCGAACCCCGCCCTCATACAACACCTTCCAATCCACCTTTGGCTGCCAGCTCGACACATCCACCCCTAAACAAAAATCATCCATCCACACTCCTCCATCCCGTAAGGGCAAAGCATTCCCGTTCTTGGAATGCTTTGCCCCCCCTTTTGCCGTATGGGCAATGGCTTGTCCTTGCCCCATCGGGTTTGAGCGATCTTTTCCTCTCAACTAGTATGTTAAAAGGGATATTGTTACAAGGAAAATAATCTTCGATAATATAAGGTAGGGGATCCGGCAGGCCGACTTCCACTAGGTACACGATACCG
>PHBY01000009.1 GCA_002840735.1 Chloroflexi bacterium HGW-Chloroflexi-2
TTCTTTGTAAAATGCGCCTGCCCAGGAATTCTCAAGACGTTTGCGCTGTTTTTCCGGTAGCTCACTGGCGGCACTTATTATCGCTGGTTGTTGGTGATTGGTATTTTTTCTGAACATAGATTCATTATATTAACAATTTCCCTTTTTGTGAATCCTTTTCTACCTTTTTGCAGTGAAGTCAAAGATATTTTTAATTTTCTTGAATAAAGAATATTTTAGAATCTGATTACTTTGATTTTGGATCATTTTAAGATTTATAGGGTAGGGTGAATAAATCGCCTTTTGATATTCGAGTAGTATTTCATCAATTTTAATAGACATTTCTGGAAAAATGGATTTATATTCTCTAACCACTTCTGCTGGTGTGAAGGAATTTAAACTAAAATTGTTAAACATTGAGATTGACCAGATGATTTTTGCGAATGCCTTTTCTTCTGCTGGAGATTTGGAATAAGTTGCCCAGTATTTGAGCCAACCAGGTATTTTCCACCCGCGTTGCACAAAAAACGTTTCTATGATCACAGGAGTTGAAGGTCCTGTAACTGGTTCATTATCTTTGATGATTAAAATAATTGAATAGAGAACTACAATTCCCATGAAAATAAACGGCAAGATTGTTGGTTGCGCTGTTTCACCTTCAGATAATTGGTCGAGCGGAATTAAGTCCGGGATTTCTCCACCTATCCCAAAACTCTCACCCCCATCCATTACCGGTAAGTCTTCTCTGTTTGGATCACGTATAGAAGGAATATCAGATATAGAAGGTACAGTATCGCCTAATAAACGATCCAAACTTGGTTGAAGTGTAGTTGGCTCAAACTCTACCCAACCAATTCCTTCAAAAAAGACCTCTGGCCAGGCATGAGATTGTTCTCTCCTGACTATAAACTCAGTTTCATCGGGATTTTGGGATTCGCCTTGCGCATAACCGAATACTATCCGGGAAGGAATACCAATCGAACGCAACATGAGGACTTCAGCTGTGGCGTAATAATTACAGAATCCTTCTTTATGCTCAAAAAGAAACCATTCAATAGGGTCAGAATCCGGTGGGGGTTCAGGAATTTGTTCTTTGTAAGTTATATTTTTTCGAAGATAATTAGTAATTGCCTGGGTTTTATCGTATGGGTTCTCATAATATTCTGTAATTTCAATAGCCAGATCTCTAATTTTTTCAGGGAAATCCGGTGGTAATTGGAGATAATTCTCAAATACCCAAGCTGGATACTCATTGGTGGCTTTCCGCATTTGCGCAATAGTGGGGGCCGGAATGCGATTGACGACTTCATAATTTTCACCCGAGAATGCGATCTCTTCTAATGTTAGTGCAATGTAATCAACCTTTTCATCGGACAGATTTACGAAAAACGCTTTCACAGGGCGATTAATTTTTTGAGGGTAAGGTGGTGCATATAACAATCCAAGGTTTGTCTTTGTTTTGATTGTAAATGTTCTCTGAGGAAAAAAGAAATACTCAAGCGAATCTAAAATTTCTGTATTGGGTTCAATCAATTTACTCGAATCAAATGAAGAAGTCCATTGATTATCTACAAATTGATCATATGATCTTGCTCGCCAATAATATCTGGTTCCTGCTGGTTTCTTCTGGTTCACAGAAATCTCGAGTACTATTTCATCACTTAAATTTGAACCGGTGCCAAGCCTGACCGTTTCACCATAAAATTCAGATCGCAAAAAACCTGTTCCTTCCAGTGGTGCAGTTAATTTTGAAAATTGGTTTTGGATATCCTGAACAAATCCAATGATTTGTTTTTGTTGTTGACTTCCTTTTTGAAAAGCAGAAACTATATCAGGTGCATTCCAGGCTAAAAAAATTATTACAATGGCAACAATAAATGAAGATCTTCGAATAGAAGGTCCTGTTTCAATATCAACTGGAATTCTTTTTAACCTCCAGTTTCTATTCGATTCAGTAAAATAATTTTGAGACAGGAAAACAAGTACAAAAAATATAAAGAATGCTGTGTATAAATTATTTCCAATTTGATCATAAAATTCTGAAGTAATTACCGTTACTCCAGATATCAATAATGGTATCCAGGGTTGAGCAGTTCTGGTAAGGAGAAAGCCACCAGATATGGATGTCGACCACACAATTAAGCATAAGAATATAAAAAATAAAATCGGATCTTCAATTCGTACATTATTCAATAATTGTTCAGTTGAGAAATAAATTCTCCCGTATAAATTTTCAACGCGAGTCAGCCAGAGAATATCTGAATTGTATGTTGTACCAATTGCAAATGGAACGATCAAAATTGAAAACAAAATGATAAATAATTTACTAATGATACCCCGAAATTGACTGTAACCTATCCCTAAACCCAGAATGAAGCCGATAAAAGTAAGCCAATTCATGAGGTGAAGATCCTCTGTCCAGTTCGTAGATTGAATCTTCAACGAGGTCATCATGAATGCAGCCAACAACATAATGGACGAAGCGAAATTCCACCAACGATGCAAACGGGCTTTCATATTTCAAGTGTACAATAAAGAAAATAGTTCATCAATAAATAATATGGAGTTGAAATTATGTTTTGGGAAAATATGACACAAATAAACATACTTTTACAGAGTTTTGGCGAATGGTTATATCTACCAATGCGGTTGTTCTCATTTCTTGGGGATGAGGAATTCTATCTGTTTATTATGCCAGCTATTTTTTGGTGTTTTGATTCCAGATTAGGTTTCAGGCTGGGGATGTTGTTAATGTTATCCAATGGAATCAATGGATCTCTTAAATTTTTGTTCCATAGCCCGAGACCTTTTTGGGTGAGCGACAAGGTGGTTGCTTATGCCCACGAAACATCATTTGGTGTTCCCTCCGGGCATTCGCAACATGCAGTTGTTATGTGGGGATATTTAGCTTCACTCGTCAAAAAAGCTTGGATAAGGTGGTTATTAATCCTGGTATTTGTATTTATTGGAATATCAAGAATTTATTTAGGTGTACATTTCATCCTCGATGTCCTGGTTGGTTGGTTAATTGGAGGTATTCTTTTATTTCTATTTATTTATCTTGAGAAAAAATTCTCCAATCAAATTTCTGTCTGGAAAGATAATCAAAAAATTGCCGCCGCTGTTTTGGTGAGTTTTATTTTGATAATTCTTGCAGTTTTGATGGTTCAGCTTAATAGTAATTGGCAATTTTCGCCTTTATACCAGGAAAATATCAATCGAGTGTTTGAGGGGGAGGTGATCAATCCCTTCGCTCTGGATGGTGTGATAACTGCGAGTGCAGCCTGGTTAGGGATTGTTATTGGTGTTGTCGTAATTTCCAGAACTATTCCTCTAGGAAGAATCACTTCTTCTCCCACGAAGAAAATTGTTCGCTTTATAATTGGATTGATTGGCGTAATAGTTTTTTGGGCTGGTTTACGTTTGATTTTTCCAGATAATATTCCTTTTGTGAGTGAAAGCCTTCGATTTATAAGGTATATTTTGGTCGGTTTTTGGATTGCAGCCGGAGCACCATATTTATTTAAGAGATTGAATTTATGATTTGCTAGAATCAAAAATAATTGGTAAATTAAATAAAAAAGGATTTAGTTTTCAAACCTGGAGGTTTTTGTGAAAAAATTTTTATCATTCTCTATTGGTTTTTTTACTGGCGCTGTTGTAGTTGGGATCGTTACCTTATTGTTTGCTCCTGATTCTGGGGCAGGCATTCGCGAATCATTAAAAGTTTCTGTCATGCAAACAAAAAATGAAATATCAACGGCTGCCCAGAGAAAACGGGAAGAATTAGAAGCCGAATTATCGAAACTGCGTCAAGGATAAATATATTCCTTTTCCCTTTTGATAAAAATTTATTTTTGAAAGGATTGAAATTCATAATAAGCTGGTTGTCGGGTGTATCTTGTGGTACCACTAACAATCAGAAAAGTCTTATTATTAAGCTTACCACTTATGGGGATTTGTATTTCCTGTGTTGGAGGTAAGTCAATACGGTTGATAGACACTTTTCCAGCCTTATATTCCAATACAATGATCTCATACGTTTGAGGTATTAAATTGTTAATTCTCGCCCAGCCTTCTGAAATCCAACCGCTATTACCCTCCTCAAAGTCTGAATAATAATCAATTGCTGATACTTGGATATCATCCAGAAGAAAACCCTCCCCATTCACAGCAGCATCAGTTACATATTCAAATCTTAATTCAACAGTTTGACCTGTAAAAGAGGACAGATCTACATTTTGTTTAATCCATCCGTTACTCAATCCATTAAACCCACACCCAAAACTATTACCAGTAGGATTGTTTTTGGTACAGGTTGTGGTTTCCAGAATCTGCCAATTTTTACCATCAGTAGATGCAGTCAAGTAAACATAATCATAGTCAATTTCTATGTCATACCAGGTCATGAATGTCATTGAAATGGGTCCTTGAACATCGGAAAAATCAAAGGTTCTCGAAAGAATCATATTCGATTCATCACCTTTATTTGACCAGAATGCATATTCACCAGAATAACTGGATTCAGGGAAAACGTTTGTGATGTTGTTTCCTTTGAAGTTAAGTATGTAATCTTTGTTGCATTTTAGTTCAATATAATCAACGCCAAATTGAGCAACAGTCCTTTCTTTCCAATCGAATTGACATTCATTTATTTTTTCTGTGATTGCAGCTTTAGGTGCCTGCGTATAGTTTTCATAATAATATCTACCATCCCCAACATTTTTGTCCTGTACGAAATTTGTCACAATCCAATCTGCGAACAAATCATCCGATGTGATTTGTTCTCCATCAATATCATCTTTAGCATTAATGTTTTTTAGAACTTCATCAATGCTATCTAATCCATTGCCAGCATGCTGCACCAGAGATTTTGTTGCTTCTTCTCCAAATCGATTAAAAAAATAATTAACAAATAAAAATGAAGATCCATAATGGGGGGTTGTCGAATTGGGATTATTTGGCCAGTCATTCAGTTGGACATCGGTATTTGCCAGGTAAATGGAGTCAAAACCAGACTCGTAATAGCCGTTGATAAAAGCTGCCAGTTCTGAAAATCCTTCATTCAACCAGGATGTCTCATTACGGTCACGATACCAATGGATCATGTGTTGGTATTCATGAGCGAGAACACCATAGGTAAATTTCTGACTTAATCGAATATTGTCGGCATTCAGCATAAACATTTCGTGAGCGTTTGAGTATTCGTGAACCTGTGGAGGGAGTGTATCTGCTGAAGAGAAATAACCAGCCAATCCTGTCCCTAATCCTTTTGCCAATAAGACAAATAACCGTTCATTAGCGTCGATCCCTGGGATCCATTCTGTTCCGAAAAATTCTCGATTCGATGGCAATATATTTTTTTCAAAGATAGTTACCAGTCGCTCAAGCTCATTTTTATCATAATCCACACCTTCTTCGATCCAGAAAAAAATATTTTCAGTCTTGTAACCTAATCGAGCCGTTGCATTTCTATTTTCGTTTGTATCCACATTCGTAACCCAAAACTGCTTTGAATCTCCAACCTGATAATCAATTTGATCAGGAACAATTTCAGGAATAGACTCGATTCCTTTTAAACGTCGAGCTAAATCAAGCGGATCATTTTCAGGAATGTAGGTGTTTTGTAGGATGGATAAAGTTTCAAGAGAAGAATTAAGTTTTTCTGGGTTTAATGAAGGTAATAATCCGGAATTGTCAGGGTGATTAAATTCTTCATTTGGAAAAGGAGTGCCTTCAAAAATTGAAGGGATTTCGTTACTTGAACCAGAAATTTCGTTTGATGTTATGAATAAGAAAACTCCTGATGCAATCAGAACTAAACATAAGCAACAAATAATAATAAGTAAAGATACCAAGATAATTACGATTAAATTTTTATTATCCAAAAAAAATTTCCCTTACTCCTGATTTTTTTCCAATTATAAGCTGTTCAGGTAGAGAATTCCATGTTGTGTAAATTGGTACTGTCTTTCTACCAAAATTATTTTGAAGATTCTGTCTAAATTTCAAATTTTTATGATTGATCAGGAATAGCATAAACTTTCTCTAATATATCCTTGATCCAAAATGTTAATAAAAAAATAAGAATTATTAATCTAAATATAATAAAGATCAATAATCCTTCAAATAATTGTCGACCAAGGAAAACAGGCCATTCCAATAAGGAAATTAAAGAAAGTAAAAATACAGTTAGTAACCCTTTATGAATAGGGATGGTTAGAAGGATTAATGGAATGAGATAAAGTATCCATTGTGGGCTCCAACCAGGAGACCACAAAAAGAATAAGATCCACGTAATCCCCATAAAAGAAATCATGTTTTTTTTATTCAAATTCTTAATTTTTTTCATTAAGAAAATACCCACCCCAGAAAAAAACACAAAAGTTAACCAAACAGGTATTTTTGCTGAATTTCCATAATGCTGGTTGATTAAGGATGGATCTAATCGATCTTCAAGGGGTATGAATGCACCTGTTACCAAATTCCCATCGATCAATGCCCATATAGTTTCCCAGGAATTTCTGGAAGGTTGTGATTTCAAGGATGCTAATGTTAATTCGGGTGAGAAAATGTATAAACAACCCCAAACAAAAACAACCATTCCAATCGCGATGAGAGATATCTTAAGGAATTTCTTTTTTTCAGTAAATAGAAAAATGGCTGGAAACAATATTAAGGGAAACCATTTAGCCAAAATCCCGATACCCAGCCATAATCCAACAGATTTCTCTTTTTTATTCAGAAGTAAATGGATCGTCATCAAAATGATGCAAACAACAACAAGGTCGAAATACCACCAGCTATAAGAAATGAACGCAAGAATTCCAAAATAAAGTAAACTGGTAAAAACAACATCATTTGGATTTGTATGTAGATGGCTAGCTATTCTTGAAAATAACCAAATGGATATCGCTCCACTTGTTGTGATTAAAATATAGAGAAAAAAATCGAATAGAAATTGATTTCCCTGAGAAATAATATGTATGGCCTCAATAATAAACGCAAATAATGGGGGATATTCAGTCCAATAATTAAAAAATGGTAGGCCATGCAGACTTGTTACAGAAAAATAATTTGGAAAATCTCCCATTCCGTGCAAATCAGTGGGAAAGAGAGCTAAATAAAATAATAATCTTCCACCAAAGAAAAGAATTGGGAGGATTTCTACTGTGGAGATATTCTTCGAGTTCAAGCTTGAAGAATTATAGAATTTCATAAGAAAGGATTGTATTTTTTTTCATACCCAACTGTAGTATCTGGGCCGTGACCGGATAGTAATCTGGTTTCATCAGGCAAGGTCTTAATTTCTTGATCAATACTTTTTAATAATTGTAAATGATTTCCTCCAGGCAAGTCTGTTCTACCTACACTCATTCGAAAAATGAGATCACCACAAAAAACAATACTTTCTTTATCTAAATGATATATGATATGTCCTGGAGTATGACCAGGAGTGTATCTGGTATGAATTTCTGTATTTCCTAATTGTATAGAATCGAAATTCTCAAGAAGATGAGTAGGTGTGTATTTGTTTTCAAATGGGAACCCAAAAAGCCTGGCTCCTCCTTGGTCTTTCCACAATGGAAGGTCATCCTTATGTAAATAAATTTCAGGTGAATGAGATAATTCTGGAATAATTTCGTTAATGCCACTGATATGGTCAAAATGGGCATGCGTACACCAGATTTGTGAAATTTCGTATTTATTTTTCTCAGCTTCAACAAGGATTTGTTTACTTCCCAAGGAAGGATCAACAATTGCTGCTTGATTAGAAGGAACATCTATGATGAGATAGGAATTGTTTTCGATAGGTCCAAGGACGAACGGGATTATTTTTATAGCCAATTGGGGTCCTTTCTTTTAAATTTTGACAATTGGAAGAAACTGATTAATCCAACCAGAGCTAGCCCGATTGCTGATATCCAAAAGATATTCTGAGGATTATGATTATATACAATTCCGCAAAGAGGAGGTGCAAGGATTATTGCAAGTCCATTAGCGGTCTCTATAATTCCAAAAGCCAATCCAGTATCACGGGAGTGGATAAATTCTCGACTATAAGCAAGCAGCATGCTGCGAGCTAATCGGTAACCTCCAAACGAGAAGTAAGCTAATCCATACCAAACAAATTCTTTACCAGTGAGTAATAATATAGGAAATAGGATTGTAAAAGGAAAACTTAATAAGAATCCGGTTTTTGATGATAAATGTCCAAGAGTCAATGCAAAAACTACGTTGCCGATACTTCCTATCGTGCCTAAATAACCAATTTGTTGCAAATTGATGGATTTGAAATCTATAAGATATACAGATGTAAAATTCTGAGTAAAGACCATAAAAAATAAACCAATAAAACCTAAAAATGCAATCCTCATAAATGCATTATTTTTTATTAAATTTTTACGCTGACCTAACTCATGGTGTAATTCAATTGTTGGTTTTTCGATAAATAATATAAAACTGGTTGATACAACGAAAAAAACTGCAGCAATATAATACAAGATTTGAAGGTCAAATTGCTGCCCAAAGTATCCTCCTATCGTTGGACCAATCACGGCACCCAGATGAAAAGCTGCCGAAGTGAATGTTAATGATCTTTCTGCAGTCCAATTACCTCTCATAGAAGTTATGTACGCATTCATTGGAGCTAATACAGATGAAGTTAAACCATATAGCAATAAGGCAACAATAAATAAATTTAATGTCCCTGCAAGAGCCATCAACCAGGCAGAACTCATCCCTAAAATCCATGAAATCCACATGAGAGGTCTTGGCCCGAATCGATCAGACAGATATCCGGAAGGAATTTGAGAGATGGTTGTCATGAATCCCATCCCTCCCAATATAACTCCAATAGCGATAGGGTCCGCTCCTAATTGAATTAGATAAATTGGCTGAAAAAGTAAAAACATCCCTTCACCGATGCCCCACATAAATAATGAAATAGAGACTAATTTGAGGTTTCGGTTCATGGGAGCAATTTTATTGATTTGATATGAAATCGTAAATTTCTTCAAATACTTGAAAACGATCCGGTTCCCTGGTGATGACGTGCCCACTATTGTGAACGGTCAGAGTTCGTTTGTCGGTTGATCCGTTATGGTCAACAATTTTTTGTAGATGGGTAAAAGGAACACTTTTATCCTGTGTGGAATGAATATGAAAACTTGGCAAACTCAGTTTGGGCAAAGATATCTGGAATTGAGTAAACAAATCAAGTAACTCTGCAATTGAACGAGTTGGTTGGTATGGATAATCTACATGGTCTTTTTCAGCATCCTGGTTGTGCCAATCTCCTTGACCTTTATCAATTTTTGGCATAATGTGTGCAAATTGTCGTAGAAATCTCAATCGCCAATCCTTTTGAGGAATTTCATATGGGGTTGAGATGGTTATTAAACCTTCAAATTTTAAATACGATACTGCAACGCCTCCTAAAATACCTCCCATTGAAAGGCCAATGATGAATAATTTTTCCACATTTGGTCTGATGAGATGGTAAGCATCCTCAACACTGGCAACCCAGTCCTGCCAGTTGCTTCTTTGCATGTCGCCAGGCTCGGTGGCATGACCTGCTAATCTGGGTGCAATAACCCCAATAGATTTTTCATTCAAAAATTCACCTAACCAGCGCATCTCTTTAGGTGTACCTGTAAAACCATGAACCAGAATGCAACCAATATTATCTCCTAGTAAATAAAATGGTTCTGCTGTAGGAATTATTCGTGGAAATATATACATTTGATCACCTGATTTTCTGTAATTCTCTGGGCAAATCTGTTAGTGATTCAGCCCCATTCTCTGTGATAACAACATCATCTTCGATTCTCACTCCGCCTTTGCCAGAAAGATAAATGCCTGGTTCAATGGTAAATACCATTCCAGATTGTAAGACAACTGAATTCTCTGAAAAGATGTATGGTGTTTCATGCCCTTCCATGCCAAGTCCATGACCGGTTCGGTGGAAAAAGTAATCCCCATATCCTGCTTGTGAAATTACTTCCCGCGTAGCATCATCGATCGAACCAGTTGTTACTTCTGGCATTGCTGCCATGAACCCTTTCCGATTGGCTCGCATTACGATATCAGCGATTGCATGAAAATCCGGATCCACTTCACCCACGGCAAATGTTCTGGTGATGTCGGATGCGTACCCTTCATAACTTGCGCCCCAATCGAACAATAATAATTCTCCTGGTTGAACAATGTGGTCTGACGGCGTTGCATGCGGATCAGCACTATTAGCCCCTGAAGCAACGATAGGTGGGAAGGGCAATTCTCCGGAGCCATTTTTTAGTAAGTTGATTGTTAACAAAGATGCCAATTCTTTTTCAGATTTTCCTATTACCGGTGTATGTAAAGTATCAATGAGCGCTTTTTGGGCGATTTGAGCAGCTGTCTTCATCAAGCGTATTTCAGATTCCTCTTTGATGATGCGGAAATTCGCAAAAACCTCATCAGCAGAGATAATTTTAGATTCTGGCAGTGAGGTTTTTAAAAAATTTAACTCCAAAAAACGTAAACGAGTTGATTCAACGCCTACTACAGACTTTCCAATTTGTAAGTAATTACCTGCAGATTTGAATGCTTCGGACCATGTAGCGGGATTGTCCCCATACGTAAAAAGCTGTTCCTTAGAGAATGATCTTTCCGCTCTTGTGGATTCTAATTTTGGAAGAACAAAAGCAGTTTTTCCATCTTTCCTAATCAATAAAACAGTTGGTCGTTCCATGAGGTGAAAATCTAAATTGGTTAAATACCTCAAACTGAAACCGGGATTTAAAGCAATTGCATCTAAATTATGAGATGCCATTAAGTTAATCAAATTTGAAAATCTTTGTGAATGCATCTACCCTCCAAATCAACTTTCGAAATTCATTATATATCAGCAAACCTTTTATTATTTTTTTTCGATCCATTAAAGATTTCTGAAAATCAATAATTGGTTGCTACATCTATCAGCCCTCGTTCACGAGCGGAGTGATTACATTTATTAAATAGGAATATTGCTATCAAACCTGCGATCAATGATGTTAGAAGTAATACCAGAATCAAATCGAGATTTGACATCGATGTAAATGTCGGAAAGGTTTTTGCGATATTTCCAACCAGAGATCTTCTGAGTAATTCCAACCAATAAGTGATTGGCAAGGCATAGCCTATTGGTCTGATCCAAACGGGTAAAACCTCCAGTGGAAAAATTGCTCCAGTGAAAAGAAACAATCCACTGGCTACAACATCTCCAATGTAATAGGAATGGCGTGCAGTAATGAGGGTAATTCCTGCTAACAATAATCCTAAAAGAGCCAACATTAATATGCCAAGAATGAGGGATACAACAAACAATAGCCAATTAACCTGTTGAAAGTCAAATGGAACTTTTAGAAACAAAAATCCAGCTAATAAGGTAATGATTACAGCAAAAGAACCCGTTAGAAATTTTGCAACACCTCGTCCAAAAAGATAAAGTGGAATATTCACCGGGGCAATATATATATATTTCAAGGTTCTATAATGTTCCCGATCATCTATGATAGTCCAGGATATTCCCGAAAGCACAGCAGGCACATACTGATAAAAAGCATTACCTAAATATAAATATGCGAACATGGGATTATTGAAATTTTGATCGGTCACAATAGAGTACATGATAACCAGAATGCCTGCACTCGCTAAAGGTTTAATGATTGAATATGTGGCAAACAAAAAAGGATCGGTCCAATTTGATTCAATCTTCCAACCCAACCAGGATGCCGATATAAATGAACGGAGTGATATTGAATTCCTCACGCATTACCTCCTATTCTCAGTTAATCGGCCTTCTCGCATGGCTAACTTTTCAATATGTGCCAGAAGAAATTTTGCTGCAATCAAATAGATAATAGATAGAATAATTAGAGAAATGATTTCAATTTTTACACTGAGAAATCCTAAACTTGGACCAGATTTAAAAATTAATTGACGTATTGCATCCAATCCTAAAGTGAGTGGAATGAGTGAACCAAATGCCGATCCCCAAAAACCAAGATTTTTTACTGGAAAATACATTCCTGAAAGCAAATAAACCGGCTCGGTTGCCAGATTTGAGATATGCCATGCTTCCCGGCTCAATAATAAAAAGATAGATGCACTCATCATTCCCAAACCATACAATGCAATCATGCTGAGAGAAAAAATCGCAATCAATTGCCAGAAGCTGACTACATAATACGAGACATTGAAAATTAGACTTCCAAATATCATGATGGCAATTGCTCGTAAAAGTGTAGCAAATAAACCACCTAACGCCATTCCTAAAAGAATCGCCATCATAGAAGCAGGTGAAATGATGTACAGTGCTAAATTTCCCTGTTCTTTTTCCCAATACAATTGGCTGGACATATTCCATAGAATATTCATCCAGAATGCAGTCATCGCACCACCAACAACAACGAATCCAACATAATCTTCTGGTGCGCCAATAGCGCGATAAACGAAAACATAAGCTGAGACACTCAATAACGGGACAAAAATATCAAAGAAAATCCAGGATCTTTCACGTTGCATTCCGACAAGCCGGGGATATGATCTACCGAAAACCGTCATAATGAATAATTTCAACCCTGATCTTTTTTTCGAAATTGGTTCTACCAATGCCATACTAAGCCTCTTCTATTTTCTGCCCAACTAATTTGATGAAGACATCTTCAAGCGAAGGCTCCCTCTTTTCTAATCGAAGGATACGTAATGATTGCTGACTGATTTCTGTTATTATTTCAGAAAGTACAGAATCTTCATCAAGAATAATATCAAGGGTTGTACTCTCTGGTTTTTGTGATAATACACAATTTTTTACACCAGTAATATTTTTAAATTTATTTATTTCTAAACCAGATGGAGCATATAAATTGATATTAAAAATTGCTTCCTTTTGTAATGTTTTTTTAAGATTCGATGGTGTATCACACGCCAGGACTTTTCCCTGGTTGATAATTGCAACACGATCGCACAATTCATCTGCTTCCACCATATAATGAGTAGTCAGTAATAATGTACGTTCACCGTTGTCATTCATCCACTTTTTGATAAAAGTACGCACATCACGGGACGCTCCTACATCCAAACCAAGTGTTGGTTCATCCAAAAATAAAACTTGTGGATCAGTAATAAACCCACGAATAATATTCATCTTCTGCCGCAATCCTGTAGATAAATCAGATGATTTTGTATTGAGTCGATCTGAAATTCCAACAATTTCTGAAAGTCTCTTTATCCGATCATTGGCAACTTTGCTTTCGATCCCATAAAATTGAGCGAACATCCATAAGTTTTCTCGGACTGTCAATAAACCATATCCAGATGTTTCTCCACCAGAGACCATATTAATTCGTTTTCGTACTTCATCTGGTGATTTTTCAACATCAAAACCAGCGACTGTAGCAATCCCGGTAGTAGGCGATAGTAGCGTGGTAAGAATTTTGATCAAAGTTGTTTTTCCAGCGCCATTGGGTCCTAACAATCCAAATAATTCACCCTTTTTTATGCTTAAATCAACATTTTCCAAGGCTAATAATTCTTTGAATTTTTCTTTACGATTGTTACGGATTTTATAGATACGACCCAGATTTTTAGTATTGATTGCAACAGAATTTTCCATAATGGATCCTTTAAGTCACTTTTTTTGTTATTTTTTGATGGAAATACATTCTAATTTAATGCTTGGTGATTATATCGCAATAAATTAAATCCCTTAAAAATATTGTTCCTTATCATAATATCCAATTCTTAATCTCTTGACACAGGTCTTTCTTCGGAGTAGAATTTCACCTACCCTGAAAGAGGGCCTGTAGCGCAGTTGGGAGCGCGCTTCAATCGCACTGAAGAGGCCGAGGGTTCGAATCCCTCCAGGTCCACTTAGGTGCAACCTCTTGAAATTCGGATCAGGTTAACAATTGAAAAAATGGGCCCATAGCGCAGTTGGGAGCGCGTCTCAATGGCATTGAGAAGGCCGAGGGTTCGAATCCCTCTGGGTCCACTTCAAATTTTTTATTCCAGACACCAAAGATGATATTATTATCTTAGGTGTTTTTTTATTCTCAACTATAATTTTTTGCTTAATTTAAGATCAATAATTTCGAGGAGATTCTTATGCGTTTTGAAGAATGTAACTGGATGGACGTTGATAATTACCTGAAGAATGATGATCGTGTTATTTTGGTTATTGGTGCCTGTGAACAGCATGCTTACTTGAGTCTCTTAACGGATACCAGAATCCCTTTAGCTTTGGCAGATGCAGTTTCAACAGAAACTGGCATTGTAGTCGCTCCTGTCATTAATTTTGGTATTTCATCATATTTTTTAAGCTATCCGGGAACCATAAGCTTGCGCACGAAGACACTTATGAACCTCGTTGAGGATGTAATTGATAGTCTTTATCATCATGGGTTCAAAAAAATATTAATTTTGAACGGACATGGCGGTAATGATCCGGTAAAAGGAAGATTAAACGAAATACTCAATAAATATTCAGATCTTCGTGTGATCTGGTATGCATGGTGGCAATCTCATAGTGTTGAAAAAATCGCTATTGAAAATGATATTAAACCTGCACATGCAAATTGGTTGGAAGCTTTTCCATTTACCAGGGTTGGTGAATTGCCAAAAACTGAGAAAACCCCGCCACATTATCAAGGATTATTAAGCGCTGACAGTACGAAAAGTGTTTTTCAGGATGGTTCTTTTGGTGGCCCGTATGAAGTGGATCAGTCAATTATGAATGAAATATTTTATGCTTGTTATCTGGATATTCTAAATTTATTGAAATTTGAATAGTTTTAGTAATATCAATCGAAAATTCGGATTTAATAGGATTTTTTTAATTGCACGAAAAATTAGTTAATTGGTTAATTAAATCTCCCAATCTTTTCATCTTATCTATTTTGTTTTTTGAAATGGGGACAATTTTATTAATATATCAAATTCAACTCATATCCCAATTAATTAACAATGTAATATTTATAAATCAATCACTGGGTCATCTTTCAAAACTAATATTACTTATCATAGTCCTGATAATTTTTAGAGGACTGTTCAATTTTTCTGGAGAAGTGCTCACAAAAAAAATTGCTCAAAAAATTAAAAGTTTAATTCGAAAAAAATTAGCTGATAAATTGCTTCAGACTAACTCAATCAACAAAACCCATTCAGGTAATATGGTAACCATTTTTTTCGATCGAGTTGAGGCGATTGAAGATTATTACACACTTTTTCTACCACAGGTAGTTTTATCTATTCTCATTCCTGTCAGTGTTCTGTTTTTTGTATTGCCACTTGATTTATTATCCGGGTTTGTTTTTATTTTCACTGCACCGTTAATTCCATTTTTTATGTTCTTAATTGGAAAATTTAGCGAAAAAATTAATAAAAAACAATGGCAATCCTTAAGCAATTTGTCAACCTTTTTCTTGGATTCAATCAGGGGATTTAAGACACTTCTAGTATTTAACCAACATGAGAAACACCTGGAAAGAATTAAAAGAGCAAATGATGATTATCTCCAAAGGTCAATGTCAGTCCTAAAGATCACGTTCTTATCTGCATTAGTTCTGGAGCTGCTAAGCACTTTATCAATAGCAGTGGTTGCTGTTGAAATTGGATTGCGTCTTTTATATTTTAAAATCACATTCGAACAAGCGTTTTTTATCCTCCTTATTGCTCCTGAATTTTATTTACCTTTGAGAAATCTAGGATTAAGGTTCCACGCGGCTATGAACGGGGTTGAAGCATATAAAGAAATTCACTCATTTATTTTCAGCAAAGAATTTCATAAAAACCAGAAATCAGTAAATTATTCAACTAAATTCGTTCAAAGTTTAAATGTTGAAAACCTGACAATTCGTTATCCCGATCAAGAAAGCCCTATTATCAACGATTTCTCATTTTGTTTTGAGAAAGGTAAGCATTATGCCTTAGTTGGTTCTAATGGAGCAGGTAAGTCTACTTTTTTTCGAGTTTTATTGCGATTTATTCATCCATTAATGGGAAAAATATCATTGGATGGAATAAATATCAATGAAATTACCCCCCAAGATTATTATTCTCAAATTTCCTGGTTACCTCAGAATCCAGTTATTTTTAATGGAAGTATTGTTGATAATCTATTAATTTCGAACCCAGAACATGATCTGGTAAATCTGGAAAAGATTCTAAAAATTGTCGAACTAAACGACTTCATTGATACTTTTCCCAACAAATATCATTCGGAAATTCAGGAGTTTGGAAAAACGATCAGTAGTGGTCAAAGGCAAAGAATTGGTTTAGCCAGACTTCTAATGCGGAATTCTTCCATACTATTATGTGATGAGCCGACTTCTTTTTTGGATCCTATATCTGAACAGTTAATTTCAAAAGTGCTTGAGGATTACAGTAAAGAGAAAATGATGCTGACGATTGCCCATAGAATTCATACCATACGTGGTGCGGATTCACTTTTATTTTTTCAGAAAGATAAACCAATCATTAGTGGAACTTTCGATGAATTAATTTCTAATAATATTGAATTCCAACTATTCATCAAATATTATTTCGGAGAAAAATTTAATGATTAAGAATTTCTTGCAATATGCAAAAAAATCTTGGTCAGGTATTGGCATTTCAATAATTCTGGGCTGTTTTACGGTTTTAAGCTCAATAGTGTTGATGGGTGTCTCAGCCTACTTAATCATTTTGGCAGGATTTCATCCATCAATTGCAGTACTACAAATATCTATCGTTGGGGTCAGATTTTTTGGAATATCAAGAGGCATATTCAGATATATAGAGAGATTACAAACTCATAAAGTGAATTTTTCAATTTTAGGAAATGTACGACTCTCTATTTTTTCGAAATTGTCTGATCGATATTATCAACTTATAGACAAATATTCTGGTTCTGAAGTACTTTCTATTATCATCAATGATATTAACCAATTGGAAAATTTATTTGTACGCTTATTATCGCCAGCTATCGTTTCTTTGTTGATAAGCATACTTGTTGGAATTTTCCTGGGACTTCAATCTGTAGAATTATTATTTGTTTATGTAGTCGGATATTTGTTAACTGGGATAATTATTCCCTTTTTATCCATAAACATTGGCAGTTTATCAAAGGGAAATTTAAATCACGCAAGGGATCAATTCCAATCTTCAGTTATCAATTTCAATCAATTTATCGATGAAGCAATTTTCTATCAGATGGAATCTAAACTGACATTAGATCTCGAAAAGAACATTAAATATTTGGAGAAAGAACAAACAAAAACAGGTGTCTGGCAATCTGTTTGGCACTTATTAAGTTTTTATTCAAATCAAGGAGTTTTTATATTTGTCCTTATAATCAGTATTTTTCTTGCGAATGAAGGAAAATTAGATTTGCTGCTGGTTGGAGTGATCTCCTTGGTAGTTCTAACCAGTTTTGAAGTATTATCAAATATTCCATCTATGGCTTATCTTTACGGTGATATTGAGAGTTCCTCGAAAAGAATTCAAGAAATCGAGGCTATACCTTTCGACACAGAAAATGGGTTTCAAGAAATCAGTAATGAAATTTTTCCGATTAAATTTCTGAATGTGTCTTACGTTTATCCTGGTCATAGGAATCATAAAGCCTTAGAAAATATCAATATTGAATTCAAAAAGGGAGAGAAAATTGCAGTTGTTGGTGTGAATGGCGCTGGTAAAACAACTTTCATTGAATTAATTTTAGGAATTCGTAGTGATTATGAAGGGAGAATATTCCTTAAGGATCAAGAATTAAAAACATTACCAAAGAAAATTATCAGACAAAGGTTTGGATATTTAACTGTTAATCCATATATCTTCGGAACCACTATCCGGCAAAATTTACTTTTAGCCAAAGAAAAAGCGAAAGATGAAGAACTCATTCAAGTCCTTGAGAAGGTTAATTTAAATTTAGATTTAAATACACGTTTGGAAGAGTTTGGAAAGAACCTTTCTAGTGGAGAAATCCAACGTTTTGCTATTGCTCAATCCATTTTATTTGATGCTGATGTGCAAATATTTGATGAGCTTTATGCAAATTTGGATCCGAAATCGGCTTTTGAAATTAGTCAGTTGATTCAAGAAAAATTCAGTGAAAAAACAGTGATTTTTGTCACACATCGTTTTATTAATATGGACTATTTTGACAATATTTTGGTTTTCCATCAGGGGAAAATCGTTCAAAGGGGAAAACACAAGGATTTATTGGTTCAAACTGGAAAATATACTGAGTTATTTAATAAGTAATTTCATTAATTTATCAAAAAAATATTGATTTCATAAATTAAAATGGATTATAATAAAGACATTAATTTTTTATTGATGATTATGATTGCTGATCACTTGATTTGATCTTGGAATTGTTTTCTCTCATGTTGAATGGGAGTTAATAAAAACATAACAATCGGTTAACGATTGAAAATTTGATGAATGGAGATTTCAGGAAATGAACCACAAATTTCATGAATTAAATTGTTCATGATGTGTTTTCTGGAATAAATCAAAAAATCTTAGAGAGTTACTGGTTGAGAAACAAGGTCATCTGGATCCGCAATAGGATTTGATGGCTAAATAATGCAAAAAACAATAACTGCATTAACGATACAGAAAAAAAACCCTAATCGAGTTAATATTTTTCTCGATGGTGAATTTTCTTTTGGTTTGTATCTGATTAATGCTGGGCACCTAAAGGTTGGTCAAACAATTTCTAAAGAGACGATTGATAGTCTGATGAAAGATGACCAGATTGAAGATGGTTTTCAGAAAGCTTTAAAATTCATTTCTTATAAACCACGAACTAAATTTGAAGTGGTAAAGAAATTAAGAGAGAACGATTTTGATGAAGGTAGCATTTCAATTGTCATGGAAATGCTTATTGAAAAAGGTTATGTAAATGATTCCCATTATGCAAAAAATTGGGTGGAAAATAGAAGTATTTATAAACCAAGAAGTAAAAAATTGATTACCTGGGAATTAAAAAATAAACAAATAAGCGAAGAAATTATAAGTGAAGTAACTGGTGATATGATCCCAGAGGAAAAATTAGCAATGCTGGCTGCTGAAAAATATGCCAGAAGATTGTCTGGAATTGAAAAAGAGGTTTTTTTTCGAAGATTATCTGGATACTTAATCCGGCGCGGATTTTCATATAGTATTGTGAATGTTACAGTTCAAAAGATATGGAATAATCTTCGCCAACAAACACATGAAAATTCAAATGGAAAATGAGGTGAATTAATGGGGAAGCAAGAATTATTAGCACTATTATTGATCATAGGTGATGTAGTTATCATTGCAATTGTTGTATTCTTTTTAAACCGTTATTATTCTGAACGATTAAAAAAAGATAGGCAAAATCAAGCAGATTCTATCATTGGAAACGCGAAGGAAAATGCGAAAACAATAGAATTAGAAGCAAAAGATAACGCGATAAAGATACTTAAAGACGCGGAAGAAGAAATCACACGAAGAAGAAATGAAAATCTGAAAGAAGAAGAAAGATTACACAAGAGGCGATCTGAAATCGATAACCGAATTGAGAGACTTGAACTTCGAGAGCAAACGATTAATAAACGTCAAAGTTTAATTGATAAAAGATCAAACGAAATTGAGAAAATGTACGCTCAACAATTGGGGGAATTACAACGAATAGCTCAAATGAGTGTTGAAGAAGCCAGAGAAATCCTGCTTCAAGAAGCAGAAAAAGAAGGCCGGTCTGATATGGCCAGGATTATTCGCCAGATTGAAGCTGAAGCACGTGCAGAGGGTGAAAAACGAGCCCGAGAGATTGTAGCCGATGCAATCCAAAGAGTTGCTTCGGAGCACGTGAATGAGGTTACTACTTCAATTGTAATTCTACCGAATGAAGAAATGAAAGGCAGAATCGTTGGCCGAAATGGTCGAAATATTCGCGCTTTTGAACAGGCCGCAGGTGTGGATGTGATCGTGGATGATACGCCTGAAGCTGTCACAATAAGTTGTTTTGATCCTGTAAGAAGGGAAGTAGCCCGTCGGGCTTTGGATTACCTCATTTTAGATGGAAGAATCCACCCCGCGCACATTGAAAAAGTATTGGAAGATAAACAGAAAGAAGTAGAAAAAACGATCGAAGAGGCAGGAGAACAAGCTGCTTACGATGCAGGGGTCTCCGGTATACGGCCAGAAATTTTAAAAGTGCTAGGAAGATTAAAATACCGCACATCTTATGGCCAAAACCAATTATCACACGCTGTTGAGGTCGCCAGGTTAGGTTCAGTGATCGCATCTGAATTAGGCGCTGATATCGAGATTGTCAAAGCCGCTGGATTATTGCACGATCTTGGAAAAGCCATGGACCACAACACTGAAGGTACTCACGCCTTAATTGGCGCTGAATTTGCTCGTCGGTATGGCGTCAATCCAAAGATCGTAAATGCTATTGCTTCTCATCACCACGAAACAGAACAGGAATCTTTAGAAGCAATTATTGTTGAATCTGCAGACGCAATATCTGGAGCAAGACCAGGTGCCCGAAGAGAAGATTTGGAACAGTATATAAAAAGATTACGCGCTTTAGAAGATATCGCAAACTCTTTCAAAGGCGTCAGTCAGAGTTATGCAATTCAAGCAGGTCGAGAAGTTCGAATTATCGTTCGTCCTGAAGATATTGATGATCTGGACGCTTTACGTATCGCCAGAGATGTCGCCAAGAAAATTGAAGAAAATATGCAATATCCTGGTCAAATCAGAGTTACAGTAATTCGTGAAACCCGTGCTATTGATTACGCGAAATAAACTAAATGCAAAAATGAAATATAATTCTGATACAGGCTCCTAAACCTGTATCAGTTTTTTTAAGGATAATCCATGAAACAATTATTGCAAAATATCAAAGAGGGTAATGCGGAGATTGTCGATGTGCCGATTCCAGCCATAAAATCAGGCCATATTCTTGTAAAGAATCACGCTTCAGTTGTATCTTCTGGAACTGAACGGATGGTGGTTGAATTTGCGGAGAAGAATTTATTAATGAAAGCGAAATCCCGACCTGATTTGGTAAAGCAGGTTCTTGACAAAGCTCAACGCGAGGGGATTATCCCAACCATTCAGGCAGCATTAAATCGATTAGATACACCAATGGCGTTAGGATACTCTTCAGCGGGTGAAGTAATCTCCGTCGGAGATGGTGTAGAAGATATCAAACCGGGAGATAGAGTCGCCTGTGCAGGTGGTGGTTTTGCCTGCCATGCTGAATATGTCCTTATTCCTAAAAACCTTTTTGCAAAAATTCCTGATTCAGTCAGCTATGAAGACGCCGCATTTTCAACATTAGGGGCGATTTCTTTACATGGATTTAGAATCGCAGCTCCTCAAATTGGGGAAAAAGTAGCGATCATTGGGCTTGGATTGTTGGGCTTGATAATGATTGATATTTGTAAAGCGGCTGGATTGAAAGTGTTTGGAATCGATTTAGACCAGTCAAGAGTAGATCAAGCAAAAAGCAAGGGTGTGTTGGCGGTTCATAGAGAAATGGCTTTAGATCAGGGGTTGAATTTTACAGAAAACCGTGGTTTCGATGTGGTTTTTATTTGCGCAGATACAAATTCAAATGACCCAATTGAATTAGCCGGACAATTAGCCCGTGATAAAGGTACTGTTGTCGCTGTTGGCGCTGTTGGTCTAGAAATTCCAAGAAAAATTTATTATGAAAAAGAGATAAACGTCTTGATTTCGAGATCTTATGGTCCTGGCAGGTACGACCACACTTATGAAGAACAAGGCAAGGATTATCCTTATGGTTATATACGTTGGACTGAGGGGAGAAACCTTTCAGCAATCATTGATTTAATTGAGAGTAAAAAAATGGACTTCAAATCATTGATTACTCATCGTTTCCCAATTGAAGAAGGAGTTAAAGCTTACGAGACGATCACAGGTAAGAATAATGAAAAATTTCTTGGCGTAATCATCCAGTATCCTGATAATGTAGAGACAAAAATTTCAGAACGACATGTCGATCTAAAGAAACCCTCTGGATTAAATTTGGAAGGCAAAAAGGTTTCCATTGGCATTCTTGGAGCAGGTTTATTTGCAAGCGCTGTATTTTTACCTATGGTTCAGAAAACTACGTCTGTTCGAAAATTAGGTATATGTAGCGCGAAGGGATTAAGCGCCAGGCAATTAGCAAAAAAATATAATTATGAGTTTGCCTGTACTGATGAAACGGAAATCGTTAAAAGTAATGAAATTAATACAGTGGTTATATTAACCAGACATAATGATCATGCCAGACAAATTATCAGTGGGTTGCAAGCAAACAAACACATTTATTGTGAAAAACCTTTGGCATTAAACACGACTGAATTATTGGAAATTAAACAAGCTTATAAAAATGCTCATTCAAAATTGATGGTGGGGTTCAATCGAAGATTCTCTCCATTTATTTTGAAAGCCAAAGATTTCATAATAAAAAGTTCAGAACCAAAAATAATTCATTATCGAGTCAATGCTGGTTTTATACCATCCAATCATTGGGTTCATGATCCTCTCCAGGGTGGTGGAAGAATTATTGGAGAAGGGTGTCACTTTATTGATTTGTGTATATACCTGGCAGATTCAAAACCAGTTAGTATTCAAACGATCGGTCTTCCCAACATTGGAAAATACAATGATGATAATGTAATCATAAATATAATATTTGAAGACGGTTCAATGGCCACAATTGAATATTTGGCTAATGGTGATAAAAGTGTTGAAAAGGAAACCCTGGAAATTTTTAGTGGTGGTAAAGTAGTTCAATTAATTGATTTTAGAAAATTAATTTTGACATCTAATGGTAAGAAAACTCAATATCAAAGTCGCTTTACTCAAGATAAAGGCCATCTAGGTTCATGGCAGGCTTTTATTAATTCTATTGAATTAAATTTAGAAGCTCCAATCACTTTCGAAGCATTATTTGAATCATCACTTGCTGCTTTAATGGCTGTAGAATCTTTAAGAAAAAAAGAAACAATATTTATTGATGAATATATAAGATTGTTGGAAAATTAAAAATTGAGTCGTTTTTTCCCTCATTGTTAACATTTGTTGTTGAAATGTTAACATCAACTTGTCCTTTCTGGTTTAAAATAAATTAAGTTAGCGTATAAATTAAATCCAATTCGGGTTTAATGGAGCCAATTATGGTAGAAAAAATTCTTATCGTTGAAGATGAAATATCCTTACAGGAGACATTGGCTTATAACCTTAAAAAACAAGGATATGAGGTTGTTATTGCGGGAGATGGTCCATCAGCATTAGAAATGGTTAGAAGTTCAAAACCCGATCTGATCTTATTAGATATTATGTTACCTGGAATGGATGGATTTGAAGTATGTCGAAAATTGCGATCAGAAGTAAGCACACCTGTTCTTATGCTGACCGCCAGAGATGATGAGATCGACCGGGTGGTTGGTTTGGAAGTTGGAGCTGATGATTATTTAACAAAACCTTTTAGTATGAGGGAATTAATTGCCAGAGTTAAAGCTATGCTTCGAAGAGTTAAAATAATCAGAGACGAAATTAATTTAATCAATAGTGGTACAGATCAAAGATCATTCTTTGAGTTTGATAAAATTAAAATTGACTTAGGCAGAAGAGAACTTCGCGTAGATAATAAAATTGTCAATCTGAAACCGAAAGAATTTGAACTACTGATTTACTTAATCAGACATAAAAATCAAGTACTTTCCAGAGATCAGATTTTAGAATCAGTATGGGGATGGGAGTATATAGGGGATAGTCGCACAGTGGATGTTCATGTGCGGTGGATAAGAGAAAAAATTGAAGAAGATCCTTCCAATCCGAAGCGGATCATAACTGCAAGAGGTGCTGGTTATCGATTTGAAGGGTAGTGAATGCGAAAATCAATATTAGTCAGAATAGCCAGCCCTTATGTCCTCTTAATTATTGTTTTATTTACTGGCCTTGGAATTTACCTCACCTCATTTGTTAAGAATATTTACATAGAATCATTGATTCAACACCTGGAAGTTAATGCAAAAATAATTGCAGACCAGGCAAAGCCTTTATTAATCTCTGATTTTGACAGTCAGCAACTGAAGGAAATCACAGCCAATAATTCAGAACTGATATCAGCGCGAATTACAATTATTCGTCCTGATGGGATCGTATTAACCGATTCTGAAATTAATGTGAATGATTTAGAAAATCACAGTAATCGGAAAGAAATAATAGATGCCATCCAATTTGGATTCGGATCAGACATCAGGATAAGTCAATCCGTAGAAGAGGAATCATTGTATGTTGCTTTACCAATATTCAATGATAACCAAGAAATCTTAGCTATTTCACGAGTATCTATATCAATTTCAACCATTAATCAGAAATTACGAAATTTCCAATTATCGATCATTGGGGCGTCCTTGTTGACTGCGATAATTGTAATTTTCCTGGCTTTCATGATTACAAAACGAACATTAGAACCTCTTAAGCAACTCAATTCGGCGATCAACCGCATGGAGATTGTTGATTTTAATCTTGAACAGAATTCGAATGAAAAAGATGAAATCGAGTTATTGAGTTTATATCTTTGGAAAATTACAGATCATTTAAATAAACAAAATGAAGAATTAAAATTAGAGAGAAAGACACTCAATGCTGTATTAAACCAAATGACAGATGCAGTTTTAATTGTAGATGAAAGCGGAACAGTCCAATTATCAAACCCTGCAGCAGAACGACTTTTCAATTTCAAGAGAGAAGATATCTCAGATAAATCTATAATTGAAATTCTGAGAAATCATCAATTATTTAATCTATGGAAGACATGTAGAAAAGAACGTCAACAAAATGAAATAACTATTGAAATTAATCCAAATAAACTGTTTGTGCAAGCAATTGCTAAGCCTTTAGATGAAATTTTTTCTGGAGGGGTATTATTAGTCATACAGGATTTAACTAGAGTTCGGCAACTTGAAAAAATTAGAAGTGATTTTGTTAGCAACGTCTCACATGAGTTGAGAACCCCAATCGCTTCAATAAAAGCATTATCGGATACACTCCAGGAAGGTGCGCTTGAAGATCCTCCTGCAGCAAGAAGATTTCTAAACAGAATGGATGTTGAAATTGATAACCTTACCCAAATGGTGCAGGAATTATTGGAGCTTTCAAAAATTGAATCCGGTAGGGTTCCTTTACGAAAAATCAAAATTTCTCCAAGGGTTCTGGTCGATCAAGCCATAGAAAGAATGCAGGTTCAGGCGGAGCGTTCAGGATTAAGTCTATCGTCAGAGATTCCAGATTTTTTGCCCGAGATTCTAGTAGATCCGGACAAAATTGGACAGGTGTTTGTAAATTTATTACACAATGCAATTAAATTTACTCCACCTGGGGGAATTATAAAAGTTAGGGTTCAGGATAACCTTTCGGATATAACATTTTCTGTAGAGGATTCGGGTATCGGAATTGATAGTATATCTGTTAATAGAATTTTTGAAAGGTTTTACAAAACAGATCCAGCGCGATCAACTGGTGGAACGGGTCTTGGCTTATCAATCACCAGGCATATAATTGAAGCTCACAATGGTAAGGTCTGGGTGGAGAGCAAATTAGGAACAGGCAGTAAATTTTTCTTTTCAATCCCCAAAAAATAAATTATTGATATTTTTACTAAGTTGATAATTATGTCATAACCGCGTTTTGTGCGATAATTCACATTAATTCTTTTGAATTCTCGTGCTGTATATTCCTTTATAAACCTTTTTAATTGGAGAAAAATATGAATGAAATCGTAATCACTTTATCAAGGTGGCAATTCGCATTAACGACTGTATATCATTTTTTCTTTGTACCCTTAACAATTGGATTGGCATTGATTGTAGCAATCATGCAGACTATCTATTTTAAAACTGGCGATCAAATTTACAAACAAATGACCAAATATTGGGGAAAATTGTTTCTCATAAATTTTGCTATGGGTGTTGTCACAGGTATTGTAATGGAATTTCAATTTGGCATGAATTGGTCAGAATATTCAAGATTTGTGGGCGATATCTTTGGAGCACCATTGGCTATTGAGGCTTTGTTAGCATTCTTTCTTGAATCAACTTTTATTGGAGTATGGGTATTTGGATGGGATAAAATTTCAAAAAGATTGCATTTAATATCAATTTGGTTAGTTGCTATCGGATCAACGCTTTCAGCCTTTTGGATTTTAGTCGCTAATTCCTTTATGCAATCACCAATGGGTTTTGTGCTTGAAAATGGAAGAATGGTGATGAATGATTTTGGTGCTCTAGTAAGCAATCCGAATGTGTGGGTTCAATTCACCCATACCGTATTAGGAGGATATACAACCGGCGCTATGTTTATTTTAGGAATAAGTGCATACTTTCTGTTTCGAAAAGAGCAAGTTGATTTATTCCAAAAATCCTTTCAAATTGCCACAATTATTGGATTGATTTCAGTGTTTTTGGTCATTTTAGTTGGTCACAGTCAAGGCCAACATATGGTAAAAACACAACCAATGAAGATGGCGGCTGCAGAAGCTTTATGGGAATCTGAAAATCCCGCTTCATTTTCAATCATTTCCATTGTTGATCAGAAAAACCAAAAAGATGTTTTTTCGATTAGAATTCCCGCGGTTTTAAGTTTGCTTTCCTATAATCGATTTGAGGGTGAGGTAAGGGGAATAAAAGATATTCAATCCGAGTATGAACAAATCTACGGACCAGGAAATTATATTCCTCCTATTACTATAAATTATTGGTCATTTCGTGTAATGGTTGGTTCTGGTTTCCTGATGTTCTTTCTCACTTCGTTAGGACTATATTTGGTCATGAAGAAGAAAGTTTTGAGTTTTAAATTGATAAAATATTTTCCTTTTGTTATCGTCTTACCTTACCTTGCAAATACTTGTGGTTGGATATTAACTGAAGTAGGGCGACAACCCTGGGTAGTTTTTGGGTACTTACAAACTTCAGAAGCGATTTCGCCAAATGTGACTGTTGGAATGCTCTGGTTGTCAGTAATAGGATTTACAGTAATTTACGGGGCTTTGATGGCTGTCGACGTTTATTTATTATCAAAGTATGCCAAGAAAATTACCGTTGATGAACCTAAACGCACGGAAGACGAAAAATCCTATTGGGAATAATTGAGGTGAATTATGAATTATGAAACAATCTGGTTTTTGCTAATTGCTGTATTATTTATTGGATATTTTATTTTGGAGGGTTTTGATTTCGGCGTAGGAATATTATTACCCTTTGTTGCCAAAAATGACACTGAACGAAGAATGGTAATCAATTCTATCGGACCTCATTGGGATGGAAATGAAGTTTGGTTAATCACCGCTGGCGGTGCTATGTTTGCGGCTTTTCCAAATTGGTATGCGACCTTGTTTAGTGGATTTTATATAGCATTTTTTCTAATCTTGATTGCTTTGATTTTAAGAGGCGTGGCTTTTGAATTTCGAAGTAAAGTTGCAGACATTAAATGGAGAAAATTTTGGGATTGGTCAATTTTTTTTGGCAGTATAATTCCTGCAATTTTATGGGGAGTTGCGTTCACTAATTTTATTCGTGGAGTTCCTATTGGTGAAAACTTTGTTTACCTAGGCACCTTTTGGGATTTAATCAATATTTATTCAATAATCGGAGGTCTTGTAACCTTAACAGGTTTTACTGTGCATGGAGCGATTTTTCTATCAATGAAATTGGAAAAACCATTTGCCAGTAGAATCAACAACTTAGCAATGAAACTCTGGTTTCCAAGTATTTTTGTTTTACTGTTATTTGTGGTCGAAACATATTTCTTCACAGACATTATTGATCAACTTGGCGTAAATCCAGGAATTGTACCAATTGGTGCTGTATTATCATTGTTTGTTGTAGGTTGGTTTATAAAAATAAATCGAAATGGGTGGGCTTTTTTTATGAATTGTCTGACGATAATTTTTTCTGCCAGTACTATTTTTCTTATACTTTACCCACGTGTCCTGGTTTCAAGTATAGATCCAATCTATAACTTAACAATTATGAATAGTGCATCCGGTGAGTATACATTAAGAATTATGACTATCATTGCTCTCATATTTGTACCAATTGTTATTGCATATCAAGCCTGGACATATTGGGTATTTAGGAAACGCATAACGAGTGATCCTGAAAGCCTTCATTATTAATTCGTTAATTCTTCAAATCAGGTGAGATTTTGATTGCAAGGTATAATTGTCAGACAGATAAAAAAGGAACAAAAAATGAGAAAAGTAATCATTTCCGAAAAAGCTCCAAAAGCAATCGGTCCATATTCAGCAGCAATTGAGACTGAAACTTATATTTTTACTTCAGGACAATTGGGACTTGATCCAGTTTCTGGTGAATTGGTTCAGGGTGGTATAGAAGCTGAGACCTATCAGGCAATTGAAAATTTAATTGAAGTTTTAAAATCATCTGGTTCAGATTTAAATTCAATTGTAAAAACCACTGTATTTCTGAAAGACATTGGTGAATTCCCGCTGATGAACAAGATTTATGCCGAATATTTTACAAATGAACCGCCTGCCAGATCTGCTTTTCAAGTTACAGCTTTACCCAAAAATGCTTGTATAGAAATAGAAGCAATTGCAGTAAAAAAATAAATTTTGAGTTGTCGAATACAACATTTGTTGTTAGAAATAGCTATAAAGGAATGAAACCATTAATGAACTTTGTTTCAGTAATAGTGCCATGTTATAACGAAGAAAAAAATATCGGGTTATTACTTGAAGCACTAAATCAACAATTTTATCCTCATGAATTGATCGAAATAATCATCATTGATGGACTATCTACTGATCAAACCTTGCATATTATTAATGATGAAAAAGAAAAATATAAAAATTTAAGAATAAAAGTCATAACAAATCCACAAAAAAGTATTCCTTCAGCGTTGAATATTGGGATTAGAAATAGTACGGGCGATATTATTGTTCGTATGGATGCTCATTCAATTCCAGATCCAAATTACATAAAATTTTGTGTTGAAGACCTTAACAAAGAAATGGGTTCGAACGTCGGAGGACGTTGGATCATTATTCCAGGTTCTAAATCAAAGATGGGAAAATGCATTTCACTTGCAGCTTCCCACCCGTTTGGTGTCGGTGATGCCAAGTATCGTTATAGTTCTGAAGCTGGTTATGTTGATACAGTTCCATTTGGTGCATTTTATCGAGATTTGATTGATGAGATAGGGTATTTTAATGAGGATTTATTAGCTAACGAAGATTACGAATTTAATGTAAGGATCCGAAATTCTGGAAAAAAAATATACTTTGACCCAAGAATCAAAACCCAATATATCGCCAGGGACACAATAAGAAATTTGTCTAAACAATATTGGAGATATGGGTATTGGAAATTTCGTATGCTCAGGAAGTATCCTGAAACATTACGTTGGCGCCAGGCAATTCCTCCGATATTTGTCGCTGGTATAATTTTATTAATTCTTATGGCAATTTTTATTCCGTTGGTGTGGTTTCTATTGAGCACAATCATCCTGTTGTATGTTTTTATCTTAATTATTGGCACATTATCAGTAATTGATTACAAAACCGAGTCACGCTGTCTATTTGGAACTCCGGTTGCTATCATTGTTATGCATTTTTCTTGGGGGTTGGGTTTTTTATTTAGCTTCGCAAATGGATTGGAAAAAGAAAAGAATGGTTAATACGGATATTAGTCAAAAAGGATTCTGGAAATTAAGGCCATCTGAAAGGAAATTGATCTTATTAACCGGTGACTTTATTATCGCGATTCTCTCTCTACTTTTTGCGCTCTATTTTTGGTCTGTAGAACCAGATGAATGGCTTAAATTTTCTTTACAATTTTTGGTGGAGAGACCTCCATTTTGGTTTTATTTATTACCATTTCTTTGGATTCTTTTTCTGTCTGGTTTATATGATGTACGAAAAGTTCACAAAATTTCTGAAACAATTAGTGGAATCGGAATTTCAATATTTCTCAGTATTTCACTTTATCTATTAGTGTTCTTTTTATCTGAACCGAACACATTGCCCAGATTAGGAGTAGCTTTATTTTTTGCCAACGCAGCTATATTAACCATTTTTTGGAGATTGATATACATTAAGATTTTCACAGCATCTCGGTTTCAAAGACGAGTAATCATTGTCGGGGCTGGAAATTCTGGCAAGGCTTTAGTTGAGATCATTGAGAATTTGAATCCCAAGCCTTTTCAATTAATAGGATTGGTGGATGATGATCCACAAAAAATAGACGGAAATATTTCTGGTTTCCCCATTTTAGGATCAATTTCGGAACTAAATTCTCTTTTACATGAATTCAATATTTCGGATGTTGTTTTTTCCATAACAGGCGAAATGGATCCTTTAGCTTTGAACACTTTGATTGAAGCAGAAGAAAATGGAATTGAAATTACATCAATGCCTGTAATGTATGAAGAATTGACCGGTCGCGTTCCTATTTACTTATTAAAACCTGATTGGTTATTAAGAAGCTTTATTGATTACGCTCATGTCAATCGGTTTTATGAGTTAGGAAAAAGATTTATCGATATAATTGGTGGACTGATTGGAGTAATTATCACCATAGTTTTATATCCCATTATAGGATTAGTTATTGTATTAGACAATTGGGGACCAATAATTTATTCTCAAATCAGATTGGGGAAGAATGGAAAATATTATAATATTTTGAAATTCAGGACCATGTTTGTAGATGCTGAAATAAATGGGAATTACAAACCGGCAGAAGAAAATGACCAAAGAATAACAACGATTGGAAAGATATTAAGAAAAAGTCATTTGGATGAACTTCCTCAATTTATAAACATTCTCAAAGGTGAAATGAGTTTGGTTGGCCCCAGGTCTGAAAGACCTATGATCGTAGAAAATTATCAAAAGGAAATTCCGTTCTATCGGGGAAGATTATTAGTCAAACCTGGGCTTACCGGTTGGGCGCAAGTGAATTATGGATATGCATCAACTATCGAAGAAAATGCGATTAAATTAGAATATGATCTTTACTATATTAAACATCGTGATTTGATGATGGATCTTTCAATTATGTTACTCACAATAAGTTCCGTCATTGGACTAAGAGGACGATAAAATGAGAGGTCGACCAAGTGTTCGAAACAAATATATTCTCTTTGGTGACCTTGTTTTAATATTAATTTCGATTTTAGGCAGTTATGCGCTCAGGTTTGAATTAGGTCCTCAATTTTTCCAGTATCTTCCCAGTGCTATTTGGATAGCAGCAACTTCGCTGATCATTAAACCACTCGTTTATTACCTGTTTGGGCTATATCGACGAATGTGGATGTATGCCAGCGTTCAGGAATTAAAGCTCATAATCGTGTCTGTAACCACTGCTTCTGTTGTTGTTTCTTCGGTTGTTATTTCACTTCTGTCGTTTGGTGTTTTTGAAGGTTTACCGCGTTCTGTTTTGGTAATTGATTGGATATTATCTCTCGTTTTTGTCGGTGGTATTCGTTTTTCATTGAGAATCATTGGTGATTCAATGTCAGTTGGTTCTGCGCCTTCCAAAAATACTGATCAACGAAGATTAGTAATTGTTGGGGCAGGAGACGCAGGAGCATTGGTAGTGCGTGAAATTCAAAAAAACCCCCAGATGAATTTATTACCTGTAGGTTTTTTGGATGATAATCCTGCCAAGCAAAAACAACAAATTTTTGGAATTCCAGTGGTGGGTACAATAACTGATCTCCCGAAAGTACTCGAGAATTTACAAGTTGATGAAGTCATTATTGCAATTCCAAGTGCTCCAGGTAGGGTGGTCAGATTGGTGGCTGATATTTGCCGGCTAAAGAATAAACCTTTTCGTACAATGCCCGGGATTTATGAACTGTTAGGTGGTTCTGTAAATGTAAATCGATTACGTGAAGTGGATATTACCGACTTGTTAAGAAGGCAACCAACGAATATGAATGAAGAAATTGTTGGTTCTTCATTAAGTGGAAAGATTGTTCTGGTAACTGGAGCAGGTGGGTCGATTGGTAAGGAATTATGCAGACAGATTTCTCGCTGGGGCCCTTCAGAATTAATAATGATCGGACATGGAGAGAATAGTATTTTTGAAAGTTTAATGGATATGAAAGAGAGTTTTCCAGGTCTTTCGATCATTCCTATCATCGCAGACATGAGAGATAAAAACAGATTAAAGCAGATAATAACAAAACATCAACCGCAGATCGTGTTTCATGCTGCAGCACATAAACATGTTCCGATGATGGAATTAAATGTCGAAGAAGCAGTCACCAACAATATTTTTGGAACAAAAAATTTAGTCGAGGTTTGCCTGGAATCTGATGTTGGCAAATTCGTAATGATATCAACTGATAAAGCAATCAGGCCAAAAAATGTCATGGGAGCATCCAAAAGATTTGCTGAGATGATTGTTTTAAAAGCAGCTCAAAAAAGTAAGAAACCTTATTGTGTTGTGAGATTTGGCAACGTGTTAGGTAGCAGAGGGAGTGTTGTTCCATTATTTAAAAGACAAATCCTAAAAGGTGGACCAATAACAATCACCCATCCTGATATGAAAAGATACTTTATGACAATTCCTGAAGCTGTTTACCTTGTTCTGCAATCTGCGGGTATGGCCAAAGGCGGAGAGACGTTTGTTTTGAATATGGGTGATCAGGTTAAAATTGTTGATCTTGCAGAAGATTTAATCCGCTTATCCGGTTTGGAACCAGGGCGAGACATTGAAATTGTTTTTACAGGTTCGCGACCCGGAGAAAAATTAGAAGAAGATTTATGGGATGAAGGATTGACTTTTCAGAGAACGAACCATCCAGATATTTATCACTTATCCAATCAAGATGATTTACCATCCGAAGACGTTGATGAGGTGGTAGATGAATTGATCAATTTGGCTACCAAAGGAAATATTTCGGAAATTGTGAGTATTTTTGACGAAAAAATTCCTGGTGCTCAGGTTCGAAAAACACCACCTGCAGATCTAAATACCATTAATTAATATGAATTTGATCAATAAAAAAACATGGGATGAAATTTTTCCGAATGTAGAAAATCCGCACATCCTTCAAACATTTGAATGGGGGGAATTAAAATCTGAATTTGGCTGGAAACCTTATCGGCTTGAACATGATGGATTTGTTTTTCAAATATTAATGAGAGCTTTACCATTAGGGTTCAAAATTGGATATATTCCAAAAAGTAAAATTAATTTGGAAAATAAGGAACTTTGGAATTCTATCGATAAATTTTGTATCTCTCAAAATGCAATTTTTCTGAAATACGAACAAGATAGTTTTGTTAATGAGAATGTTTCCTCCTCGGTGGATAAAAAATTTATAGTGTCTAAGCCAATCCAACCAAAAAGTACCATCGAAATTGATTTACAGGGGAGTGAGAGCGATTGGTTGGAAAGAATGAAACAAAAAACCAGATATAACATCAAACTGGCTATAAAAAAAGGAATTCGGATTGAAAAAACTGATGATATTTCAATCTTTCATCAATTGATGCTCGACACAAGCAAACGTGATAATTTTGGTGTACACTCAAAAAAATACTATCAATTAGCTTTTGATTTGTTTAATCCCAGCAAAAAAGTTGTGTTATTAATCGCAAAATTTGAACAAACTCCATTGGCTGGGCTTATGGTCTTCCGCATTGGGGATCGTTCCTGGTATTTTTATGGTGCTTCCAATAATTTAGAACGCAACAGAATGCCTACCTATTTATTGCAATTTGAAGCAATGAAATGGGCTAAATCCTTTGGGTGTAAATCATATGACTTGTGGGGAATCCCTGATGATAATGAGGATATTTTAGAGAGAGATTTTAACATCAGATCTGATGGATTATGGGGTGTTTATCGATTCAAAAGAGGATTTGGTGGAGTCATTAAAAGGGCATCTCCAGCGTATGATAGAGTATATAATCCGGTTTTATACAAGATGATTAACATCTTTCAGAAACTCCGAGGAAACTTCAGTTAAATTAATTTCATCTCATTTTAACTAGTCCGAAATTCAGGAAAATTAATGAAATTTTTACCAAATTATGAACTGATTGATGTAAACACATGGAATAAAGTTATTGAGATTTTTCCAGATTCGCATTTCCTTCAAACCAGTTTATGGGCCGAAGTGAAAAGGGAAAACGGTTGGGATCCATTTTATCTTTTATGGAAAGATCTACAAGGAAAAATCATTGCTGGAGCTTTGGTTCTCGAGAGAACGGAAAAAATTTTAAGTATCTTATCTGTAAAAGTACATTATTGTCCTAAAGGTCCGTTGTTGAATACAAGGGATAATAACAAGATTAGTGATGTAATTTTAGGATTACAGTTTTTTTCAAAAAAAAGAAAAGGGATTTTCATTAAGATCGATCCTGATTTAGTTACGGAAGTTCAGACACAAAATAATGATAATTACTCTTTCCTAACCTTTAATCCTGACTTTCAGGAATTTTTAAAAAAGAATAAATGGATTGAATCCAATGACCAGATTCAGTTTCGAAATACAATCGTCATACCGCTTGAAAAGCCTGATGAACAAATTTTGAAGGATATGAAGCAAAAAACACGCTACAACATCCGATTAAGCGAACGGAAAGGTGTAAAAGTTAGAATTGGTGATAAATCTGATTTTGAGAATTTATTCAAGCTTTATGCGGTAACTGCATTACGAGATAATTTTGTCATTCGATCGAAAAATTATTATTTGAATTTATGGGAAAAATTCTTTGAAGCAGGATTATGCGAACCGATCATAGCTGAATTTGATGGGGAAATTTTGGCAGCAGTCATCATCTATTATTATTCTGGTAAAGCGTATTATGTTTATGGGATGTCGTCTGAAAAAAATAGAAACCTGATGGCTACTTATTTACTTCAATGGAAAGCTATTCAAAGATCAAAAGAAAAAAAAAGTAAGATGTATGATTTTTGGGGAGCCCCAGATGTACTGAATGAAAATGATAGAATGTGGGGAGTTTATAAATTTAAATTGGGATTTGGCGGAACCTTTGTAAAAACGGTTGGTGCATGGGATTTTCCAACCAATAAGTTTGGATACCTAATCTACAATTTTGTATTACCAAAGATGATGAGTGTGATGAGAAAAATTGGGTTCAGAAAAACTCAAAGTGAGATTGAATAATTTTAAATTATGGTCGCCAATCCGGACTAAAATCAAAACTTGAATCTGTAGTTAGTTTAGCTAAATTTGCACCATTAATCGTTGCTAAATAGATATCATGATTGATACCATCTGGCCAACTTTCAAACACAAACCATTCACCATCCGGTGAAATAACTGAGTCGACTGATGGACTAAAACTTTGTTGCCCGGAGGGTGGGATTCTAAATTCAATGTTTACACCGGCATTTTCAATCCTTTTTCCAACAAAATATGGGAGGCTTCCAGCTGATTTGTTTTGGTGGGTAAAGAAAATTATTTGATCATTCAGAGACCAATGCGGATATAAGAAATCAATATTGCTTTTTGCAGCAAAAACATAAGGTTCTGGTGAATTTAAGTCCAGAATCCAAATTTCGCTATCGGCAATTTTTCGGATAAAGGAAATTTTTGAACCATCCATTGCCCATGATGGAGCGCGATCTCGCCATCTTGTATTCGTTAATTCACTTAAAGAATCGGTTGTAAAGTTATATACGTAAATGTGCAGCAATCTTTCTTTAGTGGTAGGATGGTTACCGGACCGAAATGAAGAGAAAGCAATTTCATTTCCATCAGGTGACCATACAGGGTCAAAATCACCGGAAGGGTCTAAAGGTATAGATACGGGATAAATTTCATTATTTGATGACAAATCCAGTATAAATAACCTCGCGCCTTCATAGGTCTCTTTTTTTGCTTTACAAGGGGAAATAAAAACAATTTTATTACCGTCAGGTGACCAATCTGGTTGACAAGCTCCATCTGCCAAATTAGTCAATTTAATTTTATTTTTTCCCTCAATATCCATCATCCAGATTTGCATAACACTGTCCTGAAAATTTGAAGAATATGCAATAAAACCAGAACCCCCACCCAGAAATGTTGTTTGTTCTTGAGGTGAAATCGAAATTTGGTTCTGGATAGGATTATCAGTTAATTCAAATTCAGGTGTTAATAATTTCTCTTGAGTTGGGATATTATTTAGGTGGTCTTTTACTTGTGCCAATTCTTTATTTTGATTATTTGTATTATCAAGTAGTAAAAAATTCATAAGGTTTTTATTTTGATTAATCAAAAATAAAGCTACTACTATTAAAAGCACCAGAAGACTTTTGAACCATACTTTATTTTTGGTTTTTTTTAATTTTTGATTATTATCTTCATAATATGATTTGATGAGCGGTTGAGAGACCCCTGTTTTTATCGAAGTGGTAGAGTGAGATGATGGAGGAGGAGTAATTAATCCGATATTCTTAGAAGAAATTAAGAAATTTCCTTCTGCTAATAAAGCCATATAGAAATCTTCTGCTGTCTGATATCGCTTCCCCGGATCAATTTCCAGGGCGGTTTGTATGATCTTATCCAGGGAATCAGAGATCGAGGATCGATATTTCTTAATCGCCGTTAATTTTTCTTTGCCTGATATCCGATTAAGACTTTCTTCAGGGATCATCCCGGTTAAGGCAGCGTATAAAGTTGCGCCTAGGGAATAAATATCAGATCGTTCATCAGTTGGTCCCCTACCGTATTGCTCTGGGGGAGAATATCCAGGAGTCATCGCCCGTGCTCCGGTTGCAGTTTGTTGATTAATATCAAAAACTTTCACCAGTCCGAAATCAACCAGAATCACGTTTCCTTCAGGTGTAATCCGAATGTTGCCAGGTTTGATATCTCGATGAATAACCTTAGGAGATAAATTATGTAAATACATCAAAGCATCACAAATCATTAAACCAATTATTATCACATCTTTTTCTGGTAATTTTTCTTCCCGTTCGATTCTTTCTCTTAAATCTTCACCATCAATATAATCCATAACAAGATATTGACCCTGACCAGGCAAATAGAAATAATCACTTACCCTGGGAAGGTTTGGATGTCGAAGTCCAGCGAGAATAACGGCTTCTTTTTTGAACTGGGTTGTGTAATTTTCTGATAAAACCAGATTTTCTTTAATGGCGACAGGGATATGGATATTCTCATCAATAGCAATATATACCGACCCCATTCCCCCATGGCCAAGTATTTTCGTTATTCTATATCTTTCTTGTATGATACTATCTATCTTAAGTGGCATAGAAAGATTTACCTTATCACAGTGATTTATTTGATTATATTGATTTTTGGAGATTTTGCTTTGAGTAAATTCATCAGGGTATAATATCCCAATCGATTAAGGTAATAATTAAATGTTTAATTTAGACATCAAAACAGCAGTTCAAACCGCTTTTTTCTTAGCAATAATAGGTATTTTATCAAGTTTGTGGTTAATGGTGAAAAATTACAAACTTGCCCAGAAAATGCCTTTCTACCAGAAAAGAGTAAAAATGCAATGGAAAGCAGTCCGCTTTTTATTTGTTGGGATTGTTTTTGGTTTTTCTGCCTTCTTTTTTAACAGGTTTGCTGAACCAGCTATTTATTTAATTTTTCCACCGTCGCCCACCATAACCCTCACTCCTACGATCACGTTGACACCAACGATTACTTTGTCTCCAACGATCACACTTTCGCCAACCGTTACCTATACTCCAGCAATCAGTCCGACACCATCAATCCCAGGGGAGATTGAAGCTCTGTTTGAAAGCACATTAATTCCAAATCCAGATGCTTTATTCAGTCCAATTGTTTTTTCCAAAAGCATTGATGAGAATTTACAACCAATTAACCCATCTGAGGAATTTGATCATCCGATATCCATTCTTTATGCTACTTATAGTTATGTAGAAATGGTCCCAGGCAGTCAGTGGACATCGATTTGGTATCGACTCAGTGATATGGCTATGTTATGTTATGAAACTGCTCCTTGGAATGGCGGTACAGGAGGATATGGTTATACTGAATGTACTCAAGAAGCATCTGAATGGCAACCAGGCTTTTATGAAGTTCAGTTGTTTGTAGGTCCTACCTGGAAAACTTCAGGTCGATTTGCGATCATTGGAAATCCACCTACAAATACACCAACTCGAACTTCTACGGCTACCATAACAAGAACCTACACACCAACTTCATCCAGGACACCTTTACCTACATTTACGCCAAGTATTACACGAACCCCGACGATTACTCCAACCCCCACTCGCACTCCCACGATTACCAAAACCCCAACCAGAACGTTCACTCCGTCTCCAACCCGAACACCAAGACCCACAGATACCAGGTGGCCATCACAGACACCAACACGGTAATAAAATTTCCTTACGGGAATAGCCACACCCATGTATAAATTTTGGGCAACGTTTGTTTTTCGACTGCTTTAATAATTGGGTTGGTGAGAGAATGGACTTTTATTGATTGTCTTTTCTCTGATTTTCTCCATTATCTTCGCTGTCATCAATTTCAGAATCGCCCAGGAAAAGTGCCTGTTCTTTCAATAAACTCATTTGATATTTTCGGATATGGAACAGGGCTCGCTCGATTTGTACTGGTACTCTTCCTTTTTTCTTTAAATATAAATCTCGCGCACCCCATAACTTTGAATTATATTCATTGATTAATTCATTAACTATTTCGAGGTTTGATTTGCCGTTTTCTCTTTTATGGATAAAAGAAATTATTGGCGTAATCTGGATATTCTTTGCCAAATTTTGTTTTCTATTTTGGGTAAAGATAGCTGATAGCACTTTTGGGTTGAGTTTCAGGGCATTTTCGCTGGAAATTTTCCAGGCATTAATATATTGTTCAGGGACAATTTTGGAAGATGAATGCCAGGTACCAACATTGATCCATTCAAGTCTCATCCCGTACTTTTGTGCTTTACTTTGAAATGAACTGGTTAAATTTTCATAAAACAGATTTGATAATGCAGTACGCGGAATAAGTTCTGGAATATTGCCACCTTTATTGATGAATAGTTTTGAATACCTTTTGTTGTTTAGATGTGTCTTTTTATAATAAATGGGTTTGTTATTTGGAGAATCAATTTTGAGTTTCCTGATCAACACACGATTTACTTTGTACCTTCGTGTGTGAGCCCAATTTTTTCTAATTTTCTTTGCAATTTTATTTTGATTTTGTAATAATAAATTAATTTCTGGCGCGCCTGGAGATGACAATAACTCACTCAGTAAGTGATGGTTAATGTAGTTTGTTAATTCTTTTCTTACCATATCTATTAGTGAGGTAGTCCAGAGTCCAGATCCTTGCTGATATACTAACCAATAAATTGATTCTTCATTAAATGGATACGGTTTGGTTATCGAAACCTGATTAGGATTCCGGAAAACACTAAAGATTAATCGAATATCTTTAATTTCGATGGGGATTCCATCCATTGTTCTTGCTGAAATATCCAATTTCGATGTTTGATCTCTTAAATCAATGATTTTTCGAATTCTTTCGAAGCTTTCTAATTCAATTGGTTTTTCTGTAGTCGGACCAACAATTCTTGGGGATCCATTAATTTTTTCAAACACAACAGCATTTTCAAGATTGATCAGAACTTTCCCAGGACCGCCAATTCTATAAATTGGCGAAGTTTGATCCTCTGATCGGACCTGGGCATTTTCAATATGAATCTGATAATAAACGGGGAATGAAAAGGCAGATTGCTTGATGTATTTTTCTGAAATTGTTATATCTTTTATGTCAAAAATGTCTGCCAGATAGATTGATGCTAAATTAGCGGCAATATGATAACCCATGAAAAATGAAAACATTACAAGTAACACATTCCACGCTAATAAAAGTTCGATGATATTAACTACCGTAGAAATAATAGGGTAAGGAATTGCATATAAAAAATCGAGCCAGGGATAATCGATTTCACCAGGTTGATTAAACGTAAAAGCGCAAATCAACCATGTAAGAATAAAAAGAAATTGAATAAAAAAGGATCGAACTTTACCAGATTTGGAGCTGGTAGAAAAAATTGAGTTGAGTAATGAATCCAAATATTCGATGAAAAAATTCGATGTTCTTTCGTAATCTTTTTCAAGATGTGAATTCTGATTCATGTAAGATCTCCTTGAGATCTTACCCACTCAATCAGATCTGATATATCTTTATATTCACTTCCTAACAATGAGGATAACTCTGGATCTTGCGAAATCGTGTCCAGATTTCCTTTTAGTAGGGAGATTAATAATTCTTTCGAATCCAATTGAGTTGTTTCTGGGTATGAACCCAGATGTTTTGAAGTTCCATACGCGTAATCCATTAATGCCTGGTCTTGACCCGAAAGTGATTGTATTGCTTGTTCTTGCTCCACAATTTTTTTCTGCCTGTTTGCCACTTCCATCCAGGATGTTCTCCACCGGGTACTTAATTCCTCTTCAATTTGGGCTGGAAATCGTAAGTTTGTAATAGTTAAATCTATAAATTTAATCCCTCTTTTCTTTAATAAATCATATTCTTTACTAAACACAGTTTCATTTAATTCTTTACCATAACTGTCAATTTGATAATAATGGGATTGTGTAAGTCTTCGTTTTATTTGAGTAGATATTAAATCTAATAGGTTGATCTCTGATTTTGTTAACGGAAAAATTTCGTTCAGGGTATATTTTGAAATGTACTCGCGAAGTATATCGATAGTGAGATTGACAGGGTACCATTTCCAACTTGTTATTCTGTCAGGATTATCATCTGGTTTTTCGAAGTTTACGCTTTGTCCAATGATGACTTTTTCTACTGATTTGGGATTGAATCCAAATGCTGAATTGCCTTCACCTGGGTTAGCATCTAACTTGAAACGTACAGTTAGATTGATGCAAATCTGAATTCCATCTCTTGTCACTGCAAGTGTCTCGTTTCTTCTGGCGATTCTAGCTTCATATGAAGCAGTTGATTCGCCTTTTTGAAGCGGCGCAAACGGATCTTCTTCCTGTCTCGGACCAACGCTCTGGGATTGAATATGTAAATCAACAATTCCTGCGATAATGTCATTTCGCTCTGTAAATGCTATACCTGGTCCAATAGCTCCTTTGTATTTCACGGGTGTTCTTAATACAGCAGCACTGGCGGTGTCTAAAATGACTACACCAGGTCCTTTCTTTGATCGATCAATTCTTCTTTCTCTAAGTTCACCATTTTCAATAAAAAACGCAGGTCCGTGATCTCCTAGGAGATATAAGATTAATTGTTGGACTGCCTTAATTCTTTCAGGAAGATTTAATACTGGCAAAATAAATTGACCGAAAAATATCAAAAAAATTGCAAGGCTAAAGAAAAATATTAATAATGCCAATATTCCAAATCCAAAATTGGACCGGATGGCACCATTGATGTTAATTCCGGCAATCAAAATTAGAATATAAAATAGAAAATAAAAAAATATTTTATTGTAATTTTTATTAATTGATGTTTTTTTATGTTTGGCAGTCATTTCTAATATTCTATACTATTTTTTGACATTCGAGAAAAAATAACTATGTTCTCTCCAAATGTAGTAAGATAAAATCTAATAAAAATGAACACATGAGGTGGTAATGTTTAGAGCGATTTTCATTTTTCTATCAAAGGCTTTTTGGGCACAAAAATTAATCATGAATTGGAAATTTGCATGGCGAGTTGCCTCAAGATTTATTGCTGGCATCAATATTGTCGATGTAATTAAAGTGGTCAAGAACTTAAATGATCAAGGATTAAATGTTACAATAGATCATTTGGGTGAAAACGCAATAACTGTTGAGGACACATTAGCAGCTACTAAGGAGGTAATTGACTTATTAGAAGCCATTAATCATTATGATGTTCATGCGAATGTTTCTATTAAATTAACACAATTCGGGTTGAATATTGACAATGAGTTATGTAAATCCAACCTTCAAAATATTTTTGAACAAGCAAAAAATAAGCAGAATTTTGTACGAATCGATATGGAAGATAGTTCAATAACCCAAGAAACATTAGATGTTGTCTATTGGTTGAAGCAGGCTTATTCTGGAGTTGGCACTGTAATTCAAAGTTATTTATTTAGAAGTGAAAAAGATGTGACGGAGTTAACTAACGAATGTATTCCTGTTCGGATGGTCAAAGGAGCCTACAAAGAGCCTGCAAAAGTCGCATTTCTTAAAAAGAATGATGTGGATAAAAATTTTGATCACCTTACAAAAATTTGTCTGGATAAAATTAGTTATTGTAATTATGCTGAAATTAGTAATGATGGTAGATTTCCTCCATTAATTGCGATTGCCTCTCACGATGAATTGCGGATCGAGAATGCTATTCATTATGCAAATACGAAGGATCTTTCAAAAAAGACCTATGAAATTCAAATGCTTTATGGAATTCGTCGAGATTTACAAAAGAAGTATTCGGAGCAAGGCTATTCTGTTCGAGTCTATGTTCCGTATGGAACACATTGGTATCCTTATTTTATGAGAAGGTTGGCAGAACGTCCGGCGAATGTTTGGTTTTTCTTTTCAAATTTTTTTAGGAAGTGAGAATCAGCAGTTTATCAAATTTATTGTTCACAAATGCTGGTATGATTCTGGATTGATCAGTAAGATTGATTGAAAACCAATCAGCTTGTCAATTTAAGATACTGTGAAATATAGAAAATATTTTGAGAGTGTTAAATTTTGGAAGAATATAAAGTTTACAAAAAAATCAGGGATTGTATCAATATTAGACTAATCTTTTTCTCAGTCATAGCGTATGCAATTGGAGCGGGATTAGTTTCCTACATTGGAAGAGGAATTGACCTCCATATATTGTTGTTAGGATTGATTATCGTCATACTTTTCCGGCTTAGTACAGATTCATTATCCTGTTTTTTCAATTTAAGTGAGACTTACAATAAGAAAAGATCACCCAACTTAACCCTTCTCAGGAATAGCCTCCTTATTTTGTCTTTATCGTTATTGACTATCGGTGCAATTCTTTCTGTTTTGTTATATTCAAGGGCAAAATCAAGTTTAGTCCTGTGGGTATTTTTAGGTATTTTTTTTATAATTCTAATTTTATCTGCAATTCCTCCCTTCTTTTTAAATAAGAAAGGATATGGAGGTTTTTTTGCTACAATCAGTATCGTCGCTTTAGCACCGTCATTCGCATATATTTTGCAAATAAATGAACTTCACAATACATTATTTTTGATTACTTTTCCTGCTTTTTTTCTCTTATTGGCATATTTTCTGGCTCAATCTTTAGAAAATTATTTTGAAGATAATAAGAATCAAAATCATACCCTTATGACTGTGTTGGGCTGGAAGTTAGGCATGCGAATCCACAATTATTTTGTCTTACTGACTTATCTTCTATACGGATTAGCTTCTATATTCGGTTTGTCTGGAATTTTGACATTACCAGCCTGGTTCTCACTTCCTATAGCTGGGATACAATTTTGGGAAATGTGGCGAATTGGAGAAGGTTACAAACCCAGGTGGAAATTATTAAAACTATCTTCTTTAGGTTCAATCAGTGTCTTAGCGTACTTTTATATTTTTATATTATGGTTGAGGTAAAAAAATGCCCGAATTTTTGGAATTATTAACACCGGAAGAAGGAATTAGTAAATTATTACAACACATGGAATTGGTTGTGTTTCGCTCTGAAAATATCAGAACCGAAAATGGATTAAACAGGATTTTAGCAGGAAATATAAATTCAGATGAGGATATTCCAGCATTTACAAGAAGTACTGTCGATGGTTTTGCAGTGATTGGTAAAGACACGTTTGGCGCGTCGGAGGTTTTACCTGCGATTTTTGAAGTGGTTGGTGAAATTCAAATGGGAAAACCTGCAGACATCCAAATTAACAAAGGTCAAGCTTGTTTAATCCATACAGGTGGCATGTTACCAGCCGGTGCTGATGCAGTGGTAATGGTTGAAAATACTCAGTATTCCAATTCTAAAGAGATTGAAGTGTACAGGGCTGTTCCTTCCGGGGAGAATGTAATTCTAAAGGGTGAAGATATCATGAAAGGAGATATTGTCCTTCAGAAAGGAATAAAGATACGAGCAAGTGAGATCGGCGCTCTCATGGCTCTTGGCATTACGGAAATCGAGGTATATGACTTGCCAAGAGTTGGAATTTTGTCGACGGGCGATGAAATTATCCCACCGCATAATCTGCCTGAACTTGGTCAAATTAGAGATATTAATTCGTATTCTTTGAGTGCAATTGTAGAAAAATTTGGAGGAATTCCGAAATGTTATCCGATTATTCAAGATGATAAATCTAAATTACTCAATAGTCTCAGAATTGCACATGAAGAAAATGATCTGATTATTGTTACCGCCGGATCTTCAGCAAGTGTTCGAGACCTGACCGCTGACGCAATCAATGAATTAGGATCTCCAGGTGTATTGGTGCATGGAATCAATGTGCGGCCAGGAAAACCTACGATATTAGCATATGCAAACGGTAAACCCATTATTGGTTTACCAGGAAATCCGGTGAGTGCATTTGTTATCGCGCATTTATTACTACGCTGTATCATGCCCAAATTGAGAGGAGAGGTAAAAACATTTGAAACTCAGATAATGAAAGGGATGATTACAATAAACATATCTTCTGCAGCAGGTAGAGAGGATTGGGTGCCAGTCAGATTGCTTGAGGAAGAAAATAATGGATTGAAATTGGTAGAACCGATTTTTTATAAAAGCAATTTAATATTTTCTCTTATTGACGCCATAGGACTGGCAAGAATTGCGCCAGAAGTAACGGGACTTGAAGCAAATTCTGAAGTTGAAATCTTATTAATTTAAGGATACTCACATGACAATATACTTACACGACATACCCTTACAAGATGCACAGAAACGATTTTACGAAGCTTTAGATAAATTTAAACTGCGAGGTTCTTTAGATACTGAGACATTAGAACTTAATGAGAATCTCGTTGGGAGAGTCCTGGCAAAACCTATTTGGGCAAAGATTTCTTCCCCTCATTATCATGCTTCAGCTATGGATGGTTTTGCAATCAAATCAGAGGAAATCCAGAATGCAATGCCAACCAAGCCTATTATATTACGCATAGATGAACAAGCTATCTACGTTGATACTGGTGATCCAATTCCTGATTGGGCAAATTGTGTGATGCCAATCGAAAATACGGAAGCAATAAACGCAAATGGGGAAATCGTCTCCAATAAAAGAAATCCTTATGCAATCAGAGTTCGAAATTCATTAACTCCCTGGTCATATGTCAGACCCATGGGTGAGGATATCGTAGCTACAGAACTCGTTTTACCTGCGAATCGAATTTTAATACCCGTTGATCTTGGTGCTATTGCAGCATGTGGACAAACTCAAGTTGAAGTCGTTAAGAAACCAGTTGTGTCCATTTTACCAACCGGAACTGAATTGGTTCGGGTTGGTGAAGCGATTAAGGTAGGAGATATCATTGAGTACAATTCGATAGTTTTGGCTGCACAAATAATTAGTTGGGGCGGGGAGGCGATTCGTTTTCCAATTACAAAAGATAATTTTGAAGATCTTTGTACTCAGGTTTTGGTCGCCGCGGATCGTTCAGACCTGATCCTCATAAATGCAGGATCTTCTGCGGGTTCAGAAGATTTTTCATCAAAAGTTATTGAGAAACTGGGTGAAGTTTACGTTCATGGGGTGGCTGTTCGACCTGGACATCCGGTAATTCTTGGTATGATATTTACGGAAAATGGTAAAAAGGTTCCAATAATTGGAGTTCCTGGTTATCCGGTATCAGCTGCTCTGACGGGGGAGATTTTTGTTAAACCACTAATCCAAGAATGGACTGGAAAGAATGATCAGGAACATGAATCGATTGAAGCAGAATTAACTCGAAAAATTACCTCACCAGCTGGCGACGATGATTACGTCAGGGTTGTTACTGCGAAAGTGGGAGATAGAATATTGGCAGCTCCGCTTTCGCGTGGGGCAGGAGTCATAACATCGATGGTAAGGTCGGATGGATATGCAATTGTTCCGAGAGGAATTCAAGGTAAAGAAGCCGGGGATAAAATAACCGTCATTCTAAATAAAAATAAACGTGTCATCGATGAAACATTACTTGTGATTGGCTCTCATGATCTCACATTGGATTTATTAGCCGAATACCTGTCCTTAAGAGGAAAGCGTCTGGTTTCTGCTAATGTAGGAAGTTTGGGTGGTTTAATTTCCCTTAATCGTGGAGAAGCGCACTTTTCAGGTTCCCATCTATTTGATCCAACAAATGCTACATACAATAAAAGTTATGTTGAGAAATATGTTAAGAACTTTAATGCTGTGATAATTCCCTGGGTATATCGAGAACAAGGATTAATGGTTCAAAAGGGGAATCCGAAAAATATAACCTCATTGGAAGATCTAAAACGCTCGGATGTTAGCTACATAAATCGACAACGGGGAGCAGGAACCAGAATATTATTGGATTATTACCTGGATAAAATGGGAATTGATATTTCTCTCATTCGAGGATATGAGGAAGAAGAATTCACACACTTAAACGTTGCTGCATCCATTAAGTCCCTCAGAGCAGATACTGGATTGGGTATTACTGCTGCCGCACGAGCTTTAGATTTAGATTTTATTCCACTTTTCAAAGAAAGATACGATTTAATTGTGCCAGAAAAAATTTATCAATCTGAAATATTTAAACCTGTATTATTGGCTATGAACGATGATGAATTTCGATCACGTGTACAATCTTTAGATGGATATGACGTATCATGTATGGGTACAGAATTGATACAATAGCTTTACATTAATAGGAGGAATATATGATTGAAAAAAATGTCAAAGCACCCGATTTTGAATTGTTAGATGAAAACGGAAACAGTCATAAACTCAGTGACTATTTGGGTAAACCAGTTTTATTATATTTTTACCCAAAAGATGATACACCTGGTTGTACTACAGAAGCCTGTGAATTTCGTGACGATTATGATCAATATGAAAAAAGTGGAGTAATTATTTTAGGAGTGAGTCCAGATTCACCGAAATCTCATAAAAAATTTAAAGATAAATATAATTTACCTTTTACTCTACTTTCTGATGATGATCATCATGTTTGCGAAATGTATGGCGTTTGGGGTAAAAAATCTATGTATGGACGAGAATACTATGGAGTTATGCGAACATCATTTTTAATTAATGCTGAGGGAAATCTGGTAGAAATCTTTGAAAATGTGAAACCCAAAGGCCATAGCCAACAAGTTTTATCCGCCTTAGATTGAGGTTATAAAAAAGCACGAGTAACATCGTGCTTTTTTATAACCAGAGTTTGTTTAAATTACTTGAGCAAATCAGAAGTTAATTCCTGTTTGGCCAAAATATCCAGATTAATTTCACCCAGGAAGTTGACAATTTGATCCTGCATAGTTGACCACATGGTTTGAGCTGTGCAATCTTCAATATTTTGACATGCTTCATTTTCTGAAATACATGAATTAAGACAAATTTTCCCTTCCAATGACTCAACGATTGCTAAGACTGATATATCCTCAGCGGGGTGACTTAATCTAATTCCACCTCGTGGGCCAGGAGAAGCCTTAATTAATCCAGCCTGCATTAATGAATGTCCAATCTGATGGAGAAAGGGAAGAGGAATATCCAACATTTCAGAAAGTTTTGCCGTTGGAATTGGTTTACCTTCGTTCTCCTTTGCCAATGCAACCATTAATTGAATCCCATAATCTAATTTACGACTAATACGAAACATTTCTCACCTCTAATAATTATTCTATACATAAAGATAATTGAGTTTAATTATCTATGAAAGTGACAAATATCATCAGAATTATTGTTCATTAACATAATAAATTACATTTATTATGTTATGTATAGTGACACAGGTTGATTTCTGAATTAATCGACTTATAATAGCAGTATAAATTAGTTTACCCCAAGGAGGAATGAATGAATAAATCTTTTTCAATGGTGCTGGTCATTCTGGTTTTTAGCGCATTGCTTTTAAGTGCTTGTGGGGGTAGTTCAACCGCTGATACCCCAAATATCCCTGCTGAATACGCTGGAAAAACCAACCCATTAGGAAGCGATGCCGCTACCGCCGGAAAAGCAATCTATGATGTTCAATGTGCATCATGTCATGGCGAAAGCGGACAGGGCGATGGCCCAGCTGGTCAGGCGTTAACACCACCAGCAGCCAACCTTGTTGAAAGCACTGCAAAATACGGCGATGATTATTTGTACTACAGAGTTGCCGAAGGTGGTACGATGGATCCATATAATTCCTCAATGCCTCCCTTCAAGAATGTACTTTCTGAAGACGAAATCTGGCAAGTAGTTGCACATATAAGTACATTTAAATAGTAATAAACAAGAAGAAACAAAAAACACGAGCACCCTCTCGTGTTTTTTTGTTAAATCTAAGTAGAATTGATATATGAAAAATGAAAATAGTATCAGAATCTTTTTAATTGACAATCACGCCCTTTTCCGAAAAGGTTTAAAAGCGATCCTGGCAGATTATCCAAATTTTGATATTATTGGTGACTCGTCTAACTACCTTCAAGCAGAATCAATTCTACAAGAAAATCCAGTGGATATGATTTTAATAGACACTGATTTTTACACAATTAAAAATAATGAATTTTCTGAAAATTTTTTGAATAAAAATCTCACCAAAAAAATTGTTGCACTGACATTTGCAAAATCTAAATTGGAATTCTTAAATGCGATTAAATCCGGGATTCATGGATATATTCTGAAAGATGAAGAAATAGAGTATTTAATTGTTTGTATTGAAAAAATTCATTCAGGTCGATTTATTGTTTCAGAATCAATGGTTGATAAACTTGTAGAATTACTGATTCAAAAAAGTGAATTTCCAATTAATTTCTTAATTTCTGATAGAGAGCTTGAAGTATTGAACTTAATTCAAAATGGTTATTCAAATAGCCAAATAGGTAAGCATTTATTTTTGTCTGAAAATACTATCAAAACACATATTAAGCATATCTACAAAAAAATGTCAGTTTCAAACCGAAGAGAAGCGATTGAGAAGGGTATTTTGTGGGGGATATTAAAATAAGGGGATAATATTATCACCCAAAATAGGATAATAAATCACCCATTAACGTTTTATAAAAATCGGACAAATACTATAATAATACTATTATTAACCTTAGGTTCCAGTCTTTGATGGAGTAGGTAATGGATCAGGAAAAAACATTTGTTTTGATAGCCTCTGCTAATTCAATTTTTCGAAATGGTATTTTAAAGATTTTATCTAAAAGAAATGATTTTCAAAATTTATTTATTGAACAAGCCAGTGATATCAAAGAAGTATTGAAAAAATACTCAAAAAATAAGCCCAGAGTGTTGATTATTGACTATGATGACAAAAATATAAAGAAGAAATTATTTATGAATTCATTTTTTCAAGATCAACACAATGCACAATTGCTTCTAGTTTCGTTAGAGCAAAGTGGTAATGTGGTTTTTTATGATCGGCAGGTGCTATCAACTGATGAGGCGCACCTTTGGCTGCAAATTCCATGGAATGAAAATAAATCTTTTTTAAACTCTGAATAATTCATTGGAGGAATAAAATTTATGAAACATTTTTCAATTGTCTCAATTCTGGTGATTTTGCTTACGGTAATCGTTTATGTCTTTTTACAAGCAGTGGGATTACTTCCAACTCAAGCAAGTTCTCAGGCAGTTATTATTGATCAATTGTTTGATATACATATTGGGATTATTTCTTTTCTGTTTTCATTAATTGTTGTTTTTATTGGATACAGCTTTATTGTTTTTCGAAGAAACAAACTACTGCCTGACGAGGAAGGGCAGCATATAACAGGATCTTCTAAGTTAGAGATTGTTTGGACACTTGTTCCCCTGGCAGTTGTAATTTTTATATCCTACCTGGGTGCTATTTCATTAGCTGAGACAAGGAAAATTGATCCCCAGGCATTGGAAGTAAAAGTCACTGGTGGGCAGTGGTTCTGGTCTTTTGATTACCCGGATTACGGGATTACATCAGATGTTTTAAACCTACCGGTTGACAGGCAAGTAAAGCTTTCCCTTACGTCCGTGGATGTGATCCATTCTTTTTGGGTCCCAGAATTTCGAGTAAAACAAGATGTATTACCGGGGGAAAATCTGGTTAAAGAACTGCGATTTACACCCATCGAAACCGGTGATTTTATGGTTTTATGTGCAGAATTATGTGGCGGAGCGCATGCATATATGAATAGTCCTGTAAAAGTCGTTACTGAGGGAGAATTCCAGGACTGGGTTGATGAAGAATTAGGTAACTTTCCACAAGACCCTGAAAGTCTAGGTGAAAGATTAGCCAAGAACAATGGTTGTTTTGGTTGTCATTCTCTTGATGGAAAAGATGGGGTAGGTCCTACCTGGAGGGGACTTTATGGTAGTGAGAAAACTCTGGTAAGTGGTGAAAAAATTATGGTGGATGACGAATACCTATATGAAGCCATTGTCAATCCAAATAGTCAGATTGTTTTGGGATTTCCGGCAAATGTCATGGCACAAAATTATGGTGATTTATTCACTGATGAAGAAATAAAAAACATGATTGCATTTATCAAATCATTGGATTAAGGCGAGGAAGATCATGAAGAATTTTATGTCAACTGGGATTGTAAAAGGTATTTTGTATCAAATCGTAGGATCTTTTATAGGCGCTGGATTATTGGGTGGGATTCGAGCGTTGATGGGATTATCGTGGAAAACTGAACCCGCCATTGTACTGGGAGGTCTGGTTGGCGCTATTGCATTTATGGTAGGTGTTGGAGCTTTTAAAGACTGGTGGAAAATGGCTGTGGGTGATGATGTAACGGAAGCCAGCGAAGTAGCAGGTGAACAAGGATTTAGAAGGTATTTTGGATTCAGTCTTGACCACAAAGTAATTGGTATTCAATATGGAATCCTTTCGATGGTTCTATTGGTTTTGGGAGGGTCATTAGCATTAATTTTCAGGGTTGAATTAGCCCAATCCGGATTACAGCTATTAAATTTTGTTCAATTTAATACTCTCGTCGGTTTGCATGGAATGGTATTAATTGCATCAATATTAATGGGAATCGCAGCAATGAGTAATTATGTGGTTCCTTTATTAATTGGTGCTGAGGATATGGCATTCCCAAGATTAAATGCTTTTTCCTTCTGGATTGCTGTCCCGGCATCCATCATATTAATGAGTTCTCTGTTTTTTGGTGGGTTTGAAACTGGATGGACGGCTTATCCACCTTTAAGTGTGCGTGGACCGATGGGCATTCAAATGTTCTTTTTGGGTGTTTTCTTCGTTGGATGGTCCTCAATTTTGGGGGCATTGAACTTGATTGTTACAATTTTGACCATGCGGACCAAGGGCATGGGATTGTTTAAAATGCCTATTTTTGCCTGGTCTGTTCTGGCAACATCTATTATCTCACTAACAGCGACTCAATTGATCGGACTTTCATTCCAGTTAGTCATGTTTGAAAGATTGTTAGAAATGAGTTTTTTCACGCCTTCAGGTGGAGGAAATCCGATTCTTTTCCAACATTTGTTCTGGTTCTATTCACATCCAGCAGTGTACATTTTCGTGTTACCAGGATTGGGAATAATCAGTGAATTATTGCCAGTTTTTGTGAGAAAACCTTTATTTGGATACAAATGGGTTGCTATGTCCTCCATGGGTATCGCTCTGACCGGATTCCTGGTTTGGGGTCACCATATGTTTACTGCCGGAATTGAAGAATATCTCAGGGTACCATTCATGTACAGCACATTATTGGTGGCTGTACCTACTGGCGTGAAATTCTTCAGTTGGGTGGCAACCATATGGCAAGGAAAAGCTCGATTTCCCGTTCCCATGCTATTTGTGCTTGGCGGGATTATCGTGTTTTTACTCGGAGGATTAACGGGTCCGCCAGGCGGTACAGTTTCAACAGATTTGCATTTACATGATACGTATTATATTGTTGGCCATTTCCACAACACTATGTTTGGAGGTTTCATATTTCCGATTTTTGCTGCCATTTACTACTGGTATCCAAAGATTACCGGGAGAAGAATGAGTGAGACATTAGGCAAAGTTCACTTTTATTTGATGACACCATCCTTTTTCCTGATGACGTTCGGTCAGATGAGAATAGGCCTTTTGGGAATGCGTCGAAGAATTGCGGATTATGACCCGGCGATGGGATTTGATTTTACGCAATTGCTCATCACGATTGGCGGATATCTCATCGCCATATCAATTCTTGTATTTTTTTACAACCTGATCGTCAGTGCCAAAAAAGGAGAACCTGCAACAGGAAATGTTTGGAACTCTCGCTCGCCAGAATGGGATATTTTGCCTTCTCCTGCACCTGCTCACAATTATGCTGGTATTCACTTCAATGTTGTGGGTGAACCTTACGATTACGGATTAAAAGGAAGTAAATATGTTGAATTGGCACAGAATGTAGGACAAAGGAAGGAGAATGACGAATGACAAAATTATCACCATTAAAACGGGGCGTTGTTATTTTTATTATTCTGGGAGTGTTAACTGCCATTGAATATTATCTCGGAATCAGTGATGTTCCTTCCATATTGTTATGGGCAATCGCCTTAATAAAAATGTTGTTAGTTTTGCAATTTTTCATGCACATAAATAGGGTCATCAATCCAAAAAAGGGAGGTCATGAATGAGTTCGATCAATAATACAATCGAAAGTTATCAACAAAAACTGGCGATCAGTCGATTAGGATTATGGTTATTTTTTGCATCCGACGCATTTATGTTTGGTGGATTACTTGTTACCAGATTCTATCTATTGGGAAATAAAAATCTAAATTTAGATCAAACACTAGGATTATTGGTTACATCGATTTTATTGATCAGTAGCTTTTTTATGAACAGGGCTGAAGTAATGGTATCTGAAGGGAATCATAAGGGATTCATCACTTCGTTGGTCATTACAATTCTGCTGGGTATCAGCTTTCTGGTTGGTGTTGTTGGCTTGGAATGGGGTAGTGCTCATTTTGGTCCTGGTGATGGCGCTGAAGGTGCGGTGTTTTATATGATGACAGGAATGCATGCATTTCATGTGTTAACTGGAATTATCTTCCTGAGTCTGGTATTACGAAATGGCTTAAACAAGAAATACACACCAGAGAAACATTACGCAGTTGAAGCAAGTGCCAACTATTGGCATTTTGTAGATGTGGTTTGGATCATTTATTATCCTGTCCTCTACTTAATGGGAACAATATAATCGGTGAATTAATATGAAAAATTCTGGTTTCTGGTTTCTACTCGTATTGATAGCTGCTGTGGGTGTAGTATTTGGGTTTGTGATTGAACGACCCTATACATTTCGAGGATCGGTGATTGACCCCGCAGTGCCTGCACCGCAATTCTCTCTTCCTTCAAGTCAGGGTGAAGAGTACAGTTTGGTTTCCAGAACCGGAAAATTTGTTTTAATCTTTTTTGGTTATACCTACTGTCCGGATGTGTGCCCTACCACGCTTTACGAAATGAAAGAAATCAAAGCACGGTTGAAAGATAAAGCTGAAAATATAGAGTTTGTCTTTATAACTGTCGACCCTGAGAGAGATACTTTAGAACAGTTGACACGGTACTTAGCTTTGTTCGATGGATCTTTCTTTGGATTAACCGGGACAACCGAACAATTAGAAATGGTTTGGAAAGATTATGGCGTTTATCGAGAAATACAGGAGACCGATAACTCATTAGGCTATTTAGTTGATCACACTTCCCGACTTTATCTGATTAATTCGCAAGGTGAATTGATGATGACATATCTGTATGAAACTACGCTTGATGAGATTGTTTCGGACCTGAATTACCTTATTAAAAAGGCAGATTTATAACATGGCTGTGGGTATTCGGAATAAATTGGTTCTTCGCCTGCTTTATTCCTTAATAATAGCCTTTATTTTTGGCTTTATGATTAGCGAAGTTTCCTTTCAAATCCTCACGAAAAACACCGAACGGGAAGTTGAAATTTATAACATCAAAATTCCCGAAGGCACATCAGAGAGAGTTGGAAAAGGATTCCCAATTCCATCGATTCCTGAATCTATGATTTTCTTTGAAGGTGACAAAATTATTGTCCGGAATGATGATACTGTCAGCCATCAATTAGGACCTATTTGGGTTCCAGCGGGATCAACCGGAACCTTAACATTGGAAAAACCTCAAACGTATTCATTGGCGTGTACATTTCAACCTTCAAAATTGATGGGGTTGGAGGTACGACCCCGATTAACGAATAATATTCGATTTCAAGGGATTTTAGCCATTGGTCTTCCTTCAGGCATATTAGTTTGGTTATTTTCAATCGTGATTTTTCCTCTAGATTCTAAAAAAATCGAGGTGAATAGCCATTATGATGACTAAAGAAATCCTGAAGTGGACGCTGACCACCATTCTCGTTCTGATTGGGGTGTTTGTTCTTATTCGACTGGGATTTTGGCAATTAGATCGTTTGGAGAGCAGACGACAATTTAACCAACATTATCTCGAACAAATATCTTCTCCAATTATTAATTTAAATGATGAAATCAATCATCAGGAATTACTGAATATGGAGTATAGAGAAGTTACTGTGTCTGGATACTATGATTTTACAAACGAAATATATTTACAAAATCAAGCCTATGAAAATATACCTGGTTACAGAGTTGTTACACCATTAAAAATAGACAATAACAAAAATTACATTTATATCGAAAGAGGTTGGATATCACTTGAAGATTTAAAGGATATAGAAGCCATCAATCGTATTTATGCTCAACATCAAAATCTTGAAGGGATTATCAGACTTCCACAATCTGAAAGTGATTTTGGCGGTAAATCATCCAATGCAAGTGAATCGAATTCTCAATTTTTCCTCTATGTTGATCTTGATTTACTAAAAACAGAATTGGAATACGGGATACTACCAATTTATGTTCAACTGAAAGATGAAGATGATAATCAGAAACCGTATTCAAAATTGCCCGATATTGAAATAACTGAAGGACCACATTTTGGGTATGCCGTGCAATGGTTCTTTTTTGCGAGTTTATTGGGGATTGGATATCCATTTTTCGTTTGGAAACAAATCTGGGGTGAAAAAAATAGGAGCAGAGAATGAAAATATTAAAAACATTATTTGGAGTAACAACAAAATTAAAATTCTTACACTTCATCATATTCAACATCATCATTTTTGGATCAGTGATAATCACCAATTCAATGTTTCGTTTTGAAAATCAAATATTTTCTTGTTCTTTCTGGTTAACCTGTGAAAATGATAGTTCTTTATCAACCTCTTTTAACCTTATTACACAGTTAATTTTATCCAGTTTGGGTTTACTTTCATTATTGATTGCTAAAAAAATTTTTTCGAATAAGCGTGAAAATAAATTCGATAATAAATTCTTTGTTATTACGCTGATTCTGGCAAGCTTAGTCTTTCTCGTTAACCTCTATTCGATATTAATCAAACCTGCTCATCCATTGATTCCAACTTTTTTTTCATTGTTCTTGACAATTGTTTTGACGACATGGTTTGTGCGAAGAAAATATTTAAAAGATATTCCTGAAAAATTACCGGGTAAAAATAATTCTCAAATTTTATTATTGATTTCTTCAATTTTTATGATAGGACTTGGAATTCTGATTTCATTTACTGGCTCATCTAAATTGTGCAATCAATTTCCCATTTGTTTTTCTCCTGATGGACTGACTATTGATATGGTTCTTGTAAATGCTCACCGTTTATTCACCTTAACAACCGGTGTACTAATCACTAAGTTGTTATTCAATACTTGGCGAAAAAGCAGAGATAATAATGATTTATTAATATCAGTAACAATCAGTTTCATTGTTTTTATTGGACAAAGCATGATAGGTGGAATTCAAGCAATTAGAAATTTGCCTTTGGACCTGCTATTCGTTCATTCGGTTAGTTCAGTCATTTATTTACTAGCAGTAGTGTATGCATTTCAGGCTGGACAATTTGTTTATGCATCCGTTGTTATAGAAACAAAAACCATTTTTAATGATTCTCAACGGAGAAAAGATTTTTTGATCTTGAATAAGCCGATTATTGTAGCCTTGTTACTTGTGACTACATATGCAGGCATGGTTGTAGGTGGAGAAAAAATCCCTTCATTCTCATTGTCAATCTGGACCATGCTTGGTGGGGCATTAGCCGCCGGGGGGTCATCTGCCATAAACCAATATATTGATCGCGAAATCGACTTATCCATGCAAAGGACAGCAAAACGCCCTCTTCCTTCTGGGCGCTTACACCCGACTGAAGCATTAGCTTTAGGGATTTCTGAAATTATTCTTTCTTTTTTCATTTATGCTGCTTTTGTAAATTTAAATGCTGCCCTACTTGCTATGGCGGGAATGGTTTATTATGTTTTCATTTATAGCAGCTGGCTGAAACACATTACTGTTCAAAATATTGTGATTGGAGGAGGAGCCGGTGCTATCCCACCACTTGTGGGTTGGGCAGCAGCTACAGGTGGTTTAAATATTCCTTCATTACTCTTATTTGCTTTGGTATTTTTATGGACTCCACCGCACTTTTGGGCTTTGGCTCTTGTTAGAAAAAATGACTATGCAAGAGCGAGTATTCCTATGATGCCGGTTATCAAAGGTGAAAAGAAAACTCGATTCCAAATATTGATTTACACCATTCAATTGGTCGTTTTAACATTATTGATGCCTTTATTTGGTATTGGTGGAAGTGTATATTTTATTCTTGCAACCGTTTTAGGGTTGTGGTTGCTCAGTACAGCCTGGCAGGTATTTAAAATAGAAGGCAATAAAATTGCATTTAAAATGTACCGGTACTCAAGTATGTATCTTGCATTTATATTTTTTGCCATGGTGATAGACGTCTTATTGTAAATCAAAAAAAGAGAGATTTTATGTAAATTTATAAAATCTCTCTTTTATTTTATTTTGCAGATACAGAAATGATATTGATAACCATTCAATTTATTGAAGTTTTACCAACACTTTTCCTTCATTCCACAGTTCCTCCAGCCGATAATAATCTCTTTTTTCTGGAGAAAATAGATGTACGATCACGTCACCTAAGTCCAGCAGGACCCAACCATACATGCTGTCTCCTTCTGGGGATGAAGAAATTTTGAATTCTTTCTTTACTTCATCTTTGACTACTTTAGATAATGCATCTAACATCCGGTCACTTGTTCCGGAACAAAAAACAAAATAATCTGTAAATGGGACTACTTTTTGAACATCCAAAAGCAAAATATCCTCACCTTTTTTTTCGTCAAGAATGTCCACAATAAATTTTGCTAAATCAATACTATTCAGATCTCACCTCACATACAATACTAGATTTTCATTCTAACACAGATAATTTCATTTTCAGGTTCAAAAAATATATTTATGAAGCTCAGTATAAATGGGTCCTTTGGAAGTTAAAATACTTTGATACACACAATAATGATTGATTGTAAAAGAAATCGGATTTATTTCCCTCCTTTTATACAATTCCTGTTTAATGATATCAAAATGATTCTTTTTAACGCCTGGACTCAATCGAGCAATTGTTAAATGGGGTGAAAAAGATTTGCTATCATTTTCATTCTTAACCATTGAAGTTGATTTTTCGACAAATTGGGCTAATTCAGATAATGTATTATGACTGGATGTACCCACCCAGATAACTTGTGGTTTATATAAAGATGGGAAAGCACCAATTTTATTAATCGACAGATTGAACGGGGCAAATTGGTTTTCAGTTTTTAGTTTTTCAAACAAGAAATGCAATGTTGACTTGGAAATATTTCCAAGAAATTTTAACGTTAAGTGAATATTTTCGGGTTGAACCCATTTCACAGATTTATCGGGGAATGTCAACTTAAGATCGGATATGATTTCAGCTAAGTATTTTGTTACTTCATTGGGTAATGGAATTGCGACAAACGCACGAATTTCATCATCGTGATTCATTCAGTTTCTTTTACCTCAACGATAATATTTTTCTCACCAAATTTTTCGAATGTCAAAGAAATTTCAAATTGATCTCCAAGACTAAGATCTTGATTTAAATTAATCAGCATAATATGATAACTCATTGGTTTGAACTCAAGCACCTGATTTGGCTCAATTTCAACAAATTCCAGTTTCATCATTTTCATTGTTTCATCGACCATACTACTCAAGTGGATTTCGTTTAATTCTGCAACCTGACTTGTCACTGAGATAAGCTTATATGTTTCCTTTAAATTATTTTCGATTTTAAAATATACAGCTGATGGGTTTCCTTGTAATGCAGGTCTCGCCCAGGCTTTTTCAATATTTATTCTATTTTCTTTTGCACTTAAATTACTGCATGATACTAAATTCATAACAATTAATAAGTTTATGATGATGATAAATTTTCTCATTCCCAACATCCCGAATTAATAAGGAGTATAAAAATATATTGCATCTAGGTCAAGTAATATGATTATGCAAATGAGACAAACTCGTTTTTATGCAAATTTGTTAATCTAGTCAAGGAAAATAACTTGTGGTATAAAATAATTACCCTGTGGTGTTCGTGATTGCTGCACAACCGGTTTTGAGCCAACACCCTTAAAATGGGGCTCAGTGTCACTGAGCGTACGCGATAGGCTTTAGCCAAGGCGAAAACTCCGGAGCGGGCCCCCACCTGCATTTGCAGGTTCAAAACTATGTAGCACACGGCATTGCGGGGTATTTTTTATTAAATTCCCCTATAATTTATTAATAAATTTTAAAGGGAGAATTATGAATCCAAATCCATTACTCAAAAAATTAGGTTTTTCAAATAATGATCGTGTTGTTATCATCCATGCGGATGATTTAGGCATGTGTCAGTCAACCATCACAGCTTGCAAAGAGCTATTTGAAATGTCTGTAATTTCTTCTGCGGCGGTCATGGTTCCCTGTCCTTGGTTCCTATCAGCTGCCAGATTGCAGAGAGATGCTGAGAAAGTTGATCTGGGTGTACATATTACCCTTACCAGTGAATGGAAGGAATATCGCTGGAGACCGATATCAACAACTGACATTGAAAGTGGATTGTTTGATTCACAGGGGTATTTCCATGCCAGCAGTAAGCAAGTACAAAGTAATGGCAACCCCGTTTTTGTTCGAGAAGAAATTAATGCTCAGGTAAATAAAGCGATTTCTGAAGGGATTGTGCCGACACATATTGATACCCATATGGGAGCCATTGCTCATCCGAAGTTTATGTTTGATTATATAAATGCTGGTCTAAGTAAAAAAATCCCTCCGATGTTATTCAGATTGACAAAAAATGAATGGATGAACATTGGATTAGATGAAACCAGCGCGACAATGGTAGAAATGTTCCTGTTAAATCTTGAAGAGCAGGGTGTACCTTTATTGGATCACCTGCGGTCTATCCCATTGGATATGCCATATAATCGATTAGAGCAGGCAAAAGATATTTTTAAAGCACTCCCTCCTGGAATCACTCATTTCATCATTCATCCCGCCACTGAAACTCCGGAGTTAAAAGCGATAACTGCTGATTGGATATCACGTGTGGGTGATTATCAATTATTTCGGGATGAAGAAATACATGATTTTTTGAAGAATAATGGAATTCATGTGATTGGCTACCAGGATGTTAAATCTGCTTTTCCAATTTCGGATATTATTCTAAGTTGACAGACAATTAGAAGATTTGTACACTTATCAAAAATGACTTGATTTTTCAGGAGGCGAACATGAGCTCTAATTATCAATTGGTAATGACATCAGGACCAAATCCTGGGCAGATTTTTATCTTAGATGGTACTGAATTCTCCATCGGACGGGATATTAACAATGATTTTGTGATCAATGACACTGAAATGTCAAGGAAACATGCCAAAATTTATATCTACGGACAAGGATTTGTGATTGAGGATTTGGGTTCCACGAATGGAACATTTGTCAATGGGCAGAGATTGGTGGGAATCCATCAGCTGGTTTCTGGCGACTCGATTGCTTTTGGTGAAAATGTTAATTGTACTTTTGAAGTACCAGTTTTTGATCCAGATGCCACACGTGTATCAGCACAGCCTCCTTCCTACAGTCCTCCCGTATCTCAGCCACCTTCTTATGGGACACCAGTCCCAACTCCTAGTACAGCAGTTCCACCTCTGGAAACTTTCATCTCAGCTCCGCCAGCCCAACAGTATGTTTCAGCACCTGGACAACCAAGTTATTCAGGAGAAGTTCCAGCCGCCTATCCTGTGGGAGAAAAACCCAAAAAGAAAAATAAAGTTTTTCTCATTATTCTTATCTTGTTCTTACTTTTTATTTGTGGGTGTATTGTTTTTTGGATCGTTGTTGATTCAATGAACCTCTATTGTGATCTATTTCCTGGATTAATGAATGCAATTTTTGGAAGTGGTTCCTGCCCATGAAAATTCCTATTCAAAATGAGTGGTATCTTTCTATCCAGAGAGATTCTATCAGCAAAAATAATCTAAAAATTTAGCAGGGAAGAAATGCATTCAAAAAAAGTTGAAAAATCACCATCTTGGAGCAGTACTACAAAGCTGGTAGTGGCTTTGGTCATGATTGCTGTTTTCACCTTTTTCATTGTTCGATTTAATAATATTCTGGCACCATTATTTTTTGCTTTTTTACTGGCTTTTCTACTTTATCCCATTCCAGATTTTTTCAAAGAAAAATTAAATATCTCCTGGCGAGTAACCGTTATAATTATCTACCTGATCCTCCTGGCATTATTTCTGGGATTAATCACTTTAGGTGGGTTTGCAGTTTTTGATCAGATATCAAGTCTGATTCGATTCATTCAATTTGAAATTAGGGATTTACCCGTTTTTCTTGAAGAATTATCTCAACTTCGCTATGAATTTGGCAGATTTGTAATTGATTTTTCCGAATTGGATCTGGTTAGTATTGGGAACCAATTATTATCCTTGGTACAACCCATGTTATCAGGATTGGGAAATGTGGTTGGTTCATTAGCCGGAAGTGCAGCAGCACTAATAGGTTGGTCTCTATTTTCCATATTGATTTCATACTTTATCCTATCTGAAGCAAAAGGTGCACGCAGTGAATTATTTAAGATTGATGTTCCTGGTTACAACTACGATATCCAACTTATAGGCATTGAATTGAAGCGAACCTGGAACGCATTCTTGCGTGGTCAATTAACGATTATTTTGATCACAATCGTTGTTTACATCATTTTATTAGGCGCATTGGGAGTTAACTTTTACTATGGGTTGGCATTTATTGCAGGATTTGCCAGGTTCGTCCCCTATGTTGGACCTGCTGTTGCCTGGACATCGTATGGTTTAGTATCCTTATTCCAGGGTACAACGATATTCGGATTAGAATCTTTTCCTTATGCTTTAGTAGTGGTTGGAGTGGCGTGGATAACCGATGTAATTCTTGATAATTTTGTTGTCCCCAGATTGATGGGTGATGCATTAAAAGTCCACCCCGCGGCAGTGATGGTCGCTGTGATTGTCTCTGCCAGCTTATTTGGATTTATTGGGGTATTATTAGCTGCACCTGTACTAGCCACTGCAAAATTGATTGGAAAGTATGTATTCTCAAAGATGTTTGATATTGATCCATGGGAAAAATTTTCACAAGATAGAATACCAGCTGAACCAAAAATTCCAAATCAATTCAAACCTTTATTCCATTTTTTCTACAGAATAAAAAATGATGTGAAGAATTGGTTGAAGCAAAAGAGAAAAAATAAAATGAACAATAGCCTAAAAAATCAAGTTATATCAGAGAAGGAGGAAATCGATGGATAATGGACCATTAACGAACACGCTCAGCGAAACTTCAAATTATATGGCCTGGAAAGCCGATGAACCTGATGGCGAGACCACTTACCATTTAGAATTAAATAATATAACGTTACATTTCTTCAAAGAAGAATGGGTTGAATTTTTAGAATTAATCGCCAATTTAACGAAAACGAAATAATAAAATAGCTGTTTTACTTTGAAACAGCTATTTTATATTTGTAAATCAACTGGAAATTAGTATCGACCTCTTGGTTGATATGGCTGTTTAGTTGGCAATTGGTCTTCGGTTACTTTTTCAATTTTTACCGCACATGCCTTAAATTCCGGAATGAGCGCTTCTGGATCCAATGCATCATTGGTCAGGAAATTTGCTGCCGCCTCTGCGAAGTGGAAAGGCATAAAAACTACACCGGGAATTGTTTTTTGATTTACATTCGCTCGTAATACAACTTCACCACGTCTGGATTGCACTTTGACAACGTCCAGGTTTTTGATGTTATATGTTTCAGCATCAACAGGATTAATTTCTACTACTGCCTGTGAATACAAATCGTCAAGCCATGAGTTGCGGGTTAATGTTCCTCCATGCCAGTGTTCTAATACTCTACCCGTATTTAGAATAAGCGGAAAATCTGTATCAGCTTCTTCATCAATTGTTTTGAAATCAAGAGGAAAGAATTTGGCTTTTCCAATTGGAAAACTCTCGGCATAAAGGAAAGGTGTCCCAGGATGGTTTTCATCCAGTACAGGTGTCTGAAGGCCAGTTTTTTCGATTCTGGAGTATTTTATTCCCTGGTAGGATGGTACGACCTTTCCAAATTCATCCATGATTTCTTCCGGGTGGCTATAATCCCAGTAGGCAGAATTAGGTCTTCCCAATAATTTTTCAATTCTCCTAGCTAAATCACAAATGATTTCCCAATCTGGACGGGAATTTCCTAATGGTTCAATTGCTTTCCTAACCCTCTGAACCCGACGATCTGTATTCGTGAAGGTCCCATCCTTTTCTGCAAAGGTTGTGGCAGGCAAGAAAACGTCCGCATAAGCACCGGATTCATTGATAAACAAATCCTGGCAAACCACAAATTCCAGTTCCTGCATATGTTTATGTGCTGCATTCAGGTTTGGTTCTGTCATCATCGGATTTTCACCCATGATATACAAACTACGAACACCGCCAGGATGTGCATTCGATAAAATTTCTGTGGTTGTTAAACCCTTTTCTCTATTTAATCCACCTGGCTCTATATTCCAGGCTTCTTCAAAAATCGAAGCAGATTGTTCATCATCCACTTCCTGGTAACCTGGATAATGCCAGGGCATGGCACCAGCATCTGATGCCCCCTGGACGTTATTCTGTCCACGTAATGGATTTAATCCAGTTCCATATCTTCCTACATGCCCGGTTAGTAATGCAAGATTTATGAGGCTGTGGGCGTTGTCGGTACCATGTGTGGATTGAGATATTCCTAAAGCCCAATAAATGGCTCCACGTTTCGCATTTGCATATAAACGGGCAGCCTGGATGATTTTATCCTTTTCTACACCTGTGATGGATTCTACATATTCTGGCGTGAATTTTTCCATTGCTTTGGAGAAATTTTGAAAATTCTCTGTCCTGGTATCAATAAATTCTTTATTGTAAAGATTTTCTTTTATGATTACATGTGCCATGCCAGAAAAAACAGCAACATCAGAACCTGGCTTTTCTGCTAACCAAAGAGTTGCATAATTCACCATCTCGATCCGGCGTGGATCCACAACGATTAGTTTTGCTCCATTCTTTTCAATTGCTGCTTTCATCTGTATGGATATGATTGGATGTGTCTCAGTCGTATTCGAACCTGTGATAATAAACACGTCTGTTTCCATAATCTCTGCGGCTGTATTTGACATAGCAGAAGAACCAATCGCTTTTTGCAGCGCGACTACGCTGCCGGCATGGCATAAACGCGTACAATGATCCACATTATTACTGCGGAATAAAGCACGGAATAATTTCTGCAATAAATAATTGTCCTCATTCGTTGCTTTTGCACAGCAATAGACGGCCATTGCATTAGAACCGTCACGTTGGTAAATCTCTACCAGGCGTTTGGCAGTGTAATCTAATGCTTCGTCCCAGGAGACTTCCTGCCATTCTTCCAGATTGAATGCCTGGGACCTGGCTCCGGATTTTTGAGGTGTCTTTCGAATTAAAGGATTCAAAATTCTGCGTTTGTTATAGATAAAATCATAACCGAAGCGACCCTTTACGCATAAATTACCTTTGTTTACGACAGAATCAAAAGGAGCGGTGACTTTATAAATAAAATTATCTTTGATGTGTAATTCCAGATTGCAGCCAACACCACAAAATGGACAAATAGTTGTAACTGGTTTATATTTAATCATATTCATATTAATCCTCTTACTTTACAACTGATGATGTTTGAGGTTTCTTGGTCTTTTTGTTACGCTCATTGCGTGTCATTTGCATGATTTGATCACTTTCGTAACCTAGTTCTAGTAGCCATTGACGTTTTGGTTTTAAGGCCTCGGTGGGGCACACACCAATACACTGGCCACAAAATACACAGCTACTCTCGGGTAATGGTTTCTCATAAAAGGTACTGATTTGAGTATGGTATCCACGTCCTTTGAAATTAATCGCAAATGCATATTGCGCATCTTCTGCACACACCTGTACACAGCGCCAACATAAGATACATTTTTCATAATCACGCACAAACATGGAGTTATCATCAATTAAAGACGGACTTCGTCGTTCTGCATCACCAAAGCGGTCATTATTAGCTCCATATTCGGAAGCCATTTCCAGTAACTCTGGCGATTGACTCAAGTCAGATGTACTTAACATCATTTCGAGGATCGTCTTTCTGGATCGATTTACTCTCTCATTATACGTTTCAACTTCCATGCCTTCGGAAACTTTTGCCACACAGGATGCAACAAGTGTTCTGGCACCCTTTACTTCGACAACACATATTCGACAGAGGGCATTAGAGGTGCAATGATCGTGATAGCAAATGGTTGGTATGGTTACACCGACTGATTTGGCTGCCTGAAGAATTGTGAGGTCCTTGTCGCATTCGATTTCTTGTTGATTTATTTTCAATTTCACGGTATCAGTCATTTTGACCTCCGGTAAATTCTTTTTTTGTTTCCTGGGTTGTAAATAATGATGGCCATTTTTTTATCGCACTCCCAATTGCTGAACCAGCTGTCTGACCCAATCCACACAAGGATGAGTCAGTCATGGTGACAATAATATCCTCCAGATCGCTGACATCACTATTTTTGACATTTCGTTTTGCGATTCTTTTCATAATTTCGTGTTGCCTTTGAGTGCCTAACTGGCAGGGAAAACATTTTCCACAAGATTCTTCTGCAAAGAAATTGGCCAGTCGTAATAATACATCGCGTAAATCACGGGTTTCATCGAACACTGTGATTACACCAGAACCCAAAGGTAAACCTTCTTTGCGTAATGCTTCGAAAGAAAGACTTACATCCAGTTGGGAAGGATCTGCCATTGCTCCGGCTGCACCTCCGATTAAAATTGCCTGAAGTGGATGTTCAGAACGCATACCCCCTGCCAGGTTTTCAATAACATGCCGAAGAGTCACCCCAAATGGGACTTCATACAGCCCAGGTTTATTCACATCTCCCGAGAGACAGAACAACTTCGATCCTGGTGATTTCTCTGTGCCAATGGATTTGTATTCCTCAATTTCCATGGAGAGGATGATGGGGATATTTGCCAATGTTTCGACATTGTTGATCACTGTTGGTTTGCCAAACAATCCGTGTGTCGTTGGAAACGGTGGTTTTACGCGAGGAAATCCTCTTTTTCCTTCAATAGATTCAAATAAGGCAGTTTCTTCACCACAGATGTATGCCCCCGCACCCCGCCTTACTTCGATATCAAATGAGAAACCAGAACCAAGTATATTTTCTCCAAGATAACCAGCATCTCTTGCTTCCTGGACTGCCTCTATTACATGTTTATATGAAGTGAGATATTCACCCCGGATGTAGAAATATCCTTTTTGAACCCCAATTGCATAAGCAGCAATGAGCATACCCTCAATAATCAGATGTGGATCATCTTCCATCAAAACACGATCTTTAAAAGTACCCGGTTCAGCTTCATCGCCATTACATACGAGATATTTGGTTTCCCCCTCAGCATTGGCTGCGCCTTCCCATTTCAAGCCAGTTGGAAAAGCTGCGCCACCACGACCAACCAGACCAGAGTCTTTTACCTGGTTAATCACTTCTCCTGGATCAAGACTTAATGCTTTTTTGATACCAACATATCCACCTGTTTCTAGGTATTGGTCTAAATTCGTTCTTCTACCCTTTCCACAATTCTTTGTCAGTCTGTGGACGTCTCCTCCAAGAATTGTCTGAGGTCTTTTTCTGGATGGTTCAAAAATTTCTTCCCAGGACTGTAAATCTTTGGAGATCATGGGTTGGCCTTTGACCAATATTGCGGGCGCATGTTCACACAATCCTAAACAGGCAGCGACTTCGATCGTAATTCTCGGTTTGACTTCTCCACCAAACTTGAAACTCTCTTTCTGGTTTAGAAGCTTGTAGATCGATTCTGACCCTGCCATTGCACAGGCTGGATCATTACAGACATGGACAATTGTTTCACCAATGGGGTGTTTGAAAAATAGTGAATAAAACTCAATAACTCCAAACACATCAGCCAATGGAACATTGATTGCATTAGCTATTTCCTCTGCAACCGTCTCAGGAATGTAACCATAATGGTCTTGTGCTTCATGAAGAAGAGGTAATAATACTGTTCTTCCTTGAGGTGCCAATAGACTTATGGTTTTCTGGATAGGTCTTAAATCCAATTCACTCATTTACTCTCCTTTTTAGTGGATGATAATCTGGGATTTTGGACAATATTACTCTAAAACAATTATTATAAGTATAATTATAACTAATGAAAGTTTCAATTGTAATTCAAGCTGGTGGACAATCTTCTCGGATGGGAGAAGATAAAGGTTTGGTCGAGTTGTGTGGCAAGCCGATGATCCAAAATATCATTGATCGATTGTATCCGTTTGCTGATGAACTGATTATTACCACAAATCGACCTGGTAGTTATAAACAATTTGGTCTTCAGATTTTTGAAGATATCTATAAAAATTACGGGGCACTGGCTGGATTGCATACCGCATTATCCTGCGCCAGCAACGAAATGGTTTTTGTAATTGCTTGTGACCTGCCTTTTGTCAATACCAGTTTATTCAGGTTTATGAAAAATATGTTTGAAGCAAAACCAGTAGATCTTGTAATCCCAAGAACAGAAACGGGATTCGAACCATTTTATGCCTTCTACAAAAAGGATAACTGTCTACCGTTGGTCACTGATGCAATTGAATCCGGAAAGAGAAGATTAATTTCCTGGTTTGAAAATGCTAAGGTACATCCTATATATGAAGACCAATTGCGAGAATTTGATCCGAATTTAGACTCATTTGTGAACATCAATACCCCTGAAGATCTTGAAATTGCCCAATTTAATTGCATTTAGGTTTAAGTTTTAATTCTCTGTGGGTGTGAATAAACCGTAAACTCATTTCTACGGGTATACCCAATTAATGTTATGTTGTGTTCAGTAGCAAATTCAACAGACGATTTTGTTGGGCTTGTTCGTGAAACAACTATGGGAACGCCTAATCTGGCGGATTTCTGGATCATCTCAGAACTTACTCTTCCGGTTGTCAAAATGATTTTTTGTGACCAGGAATGTTTTTTATCAAACAAGAATAATCCAGCTAATTTATCAATAGTATTATGTCGTCCGATATCCTCTGCGATGAGATGAGAATTTTTTCCATCAGACAATAATGAGCAATGGATCCCTCTTGTTTCTTTATAAACTTCCTGACTTGAAAGCAGGAGGGAAAATAAATCAAAGATCAATTGCGGTTCAACCTCGAAGTCACTATTAATGTAGTTTTCTTTTTTATTGACCATGCTGGTTTTACCACCTGCACAGCCGGATGTGTTCTCCCATTTTTCGGGTTTTATTGCCACATGATCAAGCCAGACATCCACATTTTTATTATTTTCGCACACTCTGACAATTTCTACTTCCGAATCGGATTCAATAATGTGTTCGTTGAAAAGAAAACCAATAGCCAGTTCCTCTAACATAAACGGGGAACAACTAAAGGATAACCAGGCTTCACCATTTACAGTTAGTATAACGGAGTTTTCTTCTGGCGGATTATGGGTGCTTTTTTTCCAGGAATCTTTCGTGAAAGTGATAGGTTGAAATTCGTTAATTTTTTCCATGTGTTTAATCCCAATTATAATTAGTGTTTGAAGATGATGATAATATACCTTTTTTATCATAATTGAAAAAGATATAAAGAAAAATCATTGTGGAGGGTTTCTCATGGATTTTGATGATGTTCATAAAATTCAGGTTATTGATCAAGATGGCATGATCGTCAAAATTTGCGAACAGGCGAAGCAAATACAATCGAGTTGGTCTTTTGTTCAACTACAACAAAATTTCGACTTTCCCCATTTAAAACACATTTACGTTGGTGGGATGACTACCCGTTTAAATGCAATCGATATCCTTCGAGTCATGATGACAAAAAGTTATTCTGTCGGATTATCCGTTCATGAAAATGGAAATTTGCCGTTGTGGTGTCAGGGTAAAGATTATTTATTACTTCTTGTTGTGGATCAAGCTACTGCAGAGGAAATGGCAGGTTTATTAGAGCAGGGGATTAAAAATGAGTGTTCCATATTTATTCTATTTACAGATCAGAGAATAAAAAACAATTTCTTTACCAAATCTATTGATCATTGGGTATTACCAGATCACAAATTTGATAGAACAACATTAGGATTTGATGCTTTCATCCTTTATGGGATATTGTTTAAGTTTGGGTTGGTTAGCGATATTACTCAAGATATTCCAAATTTAAAATTGAATTTAGAGACAACTATCCAGCATATAGATATAAATGTTCCATCTGCATTGAATCCAGCCAAAAGACTGGCAGGACAGATGGTCGGTAGATGGGTAAAAATTGTTGCGGGTGGTGTAATGTTACCAATTGCCAATCAATGGAGTGACCAGATCAATCAAAGTGCTAAAACACTATCAAATTCAGAAAATATTTATCATCTGGCACATTGCTCTTTGAGTGGATTTTACAATCCAGAAAATGTAACCCAAAAATCAATGGTGGTATTTCTAAAATCATGCTTCAATGATCAAAAGATCGAAAGGATGATGGATCGGGCAAAAGAGGAATTAATGTGCAATGGTATTGGAACAGATTCATACTCCGCTAGAGGAGAGGATCTTCTGTCCCAAATTTGGACAACGATCCTGTTTGGAGATTTTTTGGCATATTATTTGGCTATTGCTTATGAATGTGATCCAACACCTATCGCGACATTAAGCTGACTAGAAACTATCAGGCAATCGAATTGTGATTTTCTAATACCTGGTTGTAAACTTCAATCATTTTTTCACTGATAATTTCCCAGGCATATAATTGTGCATACTCAGCGCTTTTATTGCCTAATTTATTGCGTAAATCTTTATCCTTTATTAATTCTACTAACCGTTTGGCTAACATTTGGACGTCATTTCCTGGAACAACGAACCCGGTTTCGCCATCACGAACCAAAAAAGCAAGCCCCCCAACTTGAGAAGCAACGACTGGTGTACCACATGCCATCGCTTCCAACGCAACCATACCAAAAGATTCATAATGGGATGGCATAACAACAATTTCCGAAGCGGAATAATAATAAGGAAGCAATTGTTGATCTTGTTTACCAAGAAAAATTACAAAATTCTCAATTCCTAAATCTTCGACCATATCCTGCAATCGAGCCATCTCTGCATTCATCTCTTCTGATTTGGCATTCGGTTCCCCACCGATAATGACAAGGTTATGTGGGCAACAACGAAGCTCTCCGTTATTTTGAATGATTGAAATCGCTTGAATTAGTTTATCGATTCCTTTCAGTGGTTCGATTCTTCCAACAAATAAAATTGTGTGCGAATCTTCTGGAACGCCAACAACTTCTTTTGCCTCATCTTTTGGAATTGGATAAAAATGACGCGTATCAACGCCAGGTGGAATCACGGAAATTTTTGATGATGGTGCTTTGTATAAGAATTCTAATTGGGATTTCTCAGCTAATGTTGCTGCAATTATTCGATTTGCTTTTGAAATCACTTTTTTTTCACCCAGAATTCGATATTCTCCTTCCATTTCCTGCGGTGTTTGTGCGATACGATTCTTCATGAGAACAAGGGTGTGAAACATATGAAGAAATGGAATATTCCATGTCTGTGATAATTCGATAGCTGCCAATCCACTCATCCAATAGTGGCTATGAATCAAATCATAATGAATATTCTTTGATTCGGCGAAGGATTTGATACCCTGGACGAATTTGGGAATGTATCTTTCCAGTTCTGCTTTAGGTAATGGAACTTCAGGACCAGCTGGAATATGGACAACGCGATTGTGGTAACCAAGATCGTGCAGAACATGCGGAACATGTTCATCCTGAGACCGGGTGAATACATCCACACGGACACCTAATTTCCCCAATGTTCGGGTAAGTTGATGAACATAAACATTCATTCCACCTGTGTCTTTACCGCCTAATGTGGCTAATGGACACGTGTGATAAGATAACATTGCAACGTTGATCATAAATCCTTGCCTATCGTTTTTACTACTGATATAATCTCGCTCGTGCCACCGTAGCTCAGTTGGCAGAGCAGACGATTCGTAATCGTCAGGTCATGGGTTCGACTCCCATTGGTGGCTCTATTTTTTTATTATAAACCTATGGTAATTTTCCAGGTAATTTCTTGTCGCTTTTCGACCTTCATCGACTAAATCTAAAAATTTTTGATCCTTTTTTGAAAGGTGAAAATCCGTCGATGACACACCTAATGTGTTTATTTTGACTGAACGCCTTTGGTCGATTGGGTTATTTTCGATTTCTGCAATTTGTAGACTAATGTTATACGACTCATATAAATGGGAAACAAAATCTTTGAAACTTTCAATCTTCTTTGTTTCAGAAACTAATTCGGTATTCGTATATAAATAAAATCCGAGTGTTTCCCAATTAATTCCATTTTCAAACCATAAATTGTCTTTTTCGAATTTGGGATGATCAAAAATATGTAGAGGGTAATTCATCAAAATACCACCATCAACATAATAATCACCTTCCCCGAATACTTTCCCATTAAATCGCATTACCTCAAAATAGAGTGGAATCGACATAGACATTCTTACAGCATCCGCAACAGGAAAATCCGGGCTTGTTTCTGCCGAAAAAATAGAAATTTCTAATTTTGAAATATTTGCGCTGACAACATATAAGTCTTTGAATCCCAATCTTCGAAAATCTGAAAAGGTTGCCTCCGAATTCCCTTCACATTGTTGTGAAATCACCTGACGTATCCATTTATTGAAGTACTCACTGGAGTACCATCCGTATTTGGTCATCAGTCTTTGAACAGCATCAAAATCACCGGTGATTTTCATAATTTCTTTACCGATAAATTTTGGGATCCATTCAGGCTCATTTTCTCGATTGTCTGATCGAAGTTGAGGAACTTTTTGGAAATCAAGCGATTCGATTAATTTTAATGTTTCAGAAAAACAAAGATTAAAACTGACCAGCGTAGCAGTAATTGCTCCTGCCGATGATCCTGCTACGCGTTTTATTTGTCCTAATAAACCTTTTTCCTCGAGAACTTCCAAAGCACCGGTGTAAGCTGTTCCTTTCATGCCACCACCCCTAAAAACCAAATTTTTAAATGGATAGGTTGGTATCACTGAGTTGAAGGAAATCGGAGGAAGTGGAATTATGCTACCTCTAACTCTTTTTTTATATTCAAGGTAGAAAGGGCCAAATTCTTTTTCCAGTCCTTCTTCTTCGAGAATAATGTGAAGTTGTAAAGCAACCCACCAGATTGGAGTGAATGCTAAACCAATAATTGATCTGAAGTAAAGCGCAAGTGCAACCGAAAATAATATTTCCCCAAGATAAAATGGATGACGGACGATACTATTTAAACCTTTGGTCCTGAAACCTAAATTCTGGATAGGAGCAATCAGAGGTTGAGATATCATTCCTGGAATGACAAAAACCAAACTGGCAATACCCAGCAAGATACCCCCAATTGAAAAAAAAATCGATTGATCCAATCTTGGCTGTGAAACGAAAGGGAGAACCATGATGATTCGACCGATGCTAAACAACAGACCGGATAATAGACCAAATAATCTGAATCTCTTCCCGAAACGTGTGATAACTGCTGTATTAGCACCCAGAAGTCCTAATAAACTTATCCCAGCCCAAAAAAAGGGGTTTTGGATGATATCGAGCATTTCCTCTCCTGATTTTGATATGAAATAATCTTACTTTATTTATTAGAATATGATTATAATTTTTATATGATTAAACGAAAAATACCACTCGTCATTGGAATTGCAGGGGGATCTGGTTCAGGTAAAACGACTGTTGCTAACGAAATATTAAAAAGTGTTGGATCTCATAGAATTGCGTTTTTACCTCATGATGCCTATTATCGCGATCTCAGTTCATTGCCAGAAAACCAGAGAAAACTCGTCAATTTTGATCACCCGAATTCACTCGAAAATGAATTACTGATTGAGCATGTGATACAGTTGAAGAATTGGGAAAAAATCAACTTACCTGTTTATGACTTCACTTCACATACCAGAACCAGTCAGTTAATCCAGGTTGCGCCGCAACTGGTTATCGTTGTTGAAGGTATCTTGATATTTGCTGAGCCGAAATTACGCAACTTATTTGATGTGAAGATTTTTGTTGACACGGACGATGATATTCGTTTCATTCGCCGGTTGCAACGTGATATTGCGGAACGAGGTCGCTCGATGGATATGGTGATAACACAATATTTAACTACTGTCAGACCCATGCACCTGGATTTTGTTGAACCTTCCAAACGTTATGCTGATGTAATCATTCCTGAGGGGGGAAGAAATCAGGTTGCGCTCGATATGGTGATTGCCAGGATCGAGTCATTACTAAAAACAAATGTTAACAATGTAGAAATTGATACATGAACAAAGAAAAGCGATTATTAATCTTTCGTTGGTTAGCGCTATTCTTTGTAATCGGATTAACGATCATTTTATTTTTGAATCGTGAAAATATACAGTATCTTGAGCAATATGGATATGTTGGTATTTTCCTGGCCTCTTTATTGACGAATGCCTCTTTAATATTACCGGTGCCAGGTGTATTGATAACTTCTGCGATGGGAGCTGTATTTAATCCTATATTTATCGCATTAGCTGCTGGAGGGGGAGCTACGATTGGAGAAATGACCGGTTATTTAGCAGGGTTCAGTGGACAGACAGTTGTCGAAAAAACCAAATGGCATGCTAAATTAGAAGGTTGGATGCAAAAGTACGGTGACCTTACGATTTTGGTTTTAGCATTTATACCAAACCCTGCCTTTGATGTGGTTGGATTAATGGCTGGCGCGATGAAAATCCCTGTATATCGATTTCTAATCTTTTGTTTTATTGGTAAAGTTTTAAAAATGTTCGTTTTTGCCTATGGCGGTTTTTTATTGGGAAATCAATTAGCCAGTTCGGGAGGAATGTAATGATTGAAAACTTTGCAGCAATTGATAAATTTATAAAAGATAATTGTATCATCTCAATAAGACGGGGTAATCGGGTGTTTTTGGCGAGCGGATGCTCGCCAAAAACACCCTGACCGCTCATTATTGAAAGGATACAGATAATTTGCAAAACAACATTGATGAGTTAAGCCAGTTATGTAAACTTCAAAGCATTTCAGCCAAGAATATTCAATTGCCTGAAACTGCAGCATTTTTGGGTGAATTATTTATAAAATGATGATTTAATGTAAAAATATTCTCAAATAGTGGTGGTCCTGTTGTATATGCAGAATGAATGGGCAGAATTGATAAAACCTTATTATTCTACAACCATTATGACGTACAACCTGCTGAGCCATCAGAGCTTTGGGATTCAGATCCTTTTAAACTGGTTAATAAAGATGGGAAATTATTCGCCAGAGGTGTCAGTGATGATAAAGGGCAAATTGTCAGTAGGATTGCTGCAATTGATTCACTCCTTCATGAAAATGATCTTCTTCCATGCAACATAAAATTTGTGATCAAGGGTGAAGAAAAATAAGTAGCAAGAATCTGAAACCATTTGTGGAACAAAATATAGATTTATTAAAATCGGACGCCTGTGTGTGGGAATTTGGTGGTGTAAACGATTTTGATCAACCAATCCTGTATTTAGGTTTACGCAGAATTTGTTATGTAGAGCTTTCGGTCACGACTGCAAACAGGATGTTCATTCTGGTTTAGGTGGGTCGATATTTCCGAACGCTGCCTGACGTTTAATTTGGGCACTAAATTCATTAAAAGACCAGGATGAGATTATTCGAATAAATGATTTTATTAACGGAACCAAACATATGGTACGAATTATCAAGAATTTTGGTAATTTGTAAAATTAAGGTTGACACGTAAGCATAACTGTTTTTATGATTATTTGATAAAATCACTTGAATAAAATTCTTATTAAAATCAGTATGGTATAATCCGATCTAATAAATCCTATCTCAGGAGTAAAAATTTGGCATTTCGTCCACTTAACTGGTTGCTTGGACTTTTTTCATTAGATATTGGAATTGATTTGGGTACTGCTAACACCCTGGTAAATGTGCGGGGGAAAGGTATTGTTATTAATGAGCCGTCCTGGGTGGTTTTGGACAAGAAAACAAGAAGGCCTGAAAAAATTGGTTTACAGGCTAAAGAAATGGTCGGCAGAACGCCTGCAACGCATATTGCCATTCGACCCCTCAGGGATGGAGTGATTTCAGAATACGATGTTACCAAGGACTTAATTGGTTATTTCCTCAGTAAAGCACATCAACAAACCCTGGTTCCATTACCCAGACCGCGTGTTGTTATCGGGATTCCATCCGGAGCAACTGAAGTAGAAAAAAACGCAGTATATGATGCCTCAAAGGAATCAGGTGCTCGTGAGACCTATCTGATTGAAGAACCAATGGCTGCTGCATTAGGCGCAGGTATGCCTGTTACGGAAGTAGTTGGTAGTATGGTTGTTGATATTGGTGGTGGCACATCTGAGGTTGCAATCATCTCGATGAGTGGAGTTGTTGTTTCCAGGTCATTGCGGGTGGCAGGTGACGAACTTGATCAGGACATTATTACTTATATTCGCAATAAATATAATTTGTTGATTGGCGAGCGGATGTCTGAACAGGTAAAAATGACGGTCGGTTCCGCTTATCCATTACCCTCTGAAAAAACTATGCGTGTTCGCGGAAGAAATCTTGTCACCGGTTTACCGGAAGAACTTGAGATTTCTTCTGTAGAAGTTCGAGAAGCAGTCAGTTCTTCTGTGCAGGTCATCATTGATACAATCAAAGATGCACTGGATGAAGCTCCACCTGAAATTGTAGCTGATTTAATGGAAAATGGTATCTGTTTAGCAGGTGGGGGAGCTTTGTTATTAGGTTTAAGAGAAAGATTAACGGATGAATTGAACCTGCGAGTTTGGGTTGCTGAAGACCCATTGACATGCGTTGCTCGTGGGGCAGGAATGGTGCTTGATGATCTTGAAAAATATTCTAAATTACTCGTAGATATTGATAATTAGATTAGATTTCAAGTTATAACTCTAAAAATGGAATGAAAAAATTTTTCAATTCAATAAAATCCTTTACAGTTGCATTTATCGCTGTCGGATTAATATTGTTAGCTTTAGGTGGATATTTGAGTCCAGTGCTTGTGGCATTGACAAGGCCTTTTTTAGGTGCCCAGGAGTGGATTTCTTCACGCTATATTGCTGTAAATCAATTGTTAAATGCCCCTCAGGACGTTGATGAATTACGAGTAAGGAACATTGAACTGGAGAATGAAGTAGCCCGCTTACAATCTCAGATTATCATCTTACAAGAGCAATTAGAGGAATCTCAAGGATTGGAAGAACTACTGGGTTATGCCAGAACGCGACCCCAGTATCAATATTCCGCAGCTGCTGTTATAGGCAAAGATCCCAGTCCATTTCTTCATTACATAATTATTGATCACGGAAGCGACGAAGGAATTCGAAGGGGTATGCCTGTGGTAACACAATCCGGGTTGGTTGGTAGAGTAGATGCAGTTACAGCGGGCGCAGCTCGTGTTCAGTTGATCACAGACCCTGCTTCCATCGTAAATGTTAAGTTACAGACACAGGAAGTAAATGCACAAATTAATGGTTCGATTACAGGAGAAATTACTCTGGACATGGTACCCCAGGATGCGAATCTTGAACCCGGTGAAGTGATATTAACTTCAGGACTTGGGGGAAATTATCCGATGGATATAATCGTTGGTCAGGTCATTACCGTTCGAAAATTTGAAATTGAATTATTTCAAACTGCTACAATCCAACCAATTATTGATTATTCACAATTGCGAGCAGTTTTGGTGATAAAAAACTTCAGGCCAGTGGATATAACACCATTAATTCCTGATCAAACAGATTAATATGCGAAAGATATTTATTTTATTATTTGTTTTAATCATTGCAATGTTGCAATTAGGTATTTTCAGTAACATACAAATCCTTGCTGGAAAAATTGATTTATTAATGCTGGGTGTCATTGCATGGATTATTCAAAAAAAGACTGAACTCATCGATATTGGAATTTACTCGATCATCACAGTTTTTTTTATATACCTGATATCAGCAGAATCTATAATAATAATTCTTGGGCTTTACAGCCTCATTGTAATTGTTGTTTATTGGAGCAAGAATAACATTCAACAATTGCCTATTATTAGTATGCTAATTTTTAGCGCTGTTTTCACTTTTTTCCATCTCGTTATTTTTGGTTTCTACTTACAATTGTCCGGAGTAGCGATGGTGGCTGAAGAAGTGTTTCAATCTGTAATTCTACCTAGCATGATCATTAATCTAATCGCTGCTATACCAATGTATCTTCTGGTCAATGAATTACATCGCTGGGTCTACCCATTAGCGGAGGAAGCATGAACCAATCTTTACTAGATCAATTTAGAGTACAGAAGTGGAGAGTTATTGTATTTTTCATCGTAATGACTGCCGTTCTGGCTTTTTATGTCTATCGTTTATTTTCTCTCCAGGTGATTGAAGGAGCGGCATTCCTGGTTCAGGCAAATGAGAACCGCATACGAGAAATCAGTGAACCTACCCAAAGAGGAATTATTTATGATCGCAACGGATTTGTTCTCGCAAGGAATATCGCATCCTATAACGTCGTAATTACGCCTGCATTTTTACCGGATGTAGATACTTACAACCCTAACGGAGATATGCAGCGTATCTATCGGGAACTTTCCGCGTTGATTGATATTCCTGTAACCACAGGCAATATTGATGATGAAGAAGCTATTAAAAACTTTACTCCTTGTTACAACGATTTTGGCTTGAAGGAAATAGTCTATATAGGAGATACGAACGCTCCTTTCAGTCCTGTTCAAGTGAAGTGTGATATTGATCCTGAAACAGCCATGGTGATTAGAGAAAAAAAGAGTGATTGGCCTGGTGTCGATATAGAAATCGTAGCAGTTCGTGATTATCCTACTGGAGAATTGACTTCGGAAGTTATCGGTTTTCTGGGACCAATCCCTGCCTCACAGGTTGATTATTATGAGGATCTGGGTTTTGTTGCTAATCGAGATAAAGTTGGGTATGCTGGTGTAGAACAGTATCTCGATGAAAATTTATTAGGAACAAATGGAAAACGGGTGGTTGAAGTAGATGGTGCTGGTCAGCTCATTCGCGATCTTGAAGTACCTATTACTGCTGTGCCTGGAAATAACATCAAATTAACCATAGATACCAGATTGCAAGCAGCAGCAAAAACAGCATTGCTCGCGAATATGAAAAAATACAATCTCCTTAAAGGAGTTGAGAAATATAATGTTGGCGCAGTCATTGCGATGAATCCAAAAACTGGCGAAATTCTGGCTTTGGTTAGCTATCCAACATTTGAAAATAATCGATTGGCAAGGATCATTCCAGCTTACTATTACAATCAGTTACAATTAGATCCCAGAAAACCATTATTCAATCACGCCATTTCTGCAGAACACCCACCTGGTTCCGTTTTTAAGCTTGCCCCGGCTGTTGGGATTTTAAATGAAAATGTTGTTCGTCCAGAAACAACTATTTTTGATCCAGGAAAAATTACAATTTTGGAGCAATTTTCTCCAAACGATCCGGGAAGACAACGAGATTATGTTTGTTATACCTACAAGGATACTGGCGCAGGACATGGAACAGTAGATTTCATAAAGGGTGTGGCTTTATCATGTGATGTATATTTCTATAAAGTCGGGGGTGGATATGGAGATGAAGTCCCGATTGGGCTGAATATTTGGAGAATTGGGGAATACTCAAAAGCTTTAGGGTATGGTGAGATCACCGGCATAGAATTACCTGGAGAAATGAAAGGATTAATTCCTGACCCAACATGGAAAAGAATTAATGTGGGTGAAAACTGGTCTACCGGTGATACATATATCGCAACCATGGGACAGGGCTATGTGCTATCAACACCGATTCAGGTATTGGTCTCCTTCGCGACAATCGCCAATGATGGCATTATGATGAAGCCTACATTGGTAAAGGAGATACTGGATGCAGAAGGGAATGTAATCCAACCTTTTTCACCTATTCAGGTTCGAGATATCACAAAAGATCCTGTTATCCAGGTATATGATGAAAATTTCCGTACGACTGGTGAATTTAAGACCGTTGAACCGTGGGTGATAGAAAAAAACAAGGAAGCACTCAGGGAAGTAGTTGTGGATGGGACTTCGGCTTTAATCTTTCGTGGTGAGACAGTTCCTTCAGCTGGAAAGACAGGGACAGCCGAATATTGCGACAACATAGCCCAGGAAAAAAACATATGTTTTCCAGGAAGTTGGCCAGCCCATGCCTGGTATGTTGGATACGCACCTTATGATGACCCGGAAATCGCAGTAGTGGTCTTTGTTTATGATGGAGATGAAGGTGCGGTATTGAGTGGTCCTGTAGTCCGTGATATTTTGGCAACTTATTTTGCATTAAAAGCAGTGGATCAGGGATTAGACTTCAATCAATAAGGAATGTCTTAATGCTATAATTAACCCTTTGACGAATTCTAATCATGGAATGATGCGATTGAAACAACCTGAAACGATACTTATAAAAGGCATTAGAGAAGGCCTATTAATCACACTGGGGGAAGGAGATTGGCAAAGTATTTTTGCATCCCTGATGGAAAAAATTACTGAAAAAGAAAAATTTTTTGAGGGAGCAAAATTAGCATTAGATGTTGGCAATCGAACGCTTCATGCTGCCGATTTAGGAACCTTAAGAGATCGGTTGGCAGATAAAAATATTATTTTATGGGCAATTTTATCAAATTCACCGGTCACTGAATTGACAGCACAGGACCTGGGTTTAGCAACCAGGATGTCGGTTCCTAAACCGGAACGAATTATAAAATCAATCGAATCTTCCATACCCGGGGAGGATGCAATCTTTCTTCGTAAAACGATTCGATCCGGATTTAAAGTTGTTTCGAACGGTCATATAATCATTTTCGGTGATGTAAATCCTGGTGGGGAAATTATTGCAGGTGGAAGTGTAATCATCTGGGGACGCTGCCAGGGAGTGGTGCAGGCAGGCGTGGATGGAGATCAGAATGCTACAGTCTGTGCGTTGGATCTAAACCCCACTCAATTGCGTATAGCCGGAATTATTGCCATTTCACCAAAACGAAAAGGAAAACCCCAACCAGAAGTGGCAAAAATTATTGCCGGGCAGGTTGTTGTAGAAACATGGAATCCAAAGTCGAGGTAAAACACATCAATGAATGCAAAAGTAGTAACAATTTCTAGTGGAAAAGGAGGTGTCGGGAAAACGACTACCTCTGCCAATTTAGCAGTAGCTTTGGCTCAAGAAAATCAAAAGGTTGTCTGTATCGATGGCGATATTGGCTTAAGAAATTTAGATGTAATTTTAGGACTTGAAAATAGAATTGTTTATGATCTCGTTGATGTGGTTGAGGGCCGTTGCAGAATTCGACAAGCAATGATCCGTGATAAACGCTTACCTGAACTTTTCCTGATTCCTGCTGCCCAAACACGCGATAAAAGTGCGGTCTCACCAAGTGATATGATCCGGTTGTGTGAAGAATTAAGAGATGAAATGGACTGGATCATCATCGACTCGCCAGCAGGTATTGAGCGAGGATTTCGCAACGCGTTAGCACCGGCAGACTTAGTTCTGGTAGTAACAAATCCAGAAGTCTCATCGGTAAGAGATGCAGACCGAATCATAGGACTGGTCGAAGCCGAAGAAAAAGGACCTGCACAACTTATCTTAAATCGAGTAAATCCCTCATTAACAAAAAGAGGTGATATGCTCAGCACAGATGATGTGCTTGAGCTTTTGGCCATAAAATTAATTGGTGTTATTCCTGAAGACGAATCGGTGATTGTCGCTTCCAATCGTGGGCAGCCAGTAACATTTGCGAATAATTCAAAAGCCGGACAAGCATTTCATAATATAGCAAAAAGATTGCTTGGGGAAGAGGTTCCCTTCATGGATATTGAAGCGAACAATGGATTAATGAACAAATTGGCGAAAATGATGAAATTCAGAGGTGATTAATGGATAATTTCCTCGAAAAACTTTTTGGAAAAGAGAAAAAAAGCGCTAATACCGCTAAAGAAAGATTAAAGTTGGTGTTGATCCATGATCGCACTGATATAACGCCAGGTCAATTGGAAAGTTTAAAAAATGAATTAATCGATGTGATTTCTAAATACATACACATTGAACCGAACAAAGTAAAGATTAATATGACACAGGAAGGTAAAGAACATCGATTAATCGCAGATATCCCTATTTCTTCTACTCCAAACCGGCGGAAATGAGCAGATATTCACTAAAGTAATTCAACATGTTAAAACGAGAATTCTGGCAACAATTTGATTATTTATTATTTGGGGGCGTGCTGATTCTATGCATATTTGGAATAGCGATGATTCAATCTGCCATTGCGGGAAATGAAGAAATTGCCATTTCTGTTTCAAGACAAGTTATTTTTGTCGTGGGTGGGTTTGTTGTTCTATTCCTGACTTCATTAATCGATTATCGTTACCTATCATCCTTGACACGGATTATGTACATATTTTCCGTTGTCATTTTGATGGGTATTTACGTCATTGGAACTGCAGTTTACGGATCTGCGAGATGGTTTGACACCGGCGTTATTCTCATTCAACCTTCGGAGCTGGTAAAGACGATCATGATTGTGATCCTGGCTGATTATTTTTATAAAACTCAGGATCAGGATAAGAATTTAAATTGGATACTAAAGAGCTTTCTGATAACAGCCTTTGTGGTGTTGTGGATTTTTATCCAACCTAATTTGAGTATGTCGATTGTTATTTTTGTTATCTGGTTTGCCTTATTATGGTATGCAGGATTACCTTTCAAGTATTTAATGATGTTTGCAGTGGTTGGAATCGTATTAGGGTTGATTGGTTTTAATTTCTTAGAAGATTACCAACAAAATCGGATTTTAAATTTCCTTTTTCCTGACCCGAATGCCCGATATGGAGAAACATATAATGTGGATCAGGCCAAGATTTCGATTGGATCTGGTGGCCTGCTGGGGATGGGATACGGGCAGGGTTCTCAGGTGCAATTACGATTCTTAAAAGTCAGGCATACTGATTTTATATTTTCTGCCATGGCACATGAATTTGGATTTATCGGAACGATTTTTATCATGTCAATTCTGGTATTTGTGATTTACCGCTGTTTCCGGGTCGGGCAGAAGGCTTCTGATATGTTTGGTCAATTAATTGCTTATGGAGTGGGTACTTTGCTCTTTTTCCAAATGGCCGTTAATATTGGCGTTAATTTGAACGTAATTCCAGTTACTGGATTAACTTTACCGTTTATCAGCTATGGAGGTAGTTCGTTGGCCTCTCTGTTACTGGGAATTGGTTTTGTGGAAAGTGTTTCTGCACATAGGCATAGAGAATAAAGATGGAGATGAATCAATGAAACCAGCAAGAGTTCGTTTTGCCCCCTCACCGACAGGCCACATGCATTTAGGTAGTGCCCGTACCGCCTTATATGATTATTTGTTAGCCAAACAAACGGGTGGCCAATTTATTTTAAGAATTGAGGATACCGACCAAAAAAGGTATGTTGAAGGTGCTGAACAGGAATTATTGGATGGTTTGCATTGGTTGGGATTGGATTGGGATGAAGGTCCTGATAAAGGTGGGGCGTTCGGACCTTATCGTCAATCGGAACGCAAAGAAATCTATCAACAATACGCACGACAATTGGTTGAATCTGGTCATGCATTTTATTGTTTTTGCACTCCAGAACGGTTACAGACTGTGAGAGAAGAAAAGATCCGCAATAAAGTCCAGGCAAAATATGATGGCACCTGCCGGAATATTTCTGTCGAAGAGGCTGACCGCAGAATCCAAAATGGTGAAAACCACGTGGTACGATTCAAAACACCTAAAACTGGCACCACGATCGTACACGATCATCTCAGGGGTGATATTGTGGTGGATAACAGCACGCTGGATGATTATATTATTGTGAAATCAGATGGATTAGCTTTGTATCATCTGGCTGCACCGGTTGATGATCATTTGATGAAAATTACACATGTATTACGCGGATCAGAATGGCTGCCAACTTTTCCCTTACACAGTTTGATACACAAAGCATTTGGTTGGGAAGAACCTGTGTGGGTTCATCTAAGTGTATTCCTGAAGCCTTCGGGTAAAGGAAAAATGAGCAAACGGGAGGCGATGGATCTGGCAAAGGATGGAAAATCTATTTTCATCAAAGATCTGCGTGAATTGGGTTATATTCCAGAGGCTGTGGTTAATTGGATAGCCTTGATGGGATGGAGCTATGATGATCACACTGAATTTTTTTTGTTGGATGATCTGATTGAAAAATTTAGCCTTGATAAACTCAATCCTTCTCCGGCAGCGATTAATTTCACAAAATTTGATCATTTTAACGGATTGCACATTCGCAATTTGAGCATACCTGATCTGACAAAAAGGATTTACCCATTCTTTGTTGAAAAGAGGATCAACGTAGATTTGGAAAAACTTGAAAAAATCACGCCCATTATTCAGGAACGACTACAAACACTGGATGATGCTCCTGACCTGGGAGGATTTATTTTTGATGAAGAAGTTGAAGTAACAGCAAGCGAATTGGTCGCAAAAAATACAACACGTTTGGAATCTTTAAACATTCTTAAGGAAATTTACCAGGTCATCAAACAACTACCTCAAATCAATCATGAAATTGCTGAACCACCCATGCGGGAATTGGTTGAAAAGTTGGGGTATAAACCCGGTCAGGTTTTCGGTATTTTGCGCGTAGCCGTCACGGGGAAAATGGTAAGCCCGCCTTTATTTGAAACAATGGAAATTATTGGTAGAGAAAAAGTCATTTCGAGATTACAGGATGCAATCAAATTGCTAGAAGGTTTGAGTGAATGAGGTTATGTTCAGAAATTTTTTAGTCAAAATTCAAATAGATGCCCTGTACAATGAATTCTGAATATGATAAACTTGCGGGGTCAGTGGGGGTTCGTCTAACGGTAGGACAACTGACTCTGGATCAGTATGTAGGGGTTCGAATCCTCTACCCCCAGCTAGCAAAAGAAGTGGCATGGCCACTTTTTTTGGTTTATAAGTCAAAAAAGCAGCCTTTTCAGCTGCTTTTTTTAGATTTAGTACTCTTCATCCTCATCGAGCCAGTCATCTTCATCTTCTTCTTCTAAACTGGTCAGTTCACCCCATTCATCCGCTTCATCATCTTCGTCATTATCCCAGGGTTCTTCAGGTATTGAATCAGCTGTGGGTGTGTAGGTTATGCATCCTTTATCCGGATCCAGCTCTATCAAAGCAGCTGAACAAAAACCTTCATCTAAAAATTCACAATCCTCATAATGACATCGAATTTTTGGCATTTATAAATTCCTCCTGATAAATCAATTTTGGTCTAGATTAGTTTCTCTTTGATCATTGAGTAAATTAATGAGAGAAAGGATAAAAACTATTGTCATAGTGATTGCTGAAATGACACAAAAAGGACAGACCGCTTTAATAACAGCAAATTGTAAGTATGTCAAGTAGATTGAAAAAAAGAATCCTGTTAATGCAATACCAAATACAAATATGCTGCCAAAATCGACAAGGAATTTTACTCTATTTTGCAAAATTAATATCAATATTATTGTCAAATAGGCTAATATTCCAAAAATTGATATAGGTATTCCATTCCATTCTGAATAACTACTGTTGTTTACTGTCCAACAGTCACCAATTCCTTCAATACACAAAGCTTTATTATCTGTAAATTTTATGATTGTCAGATAGATTGCATCCAGGATACCCAGGATCGCAATCATAACGGTTGCCTTTTTGATGTTCATAAACCTGTTAAATCCAAAAAAAGTTTACCTCTTTCCCTTTAGGCACGGATTTTACACCAGCTGGAATAATCAGTAAAGCATTTGCACAAACTAATGAAAAGATATTTCCGGAACCCTGATGGCTTGCCAACCTGGCGTGGTAGTTTCCCTGTTCAATAGAAATTTCAGCTCGTAAATAACTTTCGCGTCCATCTGAAATTATTTCCTCTGCCAAAATTGCTGAGTTGAAGACTAAATTCTCCTGAATTCCGAGTAGGTGATTAATAATTGGTTTTATGAAGACCAACGTAGAAACGAAGGCTGAAACCGGGTTTCCCGGAAGTCCAATGAAAGGAATTTTCTTATATTCTCCAAAGGTAAGGGGTTTACCAGGCCGAATATTGACTTTCCAAAAGCTTAAATTACCATCTTCCAGAATAACATCCCGAATGAAATCATATACTCCAACACTTACTCCAGCAGTAGAAACGAGTAAATCTATTTTCATTGTCTGAATATTTTGTAATTTGGCTTTTATATCCTGAAGGTCATCTTTGGCAACCCCCAGATCGATTACTTTCGCGCCAAATGATTCCAACAAGGTTTTTATGGTGATGGTATTCGAATCATAAATTTTTCCGTGATGCAAGGCTTCCCCCGGTTGGGTGAGTTCATCACCAGAGGATAATAATGCTATGACAGGTTGTTGCACAGTTTCAATTTCACCAAAACCCTGGGCAGCCAGGAATCCTAAATCTTGTGGTCTTAATTGATGCCCTTTAGAAAAAATCTGTTCTCCAACATGAATATCCTGACCTTCTGGTCGAATGTAATCTCCTGATGAAACTGTTTTGTAAACATAGATATGAGATGGTAGTTCTTTTTGGTAATATCGATCCGAAAAATTAGTGAATTCCACCGGAACGACAGCATCTGCTCCAGGAGGTAAAGGCGCGCCGGTCATAATTCTGGATGCCTGTCCTGAATTTATGTGCTGTTTCGGAGCTGTACCTGCAGCGATATCTTCAATGATTTTCAATTCAATTGGATTTTCTTCTGAAGCATCCCTGATATCATCGGCAAGCACTGCAAATCCATCCATGCTTGAGTTATCAAAGGGTGGAAGGTTTAAGATTGCAAGGATATCTTTAGATAAAATTTTCCCCATGGATTGTTTTATGGGGATTAAAACACTATTCTTCGTCTTAAATTTTTCAAGAATGATCGTTTTAGCTGATTCTACAGATAATAAATTTTCCAAGTGTTCTTTCCTGTTATTTATGATGATCGCATCCGGTAAGCTTCCATAACATTTGGTAAGTTTTCAATGCGTGTTAATAATCGACTGAGTTGAGAAATATCACTCACTTCAACAACTAATTTTATGGTTGCTAGATTATGTGAGACTTTCAATTCAATGTCAACCAGATTTCCACCCTCTGAACTAAGAACATTTGATATATCACCCATTAATCCCTGGCGATCATATGCTTTGACCTGAATGGCTACCGGGTAGGTTTTATGTAATTCTCCCCAGGATACTTTTACGATTCTTTCCCTATCCGTCATGCGAAGCATATTGGGGCAATCTGCCCGGTGAATTGTTGCTCCACGTCCACGTGTGATATATCCAACAATATCATCACCTGGAGCAGGTTTACAACAACGAGCTAAAACTGTTAAAAGACCTTTTAATCCCAGAACAGTTATTGAATCGCTGGAGATAGGTTGGTCAGACGCTGGTTTGGTGACCAATAATGGATCTTCGGTTTCTGGTTCGGTATCAACCAGTTGGCTGATGACCCGACTGATAGAAATGTCTCCACAACCAATGCCTACGTATAAATCCTCTAAGTTCTTAAGATCATAATTTGAAAGTAAATCTTCCAGACTTGAATTCTTTAATCCCAATCGCTTAATTTCTCGTTCCAACATCAATTTGCCCTGACTGGCATTTTGATCGCGATCTTGCTTTTTAAACCAGTTGCGGATCTTTGATTTTGCTCTTTGTGTTTTCACAAGACCCAGATTGGAATTTAGCCAATCACGGCTTGGACCACCTTGCTTGGCTGTTAATATTTCAACCTGGTCTCCGGTTTTAAGGGCATAATCCAAAGAGACTAATTTGCCATTGATTTTTGCCCCTCGACAGCGATTCCCAATTTCTGTGTGCACATGATAGGCAAAATCGATAGGCGTTGCTCCTGATGGAAGGTCAATAATATCTCCTCGTGGCGTAAAAATATACACACGGTCCTGAAAGACATCACTCTTCATTCCATCGACAAATTCCTGTGCGTCTTCCACCTCCTGACGCCATTCCATTAAGCGTCTGAGCCAATTGATGCGTTGTTCGTAGGTTTGGTCACGTGGACCGCGTTCTTTATAGCGCCAGTGAGCAGCAATACCAAATTCTGCATTCTGATGCATCTCTGCTGTCCTTATCTGAACTTCAAGTGGCTTACCGTCTTCGTAAATGATAGCGGTATGGAGACTTTGATAAAAATTGTCTTTTGGTGCGGCGATGTAATCATCAAATTCATGTGGGATTGGACGCCAATGAGTGTGAATCACACCCAGAGAAGCGTAACAACTGGGAACATCATCCACAATCAGTCTGACCCCTCGCAAATCAAGGACCATATCAAAGGGTTTGTCTTTTTCAACCATTTTTTTGTAGATTGAGAAAATATGCTTGGATCTACCGGAAATTTCGATATTTTTGATACCAGCATTCAAGAGCACCTTTTTCAAGTTATCTTTGATTTGTTCAATTTCCTGTTCGCGATCACCTCTTCGAATGGAAAGATTGTTGGCGATTTCTTTGTATTTTTCCGGGTTTACATGCCGAAATCCGAGATCTTCAAGCTCCCATTTAACCTGCCAGATACCTAACCGATTTGCTAAAGGTGCAAAAATATCAAGGGTTTCCTGTGCTATTCTTTTTCTTTTGCTTTCTGGCATATAACCGAGTGTGCGCATATTATGAAGGCGATCAGCCAATTTGATCAGAACCACCCTGATATCATCGCCCATAGCAAGAAAGACTTTTCTTAATGTCTCATTACTTAAATCCTTTTTGCGATCACGTACAGTTGGAAAGAAATCTTCTGTAAATTCCTGATCATCTTCGATCTCGTCGGTAGGCAAAGTTCGGTCTGGTTTGCTAATCTGATCTCCACGAGATACTCTTGGTAAGTTGGTTAACTTCGTGACACCATCTACTAATCTGGCGATTTCTTCTCCAAAATTATTCTTGATATCCAATGTGGTGGTAGCACTATCCTCAACGGTATCGTGTAATAATCCTGCGATGACTACTGCAGGAGGAACTTTCATTTCTGCGAGTATTGCTGCGACAGAAACACAATGAGTAATATAAGGCTCACCGGACACACGTTTTTGGCCTTCGTGAGCTTTTTCCGCAAATTTATATGCTTTCATTACCATTTCGCGATCAACGAAATTGTAATTTTCTGGCAATGAATCCATTAATGCTTCAATTTTCATCATGTACTCTCTCGAGCTAGATTATATCTAAGAAAATGAAATAATTTATGAATTTGTCATGGTTTATAAATTATTAACAAGGATTACCATTTTGGATCAATAAATTTGATAAATATTTAAAAACCTAATTGACTTTGGATGGTTTCATCCAATTTTTAATTAACGTTCTGCAAAATTATAGAATTATTTTAGTAATTCCTGGCCACTGAAATCCCGATCAGGGGCAACATAAGGAAGTATTTCATGATCCTGTTCGGTTAAGGATTTGCTCACAAAGCGCTGTAATAATTCACCCATCCCTGGACCCAACATAAACCCCTGGCCGCAAGTACCTGCAGCATGTAGAAACCCTTCAACATTATTCGCCCAACCTATGATCGGGAATCCATCTGGGGTCATTGGATATAAACCACGCCAGGTTCTGCGAACCCTAATATTTTGCAACCTGGGCATAACTTCAATCATTCTTTTTGCGACCATGGGTAAGAATTCGCTTGTTTCTTCCACGTTAAAACCCCAGATATTTGGTTTCGGCGTGATGCAAAAGATGATTTGTCCGGTTGAGTGCTGGTAAAAATAAAAATTTGATGATCCAGGTTGTGGACGAATATCGACCACCATAGGGTTTAAAAAATGGGCGACTGATTCGGTAATGGCTGCTTCGTGGCTATCAGGTTCCACAGGAATTTCAATCTCTGCTAATTTTGCCACCTGTTTTGCCCACGGTCCAGCGGCATTTATCAATACATCTGTCCCATAAGTTAAATGATTGGTTTTAACGCCTTTGATTTTTCCGCTGGAGATAATTATTTCCTCAATCGATTCATTGAAATGAAATTCAGCACCCTGGTCTAAAGCGCGTCGATAAAAAGAATGTGTCGCCAGAAGCGGTGACGCGCTGCCGTCATCCGGAGAATACGTTCCCCCTAACAAACCATCAGGATTAATATCAGGCACAATTTCCAAAAACTCATGTTTATTCAACCAATTTATATTAAGCCCGAATGCTTTCTGTTTTATTTGTAATTCTTTCAGTGTTTTTTCTTCCTGTTCGCGATAAGCAACAAAGGTGTAACCGCCCTTGTACCAATCGATATCATCTCCATACAATTCTTTCCAGGTTGAGAATATTTCAATGGATCGCAGACATAATCGAATTTTGGCAGGATCGGAATGTGTGGCACGAATACCCCCAATGGCTCGTTTGGAAGACCCCTGACCAACACTTGGGAATTTATCGATGACCAGTACTTTAAAACCGGATTTAGCGAGGAAAAATGCAGTCGGGGCACCAATTGACCCTGCACCAATGATAATCACATCATAATGTGGGAAATTCAGCTTAGTCATCAATTAATTCCTCATCTCCATTTAATCCTGCAAAAATACCCAATGGTACTTCCATAAATAAGGGTCTTTTGGTTTGGTCGGTGACTTCCTCATCCGGAATGCCCTCTTCTCTGAAAATCCGTTTGATGATTGAGGTACAAGTTTTTGCACCGCAAGAACCCATACCTGCTCTGGTGACGGTTTTGATTTCATTGAAATCCCGGATTCCCTGCCGAATCAGTGAACGAATTTCACCTGCTTTAACACGTTCGCACCGACACACAATCATGTCGTCGTCTACATGTTGGATGTATTGATCCATGGGATGGGTGATTTGACTTTCCTGCATGCGTATACCAGCGATTCTTGAGGCAATTTCTCTGGGCGCTTGTAAATGAACGACTAATGTGCGATCACTGGTCGGAATTGTGTGTACGGATAATACTTCGAATTCTCCTAACGGTTTTCCTTCAGTATCCATTGCTGTTACTAAATCTTTTTCCTGGATTGGATCACGATTGAATTCATATGGAACAGATATAATCGGCATATCAATGTTGCTGCGGTAATCTACAAGTGTGATTGCTAATCCAGGACATCCTGCCACGCATTGTTCACAAACCTCGCAACAAAAACCATCACCAAGAAATACTGGTGTGCTGCGAATATCTTTATTGTCGATATAGATTAATCCATGCGGACATAATGCTGAACAAGGATCACAGGGAATTTCCTGGGTGCAATGAATAATGGGAAATACACCCTCTTCAATTTCCGGGTATTCAACTTTCTTATTTTCTCCAGGTTTTGACTTAAGAATTTCGGATGTGCGGTACAAGGATTCAGGCACCGATCCGACATCCAGTCCTAGTTCTTGAGCAATCTCCATTCCACGGATTTTTCCTGCGATGATCGCAGCGGATGCTTCCGCGATTTCTTCTGCATCTCCTGCAACAAAGGTTTTCATTCCATAATCGATGCCTTTTTTATAGAATTCATTAACTGGATCTAAACCGACGGCTACAAGAATACTATCACATTCAAAAGATTTTTCTGTACCTGGAATCGGCTTAAATTTATCATCTACCTGAGCGATTGTGATTGACTCCACTTTGTCTTTACCATTTGCACTCAGGATTGTGTGCGAAGTCATGATGGGAACGCCCATTCGCATCAATTTATCTTTGTGAACCTTATAACCACCACATTCAGGTAACGCTTCCACTAAACCGACAACCCCGATCCCTGCCTGTAACGCATGATAACCAGTGATTAAACCTACATTTCCGCCACCAATGATAAATAATTTCTCTGCCGGTCGCACAAGGTCACGGTTCACAAGGGTTTGGAATGCTCCTGCACCGTAAACTCCTGGCAAGGTATTCCCATTGAATGTGATAAATTTTTCTCGGGCACCGGATGAAACCAGTAGGATTTCCGGATTGATGAGAATATAGTCATTTCCGTTTTTCAAGACTCCTACTTTTTTGTCTGAATACACGGCCAATGCAGTAGAATTCAACCAGATATCAACGCATGAATACTCACGTAAATCACCTTCTAATTTAGTGGCAATATCAATGCCACGGGTACCTGCAAAAACAGCTTTTGTCGAACCAAAAAATCGGTGCGTTTGTAATACCAATTTGCCACCCAGCCGATGTTTGTCATCCAATAAAATTACCTGAACACCTGATTTACCTAATTCCAAAGCGGCAGAAAGTCCCGCTGGTCCCCCTCCAATTATCAAAACCGGAATCATTATTTCAGGGATTTTATTCATGCCAGGAATTTCTTCAATTTTTGGTAAAACTGGAAACCCATCTAAAGGTTCAACAACAATTCCTTCCCTAACTTCTTCCATGCAGGCTTTAATCGGAATGCCATCCACCATCACCATGCATTGCGAACATTGACCATTCGCACAAAAGATACCCTGGGGAGATTGATCTTTGTGGTGATGTCCAAATACCCTGATGCCATTCGCGAATAAGGCAGCTGAAATCGTTTCTCCATTTTTTGCTGAGAGCGATTGTCCTTTCCAAAAGAAGTGGATCTCTTCTTGCTCAGGAATTGGAAGGATTGGATGTTTTTTTATTCTGTAATCTGTCATTGAAAAACCTTCATCGGGATTAATTTTCTAAATGTGAAATGGCTTAGTTTACTAGTTGGAGTTAAAAATAAGAATTGACCAACGTAATATTACTAAACTTTGAATGAGATTTATACTGTAAGATTACATATATTTTTATCTTTTCTGTCATAATTATTTCGAAATAGGTTTGGTAATAAATAATTGAAATTCAATGTGTGATAAAATTTTCAAATCCATTTCCAAATATTTGGGAGGTTTTCTGTGAAGAAAATAGCAGTTCTGACAAGTGGTGGAGACGCACCCGGAATGAATGCTGCGATACGAGCAGTAGTTCGCTCGGGAGTATCAAAAGGATGGGAAGTTTATGGAGTTAAGAATGGATACTCTGGGCTCCTTGCAGGGAATTTTATCCATCTAGGTCCGAGGGATGTAGGTGGGATCATGCAAAGGGGTGGCACAATGTTGGGTAGTGCCAGATCTTTGGAATTTAAGACTGAAGCTGGTCAGAAAAAAGCGATCAGAAACTTAAATTCTATGGGAATAGAAGGTTTATTTGTCATCGGTGGAAACGGTTCGCAAACTGGATCATTTAAGCTTTCCGAGTTAGGCTTTTCAGTCGTTGGTGTGGCATCCACGATTGATAATGATTTATATGGATCCGAAATCACGATTGGTGTAGATACAGCACTTAATATTGCACTTGAAGCCGTTGACAGATTGAAAACAACTGCATCATCTCACCAGAGAGCATTCTTGCTGGAAGTTATGGGGCGGGATTGTGGTTATCTTGCCTTGATGACAGCTCTTGCAGGTGGTGCAGAGGCAGTTATTATCCCCGAAGTTCCAACAAAACCTGAGGAGATTGCCAAACAAATTGAAGAGGCGTACGAAAAAGGAAAAGCACATGCGATTGTAATCGTTGCAGAAGGTGCAGAATATAACGCTGAGAAATTATCGAATTATTTTAAAGATCATTATGAAACACTGGGATTTGATTTACGTGTAGCGATTCTTGGTCATATCCAACGTGGTGGCAATCCTTCTGCTTATGATCGATTATTGGCCAGTCGCTTAGGATCAGGGGCAGTAGAAGCAATGGCAAATGGCATTTACGGTGTCTTAACCGGATGGATGCAGTCGAAGATAACATATACTCCATTAGCAGACGTTGTTGTAAATAAAAAGACACTTGATAAATCTTTGATTGAATTGGCTGCTATTCTGGATTAATTTAAACATGACGAATGAAAGACAAACCCCTCGAAGTTGAAGAGGTTTGTTTTTTTGTAATCAACCTGGGATCTTATTCAATATTGTACTTGAGGTACGCTTCAATAAATCCATTCAAGTCACCATCCAGAACCGCGTTGACATTTCCAGCCTCAAATTCTGTGCGATGATCCTTTGCTAATTGATAGGGGTGTAGCACATACGACCTGATTTGACTTCCCCATTCTGCTTTTTGATATACCCCACGTAATTTGGATAATTCCTTTTCCTGTTCCACTCTTCGTATTTCGAGTAACTTGGCTTTTAAAACACGAAAGGCGTTTTCGCGATTCTGTAACTGAGAACGTTCATTCTGGCAGGTGACAATGATCCCGGTTGGAATATGGAGTAAACGGATCGCGGTACTATTTTTCTGAACATTTTGCCCACCCGCCCCAGAAGATTTGAAAATGTCAATGCGAACATCTTCCTGTGGAACATCGATCGGCATATTGTCCTGATCAATGTCTGGTAAGATCTCAACCTGAGCGAATGAAGTATGCCGGCGATGCGCTGCATCAAATGGAGATAATCTTACTAACCGATGAACTCCTTTTTCTGATTTCAAGTATCCATACGCATACCTGCCATCAATCGCGATGGTTACACTCTTGATGCCTGCTTCTTCACCCACTGATCTATCGAGAATTTCCGCTTTAAAATTATTCTTTTCTGCCCATCTCAGATACATTCTTTCCAGCATTTCAGCCCAATCCTGAGAATCGGTGCCACCAGCACCAGCGTGAATTGCCAGTAAAGCATTTCCATGATCGTATTCCTCTGAAAGCAGCGTGCTTAACTCCAATTGGCCAAGTTTGTGTTCTATATCTACCAATTCTCTTTCGAGATCGGGACGAATCGATTCGTCACCTAAAAGAGCCAAATCATGTGAATCAGTTATTTGTAATTTCAATTTCTCTAAATCATTAATTTCTTCACGAAGATCAACGATTTTTTTTAAAATACCCTGAGCTTTTTCGCGATTCTCCCAAAGGTCAGGGTTTTCAGCCAGTTTTTCTAACTCTGATAATCTTGACTTTTTTTCAGGTAAGTCAAAGATGCTCCAGTAGATCGTTAATTTTGGCATTACTGCTTGCCAGGCGATCAATTATATCTTGCATAAATACTCCAATTAAATCAACAATCCGTCAACAAAAGCTACCGGATCAAATTCTTGAAAATCTTCTGGTTTTTCACCCAAACCAGCGTAAATAATGGGCAAATTAAGTTCTTTTTGGATTGCGAACGCCATTCCACCTTTTGCAGAGGAATCCAGTTTTGTGAGAATGACACCATTGATATTGACAGCTTCCTTAAAGGCGCGCGCTTGCATCAATGCGTTTTGACCCGTTGTCGCATCCAGAATTAACCAGGTTGCGTGCGGAGCTCCTGGTAAAGCTTTACTGATAACACGATTTACTTTTTTCAATTCTTCCATCAGATTGAAACGAGTGTGCAATCTACCAGCGGTATCAACAAACACCAGATCATATTGCTTGGAAATGCCTGCCTGAACTGCATCGTATGCAACAGCTCCAGGATCTGCATTCGGTTGGCCAGCGATGACCGGGATGCCTAATCGATCCCCCCAAACTTCCAGTTGTTCAACGGCTGCCGCACGATAGGTATCGGCTGCTGCAAAGAGGACCCTTTGCCCCTGGTTTTTGAATTTCTTGCCCAGTTTCGCCAGGGTTGTGGTCTTACCTGAACCATTTACTCCTACAACCATGATGACAGCTGGTTTTTGAGCGGAAAAATCAGGGATTTCCGGCACAATTAATTTAGACTGAAGTTCAAGTGCCAGATGTTGGCGTAAATCGGCTGTGGTAATGATTCCTTCATTTTCAACTTTATTGATCAAATCAGCGATGATAGTACCCGTTGTTTCAATACCGATATCAGCCTGTATCAGCACAGATTCCAGTTCATCCCAGGTATCTATTGTAATTTCAGTCGCTCCAAAAAAGTTTGCCAAACGTCCAAAAGCTACTTTTCTGGTGCGCTCCAAACCATTTTTCCATTTATTGAGAAAATCCGCCATAGCGTGAAATTATAACATAAGGTCAACTCGTGTGATGGATCGCCAGTTGTCCACAGCCTGCCTGAATATCAATACCGCGTCGAAGGCGGATCGTGCAGGGGATGCCATTCTTTTCAAGGACTTTTTGGAATTTAATCGTCTGTTCCCTGTCTGAAGCCTGATAGATGGATTGGCTGGTTGGATTCAATGGAATGGCATTTACATGACATAATAGCCCTTTTAGTAGATTGGCTAATTTTTGGGCAGTTTGTTCGCTATCATTCTTGCCGGCAATCAATGCCCACTCGAAAGTAATTCTGCGATTGGTCTTTTCGAGATAGTATTCACAGGCGTTTATGATTTCCTGGATGGGATATTTTTTATTGACAGGCATGAGAGATGATCGATCAGAATCATCCACAGCATGTAAACTAATTGCCAGATTAATCTGTCTATTTTCGTCGGCAAAGCGTTTGATCATCGGAACCAGACCGACGGTTGAAATGGTGAATCTTCTTGCCCCCAAGCTGAAACCGTTTGGATCACCAAGGCAATCAATGGCTTTCATCGTTGCATCATAGTTATGAAACGGTTCGCCCATACCCATCAACACAATATTGGTAACTTTTTCGCCATCAGCTTTTAATTGTCGCGCATAATATAATACCTGCTCAACGATTTCTCCGGCAGTGAGATGGCGTGTAAATCCCATTTGTCCAGTTGCGCAAAAAACACAACCCATGGCACAGCCAGCCTGTGTAGAAATGCACAGCGTACGACGTTGGTCGTATTTCATTAAAACCGTCTCGATTGCCTTTTGATCCTGTAACTGGAATAAGATTTTTTCTGTTTCATTATCATTCGATTTCAAGGATTGGATTGGACTCATGGGTTGAAACTCGAAAAGGTCAAATAGTTGATTTCTCAATGTTTTTGGAATATTGGTAAATTCATCTGGTTTGGACCACAAATTCTTGTATACTCCCGACCAGATCTGGTTAACACGAAAGGATGGTTGTTTGAGATCGTTAATGATCACATCCTGCAATTGTTCGTAAGATAAATCAAAGAATATCGTTTTCATTGTTATATATCCCAATTATTGTGAAAGAGGTTATTCACCAAGGTTGATAGATTCTCAAAAACAAAATGTGGTTGGTAAGCAAAGTTTTTCAAATCTTCTGATGTGGAAATACCTGTCAAAACCAGTGCTGTGAAACATTTGGCTTCAAGACCACCCAGTATGTCGGTATCTAATCGATCACCGATCACTAAGGTTGACTCTGCTGAAGCGTTGATTATCTTCATGGCAATTTCAAACATTTTAGGTTTTGGTTTGCCAGCAAGAATGGCATTTCTACCACTACCAACCTCCAATGCTCGCAAAATAGATCCAGCACCTGGAATGATTCCTTCCGGTGTTGGAAAGGTCGTATCCGCATTGGTGTAATAAAAGTCAACCTCCTGCTGCAAAAGCAAAGTAGCGATCTTTAATTTTTCATAATTGATCCGGCGATCTAACCCACCAACGACTGCTAAGACATTACGATCACTATGATGAAAACCGTTTTGCTGCAATGCTTCTCTAAGCCCATTTTCTCCCAAAATGTGGACAGGCCCACCATCTGGATATTTTTCTTTTAGCAATTCGACCAATGTTGTTGCTGAGGTAATGATCTGTTCTTCTTTAACTGAAATACCAAATTTGTTAAGTTTATCCTGATATTCAGATGGGGATTTTGTACTGTTATTGGTTGCAAATGCAAATTTGATATTATGGAGTTGCAGATTTTGAAAAATCTTTCCCAAGTCACCAATGGGGGTTTGATCTCTCCATAAGACACCATCCATATCAAATAACATCGATTTAATTTTATTCATTTTTATTTTCGCTTAAATATAAAGCCGGATGGCTGTTAGCTGTCCGGCTTTGTCTTAGTTTATCTGTTTTTATTTTTTTGCTGGAACTTCAAGTACTTTATCTACCAGACCGTATGTGACTGCTTGCTCAGCACTGAGATAATAATCTCTCTCGGTATCACGTTCGATTGTATCTAAAGTTTGACCAGTGCTCTCTGACATAATTTCATTCAACCGAGCTTTCAAGCGTAGGATTTCTTTTGCTTGAATTTCGATATCGGATGCCTGACCTTGTGCACCACCGAGGGGTTGATGCATATGGATGGTCGCATGCGGCAGGGCATAGCGTTGACCTTTTTCGCCGGCAGCAAGGATCACAGTTCCAAATGATGCAGTCATGCCAACTGCTACCGTGGATATCTTGTTAGGGATCATTTTCATAGTGTCGTAGATCGCCAACCCGGCGTAAATGTGACCGCCAGGTGAATTGATATACATTTGTATACTCGCTTCAGGATCTTCTCTACTTAAGAAAAGTAATTGCGCGACAGTTACATTGGCTACCTGGTCGTTGATAGGTGTTCCCAACATGATGATTCTATTTTTCAGCAGCAATGAGAAAATATCATATGCGCGCTCACCTCTGCCGGATGATTCAATCACCATTGGGATAACAGATGAAAATTCAGGGATACTCATAATCCTGATACAACTCCTTTCGTTTTACTCTTTGGGAGTATCTTCTCCCTCAGATTCAGCTTGTTGTTTGTTTTCCTTTGATTCTACTTCTATTTCCTGTTTTACGATGGTTTCTGTAGCATCTTTGGAACTCTCTTCACCTGTTTCTTCGGATGCTTCTATTTCCTGTTCTACGTCGATTTCTGTAACATCATCGGGACTCTCTTCAACAATTTCTTCGGGTGTTTCAACTTCTATTTCACCTGAAGCTAAACTTTTCATGCGTTCCAGTGTTCGCTGGTTGTATAACCGAGAAATGGCATTATAAGCAACATTATTCATCATTTCATCATTCAATCTTGCTTTTTTGCCTTTTTGGTCAGGCATATTTTGCAGCATTTGAACCGTGTCATTAATGATTCCGTCAATGTCTTCTTTGGCTACTTCAACATTTTCTTCCTGAGCAACCTGTTCAATGATTAATGTGCTTTTTACACGATTGATTGCTGCGGGTCGAACATTCGTTTCCACGTATTTTTCTTTATCTGTACTTAATAGTTTCAAATAAGTTTCGAAATCCAAATTCTGTTGTTTGAGATCCCGTTCTAAAGATTTCAACATATGTTCAATTTCTTCTTCAACCATAAAAGGAGGGAATTTGACGGTTGAGATTTCTGCATATTTTGCAATCAAATCGGAATAATATTTGTCATCATATTCTTGTTTTTTGTTCATTTCTTGTTGTTCACGAACCGCCTGTTCAAGTTCTGCAAAGTTCTCAAATTGTCCCATAGAAATTGCAAATTCATCATCTAATTTAGGCAAAGTCAGCGTTTTTACAGATTGAATGTTGGCGACAAATTTGACATTTTTTCCTTTGAAGCGTTCATCTTCCGCATCTTCTGAGAATGAATATTCAATATCTTTCGAATCACCTTCATTCATGCCAATTAGCTCACTTGAAAAACCTTCAAACGGCCAATTGTCTTTTTTATCATCTTCACCAATCACCAACTGAACTGGAGTTTCCTCTAAAATGGTTTCTTCGTTTTCAAAACCGGTGAGTTGAAAATAAACGACGTCACCTTTTTGGATGGGTCCTTCGGCTGGCTCAGCCGTTGCGTAATTTTTCTGCAATCGAGTGAGGAATTCGTTGATTTCTTCGTCCAAAACGGGTTCCGGGTTATATTCCAGTTCGATAGATTTATAATCTCCCAATTCTACTTCTGGTTTGAGTGGAACTAAAAAACTCAATTTTGGGGGATCCATGGAGATAATTTCCTGTAATGAACCGGGGCCAGATGGAGTTACTGAAGCTTCATCTAAAATTTTTGTATATTGTTCATCGATGAGCAGTTCAATTGCTTCCTCATTGATCGCACCTTCGCCATACATTCGTAAAATCACATCGTAAGGAGCTTTTCCGGGTCTAAATCCAGGAATTTTTGCCTGTTTGGCAATTTTTCTGGCAGCCCGACGTTTAAAACTATCAAATAATTCAACCTCGAATTCAGCTTCGATTTTTACTTGATGATCTTCTTGTGGAATGGTTTCAATTTTCAAAGCGACTATCCTTTATATAAAAAATTATTATGGGGAAGAGGGGACTTGAACCCCTACGCCTTGCGGCACATGATCCTAAGTCATGCCTGTCTGCCAATTCCAGCACTTCCCCACAGCGTCCAAATTATAAGCGTAACCAGGCAGAGCGTCAATAATCAGACTTAATCAGATATAATAAGGTGTTCACATCAAAGAGGAGAATTAAGCATTGGGAAGAGTAATCAATCCAGATAGCAGTGGGAAAGAAAGAACAAAATTAACGAAAGGTATCGTAAAAGCGATACGCCAACTTATGATACAGACGAAACCAGATCAAAACACCAGAGATCTGGCTGCTTTTATTGTTCTGGGTTTAGAGGATATTTATAAAAGCATTGATATCTCAGTTTTAGCCTGGGAAAAACGTGGATATTGGGTGAAAGCTGATCGGTTTAGAATTGATTGGGAATGGACATTACAATTCAGTAAACTGTTGAGAGAAGCTTTAGTCAATGAGGATTGGGCTCAGGTTGCATTGATGGCAGCCAAAACAGCCCAAAAGTTTAATCATGTTAAGATCTCAGAGAACAATCGGATTGGTGAACCCTGGGTCGGTGCATATAAAAATCTGCAGAAAAAAAATTAACTAGTTTTTAAAAAAGAGGTCGGATTTTTTCCGACCTCTTTTGGGTTACCTAGAATCTTATTTTTTCAATATGATGCGTGCATCAACAACTTTTACACCTCGTCCTTCTTCGTAAACAAGTACGGGATTGGCGTCAGATTCGTTGACTTCATCTGACAGATCTACAATCATGTTTGCGTATCGGCTGATGGTTTCTGCTAAAACTTCACGATCACGAGGAGCTTCACCACGAACACCAGCCAGGATGGGGGCACCACGAATTTCACTGATCATGCGTAATGAAGATTTCTTGGAAACTGGTGCTACACGGAAGGTTACATCTTTCAAAACTTCCACAAAAATTCCACCAAGACCGAACATCATGGTTGGACCAAATGTTGAGTCATTGACTGAGCCTAAAATGACTTCTGTTCCCCAGGGCGCCATTTCCTGAATGGCGATGCCATGGATATTAGCATCTGGATTATAGGCTTTTGCGTTTGTAATAATGGTCTGATAAGCTTCTCGGCAGGATGCTTCATCTTTGATATTGACTTTTACACCACCGGCATCTGATTTATGCAGGATTTCAGGAGATACGATCTTCATTACGATCGGGAAACCTATTTCTTTCGCCAAAACCACAGCTTCGTCTTCTGATTTGGCTAATTTTGTGGCTGTAATTGGTAAGCCGTATGCGGCAAAAACCTGTTTGGCTTCAATTTCGGTTAGCGCATCACGTCCATCTTCACGAGCAGCTTTGATAATGGATAAAGCTGTTGACTTATCAATATTTTCTAATTTTTCATCCGGCTCTGAGACGATTTCTTTCATGCGGGCATACTCGCGCAAGGCAGATAAGGCACTGATCGCCAGATCAGGGCCTGCATATGCAGGAATACCATTTTCAACCAGCCATTGCATTGCTTTTTCGGATTTTTCACCACCGACGAATGAAACACAAACTGGTTTGTCTTTGATGCCTGAATCATCGATAGCTTTCTTGATACCTACAGCGATGTCCATTGGTTCGGTCATAGCGGTTTCACAATAAAGAACGGCTAAACCATCGACCCATTCATGCGCGAAAGAGAATTTTACCGATTCGTGATACCAGTCGTAACCAGCCATTCCGGTAAGATCTACAGGATTTTTTGCAGAACCAAATACAGGCATGTGTTTCTTGAGCTCATCCTGAACATCTTTTGGTGCGAATTTTAATGGAAGATTGAAACGTTCTGCTGCATCGGTTGCCAGGACACCTACACCACCGCCATTGGTAATGATCAGTAAATTCTCACCTTTCATGGGTGGTTGAAGAGATAAAGCGAGGGATAAGTCAAATAAATTACCCAGATCAGATGCTTGAACAATGCCGGATTGCTGGAAAGCTGCTCCATAAACCTTTGCTGCTCCGGCTAACGAACCGGTATGCGAGGCAGCCGCAGCTGCTCCGTGGGCTGAGACACCAGCTTTAAGAGCGATTACAGGTTTTGAAACTTTTCTGGCAACATCCATGAATTTGCGACCATCTTTGAAGCCTTCGATATAAAGTGAGATTGAGCTTGTGTTCTCATCTTTGTCAAGCCATTCAACAAGATCAGCAAAATCAACATCTGACATGTTCCCGATTGATATTAATTTTTCAAAACCTACACGGCGGGTAAATGTTGCCATGTCAATTGCAATTAATAAAGCACCGCTTTGGGAAACCAAGGCACCTTTTCCAACCAGGGGTAAGATGGGAGCAAATGAAGCATTGAGTTTCTCTGCATTAGACAGAGTTCCTACAATATTGGGGCCTAAGATTCGGATACCATGTTCATGTGCTTTGGCGACTAATTCTTCTTCAAGTTCTTTATTACCTACTTCAGAAAAACCAGACGTGATAATAATCAAACCTTTAACGCCTTTTTTACCGGCCTCTTCGATGGCTTCCAGGACGAATTTGGCAGGAATGGTAATCACTGCAGCATCGATTTCGCCTGGAACATCCAGCATAGATTTATAACATTTGACACCTAAAATCTCTTCAGATTTCAAGTTGATCGGATAAATCTTGCCTTCATATCCGCCTTCAATAATATTCTTAATGACGCTATGACCAATTTTGGTTGGGTCTGATGAAGCACCTAAAACAGCAATTGATTTTGGACGCATAAGTCCATCTAAGTATTGATTATCCACGCGAACTTCCTCCTCAAAAATTTTCAAATTTTACTGATAAGTTTCAAACGAATACGAATAAAAAAATTTTCTTCAATAACACTGAAAGAAAAAACAAAAAACCTCCCTAGAAATTTTCCAATGGGAGTTTATTAACCAGAAATCGACATACCAATAATAACTTTCGAATCCAATAAATTCATTACTCTTCTCTCGTTATATTTATAGTTTATCATAATCTGGTTGTCTAACATCATATTTTAAGTCTTTTTCGTCAAACAAATGTACTCATTAATGCGGTATTTTTATCATCAATTTAAAAAAAGAACTCCTGTTTTTAGCAGGAGCTCTTTTTTTAATTTCTGAGTTTTATTTTTTCAATGCAACTTCAATGATTTTGTTAACTCTTTTCACTAAATCAGCACTATTTGGTTGAACTCCTTCAGCCATTAAGGCATTTTCATAAAGCTGTTCAATGACTAATTCCCGTACAGGATTAATTCCTTTAATTCCTGCAAGATGCTTAATAATTGGGTGATTGGGATTGATTTCCATAATTCTCTGGGGAGAGTCAAACTCTTTTTGTAAATAGCGATATGCTTTCTGAATTTCCGGACTGGGACTGCCTTCGGAATCTACCAACCTGACAGGTGATTCAACTAATTTTTTGGTTGTTCTTACTTCTTTAATTCGCTCATTCAGTGTTGTTTTGAAAAATGTCAGGAGTTCGTTTAATTCATTTTTATCAACTTCCTCTTCTTCAACTTTCTGTTCTTCACCGGATTTTTTTTCAGGTAAATCCAAATCTTTTGAGGTTACATTTGTGAGATCAAATTCTTTGTACTTATTTACACGCATGAGAACAAATGGATCAATTGGATCCGTGAATGTAATAACATCTACATTTTGTTGTTTGAAAATTTCTAAATGGGGTGAATTGATGGCAGAATTTTCATCCTCGGCAATAATATAATAAATCTTCTTTTGGTCTTCTACCATTGCCTGTACATAATCATCGAGAGATTGCCAGGATGAATTCTTTTTGGTTGTTCTAACTTTCATGAGGGATAATAATTGGTCATCATATTCAGAAGTTGATGCCAGACCTTCTTTGATGAAGAATCCGAATTCTTTCCAGAAGGAATCATACTTTTCCGAATCGGTAGATTTCAGATTCTCGAGATATTCCAATACTTTTGATGAGAGAATTTTCTTGATTTGAGCAATAGCTTTTGTGGATTGGAAGGCTTCCCTGGAGACATTTAACGGAATATCTTCAGAGTCAACTACTCCTTGAATGAACCGCAAAAATTCCGGTAGTAAATCTTTGGTAAACTCCTGGATCATAACTTTTCTTGCGTATAGTTTTAATCCATAATCCTTTCTCTCGGAGAACAAGTTAGGTTCTGCAGTTGATGGGATATACAATAAACCATACATTTGGATTGGAGCATCTATTGAAAGATGTAAATGACCTAAGGGTTCATTAAAATCCAAAGTAAATTGGTTATAGAAATCTTTATATTCTTCAGGTTTTACCAGATGGGGTTGTTGTCGCCAGATGGCTGTTTGGCGGTTGATTTGTTCATCATTTTCATTGAGATAAATTGGATAGGGAATGTAGTCTGAATGTCTTTTGATGATTTGTCTGATGCGATAATCTTCTAAATATTCGGACGCATCCTCTTTTAAGTGCAAAACGATGTCTGTTCCGCGGGAATCTTTTTCGCCTTTTTCAATGGTATAGGTTTCACCACCATCAGAAATCCAATGGATTGGCTCATCCGCTTTATCATACGACCGGGAGATAACCTCGATTTTGTCTGACACCATGAATGCTGAATAAAAACCCACACCGAATTGACCAATGATATTGCTGAGATCAGAATCACCAGATTTTGCTGCAGCTTCAATAAATTCCCTTGCGCCTGAATGGGCAATTGTACCCAGATTTTGCATAATTTCATCCTGGTCCATGCCAATGCCTGTGTCAGTAATAGTGATGGTCTTTTGATCTTTGTTAATTTTGATGGTAATTTTGGGTTCAATATCTGGATCCAATACATCTTTATTCGTCAGTAATTCAAAATTTAATCTGGAAATTGCATCAGATGCATTCGAAATTAATTCTCTTAGAAAAATATCTCTATCCGTATAAAGAGAGTGAATTAATATATTTAATAATTGGCGTGTTTCTGCTTTAAAATGATGTTTTTCGGTTACTGTTGGTGTTTCATTACTCATTATTATCCTCCTGAATGCATAGTCAGCTCAATCATAATTCATATTTATTAGATTTTTATAAAAAAACGGGTTTTCAAATTAGAAAACACGCACAATTGAATTCAACCCAAATAATTACAAATACCGCTCTTTAACTGCAGGTAGAAGATACTCATTAAATGCCCGTTCCTGATCAAAATCTGGACGCCAGCCCCAGTCGGTTGTGGCAGCGCTATCATCTACATCAGCCGGCCATGTATCTACGATTCCCTGCCTGGCGATATCAGGCTCAAAAGTAATATCAGCATTTGGAAATGCTTTTATCACGATATCGTAAAATTCCTGTGCAGAAGGATTGAAACTTGTGACATTGTAGACTAAATTGGATAAATTACTCTGGTCAGCTTTTTCCAGTTCCAACAGTGCTTTGATCGCATCAGGCATGACCATGAAGGGAAGTTGAGTGTCCGGTCTGACAAAACAGCGATATTCTTTTCCCATGGCTGCATGATGGAGCATTTCAGGACAATAATCACTGGTACCGCCAGTTGGGGTTGTAACAGCAGAAATCAAGCCTGGGAACCGAATGGCGCGAAAATCAATTCCAATTGGGTTTTTGTCGGCGGCTAATTGTCGATAATATTTCGTGTAGTAACGCCCTAATTGCTCACAATATAATTTATTACAGCCATACATGGTGGTTGGTTGACACCAGATTTCCTCTTTGATTTTACCTGAAGCGTTTTTGGTGGCAATATCAGGCAAGCCATAAACTGCAATCGAGCTAGGATAGAGAAATTTAACCGGTTTTCCCTGCCAGGTAGCTTGCTCCACAGCCAAACGTAAAAGATTTAGGGTTCCCTCAACATTAACGCGGTGGGCTGTTTCAGGATTGTATTCTGCTTTTGTTGAAAGAATGGAAGCCAAATGGTATATTGTTCGGATTTCATACTCTGCAACCAACCTGCCAAGTAACATTTGGTCAAGAATGTCTCCCTGAATAAATCTTTCGCACTTAGACCTTAGATCGTCATCCAGAGGCATTACGTCCAGGGCAAGAATGTGTGTTTTTTCATTTTCGGCAAAATGGGAAATCAATCCATGTCCAATTTCTCCATTTGCCCCGGTGATCAGGACTACTTCCTTTCTCATTAAAATTCTCCTTATACTGAAAAATGGGGATGTAAATATGATCAATTAGATAATATGAATTAATTGTAATCAAATTATTGATTTCCCATAGATACTATTTGTACTGAAATTAATATAAAAAGCTCAGCAGAGCTGAACTTTTTATCAATTTATAAGACTTTTGAATTAACCGGCAACCGTTTCTTTTTTCTTGAACCAATTCTTCCATTCTTTGTTTTCCCATACTACCAAAAGGGGTGCTGCGACAAATATGGAAGAATAGGTACCACTGAATAGACCAACCAACAAAATCACAGCAAATTCACGCAAGGTTATTCCACCAAATAATGCTAAAGCCAGAAGCATAAATTCTACAGTCATTAATTGTGTGTTTATAGATCGTTGTAAAGTTTGAATGATAGAGTGGTTTACCAATTTTTCGAATTGTAATTTTCTGAATATGGTACTGTTTTCTCTAATGCGATCAAACACTACGATTTTATCCTGAACAGAGAAACCAATAACCGTTAATAATGCTGTCAGGAACATTGAATCGACCTGCCAACCAAATAATTTTCCACCTATAGCGCTTAAGCTGACAACAATCAGAACATCGTGGATCATCGCCAAAATGCCACAGATACCATAGCGAAAAGCATTGGTGATTCCTCTAAAAGCGAAGGTGATATATATTACAACCGCTAATGCAGCAATTCCTACAGCCACAGCTGCGCGTTGAGTAACCTGTTCAGCAATAACAGGACCAACACTTTCAAATTGATTAACTATTATTTGATCATTGGTCATTGCCTCAAGTTGGGTAACAATATCACCTTTAACCTGTTCGTCCATAAATGGAGAGCGGATGACAAGAATTGTGCGTTGACCATTGGTATCTGCAGCAGTCTGGACTGAAACTTCTTCGAAATTGTAATCTTCATATATGGCTATTACTTCTTCAGTGCCAGGTAAGTTAGGCGATGAATATTGTAATTCTAATAAGGTACCACCTTTGAAATCGACTGCCAGGGGTAAACCATCAATCACGATGATGACCAAACCCACCAGAATAAAAATTATTGAAATTGCGAAGAATAAATAACGTTTTCCTAATATATTCATTATTTACACCCTTTCTTAAATGCCAAACCATTTCAAATGATTTTCAGGATGTTTGATGACATCAAGTGAAATTGCCAGGAATGTTCTGGTAACAAAAATTGCTGAAAATAAACTGACGCCGACCCCTAACGCTAAGGTTATGGCGAAACCTTTAACAAAACTTGCACCAAATGTTGAACCGAACCAGAAAAGAATCGAACATGTTATAAGGGTAGCTATGTTTGAATCTCTAATCGATGGCCATGCTCGTTTCCAACCCAACGCAATGGCTTGTGAAAGTGTGCGACCATTGCGAAGTTCTTCTTTTAAGCGTTCAAATATGAGGATGTTTGCATCCAACGCACTTCCTGTACTCAAGAGAAAACCAGCAATACCCGGTAAAGTTAAAGTAACAGGAATTAGCCTGAATAATGCAAATGTGATCAATGCATAAATAATGATTGAAAAATCAGCTAATATGCCAGGGACTTTGTAGAAAATTGCCATGAATAAAGCCACCAAAGTGAAGCCAATCAAACCGGCTATTAAACTTTTTTCCAGAGAGTCCTGTCCAAGCGTTGGACCAATGACTCGTATTTGTTCAACGACCAAAGGAATGGGCAATGAACCATAACGAAGTTGAACAGCCAATGCATTGGCTTCATCAATCGTAAAAGATCCAGTTATTGTTCCAGTTCCTTCGGTGATTGCAGTAGAAATTGTGGGTGCGGAGATCAATTTATTATCTAAGACAATCGCTAAAAATTTCCCAATGTTGTTAGTGGTATGCTCGGCAAAAATATCACGACCAGCCCTCGTGAGTTCAAAATTAATTTCATATGTATTGGCAATAGGGCTGTTGACTCCTACTGCTTTAAGATCGATGCCGGTCATAACCGTGTGGAAGACAGGTTTTTCCGTTTCACCTGTGTCCGGATCAATACTCAGGGATGCAGGAGAAGGAACGGCTGTAACCTTAGTTGTGGAAGTGAAATCGGTGACAATTTCATCGCCTGGTAAGAAACCGAATAAATTATCTCCAATATCCACAAATTCAAGCACGCCAGTCTGTTTGATTTGTTCAATGACGTCTTCAGCATTACTCGCGCCAGGGAATTCGCCAACAATCCGGTTACTACCGGCTACTTGAAAAACGACCTCGCTAACCCCTAATCCATTGGATCTGTTTTCAAGAATTTGTCGGGCAACTTGCAATGATTCGCTGGTTATTTCAGAATCTTCAGGAAGATCTGCTTTTAATATTACTTGCATACCTCCACGAAGATCCAGACCCAAGACGGTTGAAATTGATTTGTTTATTAATGGAATTTGAGAAGTCGAGGGAAGATCAATCCATATCACTGCGGCAAGCAGGACAAGAATGAGGATCAGATTGGTATAGCGTCGCTTCATGGGAAAATAGCCTCCAGTCCTAGTATCTGCAGCCTTAAAGCTGCACAACCCGAAAATTATACACTCATATTTATGTTATGTGTAGGAATCGAACTGAAAACTCTGTTACTCGATCATTACAAACTATCTGCATCAACGAGTTTGTAGATTTGCTTCGTTATTAGAAAAAAAAATTAAAACGCTTCTGGAAATCGCATTAATAAGAGAAATCTTGAAACTCCTCGGCAATTAATTGACAAATTGCGTAATAGCCCCAATCATCCCATTCTTCTTGTACACCAATTCCAGAAAGATCCAGATAATTCTTAAAAATCAGCCCCCCCTTAAATAATTCAAACATTTCTTTTGCTCCGCGTTCGATGATTGAACGATCGCCAGTAGGTAGGATTTTTTGTATGTCGATGGGACTGAATAAAGCAGCCTTATGCATTTTTAATAAAGCTGATAGTTCAGGCATGTTGTAAACTGTTGGTTGATCAAATTGGAATGCATCAACTCCAATTTCTAGAAGATCTGGGAGAATTGACCAGTTTTTACCACATGAATGCATAAAGATTTTTAAACCGTAATCATGGGCAATTGAAAACAACCTGGCATATTCGGTCTTGAAATAATATCGAAACATTTTAGGACTGAATAACAGCCCTGTTTGAGTTCCCATATCCTCACCCAGAAATATCCCATCTGCACCATTATTTCCCGCAAGATGGATTTTTTGTTCATAAACATCAGAAATAATCCCGTGTAAACGATTTAATTCAAACGGATTTGCTGCCATGTCGAGAAAATAAACGCCCATATCCCGAATGTAACGTGCATTATCAAAAATCCAACCACCAAGAACAGCTAATTTAAATTTATCTGAAGGTTGACTAAATAGGTCTTTCATTTCTCTTGCACAGTCAGGGTGTGAATAATCAGGAGCTTGTAATCGCTCCAGATCACTCCAATCTTTAATAAAAGGTTGAAAGATTTCTCCTTTTTGAGATCCAATTGCCATTCTATGCCAGATATTTCCCCATTCATCATCGTAATATTCGCGATCACCTTCTATCCATCGTTTTTGATGATAATTGTGAGGTTTCAGCTCTGTAAATAAGAAATCACTGACTCGATTACGATCAAAATCCAAGCCTGGTCGTGGAGGATTCTCGTGATTAATATTGGCTAAAATAATTTCTTTCGAATTCATTTGACTATCACCTTATACTGGCACTTTCTTCTTGAAATAAATTCATAAATTTCATTCCATATTCAACATAATTTTGGTATCTCACTAAATCAATAGGTTTTTCTGATTGTTCATGATGTATTACAGAAAGGTGTGGTTCAATTGAAAAACCTCCATCATATTCTGTCTTCAATAAATCGTTAACAATTTTCCTTACATCACCATGGCCCTCTCCAGGAAAGGTGAAATACAACTCAGGAAATATCTGGTCTGTCTCTTTAATAAATATGCAATCTTTGATATGAACATATTCAATGAATTCTCTGACATTAGAATAAAATTCCCAGGAAGATTGTTTTTTATAAGGTGTTTTGCCTATGTGATTGTCCGTACCAACTGGATTGCCCGTATCGAAAACCAATTTGAAATTTGGTGAATGGATTTTGTCCAGCAATCGCAGTGTGTGAATATGAGATAATCCACCATAATTCATACAGTTTTCGTGTAGGTACATAATCCCCGCATCTTCACAGATTTTTACTAAAAGAGACAATTTCTCAAATATGAGTTTTTCGATGTCTGGAGAGTCTGGTTCAACATCTTTAACGATTTTGAAGCTCATACTACGTAAATACTTTGTTCCAATGCGCTGCATCCGGGTTATTGCCCGGTGGAGTGATTCAAGATTTTCCTGAAAACCTGCTTCATCCCTTGGATCTTTACTCCAATTGGCGATAGCACTGCCAAAACAATTAATTCTCACTTTATTTTCATCTAGTTTTTCACAAACATGATCGAATTCATACTCACTGATTTCTGTAGTATTAATATTATTAATTGAGCGTGATTCGATATGATTCCATCCCAGTGCTAAAGTTGCTTTTATTTGGGTTTCTATTGAATCTCCTGCTTCATCAGCAAATCCGGTGAAGTACATGTTTCCTCCAACGTTTCTTATTTAGTTCATTATTTATGAACCAACTAATTCCCAAAGGATTTTGAAATATCTGGAATCAGTGAAATTCCAGGTAATTTCTTGACTTTGGAATTGCGAACCTTTTCTTCCAATTTTCTTTTAAACAACTCGGAATCCATTGGTAAAAGAATTTTATTATTTAATAACGATGACAAAAGGATTGAATTACTCAATTGAAGCTGGTTTAATCCTTCTTCTCCATGAACAATTAATTCTTCTCTTCCACGAATTGCATTCACAAAATTTTCGATAATAATCTTATGACCTGGTAAGCCATGATGCTCAAAAGGTATTTCTAATTCAGCGGATTCTGTAAATGCATATGGATCAATGGAGGTTTGAATTTGTTTTAACATTGAGATTTTATTCTTCCAAAATGTCAGGATATTATTTTCAAATACTAATTTTCCTTTTTCTCCAATGATTTCAAGGCGATTAGTGCCTGGTGATTCACCAGTGGATGTTATAAAATGACCTACCATGCCATTTTGATATTCAAAGAATGCGGTAACTTCATCCTCAACTTCTATTTCATGATACTTTCCAAAACCAGCAAATGCAGTTACTTTTTCAGGCATACCAAAAAACCATTGAAAAAGGTCGAGATTGTGAGGACATTGATTAATTAATACACCTCCGCCTTCCCCTTTCCAGGTTGCGCGCCAATCTCCATTATCATAATAACTTTGGTTGCGGAACCAATTAGTAATAATCCAGGTGGCTCGAATTAATTTCCCTAATTCACCATCGTCTAACATACTTTTAATTTTTTTCCAATAACCGTAGGTGCGTTGTTGAAACATGATCGCAAATTTCAGATCGGAATGATGCTTGATTGCTTCTTTATATGCCTCAACCATTAATTTTCCATCACTCATATGGGCTGCAATCGGTTTCTCAGTAAGTACATGAATTCCGTTATGAAAACAATCGATAGCAATAGGTGAATGGTCATAATGCGGCGTTGAAATCAGTACCCCATCCAATTCCACAGAATTTAACAAATCCCGATAATTGGTAAAGAATTGGGTATTGCAAGTAGAAAGAATTTCCATTCTTTCAGGAATAAGATCGCAGATGGCAACTAGTTGGACACCAGTCATTGTCTGAATATCCTTGACATGTTGGCTTCCCATAGCACCGACACCTATAACCGCTAACCGAATATCTTTCTCCATTTGAGGCCTCCTGAGACTACTTTTTAAGATAATCTTTATTTGATTGAGTGGCTATTGTCAAACGATCATAAACTATTGGTCAATATTCAATCTCCGTCTTGTGTTTCCTTGCGTGCGACGATAATCACCTGGCGTTACACCAGTATATTTACGAAAGACATGTGTAAAATGACTGAAATTGGTATAACCCACCTGAAGACTGATTTCAGATATTGGTAACGAACTCTCTAATAGTAATTGTTTCGCACGATCAATACGTAATTGGATCAATCGTGTTGATATTGGCACGCCGGATGCGTTTCGAAAAATCCTTGCCAAATGAGAAGGCGATATATGAAATACTTTAGAGAGATCTTCTCGACTGATATTTTTGTATAAATTCCGCCTTAAATACGCATCAATTTGATTGAACGCTTCATTTTGAGTATGTACATTTAGTTTAGATATATTTTCAGATTGAAAAAGAGACTTTGTTTTTCTTTCTAATCCAATTAAGATGCGCGTAACAAGTGCTTCTACAAATTCGTAGGTGTTTTCTCCTGGCTTATTGATTTCGTTAATTAAAGTGTTTAGATCGAAACGTAATTCATTGGGAATATTTACAATTTTGTCTGCCAAACCATCCAAAATGAGATGATGATTTTCAAATAAAACATAAAAATATCCGATTGATTTATTATGATATTTAGGAGATCGCATTACTCCGGGAGAAATGAGAATTGAGTCATCTGGTTGGAGGGTAAAAAATCTTTCATTGCATGAAATGTCAACGTTGCCATAAACGACACAATACCATTGGAATATGGAATGAGTGTGCGGAGGAATGTTATAGGAAGACCCTGCTTCGTTATACACAATTTCCCTGATTCTAATTGGAGAATTGTTGGTTTCCATTTCATAATTATATTTGTAAAATACCTAATCAAGAAAAAATGAAGGAAAAACGAATAATTCATGGAAGTTGGGTCATACCATTTTTGTCAGTTGAAGAAACTGGCTTTTCTTGAATTGTACTCAAAGATACTTATAAAGGTAAATTGTCAGAGTTACTGTCTGGATTGCTTGACATTTTTTAACCCCTGAGATTATAATTTGACGGCTTAACTAATTAGTAAATAACTGAATCTTCAGATAGGAGTAAGAAAATGGGTCCGCAGCCAAAAAGGAAAATTTCAAAAGGTCGACGTGATCGACGTCGTGCACATGACAGCCTCACCGCCGCATCACTGGTTCAATGCAGCAATTGTGGTGAAATGCGTTTATCACACACGATTTGTCCATCATGTGGACATTACCAGGGACGAGAAGTTGTCCAGGTAGAAAAAGAAAAGAAAAAGTAAAAAAAGAAAACTCCGCAAGGAGTTTTTTTTATAGAGCCCAGGCAATTAAAAGACCCAGAAACCCTATCACTATTCCTAAATGAAGTAATAAATTTGATTGAGTAACCCAATTATTAGAGACCAAACTTAGGATAAAATTTAAGATCACTAAAATAATAGCAATGAAAATCAACAAACCTTTCCGGTTGGAAAAAAAAGTTGAAAGTTTTGATAATATTTTGGACAAATTGGTCATTTCATTCTTCTTCATCATCAAATCCAGCATTTGAAAAATAATGTTCGAACAACGAAACATACCTCGCAGGCATTTTCCCTTCAATCATCACACCGCCTTTTTTATGAGCGATCATTTCTATTTTTCCCTGTTCATGAAAAATTGAAATCAAACGACCTTGTTGATAGGGTAAATTTACTTTTACAGGGATATAACTGAAAAACAACTCATTTTCCACCATTTTTAACAGGTCATTTACGCCAATACCGGTTTTAGCTGAGATGGCAATTGCATCTTTATAATCATGTGACATTTCCTGTGCTAAATCTGGGTCCGGAAGTTTATCAATTTTATTAAGAACGGTTATGGTGGGAATGTGATCCGCCTTTAAAATGGATAAAGTTTCCTGAACAGATTGCCATTGTGATTGAGCACTGGGATGGGTGATGTCTACGATGTGCAACAATAAATCAGCTTCATTTATTTCTTCCAGGGTAGCTCGAAATGCTGCAATCAATTGGGTAGGAAGTTTTTGAATGAAACCGACTGTATCTGTAAACAAACTAACATTATTATCGGGCAATATAACGCGCTTCGTAGTTGGATCTAACGTAGCAAATAATTGATTCGCAACATAAACATCTGCTTTGGAAATGAAATTTAATAAGGTTGATTTACCTGCATTCGTATAACCGACCAGTGCAACGGTTGGTATCTGTGATCGTTTTCTTTGTAATCGGTAACGACTGCGATGAGATCTTACTTTTTCCAGTTCCTTTTTCAAATTGGAAATTTTGTTGCGAATTTCACGGCGGTCAACCTCAAGCTGTGTTTCACCCGGACCTCTTAATCCGACACCACCGACACTTCCGGTTCGACCAGCGCCACCACCAGCCTGTCTGGCAAGATGTGTCCATGCCCGGGTTAATCGGGGTAATCGATATTCATATTGCGCTAATTCAACCTGTAATATTCCTTCTCTTGTATCCGCGTGTTGAGCAAAAATATCTAAAATCAAAGCAGTTCGATCAATAATATGCACTTTGTCGCCAAAACTCTTTTCTAATTCCCTTTGATGTCTGGGTGATAATTCCTCATCAAAAACAACTACATCTGCCTGGGTTTCATCGACAAGCGCAATCACTTCCTGAACTTTCCCAGAACCAATGAAGGTCTCGGGATTGGGATGCGAGAGGCTTTGGGTTGCTTCACCAACAACCTCCAATCCAGCTGTGGATGCCAGAAGACTCAATTCCTCTAATGAATCTTCCAATGAAAGCCAATTGTTCTGGTTGTAAATATCAACCCCAACTAATAAAGCTTTTTCGTTCTTCATTCTTGTGGGTTCTGGGTTTTTCTTTGACATATTTTTCCTATTTAGCTTTCATCCAAAGCTTGATTCTTTCCATCGCTTCCTGAATTCTCTCTGTTTTGGTACCTAAAGAGACTCGTAAATAACCTTCTCCGTATTGTCCATAAACAACACCTGGGGTCATACTTACACCGGTATCTTCTAATAACTGGTTGCAGAAAAACATACTATCTTCAAATCCATCAGGTAGTTTGGCCCAAATATAAATTGCGGCGGGAGGAGTATCGACTTCGAATCCTGCTTCTTTTAATCCATTGACAACAATATCTCTTCTGGTTTGATAAATCGTATTTCTACTGGATAACCAGGACTGATCACCTGTGATGGCGGCAATTCCAGCATCGATGACAGGTGCAAATTGTGAAGAATCCATCTGGCTTTTATAGGTATGAATGTAACCAATAATGTCGGCATTCCCGACAGCCATTCCTAATCGCCAACCTGCCATATTATATGATTTGGATAATGAATTGAATTCAACCGCGACATCTTTTGCTCCTTCAACCTGAAGAAGACTGGGGGCAATATAGTCATCAAAGCAAACATCCACATATGGCGCATCATGCGCAATAATGATTTGATTCCTTTTGGCGAAATCCACAATTTTTTCAAAGAATGAAAATGGTGCTATGGCTCCGGTAGGATTATTAGGGTAATTGATCCAGAATAGTTTTGTTTTCTGAATTATTTCTTGTGGAATGGATGACAGGTCCGGCAAAAAGCCATTTTCCTTTAGCAGTGGCAGCGTGTAGATAATACCTCCGGCAATTTTTGTGCTGGCTGAATAGACCGGATACCCAGGGTCAGGAACAATCACATAATCTCCTGGATTTACCAGCACCTGGGTCATGTTGAATAAGCCTTCTTTAGAACCTATCAATCCTACCGTTTCAGTGGAAGGATCTAATTTAACACCAAATCTTTTTTCATAATAATATGCGATTGCTTTCCGGTATTCTAAGCTTCCACCCATGGGAGTATAGCCATGCTTATCGGGTAAGGCTGCGGATTGGGTTAGTTTATCAATGATAAATTTTTCAGGAGGCAAATCCGGTGATCCCATATCAATTTTTATAACATCTACTCCATTTTCCTGAAGTTGAGAAATTTTTTTTGCCAGCGTAGCAAAGTAATATGGTTTGAATGATGCTATTCTTCCAGCTGGTTTGATAAAAGAATTATTTGTCATAAAATCATTTCCTCACTAGTTATTTTCCGGTAATTTATCCAAAAGCGGTAATAAAATATGGAAGGTTGAGCCTGGAAAATCTGTCTCACTATAGCCGGAAGACTCAACCCAGATTGAACCTCCGTGTGCTTCTGCAATTCCCTTTGCGATGGGAAGCCCCAGGCCTGGTCCACCACCTTTGAATTTTGTTTTACTACTGGAATGTAAGGCTATGTTACCGAGTCGATTAAATTTTTCAAAGATGATTGCCTGATCTTCCTGGTTTATACCTATGCCAGTATCGGAAATTAAAACCTCGATAAAACCGGTTAATTTTCTACCGTTGATGTTAATTATTCCACCATCAGGAGTGAATTTAATTGCATTAATGACTAAATTTTTAAATAATTGTATTAGGCGTTCAGAATCGCCATAATTCATTAAGTTGTAGCCATCAAAATCATGAATATTTATTGAAATATCGCGTTCCTTACTCACCGGCGAGAGTTCCAGCAGCACGAATTCAAGAATTCTATTCAACCAATAGGGCTGATAATTAAGAATTAATAAATTATTCTCCAATAATGAAACATCAATCATATCTTCAATAATTCCACGCAATCGTTTTGACCCGTTCAAAATCCCATTCGTAAATACCAATAAATCATTATTGTTTTGTTTTAATATCACATCAATCAACATGGATGTGTACCCATCAATTAATGTCAATGGGGTTTTCAATTCATGTGCTGCCACATCCACAAAATTACTCTTACTTTCATCCAATTTTGCCAGGTCTGATCTCGCTTTATCTACTTGTTTTGAAAGATATTGGATTTTTTTGTTTGTCTCGATATTTGCAGTTTTATTGAATAAATATGAGTATATTGGTAATAATGTTGTGCTCAGTTGTACAGTTTGTTGTGCTTCGGTGTTTTCTACAATCGTTTGATGGATAATCAATACCAATTGATTAATAAATTCATTGATAATAATTCTATCTTCTTCTAAATCAGTTTGAGTTAATGAATTTGCCCATGTTTCAAGCAATGGATCAAACCAGGATGGATTTCCAGTATCAACAGTTTGAAGAAGGTGGTTATAGAAAGATTGAAACTGATCCGATATTTCATCCTTGAGTAGTGATCCCTTTGTTAATTCAAGCACGACCCTGTTTTCTATAATGGGAAAAAGATTCTGCAATATTTCTGTTGGTTTCGGCATACTTGAAGTTTATGATAGTTAATAAAGTTTTTCCAATGTTTTATGGCACTAATAACCAATGATATATTGTTTTTCCAATAATCTCTAGGCTTTCAGGTGATAATTTATCAATCGTATCTTGAGATGTATGCCAATAAGAGTAATCAAAATCAATAATATCAATGGCTGTAATTCCATTTTCGATGAATGGAATGTGATCATCCAGAATACTATGTCTGAATTCAGGTATGAAATATTCACCATAACCAAGATTGGCGGCGATATCCCAAATTTCTTTTTGGAGATTAACATCTGAATTTCTTTCATAATATACATTCAGATCTGTATCTCCGATCATATCCAGAATTACTACAGCATCCGGTTTGTCTTCCAATGTTTTTACAAAACTTCTGGATCCTAAAATCCAATCCCATCCATCAATATTGCCTTGATCCTCTGCATCAAAAAAAACAAACAAAATGTTCTTATTGAGGTCAGGCGGTAGCACTCTTGCAAGTTCCAATAATACTGCCACACCAGACGCGCCATCGTTTGCACCTAATATAGGTTGAAGCTGGTTAGCGATGTTTGTATCTTTGTTTGCATAAAACCGAGAATCGTAATGTGCACCGATGATGATCCATGGCTCAGCAGTTGTTGTTGGATATTTTCCGATAATATTTTGAATCAAATATCCGTTTACTTCCTCGGATTGAATATCTACTGTCCAGCCAAAAGAATTTATTTCTTCAGTAATCAATTCAATTGTTTTTTGATGCGCTTCACTGCCAGGGGTGCGTGGGCCGAATTCAACCTGTGATTTCGCATAAAGGTAAGCATTCTTCCCATCAAATTCAATGGTTGGTTTTTCATTACAACTCACGAGGAAGATCGTCAGGAATATGAATAAAAAAAATCGTTTGATCATAGTGATAATTCCGGAAAAATTTCTGATAAATAAATTTCCAAACTCTTTTTCGCCTCCTGTGCGTATAACTTTGCCCGTTCTCTTTTGCCTTTTGCATTTATAAGAGGAAGAATTCCAAAATTAGCTTTCATTGGTTGAAAATCACGCATAGATGCATGGGTGATGTAATGAACCAATGCACCCAGCATCGTTTGTTTTGGTAATTCCAATAATTTGTGTCCAGATAAATATCTGCTCATATTAATTCCAGCTAATAATCCAGTGGCTATGTTACCTACGTATCCTTCTACACCGGTGATTTGCCCAGCAAAGAATAAATCATTACGCTGGTTAAATTGTAATGTTGGTAATAATAAATTCGGTGAAGCAATAAATGTATTACGATGCATTTGACCGTACCTGGCAAAAGTGGCATTTTCCAGTCCCGGTATCATTTGGAAAACTCTTTTCTGTTCTGAAAATTTTAGATTGGTCTGAAAACCAACCATATTATATAAGGTTCCAGCTATATTATCCTGTCGTAACTGTAAGACAGCATATGGTCGCTTTCCTCCGTGAGGATTCCAAATTCCTACAGGTCGCAACGGTCCAAATGCCAATGATTTTTCACCACGGTTAGCCAATACTTCAATGGGTAAACAGCCTTCGAAATATTGGTCAGAACCGGCTTTAACACCTTGATTAATTTGGGATTCGAAATTCTTTAATTCAATCCTCTGCGCATTTGTTAGTTCAAACACAAATCGATCATATTCTTCTTTTGAAAATGGACAATTTATGTAATCACCTGATTCCTCTTCATCTTTTTGATACCGGGAAGCTCTAAAGGCAATATCCAGGTTAATGGATTCATAATTGATAATGGGGGCTATTGCATCATAAAAAAATAAATTGCATGAATTTGTAATTTGAGAAATGCTTTGACTGAGTGTTGAAGATGTCAATGGACCAGATGCGATTATGGTGGGGTTTGAAGGGATCTCTTTCACTTCTTCTCTAAATATTTTGATATTTGGATGTGTAGAAAGGATTCTGGTTACTTTTCCTGAAAAGAGATCTCGATCCACTGCCAATGCTCCACCTGCGGGTAATTCAAATTCATCCGCAATTTTCATCAACAATGAGCCCAAGCGACGTAATTCATTTTTTAAAACGCCAGCAGCGCGATCAGGCAAATTTGACCCTAATGAATTTGAACAAATTAATTCAGCAAAATAATCGGTCGTATGGGCACCCGTCTGAATCAGAGGACGCATCTCATATAAATTGACCTGGAATCCAGCCATTGCCAGCTGGTAAGCTGCTTCACTGCCTGCCAGTCCAGCGCCAATTACAGTAACAGTTTTATTTTCCAAATTCAGTACCTCGGTTCATATTTTACATCATAAAATCCGTCTGGCATATAACTTGCAACTTTGAAGCATATCGATATACTTAATCAGTGAGGACAAAACCATGTTCCAATATCAATATCAGGTACATAAACCAATAACCACAGCGCACCTTGCGCAAACCATGACATTATTATCTCTCTCGGCATTTGAACTCAAACAGCAGATCGATTCTGAGTTAGCGTCGAATCCAGCCCTGGAGATCATTGAAGAGAGACGATGTCCTCATTGCAAGCGGGTATTACCCGATAATGGTGCCTGCCCTATTTGTTCACGTCCAATGAACACTGATGTTGATGAGCCGATTGTTTATGTTTCTCCAATGGAAGACTTTATTCCCAGATCAGATTATGATGATTCTGATTATTCTGAGGAACCATTCTCTCCGGTAACGGATGACTTAACCAGCTATGTGATCAAACAAATCGCGCCGGAATTATCCAAAGATCAACAATTGATTGCTGTTCATTTGTTAACAAATCTGGATGATGATGGATTTCTGAGCGTCAATTTGATGGATGTAGCTAGATATTTCCATGTGCCGATTTCAACAATCGAAGAAGTGCAAAAGATTATCCAATTAGCGGATCCTATTGGTGTGGGTTCAGTCAATCCACAACAGGCGTTATTGGTTCAATTAGAAGTATTATCAGATTCAATTACCATTCCTGAATATGCATATGAAATCATCAAAGATTACATGGAATTGTTAAGTAAAAGACAACACCCAGAGATAGCCAAGAGACTAAAAATCAGTGTCCAAAGAGTGGAAAAAATCGTTGAATTTATCAGTGATAATTTAAATCCATTTCCTGCCCGGTCACATTGGGGTTCTGTTCGTAATCCATCTTCTCCTGATACAAATGTGTACCATAGACCCGATGTTTTAATTTCATTTGCGAATGATGACCAAAAATTGCAATTAATTGTAGAAATTGTAATGCCATACTCTGGTACGCTTCAAGTGAGCCCACTTTATAAACAAACCATCAAAGAAACCGATGCTGAATTAAAAGATGCCATGAAAGGCGATCTGGAAAAAGCATCCTTATTCGTGAAATGCTTACAACAAAGAAATCACACGATGCAGAGATTGATGCATGAATTGGTGATGATTCAAAAATCATACCTTACAAAGGGTGAAAAATACTTAAAACCGATTACACGAGCAAGTTTGGCAGAAAAACTTGAAGTTCATGAATCAACGATTTCTCGTGCCGTTTCTGGAAAGTCCGTTCAGCTTCCTAACAAGAAAATTGTCCCATTAGCCGCTTTCTTTGATCGAAGTCTTTCTGCAAGGACAATTTTACGGGAAATTGTTTCTTCAGAATCCAAACCCCTCAGTGATACTGAGATCCAGAAAAAATTAGACGAAAGAGGTATTCAGGTAGCAAGAAGAACAGTCGCAAAATATCGAGCTATGGAAGGAATTCTTCCAGCACATTTAAGGCAGGCGCTATAAATTAATGAATTCTGAAAAACCAAATTGGTTCAGGGAAGTTATATTAGGGAAAGCACAGGATGAAAGTGCTTTGATATATAAGAATTTGTTAAATGTGATCCAGGATCCAGCGATTTTTATTGATATACCTCGCAAAGAAATCCTCAGTTTTAATGTAAATTTTCAAAAATTAACTTCATATTCTCCTTCAGAATTATCTGATTTACCGGTTGATTTGTTATTTAATTTGGATGGAATCCAAAATTCCTTTTTTAATGAGCCATTTACGTTTGAGATAATCAAACGAAACAAGCAAACCGTTGATGGATTTGCATGGAAATATGGGATTGACGAAAAAAACTCAAAATGCGTGATTGTATTTAACGAAGAGCAAGAATTTGTTGAGAAGCAAAAAGCCTGGCAAGATCAACTTTTCCTGACAATGCAACAATTATTGAGGTTGATTGAAGATGATGATTTGATGGATGCTCTGCATAAAGCAGTGAAAATAATTGAAAACTTCTTTGAGACACCCCATGTAACCATTTATCAGGTTGATAGTAATATTCCCGAATTAACACGAATACCGGGTGATACCGATAGCGATTTGCTTCCGTTTACATTGCCGTCCAGTGATATTCGACTGGATCAAAAAACGACAATCTGGACAGCAGGCCATCGGGTAATGACCGAGTTACATAAAATTGCACGAATCAGTAACTTATCCTATCTCGGTACTTCTGCTCTGGGTCCGGGAAAAAGTGCATCTGCATTATTGGTTGTGGGGCAGCAAAAAAAACAACCACCAAAAAATTTACACTCAATCCTGGAAATGTTTTCTGCAGCCATTTCATCCATACTGCAATATTTCATTCTGGTGGATGCTTTGCGATCAAAAATTGACAGTCAGGATTGGATGATCAGAGTAAATAATGAAATCCTTGATCATGTCCAGGATGGAATTATCATACTGAAACCTGATTTGAAAATCTGGATGATTAATCCAAGCGCTGAGATTCTGCTAGGTTATCAATCGCGTGAAGTATCAGAACAAACCATTGATAACATACTGATAGGTCCAGACAACTTTTTTCCATTATTAGAATCTGCCAAAAACGATTTTGGTATTCATCGACTTGGGATTGTTTACATTCACAACAGAAATGGCGATTCAGTTCCTGTCGATGCCAGAATTGTACCGGTTACTCAAAACAACACCTTATTATCGATCATTATTTATTTGCGCGATGTAAGTGAAAATGAAGAAATAAAAACACGCGCACAACAATTAGAACACAGGGCAGTTTTAGGCGAATTTACCGCAGTTTTTGCGCATGAGGTTCGCAACCCCATTAATAATATTTCCATGGGACTCCAGATCCTTTCCAGGAGTTTCAATGAAGACCAAAAAAATAAAGATATGGTGGATCGTATGATCCATGATTGCGATCGACTAACACATCAGATGGAAGCTGTTCTAGCATATTCAAAACCATTTGACGCAAAATTTGAATCGGTTGATATTGCGATTCTATTACAGAGGATTTTGGATCGCTGGAAACCCAGAATGGCGAGAGTTGGAGTTCAGGAATTTTTTCAAAAATCAGATGATTTACCCATGATCTCTGCCGACCCAAGATTGTTGGAACAAGTTTTTACGAATTTGATCGGGAATGCTGTTGAAGCCATGGCTGCTAGTGAGAAAGGAACTCTGGCTGTTCACATTGACATTTCCAGAACAATCTCGAATTACCCGCAAATTGAAGTGAAAATCATTGATAGTGGACCCGGCATTCCTGAGGAAGTTCGTGGACATGTTTTTGAGCCATTTGTTACAACCAAAAAAACCGGAACCGGTTTAGGTTTAGCGATCAGTAAACGTATCATGACTGCTCATCGTGGTAATATTACGGTTGAGTCATATCCAGGTGGAGGAACAGTGTTTGCTGTTTATTTACCGATCAAACAAGGAGAATAAATCACATGGGTTATACCGTCTTGGTAGTGGATGATGAAGAGAATGCAAGATCAAACCTGGAAGCATTTTTAACTCCCTTAGGATACGAAGTGGTTGGAGTGGGTACTCTTTCGGAAGCACGCACCGAGATTCAGAAAGGCAATTGTGATGTTGTGCTTTTAGATGTTCAATTGCCAGATGGCTTTGGTCCAAATTTGTTATATGAAACATTAAATATGCAACTGAGACCTCCCATGATATTGATAACAGGTTTTCCGGATATAGAAATAGCTGTTGAAGCGATGCGAAATGGTGCGCACGATTTCTTAATAAAACCCATCAAATTGGATCGACTTGAGCTTTCCATCCAAAGGGCTCTGGAAATTGTCAGAATGCGAAGAGAATTGGCATTGTTCCAAAACACTCAAAAGAATAGTGTTCAGTTTGTGGCAGGAGACAATCCAAAGATTAAACATGTTCTGGGTCAGGCTGAAAGGGCAGCGTCTATGTCAGTCTCTGTGTTAATTACAGGAGAAACTGGGGTGGGGAAAGACGTTTTGGCAAATTACATTCATAGTGTTGGTCCGCGATCACATAAAATGTTTGTTGCAATTAACTGTGCTGCTATTCAGAGTACCATGCTTGAGTCCGAATTATTCGGTCACGAATCTGGCGCTTTTACGGGTGCTGATAAACGAAAACACGGACTTATGGAAACAGCCGATGAGGGTGTGCTGTTTCTGGATGAAATTTCCTCCATGCCTTTGGATATGCAAGCTAAATTGTTGCGTGCCCTGGAATCAAAAGCATTTCGAAGAGTTGGTGGTAATAACTTGATTAATGTTGATGTTCAGGTATTAGCAGCATCTAACCGTAATCTTAATCAAATGATTGAGAACAATGAATTTCGTTCGGACTTATATTATCGATTACGGGTGGTAGATTTGCATATTCCACCGTTGCGAGAACGAAAAGAAGATATTCCAGAATTGGTTGGTTTCTTCATACGACAAAAGAATTCAAAAATGGGTGTAAATATAGTTGATATCACCCCACACGCCATGGAAAAATTAATGGCTTATAACTGGCCAGGAAATATTCGTGAATTAAGCAATGCAATTGAAAGTGCGATGTTGTTTTGTGATACAGGTGTAATTGAAGTGTCAAATTTGCCCCTGAACCTGCAATAAATCACTGTTGGCATATAACTTGCATCATACCTCTAGAAGAATGATCTGGAGGTTTTTTTATGATAAAAGAGGATTTAATCACATTGCTAACACTCGTTTTTATGGGATTAGGATTAATTACATTCATAACCGGTTTCATCGTTTTATTAACCCGTGTCTTAGGTAAGGGCATTTCCCAAATTGCCAAAGAAACCCAAAAAGTTGTTCAAAAAGGAATAACTGAAGAAATTGCTTCCATCATAGGAAATGCATCAGTCCTTATAGATTCTTTAAATCAGATGGTGACCACCGCTGCTGGTATTGGTGTATTTCTGATGATCTTAGGTGTTTTATTGATGGCTGGATCCTTCGCATTATTCTTACGATTCTAGATTATTCATAAAGGAGTATTAATGAATACAACATTATTTTTCCAATCCTTAAAGGATAGTCTGAATGAAAACGATCAGAAAATTTTGATTGAATCTGCAAAACAAGACAAATTGCTTCTGAAGCAAATCAGAAACAATGATTTTTTTATGCAATGTGTCGAATCCTTCGGAAAATCCTTAGATAAATGGTCACTGGGTAAAGTGGCGATGTCGTCGGTGAATTCGAAAATTGAGTTATTGGGAAAAGATGTGAAAGAAAAGCACTATCTGAAAAATGCAATTTCTATTTTGGATGAAACATTTAAGAATCATTCCAAAGAAATTGATTTTCAGAGAGCAACTTACATTGCACTCGCTTTATTCGAAAGAAAAAGAAAAAATCAGTCCTGGACTGGATTGCTTGAAGAACTATCCAATGGATTTTCCCGTAAATCAACATTATTGACCTGGCGGACAAGTCTGGCAATTCTATACAGTTTGACCGATTTCGATGATGATCTTCTTCAAGCTTTAATTATTGGCAAAGATCCTTATATTGGTGTTAGTTTTGTTAATCATATTCTAGCCACACAATTAATCCCCCAAAAAGAAAAAGCACTCAGGTTAGTAAGATTATTAGAAAAACAATCTTTAGAGACACAGATTATATGGGTACATACCTTGCCAAACCAGGTCTCCTATTTAGCAAACCAAATCTCAATAGTTCTGGAAGAATCGAAAATCTTTTCAAAAAGCATAAGTGAATCTCACACCAATCAGGGTTTTGATTTTGTCTCAAAATTTGATCCAGCATTCAAAGAAAACTTACTCAATGGATTTCGATATCAACTTGAGAAATCACCACTTCAGGCAAAATCAAATTTCTTAAATGCCAGGGAGAAACTGCAACAAATTCTAAGATTAATCGATCTAAATATCATTTCTCAATCCTATAACGAAGTTCATGATGATCTGATGACTTATTTGAACGAACCAAAATTTAATGATCTGGCTTTTAGTCACCTGGTTGATGAAAGTAAGTCTTTGAATGATGGAAAACCAAATTTTCCTAACAAGGGGATATTATCAAATCTGACTTACGCCTGTGAGGTACAGAAAAAAGGTGATGGATTAAAAGCCAGGGAAATTGGAGAAAAACAATTCAATAACTGGTTTAATGCATTAAAAGTTGAATGGCCATCATCTGAAACTGTATCTTATTTACACAATTTGGATCATAAAAAAATTATTCTCTTACTTAATTCACTTGGTTTAAATGGTTTGAGTGCGGAATATATTAAATTTCTTTCAACAATATCTCTTTCAATGGATGAGATGCAGGAAGAATTAATTCAAGGGCTTCAGACTTTGAATTTAATAGATGAAGCTTATAGTGAATTAAAAATGTCCTTAAACAACCATGAAAGTCAAGAGAAAACATACAAGAATATTTTTGGTTTATTATCCAAAAGTAAAAATTGGAATGCTTTATTTAGCGAGTGGGAAAATTACGCTCAATCTTATTTGATGTCACAGGAAGATTGGATAAATTATGCCCAAGCAGCTTTAAACGCAAACCAACTGGAAAAAACCAGAGTCCTTCTTGAAAAAATGAAATCAGAAGGAGTAAATCGTACCCAGATCGATGTCATAAGTGGGAAACTGTATTATTCAGAAGGGGATTATGAAAAAGCCAGAGCCATTCTGGAAGAAACAACGATGAGATTACCAGAATATGAAGAAGGTTGGACTGTCTTAAGTGATGTATACAAAAAAATGGGACTGTTCCAGAAATCCATGGAAACGCTTCGATCAGCTGTTTTAGCTATCCCCAATTCTTCGCAAATTCACTTCAATTTAGCAAAAGCGTGTATTGATCAGGAATTATTTGCGGAAGCTCTACCTTATATTCGAAAAGCAGTAGGATTAAATCCTGATAATTCTTTCTATACTCTTAATTTAATCCAAACATTGCAAACTCTTGGCAGAACAGATGAAGCTGATCTGATCTTGAGTCAGGGACGACAAAAATGGCCATTTGATCGAGAAATTGCATTCGTTGATGCTGTCCGTCAGGTTGAAAAGCAAAACCGTGATGCTGCCCTGGTGGCTTTTGATGTAGCAATTAATTTACATGATGTGAATACTCCTATCAATAAACTATTATTGTATGTTCAAACAATACTGGGTGATCGCCCTGAGAAATTTCTTCCAACCGATGGAAAGCACAATGAAATAAGTAATTTATTGAATGCCCAGAAAATTCTTCAAACAGCAATAAAAGAGGGTTCGGATGATACGAATTATTTGCAATTGGTTCTTGGTGAAGTGTACTATTTGACAGGTGAAACAGAAGCCGCCAATTCTATATATACAAAATTGGTCAATGATTTCAAATCTAACCAGATCCACCAGTCATTGCTTTGGAGAGTATATGCTGGTTTGGGTCTCGTCAAAATTGATTTGTGTGAGGTCGATAGTGGTATTGCTGCTTTGCAGGAGGCTGATCAATTAAATCCAAAACATTTAGGTATAAAACAAAAAATAGCTGAAACTTATCTATCAGCTTCATTAACCAATCAAGCTGAAGCCAAAGCAGAAGAGATTTACCAGATGGGTTCTACAGACATTGAGAATTTGTTGTGGTACTCAAACTTTATGGCTAAATTGGGGAATGCAAAAGGAGAAATCCAAGGGTTAGAACAGATTTTACATTTTGACCCAGTAAATTCAATCGCTATTACCAGATTGGCAAATATCTATATTACCAATGGAGATCTAGATCGGGCAAATGAGGTACTGGAGAAATTAAGTGGAGCAGAAAATCTTGAAAACCACGATTTAAGAAATGCCGTAATATCATATCTGCGAATTGGTAAATATCTGGAAGCATTAAATTGGTTCAATAAAACTGTTGATAACCAGAACGGTGTGGAGATAAAGAAAAGAGTTATTGAAAAAATATTCCTATTGATGACCAATCAAAATTGGGATACAGCGCTGGCAGAGATCCAGAACCTTAAAAGGACAACTTCAAATTCAAGAATATTGTCCTCATTGGAAGGAGAATGTTTATACAAAAAGGGGGATTATTCTGCCGCGATTTATGCGTTTGATGCTGCTTTTTCTTTCCCATCAGATGATAAAACTCCAGTACAAGAATATCTGCAAAATGATTCTTTGATCCCAGCTAATTGGCTAGAAAAGAAAATTAAAGATTTCTCAATTCTGCAATTCCTTACCAATTCACACAAGAAAAAATTGGAATTCGATCAATGTCTGGAAATGATCGACAGAATGATCAAAATCAATCCAGAAGAACCGTGGCTCTACTTAATGGGTGCAGAATTTTCCCTGCAATTAACGGACTATGATTTAGCTTCCAATTATCTTCTGAGATATAGAAACACCTGCACATCAGAAAATGTCGAATTGGATACAGATCTATATGCAACGGCTTTAGATTTTGCAAGTGCGTTCCTGGATGATCGCGAATACCGGTTATCCTTTAAAGATGACGGGTCTAAAAATGAATTAAGAAAAGTTCTGAAAGCTCATTATTTACTGGATAAGAATTTATTTGCTGATGCCAATCAATTTTTCAAAGAGACCAGCATCGCTAATGAACAACCATTCAAGACGAACACAGATGATCCATACGGTGATATAAGAGAATCTGTTCACAGAAGACTGTCTCTGTTGTTGGTTTGGAGGTTGAACGATTATCCAAAAGTAGCGAAATTATTAGAACAATTTGAGACTGAAAATATCGAAAAAGCATACTTGAATCTGGCAATTGAATTTACCTACGGAGCCATGCTTGATATTTTCGAAAAAAATGGCATTCATTCCCATCGAAGTAGTGTGCTTGATAAGGAAATTATGGATCCACGCACAATAAGCTCGTTGCTTACCATTATCAACCGTAACGGGAAGACAAAAGCGATTAAAAATATTGAGAACCTCCAAAAAATAATCATCGATAAAGATTACTCTACTGCATTTAGTTTGATCAATTCCAAAACACTACCTAAATATATGAATTTTGTTCTAGTGAATTCTATGATGAAAGCTGATAAATCAGAAATGATCAGCGAATATATTTCAAATTTCAGGACTGAATCCTACGAAAAATTGTTCTACTTGATTAACAACCAAACCATGAGTTTGAAAGAAAAAATGGCTTTCATAAATTCTCAAATTCCGACAGATGATCCAGTCTGGTTGATGGAAAGTTCGAATATTTATGAAAAAAATGGAAATTTACACGAAGCGATCGAATTAGCGGAACAAGCATATAAAATTTGGCCAGATGAGGATAATTGGAGAATTCGAATAGCAAAACTTTATCAAGAGTCAGGTGATTTTGAGAGTGCAGACCAATATTGGAAGAGCATTTTAACGAACTCAAAAAATCCAGAAAGTGTAATTTATCAATACACAAATTTATTGCTGGAAAACAAAAAAGCGCTTGAGGTGGTTGAGTTATTGGATGAGTATAAAGGAAAAATTCCTGAAACCTATGATTTCCATGCTTCGTATGCAACAGCCAACTTAATACTGAAATCCTTTGAAAAGAGTATGATTTCTATTCAAGCGGCTAGAAAATTCAAACCGGTTTCCAACGAATTAGACTATTTAGAAGCAGAAGCATTTTACTTGAATGGCGAAGATGAAAAATCGAAAAATAAAATTTTTGAAATACTTCAAAATAATCCCAGATATGAACTGGCATACATTCTACATTCAGTGATTTTAAGAGAAGCTGGCAAATCCAGTGAAGCTATAAAAATAATCAATAATGGATTGGAAAAATGCTCGGATAGCAAAGGACTGCAAATCGAAAAAATTAAGATTCTGAAAGCACTGGATGACATTTCCAATGGATTAATGTTGGCTTCAGAACTTTCTCAAAGGTTCCCAAATGATATTGAAGTCTTGAAAATCCTGGCTAATCTTTATCACGATATCGAAGACTTTCAAGCTGCTGAAGTTGTCGCCAGGAAGAGTTTACACTTACAATCAAACCAACCAGATATTCATCTATTATTAGGGAAAGTTGCAAAACATCAGGGTCAGCTCGATCAAGCATTGAATCATTTTTCAAAAGCTGCCATGTCAATTGCTGAAGGCGTTGAACCCTGGTTGGAAATTGGTGATATCTATCAGGACCAACAAGAAACTGAAAAAGCTTTGGAATCTTATCGAGAAGCATACTCACGTAATGACAAAGATTATAGAGCTTTTTATAAGACTGGTCTTTTATTGCGAGATCTCAAAGATTATCAAGGTGCAGAAAAAATGCTTAAGATTGCATCTTCTCTTTCACCGAAAGATACAAATATTCGTCGCCAATTAGCTGGTGTAATTGCATTGAATCTGGTTCACTCTTCATAGGAGAAAACATGGAATTTTCATACCCAAAACATGACGAAAAAATCAACCGTGGAACAGTAATTCAACTTATTGTTTCGGCACTTCAAAACAAAAAATTTGTTTTTGGGCGGCAATTAGCGCAAAAATGGTTGTCTTATTATCCTGGTGATCTCACCGTCCAGTATTATTTAGCCTTGTTTTATCAAAAAGAGAATCAGCTTGAATTAGCAGCCGATGTAACCAGAAAAATTATTGAGACCGATCCCGAATATTTGTCGGCTCATGAGCTTTTTGTAACCTTACCTATTGCGGATGAAGAAAAAGATCTCTCATCGGCTTGTATTCATGTTTTGGGTGGAGTCACCAAAAATAAAAGTGCCTTACCTGCCTGGGGTCCTGCTTTGCGCGTTGTAAAGAAATCGATTGGCAAAGAAAAATTTGATAACGCCGGTGATTTAATGGTGAGGATATTATCATTGAAATTAGATAATCCAATCATCAATTTGTTTCACCTAAAATCTATATATTTCCAGAAGGATGCTAATTCAGTTAGAAATTTAGCAGAGATTTATCACAACAAATGGCCGAACACTTTATTTTATAAGTTGATCCTGGCTGAACAATTACTGGAAAGTGGTGAAGAAGAAGAAGCAGTAAATTTACTACATGATTGTGTGGCGAAAGATTCATCCGGTCAAATTGCGCGTAGATTGTGGGGAGACCAACATGTTTTCTTGCCATTATGGCCTGATGAGCTGAGTGTTCGATTTGACTTTCAGGTTCCTGGAGAGGTTGCCTCTGACATGGGATGGAACCGTTTGCCAGAAGGTAAATTTGAAGAATCGAATTATGTTTATGGTGATCAGACAGAAGAACCATCGAAAAGTTTTTCCGGTGAACCACGCAGCAAAGCGTTTATGGAAGCTGAAAAAGAATTTCAGCGGATTGCAAAATCGATTAAGAAGGATTTTAGTGGGAAATTAGATGGTCGCTTTCCAGTCTATGTAATCATGACAACCAAAACTGGAATGATCCAGCAGTATGGTCAACAGACATATAACGTGATCACCCAATCCATGTCACAGATCAATCAAGTTCTACAGAAAAAATCCGGATGGGATAGTTTAATTTTCATACCTGATGACTCAAAAACACAACAAAAGTTAAACCTTGCTCCGATTACAGTAATTGATCCATGGAAAATCAAATTAGCAATCCATGATTTGGATAAAATGCTGGCCAAAAGAGGTGAGAGAATTGGCGCAATGTTAATTGTTGGAGGTAATGAGGTAGTGCCATTCCACCGCTTACCAAATCCAACAGATGATGTTGATGACGAAATTTATTCTGATAATCCATATGGTAGTTTGGATAATAACTATTTTGTCACCAGTTGGCCATTAGGTCGAGTTATTGGTGAAAAAGGACAGGACGCAGGTTTACTCATTCAACAGTTACGACAAATCGTAAAATTTCACATGCAGCCGAAATCAGTCAACAAAGTATGGGAACGGATTGTCAGGTCCTTCACCAACATCTTTACCTATAAATATTTATCAAGTTTCGGATATTCTGCATCCGTTTGGAAGAGATCATCAACGACCGTTTATAAAGCTTTAGGAGAATCCAAATCCTTATATATTTCTCCAAACGGCAAAAAACAGTCTTTGACAAAACAAGATTTAGTGTCTGTTGACTTTGGTTATTTTAACCTGCATGGTTTAGTTGATCGTCCTGAATGGTATGGGCAAAGAGATTATTTAGATCCACCTGGAAATGATTATCCTGTGGCTTTATCACCAGATGATTTGATTATTAATGGTAAAGCACCAAAAGTAGTTCTTACGGAAGCCTGTTATGGCGGTCATGTTTTTGGAAAGAATGAAAACGAATCGATCGCCCTAAAATATTTATCACTTGGCACCAATGTCGTAATTGGCTCAACCAGCACGTCCTATGGTTCGGTTGCACCACCACTGATTGCAGCAGATTTATTTGCTCAACTATTCTGGCAACATATCCGCGAAGGTTACCTGGTTGGCGAGTCGTTTCAAAGGGCTAAAATCTCCTTTGTTCAGGAAATGATGAATCGTCAGGGGTATCTGGATGGCGAAGATCAGAAGACTTTGATCCAGTTTGTTTATTACGGTGATCCATTCTTTATTTATGAAGGCAAAGAAATCCAGATTAAACGTGTCAATTTAATTGATCGACCGGATAAAATCAGGACAATCTCGGATCATAAAAATGGAGGATCAAGCATGGATATTCCTGAAGAGACGATGCAACACGTAAAATCCACTTTAAAATCATATTTACCTGGTATTGATAATGCTGATGTAAAAATGAGTCGACTACAAATTGGTTCATCGAGAACTGTAAGCGCTGATGGTCAGAAACAATCCAAACCAAAAGTGTTAAGTGATAAATTTATGGTTACTGTGCGGAATCCCATTCAGATTAATCAGAACCGGTATTATCAAATAGCTCGATTAACATTCGACAAAAAAGGCAGCGTTATCAAAGTGGCGATGTCCAGGTAATATTGTCACTGAAAGTTTGATCGCTTATAATCATGGGCAAATCGTTTTGCCCATTTTTAATTGGAGTCTTCATGGAAAAAATCTTTAGTGGAAATGATATTCGGAAATCTTTTATAGAATTTTTTAAAGAAAGAGGTCATACTGTTGTGGCGTCTTCTTCGCTGGTACCTGGAGGAGATGCCACATTATTGTTTACAAATGCGGGCATGGTCCAGTTTAAAGAAGTCTTCTTAGGGACTGATAAAAGGCCATATACACGTGCAGTGAACTCCCAAAAATGTATGCGTGTAGCTGGAAAGCATAATGATCTTGATGATGTTGGGCGGGATGATTGGCATCATACTTTTTTTGAAATGCTCGGAAACTGGTCCTTTGGCGATTATTACAAAAAAGAAGCAATAGGTTGGGCGTGGGAGCTCCTCACATCTGTGTGGGGGTTGGATAGGACAAAATTGTGGGTGACCGTCTTCCAGGATGAAAAAAATGAGATTCCAACGGATACAGAAGCAGCAGATATTTGGCTTTATCAACCGGGAATGGAAGAAGATCATGTTTTATTCTTTGGAAGAAAAGAGAATTTTTGGGAAATGGCGGATACCGGTCCATGTGGACCCTGTTCTGAGATTCACATAGACCGGGGGGAAGCTTTCTGTGATAAAAAAGGAGTCCCTGGCCATGTTTGTAAAGTAAACGGGGATTGCAATCGCTTCCTGGAATTATGGAACAATGTTTTTATACAATACAATCGATTGAATGAAACTGAATTGGAACCCCTTCCAGCAACACATGTTGATACTGGAATGGGATTCGAGAGAATTGTTTCAGTACTTCAGAATGTCGATTCAAATTACAAAATTGATCTTTTGGCGAATTTAATTAAACAGGTTCAAAATCTAACCGGGATGAGTGAAAAGGAAGTCTATTCAAACTATACTCCTTATCGCGTTATTTCCGATCATGCACGTGCAGCCACCTTTTTGATTGCAGATGGAGTCGTCCCTGGAAATACTGGTAGAAATTATGTCTGCCGTATGATTATTCGTCGTGCTGCTCGTTTTGGTGGAAAAATTGGATTAAACAAACCATTTTTAGCCGCAATAGCCAATGAGGTGATAAAAAGTTATGGTGAAGCATACCCGGAACTGGTTCGAAATCGGGAAACTATTCTCGCCAATCTCACCAGGGAAGAAGAACGCTTTCAGAAAACTTTGGAAGCTGGACTCAGCAACCTTGAGGAAATTTTTGAATCGCTCAAAAATACAAATGAAATGATTGTTTCAGGAAACGAAGCATTCGAACTTTACGCTACTCATGGTCTTCCCCTTGAAATTACCAAAGATATTGCTCGTGAACAAGGATTTGAAGTTGATGAAATCGGATTCAAGAATGCCATGGAGCAACATCGATTGGATTCAGGAGCTGGAAAAAATTTCGGTGTCATGGGTAATGATGATGTTGATAATTATCGATACGTTTTTGATCAACTTGTGAAAAATGAAAAAATTTCGAAAGATGGTGTGCAATACGACCCTTACCATGATTTAGCATTTGAATCAGAAATTCTTGCATTATTTAAAGAGGGTGATGCTATTGAAGCAGCGTTACCAGGTGATCAGATTGAAATACTGTTACCAAAAACAAGTTTTTACGTGGAATCAGGTGGGCAGGTTGCTGATACTGGTCTCATCCACTCTTTAGATGATGAATTTGAAATTGAAGTTCTCGGAATTCGTAGACCTGCAGCTGGAATGATTGTCCATATCGGTAAGGTAATCAAAGGAAAACCAAAAGTTTATAAAAAAGTTTTGGCGTCCGTCGATGGACAAAGACGAATGGATATCATGAGAAACCATACTGCTACCCATCTCCTTCATGCAGAATTACATAGAGTTTTAGGTGTTCATGCCAGACAAGCAGGTTCACTTGTTGCTCCCGACCGATTGCGATTCGATTTTACCCATCCTGATGGATTATCTGCGGATCAATTGGAAGATATCGAAAAAGGAGTCAATAAAGCCATTTTGGAAAACCATCATCTCAATATCACTCATAAATCTTTGAATGAAGCAATTTCGGAAGGCGCAATGGCGCTTTTCGGTGAAAAGTATGGTGAAATTGTGCGTACCATAACAATTGGCAATCAGGAAATTTTTTCTTATGAATTGTGTGGTGGTACTCATGTTGATGAAACAGGAGATATTGGCATGTTTATCATCACGAGCGAAGGCAGCGCTGCAGCCGGAATACGAAGAATAGAAGCAGTGACAGGACGAGCTGCTTATGATTTGGTGCAACGACGAACAACTTTATTAAAAACAATTGCTGGCAATTTAAGCACATCAGTAGAAACTGTTGTTGTAAAAGTTGATGGTTTACAAAAAGAATTAGAGAACCTCCGCAGGGAAAATTCAAGACTGAGACAGTTGCTTGCCAAGGAAACCTTCATTAGGGAATTAGAAGAAGTTAGGATGATTAATGGTGTTCCCGTACATGGACAGATTTTACCTGGTGCAGATAATGAAGCTTTACGTTCTATGACAGATTTATTCAGAGAGAAATATTCATCAGGGGTTGTTGTTGTCGCCTCGATCATTGATGGAAAACCAATGTTGGTCGCTTCTGTGACGGAAGATCTAGTAGCTCGTGGAATCCATGCAGGTAACCTGATTAAATATCTTGCAGGATTTGTAGGTGGCGGTGGTGGAGGGAAACCCACACTGGCACAAGCGGGTGGTAAAGATGCTCAGAAATTACCAATTGCCATATCAAAATTGTATGATTACATAAATGACAATCTAAAATAATCAATTTTTTCTTTGCAATTACAAAATCAGGTAGCACTATAGTTCCACCTGATTTGTCTATAGTTTATTTGTTGCCACGGAATTATCGTATATTTTTGTGTTTAAACATTATTTAGATAGTCCAGCATTAATCTAATCCCAAAGCCATTCGCACCTTTTGGTTGATAATTTTCAGCCTTCGTACTGATGGCTGCACCAGCAATATCAATATGTGCCCATGGTACATCTGATTCAATAAATTGTTTTAAGAAAATGCCGCCCATAATGGGATGACCTTCACGGCCACCAGAATTCTTTAAATCTGCATCTTCGCCTTTGATAAATTCGAAATAATCATCATCCAAAGGCATCGGCCAGAGTCTCTCAAAAGTAATTTCGCCGGATTTAAATAATTGGTCTGAAAGTTCTGGGTTATTTGAAAAAAGACCAGCACGAATTTTTCCCAATGCCGTCACAATTCCTCCTGTTAATGTTGCAAAATCAATAATACATTGAGGTTGGAAATTGCGTTGTGCATAGGTTAAGCCATCTGCTAAAACTAATCTGCCTTCTGCATCGGTTGATAGAATTTCTACTGTTTTTCCCGATAAGGTCTTGATTATATCGTCTGGTCGATAAGATTCGTGTGAAATCATGTTTTCAGCAGCACAAATAATACCAACAACATTCTTGGGGATCTTAAGCATAGAGGCTGCGAGAATTGTTGCCAAAACAGTGATTCCACCCATTTTATCGAATTTCATGCCTTTGATTCCATCAACCGTTTTTATTGAATAACCACCTGTGTCAAAAGTAATTGCTTTTCCGACAAGAACAATCGGTTTTTCATTGGTTGGATTTTCAGCATTGTATTCAAGCACAATCATTCTTGGCTGTGAGGTGCTACCTTTTCCGACAGAAAGAATTGCTTCAGCACCTATTCGTTCTAAGTCTTTTTCATCAAAAACTTTTACTTTTAAATTATATTTCTCAGCCAGTCCAACACAGATCTCAGCCAAAGCAGGTGGATTAATTACATTTCCAGGTAATTGACCTAACTCTCTGGCATAATTGACGATTGAGGAAATTTTCTGAATTTTTATTATTTCATTTTTAAGAGTGATTTCTTCGCTTCCTATCATCAAATTTATCTTCTCAACAGGTGATTCCTTTTTGAAATATTCAAAACTATAGTTTCCGAGGAAAAAACCTTCAAAAAATGTGAATAAATCTGAGACCTGTAACGATTTTATTATTTCTTTTTGAAGAAATAGTTTCAGAATATTGTGTGATCTCAAAAATTTTGCCAGTATACCCCCAAGTTTTCTCCATCTGTCAGTGGACAATTTCTCTTTTTCGCCGGCATTCAGGATTAATTTCTTGCCGCCATTCCCTTCAGAAATATTTATTTCTCCAAAGGAATATTTTATTGGGGAGTCATCAATCGAATATTGAATTGATAGGTCAAAATATTCATGATGTTCTTTTGATTCATTGAACACTAATACAACCAATTCCGAAAATTCTACTTTCATTTTTTCTCCTGTTCATTAAGAATTAATTTTCCATTCAATAATTTCTGGTGAACATAAAAATCTTACCCTGGGAGCACCTAGACCTTCCAGTCCAATTCCTCTTGAAATATATAATAAAGTGTCATGAATTTGATAAAGTCCTTTTTGTAGTTTTCGCCCGTATAATGAGCCGGTAAAAATTGCTCCGATTATCGGAAGGCGAACCTGTCCGCCATGGGTGTGACCCGAAAGCATCAAATCGATTCTATCTTCTCTTCTAAGCTCATAAACCAGATCAGGTGAATGGTAAAGAAGAATATTAATGTGGCCCTCTTGCAGTAAAGGAGGTAATTGCTTTATATCTATATGTGGTTGATGTGTACAGGTGATTCCGATGATGTTAATATTATTACCTCCATGATTTAATAAAATATTTGAATTATTGAGTCGCGTTGGATTTAGATTTTTCTCTATTATTTTTATTGTATCTTCGACATCTACAGCTGAACTTCCAGACACATAGTAAATAGGGGAAATTTTGTTAATTTGATTGAATATACTAATAATATTAGCAATTGCTTTGTTATCGCGAATGTTTGAGAGGTTTAGAAAATCCCCGGTAAAAAGAATAAATTCTGGTTTTCGACTCTCAACGATTCTTAATAGTTTCTTTTCCCTGATGCCAGGTTGCTCCAGATGAACATCGGAAATGTGTAAAAAATTAAAAGGTGAAGAAACGGTAGGAAATTTGTGATAAATCGTGGTAATTCTTAATTCTGATGGCTCTTGTATGAAACCATAGAAAACGAGTAAAGATCCAAGAATTTGAAAAATCAGATTTATTGGGAATGAAAACCAAATAAACAATGCTCGTAAAAACAATAATACAAGTACTTGTGATTTATAAGGACCAAATGAGATTTTTAATTTTGGCAGAAAACCGATTATTAAAGAATCAGTTACAGAAAAGAGGACTAAAAGGAGCCAATTCTCAATATTAAATAATGAGAATACTCCTGCAGAAAGAAATAATAATATGAAAAACAAAAAAATTGAAATCTGATTAATTTTTTGAAGGTGTCTTAGTATTCTGTCAAAGGGGTTACCTTCTTCTCCCGGAAATTTGTTTCGTGTAACAAAGCTCTTTTTGTCTTCTGGGTTAAGTACTCGAATTTTGGTCATCCATTTATTTTACATAAAGTTAGTTAAATCAAAAATCTCCTGAAAACCAGGAGATTTTTAATAAGAGTGATTGTTAACTAACTATTCTTTTCTGGAATCCAGCAACACAATACCAGATCCTTTGCAGCTTTTACTTCGTCTAATCTACCAATTGGCGTGTTGTGAGGTGCAGATTTCAAAAGGTCAGGTTCATTCTTTGCTTCTTCTGCAATTTTCAACATGGCATCAGCAAATAAATCAAGTGTCTGTTTGCTTTCAGTTTCAGTTGGTTCGATCATTAGTGCTTCCGGAACGATGAGTGGGAAGTAGTTTGTCGGTGGATGGAAATTGTAATCCATCAAGCGTTTCGCTATATCCAGGGCATGGATACCAGGAGCATCAGGCCAGTGTCCTTCCAAGACAAACTCATGCATGCAAAGTCGATCATAAGCCAACTTGTAGGTGTCTTTGAGTAATGTCATTAAATAATTGGCATTAAGGACTGATCCTTCGGCTATATTCTTGAGCCCTTCTTTGCCATACATACTGATATATGTGTAGGCTCGGACCATCATACCAAAATGACCAAAAAAGGCTTTCATCCTGCCAATGCTCTTTGCCGGCTCAACAAAACCATACAATGGAGGATAATCCTCAGATCCTTCTTCAAGTATTCCTACAGTTGGACAGGGTAAGAAGTCTTCCAGATGTGCAGCCACGCCGACTGGGCCTGAACCTGGTCCGCCGCCACCGTGCGGTGTAGAGAATGTCTTGTGCAAATTGAAATGCATAATATCTATGCCAAGATCACCTGGACGAACAACACCTAACAAAGCGTTTAGGTTGGCACCATCACCATATACTAATCCACCAGCTTTGTGAACAATATTAATAACTTCAACTACATCCTGTTCAAAAAGACCCAACGTATTTGGATTGGTTAACATCAAACCTGCTGTGTTTTCATCACAAACAGCCCGTAATGAATCAAGGTCGACGTTTCCATTTTTGTCTGTGGCAACAGGTACGACATCAAAACCACTCATGGCCGAACTGGCAGGATTGGTTCCATGGGCTGAATCCGGGATGAGCATTTTAGTGCGTTTTGAATCATTGCGATCTTTGTGATACGCACGAATGATCATCACACCAACATACTCACCATGCGCACCAGCTGCAGGCTGTAATGTAATCCCTGGAAAACCACTGATCTCTCCAAGCCAATTCTGGAGATCATACATCAGCGCAAGGCTACCCTGAACTGTCTCTACAGGTTGGAGTGGATGAACTTTTGCAAATCCTGTTAATCTGGCTGTGACCTCGTTGATGCGAGGATTGAATTTCATCGTGCAGGATCCCAGCGGATAATATCCTGTATCGATACTATAATTTAGTTGTGATAGACGAGTGAAGTGTCTGATCACATCAATTTCTGATACTTCTGGCATAGGAAGTTCATCACGAAGAAATTCCTTCGGTACGTCAAATTCTGGAACATCACTGGACTGGAATTTTACACCAGTTCTGCCAGGAGATGAGATTTCAAAGATTGTAGGTTCAGTCATTCGTCACCTCCTGTAAGATTTCAACCAGATAATCAATATCATCTTTGGTGTTCATTTCTGTTACGGCTAATAGCATGTGATTCTCTAATTCTGGATAATCATTTGATAAATCATAACCACCCAGGATGTCATAATCGAGCAATAATGAATTCAACTCACTGACTGGTTTTGGAGTACGGACAACAAACTCATTGAAAAATGCGCCTAAATCAACGACTTCAAAACCTTTTAATTTCGAGATCTGATCTGCAGCATAATGGGCTTTGTCGTAATTGAGTTTTGCTACTTGCTTCAATCCTTGTTTGCCCAAAAGGGACATATATACCGTTGAGGTTAACGCGATTAAACCTTGATTGGTACAAATATTTGATGTAGCTTTTTCTCTGCGAATATGTTGTTCACGTGCGGTCAAAGTCAGGACATAACCCTTATTGCCTTTGTTATCGACTGTTTCGCCCACCAATCTACCAGATAGTTTTCGGACGAATTGATTTTTGGTAGCAAATAAACCCAAATAGGGGCCACCGTACGACAAAGGAATGCCCAGGGGTTGGCCTTCACCTGTCACGATATCAGCATCAAATTCAGATGGGGGCTTGATCAAACCCAGGGCTAATGGGTTCACGGATACTGCCAGGATTGCACCCACAGCGTGTACTTGTTCAGCGAAAGCTTTGAAATCATGAATTCTTCCAAGAAAATCCGGATATTGGACATAGACGATAGCAGTTTCGTAATCCACCAACTTTAATAAATCTTCATTCTTCTGAAGACCTTCTACCGCATTATCGCCAGTGATTTGGATTTTTTCATACCCCTGGAAGTAAGTTTTAATTGTTTCGCGGTAATGGGGATGCAGATATCTGGAGAGAATAAACTTGTTTCTTTTACCACGAAAATGGTGGTATGCCAAAACACAAGCTTCTGCAGCAGCAGTAGCACCATCATAATGTGATGCATTACTGACATCCATACCTGTTATCGATGCAACCAACGATTGATATTCAAAGATAGCCTGTAATGTTCCCTGGGATACTTCTGGTTGATAGGGTGTATAGGCAGTTAAGAATTCTCCCCGGGTTATGATTGCATCCACTGAGGCAGGAATATAATGATTGTAAGCACCAGCTCCAAGGAAACAGATCAGATCATCAGTTGAGTCGTTTGCAATTGCCAAATCTTTTAGATTTTGCAATGCTTCCATTTCGGATACAGCTTCAGGAAGATTTAGATCTGGATATCTGAATTCCTTTGGAACATCAGAAAACAAATCTTCAATTTTTGATAAGCCGATTTTTTGCAACATTTCATTGCGTTCGGCTTCAGTATTAGGGATAAACATTAGTGGTCTCGCTCTTCACAATAGGTAGTATATGCATCAGCGGACATGAGGGATTCTAATTCAGATGAATCGCTTAATTCAACCCTTACCATCCAGGCCCGTCCAAATGGGTCAGCATTAACCGCTTCAAAATCATCTGTTAATGCTTCGTTAATTTCTACCACCTTGCCAGATACTGGTGATGAAACATCTGCGGCAGCTTTTACAGATTCGAGCGTGACTAGTGAGTCGCCCTTAGAAAATTCATCTCCCGGTTCGACAAGGAATTCTAAGTATACAATATCTGAAAGTTGAGATTGGGCGTAGTCAGATACCCCAATGGTGGCAACATTTCCTTCTACGTTAACCCATTCATCGGTCTTTGCAAATTTAAAATTACTTGGATTTGACATTTTTATGCTCCTTAAATTTATTTAAATTTTTTTTCAAAAATGTACGTGATGACTTTGTTTAATGGATTCTACCCAAAAATGAATTAAAAATGTGAAAGTTTTATCCTTTCTTTTCTAAGATATTCGAATTTTAATACATAATCATTCTATTAGAATGAAATGGTAAAGTCAATCAATATCCACGTAAAGATAGATTAAAATTTTGATGGGTATCCAGTAATTGATCGAATCTCATCATATAAAGGTTTCAAGCGTTTATACATCGGAAGATAAACTTTGCGATATAAGTCATCATAAATATTGATATTGTTCAAATTTGGTTCAACTGTTAATCCAATTCTAGTCATATTCTTTACGGCTGATTCGAAATCAGTATAATATCCCATCCCTACGGCTGCATCGATGGCTGCGCCTAATCCTGAGGCTTCATAAATATCTGGTCTGGATACAGGTAAATTGAAAACATCAGATGTAATTTGCATAGCTGCAAGGCTTTGACTACCACCACCTGCAACTCTAATTTCAGTTATAGGGATTTTGCTTCGTTTCTCCGTTCTTTCTGCGCCTTCGCGTAGTGCATAAGCAAGCCCTTCAATAATGGAACGATATAAATGAGCCCGGGTATGTACATCGCCAAATCCTATAATTGCCCCTTTTGCTTCTGGTCCTGGTTTTTTTAATCCTGGTGACCAGAATGGCTGTAAAACCAGACCCATCGAACCTGGAGGGGCAGAGTTAATTAGGTCATCAAATAAATCTTCAGCTTCGACCCCCCTTTGAGCTGCCAATCTTTGTTCGTTTAAACCAAATTCTCGTTTGAACCAACTCACCATCCAAAAGCCTCGGTAAATTTGCATTTCAAGGCTATATCTTCCCGGAACTGCTGAAGGATACGGAGGTATCAAAGGAATGACTTCCGTATATTTTGTGTGGGTGGTATTAATTGTTGCAGTTGTTCCAAAACTAAGACAGGCCATATTGGGTTCAACGCATCCCGATCCGATTACCTCACAAGCTTTATCCGCAGCGGCTGCGATTAGGGGCAAACCCGCCGGAATACCAGTTTCCTGACTGGCTTGTTCTGATATAACCCCCAGGGTTTTTGATGCTGGTACAAGCTCTGGAAGAATGTCTTTTGAAACTGGAACAGCCTGCCATTTCCAATCCCATGGAGATGCCCAATCTTGTTTTTTATAATCAAAAGGAATATAAGCTACCTGGCAACCAATAGAATCAACATACTGGTTTGTCATTCGGTAGGATAGATAACCAGATAATAGTAAAAATTTATCTGTTGCGTTCCAAATTTCTGGTTGATGTGTTCTTATCCAGTTGCTTTCTGCTTCTGCTTGCAAATAAGCTACAGTTTCACTCATACCAGTCAGGGCGAATAATATGCCCCAAATACCACTTACGGGTTTTAATCCTTCTGTTCGCCTTTGATCCAGCCATACGATTGCTGGTCTGAGTGGTTTTCCATTCCTATCTAGATTGATTAAGGTTGATCTTTGTGTTGTGATCGTTACACAGGAAATAGAGTTTTTGTCCACACCTGGGACAGCCCATAATTTATGACATGCTTCACATAAGGTTTCCCAGAAAATTTCAGGATCGAGCTCAGTCAAGCCTGGTTCTGGGGAAGCGTAATTATCAATGGTTACTCTCGATTTAAATAAAAGTTTTCCCTGTGGATCAAAAATCATCGCCCTGGTACTTTGAGTACCATTATCTATTGCCAGAATATTCTCACCGCTCATAATTCACTCCCGTTGGTATTAACTAGCGTTTTTCCAGAAGGAAATACTGTCTTTCATCACTTTTTCTGTCAGGCTGTAAACAGTTTCTGATTTTTGATCTACAAATGCTTTTTGCAGCTCTTTATAAAAATTGTATGAATATATTCGAGCGCGTTCATCATGAAAGTAAATAATTGCTTTTTGAGTAAATAATTCTTTGAATCCATTTAATATCAAAGTAAAAATTGGATTGCCCGAAGCCTGGGTCAATTTTAGATGAAGATTGAAATCATATTCTGAATAAATTTCTGGTGAATCGGAAAATTCAGGTATTGAACTTAAAAAATGAATTACGATTTCAGGGTTATTCTTAAATGCCATAAAGGAGTAAGTTGGGCAAAGTAAGTATCGAATTTGCAATAAGTTCTCTACGAAATTTTGTGATAAATGTTCTGGGAACCTGGATATCGAGGATAAAACATTCATATTTCCTTCTGACCAAATATCTCGGACACGAGTTTGTTTACCTTGATGAATCTCAATCCACCCATCTCTGGATAATCGTTGTAACGCTTCTCTTAATGTTGGTCTCGTAACGCCAATGCGAGTTGATAATTCCCTTTCGGAGGGTAAGGAACTATTGATTGGAAATACACCATCCAGAATTGCTTTGATTATTCGTTGCTCAGCTAATTCTGCCGGTTTTTCAGGTTGATCCCATTGCATATCTATTAATCCTTTCAAAGGTTAGAGGTCTTACCATTTGAGTTTACATCAATATTCTTAATTTTCAACTCTAGAAGTTATGCCTTCGATGAGGTTTGTTTATAATTTGCTTATGGAGAAAAAATTCAAAATATTTGTGAGTTGGTTCTTGAAGGAATTATATGGATCTTTAGCTTATGGTTATGATATTGTCGCCTTTGTTGTTTCATTTGGTAATTGGAATTATTGGACCTATCAAATAAAAAAATTTCTCAACCATGAAGATAAGATTCTTGAGGTTGGAATAGGAACGGGAATATTACACAAGAATCTAATAAATAAAAAGTATCAAATTTATGGATGTGATTTGAGCGAAAAAATGATAAAGATCTCATCCAGACGATTGAAAGATAAAGGCCCAAAAATTCTAAGAACAAACAACATTAATTTACCATTTAAAAATAGAAGTTTTACCAAAATTATTGCCACTTTTCCAAGCGAATATATTTTTTCTGAGGATTTTCTAAATGAAGCCCAAAGACTGTTGAAATTTGGAGGGGAGTTGATTGTTTTATTGAGTGTCAGCTTTGTAAAAAATGATCTGATTAGCCTTTTGTATCGAAATCTTTACAAAATAACAGGCCAATCTTTATCCAAATTAGACAGTGAAAGGGTTATTCGAGATCTATTTGGATCAAATTTGGATATAAAACTCATTTGGGAACCCTATAAAAATGTCGAGTTATGTTTTGTGACATTAAAGAGTAAATAATCATTTTGTTTTAAAGCATATTTATATTAAAATCAGGTTTATGGAAATTCAATTAGCAGTAGCCAAGGTTGTAAAGTTTGGTTCATTAGAGAGTGGTGATACATTAGAAATTATTGAAAGGCCCATGGGAGGAGTATCCTGTATCCTTGCAGATGCTCGTTCTTCAGGCACATCCGCCAAATCTATTTCTTCCATGGTGGTCCGAAAAATTATCAGCTTAATTTCAGATGGGGTACGAGATGGTGCTGCTGCTCGCGGTGCTTCTGATTTTCTTTTTATGGAAAAAGGTGGTTCATGCAGTGTTTATATGAATATACTTTCGGCGGATTTGCAGACGCAGACACTTGTTATTTCAAGGAATAATCCAACACCCGTTTTTATTTCTCAATCAGATCAAATCGAGTGTATTTCTAGCGAGAGTATTCCTATTGGACATGCCAGGAATATCAGACCATCTATTACCGAAATTAGCTTAATTCCGCGTACTACAGTTGTGCTATACACGGATGGAGTCATGCGAGCAGGAGAGAGATTCAGCCAGTCGATTGATTTTTGTTCACTCATTCAGGCTTACCTGGATGAACAGGAACCATCTGCACAATACATCGCGGATGCATTGCTCTCCCACGCAGTACGTCTCGATCAAAATCAGCCAAATGATGATATGTCTGTTGTAGTGTTGCGAGTTATTCAAAGTTCTGTTGATAATATCAGAAGATTATCTGTCAGATTACCATTTGAAAATCAATCTCAAATGGCAGATTTATAAAATTGAGTAGAAATTACTTTAATTAATCTTTGATATGAATATAGGCTACTTCATCTCATCCCATGGATTTGGGCATGCTTCGAGAGCATGTGCAGTGATAGAAAAGCTAACTAAGATTGGTGATACCAATTTTTTCATTTTCACAACAACACCAGAATGGTTTTTCCAAAATTCTCTTTCTCTTCCGTATGATTACATTGAAACACAAACAGATGTTGGATTGATCCAGACAAATCCATTTATTGAAGATATGGATAAAACAATAAAAGCTCTGGAAATATTTTTACCATTTTCTGATATTCGTTATGCTGAATATCTTCGATTTATTTCTAAAAAAAAATTAGATTTAATCATTTGTGATATATCACCATTTGGATTATGGATCGCAGAGAAATTAGGAGTTCCTTCAATTCTTGTTGAAAATTTCACCTGGGATTGGATATATGAACATTACCTGGAACGATACCCTAAACTGAATGGTCATATTTCATTTTTGCGGGAAATTTATCAACTACCCAAAATGCATTTTACCTGTGAACCTTATTGTGAAATTTCGAAAAATTCAATCATTGTTTCTCCCGTATTTCGAGAAACCAGGTCCAGTAGAGAGAAAATTAGAAAACAACTAAGACTTTCAGATGAGGATCTGCTGGTGCTTGTCACAATGGGTGGAATTCCGACCGACCATCATGATGGAAATATTTTCGTATCAACAGACAATCTCAAATTTCTGTTTCCAGTCAACAATCCAAATGTCATAATTGATAATGATAATATTATTTTCTTGTCGCACAATCATCCTTATTTTCACCCCGATTTAGTCAATGCATCAGATCTTGTCATTGGAAAATTAGGTTACAGTACTGTTGCAGAAGTATATTCACACACAAAACCATTTTTATTTATTGGGAGAAAGAATTTTCGTGAGTCGAGCGTTCTTGAAAAATTTGTTCGTGAAGAATTAATTTCAGATGAAATTGAGGTAAATAATATTTTTTCCTTGCAAACTTTAGATAAAATCCAGAATTTGATTTCAACAACCAAAATCAAAAGTCAAACGATTAATGGCGCAGATCAAATAGCAAACATAATCCATGATAAGTTTTTTTAGGAGAAAAATACTATTTTTCCTGTTCCCAGGAAACTGAAATGGTTGTTCCCTGATTTGTCTGACTGCGAATTTCCAATTCTGCATTTATTGCTACAGCCCGTTCTTGCATAATTCCCATTCCGAGATGGTTTGAAGGAATGTTGGCATCCGAAATACCTTTGCCATCATCATTGATGATTAAAACACAGCGGTTGTTTTCTCTTCTCAAACATACCTGTACATTTTTTGCATTGGCGTGTTTTGCAATATTATTAAATGCCTCCTGGGCAATGCGATAAAGTGCAATTTTGGTATCTTCTGTTATTTCTGGAATATCTGTCAGATCGACTTCTACTGGAATTCTTGTTCGTCCGCTCAGTGCTTCAGCAAGTTGTTTTAATAAATCAGAAAACGAAGCATCTTTTAGCGCAGCAGGTCTAAGTTCAAGTAGAAGCGTTCGCATTTCTGCTAATGCGCCTCTTGTTAGTTGACGAATTTCTTCCAGTCGTTTTTCACCTTCCAGTGGATTTTTCTTCCACAAACGCGGAATAACTTCTGCAATTATTGTGGCTGAAAAGAGAGTTTGGGTGACAGCATCGTGTAAATCTCTGGCAAGGCGATTTCGTTCGGCGACAATTGCCATCTCTTTTTCTTGATTTCTCAGACGGGCGTTTTCAATTGCCAGAGAGACTTGTGATGCCAATGTAAGTCCCAGATAAATATCTTCTTCAGTAAAAGTTGTTAGGTCTTCATAATAAAAAGTTAGAGTTCCATAAAGATGTTCATCAATAATAAGTGGAACTATCAAATGACTTTTGTAATAACGTAGAATGGCTTTTGCCCACAATTGTTGAGCAGGAGAAAGTTCTTGAGGATTATCCAGATAACGTCCAAGTGATTCATAAAGATTTGATACAACCACCGGTTTATTCTCTTTGAGAATAGTTTCGGAACCTCCAGAATAAAATGGCAAATCTTGAATAACAGAGAATTCTTCAGGCAGATTGGACGAAGCCTCAGTTATTACTGTATTAGCTTCATAATTTATTTTTCTAATCATTGTGGAAGAAGCGTTTAATAAATCTCTGGATTGTTCAGCAATGTAATTTAATAATTCTGTTATTTCCATTTTAGAATTCAGCAACCGCAAAATATCCCGCAAGGCTTCGGCAATTTTTCTGCGTCGTTCAGCCTCTTCTCTGCGATCGTGTTCTTCTTTATAGAGCCGGGCATTATCTAATGCAATAATCGCACTGTTCGCAAACATTTTTAATAATCGCTCATCCTCATATCCCAATTCTCCATCAATTTTATCTGCGACCGAAATTACACCAATTGTCTTCCTTCCAGAAATCAAGGGTACGAATAGAATTGATTTTACGTTGGATAATCGAATGGCTTCTTTGAAAGCCCCAACTGCATGAGAAACGTCATCAACCAGATAAGGTGAACCGGTTTTAAATGCCACACCTGCCAGTGAGACGTCTATTGGTATTTCAAAACCAATGGGGAGAAGGGTTTCTCTCTCACCTGAAATAACTTTTAATATCAATTTACCATTTTCATAAAAATAAACTGTGCCTAACAGTGTTTGGGTAAGTCTACGTGCTTCATCTGCTATAATTTGTATTACATGATCCACATGTAATTCTGAGGTTAATGCTTTTTGGATATTTAATAAAGTCGATAATTCATTCGTTTTTTCATTAATTTTTTGTTCCAAGGATAGATATAAATTCTGGATTTTATTTTCATATTTCTTGCGCTCGAAAACATTAATGAAAATATTGGCAATATTATTGAAAATTTCCACGGAAACACCATTCCAGGATTTTGACTTTTCATAATTTGTAAATGAAATCCAACCAATCAAACTATCCTTAAATATCATTGGAATTAAAAGTGTTGATTTAACATTCTCAAGTTCGAAGAATTTTTGTTCAGGCGAAGGTAATTCCCTGAAATCTTGATCAGAGGTTATTTGAATGTGATTATTCTCTTTTAATTTGCGGATACAATTCTGACAATTTACTAATAATTCTGTTTTGGTTAAATGATTATGGGTTGGATAAAAAGCGTCAGATTGCCATTCTATTACAGTAAAATCGATTTCCGGATCAATATTGAAAATAGTAATCTGGTCATTGCCTGTATGATCAGCGATTTGTTTTAAACCAGTGAGCACACCATCTAAGAAAAGATTGGTGTCTAAATTGATAAAATGGGTGGAAATCATTCTGACTAGACTTTCCAATTTCAACCTATCAATCAAATCGTTTTGATGGTTATCTTTATTTTGTTCCATTAATCCTAATCACATTACTTATCTAAAAAAGAAATTATATCGCCTAATATTAAAATACTACGACATTATCCGATATAATTCTAAAACAATAATCAAGGGAGGTACTTGTGGAAAGAACAGTACCAAAAATTGCTTCTGAAGAAATAGAACTTTATTTACGTACATTGTATTCATTACTACGGTCAACCACAGAAATTCAAATTAGAACACTTGAAGAAGTTCATGCTGGAATGAATTCACTATTGCATCCGCTTGCCCGACAATTGGATCCAGATACCTCTGCTTTTGTTTACAGTCTTTTGCGGTTGCCAGATTGTATGCCAGATGTTAAGGTTGTTGCTCTGGGTCAGAGTACATCTGTATTTGAAAACCATGGGTATGCGAATGTCGAAAACTGGATCCCAGTTAATACCAGAGCGAGACGGCGAAGATGCTTTTATGATGGCAAGGAAAAATTAGCTTGTTTTATTGCCAGTCGATCCGATATTGAAGATGTTATTCCAGCGATGACTGCATATCAAATTGAGTGGAATAAACTTCATGTTTTTCTGAATCAAGTTCCGTCATCCTTTGATTTTAAAAGTGTATTGAAAAATCCTACCCAATTCTCGTCATTAGCTGAATTCTTACATTTATCTGAAGAGGATATGAGGAGATTTGAAGTCATTTGGGGTGATGATTTTCTAGGTTACTTAGAACGAATTAAAAATAAAAAATGTGATTTTCGTGTAAATCTATTGGCGGGTTCTTTGAGTGAATATTGGAGAGCAACACGTGCCTGGTGGGCTAATATCGAATTATCAAATACATTGATTACCAAAAGACCCGTATATTTCATTTCCAGCAATACCCATTCGATACCAAATTTACTCACTGGTTTCGCTTTGAAAAAAGAAGAACTTTTGATTAATTTTCTCAAAAATACTGATGAAAAGAATTTGTACAACGAATTAAAAATTATCAAGAATAAACAGGAAGAGGCAAGCCTTGAAAATCTGCTCTATTATGTATTGAAAAAAGCACAACAAACACCGGAATTTGATTACTTAAGAAAAGATCAATCAGACTATGAAATTAAGAATGGAATTACAAGAATATTAAGCCAGCATTATTTTGATGTCGATGCTCAAATCATAGAGATCAATAAGATCAATTTTAACGAAGTTGATCCCAGATTAAAAAATGGGTCAGATTATTATTTACTTAAGAATAGTGATGCGATTATTTTGAACATTGACTATCCACTTGGGTTAGCAGCTTATAACATACTGACAAAAATTGCTGAACATTCCTCTCCAATTCTGGGTGTCTATATCCTGGGTAAAGCTGCAACATTGAATGGAGTTCTTGGGGATGTGATGATTCCTAATGTTGTTTATGATGAACATTCACAAAATACTTATATGTTCTGTAATGCTTTTTCTGCCAATGATATTGTTGACGATTTGATTTTCGGGACTGTGCTAGATAATCAGAAAGCTGTAACTGTTTTAGGCACGTTCCTTCAAAATGGGAAACTTGCTGAGGTGTTTTATCGAGAGGGCTATTCAGATATTGAAATGGAAGCCGGACCATATCTTTCTGCGATATTTGAGATGTATCGCCCTACCAGACATCCGGTTAATGAAATTGTGAATCTTTACAACATTAATTTTGATTTAGGCGTTATACATTACGCATCTGACACGCCTCTGAGTAAAGGTAAAAACCTGGGTGCAGGCGCTCTTTCGTACTTTGGTATGGATTCAACTTACGCAGCCAGTTTAGCGATATTGAGGCGCATATTTAAAGTCGAAGTTAATCGGTTGACATCAAAATAAAACGATTGAATGCGAATAATCTATAACAATGAAGAGAAATCAGGTGAATCAATGAAAAGTCCTTTGGAAGATTTCAAAGAATATAGAGAAAAAATGAATGAACGAATTTTAAACCTCGATCATTTAGGAATAAATCGCTTTTTTAACCTTGACACAAATGCGTATAAAGAGGGTCATCTGGATAGTAAAACCAAAGAATTACTAGGTCTGGTTGCCTCGATGGTTTTAAGATGCAATGACTGCATCGATTACCATATAATTCAATGTGTTCAAGAAGGGTGGGATGATGATTCATTGATAGAGGCTTTTAATGTTGCCCTTATTGTTGGAGGGAGTATTGTTATCCCTCACTTGCGTCATGCGGTTGAAACACTTGATATGGTCAGAAATGAGGCTAATTAATTTGTGCATTCATGATTGTAAATAATGATGACTTCAACTTGCGGGGGTCATTATGATTGTAAAGTTTCGATCGGAATTCTTTTCCAAGGTTCGATATATCCAGATAAAATTTAATGTATTTTCGAAACAGAATTAAACCACTTTCCAAACCATAAAATTGAATCATTAAATCAAGATGGTCGGATAATAAATCAAATCTTTGGTTTAAAGTTACTTGATCTGAATCCAAACCTGAGAAAATCCATGGATTTCTAAGAGCTGCTCTACCAATCATGACGCCATCACAATTCGTTACTTTGATAATTTTTTGTATGTCGCTTAGCGAATTTACATCACCATTGGCCAGAACGGGAATTTTTACATTTTGTTTTATCTCGGCGATTGCATCCCAGTTTGCTTTACCCTGATAACCTTGTTTTTTTGTTCTTCCATGGACAGAGATCATGGCACATCCATAATCCTCCAATAATTTTGAAATGGATAAATAATTTAAGGTTGTATCATCCCATCCTAAACGGATTTTTGCAGAAATCGGTATCGTGAGATTATTTGTTAATACCGTTAAAATTTGTTTAATTTTCTCAGGTTCTTTCAATAAACCCGCTCCAGCACCGCGGCTTGCCACCGTTTTTGCCGAACAACCCATATTAATGTCGATGAAATCGGGATTTTTTTCAGATAAATATAATGCGGTTTTTAATATCCGATCTGGCGAATTATCAAAAATCTGATAGGCAAATGGCCTTTGTTCTTCAGAGAAAACGATTTGTTGTGGAAAAAATGGATGGTCATTTAAGTAATCGTATGCATTAATAAATTCAGAAAATATGATCCCTGGATGGAAACGTTTTATAATCTCTCTGAACGGATGATCTGTAAGACCATCCATCGGAGCCAGAATTAAATTCGATTTGATTGGAATATCTCCAACTTTGAATACATAATCTTTTGCCATTTGGCTAATTTTACGCTAAATTTATAAATGGAACAAATTTCAGACAAGATTCGTCTACAATATAACAATTAATTTAGGAGAATAAAATGAAGAAAGTCTTTGTATATTTATTTTTGGTTGTGATATTTTTGAGTCTGACAGCGTGTAACTTAACCAAACAATTTGGGAATCCATCCGACCCCAGTACTGTGAGTACACTTGCCATGCAGACTGTACAGGCTTTGGCAACTGAACAGGCTTTTTCAACCATGGTAGCCAATGCAACTGAAGTATCAAATCTTCCAACCATAATTGTAGTTGAGCAGACTTCTCCAGCGCTAAATACACCTGTTACGCCTGAATTCGTAGCACCAACGAATACACCAGTACCTACTTTTACACAAATGCCTATGGATAAAGCAACTTTTGTGAAAGATGTTACTTTTCCAGATAACACAGTAATCGCATCAGCAACAGTTTTCACGAAAACCTGGAGGTTAAAAAACGATGGGCAAACTACCTGGACTGCAGATTATGAATTGATTTTTTCAAGTGGTAATGCCATGGAAGGAAATGCAGCCAACAAAATTGGTGTCAATGTAAAGCCTGGTGAAACCATTGATTTATCGATCGATCTAAAATCACCAACGAATCCAGGAGAATATAAAGGCGAGTGGATGCTGAGAACTCCGGGTGGAAAAATCTTCGGTGTGGGAGAAAAAGCTGACAAAGCGTTTTGGGTAATCATTAAAGTTGAAAATTATCAAAGTGAAGGTGTCCCCAGTGAAATTTACCCGCTTGATTTTGTAGCAAAAATTTGCAATGCTCAATGGAAGAGTAATTATTCGGTTGTGCGCATTCCTTGTGACACTGATAAAAGTATGACAAAAGCATATGTTGCAGTTTTATCAAAGCCTAAACTTGAAAATGGATATCTCGATGATGAAAGAACAATTCATATGCATTTGGAAGGTGATAGCGGTAGTTGGATTCAAGGATTTTATCCAGCTTTCTTGATAAAAGATGGAGCTTTTTTTTCAACTGTGGTTGGCTGTCTTGATGGAAGTAAATCCTGCAATGTGACGATTAGTTTAGATGCCCGCATTGACGGTGGCAACCCAGTGAATTTAGGTAAATGGGTTGAAACTTATGATGAAAAACTAACAAAAATTGACGTAGACTTAAGTAGTTATGCAGGAAAAAATGTAGAATTTATTCTTGGTATCAGTAATCGCTCGAACGTAATTTCGGATGTATTCTGGCTTGTACCTAGAGTAGTACAATAAAAAAAATAATCAAATCATTACTTTTATTTCACAATAAAAGAGGTTGTCGAACAACGAATGACAACCTCTTTTAATTTGGTAATAATACAGTCATTATTTTTTGATAATCCATGACCAAATTGATTAGGACTTTATTATCTGTAATTTCAAGTATTTCCATTATTGGAATGTCTATTATTTTTTCATCCGATTTTAAAGTACACCAGACTCCAAATCTTTCATCAAAATAAGGTATATCTATTAAATGATAAATTGATCGGTCTGATGTATTGATTCTAACTTCGACGGGGGTAACAACATTTTCTTTAAATTGATTTTTCCAAAAATTTAATAAATCGGAAAAACTATTAAATTTTTCTCCAATTGAATAATTCTGGAATTTTGTTAACTTGAGCATTAATTCGATTCTATGCTTTTCATCCACATTTGCATTTTCAGGTTCGAGAACTGGCATAATTAATTCAGGGTCAAGAAAAGTATAGAATGCAGGGATATTATTATCAATGTTCGTTTTCAAGAGTTCTAATGGTATTTTTGATAACGAATTACCTGAAAATGCGATCATAAAGACACTGCTCTCATCATTTGAGTAAAAGTCAATAATTTTTCCTGTAAAACCTGAAATGAACCTCTCAAGTTCTTCATCGAAGATCCCATCACAAACCTTTACCCATTTATTGAAATGAAAAAAAATTTCCCAGGATAATTCTTTGGCAATTTTTATAATGTTTCTGACATCTCTTTTATTTTCAATAAAAATGTGATTTTCAATTTTTACTGAGAATTGAGATTGAAAAAACAAAAAACCTTGGTTAATCAGGTGGTTTTGATCAGCATTGGTTAAATTAGATGGAATCGAGAAATAAAATAAATCAAATTCCGAATAATTGTTGAATATAGAATCAGGTTTTATTAGATTTCTAAGACTTTCGTTGATTTCTAATAAAACTAATTTCATAAGGTTTCCCAATCAGAAAAAAAGGATAATTTGGTTAAACTAATTTTACATTGAGATGTGGATATAAATAGATTCTATTAAATATTCCCATCAGGGATTTATTCTGGTAAAAATAAATGAATAAAAAATTCAACGAAAATGGAGTTTGAATGTCAAAACAAGTTCAGAAAACGATCAAAAAGAAAAATAACAATAATATTTGGCTCATCTTAGGAGGGCTTGTAATCATTGCATTGGCTGTTATCATTGGTTTTTCACAGAACACTGCGGACACAAATACATTACCCCTTGAAGTTAGTGTGGAGGATGCATATCAAATGCGCGATAACGGAGCATTTGTGCTGGATGTGCGAGAACTCGGTGAGTGGGAAGAAGGACACATCCCAGATGCGACATTAATACCGTTGGGACAGTTAGAACGTCGTATGAATGAAATTCCAAAAGACCAAGAGGTAGTAATCGTTTGTAGATCCGGAAATAGGAGCGCACAAGCGCGAGACATTCTTAAGAATGCCGGTTTCACAAACATCACAAGTATGGACGGTGGGATGAATCAATGGATTGCAAAATCCTATGAAGTAGAAATCGGTCAATAATATTAATTAATTATTCTCTTAAGTTAATGATTCTATAAAATGAGTTTATAGAACTATTGATTATCCGGAAGGAAGAGGCTGGGCATGAGTAAATATCGGGTAAAACCAGGACAGAAAATAAACCTAAATGATTGGGATCCAGATGATAAATCTGGATGGCCAGAGGGTAAAAAAGAAGCGAAGGAAGAGTTTATAGAAATTAACAAAGAATTGGAGTCTCTCCAAGAACTTTTGTTTGCTGAAAATAAACACAAGATATTGATTGTGTTACAGGCTATGGACACTGGGGGAAAAGATGGGGTCATTAGAGCTGTCTTTGATGGTGTTAACCCTGCTGGTGTGCGCGTAGCCAGCTTTAAAGTTCCAACTGAAGAAGAATTATCACATGATTTCTTGTGGCGCATACATAAACAAACACCAGGGAAAGGTGAAATGGTAATTTTTAACAGAAGCCACTATGAAGATGTACTTGTGGTTCGTGTCCATAATCTTGTTCCTCAAAATGTATGGGCAAAGAGATTTGAACATATCAATAATTTTGAAAAATTATTAGCAGATGAAGGAACAACTATTTTAAAATTTTTTCTGCATATCTCGAAAGATGAGCAAAAAGAAAGACTTCAAGAAAGATTGGATATTCCTGAAAAACAATGGAAATTTTCACCAGGGGATCTCAAAGAACGTTTGTTATGGGAAGATTACACCAAAGCATTTGAGGATGTATTGTCTAAAACCTCCAATTCATATGCACCCTGGTATATCATTCCAGCAAACCGGAATTGGTATCGAAATTGGCTAATCAGCTCCATTCTTGTGGATGAGTTGAAATCACTGAAAATGAAGTATCCTGATCCGCAAGAGGATTTGAGCAAGATTAAAATTGATTAAAATAATAAGGAGCCAATATTCATAAATTCCCTGGCTCCTTTTTTTTCACTAAAAAATTTAGTTTCCGAACATATCTTCATAATCCTTCATTGCAGCTTCGACTACCTTCCAGGCTTGTTCAGCACCGAAAACTCCTGCAATAAATGTGGAATCTTCCTTACCGGGAATCAATTTGTATGTACTGAAATAATGTAGAAGTCGGTCTATCAAAACCTGGGGAATATCTGATAGATCGTGTGCGTTTTGCCAGAAGTAATCATTAAACAAAATTGCAATTATTTTATCGTCTGCTTCGCCATCATCTATCATCTGAATACCACCGATGACGCGAGCGGTTAGAATTATTTCAGATTTTGTTATCGGTCTTTCGCTAATCACGCAAATATCTAATGGATCCCCATCACCCTTTGAAGATTTTGGTGAAAGTTGATGCACTCTATTTCCACAATACGTTCTTGGAATAAAGCCATATAAAGATGGGGGTTGAGAAGATGTTCTTTGAGGGCGGTCTACCCTCAAGTATCCTGTCACTTTATCAACTTCATATTTGACCAGATCAAATGATGAAAGTTCAATAAAAGCATTAACTTCTTTTGGTGGATTTGGGCCTGTTTCTAATCCATGCCATGGATGTGGTCGCCATCGATAAAAAGGATTTGGAAAATTCAAAATTTTCTCCGATTTGCTATCTTTTTAATTATTATAAACCGTTCTATTGAAATATCACGAGTATTTTATGTGAATGATAGAATGTGCAAGTAATCAATAGTATGCGTATGAGATTAAACACACAAAAAATACTATAATAAAGTAATTATGAGTCCACGAACAAAAATTGAAAGCAGCTTGTATTATTCCCTTTTGGGTTTTTTTATTAATAAACCCAGTTATGGTTATGAACTCTACAAATATATTTCTAAAGAAACTTCTTTTTTCAATATCTGGTACTTAAAACAGTCCCAATTTTATGGATTTTTGGAAAGATTATTTAACGAAGGCTTTCTTTCTCCAAAATTGATCGAAGGTGAGCAATATCCTGATCGTAAATTATTTACAATTACAGATGCTGGAATCCAACAATTGGAAAATTGGATCACAACCCCTGTAAAACGTGGGCGTGAAATGAGACAAGAATTTATTGCTAAATTATTTATTGCTCAAAACTTTTATGAGGAAAAAATTGAATTACTGGTTGAGAACCAAATGAACGTTTGTCACCAATGGTTAGATGAACAGGATCTTTGTCTCATTAATGAGAAAGATCACTTTCAAATCCTATTAATTAATTATCGAAAAAAGCAAATTCAGGCAATGTTGGAGTGGCTGAAACAAATTAATTTCTAGCGAACCATTACATAAAAAGTCCTGCTTTAATAATAAGAAAATCTTCAGAAATTGTAAAAAGAGGTTGACTTCTTTTTTTGATTGTCAACCTCTCTGTAAAATTTTCTAATTATCTCCCATCACCCAATCTTCATCCGCCTTCTTCCAATTGACGATTTCACTCTTTTCAAACCATAGTAAAATTTCACTTTCGGCATTTTCTGGAGAGTCAGATGCATGTGTAAGATTTCTACTAATTCTTGAAGCAAAATCATGACGGATGGTGCCTGGTTCTGCTTTGAGCGGGTCGGTCAATCCCATAGTCTGTCGAACCGCTTGCACAGCGAAAGGTCCTTCAAATACCATAGCCATCACAGGCGCAGCAGTAATATATTTGATCAGACCATCATAAAATGGCTTTCCTTGATGAACCGCATAATGTTTTTCAGCAAGACTGACAGGAACTTGCAGGAACTTTGCAGCTACTAATTTAAGGCCACGTTTCTCAAGTCTCGCCAGAATCTCCCCAATCAATCCGCGTTGAACTCCATCTGGTTTCACCAGAACAAAAGTTTTTTCCAATACATACCTCCGATAAAAATTATAATAATAAATCTTCAGCTTTTGAGTATGCGTCAAGCGCATTCTGAAGTTGATTATTTTTTAAATATGCATCGCCCAAAGCCTGCCATAAATTTATATCAATAGGATAGTGGTGATTTAAGGCATTCTGGATGTTTTCAATAATTGTATCCAATTCAAAACAGTCACGAATTAATGGATCAAATAAATTGATTGCTTGCTCAATGTTCCCACTATCAAGGAATTTATTAGCAGTTTCCAATTCTTCGAGTCTATTATCATTGACCTTTACAGGTTGAGTATCTTCAACCTTCTCTTCCAATTGTGGAATAATCTCTTGCTCATCAATCAAACTTTCCTGTTCATTCGCAGTAGGTTCAATAATTTGATCTTCCGGTAATGAACTATCCGTGGTTAATTCAAATTTCTGGTCTTCTATTTCCGCAATTTCTTCAGATACTATGCCTTCTTCTGGGTAAGCAGAAGATAATTCCTCACCTTCGACCAATAAAATGTTATCCTCGATGGTCAATTCAGAAATTAATTCCTCGGGTTCAACATCTTCAATATCCGGTTCGGGAATTTCAATTTGAGACTCAACAGGATCAATTTCTACCCGGGAAGTTAATACTTCTAAATCTTCTTCAGATTCAATTTCGGAATTTTTTTCATCCAGAAGCGGTTCTTCATCGATTAATTCTGGCAGAGTACCATTAAAACCATCAATTTCTAAATCTAGCTCCTCAACATAAGGTGTTGTTTGTTTTTCAACAACATCAGCTTCCAATTCTTCAAAAAGATTTTCAAAATCATGGATTTTTTCTTCACCCTGGTCCATTTCACCTGAGATTTCAACTTTCTCATCTTTAAATGAATCCTGGACTTCTATTGAAGAAATTCCTTCCAGGGTTGGTGAAGTCACCTGGGATTGAATCTCGTCTGTTTCAATCTCTAATTCTTTCAACCAACCAGGAGTGGTATCTAGGTCATCGCCAACATTCTGTGTTGGTTTCGATTCTTCTGATATCCATTCTGGTGGATTTTCGCTTCGATCTTCTGGCTTACTCAGGAGGGTTTCCTCATCGGCTCCTTGTTTCAAAGCTAATCCTTCCATCCAGGCTAAAGCAGATTCCAATTCATTGTCTTCATCTTCGATTGCAAGTTGACCTTCTTCTTCTAATGCTTCTGGCTTTTCAATTTCCAAAGAAGAAAATTCAAGGTCAGGAACGAAATCTTCCATTTTTTGCTCTTCAATTTGAGGAATAGACGTATTTTCAGAATCAGTAATTGGTTGGATTTCTTCAATGATTTCTTCAAGTTTTTCAATTTCCGAAGCGGATAATTCTACTTCAGTGTTCACTTCTTCGGTTTCTTGTTCTTCTGATGAAGAAGATTGCTTATCATCATTTATTTCTGAAGATTGCTCTTCCATAAAAGTTTCTTCATTAATTTCAGCGATTTCTTCAAAATCTAAGGTATTATCTATCGTAATTGAATGATCTTTGACTTCATCAAAGCTGATTTTAATATCATCCAATTCGTTTTCGGTTTTTTCATCTGAAATCGATAACCAATCTGGTAAAAAATCTTGATCTTCTACGGAGTCAAATGAAGATTGCTTGCTTTCATCATCGATCACCGATTTTATCCAATCAGGAATTTCCTCTTTCTTATTTTCTTCTAAAAATTCTTTTTCTGAATCTTCTTTGTTTTCATCTAATACTAATGAATTTAACCATTCATCATCCATTGAAGGAGCTGGTTTATTCTCTTCTGTTTCTATTTCTTCGAGTTCATTAATTATTTGATCTAATGAATGTACATTAATCTCTTCTTCTTTTTCCAATTCTTTTTCTATTTCAGAAATTTTTTCAAATGTCGTTGATTTTGGTACTTCTAAATTGTCAACTTGTTCTTCATCAGAAGATAAATCTTTTATCCAGTCCAGTTCATTATCAAAATTTTCTTCCGAGACTAACTCATTAGCTGATTCTAAAGAAGTATCAATTTCATCTTCTTGTAAAGGAATTGAAGAAAAATCGAATCCTTGTAAGGTATCCTCTAACGAGGATTCTTTATCATCAGTGAATTCATTTCCCCAACTTATTTGGGACTCATTTTTATTAAAATCGGATTTATCTTTCTCTAAGCTATCAAATAAATCCTCCAGATTTTTGACTTCAAATTCATCGACATCTTCTGGAATATTAATACTGGTTTCTGAAGGTGCAATTTCCTGTAGCCATCCTGGAATTTCCGCTGGTTGGATTTCTTCTTCAACTTCCTCATATTCACCACGATCTTCAAGAAAGTTGTCACCTTTGCTGCTCGAAATCACGTCTTCTACAGGAAGTATTGGCGGGATGGTAAAGCCTTTTTCGAGGTTCTCATCTTCCTCGTTTGAAATATTCCATCCAGCGTCCTTGATCCATTCAGGAATATCCTTGTCTTTTTCGTTAGGTTCAGACGGAAATGTAATTTCACTCATTTCGTCTTGAGCTTGATCCGGGTTGACAACATCTTTCGGGTTTTCCTCTGTGGGGAGGGGCTCAGTTACAACTTCACTTTCTGCATCTATCGTTTCTTTTGGTTGACTAACAGTGTCATCAAACCAGTTCGATAAATCCTCGTCAGTGGAATTTTCATGATCCAGGGCAAACCCTATTGATTGTGCCCAGTCTGGCTGGTCATCAATAATTACACCTGGATCCCAATCTAATAAATCCAACATGATATGTGAATCGGGGACATCGGCAGTAGCTAACGTCTTTTCATTAATATATTGAAAATATGGATCCATATCTATTACTCTTTGGCGAAAAATTTTTTGGTCTTCTTCTCTTGTAGTACCAGGCAGAATTTCAGTCAGAATTTTATTTGCCTCATAACAATAGGGCAATTTACTAATTAATTTACTGCAGGTCTCAGTGGCTTCTACTTTTTGTCCTAATAGAAAATAAATACGAGCCAAGACAACTTCAAGATCAACACGATTGGGGTCCTCAGATAAGGCTGCCCAAATCTCTGCAATTGCCTGATTGTATAATTCACCACGTGTGTACATTCTGACAAGTGCTCCTCTGGTCAATCTAATTTTTGGTGGGGCTATGCCATCACGATTGGTATACAATCTGCGTAATTCATCCTGAACTGCTTTATTGGAAGGTTGGACTTCAAAAGCTCGTTCCATATGCCAAATAGCAGCATCGAGGTTATTTTCATCTTCACGGATAATGGACATTCCAATGTGGGAGATAAAATCATCTGGTACGGAAGATAGTACTCTTTGGAAAATATCTGAAGCGTCGCCGTATTTCTGCTTTTCAAGTAATGCTTTTCCTAACAATCGGTAACTATCAATATGTTTTGGGTACATTTGAAGAATATGTTTACAATGCCCAATAGCCTGATCGATTTGTCCATTATCTATCAGATTTTCAATTTTCCGGATGTATTCTCTTAATGAAATATTTGCCATAAGTACCTCCCAGAAATAGTATGCAACATCTTAATTAATTTCGCAAGTACATTACAAATCGAAAATTAACAAGATGAAGAATAAAAAAACTGAAAAGAGAGGAAGATTAATCTCCCAGGTAGTCTCTTAGTTTTCTTCGAATTACTGGATGGCGTAATCTGCTTAATGCCTGGGCTTCAATTTGTCGTACTCTTTCTCTCGTTACACCCATTTTGCGTCCAACTTCTTCTAATGTGTACGCTTGACCATCTAAAAGTCCATAACGTAATTGAAGAATTCGAACCTCTCTCGGTGGAAGCCCATTTAGAACTTCTTCAAGATGTTGGCGCAATAAATTATATGTTGCGGTATCGTCTGGAGGTGGTGCTTCGTCATCTTCAATAAAATCTCCCAGAACTGAGTCTTCTTCATCATCAGTCGGAGTTTCCAAAGATAGGGGTCTACGAGCAACCTGTATCATATTTTCCACTTTTTTTGGCGGAACATCCAAAGCTTCAGCTAACTCTTCCACACTGGGTTCTCTTCCTAATCTTTGTGTTAATTGGTGCTGGATCCGCAATAATTTGTTGATCTGATCTCCCATGTGGACAGGAACACGAATAGTTCTGCCCTGGTCTGCAATAGCTCGTGTGACTGCCTGACGGATCCACCAGGTAGCATAAGTTGAAAATTTATGTCCTCGACGATAATCAAATTTCTTAGTCGCTCGAATAAGCCCTATGTTACCTTCCTGAATTAAATCCAAAAAAGGTACGCCACGTCCCATATATTTTTTTGCAACACTGATAACCAGGCGGGAATTTGCTGTAATTAAGTGTTCGCGTCCATCCCAACCATCTTCAATTAACTTTCGTAATTCAAATCTTCGATGATCAGTAGAACTCCCTTTTGCTAATTCTTCCCGAGCAATTCTTCCTCGTTCAATTCTCTGTGCTAATTCAACTTCTTCTTCGGCAGTTAATAAAGGAACTCTACTAACTTCTTTAAGGTAAAGACCAATTGTATCGTCTGTATCTATGTTTTCAAGGTCATCAAAAACAAGTTTTCCAGCTTCTTCGTCCTCATCGAGTTCTTTCTCGTCCACGTCAAGTTCTAAATCATCTTCAGCGGGGCCATCTAATGGTGTTTCATCTTCAACATACGGAATACCTGCACTCATTAGAGCAGCAAAGGCTTCTTCTAATTGATCAACATCTTGTTCAGCCTCAGGGAAAAAATGAAGAATATCATCAATGGTTACATAAGATTTTTGTCTGCCAAGTTCAATCAATCTGGCAATTGCCGGATATTCATTTAATTCTTCATTATCATCATCTACAACATTTAGGAAATTATCCATACTTTAAACTAATCCCTTGAGGTAATTAATTACTAAAGACCATAGGTCCATATCATCAAATATTAAGTTTGCACTCTTCAGCATACACTTTTTCATTCTAAAATTCAATAGCAAAAGCTATGGAAAAATGACTGTGCAAATAAACGAGCGGAATTGTCCGCTCGTCTAAAGTTCTAATAAAATTAGCAAGTTAGATATTACAACAAATGAAATACGAAGTCAATAACGAATTTGTGAATTATCTCATTAATTTGATTAGAAAATTTTAAGAATTTAATAATAAAAAATAATTTGTATAAATTATGGAAAATTAGTAGGATTTGTGCGAAATTTTATTTGACACATTTATTATTCGGACTAAAATAATCTTTTGGGGCTGAGTTCAACAAACTGAATATCTTGTACTATCCAATTTTATCTACTCTGAGGAGGAAAAATGAATATTTTTGGTCTTGCTAGGCATGGATTTAACTCTTTCGAACAAATCTCAATGCTTGGAATTATAGTTGTTGCAATAATAAGCCTTGTGTATGCATTTTTACTCAGGAAACATGTCTTGAAAAAAGATAAGGGAACTGAGAAAATGCAGGAAGTCTGGAATGCAATTCGCATTGGTGCAGAAAGTTATCTATCAAGGCAATTGCGGACAATTATTGCTTCCATCGTAATTTTGACAGTTGTTTTGTTTTTCAGCGTTTACGTAGTTCCGCCAAGTCTAGAAGCTCAAGAGGAGTTTGCCGGTCAAAATGTCAGAATGATCATCGCTATAGGCAGATCGATAGCCTTTATTATTGGAGCAACCTTCTCCATTCTCGTCGGTCAAATGGGAATGAGAATGGCGATCCAGGCCTCTGTCAGAGCAGCATCTGCAGCCAGGACAAGCCTGAATGATTCTCTTTCGATTGCTTATTATTCCGGAACATTTACTGGAATGCTTACCGATGGTCTCGGCCTTTTGGGCGGCACAATTATATTCATGATTTTTGGTAAAGCAGCACCGGATGCATTATTGGGATTTGGTTTTGGTGGAACTCTGGTTGCATTGTTTATGCGAGTTGGTGGTGGTATTTACACCAAGGCAGCGGATGTCGGGGCGGATCTGGTAGGAAAAGTTGAGCAGGATATACCTGAAGATGATCCAAGAAATGCAGCAGTTATTGCTGACCTGGTTGGAGACAATGTTGGTGATTGTGCAGGTATGGCGGCTGATATTTTTGAGAGTTACGAAGTTACTATTGTCTCTTCATTGATATTGGGTATTGTGCTTGTTTCACTGACTGGTGATATGAAATGGATTGTATATCCACTCATCATTCGAGCTATTGGTGTTGTTAGCTCTATTATGGGAACCTTCGCAGTTCCTATTTGGATGAAATTTCCGATTAAATTCTTACGAGCTCATGACTCGGAAGAAGCCATGTTCCGATCCTATGAAGTTTCAAGTTTCAATACTATTTTGTGGTCATTCGTTGTCGCGATTGCTTACGCTGGTGATTGGCGATTAGGAATGCTTACGACCATTGGTGTGGGATTGGCCGTTGCGTTTAATCCTCTCACTTCATATTTTACTTCAACAAAGAAACCACCAGTAAAAGAAATTGTGAAATCTGCTGATACTGGTAGCGCAACACTTATTCTATCTGGGTTGGCCGTTGGTATGGAATCAAGTGTGTGGGCATTGATTGTGATTTCGATCAGCTTCATTTTTGCTTTGTTGTTGTTCAATGCAGAGGCTCCCATCTACGTAATGTATGCAGTCTCAATGATTGGTATTGGTATGCTCAGTCACACCGGTAACAATGTAGCCATGGATTCTTTTGGACCTATTTCCGATAATGCCAATGGTATTGGAGAAATGGCCTGGCATGGTATGGAAGATAAGGAGACAAAGGAAGCACGGCAGATTATGGCTGATCTTGATGCAGTCGGTAACACGACCAAAGCAATTACGAAAGGTATAGCCATTGCATCGGCAGTGATCGCGGCAGTAAGCCTCTTTGCCTCTTACATGATTGATGTTGGACGTGTCCAGGTTCAATTAAATGTACCAGTGATTGATTCAATTCGGATTTCAGAAACCAATGTTTTTGTAGGATTGTTAATTGGTGGGGCTTTGCCGTGGTTATTCAGTGCACTTAACATTCGGGCTGTCAGTCGAGCTGCGGGTCAGGTGGTGGATGAAGTTCGCCGGCAATTTAGAATTCCTGGTGTAATAGAAGGTACAGTGAAACCTGATTATGCCAAGGTAGTTGGAATTTCAACTGAATCTGCGCAAAAAGAATTAGTCCCAATCGCTTTATTAGCGGTCATCATTCCTTTGATTGTGGGAATGGTTCTTCAAGTCGAGGCTTTGGGAGGATTTTTGGCTGGTGTAATTCTAAGTGGCCAATTATTAGCAGTGTTCCTATCAAATACCGGTGGAGCATGGGATAACGCAAAAAAATCAATTGAAGATGAACCACGTAATCTCCAAGCCAACACAGGTAAGGGATCTGAACGACATAAAGCCGGCGTAGTGGGAGATACAGTTGGAGATCCGTTAAAGGATACCGCTGGTCCTGCTCTCAACCCAATGATCAAGGTTGTGAACCTGGTCAGTTTATTGGCAGCACCTGTGATCGTTAAGTATCAGGAACTTGGCGTAGTAGGTTGGATTGTCGTTGTCGTCCTCTTTGCAATAGTTGTCTGGGCATTTTTGCAGAGCAAAAAACCTGTTGAAATCAAACAAACTTTAGAATAATATTTATTAGTTTTTCGTTTGTTAGGCGGAGAAGGTTTAAAACTTCTCCGTCTTTTCTTAAATATTATCTATCGAAAAAGGGACATCTGTATTTATAAGAATTTTCTGGTCTGTCTCTGGATGAAGAAATTCGATGGCAGTAGCATGTAGCATCATCCTATTTACGGAATCATTTAATTTGTGTTGAAATGAAGAAAGATCTTTTGTATAAAGAAGATCACCAAGAATTGGAAAACCGAGAAAAGATAAGTGCGCTCGAATTTGATGCGTATAGCCAGTATGTGGAATTGCTTCCAAAACAGATAAACATTTTTGCTGATCGAAATGATGCCTGATGAAGTGAGTTTCGGATGCCTTTCCGGATTGACTTATGATAGTTCGGTGTTTTCGATCTCCATTTATCAAGAGGGGAAATCTGGCTGTATAAGTTTCCCAATCAGGAATATTATGGGATATAACCCAATATTTCTTTCGAATTAATCTATTTTCAAATTGATGATTAAGATTACGATGTGCTTCCTTGTTTCTGGCGAATAAGATCACACCGCTGGTCTTTTTATCAAGTCGATGAACTGTCATTAATTCTGGAAATTCAAATTTAAGAAAAGTTTGTAAATTTTCTTTATTTTTATCATAACCATCGGGAATTGTTCGTAATCCTGATGGTTTGTTTATTGGGATAATTGAATTATCAATGTAAAGGATTAAGTCAGTGAGCATCAAATAAAGGTCAATGCTTAAAAATTAATTTCAATCAACAAAATAACTAACTCCTAGAACACCAGGACCTGAATGTGTTAAAAACGCTGGTGGAAGTTCATAAATTTCGATCGTGTCGATTCCAAGTAGCTGCTTGAAATCCTCTGCAAGCGTTTTTGCTTCTTTTTCAGCGGCTCCATGTTGGATACTGAACATTGAGAAGCCTTTTTCTTTGCATTCGGAAACGACTAATTCCTTTAATCTTGCAAGCGCTTTTTTGGAAGTACGTTGACTGTCAACTGGTTCAACCTGACCGTTTTTTATACTTAGGAGTGGTTTAACCTGGAGGAGACTTCCAAACAGCATTTTTGCTCCACCAATTCTCCCGCCTTTATATAAATATTCGAGCGTATCAACAACAGATAGATTTCTTTCTCTGTTTTTTAAATCCTCAACTTTGGAAATGATTTCCTGACTTGAAAAACCTTCCTGAGCATATTTGTTTGCTACTTTCACAATGGTCGCCAAAGATGCTCCTATGGCTAACGTATCGATTACTTTTATGTCTGCATCAGGGAATTCCTGGGCAGCAACTTCTGCGCTTCTAAAGGTACCGCTTAGTTTTAAAGACGGTGTCAGGACAATAATGGAATCTCCCTTAGATAGATGTTTTTCAAAAATTGGATTATATAAACTTGGTGGAGGTGCTGCAGTTTTTGGTAAAGTCGATGATGCGACAAGTTTCTTTAGAAATGTACTTGAATCAATTTCATAATCATCTCGAAACGATTCGTCTCCAAATATGATGATCTGGGGGAAGTACTCAATTCCAAGAGCTTTTGCTTGTTCAACAGGAATGCTGGAAGTTGTATCTGCGAATATTGACACCATAGGATTTACCTTTCTAATTGGAAAATAATCAGGATAATACTAATTGATTTAAGATGCTTTCATCGTGATAAATTCTTCGAATGATTTCCGATAGAGGTGGAGCAATTGAAACCTGTTCAATTTTGGCACAATGTTTTGCGCGTTCCGGAAGAGGTAATGTGTTTGTGACAATTATCCGCGCAATTCTAGGATAATTATAAATGAAATTCAGGGTAGAATCCAATAAGTTTGGAAGTGTTATGTAAAGCCAGACTTTTTTTGTGATACCCTGACCTTATAAAATATTCAACTGTTTTAAAATATTCCCTCCGCTAATTCAATCGTCAATAATAATACCTGAGTTTCCCACTTTAGTGCCCTGAACTAAGCTTATCAATAATGGATTTGGCGGATGCAGGAACCACTGGCTCTAACAAGAGCTCATTTCCATTA
>PHBY01000029.1 GCA_002840735.1 Chloroflexi bacterium HGW-Chloroflexi-2
ATGATGGACTATGATTTTTTCTCAATCGTAAAAATTATGAATACGAACTTAAATATCTATCATAGCCCATCATGAAATCACAAAAATCATAGTTCAGACTGTCTTCAACCCCATACAAACTTTATACACACCCATCCACTTCCGGTATAATATGATCTGAAATCGAAAACAAACAGGAGCAACAATGACATCAAATAATATGCACAACAAACTCGTGATGGTAACCGGCGCGACTGCGGGCATTGGCAAGCAGACTGCCCGGGCGCTGCAGCAGATGGGCGCACGTGGTGATTGTGGGTCGCAACCCACACAAGACGGCAGATGTGATCGCTGAAATTAAAGTGCAAAACCCTTCAGGGGGTGCCGTGGATGGGTTGGTCGCGGATCTGTCATCGCTGGCGGATATTCGCCGGCTGGCAGAGGAGTTCAGGTCAAAGTATGAACGCCTGGATGTGTTGGTGAATAATGCTGGGGCTTATTTTAATCGACGCGAGGTGAGTGTGGATGGTTTTGAAATGACCTTCGCGCTCAATCACCTCGGTTATTTCTATCTGACGCATTTGCTGTTGGACATGATCAAATCCAGTGCACCAGCCCGCATCGTGAACGTTTCCTCTGGTGCGCACCCCATGGGAAAAATAAAGTTTGATAACCTGAATTCTAAAGGTATTTATTTGGGCTGGACAGCTTATGGAACTTCCAAACTGATGAATATTCTGTTTACGCGCGAATTAAGCCGACGATTAGAAGGCACACGGGTGACAGCAAATGTACTGCATCCCGGATTTGTAGCTACCAATTTTGGTCACAATGGAAAAGGACTATGGCCGCTTTTTGTTAAATGGTCCCAGAAAAGGGCAATCACCCCGGAGAAAGGTGCGCAAACCAGTATTTATCTGGCTTCTTCGCCCGAGGTGGCAGGCGTAAGTGGTGCTTATTTTCATAACTCAAAGATTGTGCAACCATCCAATGCAGCCCAGGATGATGATCTTGCCTTACGCTTATGGGAGGTCAGTGAGCAGTTGATTGCAGAAAAAGAAAAAACCCTTGCCTGATCCTGATAAGGGAGAAGAAAAAAAACTGGCAGTAGATGCCGGTTTTTTTATTTAAAAAAGTATTGACATAAATATAACACTATAGTAATATATCACTGATGATATATACAAAGGATGGCATAGTATGTCGCTTGAACACGCAATTTTAGGGTTTCTCAATTATGAGCCGATGAGTGGTTACGATATTAAAAAAATCGTCGATATTTCGGTGTCGCATTTCTGGCCGGCGGTGCAAAGCCAGATATATAAAACCCTGGCCAGAATGGAAAAGGAAGACTGGCTGACGGTGGAAACAATTTCTCAGGATCCACGCCCACCCCGAAAGGTTTACCACCTGACGAATTCGGGCAGGCAGGAATTATTTCGCTGGTTGAATGAACCTCAATCTGCCAGCGAAGTGCGCTTAGCCTGGTTGATTCAAATTTTCTTTGGGGGCAGGATGGAGGATGCTCAGGTGATCGCGCTCCTGGAACACCAATTAAACCTTCAGCGCAAAAAGTTAATCGGATTTACCTCCATTCCGGATGAAACCAAGCAGGATATGCAGGATGATGATCCCCGTGATAAATTTTTCTGGATGCTGACGATTGATTATGGGGTTTCACAGGCAATAGCACAGGTGAAATGGCTCGAAACAGCCATCAACACAATTAAACAGGGCGAGTATCACTTGCCAACAATTCAAGCATGAGGTGTCGAATGAAAAATATACAACTATCTAATCCGTTGCGGGTGGTGATTGGTCTGGCATTGGCTTCCCTGGGTGGTATGGCATTTGTGCTGGCGTTTCCACCATATGAAATCTGGCCATTGGCATTGATCGGATACATCCCGGTGCTGATTGCGCAATACCGCATTATGCCCCCCAAACTCTCATCCCTGGCGACTGCTGTTGGCATCGCTGTCTGGTTGCAGGGCTACCTGGGTCCGGTATTTGCACCGATTGGCACTTTTATGGTCTGGTTACCGCTCATTGGTGGGGGAATCAGTTTTTTGGCTGACAATGGTTTGCGAAAATTCCACAACAAAACCGGATATCGCTGGTTTGTGATCAGTGGCATCAGTTCCTGGGGGGGTACCGAGATGATCCGTTTGTTCATTCCGATAGCAGGAACCTGGGCTTTTATTGCGTATCCATTTTACCGACAACTGTGGTTGATCCAACCGGTCAGCATTTTTGGCATCATTGGCATGGGCATGTTAGTAATGCTGGTCAACCATGTACTGACCTTGTGGCTGATGAGCTGGATGGACAGGCGCTGGAAATTGGCTGAGGATGTTGCTGTTATAAATATGGCAATTTTGAAGCGATGGAAATGGGTTGGCGCAATCGTCACTATGCTTTGGGTTGTGCTCAGCATCATTCTGTTCAATTTGCCACTGGATACAGATACTCGTACAGTAGCTGCCATCCAGCCCAGCCTTTCCCCGGTGGTCAACGCCAATATGGGGCAGGATGAACTGGTGGCGCAATTGCATGATCGTATGATTGCACAAACACGCGATGCAGCAGCGCAAGGTGCTGAATTTATCGTCTGGCCTGAGGGAGCGTTCCTGTGGGATCCCCAGGTGGAGGATCAGCTCAATCTGGCAGGCTTGGCGCAGGAGACAAATTCGCATCTGGCAACGGGATATCTGGTTATCCTTGAGGAAGGTTTCCGCAATGAGGCCACTGTGATCAACCCGCAGGGTGAATTTCTGGGTGTGTTCGGCAAAGATCATCCGGTGGTGTTTGGGGGTGAAACCAGCCTGACAAGGGGTACATACCCGGTGTATGAAACCGATCTGGGCGTGCTGGGCACCATCATCTGTTATGACCTGGATTATACCGACACAGCCCGAAAACTTGCCCGTCAGGGTGTCCAGTTGGTGGGGGTGCCTTCCAACGACTGGGGCAGTATCGCTGAGAAACACTATACGCATGTGGTTTTTCGGGCTGTGGAAAACCGGATCGCGATGGTCAAAGCGGATGGCGGATTTGACTCGGCGATCATTGACCCATTCGGCCGCATCGTCTCATTGGCTGCATTTCCGGAAGGTGGTGAAGCGACCCTGGTGGCCGATGTACAGATGGGTAACGGGAAAGGTACCATCACAACCCGCCTGGGTGATTGGATGGGTTGGTTGGCTTTAGCCGGAATGCTGTTTTTCAGCTTTGGTGGTAGCTGGCTGGTGAAAAACGCATCAAAGGAAATCGGATAAATTGATTGAAACGTTAAGCCATTTGGTGCTAAATGGTCGTATAAATGCGGAACAAAATCCCGCTGCCTGCGATTCCTGAACAGGTATAATAGAAGTAGAATTTGAAAATTGGCAGGAGACTTCTGCATGGAACGAAAAATACGAGTATTAATCGCTAAACCCGGGTTGGATGGACATGATCGCGGCGCAAAATTGATCGCCAGAGCCTTGCGCGATGCCGGTATGGAGGTAATTTATACCGGCTTACGCCAGACACCTCAGATGATCACCACCGCCGCCTTACAGGAAGATGTGGATGTGGTCGGTCTCTCCATCCTGTCGGGAGCGCATATGACGCTGGTTCCACGCGTGATGGATAGCCTGAAGGAAGCCGGGTTAGGCGATGTGGCGGTATTTGTGGGGGGGATTATCCCTGAAGAAGATGGGCCTGCATTGCAGGAAATGGGGGTTAAAGGGGTTTATGGGCCAGGAACAACCACCCAACAGGTGATTGACGCCATACGAAGGCTGGTTCCAGCGCAGGCTGAGGATTAAATATGCGCGGCACGGTGGATGTGCAGGCAGTGCTGGCTGGGGATCGGCGGGCATTGGCACGCGCATTGACCGAAGTGGAGAATGATAGCCCCGCTGGAAGAGAAGCATTGGATGCGCTCTTTCCGTCCAGTGGCAAGGCGCATCTGGTGGGGGTGACCGGATCACCGGGAGCGGGAAAATCCTCGCTGGTGAACCAGATAACACGTTTATTAAGAAATCCGGAAGAGGGTGAAGCCAAAAAAGTGGCCATTGTAGCCGTGGATCCATCCAGTCCCTTCACTGGTGGAGCCATCCTGGGTGATCGCATTCGCATGCGCGATATAGCCGATGACCCCGGCGTGTTCATTCGTTCGATGGCCTCTCGTGGACATCTGGGGGGAATCGCGCGCACGACCTCTGCCCTGGTCAGGGTGCTGGATGCGGCTGGATTTGATCTGATTCTGATTGAGACAGTGGGTGCCGGGCAATCGGAAGTGGATATCGCCCGGCTGGCGCACACGACGATTGTGGTGGAAGCGCCGGGGATGGGGGATGATATCCAGGCCATCAAAGCCGGGATTCTGGAAATTGCCGATATCCTGGTGGTGAACAAAGCCGATCATCCATTGGCGGATAACACTTTACGGGCGTTGAGTGCCAGCCTGGAGTTTGCCAGACCGGGACAGATGGCAGCCGTTGATCGTTTTCACCACAAGGAACTGGCTTTTGCACCGGTCAAGTTGGATCAGATTGCAAATGAATCCGAAAATGAGCATTGGACGCCACCGGTACTGAAAACAGTCTCGACCAAGGGTGTCGGAATCGAGAAGGTGGTCGAGGCGATTGGAAAGCATGCAGTATTCTTACGTACGCACAACCAATGGCAATTACGCGATGCAGCTCGTTTGCAGGAAGAACTAAATGAGTTATTGATGGCAGCTTTCGCCGCTGAGTGGCGCAAGAAAGTGGAACAGAGCAGGATTGAGGCTGTGTTGGGGGAGATGTTGGAGCGGAAACTATCGCCGCAAAGCGCGGCTTTTAAGCTGTTGAGTGTTTGAGCTGTTAAGGGATGCTCACAGCTCACCGCTGACCGCTCACAAAGCATTACCATCTGTTGCTGTTAGCTGTGAGCAGTCAGCTGTCAGCTAAGAAAATTCCTTTTGCCCGAAAGCAGTCATTAAGATATACTTTGGGGATATTTGAAAAAATAAAAATGAGAATCTCAGGTCCTCCAAAATCTAGTGCAGAGTTGGAAACCTGAAGTAAGAAGTCGAAGGAGATCAATATGGAACGAACACCCATTGGAGATTTGAGAGCACATCTTGACCAGACCGTCATGATAAAGGGTTGGCTGCATGTATTACGCGATCAGAAGAAAATTCAGTTTATCGTCTTACGCGATAAAACCGGGATGGTGCAGATCACGCACTGGAAACCAAATGACGAGAAATTAGCAGAATTGATTTCCTCCCTGACCACTGAATCTGCTTTGCGCGTAACCGGCAAAGTCAGTGATAATCCTCAGGTAAAACTGGGTGGATTGGAAATTCAACTCGAATCACTGGCGGTGGAAAACCTGGCAGAATCTCCTTTGCCCTTCGAACCCTTTGGTGAAAAAGACAATTTACCCGCTTTGGATTATCGCCTGGATTGGCGTTTTATGGACTTGCGCCGCACTGAAAATCTGTTGCTTTTTCAGGCGCAGACCACCATGGAAATGGCACTGCGCGAATATTGGGTGGAACGCGGATATATTGAAATGCATTCCCCCAAATTAATGGGTAGCCCGAGTGAATCCGGTGCGGAGTTATTCGAACTTGATTACTTTGAGACCAAGGCTTACCTGGCACAATCTCCCCAATTCTACAAACAGATGGCTATGGCTGCTGGCTTCGAAGGTGTGTTTGAAATTGGGCCGGTGTTCCGGGCGGATCCTTCCTTCACCTCGCGTCACATGACCGAATTCACCAGCATTGATCTGGAAATCTCGTGGATTGAAGATGAAGATGATGTCATGTCAAATCAGGAACGCATGCTGCAGTACGCCTATCAACGGGTCAAAGATGCGCATGGTGATGCGATCAAAGAAGTGTTCGGCCTGGAGATCGAAGTGCCGCAGGTGCCATTCCCGCGTGTGACCATGGCAGAAGCACATCAGATTCTCAAAGAGGTTGGCTATCAGCTACCCCCTGAGAAAAAGAACGATTTAGATCCTGGTGCTGAACGCGCTCTGGGGGATTACATCAAGCAAAAAACCGGTAGCGATTTTGTGTACATCACCGAATGGCCGTTTGCCGTGCGTCCCTTTTATCATATGAAAAAGGGTGACAATCTGACGCGCAGCTTTGACCTGTTGGCGAATGGTCTCGAAATCACCACCGGAGCCCAACGCGAACATCGCTACGATATCCTGCTGGAACAGGCCAAAGAAAAAGGGCTGACTGCTGACCCGATCCAGTTCTACCTCGACTTCTTCCGCTATGGCTGTCCTCCGCATGGTGGTTATGGCATGGGCTTGTCGCGTTTGCTGATGGTTATGATGAAGCTCTCGAATATCCGCGAGACGGTCTATCTCTTCCGCGGCCCGAATCGACTGCAACCGTAAGATTGAAGCAACTAAAAATGAACTTTTCAAACAGCATGAATCTTAATTCATGCTGTTTTTGTTTTAATTGTGCGGTCATTAAAAAAACCCACCAGATATTGTATTATTAAATTGTGAATCATAAACTTGTGTCTGGTTGGCGCTGGGTACAGCAACTGAGGAAACCTCCACATCGTTTCTGGCAGCAAACCATTGAGGATGGAGAGGTAGAGATTCGCCTGCAACAGCCGGTGATTCTTGTTATTCTCATCGGATTGGTTATTCTGTACATTTTCATGCCGATTAAAGTAGTGGTTATCTGCCTGGTAACCTTGCTAGGAATTACTGCCAGTGGATATGGATGGGTACGATCACTGGCTGGTCATGTACATGCCACCCGGAAATTGCGTTATGCAGCCATGCAGGTGGGCGATGAGCTGGAAGAAAACATCTGTGTGCAAAACACAGGCTGGCTGCCCGCGCTGTGGATTGGGATTAAAGATCACAGTGATTTCCCGGTGTATTCGATTGGTGTCATCCGGGCACTGGATGCCAGCAGCAAAGCCGAATGGCGTGTCAATCTGATCTGTAAACAACGTGGGGTGTTCTCATTGGGTCCCTGGGAATGGGTAAGTGGCGATCCTTTTGGGTTATTTGCCGTGCGGCGCTGTTATGCAAAAGCACAAAAAATGGTGGTGTATCCGCCCCTGGCTGTTCTACCGGATGAATTCCTACCCAGGGGTAAGCAGGTGGGTGATACCCGCCCGTTAAATCAGCCATGGGTGTCGGATAGTGTACAGGTGTCACAGACACGCCCATACCAACCGGGTGATCCGCTGCGCAGAATTCACTGGCGAACGACCGCGCGCCATCAAAATCCGTATGTCAAAGTTTTCGACCCTGAAGCTGCCTCGCGTATCTGGCTGATACCGGATCTGGATCCAGACGTGCATACAAAAAATCAATCCGAGGATTGGCAGGATTCCAGTGAGGAAACGATGATTTTGTTGTTGTCAGCACTGGCATCTCAATTGATTCATGAGCACAGGGCAGTGGGATTATTTGCAGGCGTCGATCCGCCCGGTATTGTATTGCCCCAACGGGGACCTGCTTTTCTGTGGACCATCCTGGCAGAATTAGCGCCCTTACATACCACCCAACCAGTCAATCTGGCAGAGACATTGGCATCAATCAGAAATTTTATCTCAGCCAGAGACCTTGTTATTGTCGTGACCCCCTCCATGCAAAGCGACTGGATGTTCAGTCTGGCACAGATCACGCACCGCTTTGCTGAAAGAGAAGCCTGGGCTTTTCTTCTGGATCCCACCAGTTTTGGCATGGAAGGAAACCCAACAGCGGCGCAAGAGCAGGCGGCGGCGATGGGTATCAGCACCCGCATTGTTCAGCGAGGTGATATCCAACCTCAACTGGGAGGTATGGGGATTTTGCGACGCTGGGAATATCTGACCCTGGGGACTGGAAAGGTTGTGGTTAGAAATCGACCTCGTCTGGCAGAAGATTTAGAAGCTATTGAGGTTGGGAAATGGGTGTAGATTCGATCCCAGTGCCAATCGGAAAAATTTCAATTTCCCGATGGATAAAAAAGATCAACTGGTTGGGTATATTGATCGCAGCTGTCCTTTTGCTTCTACTGGCATACACCCTGGGTGAGTCCGATTGGGTTCGGGTTCCACCACCATTATTTTTTGTCTCTTTAATGGCGGTTATCAATGGCTGGTTATTAAGTAAAACACGCTGGCGGATGGCATGGGGTGTTGTTTATAGCTTTTTGATGGCTCTCAGCTTTGGTATTCAATATGTCGGAAAAATTGTTCCCGGTGTAAATGGGATGCAGGTATACGACTGGCTTGAAATTACGAACTGGCAAATCTTTCTGTTTCTGGAACGGGCAAACAGCTGGCTGCAATCCATTCAAACCCAAAAGATTATTTATGATGAAGGGTTCTGGACCATGGTTCTGATTGCAATGGTGTGGGTATCTACCTCATGGCTGGTGACATGCCTGAATAGTCGAAAGAGTTATTGGATAGCCTTACTCCCTTTAATGGGTTCCATTGCATTTGTTTTACAGAACGATCGCAAAGATGTTTTTATCCTGCTGGCAGCATTATTTCTGGGAATTGTACTCATAACCCATGGTCATTATTCTCAAAAACAGAAAAACTGGCATTGGCGAAGGATCGATTTTCCGGAGCAGTTGTGGATTGATTGGTATGTGGCAATGATTGTGATCAGCATTGTGGTGTTGTTTGCCGCCAATCTTGCTCCCACATTCACAACGCAGGAAGGCTGGCGGGAAATCCGGAATTGGGTGGAAGAGATGACAACCCCCAAATCATCTCCTGAAAAGGATGCAGGTTTGGGGGGATATGTTTATCGACCACCTGAGACGCGGGACGAACAGCTCCTGCTCTTACAGCCATTGGATTTATCCCGGGTGGGTGATCCACTACCACGGATGGAGGGTACTGTGATGTGGGTACGAACGGGGGATGTGACACCACGCCCCTGGCGGATGGCAATCTACAGTACATATACTGGCTCAGGATGGGTGGAAGCAGAACTGGATGAGCAAAGCAATGTCCTATTGGAAGAAGCACCACAGCAGGGCAGAAAAGCGCTATACCAACGTTTTACACTTTTCCGGGCGGCTGGTGGGCGTTTATTTTCAGCCGCAGAACCGGTACAAACTTTGAATGAGGATGTCAGGCTGGTATCACTTGTGGATGATGACAGTCAGATTGTGACCGGGTTTGTGCAGCATTATGAAGTAATTTCCTGGGTACCGGATTTGAGTTCAGAGATGCTCCAGACTGCTTCCGGTGAAATCCCCAAATCAATTCAAGAAGAATATTTACAATTACCAGAAACCACTCCCCGGCGGGTACGCAATCTGGCAGCTCGATTGGTTGAGGGACAAAATACAGTCTACGAGCAGGTGATCCAAATTCAGGATTATGTACGGCAGTCCGTGCCTTATGATCTGGAATCTGTACCACCTGCCAGAGATCAGGATGTGGTGGACTATTTCCTGTTCGAAGCGAATTCGGGCTTCTGCACGTATTATGCATCAGCCATGGCGGTATTATTGCGCATTGAAGGGATTCCTGCCCGCCTGGTCACCGGATATGCGCCCGGTGAGTTTGTTCCGGAACAGGGGAATTTTGAAGTAACCGGTGATCTGGCGCATGCCTGGGTGGAGGTGTACTTTCCTGGTTATGGCTGGATTCCGTTCGAACCGACGCCATCGCAATCCGTTCCGGCTTATTCATATCTGAATTCTGATTTGGCTGATATGAATCCAGAGATACCAGTAACACAGCAAGGGAACCAGCGTTGGATCTACCTGCAGATTCTTATTGGAGGACTCATTGTTTGCGGTGTCGTCTGGTTGGGCAGGCTCTTGGTGCGCTTTATCCGCTCCCGACGACAGGAAAAGAAGATGGCTTTACACCCGGCAGCGTTGGCATACAGGCGATTAAGGATAAATTTGGCTAATGCTGGCGTTATCGGAGCACCCAGTTTGACGCCGCGGGAATTTTTAGAGCTGGTTGAGGGAAAATTGGTTCATTATCCACAAGTTAAGGACGCATTGAGGGTGGGCACTGAGATCTATGAACAAACGATCTATAGTTCACTGACTCCAAAGGTGGAAGACATTAATTTGTTGCGTAATTCCATTAAGAAATCGAATTTAGAAAGAATAAAATTAAGATTACGTTATGTTTTGAATCAAATTAATCGGAAATTGATGTCTTCCCGTAGTTAATTGTTAGTGAATCGTTTTTGTCATAACAAGTGATCCAATGTAAAGAATCATCCAAATTGCATGGAAGTTAATTTAGAAGAGAATAGATAGCCTAAAATATTCATAATCATGATTGCATTTTCCCGGTTATCGTCTACACTTAAATATGAAACTCGGAAATACAGAGATCTGCATGGCGAGCAAAATCCTGACAGATGGTGAGGATTGTCCGCTGTTCGGTATTGAGGTAAGATGCTAGAATTAGCATGTTTTATGCTCTGATAGTAAATTCCAAGAGAAGGTGAAGGAAGATGGCTTATACCAGTCACGGTCGACATGAAAAAATGATGTACGGGGGTATAAAACTATATGCAGGCACAGCCTGCCCTACCTTGGCACAAAAGATAGCAGATTATTTACACTTGAACTTAAATGAACGTGATATTATTGAATTCCCGAATGAGAATCTGTTTGTAAAATTGCACACCAGTGTACGTGGTCAGGATTGCTATGTGATGCAGACGACTTCCCCGCCCGTTCACCGCAATCTGATGGAATTATTGATTCTGATCCAGACTTTGCGATTGGACTCGGCTGCTCGTATTACCGCCGTAATCCCCTACCTGTGCTATGCACGATCCGACAAGAAGGACCAACCACGGGTGCCCATCACAGCACGGTTGGTGGCGGATATGATTCAAACAGCCGGCGCAGACCGTTACATCACCATGGATTTGCATGCCGGGCAGATTCAGGGCTTCTTCTCGATCCCAGGGGATGTGCTCTCGGCCTTCTCACTACAACTCGATTACCTGAAATCCCTGAGACCCAATATGATTGACCCGGTGGTGGTCACCGCTGATCTGGGATTTGCGAAAAAAGGTCGCAACTACGCGGCTGCGCTGGATGTGCCGATGGCATTTATTGAGAAACGCCGCGCTGGGAATGACGCCAAAGCCAAAGCCTTGAACCTGATCGGTAATGTCCATGAACGCGATGTGATCATTGTGGATGATGAGGTGGATACAGGTGGATCGATGGTGGAAGCTGTCAATTTACTGAAAGAAAATGGTGCTGGTGATATTTACATCTCGTTTGTGCATCCCAGTTTATCTGCCAACGCAGCAGAGAAATTAGGCGCGTTACCGGTCAAGCAGTTTATTACCACAGACACCATTCCGATTTCGAAAGAAAAAGAGGCGCATTTCACGGGCCGCTTAAGGATCCTGACCATATCCAAATTGATTGGTGAGGTTATTCGGCGTGCTAATGAAGGCCGCAGTGTGGGCGAGTTGTTCAACGAATAGAGGTTGAACTTGCCAGAGCTACCGGAAGTTGAAACCATTTGCAGGGCATTACGTTCAGGGGGGCGAAATGCGCCGGCTATTGTTGGCTGGAAGATTAATCGGACAGATGTCCTGTGGCAGAAGACGCTGGCTGAACCAGGTCCGGAAGAGTTTTTACAACGTTTAATATATCAAGTTGTCATAGATGTCCGCCGCCGGGGAAAGTTCATCGTCATTCATTTGTCTGATGATTTTTTGATCGTTCATTTGCGTATGAGTGGCGATTTACGGGTGGATGCGGATACGATTGATTTGTTACCCCATGATCGTCTGGTGATCTGGTTCCAGAATGGCTACCATCTGGCATTTAACGATACACGTAAATTTGGCAGGGTCTGGTTGCGGAAAGATCTGGATGGATTGCTACACCGTTTGGGACCCGAACCCCTGGAGATTGACGATGCAGAAGATTTTTATCAGCGCTTGATCACGCGTAAGCGACAGTTAAAACCTTTATTGATGGATCAGACATTCATCTCCGGAATGGGAAATATTTACACAGATGAGGCTTTACATATCGCCGGGATCCATCCATTGAGTAATTCTGCAGCATTGACCCGGGAGCAGGCTCTAAAATTACTATCAGCCATCCAACAGGTGCTAAAAAAAGGAATAGAACGCAATGGTGCCAGCATCGATTGGATCTATCGCGGGGGAAGTTTTCAAAATGAATTTCGGGTGTATGGTCGCAGTGGACAGGCGTGCCCGATTTGTGGTACATTAATTGAAAAGATAGTGGTTGGTCAACGAGGAACGCATTTTTGCCCTGTTTGTCAACCGGGATTCCGCTCTTTCCGAACAATAGAAAAGGAAGGTTGATGTATGGCTATTCAATCTAATCTGATTGTGATCGTCTTTTTTGTGCTTGCCGGGCTATTATTAGCTGGCTTAATCGTCTTTCTGGTGATTTATTTTTCCAGATCAACGAAAAAGACAGAAGTACGGGATCGCACCACGCCATTATCAGAAGTTATTCCAAAAGATCCGATTATATCGACTGAAAAAGAGGCAGTCAAAGAAATTTCTCACACCAGATTGGTGACTCTGGGACGTTCGATCAAGGATGATCAATTTGCTGTTTTATTCGGAGATGAGTGGATCGAAGATGCCAGCCAACTGAGCTTTGTACAACGCAATCGTCTGGAAAAAAACCTGCAAGAAGCGCAAAATTGGTTGGGTGTAGAAACCAAAAAAGAATCGATACCTGCTCCTAAAGTGAAAGACGTTGATTCAACGGATGTCGTCCCTCCCCTTGTGCCCACGAAAACCGCTGAAAAGCATAAACGACAATTAAGTATCGTGGAACAGGTGGATGAAGTGTTGCAGGATTTATTGGAGAGCAGTCTCCTAAAGGGAAGGAATATTCGCCTGACAGAATTGCCCAACAAAGGTGTGACCGTGTGGGTGGGAAATGAGTATTATGACGGCATCAACGCTGTTCCGGATGAGGATGTAAAACGAATCATTCGTCAGGCAGTGAAGAAGTGGGAAGAATCATCAGGAGTGTGAGTTTATAACATTGATGAACTAGCATGGTAAAATATAAAAACTGAGATGGGTGTGCCGATTAAGGAGCTTGATCATGGTAAGTTCAGAAGAACGAATGCGAATACTCAAAATGATTCAAGATGGGGTCATTTCTGCTGAGGATGGTATTCGTTTGTTGGATTCTATCGAACAATCGGTCAAGCGAGAAAAAGATGGTCAACCGGTAGAGGAACCAGGACGGGCAGCCAAGTTCTTCCGCGTGCGTGTAACCGATACCAATACAGGCAAAGCCAGGGTAAACGTAAGATTACCAGTCAGTGTTCTCAGTGCTGGCATGAAAATGGGTGCACGTTTTTCAACCGAAATTCAAGGATTAGATCCATCCGATTTGATGCAATTGATACGTGAAGGCACCATTGGCAAAATTGTGGATGTATTTGACGAAAAAGACGGGGAACACGTAGAAGTTTTTCTTGAATAAATTAATTTAAAGTACCTGTTCTACTGCATCCACTTCTTCAGGGAAGAATTGCTTGAAGGTTCCTTCAATCCAGCCCTTAACAGTGGTACTGGATAATGGGCATTCGGCGCATGCTCCTCCCAGACGAACTTGAACCACCCGATCCTGATAAGCAATATAGTCAACTGACCCACCATGATATGTACTGATATAGGCGTCCAGCTGTTCAATCAGACCGCGCATTTGATCTTCAAGCGTAAATTCTGTTTTCGGATCCATTTAAGTTCATTCTCCTTTTACAATCACTGTTGAGATTCATCCCGTTACTGAACAAATTTAGAATCTCCTGATGTGAGCCTCTTAATTTTCCAGATATTACACCAACCAGGCGATCGAGAAAGAGAGCAGCAGTTTCGGGATCAATTGCACATAATTTTTGCAGATTGCTGGCTTGCATGCGAATGACTTTTATATCATTGGCCGCAATAGCTGTAGCGCTATATTTGGAACGCCCTAATGCTGCAGACCAACCAAAGACATCGCCAGATGTAATTTTAGTCATCACCAGCGAAGGTCCATCGTATGGTTTAAAGTGCAAAGCAATCTCACCTGTTGCCAGAATATAAAAATTATCAGCTCGATCACCTTGATGGAATATTACCATATTCGCAGGAAATGAACAAAACTCAATAAAAGGTTTGATCAACTGGGTCTGGTAAGGTTTAAATGAATTAAATATGGGCAAAGCAGCTAATTCTTGATGATCCATTTTCTAATATTAATGGGGAGGATTATTCCTGCGTAGTGGAAATTTTCCTGAATGTATAGATAATTATCATTGAATCATGTCTGATTGTTGCTGGCAAATCCGGTTAATTTTATGACAAATGTCCACAAACAAAGGCATGCTATAATCAGTGCCACAGTTCTTTTTCAGATCACAAGGATTAAAAAATATCTGGAAAGGATGAAAATGAATTCGAGGTAAGATGGAAACTGTAATTATCGTTGTCGTAATTTTGTTATTTCTGGGAGCATTTATGCTGATCCGAACTGCGCGCGCCATGCGTCCTTTACCACCTATCGAAGAAATCGAATTGGTGGAAGTGGATGTGGATGGAGCTGCAAAACGCCTGGCTGATGTCATTCAATTGGAAACCATTTCTACAGAACGGGAAACCTTTGATCTTGATCCATTCAGGAAGTTGCACACAAAATTGGAGGAAATGTATCCTTTGGTGCATCAAAAGATGAAGCGAGAAATCATCAGTGATGCCAGCCTATTATTTACCTGGGAAGGAAAACAAAAGGATATCAATCCAATCCTATTTGCAGCCCATCAGGATGTTGTTCCTGCTGATCCAACCACATTGGATAAGTGGACTTATCCGCCATTTTCGGGCGAGATTGCGGAGGGATTTATCTGGGGACGTGGCTGCATTGATATCAAATCGCAAATGATGGCTACACTCGAATCTGCGGAATTGCTACTGAGCCAGGGTTTTGAACCTGAACGAACGATTTACCTTGCCTTTGGTCAGGATGAAGAGATGGGGGGCCAATACGGTGCTGCTAAAATTGTAGAGTTTCTGGACGGGCGGGGAGTTCATCTGGCTGCCATGGTGGATGAAGGTGGCGCGATCATGGAAGGGACGATTGCCGGGGTAGATGAACCGGTCGCATTAATTGGTACCGCTGAAAAAGGTCATTTGAGTCTAAAGTTGCGTGCTGAGGGTACTCCTGGCCATTCCTCTATGCCCGGAAAAGACATGGCCATCGGCCGACTGGCTCGTGCTCTGGCGCGATTGGACGCCAACCCGCAACCTGTTCGCTTGAAAGCCTTAAAGGATTTGATCGGCAATTTAGGGTCAGCTGCTTCTTTTGGCATGCAGTTTGTTTTTTCAAATCTATGGTTTTTCAGACCCATCATAAAGATGCAGGCAGAAGCCAATAACAACACCAATGCCATGATCCGCACCAGTACAGCTTTGACCATTGTCAATGGGGGAATTAAGGATAATGTTTTGCCGGCGAATGCTGAAGCGATTGTTAATTTTAGGTTGTTGCCAGGAGATAGCATTGCCAAAGTGTGTGATCGCGTTCGAAGAATTATCAAGGATGAAAAAATCGAATTTGAACCGGTTGCAGATGGTGCCTGGGAGGCTTCACCGGTTTCTTCGACAGATACGAAATCCTATTTAATTTTGAAACATACTGTGCGCAAAGTTTTTGATGGTATTGCAGTTGCCCCATATCTGGTGATGGGCGCTACCGATGCCCGTTATTATGCGCCCATCAGTGATGCTGCATACCGCTTCTCTCCCTTTCAATTAACCGCCGAAGATTTAGGCAGGATGCATGGGATTGATGAGCGAATCTCGGTCGAATCATACGGCAAGATGATAATTTTCTTTCATGAGTTGATGCAAGCCTGGGGGCAGGCAGATTTGTAAGCTGATCGTTCTCAATAGAAAATCAAAAAGGTGGCTGCAAAGCTGCCTTTTTTATTGAATGGGGATCAAGCGACTGCCGTAGATATCGGCGTGAAATTCATAGATTATCCCCAATGCTTCCAATTGAATCAGAAAACCTGGAGTGAGAACCGGCACACATACGATGTCCTCCGACACAACGCCAAGGCATGAATCTGGCCAATCGATCTGTTCGTTTGTCTGCACAACGATTTTGTTTGAGGGGATATCCAGTTGCTTTGCCAGATATTGAATGGCCACTTCAATGGGGGTGGAGTATTTACTCAGATAGTTCAGCACGTAGATTTTTTGAGCAGATTGATCGGTATGAGCTTCAAAAATTGAATGGTCAGCGTAGAACAGCATGAAATAGCCAGGGATTTCTTCGGGAACACAGACCTCACTGATCGGTGCAATCTCCAGGCAGGTGTCCGTCCAGGTTTTGCGGGTTGTTTTTAAAGGAAGAATCTGAGATGCTTCGTAACCGTATTGATTGACAATGATATCAATGGCAGCTTTTTCGGAAGCAGTGCGATCGAGATAATCACCGACAGATTCATAGAGTGGTGTCTTTCTATCAACAGGAGGGGTTTGAATAACCTGTGCACAGCCAGAAAGTAGCAGGGTGAGAAGGAAAGTTAAAACCAGAAATCTTTTCATCATTTCTCTTTAACTGATTCTAGATTATTCGGTGATACCCGTCAAATTATGGATCCATTTTCTTGAACGGAATCGTGGAATAACAATGACCAATTTTACGATTTCTTCCAATAAAACCAGGGCATACACATAATAAACCGGCAGATGAAGAACAAATCCTCCAATTAATGCAACTGGCACACCGATCAGCCAGATGGAACTCATTTCAACTTTGAGTGCATAGCCCGTATCCCCGCCTGAACGTAATATCCCGATGAATAACATTAAATTCGTTGTACGAATCCACATGGTTACAGCATAAATGAATTGAATCTTGTAAGCGTAATCATAAGCAGCTGGTCCAATATTATAGAGTGACAGGATGACTGGCCGCAGAATGAGTACCAAAATACCCAATAGAATCGAAAGACTGAAGCTGATCACCAAAAAACGCAGTCCATAATCATATGCAGCTTCTTCATTATCTGCTCCGATTTGATTCCCAATCATGATGGCACAGGCGTTGGCCGCCCCAATAAAGAGCACAAATGACATGTTTTCGATGGTAGAGGTGATATTCACAGCCGCTACAGCATCGGTACCAATACGGGCGTAGACAGCGTAGTATGTGGTGATTCCCAATGACCAGACGACTTCGTTAATGGCAGCTGGCATAGAGGTACGTAATACCTTTGTAAAAAAAGAAAAACTGTATTTGAGCTCATGCAATTTCGCAGCCGCAGCCGTTTTGAAGCGGTAAGAGAAAAAGATGATCATGATAAATTCAAAAACACGGGCAATCAATGTGCCCAGGGCTGCTCCCTGGACGCCTAATTCTGGAAATCCAAAATTGCCAAAGATGAGACAATAATTGAGAAAGATATTCGTTGAAAGCGCAATGATCGTAATCGTCATGGGTAATCTTACATTCTGTGTGCTGCGCAGAACAGACATGAATGTCAACGTAATGGCGGTAAAAATATATCCAAAGCCGACGATGCGCAGGTATTGGCTGCCGATCTCGATGACAGCCTGATCTTTGGTATAAAGACCCAAAATGGTTTCCGGGATGATCAAAGCGATCAGGGTATAAAATAATGCAGCGGAAAATGCCAGCGTAAGCCCGATACCCATCACTTTCCGCAAATTTACCATATCCCCTTTACCCCAGTATTGGGCGGTGAAGATGGCTGAACCACTGGAGATTCCAAAAAGAAAGAGTGTCAGCAAGAAGAATATCTGGTTTGATAAACCAAGGGCAGCAATGGAGGTCTCACCCAGTTGACCAATCATCAATACATCCAGAAGATTGGTGGATGAGGAAATTAATTGTTGGATTGTGATGGGCACGGCGAGTTTCAGCATGGAAGAATAAAAACGCCGGTCGCGAAATAGACGATTGAACATAGAACTTTCTCTAATGACAGAATAGACTGACAAACCGTCACTGAGTTTACCTGAGGGATGGGTTTCTGTCGAGGTCATATGCCTTGACAGGTCATTTATTCTTGAGGACTTGAGTTGATGAGTTCCTGAGGTTAGATACCAGGTGTATTTTTACTGGAAATCATTGTTTACTAAGATCATAATTAAATGAGTTTGTGTAAATAACCAATTTTTTAAGATTGGATATCTTAAATTTTATTTTTTCTATCTTAAGAAACAAAAATGGTATCATCTCAATAATTAGCGGTCAGGGTGTTTTTGGCGTGCGTCCGCACGCCAAAAACACCCGCTTGCCCCGATTTATTGAGATGATACCAAAAATGGTTGATAAATTTTAAGGGTTTTTGGGCTTAAAATCATTTTTGGTCATGCTATAATGACGGGGAGAACAAGGCAAGCTCCGGTGGTTGGTTCTAAAAAAATGATCGGTTGCGGTTTTCGTAATTTTGTTTTGCTTCAAATTTGATTCTTTCAAGGAGGTCGGATGTCATTTGCTCATTTGCATGTACATACAGTGTATTCATTACTGGATGGTTTCAGCAATGTAAAACAACTGGTAAAACGTGCAAAAGAGATGGGCATGCCGGCTGTTGCCATAACCGATCATGGCACCATGTTTGGTTCGATCGACTTTTTCAACGCTGCCAAAGCAGAAGGGGTAAAACCGATCATCGGGTTGGAGAGTTATATGGCAGCCCGTTCTATGACGGATAAAGAAGTCAGGCTGGATAAACGCAGTTCGCATTTATTGCTACTGGCAGAGAATCAAACGGGTTACAAAAACCTGCTCAAAATTGCCAGCGCATCTCAGATAGATGGGTTTTATTATGTCCCCAGAATTGATCATGATTTTCTGGCAGCCCATTCCGAAGGGTTGATCGCCACTTCGGGTTGTCTTTCTGCGGAGATTCCACGCGCTTTGAAAGAAAATGATCTAGAGAAAGCATCTGGCATGCTGGATTGGTACTATGAAGTTTTCGGGCCCGACCGGTTTTACCTCGAGCTGCAGGATCATCCAATGACAGAATTAAGGCAGGTGAACCAACACTTGCTGGATTTGGGAAAACGCTATAATGCCCAATTTGTTGCCACCAACGATGTGCATTATATCGAGCAGGCAGATGCAAAATATCAGGACATTCTGCTGGCAATTCAGACCGGGGCGTTATTAAAAGACCCGACCCGAATGAAGATGAACGGTGACAGTTATTATCTGCGCTCCCCGGCGGAGATGCGGGCGTTATTTGGTCATATTCCAGGAGCGATCGAAAATACATTAGCCATCGCCGAACGGTGTCATGTTGACCTGAAGAATGAAGGCTATCACCTACCAAAATTTGATGTTCCGGAAGGTTTTACTGCTGAAACGTATCTGCATAAATTATGTAATGAAGGATTGGAACGCAATTACGGACCCAGAGCGAATGATTCCACCGTGCGGCAACGCCTGGAGTATGAATTATCTGTTATTCATAATATGGGTTTTGATGCCTATTTTTTGATCGTTTGGGATCTGTGCATGTACGCCAAACAGCAGGGCATCTGGTATAACGCCCGTGGTTCAGCAGCCGGGTCGATGGTGGCTTACACACTGGATATCACCCTGGTGGAACCCCTTGAACATGGATTGATTTTTGAACGCTTCCTGAATCCCAGCCGTATATCCATGCCGGATATTGATATGGATTTTCAGGATGATATGCGTTCCAACCTGATCAAGTATTGCGCCGATAAATATGGACACGATAAAGTGGCAGCCATTATCACCTTTGGTACCCTGGGGGCGAAAGCAGCCATCCGTGATGTCGGACGGGTAATGGATATCCCCTTGAGCGAGGTGGATCAGGTCAGCAAAATGATCCCAACCATTGGCAGCAAGCCAGCCAGTATCCAGGATGCGCTGGCTTCAATTAACGAATTGCGAGTGCTCTATGATAGTACGCCGTATTTAAAGGAACTGATCGATACAGCCCAGCACTTGGAAGGGGTGGTTCGCAATGTGGGCACACACGCAGCCGGTATTGTGATTTCGGATCAGGCAATTGATGAATACGTCCCCCTGCACCGTCCAACCAGCAATTCTGAGGACACCCCGGTCAAGACAGTAACGCAATATGAAATGGCTCATCTGGATGCATTGGGCATGCTCAAAGTTGACTTTTTAGGTCTGGCTACCCTGACGGTTATGGCGCGGGCTTGTGATCTGATCAAAAAACGGCATGGGATTGACCTGAACCTGGGCAATATTCCGATTGATGATCCGGAAACTTTTGAATTTCTGGGGACAGGTCACACAGCTGGTGTGTTCCAGCTGGAAGGCACGGGGATGACCCGTTACCTGGTTCAGATGCAACCGAAGAACCTGGCGCATATTATCGCCATGGTGGCCTTGTACCGGCCAGGTCCACTGCAGTTCATTCCGGATTACATTAAACGCATGCATGGCGAAGAGCCGGTGAAGTACTGGCATGAAGCACTGGAACCGATCTTTAACGAAACCTTTGGAATTGCCATTTATCAGGAACAGATCATGTTCGCTGCAATGGAGATTGCCGGATACACAGCATCAGAAGCGGATGCATTGCGTTCCGCTATATCAAAGAAAAAAGTAAAAGAAATCCCTTATCACCACGAGAAATTTGTGAAAGGCGCTGTCTCACGCGGTATCATGGATGAGGAAACCGCCAGACAAATCTTCAAAGATTGGGAAGAATTTGCCAATTACGGTTTTAACAAAAGTCATGCTGCGGATTATGGTGTCATCGCAGTAAAAACAGCCTATTTGAAAAAACATTATGCGATTGAATACATGACGGCACTGTTATCGGCTACCAAGAACGAAACCGAGAAAGTAGCCCAATATGTGCTGGATTGTCGTGATCTGGGAATTGAAGTCTTACCGCCGGATTTGATTGGCAGTGAATGGGACTTCTCGATTGAAGATCTGCCAGATGGCAACTCGGTGATTCGGTTTGGATTGGGCGCCGTAAAGAATGTTGGGCAGGGCCCTGTGCAGGTGATCATGGACGCCAGGGCGAAGGGTGAAATCCGCACAATCAATGATTTTGTACAGATGGTGGATTTGAGAGCGGTGGGTAAAAGAGCGCTGGAAAGCCTGGTAAGGGTAGGGGCATTGGATCGCTTTGGTAAACGCAGAGCCATTTTGGATGCCTTAGACCAGTTGGTTGCAGTATCAAGCAGTCATTTCAGGGCAGCCGAGTGTGGCCAATTAAGCATTTTTGGTCTGGTGGAAAATGTATCCGAAGAGATTGTATTGCCAGATGTGCAGGAGCATAACCCCAGAGAATTACTGGAATGGGAAAAAGAATTGATTGGCATGTATGTGTCTGCTCACCCCTTAACACCTTACCGGGATTTTCTAAGAAAAAGAGCCACACATACCTCGGTTCAATTAGGGAGTGTGAAAAATAAAGGCAGTGTCACGGTTGCAGGGATGGTATCGCGTTTTCGCAAGCACCTGACCAAATCTGGAAATGATATGGGCTTTGTTACCCTGGATGATTTATTCGGTTCCATGGATATTGTCGTATTCCCCAGTGTCTGGAAAGCCAATCGGGATTTAATTGAAACAGACCGAATCCTCGTCATTGATGGCAAAGTGGATAATGCGAATGGCGACCCAAAAATTCTGGCAGATGCCATTCGGTCAGTATCGAATGATGAGTTATCTTCGGTCCTGGATCAGGGACAGAATAACGAAATAATAGAGGAAATGGAAATTGTCGATCTGAGTTATCGTTATGAATTTGAATTCGGTGGCGATGATCAGGCAGTGGAGGAAGAACAGGAAGTTCTACCCACTGATGTGTTTGAAATGGATGAGTTTATCCACGTGGAAGAAATTGATGACTCTATGGATCCATTTTTTGACCCAACCTTCTTTGAAAATTTTGAAAATGTTGCGGAGCTTGTCGAAGAAAAAGAAAATGAGGAGCCTCTACTGGCAGAGCAGGTGATGCAAAAATCCTCTGAAGAATTACCGCTACCGGAGAAAGATGACCACCCCTATGAAATTACCCCCAACATCACTCAGGAAGTAAAACCAGAAATCAAGGAAGAACCAGACACGAATGACTTGCAAGGTCGTTTATTTCAGCCAAAAGCCAATATTTTAAATCATGATCCTGGCATTGAGATTCCTCCATCCACAAAGAGAGTTCCGATTGTCATACCTCCATTAGACAGGGTTTTCGAATTACGGGATCCTAATAAAGATGAATTCAGAATGATGACAATCATTCTGCGGGCAAACTTAAATGAATCCGACCGCGGTTTAATGCGCATTAAACGTGTGGTTGGTCTGTTGCGATCCTACCCGGGCAAGGATAAATTTGGCCTGATGATTTTTGAAAATGGCAAACGGGTTGATATGGAGTTTCCCAATGATTCAACCGGTTATTGTCCTGAATTGATGCGGCGGTTGAAAGATATGGTGGGTGAGGATAACGTGCAGGTGAAGGTACTCAAAGTACACTGATCGTTACCAATCCGATTCAGACCAGCCGTATTCCCCTAATAAAGGTACAAAACTCACCGGGATATCTTGATCGTGATCATAGGACTCCTCGGTCGTTTTGATCCAGCGTTCAAGCTTCTGTTGACTGCGTTCGCCGACCGGCAACACCAGTTTACCGCCCACTTTCAGTTGGGCTAGCAATGGTTTGGGAACCTGTGGGGCTGCTGCCGTGATCAGGATGGCATCATATGGAGCGTGCTCAGGCAATCCCAAACTGCCATCCCCCTCATGAAATTGAATATTGGTCAGCTTGAGTTGTTCGGCAACACGTTGTGCCCCTTTCACCAAATCTGCATGGCGGTCGATGCTGTGCACCTGTCTGACTAATTGGCTGAGAACAGCTGCCTGATATCCGGAACCCGTGCCAATCTCCAGCACGCAATCCTGGGGGTCTGGTTGGATAAGTTCTGTCATCAAAGCAACGATATACGGTTGTGAAATGGTCTGACCAAAGCCAATCGGAAGCGGATGATCCGCATAGGCTTCACTCTGGTATTCCTTGGACACGAAAAGATGCCGGGGGACTTTGCGCATGGCTGCCAGGATCCCGGGATGTTTTATGCCGCGACGCTCGATCTGATCGCGGACCATTTTCGCACGATCTAAAGAAAAATCTCTCATCATCTGTCCTTTCAATAATGAACGGTCAGGGTGTTTTTGGGGTGCGGAGGCACCCCAAAAACACCCGCTTGCGCCGGTTTATTGAGATGATACATTCAATTTTATTATAATGATTTATCGGCGTTTTTTCGCAATTGTTCAGCAATCTGACGATCAATTTTACCCATCGGATAATCGGAAAGTTGCTCTGCTCGTACCCAGGCAAGTTGGGATGCTTCGATTGGTTGTGGTTCACCCTTTATTAATGAACAAATGAATGCGTGCAACGTAACCCGAAAATGGGTATAAGCATGCTGATACTCACCAAAATGTGCTTCCACGGAGATTTCACACCCCAATTCTTCCATAATCTCGCGTTGCAGGGCTTCTGGTAATGTCTCGTTTTCTTCCTGTTTTCCACCGGGAAATTCCCATAACCCACCGAGGAGGCCATTGGCCGGGCGTTGCGCTAACAGGAAATGCTGATTATGTTCCAGGATGGCTGCAGTAACAATATAATGTGGAACAGGTTTCTTTTCCGGGATTACAGGACGTCGTTCCTGCACACCGCGTTCAAAAGCCAGACAGTGCTGCTGCAGTGGACAAAGCAGGCATTTCGGCTTTCCAGGAAGGCAGATAGTGGCTCCCAAATCCATCAATGCCTGATTGTAATTGCCTGCCTGTCCGGGAGGTAGATTTTCTTCTGCCAGCTCCCAGAATAACTTTTCTGCGGCTGGTGTGCGGATGGGTAAGGATACATCAAAAATGCGCGAGAGGATACGGCGAATATTGCCATCCAGGGCTGCTTGATTCATCCCAAACGCCATGGATGTGATGGCTGCTGCGGTATAACGACCGATGCCAGGAAGTTTTTGCAGGGTTTGAAGGTCGGCTGGCAATTGACCATCAAAATCACTTTGCAAAATCCGGGCAGTCTTGTGAATGTTGCGGGCACGCGAATAATACCCCAGCCCTTCCCATTGCCGGAGAACATCCTGTTCCGATGAATTGGCTAAAGTTACAATATCAGGAAATGTCTGCATCCAATTCGTAAAATAATCAACAACAGTCTCGACCCGTGTTTGTTGCAACATAATTTCAGAAATCCAGATGGCGTACGGGTCGGGATGATCACGCCAGGGTAATTGGCGGGCATGAATGGCATACCATTCCAGGAGTGGTTGGCTGATCATGAATGAATTGAAAGGTTAGAACTGAAATCCACCCTGTGGATTGACGAGCTTCTGAGTGTAGTTTTCAATGTAGTCCATGAGTTGATTATGCAAACTGATCCATTCCGGAGAATTCATTATTGTATTGGGATGGATGGTGGGCGGAAAGGTAGCACCTACCAGAATCTGGGGGTGTTCACCGTAGACGGTTGCCCAGGCGTCCTGCAAGTCCAATCCCAGACGCTGCACACCTGGAATGAATTCACGCACGACAAATTCAAAATATTCCTGTTCGTGTTCAGGCAAGATATCCCAGGTCATAATCAGTTTTACCGTCACGATAATCACCTCATATTAATTCAATGCTTCCAGAACCACTACCTGGGTTTCCTCAGGTAAATTGCGTGGGCCGGTGACTTTGAATGAATTCAGGGGCTCGAAATTGGATAAGCCCATTTCTTTCATGAATTTATTGAGTGGTTCGAGTTTAATGATCGATGTTTCGGTCATATAATGCATGGGAATCACAATATTGGGCTCGATTAGATTAACAATCTCGGCTGCCTGAACTGCATTCAGGGTGCTATTGCCTCCAATAGGAACCAGCATGATATGAACGTTTCCCAGTTCTTCCACTTCACTTTGATTAGGAAGGCGATCGATCCCACCCAGGTGAGCAATTTTGATGCCATCAAAATCATAAACATACATGGTGTTGCGCTCATCCATTTCGATCGGGGTGGTATGACCATTGGTCTGAAGACCGGTGATAAAAACACCACCAATTTCGTACTCACCAGGACCGGAAATAACAAAAGGATCACCTTTGACGGCAGCGACATGATTGTGTCCGGGTTTATTATGGCTGATGGTGACTATCTCTCCTGGAATGCTCAAAGGTGAATGTCCGGTAGCAAGCGCATCATAAGGGTCAGTGATAACAGTAGCCAAACCCCGTTCGTTTAAGATAAAACATGAGTGTCCAAACCAGGTAATTTCCATATTTAACAATCCCTTTCTTTCTGATTATACTTTAGGAAGGGGAATTGCGGAAAGTAGGAGTCAAAAGTTTAATTTGATCTAGAATCTGATTTAGAATCCTTGACTCTGATACTGGTTTCTGATAGACTCTGCGACCGGCACAAAATCCTTGCCTTGCTGGCATTGTACTGGTATAATCTTACGCGCCTTTAGGCTTGAAACTTAACAATTTACTTGCCGACGTAGCTCAATACGGCAGAGCAACTCACTTGTAATGAGTAGGTTATGGGTTCAAGTCCCATCGTCGGCTCAAGTTGCAGGTTAATAAGTGGGATTGATTCGAACAATCCTGCTTACGAACAGGCAACTGTTCGGGGAAAAGAATGGGCGGTTACCCAAGTGGCCAAAGGGGGCTGACTGTAAATCAGCTGTCGGACGACTTCGGAGGTTCGAATCCTCCACTGCCCACTAGTCTTTTTCTGGCCGAAGATCTCTCAAAAAAGGGAGTACGACAGGAACGGCAAGCCCTCATAGCTCAGTTGGTAGAGCACGCCCTTGGTAAGGGCGAGGTCATGGGTTCAAGTCCCATTGAGGGCTCTTTTTGCCGGAAAAACACATCGACAATTAGAATTATTAAATTCGAGGAGTGATAGAATGGCGAAGGAGAAATTTGATCGCAGTAAGCCCCACCTGAATGTGGGCACAATGGGACATATTGACCATGGGAAGACCACGCTGACAGCAGCGATCA
>PHBY01000010.1 GCA_002840735.1 Chloroflexi bacterium HGW-Chloroflexi-2
GCCCAAACTTATTGCGACCCTGACTGCGGGTAAGAAAAAACGGGGCCTTTGTACACCGCTGTTAGTAATTATAACAAAAATAGAACAATAATTCTGTAGTAAAGTAACCGAATATGCATGTTATTATTCACAAAATCATAGAACAAATGTCATATTTAGTTATAAATAGACTGGAACTAGATAACCAAATTTATTTTTGCATACCTAAAGTATCAAAATAGGAATAATCGCCAAAAAAAAGATGGTTAATTTTTTAGTTTTAGTATTTTTGGGTATCAACTTTTCCAATAAATGAAGGTTTTTCTACTCTCAAGCATCTAATAATAAAGTGATCAATATGAGGATTTAAAACAGATTGATTCAATTGTTTAAAACCGCGGATATACCTGCCATCGAAGTCCGATGCAAACAATACAGAGAAGTATGTTTTGCATTGCACTTCTATTAATGGATGACCAAGAGGATGCAGATTATGCTATGTGAGTTGTTTTCAACTCAGCTTGTCTCTTTACGAATGACTTACTTTGAATTGAAAATTAACAACCTGGTTAATTACAATGGGATGTTGGATCAAAGGTAATATAAACTTATGAAAGGGAATAATTTTTTAAATACAATTTATGATTGTCAATGAGAAGGAGATTCTTATGAAATTTTTAAAATTTTTCATCAGGACGAGTACTAATAATTTTTCCATTATCATTTTAATAAGCTCTTTGCTGATAACCGCTTGTATTCCCCAACAAGCAGAAACTGGAAAATTTGATCAGACTACCATTTCCTTCGCCGTACCAAAGTATATCAAGGATACATACATTCCTTTGGCTGATGCTTTCGAGATTGAGAATCCTGGCATCAGTATCCAAATTGTGACACCATCCGAATTTTATGAATTGTGGAACGAGGAGGATTTATTCAACCTGGCTTCTGCTGCGGATACCTCTTTCCATCTATCCAGCCAGGAGTTATTGCAGAACCAAACTTTCTTCCTTGATCTACTCCCACTGATGGAAAATGACCCTGAGTTTGAAATGGAAGATTTTTGGATGGGATCACTTTCCGCATGCAGGGACGAAACGGGTAAAATAGTCGGTTTACCATTGGATCTGAATATGACCGGTATGATGGTGGATAAACCAGCGTTTGACAAGATAAACATTACTGCTCCAGCTCCGGGTTGGGGTTGGAATGAATTTGTAAATGATTTGCAAGTGTTAGGTGCTAAGCAAGATTTGGTCTATCTCGATTCTCAGACCTTTTTTACATCCGTTTTGGCTGCGCAGATCGACCCATTTTTGTCTGATGAAGATGAGTTGTCGCAACGATTATTGGACTATGAAAATGCTGTGAAAGCAGGACAAATCCATGCCTATGATGAAAACCAGTCCATTGGAGAGCGACAGACTCTGATTGATGACCAGAAACCAGCGTTGTGGGCCGCTTCATTAAACCAGGCTATCGAAGTGATCGCTGCCCAAGAGCAGACAGAACCGACTTGGAGTTTTGTACCTTATCCACTTGGCGAAGGAACAATTAGCACTTCGCCATTTGGTGTCCGTTGTGCCATGATTAGCCAGGGTAGCCAACATCCTCATGAAGCCACGTTATGGCTCAAATTCCTCTCAGAGCATTGGCTTGTTACTGCTGATCAGGTGGATCGTTATCAATACATTCCTGCTCGCATCTCTGTGGCAGATTCCTCCGGCTTTTGGAATGAATTGCCTGAGACAGTGGAAGATACTGTTCGGTTTGGTCTGGCACACGCCTGGTATAAATCCGAGGATTCTGAACGTCTCAGTTGGATCCAACAAATATTCGATAGCGTAATGACGGGTGAAACCAATCTTCAAACTGCATTGGCAGCTGGCATGAATTCTCTCAGTCCTTCAGAAACACGAACACCGGTTCCAGCGATTGCGATTGCCACACCGCAGAAAACTTCAACCAATTCGGACAACCAATCCATTAAATTTTACTCAGATGCCATAGACCAGCTAACTATGCAGGCAATCCTGGAAGAATACCAAAAAACCCATCCGGAGATATCCATAGAACTGATTCACCAGAATAATTTTATGAATATTGATCTGGAGAACTACACCAGGAATTATGATTGTTTTACCGGATTGAGTTCTTATGTAAACAATTCTTCCTTATACAAGGAAGATGAACTACTGGCAATAAATGCTTTCCTGGATTTAGAGCCGGAAATAAGCAGTGATTTTTATCCCGATCAATTGAAGCTATATACACGGGAAGGAGAGCTGCTGGCCTTACCAGCAACCCAAGCATTGTCTACATTTACCTATAATGCTGACTTGTTGAACGAATTGGGAGTGGTTTTACCCTCGAACGATTGGTCGGTGGATGAATTTCTGAATTTGATTAACGCAGCCCCAGCACAATCCTCAGCTGAAATGGAAGTATATGGATACGCAATGATCTCCGATCGATTGCTTCTGGCAAGTAAAGAGATTGGTATCGAAAACGCAACATCTGATTTTCAATTTACTTCGGAAAAATCAATTTCCACCGCAAACTGGTTGAAAAGTCTGGTCGATGACAATATTGTTGTCCGCAACCCGGCAGATGCCCCGAATCGGGTGGCATTGTTAGTAGCAGCCGGTCAGGTAGCGATATGGGACACTTCATTTAATGGTTGGTTTTTCAATGGAGAAGTACCCGACTTTCTCACCGAGGAAGTTGCTATGCCATTTACCTCTAAGCCTTTAAGCGTCAATCCGGGTGGGCAGGCATACTATATATCAAGGCATGCCAGAGACCCGCAAGCCTGTTGGAATTGGATCAGCTTCCTATCTTCCCAGCCGGCTGCATCGAAGTATTGGCCTGTTCGCCAAACCGTGGCTACTTCTGGAGAATGGCAATCATTGGTTGGTTCTGAAGCAGTAGAACTCTTCACAGCCATGCAAGAGCGTGAGTTGGCTTATGCGAATATGTCTCCTCAAGAACAGAACCTGCAGAAGATTTGGGTGGAAGCGATGAAAGCTATCTATGAAGGCTTACCAGCTAGGACAGTGCTATCTGATGCGCAGAAACAGTATGATGATTATCTTACCTGCATGCAAATAAATTTACCCCCTGATGCCAGTTACGACCAGATTAGTGAAATAAGTGAAGGTTGTATTTTTAGTGAGTGATTTGAATCAAACAAAGAATTATTATAATAACGGTTCTCTTATGATTAATAATGTAGGTCTTTCTACAATTAATCGTCTAAAAAATATAAATGAACGGGCTCGAGAAATCTGTTTGTTTACAAGTAACGACCACATACTGAAAAATAATTGCTTGCAAAGCCTTAAAAAATGGGTTAATATGAACGAACAAAGGGAGGTCTGCGAGGGAATACAAAAGTTCCAATTTTTGTTGTTCCTCTGATTTCGCTATTTCGAGAAATCAATTGTGTTAAAAAAATATGGTTCAGAAAATGTAGTGCTTATGAAATAGAAAACAATAAAAACTCTCTCCAAATTTAAATCTTTCACCATAAGGAAAATTCCAAAATTAAAAATCTAAAAAATTCTCTTTGGGAAAAGTGTTATTAAAACCTTATGAAAGGGAACAGTTATTTAAGTAATTAATGGCTGTCAATCTGTAGGAGGTTCTAATGAAGTATTTCCGATTATTCACGACGAAAAAAATTACAAATATAATCCCTATCATTCTATTCATTTCATTGTTGATAACAGCATGTAACCCACAATCTGGGGCGATGGAAGATAGTCCACGGACGACAATCACTTTCGCCGCTGCTGGATTTTTTCAAAAACAGTATGAAACCCTGATTGAAGAATTTGAATCGCAAACTCCCAGCATCCACGTCCAATTTGTACCGCTGGAAGAAGCGACTCCTGGTGAAACACTTGAACATACTTTGGCAGCCTCCCTGGCAGATGTGGTAATGATCAGTCCACCGCAGGGGCAGGATATCTACTATTATCTGGATATTGAACCCATTTTGGAAACAGATCAACTCTTTGATGCAAGCGCGTTCTGGCCAGGCTCGCTGGATGGCTGCCGGGCGGAAGGGCGTCTGATCGGAATTCCGCTCAGCATCCAGACTCTGCTGGTGATGTATGACGAGGCTGCTTTTGACGAGATAGGGCTGGATCACCCGGCGCCGGGATGGAGTTGGGATGATTTTCAAGAGGCTGCCCAATTACTGACCAAACGCTCCAACGGGGAAGTAACCCGCTATGGCTTTGTCGATTATAACCATCCAACCTCGTTGCTTGCCCCGCTGATCGATGCGGTAAACCGTCAAAATGGGAACGAATATGATCCTGTAAAGCTGACAAATGCTCTCGATTGGTATGTTTCCCTGGCACAAAGCGGTAATATCCCCAGCGATTATAGAGCGGAAGAAGCCGGAGAAGTGAGGAATTACATCAGTACCGGCCAAGCCGCCATGTGGGTGGATGCCCTCTCCTCATTGGAAGAGCGCAGGAATGAGTTGGGGGAATCCATCGCGGTTGCACCTTTCCCGCAGGGAGGCATCAATGGCAACCAGAAAACCACCCAGGCCTGGGCTTCCTGCGGACTGGTCAGCGCAGGAACGGCTCACTCACTCGAAGCACTCACCTGGCTGCAATTCCTGTCCACGCAAGGGGTTCCCGGGATTAATTCGCTGGCAATACCGGCCAACAGAGCCGCAGCCGAAGAAAGCGGATATTGGAACAGTCTGGATGTGAACACTGCTGCTGCAGCACGTTATGCGCTGGAACATGGCTGGTACGGTGCCGCTTCCAACCTACCTTTTGAACAGATTGGTCAAGCACTGAATGATGCAAAAACGGGAGAGATTATCCTGGCAGATGTGCTGGAATTGATCAGGATGGATCAAATTGCCGCGATACCGCCAACACCGCAAAGCACTCCTTTTGCTGTTGCCACACCAAAGCCGCCGATAATATCTGTACCTTTGTCGGGCGATACCATTGTTGTCGATTACTTTGTTGATTCCAGCGATCTTGCTGATAAGGAAACCATTGAAGCCCTGGCACAAGCCTTTATGCTTGAGCACCCCGATATCATAATCCGATTAGAGGATTTCAAATCATCCGGATTGCCATATATTAATTTCGATTTAATGGCGGAAAATTATGGATGTTTTATTTATCAGTCAGGATTAGCGGATTATTATGTTTCACAATTGTATAACTTGCAACCGTTAATTGATGCGGGTGATGAGGGACAAGATTTATTGAATGACCTACCGGAATCCGAAATATTGCGAAATCAATTAAATGGTGATTTGTATGCGTTACCGGTAGCTGATAGGCCTACAGTCCTGTACTATAACAAGGACATTTTTATTGAGAAAGGTGTGCCGTTCCCGGCTTTAGACTGGTCATGGTCCGATTTTTGGCAGGCGGCAATAGCAGTGGCTTCCGAAGATGTTTATGGTTTTGTCCCCATTAATGGGCGTGAGTTTATCAACATTCTTTTGGCAGCAGAAGGAATTGAACTTTACGATTTCACCACCGATTCACCTGTGATCAATTTTAATGATCCAAAATTTCATGCTATTGTTTCCAATTTGGAAGAAATGGGGAATGATGGTGTTATTCCAACGATAGATGAGCATATCGATTGGAACAAGGGTAATACTCAATTTCGATTTAACGAAGTACAAAGTGGCAAAGCAGCTATGTGGTTGAATATGGCGGGAATAGAGTATGGTGGATACTTTCCACCAGGAACAACAAACTTCGAGGTGGGTGTTGCCCCTGTGCCATCATTCGGATATCCGCTTATGCCGATGAATAAAGGCACAGCTTTTTATATTTCGCGCCAGGCTGAAAACCCCACTGCCTGTTGGGAATGGATAAATTTCTTATCCGATAAACCGGAAGCGTTAGCAGGCATACCATTGCGTCAATCCATCCTTGAATCGGAGCGATATGAACAAATTGTTGGTGTGGAGTTGGCAACGGTTTATCGCGCAGTGATGGAACACCCTCGTCAGGAAATATTGGCCGATTATTCGGAAAAGTATCCCAGCTACCCACTTTACTTGTGGTGGCCCGATACACTTGCTTCGGTTTTCGAAGGGGTGCCGGTAACACAGGCGTTAACCGAATTGCAGGGGAAATCGGAAGCATATTTGAATTGTGTGGAAAGTAATAGTGATCCTCTTAATGAGGATGTTTGGAAAGGTTGCGCAAAGCTGGTTGATCCTGATTTCCAATCATTACTATATTCAGAATAATCTAATTTAACCAATCACCGATTAATTCTAATTAGTACTTTCAAAGAAAACGTTAAGGATCTAACGCGTATGAGGTTGTTTATGAAAATTAAATTTGTTGATAACTCTTAATCGATATAATAATCAATATTTAATGAGGGATGATCAAAAATAACTACAATCGAATTGTTTCATATGGATTATCAATAAATTATTTTTGTAATGGGAAATGTTGCAGAAAGAAGTGCAAATGAAACCAAAATCACTAAGAATTTTAAATTCAATAATTATAATCATAACCGTTTTTATAGTCTCAGGATGTAATTCCAATGACACTATCCAAAACCTGGACGATAAAGCCCAAAAAACCACCATCACCTTCGCGGCCATAGAGGCGCAGCATGCGGAATATGCAGCCCTGATCGCTGAATTCGAGGTCCAAAACCCGGATATTGATGTCAAGTTCGTGAACTTAGCGGTAGACCCCAGTAACATGAGTGGATTCGCCACCCAGGCGGATGCAATTGCTTTGCCGGTTGTGCCGGTCGGGTCAGATGCCTATACCTACCTGGACATCCAACCACTGGCAGAAACGGATACAAACTATGATCAAGGGCAGTATTTACCGGGGATCATGGAAGGTTGCCAGGTGGATGAAAGGCAAATCGGTTTGCCTTATACCGCCTCACTACAGGTGATCTATTACAACCGCGATATTTTTGATGCTGCCGGGATAGCTTACCCACAACCGGATTGGACCTGGGAAAAATTCCGGTTGAACACGATCAACCTGACCAGGCGCAATGGTCAGGAAGTTGAACAATACGGCTTTGTGAATTTGAGCAGTATGGTGCGTTTACTGGGAACAATGCTTAATCGTGATCTGATGATTAGCGATGAAGAAGAAAAAGCAGGCGCGTTGGAAAAAACCCTCAATTCCTACCTAAACCTTGTTCAGCTTGGATATGTAAGGGTTCCACAGAATGGTGAGTATCCTGGAGATCTGGAGTCCCTCATCTATGATGGAAAAGCTGCCATGTGGCTGGATGGGTTGTTCCGTCTGGAAGATTACCGTAATGCCCTGGGTGAACAGATCGGGTTTTTGCCGGTGCCGGAAGGAACCCGAGCCACAGCACGCTGTCTGGCGATCAGCGCAGGCAGCCAGCAACCACAGGCAGTATGGCGGTTGATTAAGTATCTGTCGGAACAGAATGGGCCATTTGTGTTGCCCAACGAACTACCTGCTTATCAGGAAATGATTCAAAACAATGTAAACTGGCAGAGTTTTAGTGACGAAGAACAAACGGTTCTGAAAGCAGCCTTGGACAATGCCTGGTATGGTACCCACTGGTTGTTTGCAACCCTCAATCTGGAATTTGATAACGTGCTGACGGATCAAAACGATATGAACAGCATGCTCTTATCTGTTTTGCAATTAAATCCACCTGAGCTGGAAGGTCCAATTGAACCGCAGTTTGCGTTCGAGGTACGCAGCACTCCTGATGATATCCCTCCCGGGGCAGTTTTTATTAAATTTCACGGCTCATATCTTAATCGTGAAGTGAGAGAAGTACTGGTAAATGAATTTAATCAAAGCCAATCCGACTATTATATTTATACAAATGTATCACTAGAAGACGCTGATTGTTATATCGACTCTTCGCGATATACCAAAAACCACCCCGAAGCGTATTACCCGTTAACACCCCTGCTGGAAGGGGATGCGGAGAGTATGGCGTTGGCGGCTGATCTGCCGCCTGGTGTGTTAGAAACAACGCGGCTTAATGGAGAAATTTTGGGAATTCCGCTTTTTACATTAGCATATGCCACCTACTATAACCCGGTATTGTTGGAGCAAGCAGGACTGGAACCGCCACCGGATGATTGGACATTTTCTGAGTTTTGGGAGTATACTCAGGCAGCTACGCAGGATGGGATTTATGGATTTGGATTAGGCTCACCGGCTCTCGTAGTAATCTACGATAGCATGAACTCACCGTTGATAGACGAAGACGGGGAAGTACCGGTGTTTTTATTTAATACACCTGAGGTAAAACAAACTACTGAGTTTTTATTGAAAATGCAGTATGAAGGGGTAATTCCTGAATTAGATATTGACATGGGAGATAAGTATTTGACATGGCGTAAAAATATCTTATCGGACAAAGCAGTATTTTGGATGAGTTCGATGGATGATTACCTTAACGAAGAACTCAAATATGATCCAGGTATGCTTCCGATACCGGGATATATTCCAAATTACTCCCTCACCAGTTTCCCATCATTTTTTATTTCAAAAAACTCATCAGTTCCCGAAGGATGCTGGGAATGGTTTAAACATTTTTCCACGAATCCAGCCATATACAGTTGGATCCCCTTACGGAATTCTGTTCGAAATTCACCGGAATATGAAGCGCTGGTAGGGACTGACATGGCATCCCTGTACCGGAAAATTATCGATCAAATGAAGGTAACACCAATTGATGAGAAAGGCAGGGATACTTCTTACTTTACCACAGGACCTTATTTTTGGTTTCAAACCACCATTGGAGCTTTGAAATATGGCGAAGATTTGGATATACCTTTGCAAACTGTTCAATTTAAATCGGAAGCATACCTGACCTGTATGCTTAACATGGACGGGACCCCCGGCGAAAATTATCAGACGTGTATGAAGTTAGTAGATCCGGATTCATGAAAAAATCAAAAAAAGTGGGTAATATACTACCTAAAATAAGGACTTTCAAGGAAATCAGTGTTCTTGCATTTCGTATCACTCCATTTTTGACCGGTATTCTTTTTGTACTAAATATTATTCAAAGTTTAATCCCACTAGGGTCAGCCTGGAACACCAAAATAATCTTTGATTTTTTGGGGAAGTTATTTCAATCAGATTTAAAATCAACGATTAATCCATTAGGATCATTTGATTCTTTAAGATCTGGTCCGGTTCATTTTATAAATTTTATTGGATTGGTAATATTTGATTTTTAAATTTAAAGGAAAAATAATGTTGAAATCAATAGGCTTTATTAAATTCATTGTCTTGTTTATATTATTTTCAATTCTTTTAAGTACATGCCAAATGCCAATAAGACCAATGACTGATAACCTGAAAAAAGATTTAATTTTTGGTAATTTAAATTATGACCAATATGATTACCAAACAGTGATAAATTCAATAAATAAAGATAAAACTGATTCAAAAATTTCTATACTAGAATTAGAAATCAAAGATGATAATTCTATTAGAACCTTTGCCTCTCAAGCCGACATCATTTTACTAAAAGGTATAAACCCCGCAACTTTTCAAGGTTATTTAAACTTAGAGCCGCTTATCCAATCTGATCAAACATTTTCCAATAATGATTTTTTGCCAAACTCGCTTAATGCTTGTGCAGATGAAAATGGTAATCAGTATGGAATTCCAATCTGGGTTTATTTAACAGGTATTTATTACAATCCACAATTGTTCACCAAACAGCAAATCGATTATCCGGAATATGATTGGACAATCGATTCTTTTCGACTAATCGTTTCTCAACTAGAAGATAAATACCCTATGGTTGATGATGGAGCACTATTATCTCCTTATATTTATGCTCATTTAAATAAAAATGATGGGAAAGTAAACGTCATTCAATTTTTGGAAGAATTAAATTGGTACGAGGATTTGGTAAAAAGTGGAAATATTATCCTCAACACTGAAGGTTCAGGTAATCCATTTGATAGATCAGGAAATTCATCACTCTGGGTGGCATTTAGTGATGAAGAACTATTTCCATCAATAAAGGATAGGGTTTTTCTTCCTTTTCCTGTTGGAAAAGATAACCAAATCGCGGCAGGAATTTTTTCGGATTGTATTGCCATTAGTGCTAACACATCAAACCCTCAATTAGCGTGGGATGTGTTGAAATTAATCTTAAACAAGTTGCCATCCAAAGAAGGTGCCTTTTTTGCAAAAGAAGATATTTCAACGCTGTCAGAAAATATACAATATGCATTCAACCATGGTGGGGTCATGAGTAAATATTCTTCTGAATCATTTTTTCTAAGGCAAGGATATATCAATGCTTTAGTTAATAATATGGATTTAAATTTAGCTATCAGAAATGTCATTACTACCTATAGTTCGAAAGAGAATCAAGTGGATGGGACGGAGGAAGAGCTATCCACAGTAAGCACACCTATCCCAACGCAAAACCCTAATTCCATCACGATAAATTTTGGATTTAAATACTATTCCAAACTAAATTACCAAGATCATTTAAACTCATTAATTTCTGAATTTCAAAATGAGAATCCTGGGATCATTGTTTTATGGAGTACGGAAATTTCTCCCAAAGACAATAATAATATTTTGGAAGCCAGTAATGAATATGATTGTTTTCATTATTCCAGTCCTTTGATTGATGATTTACCTGTTGAAAATTTATTAGAATTAGACCCACTTATTGCAAACGAGGGCGATAATTTTCTGTCTTCATATCCAGATTATTTATTTTCTCCATTCTCTGATGGTGGCAATATATATGGACTACCAGCCAGCAATTCAGCAGAATTTATTAGTATCAATTTAGATTTAATGAGAGAAAAAGGAATTTCAATTCCTACTTCAGATTGGACATTTAAAGATTTGTTATTAAAAGCTTCTGAAGGGAATGATGACTTTGAAATGAATTCTTCCTATGGATTTAGTGCGGGTTCCAGTACATTACTTAATTATTTGGATCTCGAATGGTATGAAAAAAGCTCTGCATTGCCAAGGGCTTATCTTAATTCTCCAGAAATTATTTCAGCAATGGATTGGATCAATAATCTCTATTTGTCGAAGAGCTTTTTACCCCAATATTTTTCTCTTTCACCAGAGAAACCAATTAATTATATAAATTATCAAGAAGCTATCCAAAATGGGCAGGTATTAATGTGGGTATCATCTTTTGGATTTGAAAGTGAAACTGATTACCCGTTTTCAGTAAGTTACCTTTTGTTTCCTCAAGATAATGAGGGAAAAAGAATAAATCAAACTATATACCCCTTCGGTTACTATATTTCCAAAAATACGGTTAATGCGGATGCTTGCTGGGATTGGATAAAATTCCTGTCAAACCATAGTTATGGTTTATTACCTGGATTACCCGCAACCACCTCAAAGGAGAGTTTGGATGTTTGGAGAAATCAATACTCACTCGATCGGTTTGAAATTATTCAATCGGCGATACACAGTTATAGTCCTCCTCAAAATCCCTTTTTTGTTGAATATCAACCAATCATCGTGCGGCCTTACAGTGATTGGCTGAGTGCGGCATTAATCAGAACTTTTCAGGGGGAAGACCCAAATTTGGTTCTTAACGAGTATCAATCGTATGCAGATCGTTACCATACTTGCATATCCAATCGAAATGTGACTAGTTTGACAAAATCCCAATTATTTAATCAAGTGGTTGAACCGTGTGCACAGGAAATAGACTGTTGTACATCCTCGACTCGAGGAAGCCAACCTTTTGGCTGTTGTGAAAACAAATGAGGTTACAGAAATTTTATCGTTCTTACTTTAATCCAATTTTCCCATGGAATTATTATTACACTTCGATCATCAATTAGTAACATTATAAGAGTAAACAAAGGAGTTAAAATGTTTACAATAAAAAATGTAAGTGTAAATGCGATAATTATATGCGTAATGATTTTTCCTTTGACAAGTTGTGACCACGCGACAACAGAATTAATATCAGACAACTCTCAGCAGAAAGTAACGATCACCTTTGCAGCAACAACCGGCGCCGTATCGCAATATGAAAAATTAATTACCACATTTGAAAGCCAACACCCGGACATCCGGGTTGAATTGCTCGCTATGGATGGGGAGCTACCGGATTATGAGCGGTTAACCTCACAGGCTGACACGCTTGTGCTGGGTAGTGCGGTATCAGCGGAAAACAGCCATCTATTTCTGGACCTGACGCCATTAATGCCCAATGAGGACTTCAGTCCAGATGATTTCTGGCCGAATTCATTGCAGGGCTGCCAGAGCGGGGATAAGCAAGCAGGGTTGCCGGTATCTTTAAACCCGAGCCTGGTTTTTTACAACAAGAATATTTTTGATCAGAAAAATGTGGCATACCCACAACCAAGCTGGGAGTGGGATGAATTTAAAAATACGGTTCAGTTGCTATCCGACACAAGCGGAACGGAACCTGTCTACGGCTTTGTGGATAACAGCGCCGGGTTTATCCTGCGCCCTGAAACCCATGCGTTATTAGGTACCAATAAAACCCCTGCCGAAGTGGGTGCTACGTTGGACTGGTACCTGGAACTGGCTCGTTCTGGAGAAATAGCCATTCCGGGGGTGAATATAGAAGAAAAAACCAATGATCTGGTGCGTGGTAATCAAGCTGCCATGTGGGTAGGAACGTTATCAGGTTTTTCGTACGACCTGCAAGGGTTGGATTTTGAAGTGGGTTTTGTTCCATTCCCAACATCCTCCAGAAGTGAATTTGGGAGCAACCCGGTCAGTGTCAGTTGCGCGATGGTCAGTGCTGGTACCGGGTACCTGGAGGCAAGCTGGACATGGTTGAATTTTCTCAGTCACAATTCGGTGGGCATATCATCCGGTTTTCCGGCCAATCTTGCGGCGATTGAAGATTCCCCTGAATGGGTAAGCCAGACACCGGAAAGACAGACGGCAATTCGGGGGGCACTGCAAGGCGGATGGTACGGTTGGGTAAAATACGACTTTACACCAATCGCACAAGCTTTCCAAAAATCAATTCAATCGGGGCAAAGGCTGGCAGATCTGCTACCAACAAACTTATCCCTGCTGGCTTTGGAACGTGATATCCCGGAAGTAGAACATACACCGCAGGCAGTCATGGCACCAGAACCGACTCCCCTTCCAAAAACAGAGAAAGCGGAAAACGCTTTGAGTGCTGTTTATTTTGCTGATCCTGGTTTACATGACAATAGAAATGTGCTAGCCCTGGCAGAGGAATTTAATCTGACCAATCCGGAATATTATATTGAAATTGTGACCGAGCGCGGGATGGATTTCGTAAATATTAACAGTAATGAGTATGATATTAAAAATTATGATTGTTTTCTGGCACCAGCTGCCACTGTTTCTTATCACTTGGAAGAGATAAATCAGGAGGGAAGTTTTTTACAAAATATTTATTCGTTGGACCCGTTTTTGGATTTAGATGAAAACTCAGTCCTTAGTGATCTTGACCCTGATCTGGTCACCCTCTTACAGGTGGATGGATCTTTGTACGGTATTCCTCAAACCATTAATCCTTTATTCGTTTATTACAATGCCAATTTATTGCAGTAATTAAGGTTGGAACCACCCAATTTGGATTGGACGGTGGAGGATTTTTGGGCGTTGACACAACAAGCCGCTCTTAAGAAAGAAGGTGTCTATGGATATGTGCCTTACAGAGATTGGCCGAATTATTTTTTCAGCGATGCCAGTTATATGAAAATGGAAAACCAAACTGTAAAAGCGGATTATGAAAACCCGCAACTGGTGGATTTACTTAATCAACTTTTACCATTGGTGAAAGACAAAACATTATTCCTGTATGATGCAGGCGGTACCCGCTCAGCCATGGGAAACTATATGCTGCGCGATGAATTGATCCGCTTTGAGTATGGTCTGCTTTGGCTGGATGGTATTGGTATGTCTTCCACACCACCCGCCCGTGACAGAAATGATTTTGAGATCGGAATTGCCGTATACCCAGCCAAGCAGGTAGTCGATCCAAGTGATATCAGTGCATTTTTTATTTCCCGTCACACTGAAAACCCACAGGTGTGCTGGGAATGGTTCAAGTTTTTATCACAGCAACCTAATAATGGGTTTAAAGGAATTCCACTAAAACCTTCTATTCTGGGCTCAGAAAATTGGGCTGCTTCAGTTGGAGAAGGACGGGCAACCGTCTACCGGGCAACATTATCAAAATTGCAATTTTCATCTGAAGTGAGTTTTTTTCCACACATGCCGTTTAGCCAGTGGTGGACCGATGCAATCGTAGCAATCCTACAGGATGGTCAGGATATGAGTGCCGTATTGAAAGAAACCCAATACAAAGCCCAAGCAACCCTGGATTGCATGCAATCTGCCGGATATTCTGCTGTTTTACCTTATGAAGAGACGTATGAGGCTGCAATCGCCTGTGCGCATGAAGTCGACCCGGATTATTACTCGATGTCCGAGTTGTGGTCTGTCAATCGATGAGGTTGGAATTATTTACTGAGTGAAAGAAGCGGCAGACCTGGTGGTTATCAGCTACAATAACAGAAAAGGCGGTTAAAAATTATCGAATGGTTTCACATCTGATTAAATTCTCGCTCAAACGCTTGCGCACCCATCGCTGGCTGGCACTCAGCCAGGTACTGGGTTTGATGGCTGCGGTTGCCCTGGCGGTGGCGGTCCCCATGTACGCCGATGCGATTAATTACGATATCCTGAACAGTTCATTGACCGAATCCAGCAGCCAGACCCGCCGCCAGCCGTTCGATTTTGTGTTCCGGTATATCGGTAGTTGGTATGGTGCCATTACCCCGCAGCAGTATGAGCCTTTGGACCAGTATCTGAGCCAACAAGCCAGCCGGCAAGTCGGATTGCCGTTGCAACAATTAACCCGTTATGCCGCTACCGCCAACCTGCAGCTTTACCCGGCGGCACAGGTGCTCAACCCTCAGGCACGCCTGGACCTGGTGAAAGTTGCCTTTCTGGATAGCGTATTTGAGCAGGTGCAGGTGGTGGAGGGGAACCTGCCGCGCTCCCTGGAAGAAAGTGGAAATGTGCTTGAAGCACTGGTCTCCCTTGACCTGGCCAATGAGTTGGGATTGCAGGTGGGGCAAGACTACGCGCTCTTCAACCCGGCTACCGCTTCGAATGCGGCTTTCCGGCAGGATGTGCGCATCAGCGGTTTATGGGTGGCGGCAGACCCGCAAAACAAGCTTTGGGCACTTTACCCGGCGGAATCCTTCCGCAAAAAACTGATTATCAGTGAAGAAGGGTTTTGGTCATTGGTGGACGGGTTACCCTCCGGGTTGGATGAAGCCACCTGGCGTCTGACATTGGATGGCAGCCAGGTTAACAGCAGTCAGGTGAGCCGGTTATTGACCCGCATTGATGTGCTAGAAAACCGGGTCAACGCCATGCTACCCAATACGGATTTGGAAACCTCGCCTGCACCAGCCATGCGCCAGTACCAACAGTCCGTACGCAGCCTTTCCGGTTCCCTGTTTGCTTTCAGCATACCGGTGTTAGGTCTGGTGCTGTTTTTTCTGGCTTTGATCTCAAACCTGTTTGTGCGCTCCCAACGTAATGAGATTGCTGTGTTGCGCAGCCGCGGCGCATCCCGCCACTGGATTATAGCGGTATACGCTATTGAATGGGCTTTATTAGGCCTTGTCAGCTTATTACCCGGGATCCTGCTGGGGAATTTCCTGGCTGGGTTAATGAGCAAAACCAGTTCTTTCCTGGAATTTTCACGCCCTATGGCGGCTTCCCTGCAGATCAGTAGTCGTGATGCCGGCATCGGACTGCTGGCATTGGTGGTGGGGATTGGGTTTTGTTTGTTGCCGGTCTGGAAATATGGCAGGGATACAATCATCTCCTATAAGCTGGAACATGCCCGCCAGAAACAAACACCTTTCTGGATGCGCTATTATCTGGATTTAGCTTGTTTGTTGCCATCGCTGTATGGTTTATATACCCTGCAGGTACGCGGGCGTCTGGCTATTCTGGGTAAAAACCTGGGTAGTAATGACCCTTATCAGAACCCGCTGCTGTTCCTGCTACCGGCGCTTATGATCCTGGGATTGAGCCTGTTGGTGTTGCGTATTTTACCCTTCTTGTTCAACCTGTTGGCTTCTCTCTCCGCACGACTACGTGGTGTTGCCCTGGTATATGTGCTACGCCATTTTGCCCGTTCCGGGAATGCATACCAGAGTGTGCTGTTGTTAATCCTGATCACTTTTGGTTTGGCTGCTTTTACATCGTCAATGGCTTTTTCGCTCGATCGCACGGTTGAGGATAGTATCCGTTATACCAATGGGGCGGCATTGAATCTGGTTGAAGGGGGAGAATTCATCAGCACCGAATCCAACGACCAGGCAGCGGAAAGCAATAGCAGTTCCTCTTCCGATTCTGAAGGATATTGGAATTTTTTACCGGTCAGTGATCACCTCTCCCTCCCGGGTGTCCTTTCGGCAACCCGGGTCGGGATGTATGCTGCCGGTTTTCAGAGTGGGAATCGATCGGCTAACGGGGACCTGATGGGAATTGACCGCGCAAGTTTTGGGCAGACAGCCTTTTTCAGGTCTGATTTTGCCACCGAACCACTGAATGGTCTACTCAACCGTCTGGCTTCCACACCAGATGCCATATTGGTGGATCAGACCACCTGGGAACGCTTTAACCTCGAAGTGGGGAGCACCCTGGACGTACGGGTGACTATCAACCAAAGCGTATTCCCAACATCCTTTACCGTGGCGGGTGTGTTTACGCGTTTCCCCACCTGGGCAGCGGAAAGTCAGAAGGCATTATTTGTTGCCAATTTGGATTATTTATTTGAAACCTGGGGCATGTTACAGCCTTATGAGGTCTGGTTAAACACCGATCCTACTGCGAAAACCCAGGAGATTGTCCGTGGAATTAATAATCTGGGTGTCAGTGTGGTTCGGGTACGCGATACGCAAGCCGATATCAACCAGGCTTTAATCACACCAGCCCGTCAAGGGGTGCAGGGAATGCTTTCAATCGGTTTTTTGGCTTCCTCCGCTTTAACGGTAATTGGCTTCTGCTTATTTGCTGTCTTTTCTTACCGTGAACGCTTCATCCAATTGGGTGTATTACGGGCGATCGGATTAAGCATCGCCCAGATGCGTACCAGCCTGGGGTTGGAACTGGCAGGTCTGATTGTGTTAGGTGTCTCTTGTGGTAGTGGGATTGGGATGTTCATTGCCACCTTGTTTATCCCATACCTGCCGGTCAGTACCGGAACCGGGGTGGAGATACTGCCACAGATTACGCAAATTGCCTGGTCTAAAATGATCATGGTTTACTTATTGTTTACGTGTGTTTTGCTGCTGGGTTTGGCGATATTAGTTTTCTTCCTGCGTAAAATTAAGATTTTTCAAGCGATCAAATTGGGCGAGACCCTCTAACAGAGATAGGGAGGTTTTATGAGAAAAATTTTTCAGCAAATTGGTATGGTATTTATTTTGGTATTAACCGCCGGTTGTGCCCCCAATCGTTCAGCGATCACGCCAACGTTGGTTCCCACACCGGTCACTGTTGAGAAACCGGTTTATACTGTTGAAAGGGGGTTGGTGGAACAAGTGGTACAACTAACCGGCCGCGTGTCACCTAAAGTTCAGCAGGACTTATATTTCCGCGCGGATGGCTTTGTGAAAGAAGTCTTGGTGCAAAATGGCGATTGGGTAACGAAAGACACGGTCTTGGCCAGGTTGGATGAACCGGAACGTTACCAGGCTGATGTGGCTTCCGCCGAGTTGGCTTATGAGCAAGCCAAGATAAAATTGGAACAAACCAAAATGGATGCACCCATTCAGGCGGCCCAGGCCAAAATTACACTTTTGGAAGCCCAGATTGCGTTGGACAAGGCCAGGAATGATCGGGCAGCGATGCAATACCCGCGGGTGACCGACGGATTAAAGCTGGAACAATTGCGCGGAGATGTAGCTGCAGCCTTAAGCTCGCTCAATGATGCCCAACAGGCATTTGATGACGTGGCTGATAAGCCAGAGGGGGATCCCTACCGTCAAATGATCTTGCAAAGTCTCCTGGATGCACGTCAAGCTTATAACCGTGCTGTGATCAATTTAAACTGGGCTGAAGGAAAAGGTACCCAGGCTGATCTGGACCTGGCAGATGCCAAAGTAGCCCTGGCACAGGCAAATTATGAGAAAGCTTTGGCAGAAGCAGAATTCTGGAATGAGGATGGTGGGTTAACCGAAATTCGCCTGGCAGAATTAGTATTGCAGGATGCCGAAACACGTCTGGCTTTGGCTACCAAAACCTTGGGAAGTATCGAACTGGTAGCGCCTATCAACGGGCAGGTGCTCTCATTAAGTATCGTGCCGGGTAGTCAAGTGCGTGCATTTCAAGCTGTAATCACCCTGGCTGATCCGGCAGAGCTGGTATTGATGTCCATCCCCGCCGTGAAAGACCTGAACAAACTGGCAGTTGGAATGCAGGCAGTGGTGCGTCTGTCCTCTCAACAAGGACAGGAATATACGGCAACCATCAGTAACATTCCTTTGGATTTAACCTCGGCCAGTGAATTATCCTCCGGAAATAACGCCGTACAGGTCACCTTGAACGAGCAGGCCGATGTGTTGCAATTGGGCGATGCAGCCACCATCCTGATTAAAGTGGATGCACGGCAGGATGTACTCTGGTTACCACCGGCTGCGATCCGTTCCTTCCAGGGGCAGGATTTCGTGTTTGTGGAAAGCGGAGGCGTTCAACGAAGGGTGAATGTAGTGCTGGGGTTGAAGGCAAACGACCGGGTTGAGATTGTATCCGGACTGGAAGAAGGACAGCAGGTGGTCGGTCAATAATGGAACCATTAATTACCTGTGAGAATTTGGTAAAAATATATTCTTCCTCGATATCCCGTTACCATAAGGGTGTTGAGGTGGTCGCATTACAGGGACTGGATCTGACCGTGGCACAAGGGGAGATGATAGGCATTGTGGGGGAATCAGGTTCGGGAAAATCGACCCTTTTAAATATTCTGGGTGGGTTGGACCGCCCTTCGGCAGGAAAGGTATTGGTAGCTGGTGCCAATTTGTTGGAGATGTCTGCCGAAGAATTGAACTTATACCGGCTCAAGAAAGTTGGTTTTGTCTGGCAGCAGACCACCCGTAACCTGGTCCCTTATTTGAGTGCTTTGGAAAACGTTCAAATTCCGATGCGTATTCACCATATTCCTGAAGAACAGTGTCGCCAACGTGCCACACAATTATTGGAGATTACCGGTCTGGCTGATCGGTTGCAGCACTTACCCGGTCAGCTTTCCGGCGGTGAACAGCAGCGGGTGGCTATTGCCGTAGCCTTGGCCAACCAACCCGATCTGATTCTGGCGGATGAACCTACCGGTGAACTGGATACGATCAACTCAGCCAGGATATATGAGATCTTGAGAAACATTAACCGGGATTTGGGGGCAACCCTGATCATCGTCTCGCACGACCCGGGTATCAGCCGATACGTGGACCGGGTGGTCCTGATCCGCGACGGAAAAACCAGTACCGAGACGGTCCGGGTTACACTAGCAATCGACCACCATAATAAGAACCAGCAGGATCCGGAAGCGGATAAATACGAAGAATTGTTGATGCTGGACTCTGTTGGGCGGGTACAGATCCCAAAGCTCATGTTGGATGCGCTCAATATTGGTAGCCGTGTAAGGGCAGAGATAAACCAGGAAGGAATCACCCTTAAACCGGTGGATGGACACGTCCGTTCTGCGATAAACAGAGATACTACTTTCAAGGATGAGTCGATCTACATGGAAGAAGAGCCGGTGGAAGAAACCCGACAGACTCTAATACAGAAATTCAAAAACCTGTGGCGCATGGAGGGGAAATGAAAACCGACTCAATATCTGAACTATTGAGGGTGGAAAACCTCTCGCGTTCCTTCACCACCCAAGTAGGCGAGGTAAAAGCATTACAGCAGGTCAACCTGTCGATTGGTGTGGGTGAATTGTTAGCACTTAAGGGGAAATCCGGCTCAGGAAAAACCACTTTGCTGAACTTGTTGGGCGGGTTGGACCAACCCAGCAGCGGTGAGATCTATTTTCAAGGAGCCGCACTCAGTAGCTTATCAGAGGAGGATCTGGTACGGTTACGACGCACCCAAATCGGGTTCGTGTTCCAATCCTTTGCCTTAATGCCCACCTATTCCGCATTGGAGAATGTGGAACTGGTATTGAGGTTAGCCGGTGGTGATCCGCAACAAGACCGGCAACGTGCTATGCAATGTCTTCGGGCGGTAGGGTTGGGTAACCGGGCTCATTCACACCCGGATGAACTTTCAGGTGGGCAACAACAGCGGGTGGCTATCGCACGCGCCATTGCCAACCATCCGGATTTGATTCTGGCAGATGAACCCACAGGAGAGTTGGACACTAACACCACCCGCCAGATTTTTGGATTATTTCGTCGCCTGGTAAACCAGGAAGGCATCACCGTTTTACTGACATCCCATAATCCCCTGGTAGAGGAAGTCGCCGATCGGACAATAGAGCTTGAAGATGGGCGAATTATCGATATGAAATAAACTTGTCGTTCCAATTATTCCTATCAGGCAACTAAACCAAATTCTTGAGTGTTGTGAAAACCATTGTGAGTTGAATTCTGTGCAAAACGGTTATCTAAGCTTCTCTAAATCACTAGAAAATGTGATTGATTATTGACCTGTTATTTTTTCAATCCTGTTGGAGTAAAAGCACATTAATCCATAAGTCTTTTAAAGAAAGGAAACAACATTTGATAATCTGGTGCGTCGTAATTTGGGAAAAGACATTAATACGGAGTGAAACTAGGAAACTGAGAATCGAGAATGTAGAAGTGCGTTTCACTTAGGGTTATTTTACAAGGTGTAACCTAAAGGTCATAAACAATGTACTTCTGAATAATTGTTGATCAGATTTCTTTTCTATTCCAATCGTAAATACCGATCCTCAAGTGCAACCAAAAGGCCATAAACGATGCACCAACAAAAAAGTGACTGACTCTTTTCAGCCAGCCACTTCCAGAATATTGACCAAGTTTTTTTCTAACCCCTAAAACCCAACACCAAAAACCTAATCGACCTTGATTTCCCGAATATCCTTAATCTCATTCACTAAAGGCAGCAGTGCTTTCCGTAAAGTTTCCTCATCAATCTGATCCACCTTCATGGTCACTTCACCACCCACAATGTCCTGTCCGGCGTAGGTAGTTATGGCGATGATATTCCCACCCACTTCGTCAATTGCCTGGGTGAGTTTATGAAGCAGACCGGGTTCATTTTTGACCATCACCACCACGCGCCAACCCGGTTGCCGGCCACCGAGCATGTTCAGGAAAATACGGAAAATATCGGTTTGCGTGATGATCCCGACCACATCCTTCCCCCTCACCACCAGGATACCACCGATGCGATGATCAGCCATCAAACGGGCTGCTTCCTCTATTGGAGTATCTTCCGTGACGGTCACAACTTCTTTGGTCATCACGCGTTCCACGGTGATTTTGCTTAGCAAATAATTTATTTCCCAGACGGATAATGAAGTCGCATCCGAAGGGGATGCGTTCAATAAATCATCTTCAGAGACAATCCCCACCAGCTTGCCTTTTTTCATCACCGGATAGCGGCTGACCTTGTCTTTGCGCATCTGAATTAACGCATCCTGAACTGGCATATCAGGTGCTACAAATATAACCGGACTCGTCATTCTTTCACCAACCAGCATAATATCTCTCCTTACTCAATAATTTCTTTTATTGTACACGATTGAGAACTAAAAAATCACATCAGAATGTACAAAGAAAAATCTGTCATTCGTTCATTCGTTTTCTCATTCGTTGACGGCCATTCCAGGGCTTTCTCGCAGCAAGAATTATCTCAATAAAACACCAACCCACCATCGATATTAATCGCCTGCCCATTGATGAACCCGGCTTCCTCCGAAGCCAAAAACGCCACCAGCGCCGCCACATCAGACGGTTTCCCGAACCTCTGCACCGGGATGGTCTTGAGGATGCTGGCACTCCACTCTGCAAGGGTTACTCCATTGATATCGGCCAGATGCTGGTAGGTATTCTTTAACATCTCTGACTCAATCGGGCCCGGGCAGATGGCATTGGCAGTAATTCCCTTCGGACCCAGCTCTACCGCCAGGGCACGCGTCAATCCCAACACGGCTGCCTTGGTGGAACAATAGGCGATTTCCTCTGAATAGGCCATCTTGCCTGCCATCGAAGAGAGGTTGACGAAACGTCCCCATTGATTCTTTTCCATGATCGGGATGACTGCCTGCGCGCACAGGAACATGGCTTTGTAATTTATGTCACTGACCCGATCCCATAATTCCTCGCTGACATCCACCGTGGCGGTGTTGTCAAAGATCCCGGCGTTATTGACCCAGATATCGATCCTTCCCCAGCGCTTGAAGATTTCCTGCACCACCGCATGAATTTGCTGCTTATCGCGAACATCTAGCAAGAAGCCCTGTGCTTCCACACCGAATTGGGTGCAATGCTCGACGGTTTTGGTGGTATCGCGAATATCCATCACAGCCAAATGCGCGCCTTCTTCTGCCAGTCGGGCACAGATTTCCTGCCCAATCCCCTGGGCAGCACCGGTTACACAGGCTACTCTGCCTTTTAGTCCTCTCATGCTCGATTTCCTTTCCAGGTGCGTTTGACCTTTGAATCCGACCCACAGCGTTCCGCCAGCGCCAGGCTCATTTCCTGGCATTGGCGAAGAATTTCAGCCTCGTCCAGATGTTGAATGATGCCATCCTGCATCAAAATCACCCCATTGGCGATGGTCATCTCCACATTTTCCTGCCCGCAGGAATACACCAGGGTGGCTACCGGATCATGGATCGGGACCACCTTGGCGGAATTGGGGGCAATCACAAACAAATCTGCCTGCTTGCCGACCTCCAGAGAGCCGATCTGGTCTTCCAACCCCAGTATCTGCGCGCCACCCAGGGTTGCCCAATCTAGCACTTGCTGGGCGTTGATCACGGAAGGATCTTTAGCCGCGCCTTTTTGTAATAAAGCCGCCATTTTCAGGGTCTCTATCATATCCTGGGAATTATTGCTGCCAGCCCCGTCCACTCCCAGTCCAATTCTCAACCCGGCATCGCGCATTTTCATCATCGGTGGAATGCCGTTGCCCAGATACATATTGCTGACCGGGTTGTAGGATACCTTAACATTGTTTTTTACGAAGAGCGCGATGTCCTCATCATCCAGCGTTACACAATGGATGGCCAACAATTCCGGCCGCAGAAAGCCAATCTTCTCCAGATAAGGCACCGAATTCATCCCGAAGCGATCCTTACTGCAATGGTTATCGACCCAGTTTTCACCGATATGCATGACCATCGGAGTACCCGTGCGCTTGGAAAATGCCAGTGACTTATCCAGCCCTTCTCCAGAGACCGTCCAGGGTGCTCCAACCGCCATCCAGACAGCCAGGCGATCCGTGGGTGGGTATTTGGTGATCAATTGATCGTATTGGTCAATGAACCAATCCGTCGGTCGCATCAGATACTCCGGGATGCCATACTGTAACCCGTAATCCGATATGATGCTGGTGTAAATGCTGCGCAAGCCGCTATCTACCAGGGCATGGATGTTCTCATCATGGTGGGCAAACGTCTGCGCCATGTAATTCATGTCAATCAGCGAAGTGACGCCACAGTGAATCAATTCCAGACAGCCTGTCAGACAGACTGTGTACATTTCATCAGACGAAATATTGGCAGCCGTCGGTGCGGTGACTACATAGACCCAATCCTGCACCGACATATCCTCCCCCAGACCTTTGGTGGCTACCTGGAAGAGATGGTCATGGGTGTTGATCAGTCCAGGAAACACGATTTTTCCCCTCAGATCGACCGTTTTTGAAGCTGAATATTGCGGATCAATTTCCATGGATGGACCGATGGCGATGATGCGGTTTCCTTTAATCACGATAGAACTATTCGGCAGAATGGAACGGTTTTCGTCCTGTGTGACAATTAAGGCGTTTGAAAGAAGTATATCTGCTGTATTCATAGATTCTTTTCCTTGTTTGGTTTTTTGAAGGATTAGTCGGGAATGATAAATTCTGATTAATTTTTTCGGTCAAATGTTAGAATATTTTTCGAATTCTTCAAATTTTCTTTACTGAATCTTTACAATTTTACAGTAAGATTGAATTAATTAAGAAATTTGGAGGTTGTTCGAATGAAAAAAGTTTTAGTAGTTTTAGGAATTTTAGTTGCAGTACTGGCAATTGGTGGTTCAATTTGGGTGGTGAACGCCCAGACAGACAGTCCACAGGATAGCGACGCTTATACTTGCCCCGGTTACGCTGATGGCGATTATCAAGGTAATTATGGTATGTGGGGTAGAGGTATGATGGGCAGATATTACGCTGAAGAAGGTCAGGTCGGTTGTATATTGGGTGATGAAGAAAATCCGATGCATGATGCCATGCTGGAGTATGCCGCTGGTGTATTGAACCTTTCGGCTGTTGAAATCAACACCCGCATCCTCGATGGTGAATCTTTATACCAGATCGCAGAAGCTGAAGGATTATCAGATGATGAAATAGCCACATTAATGCAGGATTTCCACACCAGTTTCTTCGAATCCGAAGATTTCGATAATGAATTCTTCCAGGGCATGTACGATCGCATGCAACAAAGATGGGATGACGAAGGTTACGAAGGTTTCCCCGGTGGAGGTTGCCATGGTTATGGTCGATCCGCAGGACGGGGTGGAATGATGGGCTGGTTTGAATCGGAATCATAATCCCCAGGTTTTACTGGTTCGGCTGGCTATAAACGCCAGCCTTTTTTTTAAAATGTTTCTGTGTTTGAGTTTTCACTATCATTTTGCGAAGATCGGTTTAAGCATATAATCTTAATATAAAAAAAGTGGACATATGCAATCAAAAATATTAGTTGTCGATGATGAACCCGGGATTAGAAGCCTGATCATGGCTTATCTGCAAAAAGAAGGTTATGACCTGCGTGAAGCAGCAGATGGTCCAACAGCGATCAAGTTAACCCAAACTTTCAAACCGGACCTGATCATTCTGGATATCATGCTGCCAGGCATGGATGGACTGGAAGTATTAAGTTTAATCAGGCAACATTCAGATCCTTACATCATATTTCTGACAGCAAAAACGGAGGAAACCGATAAAATTGTCGGATTAACTTTGGGTGGTGATGATTATGTCACCAAACCATTTAGCCCGCGTGAACTCACTGCCCGCGTAAAATCCGCTCTGAGACGGGAACAAAGGAAACCTGAAAAACAATCGATTATCACCAGCGAGCATATCCGTTTGGATATGAACAGCCGCCAAATTTGGGTAGAAGGAAATTTACTTGATTTTACCCAGGTGGAATTCGATATTTTACACACATTTATGCTGCATCATCACCAGGTTCTCAGCCGTGAACAGTTATTGGAACACGTCTGGGGTTATGAATTTTATGGAGAAACTCGTACGGTCGATGTACATGTCGGTCATATCCGTAAAAAATTAGGCGATCGGTTTATATCCACCATTCGCGGGGTCGGGTACCGCTTCGACGATTAGGAAAGTATGAAAAAAATCTCTTTTTTCTGGAAATTATTTTTAGCCATCTTCTTTGGGATTTTGTTGAGTTTGTTAACCCTGATGATTGGATTCCGAATCACGATTCCTTTTGCATTCAGTCGCCATATGACTGATATGAACATGATGATGCGTGACCCCGGTAGTATGAATATGGGCATGCGCATGATAGATAACGAATTGTACGATGTATTTTTACTGACATCGACCGAAGCCATATGGATTGCCCTCCCGGTCGTGCTGCTGATATCATTATTGATCAGCTGGGGGATCAGCCGTATCATTGAGTCCCCGTTGCAGAAAATGTTCGTTGCTGCGCAGGATATTGCTTCCGGTCAATATCATCGTCGCATTCCACTTGCGATGGATGCAAATAAATCAAAGGTAGATCCGATTCAAAAATTGGCAATAGGATTCAATCAAATGGCTGCCAGCCTGGAGGAAACGGAAAAAATGCGTCAACAATTGATCGGTGATATCTCCCATGAATTGCGCACTCCGCTAACTACCATCAAGGGTTCTATGGAAGGCTTGATCGATGGGGTTGTCCAGGGGAACGAACAAACCTATCAGCAGCTTTATCAGGAAGCAGATCGCCTGCAAAGACTGGTGGATGATTTACAGGAATTAAGCCGTATCGAAGGTGGCGCTTATCACTTAAACCAGCAATGGATCTCCATTGCGGAATTATTTTTAAACATTTCTAAAAAATATGAACCTCGTTTTCAAGAAAAGCAAGTCCAGTTTTCTATTTCAATTCCAGAATCAAATATCATGATTTGGGTTGATCCGGATCGATTGGAACAGGTTCTGGTAAATTTATTGATGAATGCGCTGCAATTTACCAATCCTGGTGATTCTGTATCACTCTCTGCACAACAACATAGAAATGAGCTGAAAATTCAGGTTCAGGATAATGGTTCGGGGATTACCTCAGAACATTTGCCTCATATTTTCACCCGCTTTTATCGGGTGGATAAATCTCGCTCCAGGAAAAGTGGTGGTTCGGGGATTGGACTGACCATTTCAAAGCATCTGGTTGAAGCCCATGGCGGAACAATAACCGTGTCCAGCGCCGGTCCGGGTCTGGGATCCACTTTTGAGATCAAGCTGCCGCTGGAAGATAAGAAAGTAAAACAAGCGTAGAATCTACCCATTGCATCTGCTTATAAGTAGTTGAATGCTAACTAAGATTTTGACGCTGAAAAAGGAAAGAAAATGAGAAAGATCGAGAAAGTGACCGCTTTTGTGACCGGAGAAACCAACCATGGTTTGGAATTATTACTCTTCAAACACCCATAAGCCGGTATCCAAATCCCGGCTGGGACGGTTGAACAAGATGAATCTCCCGAAAAGGCCGTAATTCGCGAAGTGCAGGAAGAAACCGGTCTGACTGAATTAGAAATCCAATCCTTGATTGATTCAGAGATTGAAACTGCTCCAAACGGCAACAAGATAATTATTGCGCCTGCTACTGTATATTCACGCCCCGATATCACCAGTTGTGATTGGATACAGATCAAGTTTACAATCTATGTCAGTATTAACAGAAAAGAATCTGGTTTTACCCAAATCACTTATCTTGAATATGATCAGGTACCGGACCCCAACTACATCAGTATGCAGATCACCGGCTGGGTACCGGATGAATTTCTGGTGCCCTAAATTCGCAGGCACTTCTACCATTTGAAATTTTCCGGTCAGTCGCCTGAAAGATGGGAGATTTATTCCGATTACCATACATTTGAGCCATTCTGGGCACCATTAGATGACTTACCAAAGCTCATTACCCCACAAAATCAATGGTTAAATTACTTGGATAAAGTATTACATTTTAAACAAAAACGAGCGGAGTAAATCCGCTCATTATTTTTCGTTATATGAATATTCTGATTACCAGTTGCGACCGCGTCCCATACCCATTTGATTTACAAATTCTCGTACGGGTTGTCCGTCTACCAGACAGCTACCGTCACCTAAGTATTGTCCACCGGGAGCAAATTCAGCGTTTTCTCCAGCTGCCATGTATCCACGACCCATCCAACCAGCGTTGCGGGCGCCATTCAAACCAACTGGCATCAAAGCTCTGATTTCTTCCAGAGTCAAACCTTCAGCTTGTGCAATCTGAGCAATTGTGAAACCTTCACCAATTTTTGCTTCAATTTCTTCTGCGGTCAAGCCGAGGGCTTCTACAAACGCAGCGATGATTTCGTCATGATAGAGACCTGAACCATCTTCGGTCTGTAATTGTTGCTGTGTTGCTACACCATAACCATTACCAGGGGTACCTGATTGAGCATAAACGCTCCCTACAACACTAAAACTTGCTACTAACACTGCTGCCACTAAAATGGCAATTAAGCTCTTTTTCATTTAAAACTCCTTTGTTTTATTGTTTTGCTTATGTTTACAATAATACTAGGTGCATGTTTAGAAAGTATTAAGGAGTAGTGTGGATTGTGTTAGTCTTTTTTGATTGAATTACCTGAGTCGAATGCTCAATTGGTATTAATCAGCAGCAGGTAGCATGTTTGAAATCGATGATTTCTCTTCTACAGGTTCTGGATCTTTAACAACATCCGGGATACTGGTTTCGATATGCCGAATTTTTGGGTTTAGATATGCCAACCAGGTGATCAGGATGGTGCCCAGTCCAGCTATGACAAAGATCAAACCAATCCCACGACCCGGACCAATACCAATAATTTGTGCGATAAATGTATTTGCCAGTGCGCCACCCTCCGACAACATCGGCGTAAATACCAGATCAGCCAGAGGACCTGCTGTCAGGAAGGCAATTGGCATCATCGAGCGCGAGATCATGCTGCGCATGGCAAATACCCGACCCTGCAAATCCAGCGGTACCTTGACCTGAAAAATCGCCTGGCTGGTACCGTTTGCCAGCGGAATGACAAATAACATCACAAAATAACCGGCTGATATCATGAAAGCATTCGGTCGTAATCCTGCTAAAGCCAATCCCAAACTGGATATGGTAATAAAAATCATAATGGATAAAATTTTCTTCTTGGGTCCGCCCCAAACAGAGAGCAGAACACTTCCGATCAGCATACCCACCCCTCCGGCGGTCTGCACATACCCCAAAATGGCTGGCGAAAAGGTTGCCAAAACCATCGGGCTGGTCAATACCGCTGCAAAATTGATCATGAAATTGACCTGTGCAAAGTAAAATACCAGTCCGAATAGACCACCATTCAATCGCAGATAGCGCCAACCAGCCATGGCCTCATGCCATTGACTGACCTTTTCCTGGGGCTCAATCCTCTCAGGTTGTGGGATACGGGAGATCAATAAGGTTCCTAAAGCGGCAAAATAGGTGATGAAATCGATCAGGAAGATTCCCTCTAAGCCAATGATCCCAAACAACAATCCAGCCATCAAGGGTGGCACTAAATTTCCCAGAGCGCCACTCATTTGCGATAATCCATTGGCGCGGGTCAAATCTTTTTTGGGGACGATCATCACCACCGAAGCTGAAAACGCTGGTTCCTGAAACGCGCTGAAAACTGAACCAACCAGGGCAATGACATAAATATTCCAAATTTCCAACTGCCCCGACAGGAAGAGGAAATAGCCAGCCAGGGTGATGAGTGCGTTGCCAGTATCTGCTAACAGCATCACCTTCTTGCGGTTGAAACGATCCGCTACCGAGCCTGCCACCGGGCCTAAGAGAACTGCCGGCAAACTCCCAAACAGAACGGTAATAGCAAATGGAGTAGCTTTCCCGGTTAGTTGAAAAATCCAGACCCCTAGCGCAAAGCTAGTCAATCCGGAACCTAAAATTGAAATTAGTTGACCAACCCAAATGGTGAAAAATGTGCGCATATTCTGGGGTTCTTTTATCTCTGACATGGTCTTCCTTTCAATCAATGGGAATACAAAATTGACATTGAGGACTTCAATGTTCGATCTCTATTCAGATGGAAGGTTTTACTCTTGCTTTTCGTTACTCAAATCACGGAAATAAAAACTTGGGTACATGGCTAACGTCATAGCAAATGTTTGCTGATCAGGATCTTTCGTGTCTGCGTCAATGAATTCTTCCAGCAATTCTTCCAGTCGTTTGTGGAATTCATCCGCTTTTTCATCGCTCAGGTTACTGAGATAACGTGAAAGGGTTACCGCTCTCAATTTGCCAGCCACACCTTGTTCCAATTGCAGCGAACGGGCTTGTAAACTGCGCAACAAATCTTCACGGGTGGTATCAATGGTGGAGGTCACCATGGTATATAAGTTCTCTTTTCCTTCAGATGTGGAAAAATTAAGCAATGTAGGGTCGATATCAATGAAACTGGAGGTAGTCTGGTAATATTTTTCAATCAGATTAGCAACCTGCCGTGTTTCAGCCACATTTATTAACCCTACTTTTTCCAGCATGTTAAAGTGATAATACAATTTGCTGGGAGCCAATCCCAGTTTTTCTGCCACTTCTTTAACATTCTGAGGTTTCTTCTCAAGCACTTCCATAATCTGGTTACGCACCGGGTCCGCCACTACTTTTAGTGTATCTAAATCTTTTATGATAAAAACGCCTTCTCGCTTATTGTGTCCCATCGCAACCTTTTCTTTTATCGCTAAAATTAATTTTACTGATAAAAATAGTTTACAACGTTTAAAAGAGTTTGTCAATACCCTGTTTAATTTAATCCATTCATATCGTGCTTAATGATCATTGATTATTTGACTATTAAAAATCCTCCACATTGACAACCTCAATCCCGTTTCCACAATTCAGAAAGCAAAATTGGGTAACCGGCATTTCTTTAAGCTGCTGAAAAACGGAATGTTGGTATCGTAATAATTGTGCTCTATACCCTTTCCGACGATCTTCCTGAAGATCAGAAAGGGAATTCAGGTGATCGGTCTTGAAATCAACAATTTTCCATCCACCTTCAGTCAGGTAGAGAATATCCAGACGACCTCGGTCATTCTGCGGTTCATCCCGTAATTCATACGGGACCTCATGATAACGTCTTGTCGCCCGGCTGATTTCCTCATATATCGGATGCTCCTGGAGTCTTTGCATATACAGTTTTGCTCTCTGGATAGCACGCTTCCGCTGCTCTACATCCAGAATCCCGAGTTTCAGCGCGGACCTTTCAAGAAATTGCATTAAAGCCTCTGTATTGCGAAATTCCCAGTGCTGAATCGCCTGGTGCAGTAATTTGCCAACCCACAATGGGAACTTATCGGATGTCTCAAATAAATCCAGGTTAATCTGCTCCTCTTCCTCTTCTGTATATCCAGCTACATCTATTTGCAGGTCTGACAAAAAATTCCTCATGGATATGAACTGCTCTTCCACCGCTTCTATCGCTGCAGCAGGGAAAGCAACCATCTCTTTCCGCAGCTGAATGCCTAACAGTTCCTCTCCTGGAAATGGAAGAGGTTCTATTGGAGGATTTTCTACCAGGAGATTAGGGTCGAGTTCCAATAGGTTCAGGATCTCTTTCAGCCACCCATTCACGGTGTACTTCTCTTTCGTTTGCGAGAAGTGTCCACTCACAATCAGTTTATCTTTGGCTCGCGTAAGGGCAACATACAACAATCGTCTCGTCTCTGCTTCCTCTTTTTCTCCCTCCTGAATTTTGAGATAACGGGACAACAAAGAGCTATAATCCTCCCGATCTGAATGGATGGCCAGCCAATCACCCATCACCAACCAGCGATCTTTGTTTGTAGTAGCTTTTCGCCCTGCATCTGCCAGGATCACCCAGGGGAACTCCAATCCTTTTGATTTGTGAATGGTCATCAACTGTAAGGCATCTTCCGCCGCTCCGGCTGCTTCCCCCTCCCGCACCCCGCTGGTTCGGATTTTTTGCACATATTCAAGATAAGCATGAATGCTGGTCTGGTGGCTGTCATATGCATCCATTAATAGTTTTTCAATATTTCGCCAACCTCTATCCACTGTCCCTGCCAGAATAACCCGGTAATGAGTTCTTTCAATCAACCGTTGCAATAGAGCTGCAACAGGTATGGATCCGGCTAATCTTTCAAACTCAGTAAACAGGGCGATCGCAAATTCAGCTGCTTGTTGATCAACACTGGACAAAAACGAAAAATCTTTCTCCAATGCCTGACGCAAAGAAATTGGTTCCTGAATCGATGAGGACCAGCGTAGCTGTGTGATGCCTTGGTCGCTCATTCCTACGGCTGGTGAACGTAAGAACCCAATCATAGCCAGGTCATCCCAGGGATCTGCCAGCGTGCGTAAGAGGTTTAATATATCGCGGATTTCTGGTCGATCATAGAATCCACTGCCTGCAATGGTTACATAGGGTATTCCGGCTGCTTCGAATGCCTGCTCATACACCGGAAATGCTCCTGATGCCCGAAACAACAGCGCAACATCTTTCCAATCCTGGATTTCTCCTGCCTGTTTATAAACAACAAGTCGTTCTGCTAAGAGATTAGCGGCCAACATTCTGCCTTCTTCCGAATCACTTCCTGCTCCAATGAGCACTTCCAGGTAGGGTCTGCGAAGACCTGAGGGAACTTCATCACGCATGGCGACCATTTTGGTGAATGGTACATGGAATGGTTTGGTAGGATCTTCCTGGGTGCCCATGATTGCTCCCAGAATAGCATCTGTAGTTTTCATCAAAGCGGGTTGGGTGCGGTGTGATTCAGATAGCTCACTCACCAGACCACCTTCTAGCTCTGTCTTTACACGCACATCCCGGAAAACTGTCACATCTGCTCCACGGAATCGGTAAATGGATTGTCTGGAATCACCGACCACAAATAATCTGCCCGGTTTCCCGGCTGTTAATGTTTCTATTAATTGCCGTTGTCGCTGGTTGGTGTCCTGAAATTCATCCACCAGCAGAGCCTGTACTTTTTCCTGCCATTTTTGAGCAATTTCCGGCCGATTTATGAGAAACAATGCCCTCTCTTCCAGATCATCAAAATCCAGGGCTCGTCGGTTGGATAAATACTGGTTATAAAGGTCAAGCGTGAGTCTAAATGCATCTTTCAACAATGGTATGGCCTGCGCAATTTTCGTTTCTAGCTCTGCATTGAACTCTTTTCCTACCCAACCCAGTAATTCATCAAACAAACTTCTCCAGCGAGTCAGATGCATTTTACTTTCACTGGTTGTTTTACCAACCAGTCTACTCAGAATTTGAATTCTAATATTGATCAATGTCTGCAGGCAATTCAGGTAATCGCCACCTTCCCAATACTTATCAACCTGGTCCCAGGCGGAAAGAAAGGCTTGCACCTGCGCAATACCATTTGGATTCGTATCGATTTCCAAAGCTTGCGGGGAAAAGGACTTCAATTCATGCGCACAGGATTTCATTTCATCCTGGTTCATGAAAGATTCCAATACAACTTTTACAAACCGATCAAATGAAAATTCACTCACCAACCAGGTTTGTAATTCCAGACGTTTTTTCATCATCTGAGCAAGAATGTTTTCCAGAGATTTCACCCGTAATAATTCGAAAAGTGGCATGAATTGCTTTTCTAATGTGATGTTTACCAGTGCAGTTTCCACTGCTTCAGCCAGCAAAATGGTTGCTTCACCTTCATCCAATACATCAAACAATGGGTCGATCTCAGCCTGTGCCGGATGGTTGCGTAAAATTTCAGCACACAGACTGTGGATCGTACCGATCCGTGCTGCATCAATCTGCTGTTCCAATCCGATCCAGAAAAGTCGCTCTTCGCGCGGATCGGCATGAACAACCTGAGTACGAATTGCCGAACGCACCCTGGCGCGCATTTCGTTGGCGGCTTTTTCAGTAAATGTGATCGCCACTACCTTCTCTGGCTGTAAGCCATCTGCCAGAAGACTGACATAACGTGCTACCAGCGTTCTGGTTTTTCCAGAGCCAGCCCCGGCAGTTACCACCACATTTCGTATACGCTCCGCAGCAGCATCTTTTTGTGGATCCGATAATTTCTGAGTTGACAATGCCTTCTCGGTTCTTTCATTCATCAGTCATCCTTGCCTCCCTGGATGATATCGCCAACACCACAACCTTGCGCCACAATATTTAGGACACCCTCCATCAGGCACCTGTGGACTAAAATCTGCGCTGGAGAGACCATCCATGATCATTTGAAGGTGCAGTTTCGCCACCTGAATCGCTCCTGATGGACCCTCAAAATCGGCGGATTGAAACTTGCTCAATTTTAGCGAACCCGCCTCTTCTCCATTCAGGGTCCAGTAAAAGCCTTCCTTGACCTCTCCCATTTTCAGGGCTTGCATGGCTGCCATGGCATATAATGGCAGTTGTAATCTGGTTCCTTGTATTAGATCATCCTTACCCAAATGACTCACGCCAGTTTTGTAATCGATGATCCGCAAGTTCCCTTGCAGATCCTGATCGATGCGATCAATCACACCATGCAATCGCACCATGCGACCATCTTCCAATTCAATATTCAGAGCTGGTTTCCCATCCAGCCCAAATTTCTCTTCAAAAGCAATTGGAACCCACTCTTCTGACGCCAGTCCAATAATAGCCGATTGGAGGATGGCTAGCCATTCTTCCTGTTGGGTTTGCCAATATACGGTCGGTTCAAATTGATACGTTTCCGGGGCAGCATCAAAAACTTGGCGGGCAATAACCGGTAACAAATCCAATAGTTGATCAACATTTGTCGGATCCTCTGCCGTACGATAGACATCTTCAAGAATCTGGTGCAGAATGCTACCAATTTGGAAAGATTCCAGACCTAACACCGGAATGTGTTGTTCCACAACGCCCAGCCCATATTGCGTCCAGAAGCGCATCGGGCAACTTTTGTAGGTTTCCAGGCGTGATGCACTCCAATCGGTTTCTTTTTGTTCAAATTTTGCTAAACCGGGGGGTAATTTCTCCAATTCCCCTTCGTAAACACCCTCAATTCTTTTCGATTGACGCGAACTCAGCACCGCTTTCTGGTGATTCAGTTTATTGATTGTTTGGGAAAGGTGTTCATCCTCAAACTTAATCGGTATCTTAAACAGGTGGGACCAGAAAAACAGTTCTTCAAGTGAGGCTGCATCTTCCAATGTTCGTTTTGTGGTTGACCGAACAACTTCAATATCTTTCTCCTCAAGACAGGCTATCAGAGCATTCCAATAGGGAGAAGGTTCCAATGCCTCCCCTTTATCCGACATGTAAGGCCGTGTCACCATCAGTGTGCTATTGGCACGTGTAATTGCCTGATAAAACACCCCGATCTGGTTGTGCTCCACATGCGATTCCAACCCGGCTTGTTGTCGAAATATCTCTGGTAAAAATGGATCTTCTCGTTGAGATTTAGGAAACACGCCTTCTGCTAACCCCAATATGACCACGTGTTCAAACCTTGAACCGCGTGCATCCAGCAGCCGCAACACCTGCACTTTGTTCCTGTCCGTGGTTTGTTGGAAAGTGCTCATTTGAAAACCCATTTCCAATTCAGCCACAAATTGGTCAAAATCGAGATACCAGAATCCCAATTCCTGATCAGCGATACACATTTCACGTAAGTTTTGCTTAAATTTCTCAAACCAGAGAATCTCGGTGGTGGCTGGCATTTGTGATAGCCAACCCAAATCTTCGAGCAACTGCCATAACCATTCCACCCAGAAAGTAATGCGCTTTTCTTTTTCTGGTGGTTTAAGGATGGCAGCCAAACTGCGCAAACTTTCCATTAGTCTTTGACAGGCATCAGCATTGGGCAGGTTAAAAATTTCGTCATCCTCCTTATCCAATTCTGCCTGTTTTTTCGATTCTTCGCCTTTGGTGGCTAAACGTTGCAATACTTTCATCCAGTTATCGAATCCTGCCACCACCGGGCCATAACGGCTGACACGCTCCAAAATGGCAGTATCAGCTGGCTTAAATCCAAAATTGGATAAATCCACAAACGGGCTTCTGATCACATCCAGGAAAAGCCTGCGTGGAAAGTCTTCAGTTGAAACATGTAACAGGTTCAGTATCAATTCGAGTTGAGCAACCTGTATCAAAGGTTTCCCCCAGTTGAAATGGATTGGGATGTGATATTCATTTGCCACGGTTTGCAACAGAGCAGAATATTGGTCTTCAGCCGGGATCAATATGGCACAATCACCAGCAAATGCTGACTTGTTTAATAAAAACCGGATACGTCGTAACCCTTCTCGCACTTCCTGTAATGGAGAATAAGCCGAGAGCAAACGCATATCAGATTGTTTTTCAATTATTTGTGGCTTATCAACCAGAAAATTATTTGCCAGTCCCAGGATGAAAGATGGTAAAAAGGGTTGATCACCTGCGTAAATCAGTTCAAGATCTGGAAAAGCAGATTGGAATTGCTCCAGGCTTTCCTGTGCTCGTTGATAAATGGTTCTGCCTGCCCCATCATTTCCGGGAAGCGTGATTAAAACCTTCACTCCTCGTTCAGCTAACTGACAGAGCAAGTTCAGCTGTGGTGGCGTAAACCGTTCAAACCCATCAACCGCCACAAAATCCAGACCCTTTATTACAGAAGAAGTAGATCTTACCGCATCCAATGCCATGCTGATTATTTGATGAGGATCCATCCACTGACGTTGTTTCACTCTTTTTTGATAGGCCTGATAGATTTTCAGGATCACATCAACTTCAGGATCCAAATTGTCAGATGGAAAAGACTCATAACCCGCTTCCGCTAATTCAGATACTTTCCGGTGCACCAATTGAATAAACCCAGGCTTATCTTTGATTGCTTCAAACGCCCCTAAATCACCGGTTTGACTGAAGTTCTGAATGATCTTTTGCAGTATGCGATGCAGTAGTAACTCCGGCGCTTCTGTGTAAGTCTGATCTGATTTCAGTAAAATTTCATTCCCAAATTCATAAAATAACCCTGTCGATAAGCCTATCATATTTCCACTGGTTAATAATTTTTCCCGAAATGAATTGATTTGCCGCCGATCCGGGAGGATGACCCAAATTTTTTTTAAATCGGTGGACGATAATTCAGAACAAACACGTTTGAGGACTTCTGTGGTCTTACCGCAGGCTGCGCCAGCCATCAGAATCTGTAAAGACATTTTTCCTCCTCACGAATAGGGTTCATATGATTGTAGCCTGACTGGTAGGATAATCAAAATCGCTGGATCATTCTCTACTGCTTATCTTTTCTAGCCAACCCAAAATCATCTCGCGGATCTCACGACGAAATCGCCAGATAAAACCAGCTATTAACGCAAAAACAACGCCAAACACAATCCATTGCCACAACGCAAAGGAATCAACTTGGGAACTGATCAGGTTGGCAATAAATACCCCTGGTAATCGACCAATCAGCGCCAGTAATACCAATTCCAGCAATGGAATGGGTGTCAATCCTGCCAGAAAGCAGACGGCATCATCCGGTAAAAAAGGTAAAAGAAAAATCAAAAAAATCACCAGAGAACCACGTTGGGTCTCAAGACGATCAATCCGTTCTATGGAGGAAGGATCCACAAAGCGTTCCATCAGCGGTCTTCCAAAGCGACGCGTTAGCCCCATCACCAATGTGGAGCCCATCATCAAGCCGGTCATACTGTAAAGCGTACCCAACCAGGGCCCAAACAACAAACCATTGACAGCATCGATGGCGGTTCCTGGGATAGGTGCAGTCAGAACCTGTAGAACATGCAGTGTTATGGTCACAAGCGGTGCCCAACGCCCCCAGCCTTGCAGCAAAACAGATAGTCTTTCCGGGTCACGGAATAAAGCACGGATAGGACTCATCCAGATGATAATCAGCAGCCCAACCAGAACGATACCAATCAGTAACCAGATCCAGCGGGATTTCATCACATCCATTCTAGCATGTCACCATTAAAAACCAAGCGATAGATCACAGGTCTTTGACATAACCTGATTTGATGTTAACCAGGCAAAAACTCCTCGATATTTTTATTTCCGAGGGCAACATCCACCGCAGCCAATGCGTGTACCACGGTTGTATCAAAAACCGGCAGGATATTATCTTCCTGTTTGATTAATAAACCAATTTCTGTACATCCCAGCACAATTCCTTCTGTGCCATTTTGTTGCAATGTTTGGATAATGCGTTGAAATTCATCCCGCGAAGAAGTCTGGATCTTGCCCAATACTAATTCCTGATAAATAATCCGGTGCACAATCTCTCGATCCGGCAAATCCGGAATGACCACATCAAGATCATGTGCTTTTAATCGTCCACCATAAAAATCACCTTCCATGGTGAAGCGAGTTCCTAACAAACCCACTTTTTCAATACCTTTTGATTTAACAGCTTGGGCGGTGGCATCCACAATATGCAGCAATGGAATATTGATCGCAGCCTGCACCTCATCTGCCATTTTATGCATGGTATTGGTACAGATCACCACAAAATCAGCCCCACCACGTTCCAAGCGCTGAGCTGCAGCGATCATCACATCGGTTGCTCTTTCCCAATCCCCCTGATGCTGGTAGCGCTCTATTTCTTCAAAATCCACAGAATACATCAGACATTGGGCTGAATGCAATCCGCCTAACTGTCGTTTGACTTCTTCATTGACCAGACGATAGTACTCAATTGAGGACTCCCAGCTCATCCCGCCAATCATGCCAATCGTTTTCATGCTGCCTTCAACTTTCTGTAATCTTCCTGAGTAAGAGCAAAAAAATCCATATCAGTTAACTCACCAGTATCATGTCTGCGTTCAAAATTCCGAAAAGTGCCTTCATACAAAAAACCTGCCCGTTTCGCCACAGATTGAGAGCGCAGATTGGCAATATCACAGCAGATGAAAATGCGGTTGGCTTTCATCTCCATAAAACCAAATTCAGTAATTCGATTGACCGCCTCAATGATATAGCCCTGACCTTCATAACCCGTACGAACCCAGTAGCCAATTTCGAACGAAGGCACATCCCAATTTTTCACATGCAGCCCACTGCAACCGATCAATTTATGCTCACTTTTCAAAAAAAGCATCAGCATCATATCTTCACGCTTGACGAAGCGAGCATATTGCTGCCGCACAAATTCTTCCCGATCTTCCATGCTGCTCTCGGATTGCGCCCAGGGAAACCAGGGATTTAATCGTGGGTAAGATTCCAAATAGGCTTCCTGAAGAATAGCACCATCGCCGGGTTTTGGAACACGAATCATCAAGCGCTCACTTTCAAACTCCTCCGGAATATCTAATAGAATCGGTTTCATTTGAACCTCCAACTGATTTATTGCTTAAAACTATCAAGTTTAATTCTACAAGCAGAATTGAGTTTTTAGAAGTTTTATTGAAAAAGGCGATATTCTCAAGGCATGATGGTAATCTTTCAGGATTAATTAATTGGGATAATCTACCCGCCTGTCATTACAGAAAGCAGGGTCAACCGATCTCCATCACGAGGATGTTTATCCATAATAAAAATTGGCTCCGTCATTTCATCATTAATGATGAACAAATTAGAACTGAGAAAATTCTTTTTATCCGGTGCAATTAATATATTCACCAGGTTGGGATAAAGTTCAGCCAATCTTGAAACAACATGATGATAAGTATCTTCCGATGCCATTTCTATCAGTATTTCTTTTTGTCCAGCGATATCTTTGGCTATCCCTGTAAACTCGACCGTAAGATGAACAACATCCTCTTTTGTCATATGAAAAATCATAATGTAATTGTTTCAATTTTTCAATTGAATTTACAATCTGATCACTTAAACGCAAAGATAAAAATAATAAATCCGATCGAAGGACCAGCCCACCAATAATCACTTAAAGCCTGTGGGAGATTGAGATCAGGATAATTTTTAGCTACAATTCCGACCAGCATCAGTACGATCGCAATAATTACCAGGAACCAGCTCTTAACCTCCACAGCTGGCCGTCCCTTTTTTGCCTCAATCGCGGCCATGCGATCTTTCTGTCTTTTTCCTTTTGCCATCTGCATTACTTCCGCCATTTCTGTTCTTGCCAGGCGTCGTTTTTTACCACGCAACATAGCTATACGTAAATAGAATAACAAAGCAGTGAACGCTGTGATCGCATACCCGAAATCAAACTTAAAATTCATTTTACTTTTCTCCTAATCCTTTTTCCAAACATATGAAATTATCTTCTGATGGAATTCATCCAATTTGGGTTGTGGACCATCGTGGTAACGAACATAACGTGCACTTCTGGTTATTTCTCCGAAACTGGTTCCAGTAGCGCTGATATTGGTTGGCACATATTCCAGTACCAACACTCTGGTATTTGGCAATCTAACCGGCCAACGTTTTTGAGGTTCCTCCAAAAAGCCCATATAATAACACTCGAAAAAATTTCTGGGCTGGGGCAAAGTGAGTAAGACCAACCGCGATTTTTTCTCCGGGATTTCTTTTATTTCGAAAAATACACCTTCAAATGGATCTGATTCTTCCTGCCCTAAACGCACTCCCATATGGTCCCACCAGAATTCCAGGAATTTCAAACCATCCTTTTCAAGGTAGGTGAAAAAATTCTTGGTCTGGCTGTGAAATATGGTAGGTAATGATTCGAAAGTGTAATTAAAATGTTGGCTTCGTTTATTATCCATTAATCAGACTCCATTAGGATTAGGGATTATAGGCTTTCCTGAAAAATTGTTCAAATGAATTAGGTTCTCTTCCTAACAACCAGGTTAACTGATTGGAATTTCCAATAAAATCAAATTCTTCGTAATATTGAAACATCTTCAATAGCGTATCGATAGCATAATCGGATAAATCTGCTTTACGGGCGTCCTTTTCCCAATCAGCTCTATCCAAAGTGCTTGCCAGGATCAATTTTCCAGATACACCTGCTACCACAGTGGCAACATCCAACGCAGATAACGCCTCATGAGAACACAATTCATAAATTGCATTTTCGTGGCCTTCTTCGGTCAGCACTTTGACCACAACCTCCGCCAGATCATTCAGATCGATCATACTGGAACGGGATGAAGTGGAATATGGGATACGATATTCACCGGTTTTGAGCATTTTATCCAGATACACCAATACGTTCTGCATGTATGCTGCCGGCTGTAAAATGGTGAAAGGCATCGATATTCTGAATAACTGATCTTCCACGCGCATTTTCTTCCAATGATGTGGCATAGCTTCCACCTGAGGGTGTAATACGGAGTGATAAACAAAATGTTTTAAATGGTTTTTCTGTGCAGCCTGGATCATCAATTGACCAATTTCCTCTTCCTGTGGATGCATATTCGGGCAGATATGATAAATGGCTGTGGTACCAAAAAATACCTCATCCATTTTTTCGCCATCCAATAAATCCGCAACGATTACTTCTTTTGCACCTAATTTTTTCAATGGATCAATCTGTTTTTTATGTCGTACGATGGCGCGCACGTCCATACCATGAGCAGTTAATGCTCTGGTTATGGCATTTCCAGTTTTTCCAGATGCACCTGTTACTAAAATCAAAACAAGCTCCTTTCTCTTTTCTAATTTTTCTTAAAAAACCAGAATTCTTTTAAATAACTAAGATTAAAGAGGATCATGGATCATTATAAATGATTGTTTATCGATCCAGTAATTTCGTTTCATAATACTCCCGACGCCTGAGCATCGACGTCGGGAGTATCGTGGGGTGACAGGTTTGCACACCTGCTCAACTATACAAGTAACCTATCACTAGTAAAGTCTACTCAACTATTAGACAACTTGCTCACGCACAACAGGCGGTTTCCAGAAGACCAGAATCAGGTTCATCAGGATACCAAAGACTGCACCGGTGGCAATCGCCGGCCAACCACTGGGGAATAATCCTTGGAATAATGGGATGGGTAAGAATCCACCGGGGAATCCGATATTTCCACCAATACCAACAATCAGGATTGTTGCACCAATAGCCAACTGAGCGGGGTCAAACAGATTTACCTTTTCAGCCATCATAAGCGCAATACCTTGCATACCAATGACACCGAACAGGTAAATGGAAAGTCCACCACTTACTGCTGTTGGGATAGTTGAAACCAGATCTGCTAATGGACCGATAAAACCTAGCAGCATGGAAATGATACCGGCTGTGATCAAAACTGGTCCCGAGTAGTTACGGGTGATAACCATCAAAGAGTTGTTCTCACCATAGTTGGTGCCTGCGGTTGAACCGAAGATACCATTGACCAGGTCATTCAAACCATCCAGCATCAGGTTGAGACCAATGTATTGGCTGAGTCCGTATTTCTCTTTGCCCATTTCAGTCGCAGTATGATCAACATACAGCGAAATCTGATACAGGTGAGCGGTTGATTCTGGGATGGTCGCAATCGCCATAATACCCACACCAAAGATAACTGTAGCGGTCATGTCACTGGCAAAGTTCGGGAAGGTAATCTGTGGGGCTCGCAAAATTGCTGAGGTGAAGGCACCTGAAAGATTTACAAGACCCAGGGGGATTGCAGCAATGTAACCAATGACCGCACCCAAAAGAATGGGGAGCATGGAAATGAAGCCTTTGCCTTGCAGATATACAGAACACAGGAAAGCTGCCAATAATGTGATGATAGCAGCAGCCCACCATTTGAGATCACCGGTCATGATACCACCAGCAACACCACTGGCCATCTGCAAAGCAGATGCACCAAGACCAATACCGATGGTCGCAGCTACTGGACCCGTAACGATGGGGGGTAATACTTTATCCAAAGCTTCTTTACCACCTGAATAGCGGATGATCAAACCAACAATGATGTTGATCACACCAGTGGCGATGAAACCAGTCTGGACGATGGAAAGCAGAGCCGGGTCAGCAGGGACACCAAATTCTGCTTTGGTGATGGCTGTTACGGCAGCAATATAGCTGAAGCTGGAACCATAGTACAAGGGGATGAATTTTCCCATTGCTAATTTGGAACCAATCAGAGCTACTACTGTTCCGAAACCGGTAACTGTTAACACGGTGCTGACGGGAAAACCCATCAATAACGCGCACAAAACGGTTGCGGGGAACATGGTAATCACGTGTTGGAAGCCCAGCAGAATCATTTGCCCAATAGGTGGGCGATCATTTGGAAGATAAGCCATTACTTTTGTTTGAGTTGCCATACGAGTCTTCCTCCCTCTAAAGGAATTTAGGATAAATAAATAAGTATGATTTGTTGATTCGATTGGAACCTGACCCAAATTGCTGATGATTGAATCTATCCTCCACACAAATTCTTGCGCGTCATCGCTTATAAGGGTGTTCCGAAGGAAACAGTAGGGGAATTATGGGGTCTACTCTCTGACGTTAATTACCTCCTTTCAATCCTCTTCAAACCTCATTCAATAATGATTACTGATTGAAGATTTGTTCTATGCGCCACAGCTATTAAGGATAACAGCAAGCAGAATAATGACTGCTATAACAGGTACGATGTAAAGAATTAATTTTGTTTCTGCAGACCAATTTTCCATTTTTACCATATCCTTTGCAACTTCTTTAGCGAATTGTGCTTCTGTGGGTGCTTTGAATTCTACTGACTCTGCTCCGGTCTCTTTTGTAGCCAGGCGGGCAGCCAAAGCCTTATCAAGGGTTTCAAAACCAGTGCGAATCATGCTCTTGGCAACGCTATCGATCATCCGTTGTCCTACACTGGCCAATGCACCACCAATATTTACTTCACCTTCATATTCCATCAAGGTGGTGCCATCTTCTTGTTCTTTGAACTTAATGTTACCAACACCGTTTAAGAATCCTGGTGCACCTTTTCCGCCACCTTTCAAGGTCAGGCTATCAGGTTTGACAACATTATCCAATTGTAATTCACCAGAAAAAGCACCAGAGACAGGACCAACACGAACGTTCATATCAAATTTGAATTCGTCTTCGTTGACCATTTCCATCTTCTGTGCACCGGGCAAGGCACTCGCTAGAACATTGGGATCATAAAACATTTCCCAAACATCTTCACGGGGACCATTAAAAACGTGAGTACCTTCAATTTTCATTACAACTTCCTCCAATAATAATTAAACGTAGATTTTCCAGGGTTATAGCGAAAGGCGCTTATGCGCCTTTCGCCTTCTGAACATAGTGATAGAGTTTGCTGGGATTGATGGATGATTCAGTGATGAACATATCTTTCAAACCCAACGCATCTTCAAATGCCTGCATCATACAGGCAGGGGGAGCAATGGCTCCAGCTTCGCCAACACCTTTAATACCCAAAGGATTAAGTGGTGATTTGGTTTGAGAATGGATTATTTCAAATTTATCGGGCATATCGGTTGCTTGTGGGAATAGATAATCCATGAATGATGCTGTCACCAATTGACCATAATCATCATAGACTAAATTCTCATAAAAAGCTTCGCCAATACCCATCTGAAGACCACCATGGATCTGTCCATCAACTACCATTGGATTAACTGGTTGACCGCAATCATCCGTGATAACGATTCGTTCGATATTAATTTTACCCGTTTCAGGGTCAACTTCCACAATCATTCCCAAAGATCCAAAACCAGTTGCCCCATGCGGAGGACCATAGTAAGAAGCAGCTTCGAGACCAGGTTCCATGCCCGGTTCCACGGTTCCACGGGTAGGGTTGCTGCGCATTGCCAGATCACCCAAGGAGATGAATTTTTCGGGGATATCTGCAACACGAACGACGCTATCTTCCATTTCAAGTTCATCCACTGGTGTTTCCAGAAGTTTGCTTGCCAGGTTCAATGCTTTTTCTCTCACTTTCAAGGATGCATTGTGAATGGCTGTACCCACCAGGGTAATACCACGACTGGCAAACGCGCCTACACCCCAACTCCATTGTCCAGAGTCACCAGTGACAACATCAACATCCGTTACCTTTACTCCCAGATTATCTGCCGCAATTTGCGCAAAAGTGGTGTAGTGCCCCTGACCCTGGTTGCTATAAGCTGTGACAACACTGACTTTGCCAGTGACTCCCACCATCACTTTACAACCTTCATAGGGACCTACAGCGGTACCTTCAGTAAACATGGCAATACCAATACCCTTATATTTACCTTCAGCACGCGCCTTGGGTTGAATTTCCTTTTTAAATTTTTCATATTCAATTTTTTCAAGGGTTTGTTCTAAAGCATAGGGATAATTTCCACTATCTAATACACCTTCCACAAAATCCTGACCTATAATGCCTGAGCGCAATGGGAAATCCTCGGGTTGCAGCAGGTTTATGCGGCGGATCTCTGCTTTGTCCATACCTAATTCTTCTGCAGCTGCATCCAACAAACGCTCCATCACAAATACACCTTGTGGACGTCCAGCACCGCGTACCGGGGTTACCACCATCTGGTTGGTAAACACCATCTTTATTTCTGTTAAGAAATTCGGTACACGATAATTGGAAACAGTGTGAGCTTGAGTGTTCAATGGAACCGTCATACCATACGGATTATAGGCACCGGTGTTGTGATAGAACACATCTTTGACACCTAAAATCGTGCCATCTTTTTTCAGGGCAATTTCAGCATAATGTAATTGATCTCGTTCTGATGTGGTGCCCAGGAAATTTTCGCGGCGATCTTCGACCCATTTGATCGGTCGTTTTAATTTCATCGCAATCCAGGGGATGACAACATCATCAATTTGGGATGACATGATCTTAGGACCAAAACCACCACCTATGGCAGGATTGATCAAACGCACCTGGTTCTCCAACAGACCCAGATATTTGGCGATACTGTTACGCATGGGGATAGGACCCTGGGTAGTTGCCCAAACAGTCAGCAAATTCAAGTTTGCATCCCAGTTAACAACAATTCCACGGTTCTCCAGAGCTGCACCGGCAACACGGTTCACCAGTAAGCGTTTCTTCACCACGACATCAGCTTCTGCAACTGCTTTTTCCCAGCTACCCACTTCCTGCACCACATCGGCTGCCAGGTTGGATTCAAGGTCTTCATGAATTAAGGGGGCATCAGGTGCAACTGTTTTTTCCAGGTCACCAACGTATGGCAGAATTTCAACGTCAAGATCAATTAAATCAAGTGCATCCTCAGCAATATAGCGATCTTCCGCTACCACCACTGCAACCGGTTCCCCAGAAAAACGAATCTTGTTTTTTGCAATACATTCCAAAGGACGTGCGTTGAAAATTGCCCCTTTGATCACGGAGGGAGGTGGTACTTGAAGAGGACCAGGTCTCCAATAATCGCCTAGATCGTCTGCAGTATATACAGCCACCACACCCGGTAATGCTTTTGCTTTTTCAACATCAATTTTATTGATTTTTGCATGTGCAAAATCGCTGCGTTTTATGGCAACATGCAACATGCCGGGTAAATTAATATCATCAATAAAGGTAGAATTTCCGGTTAATAATCTCCGATCTTCATTCCTTTTTATAGATTTTCCAACATATTTTTCAGCCACGTTTCACCTCTCTTCTCTCTTAGTGCGCAGCCATCTTCTTTGCCGCTAATTGGACAGCTTCAACGATATTTTCATACCCTGTGCAACGGCAGAAGTTTCCATCGATTGCTTCTCGTGCTTCTTTGGCAGTCGGATTTGGATTGCCTTCCAAAAATTCCACTGTTGTCATTAAAAAGCCAGGAGTACAAAAACCACATTGCAACGCATGTACTTCAGAGAATGCTTCCTGAATGGGATGCATCTCTTCCATTGTACCGAGTGATTCAACTGTCTTGATATCTGAGCCGTCCACCATCACAGTAAACAATGTACAGGATCGTGCAGTTTGTCCATCTATCAATACGGTACAGGCACCACACAGACCGTGTTCACAGCCCACATGGGTTCCTTTTAATCCAAGATCATGGCGGATAAAATCACTTAATAACAATCTCGGTTCAACTTCTCTTTCATATAACGTTCCATTAACTGTGATTGCAACTTTTACTTTTTGAGTCATCATTACCTCCTACTTCTTTGCCTGTTGGACAGCATCAATGAGAGCACGGCGAACCAAAACATGAACGAGATTGCGGCGATATTCTTCTGTTCCATGAATATCGGTACCTGGATCACATTCATTTTTCGCCACATAAGCTGCTACTTCTTCAATAGCTTCCGCTGTGGGTACCTGCCCGGCCAACACCTGATTGGGTTTACTGGCGAGAAGAGCTGACTCACCAACGCTGAATAATGCAACGCGTGCTTCTTTTACTCTGTCTGACCCATCTAATGTTACTGTACTGATCACTGCTGCCTGTGCATAGCCACCTTTTTGACGGGATACTTGCTGATAACTGGCGCCAGTGCGCGGTGCCATGGGGGGTAACACTACCTCAGCCAACATCTCTTCTGGTTCCAAAACAGTCATGAAAGGTCCAATAAAGAAATCAGTCGCTTTCACCCAGCGTTCACCAGATTTGGATAATACTTTCAAATTAGCATCCAACAATAAGATTGCTGCCGGTAATTGAGCTGCTGGATCTGCGTGCGCAATTGCACCACCAAATGTGCCACGATTGCGAATTTGTTTATGTGCGATATGTTTGATTGTATTGACCAATATCGGGAATCGTTCGTTAACCAAAATATCATCTTCCACAACACTGTCGCGAGTCATGGTACCAATAGCCAGACCGCCATCAGCGGTAGGCTTAATATAAGATAATTCCTTGACCTTATTCAGATCTACCAACGCTGTAGGCCGAGCCATGCGAAAATTCATCGCAGGAATCAGGCTTTGCCCACCAGCCAGCACCTTGCCAGAATATCCAAGTTCTGTTAATTTATCCAGAGCTTCTTCAACGCTGGTAGGAGCATAATAATCAAATGGAGCTGGCTTCATATAGATTTTGCCTCCTGTAAAAATAAGTGAAAAATATCACACGAAAAGTCTGAAAAAAAAGGAAATGATTTCTGGATTGTAACTGTCTTACAACCCATCATCAGATTTTGTAAGATCGAACAGAAATGAGGGTTACTTTGCAAATCTAATCTCTTCTGATTAATAGATTGAATAACCCTGAATTGAGATAATGCCTCCAATATGGGATTATCAGTCAGGTTTTCATCAATATTAATGTTTAAGTTTATTGGAAGAGTTACTTTTTTCTGCATTCGATCATCAACGATTTTAGGGACAGAGTTGTTCTCAATTAAACAGAATTGACTGAGTTCGATTCGATTTGTGCATAAATCTAATCCATTTTATTTTTTGAGAACCTGCCACCACGATAATATTATGACTGCTACCCCTCAAAAAATCAAGTACCTGAGGGGTAGCAAATCTTGAAAATCTTTATCCTTCTTTGAAGGCTACAAAACGACCCCACATGGACTCGATTTCCATACCTTTTTGCACGAAGCAACCGATATAGTATCGCCCACTGGGTAAATCAGCCAAATCCAGACCAAGATTTTCTGCATGGACTATCTTTTTCGGGAAAAGGTTAAGATGCATATCCTGGTAGTATTGGTCTAGTGGATACATTTCATCCCAATCTTTACCAAAATCTCTCTTCAACTTTTCATTGGCTTCTGCAAAAGTCTTGGGATGCCAGATACGTTGAATGGTATTCATGGGGTGGTCAGCTGCCACACAATCGACACCAATCCATTTAATCTTCTTTTCGGCTGCCCATTCAGCAAAGTCTGGTGACGGACCTGGGTGTTTGATCATGTAACGAAATTCATCCGAATCAGGACTCTTCCAACCAAACTTATACCAACCTGTTTTGATAACCAGAATATCTCCTTCATGAACATCAACGACTGATTCGATCATTGCAGGAGTATAAACACTGGAATTGCTCACAAGATGCGAAATATCTGCAACCACACCTGGACCAACCCACTCTTCTAAAGGAGTTTGTCCAATTGAGCGTCCATTGGGATAGAAGTGTTTTTCTCCATCCATATGGGTAGCCAGGTGAATCGATGCATTACAAATAGACCCATTTCTTGCCATGCCATAATGCGCTCCACCAACACGTTTGAAATACTTCACAGACAAGGGTTCATAGTTCGCCCACTGAGGTGACTGAACACTGAATGGAACAGTCATGTCAACCATGCCAGCTTTTTCCATCTCAGCGAAAAACTCATCTTCCGGCATCCATTCAGGAGCCTGATATGCAGCTACACGTGCCCAGGCGGTTTCTACTTCCATATAAGGAATTGGTTGGCAGGTGATCCAGGCTCTCTGGTTCTTCAACTCATTGACCTGACCAACAATCGATTCCACAAAGAGAACGTGATTTTTGGGCATGATCACATGGGTCATTTCATAATACCAATCCTGTGGATACATCTCATCCCAGGTTTTGCCATATTTTTCTTTTAATTTGGCTTCTGCTTTCTTGAATTCATTCTCATGCAGGCGACGAATGGGGGTATTCATGGGGTGCTCGATGGTACCACAATCAACACCAACCCATTTTAATTTCTTGTCCATAACCCATTGGAAAAATTCCGGGGATGGACCTGGGTGCCGTACAAGGAAACCGAATTCTTTGGATTCTACGCCACCTTGCGCTTTTGGATTGACTACATCGGGTCTATCCCAGGAATAACGGTTATATCCAGTATTAATGATCAAAACATCGCCTTCTTTAACGTCAACGACTTTTTCAATCATTTCCGGCGTGTAAATGCTGTAGTCTTCAACCATTTCGGAGATATCAGCCACCACCCCCACGCCACTTAATGCTTTCAAAGGAATATCAGCAATCGCACGGCCACCCGAATGGTAGGCTGTTTCACCCACCAGGTGAGTACCGACTGTGTTACTCCAGTTGAGGATCTGACCATTTGCCCCAGCCCCACCACCAAATGCACCGGTAACACGCTTAAAGAAATGTACCTCTAAAGCTTTGTCTCCGGGAAATGGGGGTGTGAAAATGCTGCAGTCCTGAGTCAGATCATACAATTTGGCTTCCGCCATCATCTTAATAAATTTTTCACGATCCATTGTTCCCTCCATATAAGTTAAGAATAAAATTTGTGTAACCTTAAAGGTTCAAATGGTTATTCCGCAAAACTTTCTGCGAGATAACCAATCAACTTCGTTATATGTCGTATTTTTCAGCAAATGCAACCAGCGCATCTTCGAAGCATTTCATCGGAGCACTGACAACACCGGCACCAACCTGACCAACACCCGGATCTTTGTGTGCCACACCGGTGTTGACGCGAGGTGGCATGTTGGTTTCAACAACTTTGCGAATATCTATACCGGTTGGAGTCCCACGGAAATCCAGGAATGGGATATTGAAATGTTTATGTTCAGCTAATGTAATTTCATACATATCTAATGTAGTGTTGATTGCATCGCGAGGAGTTCCTCCGATAAAAGTTACCAATGCCGGGGCTGTTGCCATGGCAAAACCACCAAGACCAGCAGTTTCAATAATCACACTATCACCAATATCCGGGCAGGCATCATCATCGCCAAACCCGGGGAAATACAATGCTTTCACTTTGGGTGATGGTGCGGTGAACCATTGATCACCCAAGCCACTGACACGTATACCCCAATCGGTACCATTACGACCCATAACTGTCACAATGGTTGATCCTTCAATACCGTGTCCAGCTTCAGCCATCAACTTACAACCTGCCATTACTGGATTAAGCACTGCTAATGCGTTTTCTCCAAGGAATTTAATTACCTCAGATGTAATTTTTGGATCATCAGTAGTTTTAATAATGTAGGGAGATAACAAGTTGGTGTAGAGCAATGAAGCTGCATCAAGGCGGTTATGACCATCATCACCCATGTGCAAAGCCTTGGCTAATAATGTGCGAATGTCCAAACCACCCATTTCTTTCAACGCACGGTCTACTGCAGGTCCAAGCACTTCATTGAGCCATATCATGCGATCAATAACTTCTTCACTGTACGCACCCATGCGCAAGACTTTACCTCGACCTTCATTTAAACCAGAGAAAGCTCTTTGTCCATTGCTCTTATTTTCCACAATGTAAACCAACATCGAAGGCGAGATGATACCTGCCATTGGGCCACTGGATGAATGGTTGTTACAGGGCGCAAATTTAATTTCGCCACTTGCTAACAGAGTTTCAGCTTCTTCAACACTCTTGGCTCTTCCTTCTAAAAACATTGCGCCAATCATTCCACCACGTACCGGGCCAGACATGCGATCCCATGTACAAGGAGGACCTGCATGCAAAAATAAATTATCATCCATACCTGGAATTACATCTTTTGCCCTTGCAACCCCAATTAATGTTGGTCTTGCTTCAAATATGGCATCAATTGCTTTTTGATTTGCCTGATCGATATTAATAGTCATTTTCAACTCCTTTTCTCAGTATCAAATTTCTTCTAGAAAGCTATTCTTAGCTAAATTTCTTCATTCTTTCAAGAATGGATGCTAATTTTTCATTACCACCTGCAGGTGGTTTCCATTCCACATGGACGACCGGCACTTCTTGTTTGACCAGATCTTCAGCAAATGATTCAAGTCCGACATTGATGGCCATAAGTTCTTTATCCAGAGTCGATAAATCTACCGGTGTAAAGATATATTCATCCTCTGCTTTTTCATTCAAAGCTCGCAGGATACTGCCAGCGTAGCGAATGACTTCTTCATTGCTGGAAGAAACCCAGGCACCGGCTGCACGCATTTGCTCAATCTGATTATCCAGATTTTGAGGATCTTCATCAGTACCGGTAGCAACCACCACAACTTCCAGATAACGACCCGCTTTTTCTGCTTCAGCTTTTGCTTTAGCAACGGCTGGTCCTAATTCGCTGGCTGGGTCGGGATGTGAGCCGTATCCGATCACCACATCCAGCATGATGACTGCCACTTCAGGATCTTTGCTTTCTTCCAACAAACGCCGAATACGCATTTCATTGTCCATCATGGGGTGTAAGCGGCCAACAGTAAATTCATCTTCACCCAGGTCAACAATACTGTGCTCTTCACTGGTTAATGAATCTTTGAGTTTATTTTCTTTGTTTATGGGGGCATTTGCCCAGACACGTCCAACATAATCTTCCAGTAGGAATTGAGCTTCATAGGCTAATGTGCCACCTGAGAAAAGACCACGGAAATATTTCTGACCAGCTGCAAATTTTTCAACCGGTAAAACTGGGGCACTGGAAAGATCAGGCATTTTATTTGCCAATTCCACAGCTAAAGCAGCGGCATCATCCATACCGGTTGCGAACCATAAGTTGCCATCACGGCGCATAGAAGGTTTGCGGGCAATAAAATTGATTACGACTGGTTTATTGATCTTTCGCGCCTGACGGATTACCTTTTCGGCAATCTTTGCAGCCGGAGGTTTTGATACCAGTGTGATCACCTTTGTGCCTGGATCACGCGCCAGCACGTCCATAGCCATCAAGAAAGTAGCTGCACCAATAGGATCCTTCAAGTCGCGACCACCTGTTCCTATACCATGGGTAATACCGCTACCCAGTTGGTGAATGCGAGTGGTAACCTGCTGTAATCCTGTGCCAGCAGCAGCTACCACCCCAATCGGTCCTTTACGAATTTTGTTCGCAAATCCCAGTCCATTTCCACTGATCATGGCGGTACCACAATCAGGACCCATGACCAAAAGACCTTTTTCAGCGGCTTTGGCTTTTAAGGAAACTTCATCTTCCACGGAGACATTATCACTGAACAGAAAAACATGTTTTCCCAGATCCAGTGCCTGACGGGCAACGTTGGCTGCAAAGCGACCAGCGACGGAAATGAGAACCCAGCTGGCATCCGGTAACATTTCTGCTGCACTCGCCAGAGTTTTGGGACGATATTCCTGATCCACATTTGATTTTTTACGGGCTAATAATTCATCCACCTGACCAATTGCGCCTAAAGCAGTGTCCGCATCAGCAGCTCGAACCACGATAACAAGATCGTCTGACTTGGATGCCATTACTTCCGGTGTGACCAGATCAATATGAGCAAGAATTTCTTTATTTTCTTCGGTACCCATCACCACACCGGCATCATCAACACCATCCAGTAGAGCGAGGGAACGTTGCAGTTGCATTAGAACTGCGGAATCGAAATACGATCCGGATCTAATTTCTGCTCTTATAACAGCCATATTTCCACCTCCTATTTATTCACAGACAAAACCAGGCGAGTAGCTCTTTGCCATTCGCCATTTTGTTTCAATTCTGCTCGACAATAAAATTTTCAGATCCATTAAAAAGTTGCCGTCATACAACTTACTCTGATAGGGTATTTTCACAGCAATTGCAGGAAGAACCGATAAGGGTCGGAAAACACCCAGGGACAATAAAAATCAATCAAATGATTGGTTTCAGGAAAACAGTCATTAATTGTCAATAGTCAGACAATTGTTCTTTCAGTATAGCAAATCCAGGGTTTAGAGTCAATTTGAGAAAAATTTCTCAATAGAACGAGTTTTTCTTTTTCTGTTTTTGCATCCAACTTTTTTCAACTTGTAAAAGTTCTACCGCTATTCTTCAGCTAACCGAGTTATCCTACGTTCCTTGATTTATTTAATTTAGCTATTCACCAATAAAAAAACTTACTACAAAAGGAAGGATCGAATTGACCCTTCCTTAATAAAGAAATAATTTAGAGATTGAGCTCCGGCATGCGCAATACTTCATTGGCTTTGCGAACTTCATCGGTTGGATTAAAGTCCATATCGTTACCAATGTAATTGGGCAACCAATTCTTGAGGCTGGCATTCCATGAATCCTGATTGACCAAATAAATTCGTGCGCCGCCTAATTCATGCTGATACTGTGGCCAGGGTAAGGTTGGTTGCGCCATTGCCAGTCCAGCCATTCGCCATCCGTTATAGCTTTCAAACGTTGACCACCATTGTTGTGCTTTGCAGACTTCCAGCGCATAATAGGTCTTGGCATAATACATTGCCCAACCCACTTTTCCGCGACGAGAGAATGCCATGGTATGTAAGCTGATGGCTGTATCTTTATCCCAGAAACGACCATTTGCAAAACCAACAAATTCACCATCGATTAAACCAAGCAAAGTGAAGGCATCTTTAATTCTTTTTCGTTTCACAGCTAAAATTTCACCATAAACCCGAACGCCCACGATGTCATAAAAGTCTTTTTCTTCTTCCATCACAAGTTTCATGAAGTCAAGTAATTGGGGGATATCATCATCGGTCATCGCGCGGATGAACATGGTGCGGCCATCTTCTAACTTGAATGAAGAATCCTGCCAGGGTGGTAAATTCATTGGAGGTGCTTGCAGCAAACCTTCAATTTCGGCGACATCGATTGACATCTTTTCAACTGATACTGGTACTGGGGGTGTTAATTTCATTTACAAACTCCTTAGACAATAATATTGGGGGACCCATTTTTTAACCTGAGTTTTTACTCCCGGTTAGCTGACAATAAAATACCCGACGTGATTTTGTATAACGACGGGGTGTGCCAATAATCCTAAGATGTTTCACATCTCTTACAACGAATAATAATGTAAAGCACTCTATTAGTATAGCAAACCTAAAAAGTAGAGTCAATAATATTTGTCCGACAATTACATGATTTTTGGACTTATTTACTCATCAATTCGTAATAATATATTTTGTCCTTTCAATAATTAGCGGTCAGGGTGTTTTTGGCGTGCGGACGCACGCACAAAAACACCCGTTTGCCTCGATTTATTGAGACGATACAATATTTTTTATTGTTCTGCCAATAGTCCTTCAATCATTTCAGACAAATAACTGGTTGGTGGCGGTCCAATGATCACCTCTCCATTAACCAGGAACGCCGGGGTATAGCTCAAACCATAATCCCCAGCTAGATTCATACTATGAACAACTTTATTCATGTAAAAACCCTGATCAACACAGGTATTAAATTTTTCAGCATCCAGATCCAACATCTTGGCATACGATTTCAGTCCCTCATCCGAGAAACCAATAGGGTTTTCAAATAACAGATCGTGATATTCCCAAAATTTACCCTGGTCAAAAGCGCATTGAGCAGCGTTGGCAGCTGTCCGTGAAGCGCTGCTGATGTGAGCATTATCCCGCCAGATAAATTTCACTTTACCTTCATAAAGCGCGAGTATCTCCTCCAGCACCCCGGCATTATGCCAGAGCTTGCACCCACCACAGGCATAATCACCATACTCGATGATGGTAATGGGGGCATTTTCGGTTCCTAAGAACGGATCGAGCGCAAGACGTTCTTCAGGCACAGAGGGATATTGCTTTTTTGGATATAGAATTGCTACGATCACCAGGACAAAAATGATGGAAGCAACGAATATGATTGCTTTATTATCATTCCAGATATTTTGCAATCTTAGTTTGAGAGGTAAATTTACTTTCATACTCCCTTTTTTACCTTAAGACAACTGAAAGGAAAAGAAATTGTTTAAGGTTAATAAAAAAAATGCAGGGACAACAAAATTATGATCTTCATCCTTACAACTCTGACAATCTACTTAATTATGTCCGCAACACCCAGCGAAAGTGGTATAACTTATGCTACCCCTGAAAAAGCAAGGCAAATAATAACAATTATTCTCAGCCTTTATTGGTATCGTAAACAATGCTGAGATTTTTGAAGTCCTTCTTTTTCCCATCGTTAATCCAAAAAATAACGATCGTGACAATAAAAGTTATTATTTACTGGTTAGTTAAAGGAGTATGATATGGATTGGTCGTTTATAGCAATTGTTTTACAACTGATTTTTTTGGAGGGGATTTTATCATTGGATAATGCAGCCGTTTTAGGCGCAATGGTCTCCAGATTACCGGAACATGAACGCGTCCAATGGCCGAAAAGACTGGCAAAAATTGGTCACCTTCTGGATAAACCGTTGGGTTTTCAACGAACGGCAGCACTGCGTGTTGGTTTGATCGGCGCTTATGGTGGCCGCATCATCATGCTATTTCTGGCAAGCTACATTATTCAAAACCCCTGGTTAAAAATCTTAGGGGCGGCCTATTTGATTCGACTGGCACTGGATGATTTAGGCGCTCCCGGACATGAAGGCAGTGAAGAAGATGCCATGCGCCCGCTTAAGAAACAGGGGTTTTGGCTAACTGTGCTCAACGTGGAACTCATGGACCTGGCATTCAGTCTGGACAATGTTGTGGCAGCTGTTTCGCTTTCAGACCAGATCTGGGTAGTCATTCTGGGTGTTGCCATTGGTATCCTGATTATGCGCTTTGCTGCCGGTATTTTCAGTTCAGTAGTTCTACGTTTTCCGGTATTGAAAACAGCTGCATATATCCTGATTTTGAATATTGGTGTCGAAATTTTATTAGAAGAATTTGCTGGTATTCACTTCAATGATTGGATGCGTTTTGGAATTTCAATTGGAACAATCGTATTAGCGATTGCGTATTCGAGATTTAAATTTTTACAGATATTTCGCCCCTTCTTCATCTGGCTCAGTCAGGGTTTTGCATTGCTGAATGGGTTGGTCTCCTGGATATTCGCCCCCCTCAAAGGTGCATTGAACCTTATTATTCATTTGTTCAAAAAACCTGTACCAGTAAAAATTAAAACTTCTTGAAAACTTATTGGCTTTGCAGGGATTAATTTGCAAAGCCATTTATTTATAATTCTTTTTCCATCCAAAGCACCTGAGTAGTCCCAAAATAATTCGTGGGTAATCCTGCAGTTCTAAATCCCATTCTTTCAAAATAAGCAGTGGTGTTGAGCCGCGACATACAGCCAATCACATGGTACCCTTTTTCTCTGGCAGCTTGTTCAACGGTATCCATTAACAATCTACCAATTCCTTTTTTCTGATATCCAGGGTCAATTGCTAAATGAGAGACCCAGCCCACCCCTTCCGTTTTCTCAAACATTTTGATCACACCAACAACTTTTCCTTTTTCATCATCAACTGCCATGAAATGCTGGCTGATCGGTTCATAATCATCTTTTTCGGTATCCTTTGGCTGTCCCCAGGGAGCTCGTAAGACACGGTATCGTAGATCGTAATATGCTTTAAAGTCATCTCTTGTTTGTGGAATCTTTATAATTATCATCTTTGATTCTCCTCAGGTTTTCTGAAAAAACACAAATAAATGGATTTTTATTGTTATACACTAAATTCTGTGTAATTGTGTAAAATTTGCATTATCTTCTCAATGGAGATGATTCTATTACTTTTATCACTTTTTCGGGGAATTTTGTGACATGGAAAGAACTCTTTTATGCTATTATAATATAACAGCGTTTCACTAAATTTTATCCATTATTTTATTGGCACAATTAATGTTAATCAAATTCATGCAAATATTTCCATCATTAACAGATGATATCTATCGGCAATAAGGGGGAACTTTACGTGTTCCCTCTTTTTTATTCATACCCTATTAAAGGAGTTTAGAAATGGGAAGAAGTAAAATCGTTTTAGTTACTGTATTGGTTTTGTTGTCATTACTGGCAACGCAATGTGCTCCAGCAGCACCGGTTGAAGAAGCACCGGAAGCGAAAGTCTGGAAGTTAGCCGCCATTTTTCCTGGCGTCATCACAGACGCTGATTACAATACCCTCGCTTATGAAGGTATCGTTGGTTTACAGAAAGAAACCGGCATTGAAACTGCTTATTCCGAAAGTGTCGCTGTGCCGGATGTAGACCGTGTTATGCGTGAATACATCGATGCTGGTTTCAATATCATCTGGACGCATGGTGGTCAATTCGTTACCCAGACCGCTGACCTGGCTGTCCAATTCCCGGAAGTTGTCTTCATTGCAGAAGGTGATGCACCATTGGAAAGCTCACCTGCCAATTTATGGTTCATTGACCGCAATTTCCATGTTGGTTACTACGCCATTGGTGCAGTTGCAGCCCGTGCTTCCAAAACCGGCAAAATTGGTTATTTAGGTGGATTAACCCTGCCCTTCTCATACGCTGAAGCGCACGCTGTTCAACAGGCTGTTGCTGATTCAGGGCTGGACGTGGAAGTAAAGATGGTATGGGCTGGTGATTTCAATGATCCCACCAAAGCCCGTCAGGTTGCTGACGCTCTGATTGCTGAAGGCGTTGATGTGATTATGGGTTCCCTCAATCTGGGAATGTTCGGTTTATTTGAAGCTGTAAAAGCATCTTCCAACCAAGTGCTCGTAACCGCCAAATACACCGACAAATCATCCTACGCTCCAGAGAACTACATTACTGCTTTTATTTATGATTTCACCATTCCGTTGAAATCAATTTATGATAGCGTGCAGGCTGGACAATTAGGTGGATATTACCCACTTGGTTTCGATACCGGTGCATTAATCCAAACCCCTCTGCAGAATGTTGATCCTGATGTTGCGACTGAAGTTGAAGCCATCATCGCTGATGTAGTCAGTGGAAAAATCCAGGTTGTCAAAGACACCAGCGAAATCAAATAATCTATAGCAAATATTGTTACCAACACCGTGCGTTGCCATCATGACAACGCACGGTCATTAGCAGCATGAGCCTGGAAGCGCTCAAACCTTTATTAATAGCAATTCTTACCGGGCTTAAAGGTATTTCAAAGTTATGGAAAAAAAAACAATCCTTGAACTTAAGAATGTACGCAAAGTTTTTGGACAAATCGTAGCCCTTGACAGTGTTTCATTTGCATTGAAAAGAGGTGAAATCCACGGTTTGTTAGGGGGTAATGGCGCTGGCAAGACTACCTTGATGAATATATTATACGGCCTTTATCGCAAAGATGAAGGTGAAATTTTATTACGTGATCAGGCAGTCAGCATTCAAGGTCCACGCGATGCCATTAATCAGGGCATTGGCATGGTTCACCAGCACTTTTTACAAATAAGCAATTTTACGGTATTGGAAAATATCATTCTCGGTACCGATGTAAAAAACAAGTACACCATGAAAATGGATCAAGAAGCTGAGAAAGTAAAAGAACTTTGCCAGCGTTTTGGTTTGAATGTAAATTTGAATGACATGATCAGCACTTTGACTGTTGGTGCTCGTCAGAAAGTTGAAATTCTAAAAGCGCTTTATCGGGGTGTAGATATCCTTATATTGGATGAACCAACCACCAATTTAACCCCACAGGAAGTAGATGCTCTCTTCGTATCTTTACGGGTGATGGTCAATGACGGTCTTAGTATTGTGTTTATCACCCACAAATTACGCGAAGTCTTGAGTGTATGTGACCGCATCACAGTATTACGGGAAGGCAAAAATATCACCACTCTGGATCGCAAAGATGCCTCAGAGGAAGTGTTTGTGCGTGCCATGGTGGGTGAAAAAATGGACATTGAAAACTCCATTTATTTTGCAACTGAAGTGCGACAGACTTTCGATCGAACCAGTGTTGAAGCGCCTAAGCTGAAATTAGAAAATGTGAATTTGATTTCTCAGGATGGTATTCCACGCTTGAAGGATGTCAATCTGGAGGTCTTTGGTGGTGAAATCGTTGGGATTGCCGGTGTTGCCGGCAATGGTCAACGTGAGTTGGCAGAAGTTGTTACTGGCGTGGTTCCTGTTAGCAATGGCAAAAAAATCTATCTGGGTGATGATGTCACCAGCAAAACCAACGAGGATTTGCTCAGTTCCGGTTTTTCCTACATTCCCGAAGATCGCCTCAGCGATGGTTTCCTGCCAAAAGCGACTGTCGCCCAGAATTTAATTCTTGGACAGCACCGCATAAAACCTTACAGTGATGGCAGGTTCATCAACTGGAAAACCGTTTATGCTGAAACAACCAAAAACATCAAAGAATACAATATTAAAACCAATGGCCCAGGAGATATTGGTGGAAACTTATCCGGTGGAAACATCCAACGTGTTCTGATTGCCCGTGCATTTTCCATGGACTCACAGGTAATGGTTGCTCACAACCCCACGCGTGGTCTCGATATCCCCTCCATGGATTTTGTTTACCAGAAGATGTTAGCCCGTCGGGAAGCGCAATTGGCAACTTTGCTAATTTCGGAAGATTTAGATGAATTGATGCGTATCAGCGACCGAATTGCGGTCATATTCCGTGGACAAATTTTGGGTGTGCTTGCACGCGATGAATTTGACAAATATGCTATTGGACGTTTGATGAGTGGTATCACATCCGAAAATCAACCTACAGAGGAGAAAAACTTGCCATGACAATTGCGAAAAAGATCTTACCTTACTTGCTTGCCGTGGTGGCTTCTTTTGTCGCGGCTGGTATCTTTATTTCTTTGATGGGCTTTGATGTTTTCAAAGCTTATCAAACCATCTTGTTCACTTCCTTTAGAACGCCGAATGGTTTCATCCAGACATTGCTCAAATTCATTCCTCTGACTTTGTTAGCCCTGGCATTCACCATTCCTCTCAATGCTGGTAAATTTAATATCGGTGGCGAAGGTCAGATGATGGCCGGTGGTATTGGTGCAGCTGCAATGGGCATCATGTTTGCTGATTTACCCGCGATTATTTTATTACCACTTGTTATTTTGGGCGGTGTGGTCGCTGGTGCATTATGGGGTCTGGTCCCGGCTTGGTTACTGTATAAATTCAATATCAATGAAATCCTCACCACTGTATTGTTCAACTTCATTGCCTTATTCCTGATCGACTATGTGTGTACAGGACCATGGCGTGATCCGGCAGCAGGTCATCCAACCACTGTTTTGATTGGTCGTGGCGGTTGGTTGCCTATGTTGGTGAATAATCCCCCATTACATTCTGGTATCATCCTGGCTGTTTTAGTCGCGATCGGTGTATACATCTACACATCCCGTACCACCGGTGGCTTTGAATTGATTGCCACTGGAGCTAATCCCCGTGCAGCCGGAGTGTTTGGCATCAATACCCGCAGAATGTTCGTGCTCTCGCTGATCCTGGGTGGCGCAGTGGCTGGTCTGGCTGGTGCATTCGAAGTGGCCGGTAACCAACATCGCCTGATAGAAGGCATGCAATCCAATTTCCTGCAGCTTGGTATGATCATCGGTCTAATTTCCAGAGGAAATAATGGAGCAGTTCCTTTTGTTGCTTTCATGATTGCTGTTCTGGAGGTAGGCGCCAGCGCGATGCAACGTACCATGATGATACCGGTTGAAATGGTATTCATAGTGGAAGCATTAATATTACTTTTCGTCCTCTTATCGGACGTTGTCAGGAGAAAATAAACGATGGATACAATGATTATCGAATTCTTAAGATTAGTGCTCCTGTCGATGGTTCCCTTTGTTCTGGCTGGTCAAGGAACAATGTTAGGAGGTCGCACAGGTGTGTTCAATGTTGCTCAGGAAGGTATGATGCTGGTTGGCGCGTCCGTTGGATTTCTGGTTAGTTTCTTCTCTGGTAGCATTTTCCTGGGTATCATTGTCGCGATGTTATCAGGCGCACTTTTTGGTTTTGCCTTAGCATACTTCACCACCTCCCTGAAAATGAACCAATTCGTAATTGGTTTATCACTCTTTTTCATCGGGTTGGGTGTCTCAACCTTATTACCGAAGCTGATTCTCGGAATCACATTAACCCCCCCCCTGATACCAACATTAAAGAGTATTCCGATCCCTCTTTTAAGTCAGATACCATTTATTGGCCCCATTCTCTTCAAACAGAATATCCTTGTTTATGTTTCGGTATTGGTGTCAATCGGATTATGGTACTTTCTGTTCAGAACACAAAAAGGACTGGAATTACGATCTGTGGGTGAATATCCCATGACAGCAGATTCGCTGGGTATCAACACAACCAAAATGCGCTATTGGAGCACCATCATCGGCGGTATGCTGATTGGTATGGCCGGTGCTTACCTGCCCATGGTTTATGCCGGTACATTTACTGAAGGTATGACCATGGGACGCGGATGGTTAGCAATCGCACTGACGTTCTTTGGCGGTTGGAGCCCATTACCCATACTGTACGGTTCATTATTTTTCTCCGCCATTGAAGTTTTGGCATTCCGAGTGCAGGTTATCGGTAGCTTCTTACCTTACCAGATCCTGCAAATGTTCCCCTACATTGCCACGATCCTGGTCATGATTTTTACCTTCAAACGCTCCCGTGTACCCGCTTTCCTGGGTAATAATTACGATCGCGAAAAGCGATCGTTGTAGCGAATTAAAACGATACATCAAAAATGGTTGGCAGTTTGCCAGCCATTTTTTTGTTTTTACATGTTGATCTTTCAATTCATAATCTAAATCATTGAAAACCAGTGCTATAATTACCCTCTCATTTCTCACTCGGAGTTTCCCCATGCAGTTAACCATCCAGGAAGTTGAACACATCGCAGAACTGGCAAAATTAGATTTATCGGATGAAGAAAAAGAACAATATCGTGAGCAGCTTTCTTCCATCCTTGCATATGCTGCCATGTTACAAAACGTGGATACCGGCGATATTCCGCCTACCGCTTCCGTGCTTCCTGAGCGTTCTGTATTGCGTGAAGATGTTGTGCAGGAACCTCTCAGTCCCGAAACGGTCCTGCAAAATGCTCCCCACCAAAAAGAACAACAATTCAAAGTGCCCATCGTGATGGAGAATGGGCAATGAGCAACCTCAGCGATCTCTCAGTTCGCCAGGCACTGAAATTATTACAAAATGGCGATATTTCCAGTGTGGAGGTGACACAATCATATCTGGATCGTATCCAGACAGTTGAACCTCAGATCAAAGCATTTATCACCCTCACGCCAGAACTGGCAATTGCACAGGCGAAATCTGCCGATCAACTCCGAAAAAATAACCCTCTGGAGGATTTACCGGCATTGTTGGGTCTTCCCATCGCGGTGAAGGATGTCCTCGCCCTGCAGAATGTGCGCTGTACCTGTGGCTCGCGCATCCTTGAAAATTTCATCCCACCGTATACAGCCACGACCGTGCAACGTTTGCTGGATGCTGGCGTCGTCATTCTTGGCAAGACCAATACCGATGAATTTGCCATGGGCTCATCCACAGAGAATTCAGCCTACCAGACCACCCATAATCCCTGGAATCAAGCCCACGTTCCCGGCGGTTCTTCCGGTGGTTCAGCGGCGGCTGTCAGCGCTGGCATGGCACCCATCGCCCTGGGAAGTGATACCGGTGGTTCCGTTCGCCAACCGGCATCATTCTGCGGCATCACCGGATTGAAGCCCACCTATGGTCGGGTTTCGCGCTTTGGATTGATTGCCTACGGATCCTCGTTGGACAGTGTCGGTATCTTTTCACGCTCAGCCAAAGACCTGGCGGTCATTTTTGAACAAATCGCCGGTCGTGATCCCAAAGACGCCACCAGCATGGATATCCCCGTTCCTGGCATCCACCTGAATTCAAATACGGATCTCACGGGTGTTCGTATTGGTGTGCCAAAAGAATACTTCATCACTGGCATTCAGACAGATGTGGAAAAAAACGTACGCACTGCCATCCAGCATTTTGAGAGCCTGGGTGCGCAGATCGTAGAAATCAGTCTCCCACATACCGAATATGCTTTACCCGTCTATTATCTGATCGCGACAGCGGAAGCTTCAGCCAATTTGGCGCGTTTTGATGGCGTGCGCTATGGGTATTCAGCCGAGGAAACATCCTTGTGGGAACGCTTCAAGCACTCCCGCGGGCGTGGTTTCGGATCCGAGGTAAAACGCCGGATCATGCTGGGAACATATGCCCTTTCTGCCGGATACTATGACGCCTATTATGGCCAGGCGCAGAAAGTGCGCACCCTTATCAAACGCGATTTCGAGCAGGCGTTTGAGCACGTCGATGCCATTGCCACCCCAGTCGCCCCCACCACAGCCTTCAAAATTGGGGAACATACCAACGATCCTCTGGCCATGTACCTGGAAGATATCTTCACATTACCGACCAATCTGGCAGGTGTGCCCGGTCTGGCGTTTCCGGTTGGCTTTGATCATCAGGGTTTGCCGGTGGGTATGCAGCTCATGGGTCCTCATTTTAAGGAAGAAACCCTGCTTAAGTTAGTGCACGCCTATCAACTGAGCACACAGTGGCATAAGTCAATGCCTGATTTATAAACAACTGTAATTTTGGGAAAGAACAGTCTTCTCTGTGATGCCTGCTCACAATAAATTTGATCATATATTTCTAATTCCATCATTCCTGTCAGGAAAGTAAGTCAATATTTATTGGCGCGGCTATAATTACATTAATGCTCGCCCGACCATATCTCGAACGGTTTTCATTCTGAGGGATTAATGAATTTAATGAAAAAACTCATAGCCAAAGAAACCATTTGGAAATCTGTTGCTGTTTTTGGCCTTGCCTTAATCATGATCAAATTGATCATTGGACAAAGCCCGGGCCTTGATACAGTTTATATTATTTTCTTTGGAATCATGGCCAGTGTCTGTATGTGGATAGGTGTTTTCTATCATAAACCTTATCCAGCCAGGGGATGGTATCTGCTCGGTCTGGGCCAATTTTTCGATTCGATTGGTAATATATTCTTTTGTAATTACTTCTATCTGGGTGGCTCAGAAACAAACCTGATTTACGAAGCGGTGTTTTATGCCTTGGGAGGTGGGTTTTTCTTTGTTGGCATGCTTTACTTGATCAAGAATTATCGCAAAGAGATTTCCACCAGTACATTAATTAACGGATTAATCATCACATTCTCAGCCAGTATTTTCATCTGGGTTCTGGTACTCAAAGACGATCTGGTATCTCCCTCTTCATTGGCGGGAACCATTCAACAACTCATTTTTGTCCTGGCAATCATTCTGATTGTTTTTATTCTGGCATTGATTATTATGCTACGCTCCGGTCAGATTATCGCCCTGTACATCATCTTTGGCGCCGGAATCATTATGATCATCGGGATTCTGAATTATTTTAAACTGTATGGATTTACCTCCCAAATTTTCATTTTATCTGAAATGGGGCAGGTACCTTACATGGAATTGTTTTATGCCGTCGGATATTTACTGGTGGGGATTGCATTTCTGCATCCATCCCTTTCAAAATTTCAACCCAATACGATCTTTTTACGAATTGATGCCAACCGCAACATCATCTACATTCTCGGCATATCATTCCTGCTTATACCACTCACCTATTTCATTCAGATTATCCGTGGGGGTAAAGTTGATGACCTGTTGATGTTAGCTTCCATGTCAATTGTGTACATTCTGGTTTTTTTACAGGTCCTGAATCTGACTAAAAGTTACTACCAGGTAAAAAATAAAAACCTTGAGTTGAATAATCAGAATGAAATGTTAAAAACCCTGGCCAATATCGATCATGTGACCAAACTCTTCAATCGAAAATTCCTGTTTGAGTTCGGTGAACAGGCTCTTAAGAATGCTCTCTTCATTAAAAAACGTCTGGCGATTGCCATGATCAAACTGGATGATTTTGACATTGTGCTTGGTATGCTTAACCGCCAGGAAACTGATGATGTATTGCTGGAAATATCGAATTCATTTTTGAAAATCAAACGCAAAGATGATATTGTCATACGCTATGGAGATAGTGAGTTTGTCATCATTTTTGACGACATCCGCGCAGACCTTGATTTTAAATCTCTTCTGGATCGTTTTCGTGAAAAAACAAAATTTCCCATCCGCATGGGAAAACTTGAAATGATCGTTTCTTTCAGCGCTGGTATCTCATTTTTACCAGATGACGGTACCGATATTAATACCCTGGTAGAAAAAGCAGACAGGGCTCTGATACAAGCAAGGTTGGAAGGCAAAGAAACAATTAGAATCTACACAGAAAAATAAGTTCTGATTCTGACCATTTTCATTCAAAACCTTTCTTCCAATGCTACTTTTTCCTTGAATTTGCGTATATTTAAGCATAGGAAAATAGTTTCTTTGAAGAAAGGATAAGTAGATGACAAATTCAAGCGTTTCAATTCAGCAAGAGAAAGGCCCTGGGCTCTTAATCCGTGCGCTGTATTTTATCTTTGTCGGATTATGGCTGGGGGGCGTCTGGACGACCATTGCCTGGATCTTAGTCGTATCCATTATCGGGCTACCATTAGGGTTGCTGATGCTCAATCGCCTTCCACAGGTAATGACGCTTAAACCAGTACGTGAGAATCGATACCTTGTGCAGAAAGACGGTCAATGGGTGATGCGATCACACAACCGGGAGCAACCATCCTTTCTGGCGCGAGCGCTTTACTTCATTTTTATCGGATGGTGGTTCAGTGCACTCTGGCTCTTAGCTGCCTGGGCAATCGCAGGAATTACCCTCGGTCTGGGTCTTCCGATCGCATTCTGGATGTTTGACCGGGTTCCAGCCATCACAACGCTCTCAAGCTACTAATTCCACTCATAGTAGCCAGGATTACCCGCTGTTGGTGTTGACGGCGGGTTTTTATTTTTATTTCTCCAGCTTCCCTACTCTTTCACCTGTGATCATGTTATCATCGAATCCATTCGTTCCCACTGATGGACATTGGAGCATGCATGCCACAACTCACACTTCCCATTCTACTTATCTTATTTGCCGGTGGATTCATGGCTGGCTTTGTCGATTCAATAGCCGGAGGCGGTGGGATTATTTCATTGCCAATTCTGTTATCTGTTGGTATTCCCCCTCATTTTGCTTTAGGCACCAATAAATTCCAATCATCATTTGGCAGCCTGACAGCTTCCATTAATTATTACCGGGGTGGATTGGTCAAACTTAAAGATTTAGGCTGGGGCATCTTGTTTACCGCCATCGGAGCAACAACGGGCACACTTTTGATCCAGCAATTGCCCCAGACATTGCTACAATATCTCATTCCCGTTCTTTTGCTGATTGTATTTCTGATCATGCTGTTCTCAAAAAATTTGGGAATGAAAGACCAGCTGACAAAAATCAAACCGAAACTTTTTTATTTAATATTTGGCCTTTTGATTGGTTTTTATGATGGTTTTTTTGGACCTGGCACCGGAAATTTTTGGGCATTGGCATTTGTCTTAATGTTAGGCTTCAATCTGAAAAAAGCCACGGCGCACACCAAATGGATGAATTTCACCAGCAATATCCTGGCACTCATCTTTTTTGCAATCGGAGGAAAAGTATTGGTGATTCCTGGATTGATTATGGCTGGTGGACAATTGAGTGGCGCATTTCTGGGATCCAAACTGGTTTTACGCTCTGGCGCAAAGTTTATTCGTGCATTCTTTTTGCTGGTGACAGCCGCTACTATTATTCGATTGATTTATACAACCTTCTTCCAATAATCCATTGAAAGCAAGTTACCTGTTACATGCAGGTTGAATTTAAAAGTAAAAAAAGCTAAAATTAGGTAGCGGGAAAAATTTTTTCAGCTACTCATTTGATATTACATCAGTAGTCATACTTTATCCATATCCTGGAGGAATTTCATGACAACAGTTAGGGATATTCTTGATCAGAAACAAAGCAGTCTTTGGAGCATTCATCCGAAAGCTTCCATCCTGGACGCATTAAAAATCATGTCACGCCGTGATGTTGGCGCATTGCCTGTCGTGGATGAAATGGGATTGGTGGGAATTGTTTCCGAGCGAGATTTTGTGCATGTGATTGCCAAATTGCAACAGTGTGAAATCGATCATAAAATCGATCGCTATATGAACAAAGATGTGGTTACCATTACATCAGACACCACCCTGGAAGAATGCATGTCCATCATGGCATCGAAAAAAGTACGCCATTTACCGGTGATGGACAAAAGGGAAATCATTGGGTTAATTTCCTATGGCGATGTCATTCGTGCTTTAGTTGCCAGAGCTGAAAATCAGGAGAATGTTTCTTAAAAGAATAACGCACACCATCTAATAATTAAGCCTTTGTTCAATCTTGGGTTATTTCTTTTCCATTCAATCAGATAAAAAATGTATGCATCTGATTGTATTCACCTGGCTTTAAATCCTAATCGCATTTTTTCTCCCTCAATTCTCAAATCTCAATACTCAATACTCAATACTCAATACTCAATCCTGATATAGAAAACAATTTCTAAAAAACACTTGCAATAGAATAAATTTTCTGTTATTATAAATAGAACAATTATTCTAACGCGAGGTTTTTATGAACAAACAATCATCTTCTCCCCTGCCGACATTGATTCTAGGTGCTTTCTGGATTATTTTGACGATTAATACCACCTTTAACTGGGATTCCAATGGCACCTTGATATTCTGGCTGGTATTCACAATTCTGGTTGGTTGGTTCGTGATTGCCATTCAGAATCGGATGCGTCGCGCCTGATCTATCTGCTTCTCCTTATCATTCTCCTGGGAAAACAGGGCTAATTCATGCTGAAAATGGCAGGTTTTTTTGCCTGATTTGTGGTAAAACTAAATTACAACCGTCAAAACAACCCACAAGGAGATGCCCCGTGAGTGTCGAATTACGCCCGGTCACCAAGGCAAACTTCGGATTCGTAATCAATTTAGAAGTCAGCCAGGATCAAGTCAATTTCGTTGCCAGTAATCTATATTCTATCGCTGAATCCAAGGTGTATCCCGAATGCATCCCACTGGTTATATACGCCAATGATACACCGGTTGGATTTCTGATGTATGCCTTCGATAATAAAGACGCCAGCTATTGGATTTGCCGCTTAATGATCGACCGTTATTTTCAGGGAAAAGGGTATGGAAGAGAAGCGATGCAACAGGTGATCAAAGAGATCCGTAAACGCCCCAACATTGATTTTGTGAAACTGAGCATCAACCCTTACAATCAATCAGCCGAGAAACTTTATTCTCAATTGGGATTTGTGAAAACTGGTGAACTGGTTGAAGGCGAAGAAGTTATGTGTTTACATTTCGAGCCAGGCTCATAAATTTGGAGCAGCATGGATATCGCCTGATCCTCAATGCTGGACCCAATCAGGAATTTCCAATCGTGCATTTCCACCTGATCGCAGAAATCAACCCAAAAACGACAAAGGAACACGAGTGATTGAATTACAAACTCCCCATGTCCGATTAATTGCCCTGAGCAAACAACAATTATTTGAACTCATCTACGCTACAGAAAAACTGGAGCAAACCCTATCCTTCCCCATTTCACCTTCACTCATCCATGATCGACTCCGGCATGCAGTTGGGATGAAATTAAACCAGATGAAGAAAATTGAAAACACTGAGCAGGGTTGGATAACTTATTGGTTGCTGCAAACCCTGGAATCTCCTTTTGGAGCTGGATTAGTGGCGTTTAATGGAATGCCAGATGCCTCTGGTAGCGTCGAGATTCGATATGATATCGATCCTGATTTGGAAAATCAGGAATATTTGAGTGACGCCTTTCAAGCATTAAGCACCTGGGCTCTTCAACAACCTAAATGCGAATTGGTAACAGCAACTTCGAATGTCGATCCTTCAATGACTGATCTCTTTCAAAAAGCCGGTTTTATACGCATGGCTCAGTCAGCGGTAAGTTGTTTATGGCACAAATATCGAGAAATGCCACAGATTCCCCATCAGATTTCAAGACACGGGTTTGAGTCTATTGGCACCATCCACACCGGTTATGAGGACGCTGCAGGAACACCTATTCAACCGAATGCTGCCCTGGATAGCATCGGAACCATTATTCTCCATCCAGTCCTGATGGATGGATTGAAAGATCTGGATGGTTTTTCACACATTATTCTGTTGTACGTCTTTGACCGCATAACCCAACCCCAACTAACGGTAAAACCTTTCATGGATGATCAGGATCGCGGGGTTTTTGCAACCCGTGCGCCTGCTCGCCCCAACCCAATCGGAATTTCGGTTGTTCGTTTATTGAAGATGGATGGCAATCTTATCACCTTCTCTGGAGCGGATATGCTCAACAATACACCACTGCTGGATATTAAGCCCTATGCCCCACCTTTTGAACCAAAAACGGTTGAACGCATTGGCTGGCTGGAGCAACGCGCAGAGCGCTTACAGGAAAGCAGCGATGATGGACGATTTATGGGAGATTAACGACTCCCGGTGATGTATTTTTCCAGATCCTGAATAAGCGTATCCCGATCCTTAAGCAGGGTACTGACCATATCCCGCATGGAAACAATGCCTAGAAACTTCTCATCTTCGGTGACGAGTAAATGTCGAAAGTTGCGATTGATCATGATCTGCATGCAATCTTCCAGAGGGGTCTCTGAAGGAACCGTCACCACGTTGCGGGTCATGAATGAGCTGACGGGCATCTCCAGGATTGCTTCACTCTCTTCAGCCAGGAAACGGATCATATCACGTTCAGAAATAATGCCCACCAACCCGGTTTCATTCAGCACCGGTAATGCTCCAATCTTTTTTTCTACTAACATATCAATCGCAGCACGTATACTGGTGTTCGGTGAGACATAGAAAATCTCGCTTCCTTTTAATTGAACCAGTTCTTTTACTTTCAACATAGACCCTCTCCTTCATGTATCCGTGGATTAAATTTTTAAATTAAACCAGTACTAATACTGTAACGAAAATCTCGAGGTTTTCAAGCGTGTATATGAACTTTAAATAAAAGAGGGAGCTTCTTTTGAATATAGAAGAAGCTCCCTCTGTTCATGTCAAAGACCTATGATCCATTTGGCAATGGTAAAGTAAATTAACAAACCGGTCGCATCCACGATGGTGCTCATCACCGGCCCAGAGACAACTGTAGGATCAATCTTGAGTTTTGCAGCCAACAGCGGTAAAACGGCTCCTGAGGAATTCGCCCAGATGACAATTACCAGGATGGAAATAGCAACCGTAATCGCTACACTTACTGGGGTACCCCAGGTAATGGCACGCACATAAGCAAAGATAGCCATACCCACACCAAGCATCAAACCGACACGTAACTCATGCCAGAGTGAGTGTAACGCATCCCGAATTTCTATATCACCAATCGCCAGCGCACGAATGATAGTGCTGGTGGTTTGTGCACCAGCATTTCCCCCGGTCCCAATCAGCAGTGGGATGAAATAAGCCAGTGAGACCACAGCAGCCAGTTCATTCTCAAACATGCGCATAACCGTCCCAGTCAGGCTGCCGGTGATAAAAAGTAGCATCAACCAACCGATGCGTTTTTTGGCAATCTGTACCGGACCAATTGAAAGGTATGGTTCATCCAAAGGTAAAGCACCACCCAATCGCTGGAAGTCTTCGGTGGCCTCATCTTCGATTGCGTCAATCACATCGTCGATGGTGATCACACCGATGAGCTTGCGTTCTTCTGTGATAACAGGTAGTGCCATCAGATCATATTTGGTGATTACTTTGGCAACTTCTTCCTGGTCTGTTCCAGCCAGGACAGCGATAACCTCCGGATCCATAATCTCTTCCAGAAGGGTATCAGGGTCTGCCGTAATGAGATCACGTAAACTGACCACACCCGAAAGGACATCATTGCGGTCAACAATGAACAGGTAGTAGATTTCCTCACGGTCAGGTTTAATGGTACGCAAAATATGGATGGCGTCCGCCGCGCGCATTTTCCGGCGCAGAACGACGAAGTCCGAGGTCATCAAACCACCCGCACTATCATCCTTGTGAAGCATCAGGGGGCGAATCTCATCCGAATTATCCAACCCGGCCAGAATGATCTCTGCCTGGGCATCGGAAATATCACCCAATAAGTCTGCCGCTTCGTCGGGTTCCATTTCGTCAACAATGCGGATGGCACTGGCTGAATCGAGAGCGCTGACCAATTCAGCTGCGTCTCTATCATCCATCTCTTCCAGAATGTCTGCAGAAACGGAAGGATTCAGGTATGGCAAAAGCGTGATCCTGTCTTCATCTTCCAATTCGTAGAAGATATCAGCCTGATCAGGCGTGCGTAATGCCTCCAGCACAGACATGGCTGCATTGATATCATTTTTTTCCAGCGCAGATTCGATCTGCGCCAGAATTGTATCGGTATTTATTTTCAGCATCGATACACCTCCTGGATGATTTACCCTGGAGGCGGTTCAGCTACTTAAGAACGAAAGACCAGGGCATCACCTGAATGAATTAAAGTTCGGTTATACGAATGAGGTTCCCGCTCAGCGGGAGGTTGTTGCTCGTCCATGATCTCCATTCACAAATTTGTTAAATTTATTTATAACAACGTAATTATATGCCAGAACATTGTCCTTGTAAACAAAATTTCTGACAAATCCTTTTTGGCTCACCGCTCACAGCTGACGGTGAGCTCACGGCAAACATTTAAGAAATTAATGATTTGTTGAGCGAATTTAATTTAATTGCGATTTCGTTTGCTTGGTCTTCCAGCTTATTGTAATCGTTAACAGAAATCCATGACCGAAATTTAAAGATTTCAAGAAGTGTCAAGGTTTCATAGAGGGAACCACGAGCGATCATAAGAAAGTGACTGAATTCTTTTTTCGAGTAACGTCCTTTCCCTTCCGCAATGTTCATTGGGATGGATGTTGCAGCCGATTCCATTTGTTCGATGAGCCGAAAATGATGTTTGGTCGTATTAAGATTTTCTGTAATATCAATAATATCATTGGCAAACTTGATGCTCATTTGCCAAACAATCAAATCTTTGAAAGAAAATTTGTTGTTTTGACTGATCTCAAATTTCTTATTTAAATTTGGATTATTCAATGCACTCATCAATGTTCTTCCTTTTCCAATTTAGATTATTTTTTTTGAGAGCTAGTTTCTGTAAAATAATTTTTTCAGCTGTCAGCGGTGAGCTATCACTTACAACCTATTCACAAACCGCTCGATCCGCGTAATCGCTCGTTCCAATTTCTCAAATGACGTAGCATATGAGCAGCGGCAGAATCCCTCACCACCTGCACCAAAAGCCGAACCCGGAACAATCGCAACCCGTTCTTCATTCAACAAGCGCTCTGCAAATTCTTCGTCATTCAGGCCGGTGACACCCACTTTTGGAAAAGCGTAGAATGCTCCTTTTGGCTCAAAGGTGGGCAAACCAATGCGATTAAACTCAGCCACTACATACTTCCTGCGGAGATCATATTCTTCCACCATCATTTGTACGGCTTCATCCACGTCCGCCAGCGCTTCGACTGCGGCGATCTGAGCGATGGTGGGAGAAGACATGACCGTGTATTGATGAATGCGCACAAGACCACCGATGAGTGAAGCAGGTCCCAAGGCGTATCCGATGCGCCAACCGGTCATAGCATAATCTTTCGAAAAGCCGCCTAACAGCAGGGTGCGTTCTTTCATTCCCGGCAGCGTCGGGAAGCAGACATGTTCGTGTCCACTATAGACCAGACGGTCGTAGATTTCATCCGAGATCACAATCAGATCATGTTTTTCTGCGATACGCGCTATCTCCAGCAAACGTTCTCGCGTTGCCACCGCACCGGTGGGATTATTCGGAAAACCCAGCAAAATAGCACGGGTGCGCGGTGTGATGGCTGCTTCGATGGCTGCTGGGTCCACATCAAAATTATCTTCCATCCGGCAGGGAATCTCCACCGGAATTCCATCTGCCAGGATCACCTGCGCCTGATAGGAGACAAAACAAGGCGTGGGGATGATGACTTCATCACCAGCGTTGACCAGAGCAGTGGCTGCCAGATAGAGCGCTTCTGATCCACCCACAGTGATAATTGCTTCACTTTTTGGATCATACTGTACTCCGTAAAGCATTTGCAGGTGCGCCGTAAGTTTCTCGCGCAGTTCAGGTATGCCTGCGTTGGACGTGTAATGAGTATGACCTTCCTGTAGCGCGCGGATCCCGGCTTGAATGACGCTGGGCGGGGAATCAAAATCCGGTTCTCCAATCCCTAATGAAATCACATTCTCCATGGTGGCAGCGATATCAAAGAATTTTCGAATCCCTGAAGGTTTCAGGCCAGCGACACGTTGCGAGAGATAAGACGGTTTCATGAAGTCTCCTTAATCTGTTTGATCTGTCGTTAAAATTAGCTTTTGATAGATGAGTTATCGCCTACATTCAGGCGTGTGGTTTGACCATGCACCTGCACCTGCCGACCGAGAATGGATTCCTCCAGGATGGACTGGCTGATTTCTACCTCACTCTCTAGAATACAGTTACGCAGGATGGCATTTTCGATTTTACAATCCGCTCCAACAGAAACATACGGACCGATCACAGCTGTTTTGATCACAGCACTGGGATGTATATGCACTGGAGGAACGATGGTTAGGTGCTCACTCTGGCAATCACCGCTATTGTCATTGCCATGATCCAGCAAGAAACGATTGGTATCCAGCAGCGCCGCCGGAATTCCCGCATCCAGCCAGACGTTTATACGCTGGACGCGCATCTTAACACCGCTTTCCAGCATCAGGTTAACGGCATCTGCCAGGAAGTATTCATTTTTTAAGGTAATGTTACGCTGCATTTGCTCTTCAATTGCGTTAATCAGCTGGTTCCCATTGGAAAAATAATAGAAACCCACCATCGCGAGATTGTTCTCGATACTATCCGGTTTCTCCACCAGTTTCACCACCGTGTCGTCATCATTGATCACTGCGACACCAAAGCGACGCGGATCAGGGACTGGCTTGACCCACACGCCTGATTGAAGGTTCTTGTCACGCAACACAGCCAGATCAGTCTGAATCAGCGTATCCGAAAAGGTCATCAACATGGGATGGTCTTTAAGGTGTTCGCGTGCCTGGTAAAGCGCATGCGATTGCCCAAGCATTTCAGACTGCAAAACAAAATGGTAGACTTTCTGTGGATGATATTTCTTCATATGGGCTTCAACCTGTTCCTGCTGGTTGGGTCCTACAATAAAGATAAATTCAGGATCAAAAGTTTCGGGCAATGTATCAAATTGTCCGAGCACATAATCGAAAAAGGTTTTACCAGCCACAGAGATCAACGGCTTGGGTTTACTCCAGGTATGCGGGCGCATACGTGAACCCAGCCCCGCCATGGGGATAGCAATTTTTATTTTTGTCAAAAGTTCCTCCCAACGTTTGGTATAGCCTTATTGTATCAAAGGAATGCGGGAATATACTATTGTAAGGTCTCCATGATTAGTGTTATTTTTGTTATGAAAAACGTAGGGTGCGTCGGTGACGCACCAATGGTCTTTTGCATACAAAGGTGCGTCACCGACGCACCCTACGTTTGCTTCGACTGTAATTTTCCTGTATAGTAATGTAAAAACAAGAGGGCTTAGGGCTAATGACCATTGAAATGATGCTGAATGATCCGGTGAATAGTTATCTGATTTATATTCCTGGTAAAAACACTGATGTGATGATTGGGGTTCCGCATCATGCTCCGCTGGGTGTTCAGCATTTACCTTGTGAAAGCCATCCTACTTCCGATGAGAATACAGGAATCATTGGTTATCGTCTTTCTCAATTGTTGGATTGTCCCTGTTTGATTGCAAGCAATTATTTCATTGACCCAAATAAATATAAAAGCAGTGATTATTTCAAGAAAATTGAAGAAGTATCTCCACAGTTCTTGATCGAAATCCACGGTCACGTCGGTCAATCTGCACATTTTGATATTGAAATCTCTTCTGGCTCACTGGATAAATCCGTTCTATCCGAGAAATTTGCTGACCAGTTATCCACTGAATTTTCCAGACATTCATCGTTACGTAACTACACCATCAGTGGTGATTTTATTCAAATTCACTACAAAGCTACCAGATCCCTGACGATTAATACCAACCAATGGACAGCCTTTCATATCGAATTACCTTATTCGCTGCGGAAAGATGAGAACAAGTATCTTCTATTCTGCGAGTGTGTGAAAACAATCCTTGTTGAGATGTTGCGTGATTGAGAAAGAATTCATTTGTTATTACCGATTGGTTATTGTAGTTAGGTGAGATAAATGTCTGTACTCATTGTCATCCGCTAATTATGAACAATTTCATGACACAAATTGACTAGACAATCGCTTTGTACGGGTATAAAATTCTTTTTTGTTTAAATTTCCGAGGTGCCTATGTCGATCCCTTCTTCGCAGCATGTTTACCGTTTTGAAGTACAGCCATTCACAATAAATGACCCACGCGCTCAGGGTTTTCTGAGCGATGCCCGTGCATTGGGTCTTGATCAGATCCAATCCATCCATTGCTCGGATCTGTACTTCTTGCGTGGGCACCTCAATCAGGAACATTTGGCAGAAATAGCAGAACGAATTCTGCATGACCCGGTTACCCAGCAGGTACAATGGCAAGAATTCCACATATCACCGGAGGAAGCGCCAAATGCATCAACCAATGAAATGGTGGTCGAAGTCACGTACCGCCCTGGGGTAACCGATCCGGTCGCTGAACAGCTACTGCGGGCAACCCGGATGGTTAACGATTATGAAGTGGATGCAGCTTCCAGTGGTCAGCGTTTTGTTGTTCGTGGTGAACGCCTGACGACAGATTTGATGCACCAGCTGGCAAAACGCCTGTTTGCCAATGCTGTTATTCAGTATTATGCCCTGGGAACAATAACGCCTAGCTTTCCACAGGAAACAATCGCTTCGGGTCGTGTGGAACGATTCCAGCTGGCTGAGATGTCAGTTGAACAATTATTGCGGCTTTCCCAGGAGCGCCGGGCTGCCTTAAATCTGGAAGAAATGCAAGCCATCCAGGCTTATTGCCAGCGTGAAGGACGCGATCTCAGCGATGTGGAGTTCGAGATGATCGCCCAGACCTGGAGCGAACATTGCGTCCATAAGACCTTTAAAGCGATGGTAGAGGTAAATAATCCCAATACGGAAGATGATCGTTTTCCTACACAATACGAGCATCTTTTCAACCAGACCATTCGCGCAGCCACACACCAGCTCAACAAACCCTGGGTGCTGTCTGCCTTCCGCGACAATGCCGGGATTATCGAATTTGGCGAGCAACATGAGCTCTCTTTTAAGGTAGAAACCCACAATCACCCCTCAGCCATTGAGCCGTTTGGGGGCGCCAACACCGGTATTGGTGGTGTGATTCGCGATGTAATCGGGGTCTCCGCCAAACCAATTGCTGCGACTGATATCCTCTGTTTTGGCCCTCAGGATCAGTCCGCCGATACCCTCCCGGACGGTGTCCTGCATCCACGCCGGATCGCTTCCGGGGTGGTGAGCGGGATTCAGGATTATGGCAATAAAATGGGTATCCCTACTGTGAATGGTGCGATTTATTACGATCCGGGTTACACCGCCAATCCGCTGGTGTTCTGTGGTTGCATCGGGCTGGCACCGCGTGATGCTCATCCACGTGATGTCCAACCCGGTGACTATATCATCGTACTGGGTGGTAAAACCGGTCGGGATGGACTGCGCGGCGCTACCTTTTCCTCGATGACGATGGATGCCCAGACCGGTGAGGTCTCGGGTGCTTCGGTACAGATTGGTGCCCCCATAGTCGAGAAAGGTCTGGTGGATGTGCTCATGGAAGCGCGTGACCAGCAACTCTATCACGCCATCACCGATTGTGGTGCCGGAGGATTGTCCTCAGCGGTGGGAGAGATGGCCAGTGAATGCGGGGGTGAGGTGCAGCTGGCGGACGTGCCACTGAAGTACCCCGGATTGGAACCCTGGGAGATCTGGCTTTCAGAAGCTCAGGAGCGCATGGTGATCGCTGTCCCGCAGCAAAATCTGGATGCCCTGGAAGAACTATGCGAGAAATATGATGTCGAGATCACCAATATCGGGGAGTTCAATGGCAGTGGTCGCATGCGGGTTTATTACCAGGATCAGGAAGTGCTGGATCTGGATAACCAGTTCCTGCATCATGGCTTACCACAACGCAAACTGCTGGCAACCATTCGCACCCCCCAACATCCACCCGGTTGGCTCAATCCGGATGCAAATTATCCCTCGAACAACCACGAAGAAAGCTTCTTACGCCTGCTAGCCCACCCCAACATCACCTCCAAAGAAAGTGTGATCCGTGTATACGACCATGAAGTGCAGGGCGGAACGGTGGTCAAACCCTTGTGTGGGGTCCTGGATGATGGACCAGCGGATGGCTGTGTGATGAAACCATTGTCTGTCCCCGGAGATCAGGCTTTGGTACTCGCTGCCGGGATGAACCCCGAATATGGCAAGCAGGATCCATATCAGATGACCCTGCACGCCATCGATGAAGCCATCCGTAACGCACTCTGTTGTGGGGCTGACCCGGATCAGATCGCGATACTGGATAATTTCTGCTGGGGTGATCCGACGCGTCCGGAAACCATGGGTGATCTGGTACAGGCAGCCCAGGCCTGTTATGACGGTGCCTTGCGCTATGGGACGCCTTTCATCAGCGGAAAGGATTCCTTTAATAATGAATATCTCGGCTCGGATGGGTTGCGACATGCCATCCCCCCAACGTTGTTAATCTCTGCCATGGGGGTGATTCCGGATTGGCACCTGGCTCTGACCAGCGATTTGAAACAGGCAGGCAATCTGCTTTATCTGGTTGGCTATTTTGCTCCGCGCTTTGGCGGCAGCCACCACAATTTAATCAAGGATATGCCGATGATTGAGGAGGGCATGCCTGTCTGCCATCCAGAAACACCTGCGGTTTATCAAAAAGTCTATCAGGCCAACCAGGCAGGCTGGATTCAGTCCGCCCATGATCTAAGTGAAGGCGGTCTGGGGGTTGCTGCAGCCGAGATGGCAATAGGCGGACGCCTGGGCTTGCGTCTGTGGCTGGATGAGTTCCATGCCTACAGAGAAGCCTTTGGCGAGACCGGTGGCTGCATCCTGCTGGAGGTTGCAAAACAGGATCAGGTAGCTTTTGAAACGCACTTTGGGAGCAAACCTATGCGACTGATTGGCAAGGTATTATCAGATCAATTCATAGAGATCATGAATGGTGAATATTGTTGGCTGAAGATGAGAATCGAAGATCTTGTGCAAGCCTGGAAAAACCAACAGATCCGGGAGGTACAGGCTTGAAACCAAAAGTTCTGATCTTGTTTGCGCCGGGCATTAACCGCGATGGTGATTTAAGTGTGGCATTTCAGCAAGCAGGCGCTGAGACGGAGATCCAGCCGTTGAATGTTTTGCGTCAATCCCGCCTGGAGTGGATGCAGTACCAGATTCTGGCACTCCCTGGTGGTTTCTCCTATGCCGATGCGCTCGGTGCCGGGAAGTTATGGGCATTGGATTTACAGGTCTACTTTAAGGAAGAGATGCAACGCTTTGTGGCCGCCGGGAAGCCGGTCATTGGCATCTGCAATGGTTTTCAGGCGCTGGTCAAATCCGGTGTTTTACCGGGAGAAAATGGCGAGGGACAGGCACCCACAGCAACACTGACCTTCAATCAGGGTGGACATTTTGAATGCCGTTGGGTGCACTTGCAACCGCAATCCCAGCTATGTGTATGGACACGCGGGATTGAAACCACCATCGATTGTCCGATCGCGCATGGGGAGGGAAACTTCCAGCTTGCTGATGAAACCAAATTGGCCGACCTGGAACAAAACGGGCAAATCGCGCTGCGTTACCTCAAACCGGATGGATCCTCCGCGAACGGGGTATATCCTTACAACCCGAATGGTTCCCTCAGCGATATCGCCGGCATCTGTAACCCGCAGGGGAATGTCCTGGGTTTGATGCCGCATCCCGAAGATCATATATTTGAATTTCAAAACCCGAAGCGTGCCACCCGCAGCAATCATTCCGGTCTGGTGTTATTTAAAAATGGCGTGCAGTACGCCCAACAAAGTTAACAGGAGAGAAGATGCTCAAAGCAGAAGATATCCAACAGGTTTTACCATTGGCATTTGATCACAGTAATCTACCACTACCAGGGAAACAACATGGCAAAGTACGCGATTGGTATAGCCTGCCAGAACAACGGCGTTTGATCGTCACCAGCGACCGGCTATCGGCTTTTGATCGCAATCTGGCAGTGGTGCCATATAAAGGACAGGTGCTCAATCAACTGGCAGCCTGGTGGTTCGAGCAAGCCAAAGATGTGATCCCCAATCACCTGCTGACGATCCCGGATCCGAATTGCGCTGTGGTGCAGGAAGTGGAACCACTGCCGGTTGAGGTGATTGTGCGTGGCTATATCACCGGCGTGACCAGCACAGCCCTGTGGTATCGCTACAATCTGGGAGAGCGCGAGATTTATGGCTACCATTTCCCGGAGGGTCTGCTCAAGAACCAGAAATTACCAGAAGCGATCATCACACCTACCACCAAAGGTGGTGTTACAGGGCACGATGAACGCCTGACCTGTGCTGAGGTGGCGGAGAAAGGTTATCTTCCACAGGCAGAATGGGATGTGATCCAATCAGCTGCCTTGCAGATCTTTCAGCGGGGACAGGAGGTGGCAGCCAGAGCCGGTCTGATTCTGGTGGATACCAAGTACGAATTTGGACGCACATCCGATGGCGAAATCATCCTGATTGATGAAGTCCACACACCTGATTCTTCGCGTTTCTGGAAGGCGGATAATTACACCGAGCGTTTTGACCAGGGGCTGGAACCCGAGAATTTTGATAAAGAATTCATCCGCATGGCATTTGCCGAGCTGGGCTATCGCGGAGATGGCGAACCACCCCAGGTGCCCGAAAAATTATGGGTTCAGGCCAGCCAGCGTTACATCCAGATCTATGAAATGCTGACCGGGCTGGTCTTTGACCCGGCTACCTACCCGGCAGAATCACGACTCCAGAAAAATTTACAGGAAGCAGGTATCCTATGAAGAAAGCTTACATTGTCATTCTGATGGGCTCCAAAGCCGATTTGGGGCATGCACACAAGATACAGAAGGCTGCAGAAACGTTTGGTATTCCGGTGGAACTGCGGGTTGGTTCTGCGCATAAAACAGCAGCCCATGTCATGCACCTCCTGGAGACTTATGAGTCCGACCCGACCCCCAAGGTATATATCACCATTGCTGGTCGTTCCAATGCGCTCTCCGGATTCACCGATGGCGCTGTCAAAGCCCCGGTGATTGCCTGCCCGCCACCCTCCGAGAGTTTTGGGGGTGCCGATATCTACTCCTCATTGCGCATGCCATCCGGGATTGCGCCGGCTGTGGTTCTGGAACCCGCCAATGCTGCCCTGCTGGCCGCCAAGATAATAGGATTGTTGGATGAAGAGGTGCAGCAGAAGGTAGTCGCGTTCCAACACAAGAACGCTGAGACCATTATGCAGGATGATCAGGAGATCCATGGATAGATTCGATATTTCCCTGCCTGATGATCATCCACGTGAGGAGTGCGGGGTATTAGGAATTTATGCACCCAATGAGGATGTCGCCCGCATGGCCTTCTTTGGATTGTTCGCTTTACAACACCGCGGTCAGGAAGCAGCTGGATTGGCAGTTTCAAACGGACAGAGTTTACGCCTGCATAAAGATGTAGGCCTCGTCTCCCAGGTTTTTACACCGAACGTGCTGGAAAAGATGGAAGGCGATTATGCCATTGGGCACACGCGTTACTCCACCACCGGCTCACCCACGGCGCGTAATTCGCAACCCTTCATGATCGATACTCAATATGGTCCGTTGGCTTTAGCCCATAATGGCAATCTGGTGAATGCCGGGGAATTACGCGAACAATTGATGCAATCCGGAGTAGGGTTGACTTCCACCTCGGATACAGAGGTGATGATCATGATGCTGGCAGGCGCCAAAGGCGATACCTGGTTTGAACGCATCAAAGACGCCATGCAGCATTGGTGTGGGGCATATTCACTGGTATTGCTGACCAAAGATCAGGTCTTTGCCGTCCGTGATCCCTGGGGGGTACGTCCACTGAGTATCGGAATGCTGCCCAACGGCGGACATGTAGCTGCATCCGAAAGCGGTGCCCTGTTGACATTGGGCTGTGTATCCATTCGGGAAGTCAAACCAGGGGAAATCGTCGCACTCAGCAACACAGCCCTGCAGGTAAACCAGGCACTACCTCCCGCCCAAAAAAGCGCTTTTTGTACCTTTGAGCATGTTTATTTCTCGCGTCCGGATGCCTACTGGGATGGGCGTAGTGTTCATTCTGTCCGTCATCGTCTCGGAGAAGAACTCGCCTATCAGGAACCCACCGAAGGCGATGTCGTCATTCCCATCCCGGATTCATCCATCTCGGCTGCCATAGGTTATGCCCAGGCTTCCGGTATTCCATACAATATCGGTTTTATCAAGAATCGCTATATCGGGCGTACCTTTATCGAACCGACCGACTACCTGCGCAAACAGGGTGTAGCCTTGAAATACAACGTGGTCGAGGAAACCATCCGCGACAAGCGTGTCGTCATGGTCGATGATTCGATTGTGCGTGGCAACACCACCGGGCCTTTGATCCAACTGCTGCGGAATGCCGGAGCGAGCGAGGTTCACGTGCGTATCTCCAGCCCTCCCATCCGGCATCCCTGCTTCCTGGGAGTCGATATGGGCACCTACGAGGAATTGATTGCCGCTCACAAAACAGTGGAAGAAATCTGCCAGCATGTCGGCGCCGATTCGCTGGTATACCTGACGCTGGAACGTATGATGAAGGCGATTGGCAGCCAAAATGGCTATTGCAATGCCTGCTTTACCGGCAAGTATCCCATTTCTGCGCAAAATGGTTTCAGTAAAACCGGGTTTGAAAACAACATCGGCTGAAAGGGAGGGGAAAATGAAAGTATTAATCATTGGATCGGGAGGACGGGAGCATACCATTGCCTGGAAACTGGCGCAATCCGCCCACAAACCTGATTTGTATTTTGCCCCAGGCAATGATGGCATGGCTGACCTGGGCAATTGCATTCCCCTGGCAGTGGAGGATGCTGCCGGCATCACTCATTTCTCTGTGGAGAACGCTATTGATCTGGTGGTGATCGGACCAGAAATGGCATTAGCAGCCGGTGTCAGTGATGCGCTTACCACAGCGGGAATTGCCGTCTTCGGTCCTTCACAGGCTGCTGCTCAATTAGAGACCTCCAAAGCCTTTGCAAAATACTTCATGCAACAACAAAACATCCCAACCGCACGCTATGCGGTATTTGAAAACTACCAGGCAGCGCTCAAACATCTCGAGCAAATTGATTACCCGGTGGTCATCAAAGCTTCCGGATTGGCAGCCGGGAAGGGAGTGCTGATCCCGGAAACCCACAACGAAGCACGCGATGCCATCCATGAGATCCTGGTGCAAAAGATATTTGGCACTGCCGGAAAACAGGTTGTCATAGAAGAGCGGCTTTCGGGTCCCGAAGTGTCTGTTCTGGCATTTTCGGATGGTCAACATCTGGCTTTGATGCCCTGCGCGCAGGATCATAAACGCTTGCTGGATGGCGACCTGGGTCCCAATACCGGCGGGATGGGCACCTTCGCACCTTCCCCATTATTGGATCAACAACAACTGGCAGTGATCCAAAACACGATTCTGCAACCCGCCATTGATGGACTGCGTGCGCTGGGAATACCTTACATAGGGGTTTTGTATGCCGGGTTGATGCTCACCAAAGACGGCCCACGCGTTCTGGAATTCAATGCCCGTTTCGGTGACCCTGAAACACAGGTGATTCTGCCATTGCTGGAAAGCGATCTGCTGGAAATACTGCTTGCCTGCACACAACAACGTCTGGCGGAAATGGAGATCCTCTGGTCTACGCAGGCAGCGGTGTGTGTGGTGCTGGCTTCGGCTGGTTACCCGGGGAAATCACTGACCGGTAACTGCATCAGCGGTTTGGATCAGACCATCTCAGATGGCTATATTTTTCACGCCGGTACCCGCTGGCGAGAGGATTGCTTTTACAATGCCGGTGGCCGTGTGCTGGGTGTGACCTGTTGGGGTGAGAGTTTACCGCTGGCGATAGAAAAAACTTATCAGGCAGTTGCACAGATTCATTTTGATGGCATGCAATATCGTAAAGATATTGGTTTGAAAGGGCTGACTTACCCACACAGCTCAAATGCTTACCAGATGGCCGGGGTCAATATTGATGCCGGCAATCTGGCCGTGAAGCTGATGAAAGAGGCTGTACAATCCACCTTTACCCCGCAGGTGCTCTCACACGTGGGGAGTTTTGGCGGACTCTTTGATATCTCGCATCTCAAGCAGGAAACGGTTCTGGTCGCTTCCACCGATGGGGTCGGCACCAAGGTGGAGCTGGCAGCTCGGTTGGGCCGCTACCACGGAATTGGTGAAGACATCGTCAACCATTGTGTCAATGACATTCTGGTACAGGGGGCTCGTCCGCTCTTCTTTCTGGATTATTTTGCCACAGCACAGCTACAGCCTGAAATTGTGGCGGAGATCGTCAGCGGCATGGCATCTGCCTGCCGTGAAAATGGTTGTGCCTTGCTGGGTGGTGAGACCGCTGAAATGCCTGGCGTTTATCTGCCAGGGGCTTTCGATGTGGCCGGCACGATCGTCGGGGTAGTGCAGCATTCTGCCATCCTTCCGCGTAAAGCCAGCATCCAACCCGGAGATTTGCTGGTGGGGTTCACCTCTCATAGCCCACACACCAACGGTTATTCATTGATCCGCAAGTTGTGTGAAGGGGAAGATTTGCAAGAAGAGCGAGCGGATCTGGGTGGCAGTCTGGCTGATCTCTTACTGGCACCGCACCGTTCGTATCAAAAATTACTACAACCTTACCTCAAACAGATAAAAGCACTGGCGCACATCACCGGTGGTGGTTTCATCGAAAACATCCCCCGCGTGCTGCCGGATCATTTGCAGGTGGTGATTGAACGCCAGGCCTGGCAGGTACCGGCTCTGTACCGCTGGTTACAGCACAAAGGGCAGGTTTCCGATGCCGAAATGTACCGGGTTTTCAATATGGGCATCGGCATGGTGGCTATCATTGATCCCGCGGAGTGGGATACCCTGCGATCTCAGATTTCGGAACCCATTTATGTGATTGGGTTTGTCAGTGAGCGTCAAACCCAACGGGTCGTGCTGAAATGATGTCCATTCCAAAAGCGCGTCTGGTGGTATTAATTTCAGGCAATGGTTCCAACCTGCAGGCCATGATTGATGCAGTTCAATCTGGAATAATAAAAGCAAAAATCTCTGCAGTGATCTCCAATAAACGTGATGCCTATGGTTTGGAACGAGCCCGGAAAGCGGGTATCCCGGTGCTGGTATTACCGAAAATGAAAGAGCAGACCCGCGAGGAATATGATGCACAACTTGCTCAAGCAGTCCAACAATACGCCCCGGATTGGGTGATCCTCGCAGGCTGGATGCGCATCCTGAGTATGCATTTTCTGCGCCATTTTCCCAACCGGGTTGTTAATTTGCATCCCGCCTTGCCAGGCACTTTCCCGGGGACGCATGCGATCGAACGCTCTTATGAAGCCTTCCAGCGCGGTGAAATCCAGGAAACCGGCGTGATGGTGCATCTGGTCCCGGATGAAGGGGTGGATGCTGGTCCGGTTCTGGCACAAACACAGGTTAAAATGCTACCGGGTGATAGGCTTGAAGATCTGGAAACAAGAATCCATCAGAGCGAACACCGTCTGCTAGTCGATACCTTAGTACAAATCATCTCCAAGGAGGAATGATGCCTGAAGCACTTTTATCTGTTCATGACAAAACCGGGCTGGTTGAATTTGCCCGTGGATTACATCGCCTTGGTTGGAAGTTGGTAGCCAGTGGTGGGACAGCCCGAATGCTGCGCGAGAACCTGATACCGGTGACGGAGGTGGCGGACTACACCGGCTCGCCAGAGATTCTGGGTGGACGGGTCAAGACTTTACACCCAGCCATCCATGGGGGAATTCTGGCACGTGACACTGAAGAGCATAGCGATGAATTAACAAAATTGGGTTGGCATCTGATCGACTTGGTAGTGGTCAATCTTTACCCCTTTGAGGAAACCATCGCGCAACCGGATGTGACCCTGGCAAAAGCGATCGAACAAATCGATATCGGCGGTGTGACCCTGATCCGGGCTGCTGCCAAGAACCACCAGCGTGTCACCCTGGTGTGTGACCCGCAGGATTATGCGCAGGTGCTGAACGCTCTTCAAAGCAGTGGAGTGGATGAACAATTTCGCAAGGAGCTGGCGATAAAAGGATTTCGTATGACCACCCATTATGATGCCATGATTGCGGATTATCTGGGAGGAACCGAATCTCATACCTTGCAGTTATACCCTCTGCAATCTTTGCGCTATGGCGAGAACCCCCATCAATCCGCACAGGTGTTTGGCTTCCAAGCCGGGCAGGGTCCATTGGGAGGCCGGGTATTGCAGGGCAAAGAACTTTCGTATAACAACCTGCTCGATCTGGATGCCGCCTGGCGTGCGGTGGTGAGTTTTGATAAATGCAGTGTGACGATCGTCAAACACCTCTCCCCGTGTGGTATCGCCTCAGACGACCGGCAACTGGATGCCTACCAACGCGCCCTGGCGAGTGACCCGGTCTCAGCTTTTGGTGGCATAGTTGCCTTCAATCGCCCGTTGGATGCGGAATCTGCTGAAAGCGTCAGCCAGCTGTTTGTGGAATGCATCGTCGCCCCGGGATTCAGCACCGGCGCATTGCAAGTGCTGGCGAAGAAGAAAAACCTGCGTCTGCTGGAAATGCCTGATCTCAAAATTGAACCACAGGTTGAGTATCGATCCATCACCCGTGGTGTGCTGCAACAGTCTGTTGATCTGGGGGATCCCGAAAGCACACAATGGCGCGTGGTGACCGAGAAAGCACCGTCACCACAACAATTAGCAGATCTGAAATTTGCCTGGAAAGCCTGCCAGCATGTCAAATCGAATGCCATCGTGTTCGCCAAAGGCGCAGCTACGATCGGCATTGGTGGTGGTCAGCCCAACCGGGTCGATTGTGTCGTCATGGCAGCCCAACGCGCTGGCGAGAAAGCCCAGGGAGCGGTGATGGCATCCGATGCTTTCTTCCCCTTCGCAGATTCGGTCGAAAAAGCAGCTGCTGCCGGGATTGTGGCCATCGTGCAACCAGGAGGGTCCGTTCGCGATCAGGAATCGATCGATGCCTGTAACCGACTGGGGATTGCAATGATTTTCACCGGAGTGCGTCATTTCCGACATTAATTCCGATCCGATCTGGTGTACTTGATTAACGAAGTTTTTGGGAGATTGAATCTCTACTTGACGGGCAGTTAAAAACACTTATAATGCAGTTAAGGGTTAGAAATGTTCGACCCTAATGGAGGTAGTTATGGCTGAGAAAACAAGCGAAAGACCGCAGAATCCGAATATAAAAGAAGCGCGTGAGCATATGCACGCTGCAAAAGAAAATATGGAAAAAGTAGCCGAATCTTTCTTGCCGGAAGGCATGCGTGAATATCACCGCGCAGCCAAAAAAGAAATCCTGCTGGGTTTACGCAGTCTGCTGGATGCAGCGATCGATCATACAGAAAAAACGAAATAAAACCTTTTTAGATTAAAAAATTGAAATGGCATGCTTTCCATTGTGATTGCATGCTCTTTTTATATAACTTATTTCGTGTCACTGGATCCGCAAGGGGCGAAGCAGGTGATGTGAGATACCATTTCCAAACTCGGATTATGTTATTGCCTGCTTCACCCCATACCCATAATTCTGCATAATGCCCGGAATGGGGATGAACCACCGAATTTCCATCGATATGACTGGAATTTTTTTATCCTCTCATCACACAATGATTGAGTAATCTCCATCCGGATTTTGAATGGGGACGATGAAAGTGAAAAAACCACATCATTAAGAACATTTCCGTGATGGTGGTTTTGATGGTTTTGGCGGTAGGGGTGATCATGTAGAACGAAACCTAGGGTGGAAAATGGTGTCAATTCTACATGATCACCCCTACCCATAATTCTGCATAATACCCGGAATGGGGATGAACCACCGAATTTCCTTCGATATGACTGGAATTTTTTACCATCTCATTACACAATGATTGAGTAATCTACATCCGGATTTTGAGAGGGGACGATGAAAGTGAATAAACCACATCATCAAAATAACATTTCCGTGATGGTGGTTTTGATGGATTGGGCTTGTAGGGGCGTTCGGCCGAACGCCCCTACATAACCGAACGCCCCTACATGACCGAACGCCCCTACATGACCGAACGCCCCTACCATGCTGCCGGATTTATACCCGAATTGGCGAAGGGGAATTGTGTGTACCGTATTTTAAATCAGGATTTTCCGCGATGATTGTCTTTTGGTTATCCCCAAGTGTAAATTGAGTTGATGGGTATTGAATGGAAAATTCGGGTGTACAAAACACTGGAACGAAAATGAAAACCTTTCTCCAATATTTCATCTCTTTCTAATTATCGAGTTATCACTAAAATCAATAATAAGAAACCAGCTATGCCAAAAATAATTATCCCAATCGTCACTTCCCCCGCCAGAAAAAATTGAACCCCGCTGATCAGGAAAGCAGCAAAGATGATGGCAATGGTGGTTTTTCGTTGAGATCGCCGCATCTGTTCCATTTCTCGTGATAACGCTGGCACCCTCACTTCCAAACGTCCCTGTTCCATTTTGGTGATGAGATTATCCGCACGAGTGGGCAGGCGCAGCACCAGTTGAAACATCCGGGTGATCTCGCTCCAGATGACCGACCAGCGGCCCTCTCCCTCTGCTTCCGCCAATTTGCTAGTGTATGGCACCAGGTTTTCAAACACATTGAAATCCGGATCCAACCCTGTGCAGATTCCAGATAGAATGCTCACACATCTGCCCAGTAGGATGATATTTTCAGGTGCCTGGAAGGGCATCTCATACAACAAATCTTCAAAATCCTTCATGAACTCCTGGGCTTCACGGGCATGCATGCTCATCAATTCCGATGTGGATTTTCCCCAGAAACGATCGAATACGCGTTGGCTGGCGCGTTCCAATAATTCCAGATCGGCTTCAGGCAACAACACATCCAGGATCTGATAAGCCTTGAGCAGTCGGCTGGCATCCTGCAGCCCAACCGCCAGAACAGCTTCTTTTAGCCCTTCATAGGTTTTATCTTCCAGCTCATCCGCCATCCCGAAATCAACAAAAGTGATTTTCCAGTTTTCAGGGTCATCTCCTTCTTCGGCTGGCTGTACGAAAAGATTACCCGGGTGCGGATCAGCATGGAAAAAGCGATCTTCAAAAATCTGTTTGAGGTAGGTGTTTAAAAGCACCTTCGCAACCGCGCTGCGATCAATCCCAGCTTTTTCAATCAGTTCATAATCTGTGATCTTGATCGCCAGCACATTTTCCAGTGTCAAAACCCGTTTGGTGGTATGACTCCAGATCACATTGGGTACCCGTACATACGCTAAATCCTTGAAATTTTCCTTGAAGATTTCAGCGTTTTTGCCTTCATGAATGTAGTCAATTTCCTCATAGAGGGTCATGCTGAATTCATCTAAAAGCTTGGGAACATCCGCGTGCTTGCGGATCGGTTTAAATTTTTGTAACCAACCTCCAACGATCTGAAGTGCGGATAAATCAATTTTTACGATCTCTTCGATATGTGGGCGTTGCACTTTGATTACCACGTCTGGATATTCTGCGATCTGTGAATCATTCAGGTGTAAACGCGCGACATGTACCTGCCCGATCGAGGCGGAAGCAAATGGGATGGGATTGAATTCATCGAAAATCTGCTCAAGCGGTTTGCCAAATTCATCTTCAATCAAGTATTTGATGGGCTCGAAGGGTTCTGCCTGCACTTCGTCCTGCAAGCCGATCAGTTCATCGGTGACTTCACGCGGCAAGACATCCAGGCGAGCGGACAAAAATTGTCCCACCTTGATCATCACACCGCCCATTTGCACCGCTAATGCCCGAAATCGTCGGGCTATTCGGGTATTTCGATCAGATCGAGTCGCACGGGAAAATCTTCTCAGCCCCAACCTGGGGAGAATCAATTCCCACCAGATGATACCTAAAATTGTGCGACCAAAGAAAATTAGAATTCGATAATAACGTCTGCGTAACATAAAAATGATTATACCTCCCGATCAATCTTTGTAACTGTTTTCAGACCTCAATTCCGCAATAGTCGACGGAAAATTTTATTGTCCATCTTCTGACAACTCCCGATGGATGGATTCGAGTAATTCCTTGAATTGATCTGTTTTGACTGTTTCTTCTTCCAACATAAGTTTGAAGATTGTATTGATATACGACCTGGTTGGCAATTTGGGAGCCATGATTTCGAATGGGATGAATTCTTCACTTCTAATTTAGAACATATTTTCATAATTTACAAGGGTTTTTGCCTTCTTTTCTCCAAATCACCTATAATTAATGAGAGACCATCCCACCTTCAAAGCAGCATGTCTTTTTTGTAGTTTCCAACTTTAATTACTTTGTAAGTAATCCATTTATCATCCGCATTAACTGTTTCAGTTTAATTTTCCCGGGAGGTTTACATGAATTGGAAAAGCTTTTTTAGTTTTGAACGTATGGTCACACCGCTGATCATCAAAGTATTGTTCTGGATTGGCATGATCGCCAGCATCATCACGGGTCTCATTATTTTCTTCGGCGGGATCATCTCAGGTATCTCCAACAGTGAATTTGGGACCATCATCGGAGCGTTTTTTGGTGGTCCATTGGCTATGATTCTGGGTATTCTGGCTACCAGAATTTACTGCGAGTTACTGATCCTCTTCTTCCGCATCAACGAAACTCTGACGGATATTAAGAAAATCCTATTAGAGAAGAAAGTTGAATAGGTGATAGTTTAAAGTCCATAGTTGACAGAAAAATAATGTCAACTGTTTGCTACTAACTATCGTTTAATTTATAGGTAATCCAAAGATTTCCAAATTTCCAAGAATTGATGTGTGAAATCCTCCAAAGGAAGATGAAATTGGAGGAAAGTATTTAATTTTTGGGTACAATCAAATTGATCTGTCCCGATTTCCAATTTTTTACGACATAGATAGTAAAGACTGCAAAACCTCACAAACGGATCAATCGTAATCATCATGATGCTTTTCAAAAACCAGAATAACTCGGACAAAGAATTAATCAAGTCTGCCAGGAAAGATCCAACCCAATTCGCGTTGATCTTTGAAAAGTATGGGGACCGCATTTTTAGTTATCTTTTCAGCCACACCCGCCATCAACAGGAGGCAGAAGACATCACAGCGCAGACGTTTCTGGTAGCCATGGAATCCATCCAGCAGTATCGCGGTGATGGACATTTCTGTGCCTGGCTGTTTGGGATAGCCAGAAATAAGTTGATGGACTATTTTCGTCAATCAAGACATGTTTCTTCTCTGGAAAAAATTGAAATTCCCGTCTCCTGCGATTCATTGGGCGGTTTGATACGAGATGAAGAAATTTCCAAATTATCAGAGTTATTGAAATCATTACCTGATGAGGATCAGGAATTATTACGATTGCGTTTTGTTGGTGAAATGAGTTTTCCGGAAATGTCGGTTTTACTAGGGAAAAAAGAGGACACAATCAAAAAAAGTGTCTACCGTTTGATAGCAAAATTACAAATCCGGATGAAGGAGTAGATATGGACGAGCATCTTATCTCTCACGATTTTGAAGAAAAAATAAAACATGCTTTTCACGCACCTACTATGCGCAGCGCTTTTGTTCAGCAAATGCAGACAACCATTTCTGAAAAGGCAACAGAGATAAATAAAAACCAGAGAAAATCGTTTCATAGGAAAAAATCCTGGTCTTTGGCGTTATACCTGGCAGGAATTCTGATGATTATCATCCTGGCCGTAGGTCCACGGAATGTTATTGCTTCCGTTCAAAAATGGTTCGGTTTTGTTCCCGGTTTTGGAATTCTCGAACAGGGCACACCGATACGCATTTTGTCGGAAGTTGTGATCGACACGCGTAACGAGATTCGATTAACCATTTCCGAGGGCTATTTCACAGACGAAAAATCGATTTTGATTTACTCGGTTGAAAATGTCCCCTATTCAGCGCTCTCTCATGATGAAAACATGGTGGGTTGCTCGGAGTTTCCTTATCTCATCCTGCCGGACGGAACCAGATTAACCACCACAGGGAGCTGGGGCAATGGCATGAAGGCTCACATCACACTCCCCCCGATACCAGAAAATGTGGATGAGGTTGCCTTTGTGCTTCCTTGTGTCCTCAACAGCTTGCCAGGATTAGCACCAGAAAACTGGGAATTACCAATCAAAATCATCCCTGCTCCAGTGGATCTGATAGCTATACCGGTGATTGAGGTGAATGATCCTGCAACATCAGTTACTGATCCGGTACCAACAATTGTAGAATCACCCCAAACCGAGAGCCTGTTTGGCATACAGATGAAGATCGACCAGGCTATTCCATTAACCGATGGTTATTATCTGATCGGGCATAATGAGTGGAAGGATGAGCGTATTACCAAGTCCTGGCCATCCGGATTTGCACTAAAGGCAGTGGATGCCAATGGAATTTCCATTCCCATCGAACCAGCCCATTGGCAGGATATTGGCATCCAGGAGCCCCAGGAAAGTCAATGGTTCTATAAACTTTATGGACGAGGATTTAAACCACCTCTCACAATTTTCGCAGTAGTGATGACCATTGATTTTCAGCCTGCGATCACTTTCGAAGTTAATCCAGATGCCTTTGGCTTTGACCCAGCTACTGCTGTACCTGGCACCACATACGAACTTGAGCCTATTGAAATTGAACTGCTGGGTTATGAAGCCAGGATCGTTCAGGCGGATTATATGGTACAGGGAATTTCGCGAGGGTTTGATTTTGGTATAAAAGCAGATCCAGCTCTTCAATCCATCCCATTTATACTCACCAGCCCGGTGATTGGTGGAATGGGTGCTGGTGGTGGAGGATCGAGTTTTAACGAAAGCAAAGGATTGGTGTCATCCATCGTGCTACGAGATGGCAGCATGCAATATCCACTGCAAATTCAGGTTAGCTCAGTTTTGCTCAAAGGAAATTGGTCAACCGTTTGGGATGCCCCTGCCGAGCCTGATCAGACACTGAAGGTTTTCAACAAATGTTTTTCATTGAGTGATTGGAAACACATGCTCGAAAATCCACCTGTCCTTCCAACTGAAATATCAGGAAAAATATTGTTTAAACGGGCAGCATTTGCACCTGATCCTTCTGAATTTATTGCCAATCTGGATGGAAGCCAGGAACGAAGTTTAGTGTTTGGTCACAGTTCTTTGTCCCCTGATGGCTCCCAATTGATTTACAGTAATCAGGAAGATCGAATCGTGCTGCTTAATCTGGACAACAATACCGAAACCATCTTATATGATAAAACTGATGCTTTCCAACCCATCTGGTCACCAGATGGAAAGTCGATCGCTTTCACCGAATTTAATGAAACCACCCAAATTCTGGTGATGGATACCGATGGAAACAATTTACGCGAGATCATTAAAAGCAATCTATACCCTGATTTGCTGGGATGGACAGCTGATAATAAGCATTTGATGTATCGAAATCAGCTTGGAGAACGAAGGGGGCCGCTCATTTTGTTGGACATCGACTCCAAAGAAGAAATTGAATTATTCGATATTCTTTCCCGAGCTTCAATGTCTCCCAATAGACAATGGATCGCCTATATCGATAGTGTTCCTGGCAAAATGGGTTCTGGACTGTATGTTTCCAAATCGGATCAGAGTGAGAAACGTTTGCTGGTACAACTGGACTACCTGGCAATATCAAATGTTACCTGGAGCCCGGATGGAAAATGGCTTGGCTTCAGTGTCTTTGATAATTCCACCTTTATACCAACCTCCGCGGTTGGAATCATCAACCTGGAATCCTGTCAGGTATATCCAATTCAGATTCCTGGTATTGAGATTCTTCGCGAGTGGCGCTACCCATAATATTTCGAAATTATCACCAGTTCAAAGGGTGTTAATTCTTCATCTCAAAGACCAAAGATGGAAATTTCTGCTTTACCATATTCATTTGGTAGGTTTCATGGAAGAGCGCGACGTATTTTTTCTCTGAATCCAGACACACCATATTATTGCTACGCTCAATGATGCGTTTGATATCCTCTTCCGGACCGGTCACCCAGCGGGCAATGTCAATACCGAGCCTTTCCAGAGTGGTGGGAACATTGTATTCATTATCCAGGCGTGCCTGCACGACATCAAACTGCAATTCACCCACCACAGCCAGGATCGGTTCCCGTTTGAAGGCATCCACATTGTAAAACACCTGTACGGCCCCTTCCATCTCCAATTGTCGTAAGCCTTTGATGAATTGTTTCTGCTTGCCCAGATCCTGCAAGCGTAAAATGGCAAAATGCTCCGGATGAAAGCGCGGAATAGGCGCAAATTGGATGGGTTTGAACTCGCTCAACGTATCGCCAATCCCCAAATCACCGGTGTTGGGAATACCCAGAACATCCCCAGGATAGGCTTCATCGATGATCTCACGTTCATTGGCGAATAATTTATAGGGTCGTTGCAATTTGAAAATCTTGCCTGTGCGGGAGTGGATCACATCCATGCCGCGCGTGAATTTCCCGGAGCAAATACGTAAAAATGCCACACTATCCCGATGCTTGGGGTTCATATTGGCTTGAATTTTGAACACAAAACCCGAGAATCCCTCATCTGAAGGATTCACCATTCCCTGATCACTTTCATACGGCTGCGGCGGAGGTGCCAGGTGAATAAAGGATTCCAGGAATAAGCGCACACCAAAATTGGTCAATGCGCTTCCAAAGTAGACAGGTGTTTGCTCTTCTGCCAGCATGCGTTGGTGATTGAATTGAATCCCCAGTCCATCCAGCAATTCTATATCTAATTGCACCTGATCAATATAACTGCGATTCATTAATTTGGCATCTACGAGTGCTTTGAAGGTGTAAAATTGTTCCGGCGACATGCGTTCATTGCGTAATGTGCGTTCATAGAGGTAAATTCCTAATTTACGGCGATCATACACCCCTTTGAAATTGATCCCATCTCCTAAGGGCCAGTTGATCGGGACCGGCTGCATACCCAAAACATTTTCAATTTCATCCAGCAACGCCAGTGGAGAGCGTGCCGGACGATCCATTTTATTGATGAATGTAAAAATCGGGATGCCACGCTGGCGGCAAACATCAAACAACTTGCGTGTCTGTGGTTCAATACCCTTAGCAGCATCCAGCACCATCACTGCGCTATCCACCGCCGAGAGGGTACGATAGGTATCCTCAGAAAAATCCTGGTGACCCGGCGTATCCAGCAAATTAATCACATACCCCTGATAGGGAAATTGCAGCACTGTCGAGGTGATTGAAATACCACGCTGGCGTTCCATTTCCATCCAGTCTGAGGTGGTGTTACGCTGGTTGCGTCTGGCGCGTACATTCCCAGCCAGATCAATAGCGTTACCATACAAAAGCAGCTTTTCAGTGAGTGTGGTTTTGCCTGCGTCCGGATGCGAGATAATCGCAAACGTACGCCGGTTTGATATCAATTTTTCTGATTCTATTTCGAAGTTGCTTTCCATTCGGACTCCACTGTTCTGATTTTCTCTGCGTTTGTCGGGATCATCAGATTGCTTTACTGCTCATAAATCTTCCATTATATGACGTTGGAATGAAGGTTCCCCCAACCATCGCACAGTTCAGCGCCTGATTACGAATCGCTCATTCCATCATCACGAAGCCGAATTTTACCATTAATCATCAAATCATGGTTATGAGATCGTGCTTCCAGAAAATGCTGTCGCTGGTAGAATTTAATCCATCGACCATGAATTGATGAGGAAAGCCGTATGATTAATAAATGTTCCTTATATGGTGCTGCAACGGATGCTAATATAACCTGCCAAAGGATCTTTGATGAATTTCTGGCATTGGAATTCAGTAACCCGGCTTATGGAAAAGTGCACATGCTCACGGTCAGCTGTTTCATGATCCAGCACCAACGCTACAGCGATCCAGCGCTGCTTTGGATGCAGCAAGCTTTACGGGATGTGTTGGAGAATGGCGTGGATCCCTCTGATATCCGTTTACAGATGACCTCTGAGGTAGATCAGGGCAAGCGTGATTGGAAAATCGAACGCCAACCAGGAGAACGGGAATTACCCCACATCACCTGGTCTATCACCATCGCGGATCAACCAGCATAAAGATGACCCGTTCAGTTATTGTGCCTGGGTGGAACGCTGGGCAAGAGCAACTTTGCAGAAAATGCAAGGATAAAGACAGATTTTTTTATCTCGTTTCTATCTTTATTTTTCTGATTCAATATCTCTTTGAGATTCATTATTTTCTAATCCATTTATTTTTGAGTGAATTTTATAAGCATTATCTGAAGTTACAACTGGCTTACCTGTACTCTTTTCAAGAGTTTCTCTAGCTACTTTTGCAACTTCCCCACCATCTTTGGCTACTTTTTTGTTATCAGTGAAGGATTGAGGTTTTTTCACTTTAGAGATCTCTGTTGTCGAAAGTTCCGCTAACATATTTAGAATTAATTCTGCATTGGTCATATTATCTCGAAGATTTTCTTTTCTCAATCCCTTCTTATTTTTATATTCTCTTGTATTCAATCCAGACCATGTTTTAGAAATGACATCTGTTAAAATGGCGAATTCCTTTGCTTGACCAACACCCCTTTTTTTCCATTCATCCGTTAGATTTTTCCGAATTTCAATTGTTTTTAATCTTTGATTGACCCATTCTAGGCTATAACCTTTCCTCAAATATGTTTCTAGCGCTCTCTCAATAATTAGCTCAGGGTCCTGGAATTCATCAATCCGCTCAGAACCAACTTTTGCTAACCACAATTTGAATGGTTCTGCATTGGGTGATGGAATCGATTGTATCAATCTGAAAAGCTGGTCTGTATTGGCAACATCTGTCATCCTCATTTTGCCATCTTCGGCAATCATTTTCAAACCGTGACAATTTGTCACGGTTTCATTTCCTTCTTTTTTTAACCTTTGTTTTAATTTTCTCCAATATGATTGAGGATCCTTACTTTCAGACAGAACTCCAACAACATCAACAATCGAAAACAACCATTGTTCATTTTGGGGATCCCAAGCAACTCTAATTCTTTTATCATCAAATAACTTTATCTCATTATTCAATTTCAATCTCCAAAATCTTATATATTTTATTAATTATACTTAGGTCTCAAAATTCGTATCTTAAGGATCAAAGGAAATAAAGGTGCATCACCGATGCACCCTACTTATGGTAAAATTTCCATTCAGTAATCCCATCTCCACCAAGAGGTCCTATGCAATATGAAGCCGTCATCGGGTTGGAAGTACACGCCGAGCTGCAAACCAACAGCAAGATGTTTTGTGGTTGCCCGGTGGTGGATGCCACCATCGCAGAACCCAATACCGCAGTCTGCCCGGTCTGTTCCGGGATGCCGGGGGTGCTGCCGGTGGTCAACCAGAAAGCAGTGGAATATGCGCTGCGGGTGGCACTGGCACTCAATTGTGAGGTCGCTCACACCAGCATCTTTGCCCGCAAGAACTATTTCTACCCGGATCTCCCCAAAGGGTATCAGATCTCACAATACGAGCAACCGCTGGCGGAGAATGGCGAATTAATCATCGATACCCCACAGGGTGAAAAGACCGTCCGCATCCGGCGCGTGCATATGGAAGAGGATACCGGCAAGCTCACACATGTGATCCCGGAACAGGGTGACCCTTATTCCCTGGTGGATCTCAATCGCTCGGGGGTCTCCCTGCTCGAAATCGTCTCCGAACCGGATCTTTCCACCCCGGAAGAGGTGACTGCCTACGCCAGTGGACTGCGTGATATGGTGCGTACACTGGGAGTCAATTCGGGTGATATGGAAAAAGGCGTCATCCGCTTTGAAGCCAACGTCTCGATTCGCCCGATCGGATCAAAGGAACTTGGCACCCGTGTGGAGATCAAGAACCTGAATACCTTTCGTGGCATGGAACGCGCTATCCGCTACGAATTTCAACGCCAGGCAGCCTTGCTGGATGGCGGACTACCGGTCATCCAGGAGACGCTTGGTTGGGATGAGACCGCTGGCGTCACCTACTCACAGCGTGGGAAAGAAGAAGCGCACGATTACCGCTACTTCCCCGAACCCGATCTACCTCCACTGGTCGTTGAAAAAGCCTGGATTGATGAAATTCGCGCCCAATTACCAGAATTACCGCGTGCACGCATGTTGAGAATCCAACAGCAATACAACCTTACCTTGGAAGAAGCTCGCATGCTGGCGTCCGATGTAGACACCATGAATTTCTTCGAAGATTGTATCCAGATCGATCCCTCTATCCCGCCCAGAACAGTCGCGAACTGGATCATTGGGCAATTGTTTGCCTGGTTCAACAGCAGTGGAGAATCGATCACTTCCATGAAAATTCAGGCACAGGATTTGGTTGAGTTATTACATTTTCTACAATCAAATCGCATCAACCAGTCCACTGCTAAATCTGTTCTGGATACAATGTTGCAAACAGGCAGGAATGCAAACACAATCGTCTCAGAACAGGGTTTGGAACAGGTATCCGATCTCAACATGATAGTAAAGCTAATAAACCAGGTATTGGAAGAAAATCCAGATCAGGTGCAAGCCTATTTAAATGGAAAAGAAAACCTGGAGAACTGGTTCTTTGGGCAGGTAATGCGCCTGGCAGGAGGAAAAGCTAACCCCCAACTGGTAAAAACAACCTTGAAACAGGCATTGACCCAGCTTCAGGAATCAAAAACTGAGAAAAATTAATGGTTATTTGGTTTACCTTACTGGGATTTTCCTGATTGGATCAACCAATCTGATCACAAAATTTCGAATGTGACAAATTCATATTTTCACTGAATAAATTCGTGATCAAATGACGATTTTAATCATATTGACTTCATTCACACACGGTGTTAATCTAATGGAAGAGGCAAACGGAGGAGTTTGTGAAATTTGTTGCAAAACATTTTCTTCCAAAATCAAGTGGACACGTCCGACGTGTCCGCTTATATTGTTACTTATTTGTCTACCCAAACCAAAACTTATCAAGTTAACAGGAGTAGTGAATGGCTTCTTCAACCAATGCATTTGAAATGGCGCAAGCCCAATTCGACCATGTCGCCGAATTATTGCAATTAGACCCGGAAGTGCGCGAAATCCTGCGCTGGCCGCTGCGTGAATTTCAATTCCGTATCCCCGTGCGTATGGATGATGGCACGTTGCGTGTTTTTCAGGGATTCCGCGTCCAACATAATGATGCCCGCGGTCCCAATAAAGGTGGTATTCGTTTCCATCCCGCTGAAACAATTGATACGGTGCGAGCCCTGGCTACCTGGATGACATGGAAATGCGCCGTTGTTGATATTCCATTGGGCGGCGGTAAAGGTGGTGTGATTGTTGATTCTGCCACACTCTCCACCAGTGAAAAAGAACGACTGGTCCGTGGTTATGTGCAGCAGATGTGGAAAAACATTGGTCCTCGCCAGGATGTCCCCGCTCCCGACGTTGGTACCAGTCCACAGATGATGGGTTGGATGATGGATGAATATTCCAAACTCGCTGGCCAATACACCCCGGGTGTGATTACCGGTAAACCCGTTGGTGGTGGTGGATCACTCGGCCGCACTGAAGCGACCGGGTATGGTGTGATCTACACTGTTCGTGAAGCACTCAAGCACCTGAAAATGGATCCAAAAAATTGCAAAGCAGCCATCCAAGGGTTTGGGAATGTGGCGCAATATGCCGCAATTGGATTTGTTGAATTCCTCGGTGGAACTGTCGTCTGTGTTTCTTACTGGGATCGTGAAGATCGAGTACCTTACACCGTTAGCAAAGAGGACGGTATCGATCCACATTTCCTGATGTCGATCACCGATCAATATGGTTCCATCGACAAAGTGCGTGCCAAAGAAGCCGGCTATCTGATTGAAGATGCTGAAGCCTGGATCAGCAAAGAAGTGGATGTCTTAATCCCTTCCGCCCTAGAAGGACAGATCAATGCTGAAAGTGTTAAGAAAATTCACCCACGCGTCAAAGTGATTGCCGAAGGCGCTAATGGCCCCACCACCCCCGAAGCCGACAAAGTCATCGAAGAAAAAGGTATCTTCATGATCCCGGATTTCCTGTGTAATGCGGGTGGCGTGACCGTTTCATACTTCGAAGGTGTGCAGAACGACATGAACTTCTACTGGACCAAAGAAGAAGTCCTCGAGAAAGAAGATCAGAAAATGACCTCAGCTTTCCATGCTGTGCTGGAGATGTCTACGAAAGAGAAAGTTTACATGCGTGATGCAGCCTACATGGTGGCAATCGCCCGTGTGGTCAAAGCCATGGGCTTACGCGGCTGGATTTAAATTAATAAAAATTAAAAAAATGGCAGAATTAATTCTGCCATTTTTTTAATTTAATGTCCATAACCATTACTGGAAAAACTGAAAATTCAGATGATTCCGAAAGCGTTTTGATCAAAACCAACCCCATTATCCCGGATAGGTGCCAGTCACACGCAGTCCAAGCGAAGGGAATATTTCCTATGCTTTTGACCAGGATAAAAACCCGGTACACATATGAAAAGTGATGGATGCTTTTTTTAGAAATATCATTACAATTAAAGAGGTTGATAATTCAAGAAGGTGATTATGAAACGAAAATTTTTCCTGTTTTTCTTTTTTTCAGTGTCCTTGATTATTTTCAGTGGATGTTCATTAAGTTCATTTGGGCAATCAGGGCTTGCTCCTGCGGAATTGACAGCCACGTACGAAGTTATGGTGATCGATGCCATGAAAACTGCCATTGGTGAAATTACACTGCAAGCTTTGTTGAATCCAAGTGCCACTAACACATTTACACCCTTACCACCAACAAACACACCAATTCCAAGTCCTACACCGATTACCCCTACACCTACCTTCACGGATGTCCCTCCCACCGAAACCCCACCTCCACCAACCGCAACAACAACGCCCACCATGACACCTACCCGCTCAGATTTTAATTGCCAGCTGGTTTCCAGTTCTCCTGCCCTAAACCAGTCATATCCTCCGGGTGGCGATTTTGATGGGCGCTGGTCTTTTAAGAACACCGGTTCTGAAGTATGGGACAAAGATAAAGTTGACTTTCTATTTATCAGCGGAACAAGGTTTCAGGAGCATGTTGATAAGTTAGATTTAACTGCCAATGTTAATAAAGGCGATTCAATTGAGTTTATTGTTGATATGCTAGCCCCTAAATCGGCAGGTACTTATTCTGCTACCTGGGGATTAAAGAAAGATGATATCGTATTTTGCTCAGCAATCATCCAAATTATCGTTAAATAGGGATTTGAAAGGATTAAACTGCTTTATTATTTTTCGTCATTACAAAACTGTAAATCATGTTTGAGTAATCACCTATTACCAAAATTGATTTTTCATATATACTTTAATCAATAATAGAAACAATACTGGCAGAGCTACCAGGTTATCTGGCTACAAGGAGTGATTTATGAAAAATACAGCCCTGAATGTGCTCACAATTCTGGCTATCATCATTACAGTGATATTTTGTTTTGTTTTTGCCATCATTTTTATCAACCCACAATCATCCATTAATCCGCTACCTCCTCAGGAACTGCCAGAAGTTTTGGTCCTGCCAACTGCTACAGCCACGCTGCGTCAACTACCAACGGTGGAATTACCAACAATTGAAGCTGCTTTTACCAGTACACAGGCAGTCGACTTACGGCCATCTTCTACCCCATTACCCACATTTACTTCTTTTGTTTTACCAACTGCTACAATCACCTTAACCCCAACCCGTACTCCTACAGAAACTCCCGAAGCATCACCCACCAGTGAACTGTATCAATGCCAGGTCTTATTCTATTACCCGAATGGGACAACTTTTCCCCCTGGTGGAGATTTTGATGGCAAGTGGACGTTGCGTAACACAGGTAAAGAACAATGGAGTAATGAGTTCGATTGGGTCTTTGTTGGGGGAGATAAATTCCAGACAGGTGGGGATTCGATTGATTTGACTCGATATATCAACCCGGGCAATGAAGTTGATTTCATCGTAGATATGATAGCGCCTCGCCAACCCGGAACCTATTCTGCCAAGTGGGCTTTGCGTACGAACAACAACCTGTATTTCTGTGAAACGGAAATTACACTAACGGTAAAATAATAAACTAGCCAAAAGGGCTGATGTTATCAGCCCTTAGTTTTTTATCCTGTAAATACCAGATTGCAGGTTACCAATCCCTGGTATACCAGGCGAGATATTCATCCACATGTTCCTCCCAATAATCAATGGTATGCCCACCTGGATTTACAGTGTATTCCAATGGAACTTGATTCTGTTGTAAATACAATACAAACGGCTCGCTAAATTGGCGATAATGGTCTGTCTCGCCAATATCAAACCAGAGCGCTGGTCGGTAAGCTGATACAGATTGAATCCAATCCTGCACCCTACCCATATCGCCGGCAAAGGTTGTAAAGCTATGCGCCCCCACCCTGCCAAAAGCATCCGGAAAGACGAACCCAATCCGAACTGCCCAATTACCACCACGAGAGAGTCCACCAATCGCGCGATATGCCCATTCCGATCGAAGGTTATATTGATCCAACAATTGTGGTAGAAGATCCTCAACCAGGGCTGAATCAAATTTTGAAACATATGAATCCAGCAAGTACAGCCGTTCAAATGGCATCACGATCACCAATGGCTTTATTTTCTTGGATGTTATCCATTCATCAGCCAGATCGGTCATTCCAAGGTTGATCCACTGATCCTGTACACCATTCTGGCCGTGCAACATTACCAACAATGGATAACCTTCATCACGATTTGGGTTATAACACGGTGGCAGATAGATGTTGGTTTTGATGTCTTCCTGCAAAGTATCTGAATAGAATGCGACTTCCTTAATACTGCCTGTCATTTCAATACAGGGTATATCAGTAGGCGTAGGCGTTGGAGGGATTTCGGTCGCCGTTGGTGTAATGGTTGCCTTATGTATGAGTGTAGGCAATACCACTTTTGTGGAAAGGATAAATGGCGTACTGGAACTTACACTGGTTGCCAGCACCGAATCACCTGGAAAAACAGGGGTCGCCTGACAGGCATTCAATAGCAATCCAACGCCTGAAAAGAGGATAAAAACCAGTGGAAATTTCCAATACTTCCTTGACGATTTCATCTGAATGCGATTATACTCTGTTTGCTCGGGGTGTAGCGCAGTTGGTTAGCGTACCGCGTTTGGGACGCGGGGGTCGGCGGTTCGAGTCCGCCCACCCCGACACAAAAAACAGTCTTGCGACTGTTTTTTTTGACTTCTAGATTCAACTTTCCGTGATAAAATTTTCATAGTAACGTGTATCTTAAATAAATAAGGTAGATGGGATATCATGGCAAAAAAGAAATTTGATGCAATCTTGGCAGCAGTGCGAGTAGATGAAGATGGTCAGGTGCAGCTTGCCCGCATTTTCGAACGTTACGGAGTAGTGTTCTCAGACCATTTTCTGGTAGATCGTGATGATTTGATTAAACGAATCAAAGGCGGCCAAAAAATTCAGACCGGGAAACGCCAGTATAAAATGGGGTCCGTATTTGATATCGGTGAAGATGTACGGGTTATATCCTCAAAAGGGAAAGAAGTTCTGGTGGTTGGCAGTGGGGAAGCAGAAAAGGATCATCTTCAATCCGTTCCCAGATTCTAATGAGCGAAGTTTTTCTTTCGATCGTCATTCCTGCTCACAACGAAGAAGAGCGCTTACCGCCTTCCCTGACCCTGGTGGATGAGTTCGTTCGCCAACAACCCTACGTAATAGAAGTGATTGTCGTTGAAAATGGCAGTCACGATCGCACACTGGCTGTTGCGCAGACGTTTCAGGCAAAAATGCCTTCTCTGAAAGTCATACAGGAAACCCAAAAAGGAAAGGGGTTGGCTGTTCGCAGTGGTATGCTGGCTGCACAAGGCAAGTATCGCATTTTCTGTGATGCAGATTTTTCCATGCCAGTCAGTGAAATCAGCAAGTTTATTCCAGAAGATGGTCAGGCATATGATATAGCCATTGCCTCCCGTGAATTGCCCGCATCCGAACGGGTGGATGAGCCTGAATTCCGTCATCTGATCGGCCGGGTTTTCAATAGCCTGGTGCGTTATGCTTTATTGCCCGGGTTGCAGGATACGCAATGTGGGTTTAAGGCCTTCCGTGGCGAGGTAGCTGAACAGCTTTTCCGAATGCAAACTCTGACCGGATGGTCGTTTGATGCCGAATTGCTTTTTATCGCCCAGCGATTAGGTTATCGGGTCAAAGAAGTCCCGATTATCTGGTATTACAAACCGGGTACCCGTTTAAATATCCTCAAAGATTCAATCAAAATGGCTTCCGATCTCTTTACCATCCGGCGCAACGCCAATCGAGGGGTCTATGACCAGAAAGCCCAAACCAGTACTTGACATTCCTCCCTCTCCCAATCTGACCTTCGAACGAGCATTATGGGAAGACGATAAACAATGGATTGCCGGGTTGGATGAAGCCGGTCGGGGTGCCTGGGCAGGACCGGTTGTGGCGGCAGTCGTCATTTTTCCGCAGTTCGCCAACCTGGAGCAGAATTTATGGGGGGTGAGAGATTCAAAGCAAATGAATGTACGTCAACGCGAATTTTGGGTGGAGATCGTTCGAGAACATGCGCTAGCCTGGGGTGTAGGATCCGCGGAACATTCCGAAATTGATCTGCTGGGCATTTTACCTGCCACCCGGCTGGCCATGCAACGCGCATTGGGACAATTATCTGCAACCCCGGATCACCTGCTGATCGATGCACTTCTATTACCAAACCTGGAAACGCCACAGACAGCCTTAATCAAAGGCGATCAACGTAGCCTGAGCATCGCCGCTGCATCAATCCTGGCAAAAACTACTCGGGATGCTTTGATGCGCCAGGAAGATTATTCCTACCCTGTGTATGGATTTAGTCGTCATAAGGGCTACGGTACCCGCTTTCATCAGCAAGCACTCGCTGAAAACGGTCCCTGCGCCATCCACCGCATGAGCTTTAAGCCATTAAGAGAAACCGTTGGAGTGATTGACCCAACTTAGTTACTCGCTCCACAAATCCTCCTCATTTCTCCATCATTAAAGGCTAATACTTTGTGGCGTATTTTAACCTGAATAAGGAATGAGCACCAGGAAGAATCCCTGAGAAGATTTCATGAACGATCAGTTAAACTGTACATTTCAGCCATGTTTTTAGGACTAGTCACTGTCAGCCGTGAGCTGTGAGCGGTGAGCCGTCAGCTAACCGCTTTTTTTCTGCTAACAAACATCTTTGCCAGTTCTGCGGCAATAGAAGGAATCATTAACAAAGGCAGAATTAATCGCCATTCTGTCCAACTCAGTGGAACAGTGTCAAAAATGGTATTAAAGAATGGCACATACAGGATCATTAAGAGTAATGCCAACGATGACACCACGGCAATATTCATCCACTTATTATTGAAAACACCAATCTTTAATATGGGATATCGTTCGGACCGAGCGGTATAAGCACGCACCAATTCCGAACTTGCCAGGGTAATGAATGCCATCGTTTCTGCCATTAAGCGATCATGTTTCAATCCCACACCAAAGGCGTACAGGGTGATAAAGGTGATTGCCACCGTCTGGATCAGAACCCCATTCATCATGAAACGGTTGATAATCGGTTCCTTGGGTGGACGTGGTTTCTGTTGCATGATATCCGGATCACCTTTTTCCGTGCCTAACGCCAGGGCTGGTGCGCCGTCGGTCACCAGATTGAGCAACAATAACTGGATCGGCGCTAGTGGTGAGAACACTTCTCCGGCGGCAAATGGATACAGATATCGGCCAAAAGCGGTCGCCAGGAAGATGATCATTATTTCTGCCAGGTTGCATGAGATCAGGTAATACACAAATTTACGAATATTGGAATAAATGATGCGCCCTTGCTCAACGGCTGCTACAATACTGGCATAATTGTCATCTGTCAGCACCATATCGGCTGTGTCTTTGGCGACATCTGTGCCGGTAATGCCCATGGCCACACCGATATCTGCTAACTTGATGGCGGGGGCATCGTTGACCCCATCACCGGTCATGGCAACCACTTCGCCATTGTAACGCAGAGCTTCCACGATCCGCATTTTATGTTCCGGGGACACACGCGCAAATACGTCGGTTATTTTCACTTTTTCCCGTAACACTTCATCACTCATGTCATCCAGATCATAACCAGTAAGCACCTCGTGCCCACTTTGCAATAGATTGATATCCTTTGCAATGGCACGAGCCGTGTTTGGGTAATCACCCGTGATCATGATCGTGCGAATGCCTGCGCCGCGTGCCAGTTCCAAAGCCGGTTGAACCTCTTTGCGAGCTGGGTCAATCATGCCAATCAACCCCACAAAAACCATGTCCTTCTCAAGCTCATCGCTATCGATCTCTTCAGGCAATACACTAACCACCCGATAAGCCGCCCCGAGAACCCGCAAAGCATCCTGCGTCATTTCATCATTGGCTGCCATGATTTTGGCTTTCATCTCCTCTGACAAAGGCACTGGCTTGTCTTCCATGGTCTGGTATGAATTACACAGTGTCAGAACAATATCCGGCGCGCCTTTGATGGCAATGGCGTAATGTTTTCGCTCAGAATCATCATCAAATGGAGAAATATCATCCGGACCAGGTTCATCAATTTCATGGATCGTCAACATACGCTTTCGCACTGAATCAAAAGGAATTTCCTGCGCACGTGGATATTTTTTGTTCAGGACATTTTGAACCTCACCAGCCTTGGCTGCCGCTACAATCAGAGCCCCTTCCGTAGGATCGCCAATGATGCGGTATGTTTTATCCTGCTCCTCCGAATCCAACTCCTCCAGGTAGGAGTCATTATTCATCGCCCCTACCCACAGCGTGGACATAATACCCTGATACTTGTAAATATCAACCGGTTTCCCATCCACCAGGAATTCACCCTTCGGGCGATAACCTCGACCGGTTACCTCAACAAATTGACCATCCGACCAGATGCGTGTAACGGTCATTTCATTCTGTGTTAACGTACCAGTCTTATCTGAACAAATAATCGTCGCAGAACCAAGTGTTTCCACTGATGACAAACGCCGGATTAATGCATGCCGGTTGATCATCTCGCGCATACCAAGGGCAAGACTGATGGTAACAATCGCCGGTAACCCTTCCGGGACTGCTGCAATGGCCAGACTGACAGCCACCATAAACATTTCCAGTAAATCACCACCACGCAGGATACCAATACCAAAAACCAAAGCACAAACGATCAATGCTGCCCAACCAAGCGTTTTTCCTAATTGATCCAACCGACGTTGTAAGGGTGTCTGTTCATCCTCCACCGATTTCAACATGGTAGCAATCATCCCCAGTTGGGTATCCATACCGGTATCGACCACAACTCCCCGACCACGACCGTAGGAGACTGTCGTGCCCATGAATGCCGTGTTTTTTCGATCTCCCAAAGAGGCAGTTTTGTCCAGCACCAGCGATGCATTCTTTTGCACCGGAACAGATTCTCCGGTTAGGGCTGCCTCTTCTATACGTAAATTAATCGCTTCCAATAAACGCACATCGGCGGGAATAAAATAACCCGCTTCGAGAAAAACAATATCACCTGGCACCAGTTGATGAGAAGGAATCGTTACCCGATGACCATCCCGCAGCACTTGCGCATCAGGTGCTGCCAGCTTTTTAAGTGTTGCCAGAGCCTGCTCAGCCCGGTTCTCCTGCACTACCCCCATGATGGTGTTTAAGATCACAATGGCAATGATGGCACTCGCATCCACCCATTCTCCTAAAAAGACGGAAATGATGGAGGCAACAATCAAAAGGATGACAACAAAATTATTCAGCTGTCGTAAAACCATCTGGAGAAAGGTAGTGCGTTTTCCCTCCTCCAATTGGTTGGGTCCATACTCCTGTAATCTTTTTTCAGCTTCCTGATTCGTGAGGCCTTTTTCCAACTGAGTGTCCAGTTTTTGCAGGATCTCATCACTACTGACGGCATGCCAGGAAATTACGACATCTTTTAAAGGTTTTGAATTCCCATTAATAATTTTTTCCACCATGTATTCTCCTTTAATTGGATAGATAATGGATAATTTCTGGATATAAAAAAGGGCAGGAAAAAACCCTGCCCTAAGATTTTACTACAAACTTTCACCTGGTATTGGCCCAATAAAAGTTCCATTAGGAATGACAGTACTTTTTGGAATGACTACAATACCATCTCGTACAGAGAACAATGCTTCATCCATTTCTGTCCCTCTGGGGAATGGTCGAATGACAACCCCTCGCCCTATTCGAACATTTTTATCCAGAATAGCACCTTCAATATAGGAGCCATTGCCGATCCCTAAAGGAATTTCATGTTCATTAACACCTAATGGATAATTTTCCTGGTTGCAGGCTGATACCCGATCATAGTAATCGGAACCCATCATAATCGTATCAATTATTCTTACGCCTGAACGAATTTGTGAACGTAATCCAATAATAGAATGGCGTATTTCAGCGTGATTGATGCAGCAACCATCTGTCAGAAGTACACGTTCCAGCATACTATTTTCTATGGTTGAACCGGGTAAATAGCGGCCATGTGAATATATCGGACTGCGTTGATCAAAGAAATTGAACGGAGAATCAGGACCCGTTAGCAGCAAATTGGTGTCATAAAAAGAGCGGATTGTTCCGATATCTTCCCAATAACCATCAAAATCAAAACCAACTACTTTCTTTCGATCAATTGCGTATGGAATCACATGCTTCCCAAAATCTTGCATGGTGGTATGTTCAAGCATCTCAAAGAGCACATCTGTATTGAAGAAATAAATACCCATCGAGCCTAAAAAAGGTCTTTCCTCATCATCTCGACTGACCATATCCGCCAGTACTTCCGAATCTGTTGGTTTTTCGGCAAAGCGGGTGATTTCATTATCCGATCTTCGTTTCAATATTCCAAAACGATCAGCTTCATTTTTTCGAATCGGCTGCACCGCGATGGTGATATCAGCATTGTTGTCCCAATGAAACTGTGCCATTGCCTGATAGTCCATGCGGTAAAGATGATCGCCTGCCAGGATCAAGACATAAGGTGTACGAGCTGACTTGATTTCAAATAATTGCTTGCGAACGGCATCCGCAGTTCCTTGATACCAATCGGCAGTGTTGACGGTTTGTTCGGCTGCCCAGATCTGAACCCAGCCCGTGTGAAAGGTATCAAATTGGTAGGTGCGGGTGATATGGCGATGCAGTGAAACAGAATTGAATTGGGTCAGTACAGCCATTTTGTAAATGCCAGAATTAATGCAATTACTGATGGGGATATCAATTAATCTATACTTTCCTGCGATGGGAACAGCAGGCTTGGAACGCATGGTGGTTAATGGCTGTAAACGAGTACCTCGACCACCCCCTAAAATCACTGATAAAACCTGATCCATCTTAGGCATGTCACCCTCCCGGAAATGATAAAAAGAATTAAATAATTATAGATGAGCGTTTTAAAGTAGTCCAGTCAATTCAGCTTTGATCTTCTGATTGAGCCAATACTGAGATTGAGTGATTACTGAATGATACAATAAATCTAACCTTTTTACTCTGCTCGATCATTACGAACAAATAAACTTAATGCATATCGATAAGCCAAACACCGTTCTCACTCCCCTCGGCATCGGATTGGCACTTTCTCTGCTCGGAGATGCCACCCTGTATGCCGTGTTACCTTCACCAGAAATTGCCCGGCAAGCTGGCTTGACTCTGGCAATGGTGGGATTCCTGCTGGGAATCAACCGCCTGGTACGCTTGCTTTTTAATGGCATGGCTGGCTGGATTTATGATCGACTTCCCCGACGCCCCTTAATGCTGATCTCTCTGGGAATCGGAACCCTCTCTACTGCCGTTTATGCGTTTGGATCGGGACCATTTACCCTTACGACCGGCAGAGTGCTCTGGGGGCTGGCATGGTCGGGACTATGGATTGGCGCTAACAGTATGACGCTGGATATATCCAATGATCTGAACCGCGGCCACATTAACGGCCGCTTGCAGATGTGGTTCTTCATTGGCGTGGCAGTTTCCTCCTTTTGTGGAGGGATTTTCACAGATTTGTTTACGTATCGCGGTGGACTATGGGTCAGTACATTTTTATCGGGTGTAGGACTATTGATATGGTTGCGATTCTTACCCGAAACACGTCCGGAAAAACATCAAATTACCCCCCTAATAAAGGACGAACATACAGTAAAAGCGGGGTTCCCCTGGAAATTAACATTGTCCTGCAGCCTGCCTTTCTTTATTAATCGTGTCATCTTTACCGGTGTTTTAGGATCCACAACCATCCTGTGGCTATCACAATTCGTTGAAGATGGCAGTCTGACATTCAATCAGATTGCAATACCACTGGCGACCATGAGTGGCACCTTTATTGCGCTACGCATCCTGGTCAGTATTGTCAGTGTTCCTCAGGTTGGCATGTTGTCCGATCGAATCAACCGGCGCTGGTTGGTATTGGCAATCGTGTTTCTCATTTTCGGGGCAGGTGGATTGGTGCTGCTGGCAGCACAAAACATCTGGATTTCTATCCTGGGGGTTATTCTGGCTGCCATTGCAGGTGGCAGCATCCCGGCATTGATTCCGGCCATCATCGGTGATCAGGTGCCACCGCATCAACAAGGACGATCATTGGGCTATATTTTCTCTTTTGGCGACCTGGGTTCCGCCATCGGACCACCAATCGCGCTCAGTCTGGTGGGGATTATCAGCTTGCCAACGATTTTTCTGGGTTGTGCCGTGTTATTGATACTGACTGGTCTTTTCACTGCTGTATTTGCTTTCCAGGAGAAAAACCACTTTCAGAAAATAGAAAAACCTGTTTGATCTCACAACCAGGTTTTAGCAACTAGAAAATTCGGTAAAAACGGGGATCATCTCAATTCATGGTATTAAGCGGGTGTTTTTGGCAGGCATATGCCTGCTAAAAACACCCTGACCTCCAATTATAGAAGTTCACAAAAAAAGCTACATCTCCAGTGGCTGTTGATTAAGCTGCTGGCTGACTTTGACCGGAACAGATCCCATCAGTGCTTTCTCAGTAAAACACATCTCCCTTGAAATTCGCACCAAATCAGCGATCTTCTGAGGATCCTCATCCGAGTCGATCAGAATTTCAATTTCAAAGCCATCACAGAAACCCTCTGCGTCACCTCTTAATACTGAACCCTGTTCATGGAAGTGAGCTGTGACATTAACCCGTTCATTGCGGATGGAGATTTTTCGTTTGGTCGCAACCTGCGACACATGCGAGATGAGTCAAAGCGCCATCCCTGAAACAAAATACGAGAGTGGAGTGGGTGCTGTCCCTTCCCCACCCGGAATATAAGAACCTTCATCGCTGATAAAGGCATACATGCGGCCGGTTTCGGGCTGACCAGCCAGCACCTGTTTGCGCCACTTTTCAATAGAGGAAGCTTCTGCACGCACTTCAATGTCTCTGAACCCGGCTGGTGGTTTGTTTGTTGTCATGTTGTTTTCCTTTTTTATCTCGATATTTTTAAAAGTATAGCATTGAAATGTTTAGTTGTTACCCTGCTACAATCACGCTCAGTCATTGGCTGAAAATAGCCGATCTCAAGCTCTCATCAATCGCATACCATTGATGATCACCAATAAGACGGAAGCCTGGTGAATGAGCATACCACCTGCCATGTGCACTTCCTTTAATAACACCCCAGCCAGCAATGCTGAAACAGTGACAAGTGCCACAATAACGTTCTGACGGATATTCCTAAGAACTGCTTTCGATAGAGCGATCGCCTGAGGAATTTTCGACAAATCATCAGCCATCAATGCAATGTCAGCAGTCTCAATAGCAATCCCCGTTCCAGCGACTCCCATCGCAATGCCAATATCTGCCGTCGCCAGTGCTGGAGCATCATTGATGCCATCTCCAATCATTGCCACCACTTTGCCAGCCAACTTGAATTTCTGAATGATAGCCAGCTTATCATCAGGTAACAAATTTGCATATACATCCACAATGCCTGCTTCTTTGGCAATCGCTTCTGCCGTAATGCGATCATCGCCTGTAAGCATCACCACATTTTGCATTCCGATTTGTTTGAGATTAGTAACCAATTCCCTGGCATTCTCACGAATTGGATCAGCAATTCCCAAAATCCCAATGATTTTTTCCTCTACTGAAACCAATACAGCAGTTTTACCATCTGATTTCATCAATTCTAATGCCTGGTTTACCTTCGAATTTATTTGTATATTTAGATTTTGCATTAGGTCGGAAGTCCCCACACCAATTTGTTTACCTTGATAGTGAGCAACCACACCTTTCCCAATGAGTAATTCAAATTCATCCGGTTCCGGTACCAGTTCATACAGGTTAGCTTCTGTCAGAATCGGTCGTGCCAGTGGATGCTCTGAATTCACTTCTGCAATCCCCGCCCAATGCAATACAGTTTTTTGATCCTCGCTCCATTTATATTCTGCGTTATGCTTAATCTCATTGGAAGGAAGAGGTTCGCCCTGTCCATCAACCACCTGAATTTCCACCAGTTGTGGTTTTCCCTGGGTCAAAGTACCTGTTTTATCCAAAGCCACCACATTAATTTTACCGGCGTTTTCCAGATATTCTCCACCTTTGATTAATATTCCCTTTTTAGCAGCTCTTCCGATCCCCGCAACAATCGAGACGGGTGTAGAAATCACCAATGCGCCGGGGCAGCCGATCACCAGCAATGTCAATGAAAGTTCGATATCCCGGCTGATCACAAAAGCAACAATGCTCAAGACAATAATTGCAGGTGTATACCACTGCGCAAAGCGTTCAATAAACCGCTGGGTCGGTGCTTTTTCCTCCTGCGCCTGCTCCACACGCTGAATAATTCGCGCCAAAGTAGTATCTGACCCAATCCCGGTAGCTCTTACTTTCAGAATGCCGTTTTGGTTAACACTGCCAGCAAATACCAGATCACCTTCCGATTTTTCTTCCGGAATGGGTTCACCGGTGATGGCACTCTCGTCTACAGCGGATATACCCTCGATCACCGTACCGTCCACAGGTACTTTTGTTCCCGGTTTAATCAGGAGAATATCATCGAGGGAGACCTCGTGTGCAGGCACCTCAATCTGACGCCCATCTCTCAAAATCAAAGCCATTGCAGGCACCAGATCCAGCAGATCACCTAACACCTCTCTGGTACGGCTTAAGGTACGCGCTTCCAGGTAAGCTCCAAAAATAAACAGGAAAGTTACTGCGGCAGCCTCCCAAAATTCACCAATTACCAAAGCACCAATAAAGGCAATACTGACCAGTAATTCAATACTGAAGGCTTTGTTACGCAGATTTACCCAGGCTCGCCCAACAATATCTGAACCTGCTGCTACTGCGGAAATCACCAGTAGGAAATTGCCCAAATCGAGCAACCCGGAATTTAACCGGGCTGCCAATCCCACCAAAATCAAGGTGCCACTGAGAATGGTCAAAACTTTTCTGCGTTGTTTGGGATCAATATACCAATTTGTTAAAACTTTCATTTGAGTTAACATATTTCTCTCCGATCTAAAAAGCTGAAACACGTGCTTCGTACCCAACTGCCTGAATTGCTTTTTCAAGATCTTTGCCTTGCACCAGATCAGCATTGTGTTCGACCTCAATCCGACCGGTGGAAAAGAATACTTTGGCAGTCTCCACACCTTCAATCTTCGTCAATGCCTTTTCAATTTTTGCAATACAGGAAGGGCAGGTCAATTCTTTACTTCGTAAAATAGTTTTCATTTCTAATCTCCTTTAATTGAATAATCATGTTACAGTAACAATATAAAGCGCATTGTTCGCTGCTTCCATGATATAGATCAGTTAACTGCAACCAATTAACTCCAAATGCATGCCTGGGTACAACCAGATAAGAAGTGACTCTCAGGTAATCTATTCTTTTTTATATCCTGCGTCAGGTATCAATTGGTTTATGGAGATTCAACATTTGCCAGTTGTTGGAAGGCATCCCAATCAACGATCGAAATCCATTTTCTGCCACTCTCAATAACCCCACTGCTCTGGAATTGGCTCATTACGCGGCTGACAGTTTCGGGGGTGGTAGCCGTCATTTCCGCCAGATCCTCACGCGAAATAGGTGCATCGATTAAAACACCCTGGTTTGTTTGTTTTCCCACTTTTTCAACCAGGGTCAATAAAGTTACCACAATCCGTTTTTCAGCAGGTAAAGTGCTAATCTCAAAGACTCGTTTATTCGCGGCAATGAGCCGTTTTTCCATCACCTGCAAGGATTTAATCGCCAGTGATGGAAATTCTTTCAGGATTTCCCCAAAGGATTGACTGCTGATACTGAGGATGCAGGATGATGTCAATGACTGGGCCGTGTCTGTATAGGTGGAAGAACCAAAAACGGTCAAATTACCAAATAAATCACCTTCCAAAAGAATATTCAGCAGGACATTGCGCCTTTCGAAACCAGGTTGGAATAATTTTATCTTCCCTTCGGCAACAACAAACATACGTTCGGCTGGATCTCCGGAGTAATAGATGAATTCATCTTTTTTGAATCCCAGTGAATTGAAACGTTGATTGATCATCATCAATTCAGATGGGTTGAGATCGATAAAAAATGGCAATCTGCCCAAAATTTTTAAGCGTAGATCCATGGAACAATGATGCACCTCTGTGCTAATTATATTTACAGGGGATTTTCGTCTGGTATTCATAGTCAACTCTACAATTATTATACTGGCAGAAGTGTCCTTTCAATAATTAGCGGTCCGGGTTTTTTTGGCGTGCGTCCGCACGCCAAAAAAACCCGCTTGCCCCGATTTATTGAGATGATACTGGCAGAAGATGATAAAACTTTGTGACTCTACCATTTTTTCGTGCCAGACCGTCCACATCTCCCAATTACTTAAAAATTTTTCAGAAACTACAATTAATTTCTAAATCCGACAGTTTTAGTCAATATTTGTTACCATTTTATTTGTTTATTGTTACTATTTCGTTTGTATTTTGTAAGTTTATTGTTTATTTTTTGTTTGTTGAGATAAAATCATCATTATTTACGATTCCTCTTTTAATGAAATAAACAAGCGTCCATTATATTAAGAGGACATAAAAGCAACAATCTTGATAAGGCAGTGTTTGTAAGAAATATTAATATGAGAAACAATATATTTAGTAAAATACCAAAATTTGTTTTCCCGTTGGGTACTACTGTTCTGTATGCACTCCTATTTCTTACATTGCACGCAAAACTTGGAAACGGAATTTCCGCACTTTCCATTTTTCCTGTTGCGCTGACTGGCTGGTATTATGGCGTCAAATGGGGAATTTTTGCAAGCATAACCTTGCTTTTTCTAAATTACCATTTATTTTATTATTTGAGTGGAATTCATGGTGCCGAGATGGCTTTAAAAACCGGAATCACGGGGTTTGTCTCGGTTATTTTTGTAGGAATTGGGGCTGGAGTTTTGCACAGACTCAACCAAAAAATAAAACAAGAATTGACACAACGTGAAATCTATCAATTAGCACTCAGTAAGAGTGAACAACGCCTCCGATCACGGTTTAATAATATGTTAGATGGTATGACGATCAATGAAATCGTTTATGAAAATGGAAAACCGGTTGATTGGATCATCACTGATGTAAATCCTGCTTATGAGAACTTGATGAAATTGTCTCGAAATGAAGTAGTAGGAAAAAGGGCAACAGATGTTTACGGCTCTTACTCCACCATTGAACCAATGTTAATAGATTACGACCGTTTGCTTAATACTGGAAAACCGATCACCAAACGACGACATTATTTGTTGAAGAACCGAAATATTATCTTTTCTGCATTTGCTCTGGATGGAAACCAAATCGCTGTGATTTTCAATGATATTACCGAACAGGAACTGGCATTACAGGCGGAAAAGAAACAACAAGAAATCGTTGAAACCATGGGAAAAATCACCTACGCATTGAATGAAACCATGAAATTGGATGAAGTGCTGGACATCATCCTTGAGAATTTGAGTGAATTTGTTTCATTTGACGCTGCTGATATTACACTTATTCATAGTGATCGACTCAAAATGGCGAGGCACATTGGTTATTCAAAGCTTGGATTAAGTGAATTTGCTGAGAATTTTGATATTCGCCTGGATGAAATGTCAACCAGCCAATGGATGTTGAAAAATCAAGCTCCATTAATTATCGAAGATACCTCTGCTTCTCAAATCTGGACCGTGTTTCCAGAAGTGGAATGGATTAAATCATATCTGGGGTTTCCTATCATTGCTCGAGGGAAACTGGTTGGATTTTTAAATTTTCTCAGTTCGAAAAAAGACTTTTTTAAGGATTATCCTTTTGAACAACTACTTCTTTTCACAGAACAGGCGGCCATTGCCATCGAAAATTCTCGCACCTTTGAAGAAACCCAGAAACGCTTACAACGTTTGGCGGTTATCAACCAGGTAGCTTTCAAAATGACCCAACCCGCTGACCTGGATGTGATACAACAATTGTCCGTCGATAGCATGGCCGAAGCTTTAGGGGTTGACCAGGTGGGTCTGGCTTTGATGAATCCAGACCGTAAAAGCATGACCATTGTTGCAGATCACCCAGGCGCTGGAAATTCATCCACGATAGGTATGCTTATCCCTTTAGAAGACAACCCTTCCATGAATTATATTTTAAAAAATAAGAGCTCGTTCTATTCCGAAAATGTCCAGGATGATCCGATGCTTCATGCAGTCAAACATTTAATGGTCAGACAAAATATTCATTCCATCTTGATTGTCCCATTAATTGTGGGTGGTGAAATAATTGGCACGATTGGCTGTGATATTACATCGGAAAATCGCAAACTGATCTCAGAAGAAATCAACCTGGCAGAGATTCTGACAAATCTTGTGGCTGGTAGGATCGAACAAGCACGATTATTAGAAGTGGAAAAGAAAAGAGCTATGGAATTGGCGATGCTGCACGAGACTTCCCTGTCAATTACGCAACCATACGATTTATCAATTCTCCATCGCCAAATTATTGAGAAAGCTGTCTGGCTATTGGATTCTTCTGCCGGAATGTTGTACTTGAGAACTAAAGACCACGATGTTTTTGAGTGTAAGGTCAGTTATAACAACCTATATGATCCGGTAGGCACTCAACTGCACGTGGGAAAAGGAGCGGCCGGTCTCGTTGCAGAGACAAATCAACCTCTTATCATTCCCAACTATGGCTCCTGGGATCAAAAACCAGCCACATTTGATCAAGTAACAGATGATTTTCCACTCTTATCTGTTCCTGTCCACTGGCAGGATGAAGTAAAAGGGGTTATTCAAATTGCCCGCGAACCAGGAAAACCTTCCTTTGAAAATAGTGATGTTGAGTTGCTTTCTTTATTCTCCAGTCAGGTGGCAATTACTTTAGAAAATTCACGCCTTTACCAGGAGGTTCAGGAGCTGGCAGTTTTGGATCCTTTGACTCAGGTTTATAACCGGCGTGGGTTTGTTGATATCGCCACACGAGAGTTTGAACGCGCCCAAAGATTTGCGCACAATCTGGCAATACTCTTCCTTGATATAGACCACTTTAAAGACGTAAATGATACCCATGGGCATGCTGTGGGAGATCAAATTTTAAGTGAACTGGCAGAGCGTTGCAGAAATACATTAAGGAACGTGGATGTGATCAGCAGGCATGGGGGAGAAGAATTTTTGGTCTTATTGCTGGAAAGCAATTTGAAAACTGCTCAACAAATTGCCAGACGAGTCCAGTCGGTGATAAAAGACTACCCATTCCAGACGGACGCTGGCCCGATTTCAATCACCGTATCGATTGGAATTGCCGAATTCAACGAACAGGTTAATGGTCTGAGCACATTGATTCACAATTCAGATATGGCGTTATATAAAGCCAAATCAAGTGGTCGTAATCGGGTGGTAGTTTTCCAACCAGAAGATGAATGCTCAAACTAATTGAACGAATAAAATAATTGGCGGGATTTGACTAACACCCCCATCTCGCAACAAAAAAGACCTTCTTGTGAAGGTCTCTTTACTCTGGCGGGAGCGACGGGGTTCGAACCCGCGGTCTCGGCCTTGACAGGGCCGCATGTTAGCCACTACACCACGCCCCCGAGTAAAAAAGATTTTACCATAAACTCACAAAAATGGAAGGTATAATTTTCTAAAATCTATACACTTTATCAATGACTAAGCTTTTTTAGCCTTCATTATAACGGCAGTATCTATGGTATGCAGAGAGATCTTAACAATAATCTACCCTCCATCCATGCTCCGCCAGGGTTCTTGTTAAAATCCTGGCAGTTAGAATCCCGGCAAGAACGGGAGCAATATGTGCAGGCCCGTAATTTGTGTTTCCCAAATGCACCAATTTCACTGGAAGAATGGGTTTATTTCATGAGTTCACCATCCTGGTCGACCGCAACCAATTTTGCAGTTTTTGATATGGATTAATTAGCGGGTTGCCTGACAGCCTTTTGGGACGCAGAACAGAACCGTAATCTAAGTGAAAAGATAGGTTATACGGAGTAAATCTTCGTTTGCCCGCAATGGCGTCACAAAGGATTGGCCAGCGCTATGATCTCGAAAGCATTGGACTTCTTAAAACAAAATGGCATGCGCTACGCTCAGTTGCAGGTTCGCACCGATAATCGTGACGCCCTTAATCTGTACGAAAAATTAGGTTTCATCATTGTTCAGGAAAGTGGTATCTACACCCGGACGATTTCAGGAACCTGAATCTAAATTATTTCTGACGATACCCATGGATCAGGACGATAATCACACCGGATAAAATTAATACTGCTGTCAGGTAGAATTGTGGACTTGGGATCTCTGTGAAAATCAGATACCCCAGCAATGCTGAAAACACAATCTGCCCCAGATTAGCGACACTGACGACCTGCCCACGGAAGTTTTTCATTGAGTAATTCAGCAAGGTATGACCACCAAACGTCGGGATGATCGCCAGACCCAGAAAAAGCAGGATATTGGTCAAGCTATAGGTTTTGATCGGATTTACAAAGAATAAAGCACACATCAGGCTGAATAATCCAGCTGTTAAATAGAGCGGCCACATGTAAAGCCAGAGTGGTAAGCGACCACTGTTTTTCCGTCCCAATGCCAGGTAGGCGGCTAGAAAAAGCATCGAAATGAAACAAAGCAAATGCCCACGCAGGTCAGGCGAGCTCCAATCAAATCGTCCCAGACCCAGGATCATCAACCCGGTGAGTGCCAGAAAAGTGCCAAACATTTCAATGCGGTTTACGCGTTCACGGAAGAAGATCCACAGAAAGAAAGGCATCACAGCCGGTGTGGTATTGACAATTAAACTGGCATTCGCGACCGGGGTAAGGGCTATCCCCATATTCCAGGTGATGAAATGTAACCCCAATAATAAACCAGGCAAAAGAGAAAGTTTGACCTGTTTGATACCATATGGCTGGCTGTAATTTCGTTTTTCTTTTAAAAAGAGTGGCAGTATGAAAATGGTGGCTATCAGCAGACGATAAGCAGCCAGTAGATAGGGGTTCTCGTCGCTGGCTTTGATCATTATCACAGCGGTGGAACCACACAGAACTCCTATGGCAAGTAATAAAATTTGAATCCAGCGTCTATGCATACAGGGATTATAACGTTGATGGTATTAAATGAGAACTTCACACGGAATTCCGTGTGAAGTTCTTTTGGAGATTCATAGAGGAGAGTGTTATTGATTATCTGCGTCCACCCCGTCGCCCCATGGTTGTGGTGCTCTGAAACCTTCCATTTCCATTGGCATTCGACTGATCAACAATTTCATCAAATGCATTCTGGGGCATGTATTGTGGTTCATAAGTTTCACCCGTTTGACGATTGAAGGTATTGACAAAAGCTTTCAAGTGGCTGTACGAGCCTCGCAAAAGACTTTCAAAAACGCGGGTAACATCCGGATTTGTTGTTTCTTTTAGACCTTCCTGCAAGTCGAGGATGTCGATTTCTTCAATTGCCCCACCCACTAGTAATGCGTCAGAGATGGATTGACTACCTTTGATTACCAGGTCATCATACAAGGATTGCAGATCCTGATTGGTAAATTCACCAACTTCACCAAGTATGGGATCTTCCAACCCATATCGGTCAATCAACGTTTTGACAGCGTCCATATGCCGTTGTTCGCTTCTGGCTATATTATTGAAGAGAATCAGATCCCATTTTTCATAAAGGGTCAGATAAACATCACGGGCTAATTTTTCTTCCTCGCGCATGAATAATAAGGCATCGATTTCATCTTGCGTGAGTTCAGTGCTGGTTGTTTCTTGTCCCTCAAAAGTGATACCTGTTTGTTCATCGAAGGCATACACAGATTCCAATGGTTTGAAGCCCAAAATCCCAAGCATGGCTATTAATATCGTTATAGATAAGATTGTCTTTTTCATTTTTCATCCTTTTATTTTTTTGTTTGAAATTACTTTCATGTCACTATCATACCTGGACCCTGTCAATTTTTTATTCAGAATGTATTAAGAAATCATTTGGATTCTTCGAATAGCAACTCATTATCAGAAACTTCGTGAATGAATTCACAAAAAATAAATTTCACTTGCAATTAATCTTTTTCGCTATAATAAAACCATGCAATGATTACACTCATGATCATTAACTTTTTAATAATCTTAAGCATCCCCGTTCACATCATCATCTATATATCTCATCAATACCAGGAAAATAAGGAGATTGTATGAACACAGTTAAGGATATTCTGGCAGAAAAAGGCAAACAAGTCTGGTCGGTTGAACCAAATTCGTCTTTGATCTCAGCATTGAAAAAGATGCGTTCTCACAATGTGGGCGCTTTATTGGTCGTAGAAGATGGGGAGGTCCAAGGGATTATATCAGAACGTGACTTTGCATATCGCATCGCCGAAAAAAGTGCTTGCCCGCTGCAAGAAGCAGTGTCCACCTGGATGACGGCTGAAGTAATTGTGGTTAATTCCAGCACAACGATCAATGAATGTATGCAATTAATGTCACGAGAACACATCCGCCATTTGCCAGTCGTGGATGATGGCAGATTGGTGGGATTGATTTCCATTGGAGATGTAGTTCGGGCTGTGATCAGTGGACAGCAATCCACCATTTTGGGATTGGAAAATTATATTCTCAGCCAGAGATTGACCAACTAACCCCAATCCAAAAATTTGAATTAAACAACAAGAGCAACGGACTGACATTCTCGCGATGACCGTTGCTCTTGTTTGCTCATATTCCGTTATCCTACAGCAAATTGGGAAAGATTGTGCATATTTTCCCGCAACAAAGGGTAGAGTTCGCGATAGATGGCATAAAGCTGGTTGTAACGCTCCACATGCGCTGATTGGGGATGGTGCCTGTTTGTCGTTTTTACACAGGCTTCAGACACCTGGGTCACCCCAGCAGCATCCTGATCGGCAGCAATCGCTAACAAAGCTGCGCCATAAGCAGGTCCTTCTTCCACAGCCAGATTAACCACCTCGCTACCAAAGATATCTGCCTGCAACTGGCACCAGAAAGACGACTTTCCACCGCCACCAATTGCTCTTACCTGATCGATTGGTACTTGCAAATCATGCATGATCTCAAAGCCATCCCGTAAAGAGAAGGTCACTCCTTCCATAACAGCCCGCACCAGATGGGCAGCTGTATGACGGGTAGTGAGGCCCACAAAAGCTCCCGTCGCCAATGGATCCAGATGCGGAGTGCGTTCTCCGGTTAAATAGGGTAAAAAGATCAGTCCCTCTGCACCGGGAGGAACCTGGGCAGCCTGGGCCGTCATCGATTCGTAACTGAGTGACAACTCCTCCGCGCCATTCAGATTACTGGCAGATGTACGGAACAAATCCCGCAGCCAACGCAACGAATTCCCGGCTGAGAGCGTGACCGCCATCAAATGGTTTTTCCCCGGCACAGCATGACAAAAAGTATGTAATCGCCCTTTAGGGTCCAGACGAATTTCATCACTGTGAGCAAATACCACCCCACTGGTGCCAATGCTGCTGCTTACCAACCCGGAACGGACAATCCCTGTTCCCACTGCAGCTGCCGCATTATCTCCTCCACCTGCCACCACCGGAATTCCATCTGGCAATCCTAGTTTTTTGGCGACGGAAGATAGCAAACGGCCTGTAATTTGAGAACCCTCAAACACTCTTGGAAACCACTCGCGGGGCAAATCAAGAGTCTGCAGTAATTCAGCACTCCAATCACGCTTGTTCAGATCCAAAAGTAAAGTCCCGGCAGCATCTGAACAATCACTGGCATACTCGCCTGTCAACATAAAGCGGATATAGTCCTTGGGTAACAGGACTTTAGCTACACGTTCATAATGCTGTGGTTCATGGTTGCGCAACCACAGGATCTTGGGAGCCTGAAAACCGGTTAAAGCCGGATTACCCGTAATTTCAATCAGACGCTCATAACCAACTGCAGCGGTGATCTGGTCGCACTCTGCTGCGGTACGTTGATCGTTCCAGAGCAATGCCGGGCGAATGATCTGATTCTCATGATCCAGAAACACCGATCCGTGCATCTGACCGGTCAAACCAATCCCTACTACCAGGGATGGAGAAATCGCTGATTGTGCCAATAGTTGCTGAATCGCATGAATGGAACCTTGCCACCAATCCGATGGATTCTGCTCGCTCCACAAAGGTTGTGGGGAGTACAACGGATATTCCTGTTGTGCAATTGCCACAATTTTTCCGCCCTGATCACAAAGTAACGCCTTGGCAGCACTGGTACCAATGTCCAATCCGATGAAGTATGACATGTTATCGTCCTTTCTGAGATGAATAATGAAATAACAACAATAATATTTTATCTGTAAATGGTAGTAAATTTGGTTTTTTACCACCAAACAAAAAAATTGATACCCCCGTAGGGGCGTTCGGCCGAACGCCCCTACGACGAACGCCCCTACGACGCATGTCAAAAATCACCATTCATTATATGAAATAAACCATTCATCCTTCAATTTCATTGTAAAATTAATGACACATAATTCCATTCCATATTCTGGAGTCCATCGATGCCTTACAACCGTCTTATCCACAACCGACACTCCATCCGTCTGCAAGGATATGATTATTCATCCGAAGGAGTATATTTCCTGACCGTCTGCACATACCAGCATCAACAATTGTTTGGCAAAATTGAATATGGAATCATGTATTTAAACCAATATGGTCAAATTGTCCGTGATGAATGGGAAAAATCCGCCATTATCCGGGTAGAAATCGAATTAGGTGAATATGTAATCATGCCCAATCATATGCACGCCATCGTTTTCATTGTTGACAACCCCCGTAGGGGCGTTCGGCCGTAGGGGCGTTCGGCCGTAGGGGCGTTCGGCCGTAGGGGCGTTCGGCCGAACGCCCCTACGCATTGTCAAAACGGAAATATCGTCTGATCACATCCCCCAATTTCTCATCATCAGGTGCAGGTAATTCTTCCACCCCTATCTCTTTCTGATATTCCATCGACTTTTCGCGGATATCATGTTCAGTGGAGGTATGAGCCAAAGCCGCAGTGAAAAGCTCCTGTGCCAATAATGGAGAGCCAAGCAATTGATAGCATCGTCCTGCGGTAACGGCAAAGCGAGCCAGAAAGCGTGAGGCTTCATTTTTCCAGGCGATTTGAATGGCTTCTTTAATCTGTTCCAATGCTTTTTCGACCTGACCATTTTTACAATATGCATCCGCCAGATTGTTCAGACAAATGGAGATTGACCACTCTTCGCCAATCTCACGAGAAATCTTTAACGCCTGTTCGGACAGCGAAATGGCAGCAACATAATCTCCCAGAACCAGCGCCACTTCTCCCAGATTTGCCAAAGCGATGGCTTCTCCATCCAGATCACCAATCTGGCGACAGATTGCCAGACTTTTCGCATACATTTCACTCGCTTTGGGATAATCCAGCTCAACATGATAAACACTTGCCAGGTTATTAAGCACGATTGCCACCTGATACAAATCCTCCAAATCAGATGCAATCGTCAGACTTTCCTCAAAGAGTTCCTTAGCCTCTGAATATTTACCTTCATTACAGGCAATATCACCCAGATAATTCAGTGGAATGATTAATGGACGGCTATTTTCAAACCTACGTCCCAGGTCAACCGACTGATGAAGAAAATGTCTGGCTTCTTCAATATTTCCGCGACGAAGATTCACCAACCCGATGGTATTCAATGCTTTGATCTGACCAAGCACATCTGGGAATTGTTGATAAAAATCCAGATTAGCGCGGGCATTCTCTTCTGCTTTTGCAAAGTCATTCGCCCGTAAATGCACACCTGCCAAAGCTGTGCGACAATTCGCCAATTCGTGATCAAGTGCAAACCTCTTGAAAATTTGTGCAGCCTTTTCTATTAAATCCCTGGCTGTTTCATTTTCTCGAATACGATGAGCCAATGTACCGATCCTGACCAGCAGTTTTCCTTTGATGATTTCATTTTGATCCCAAGGTGTTTCTGTCTGTAGCTGATCCACTAAATTCAGCGCGGGTAAGAGGAAGTCAATACCTTCCTGATAGCGACTGCGAATATTGAAAAACTGGTACATCGGATCAAGAAATATTTCTATTTTTTCTAATTGCCGGTCTTCCAATATCCATAACCAGGCGTTTTTCAAATTAATCAATTCAACCTGAATGTCATGAAGAGATTGTTTTTGATGATTGGTTTTTATATCCTTCAGACGATCCTGTAAATAATTGGCAAAGTAATCCAAAAATGCAGTCTGCACTTCAGCATAATTTCCAGACGCATACATTTTTTCTCTGGCAAATTGGCGGATCACGCCGTGCATCTTATATCTTCCCTGCAAATCATACTGCAGGATGGATTGATTAACCAACCTGGTGAGATCGTGCAATGTTGCCTGGCTAATAGTTTCTGCTGCCTGTATGGAAAAACTGTCTTCAAAAATACCGATTCGCCAGAAGATTCTTTGCAAAGTATCATCCAGCAATGTCCAGGAATCTTCAAGGTTTGCCGATAAGCTACGATAACGTGGTGAGACATCACTGGCATTCGCATTCAGTGAATTCCAATGGTTATTGATTTTTTTGGCGATCACCTGACAGGACTGACTCCATACATCAGCCGCTGCTAATTCTATTCCCAAAGGCAAACCTTCGAACAACTGGCAAATCTCAACCACTGCAGCAATGGATTGAACATCCCACTGAAAATCCGGTTTTACCTGTTTGGCACGTTGTTGAAAGAGCATCAACGCTCCAAATTTATCAATGGATGTTAGATCAAAATGGTTATGGATATCCGGATAAGACATACCTTTGAGCGGGTAAACCCATTCACCTTTCAGGTTCAACCGTTCCCTAGAAGTAACCAGGAACTTAACCCTGCTGGCATGTTGCATGATGTCGCTCAATGACCGAATGACTTCCTGTTCAATCAACAGGTGTTCAAAATTATCCAATACCAATAATATACATTTGTTGCGTAAAAATTCCTTAAGTCTTGAAATGAGATTGCCTGCGTCCATCATTGGAACTGCAATCGCTTCAATCAAACTGGCAATAAACTCCTCATTGGAATGAGCACCTGTCAGGGAAATAAAAAACACACCATCCTGGTAAATACCCACCTGTTGACGGGCGATTTCCATTGCCAGACTGGTTTTACCTATCCCACCTGGACCATGCAGCGTGATGAGCCGACAGGCGGGATCGACCAGTAAATTGGTTATATCATCCAGCTCTAGCTCTCTTCCAACAAAATTCGCTTCAGATCCAGGCAGATTGGATTTCTGTGTAGATTCCTGAGGAAACAGTGCACTCTTGGAACGCTGTTTACGTACTTCTTCATAAAACAGAATGGTATCTTGAGCAGGTTCAACGCCAATTTGTTCTTTGAGAAATTGCCGCAAAGAATGGTATTGATTTTCAAAAGCACTCCACTGACCATCCATTGCAAATAGTCGCATCATCATCAAATGAGCTGATTCGTTCCAGGGAGCAATCTGCAGGATTTTCTGGACGGTTTGCCTTGCTAAGTTATATTCAGCCCGGTTTTGGTAATACTGTGAAAGCATTACAAGCCCTTCCACAGCCCGGTGATCCAATTCTTCCCGGATCAGGCTCACCCACTCGTCGAAAAGTGGTGCGCCTGAAATTGAGAATTTTTCCAGAAAATCGCCTTCTCTTAATTGCAGGGTTCTTGCCAGACTACGAAAATTTATCTGATGAAATTGATCCTGTCTTTGAAAATGACGATAAGCCTGATTCAGTAACCGCTTGAATTCCAGAACATCAACCCATACGGATATGGTTGGATTTAATCGCAAATGATCACGTTCACTCTGAATGATAGGATTTTCAGACCCATTATCACCTAACACTTTACGCAAAATAGAGAGTGTTTGCCGCAAACTCTGCAGTGCCTGTTTTTCAGAAAGATCAGACCAGAACAACCCCGCCAGATAGGAGCGTGGCACCGGTTTTTGATTCTCGACAGCCAGATAAACCAGCAATGCACGCACTTTGTCCGTGTCAAATTGCGTGATGACCTCTCCATCCTTTTCAATTTTCAGATAGCCGAAACAGTGTATTTTCAATTGTTGCATGAGAGAAGAATCTTAAGTGTCTTGCTTTGTCCCTATTTTTGTGACGTTTCTATGACGCCTGCTATGTAAATTATATAAAGAAAAGAATGATCAAACAACTGTTTTTGAGATTAAATCACCCGGAGAATCAACATTGATCATAACATCACATTACTATTCTTATCTACTCCGTATCTGGCAGCCAGAAAACCCGATCAGGGATGAGTGGCTTGCCTCTTTGGAAGATCCCAAAAGCCGCGAAGTGATCTATTTCAAGAATATGGACGAGATGTTTGATTATTTAAGAAAAATCAGGTCCAACACCGCAAAAGTAGACACCCACTAATCCCATCATCAATGTTTTTCAAAAACCCAATTTTTAATCATATTTTTTATAGGAGCGTTTAATATGAAATCGAAAAGTTTTGTCTGTGTACGTATATTCATCCTGATTGCTTTTTTAATAGGGTTGGCATGGACACCCAAACCAGTGCAGGCAGCTACATTTATTGTAAATTCCACCGCTGACCACAAAGATGCGGACTTGTCAAACAGTGAATGTCTGGATCAGTATGGTTTTTGCACACTACGAGCTGCTATCGAACAGATTAATTACGACGGTGGTGCTAGCAATACCATTGAAATTGGAGCATTGACTATACCCGTCAGTACTTTGCCTAGAATCAAGAAAAATTTAACTATTAATGGGCAGGGAGTTAACAATACAATAATTAAGGGGAATGGGCTTGGTCAGGGAGGTTTTGATACAGACTATAATCTCGTGATAAATAATCTTACTATGGAATTTTTTGAATATGCAGTCACTTCAAACGGAAAAAGAACATTAAATATCAACAATAGCAAATTTAGAAAAAATGTTGATGCAATAACTATAAGTCTCAGTACTGCTACGATATTTCAAACTACTATTACAGAAAATACACGTTATGCAATTCGATCAAACAGTGGCGAATTTACCTTAAATTTTTCAACAATTAATAAGAATGTTGGCAATAATTGTGCTATTGAAGTTCATGCCGGAAAAGCATTTATTTTAGATTCTGCGATTTCAGAAAATTCCAATCTATCCGGAAACGGAGGTGCTATTTGTATAGGATATTCTGGCAGAGTTACACTGGATAACAGTAAAGTAAATTACAACATTGCAGCAGGATATGGTGGGGGAATTTCGATGGAAGGATATAATTCCTATCCAGAGCTATTAATAATGAATACCAATGAAATTAATAATAATCATGCCACCAAAGGAGGAGGAATTTATCTTAATGGTGGATATCTCAATATTGAAGGTAAAAACGCCATTGTTCAGATAAATCACAATTCAGCCACTGAAGAAGGCGGAGGAATATACACCTCATCAAACAAGGAAAATTTATTTCAGGGAGTTCTAATCAGTAACAATACTGCAGAAAATGGTGGCGGTATGTACACGGCGACTTCCGGGAATTTCATCATTCAGGATAGTGCTTTCATCAATAATAGTGCAACAGCTGGAAATGGTGGGGCCATTTACAACAATGTAAATCATAGATATATCTTAAACACAACTTTTAGTGGCAATCAAGCCACCAACCACGGTGGTGCTATCTACACAAAAGCTGGCATTGTTGATCTATCAAATGTAACCATTACAGAAAATACCTGTAATAGTGACAGTACATCACAGGGTGGGCAAGGTGGTGGAATTTTCATCGAAACTGATTCGAAATTAAATATTCGCAACAGTATCGTTGCTGGCAATTTCGATATAAAAGGGGCGACGTTTGATTTTTCCGCTCCAGAGATTCATGGAACCATTACATCTTATGGTTATAATCTTTTTGGTGTTATCACCGATTGGTTGATAGCCACTAATATTCTCACCGGGAATCAAATCAATGTAAATCCTCAGCTTGGACCACTTAGCTATGATGAATATGCTCCACGCATCGATAGTTTCCATCATCCATTACTAAATACCAGCCCGGCGATTAATGGGGGTAATCCTGCTGGATGTAAGGATCGATTAGGAAATCCCATATTACTTGATCAGCTCGGTCGAGAGCGAACTCAGTTGGATCGATGTGATATTGGTGCTGTTGAGTCCTCCTATGATGCCAATCCGATTGCCTTATCCGGATTAACACTAAATAAAGATATCGTAGTAGGTGGTAATCAGATTAATGCCTCTGTTTATATTAATCTTGATGCACCGGTTGGAGGTACTGTTATTACCCTGGAAAAAAGTATTGGTGCACCAATTACCCTTCCTGCGACCGTTACCATTCCAGAAGGATCTAAAAGCCAAACTTTTACGATTAACACTTCAACAGTCAGTGAAAATACTTACGCTGCCGTTTTTGCCAGACATGGAAATACTGAAAGAAAAGTTTTATTCACTTTGTTACCAGAAAATCATACTCAATCAGTGTTAATGAAACTGATGTTATCCACAGATCGAATTGGAGGAAGTCAGACTTTGACAGGCACTGTGAAATTGGATATTCCTGCCCCTACTGGAGGTGTTGTAATCTCTCTTTCAAGTAATACACCTTCAGTAATTTCATTGCCTGCATCTGTTACGATCGACGCAGGAATGACCAGTAAAGATTTCACAATCAGCACTGTTCCTGTTGATATTGATGTAGATGTTGTTATTTTTGCAACACAAAATCTGGTCACAAAGGAAGCTGCGTTACAGGTGTATCCACTAAAGTTTGTCTTCCTTCCTCTCCTCACCAAATAATCACCTCTATCCTCTATCTTCCCCCGGATTGCATTTAGTAAAACGTGCAACCGGGGGATTTTTATTAATTTGGAACTTTTTTCTTTTTCCAATCGTCTCAATCAAATAAATTGGATAAAAGGAGTCTGAAATGAAACGTTTATTGTTACTAAATTTAATGTTAGTTCTTGTATTGAGTGGCTGCAACGTCATTACCAGCAGCCAGGCATATGTCGACGGACAACCGGTGGATGTTCTGCCTACCCCAGTAGAAGTTCTTGAACCAGTCGTCACTGTTGAACCATCAGAAGAACCTGTTTTGGATGATCAACCGATCCCGATTGAGACGGGTGATTATCAAACCGGTGGTTTTTATCAGAACTGGATCGCCTTCGAAGACGAAAATATGAATATTGCCATGGTGAATCCAGTCACTGGTGAAATCAAACAGGTAACCACCAATGGTAGTTCAATCATCGACACCGTGGTAGGTGCCCAAACCATCCAGTTCAGTCAACCTTCCTGGTCCAGTGATGGAGAATTATTGGCTTTCAAACAGGAAATGATGACACAACAATCTGACAGGCTGGATACAGTCACAAATATATGGGTGTTTGAACCTGCCAGCGAAACTTCCTGGATAGTACTGGAAAATGTCGACCTGAGTGGATATGCCTGGCAGCCAGGCGCACATACCATTAGTTATACAGTTCGTACCGATCCCGGTTATTTCACAGCGCGTGGTGTGGTGAATGCCAGTTTGGCCTATGGCATCATGCAGGTAGATGTAAAATCAGGCGAAATCTCTGAACTGGTTGCGCCACAAGGTTTCTCTTTGGTTCAACCGAAATGGTCCCCGGATGGTAGTTTGATCAGCTTCGACGAAGTCTATCTGATGGAAGGCCGTGGAAACTTTGCCTGGTACGATTTCACCAGCAACACCTACCATAGTTGGGAAAAGGCTGTCGGTGGATATGATTGGTCAGCAGCTGGGATTCTGGCATATGATAATCTCACTTACATACCGAGTGGTGAAGAAAGGATCATGCTCAATGATCGCATGAATACTGAGGAAGAGTTATTCTCATCATCAGTGCAAGAAGGTAGCTTTGCTTTTTCTCCGCGCTTCTCACCCTCCGGTGCTCAACTCGCCTATGTGGTCGGAAATGGCTCCCTCGATGAAGTGCTTGGTTATAAATTGATGTTACAGGCAATCGACAGTAGCGATGCTCAGATGCTCCTGGAAGGTGAACAGATTGAAACATTCGCCTGGTCTGGAGATGGAAGTTTTATAGCGGCCTCATTGGGATTTTATGGTTCAGCTGATATTGTGGTCATCGATGTTCTGAATGGAACCGTAACTGAAGTAGCTCAGGGGTGGAATCCGGTCTGGCAAAAATAAAAAATAGCTGATAAGTCAAAAAGCTCCTGAGCTTATAGAAAAAAATGAACACCCCCCTGGTCACATGGGGGGTTTTTCTTGAGAAGTATCGATTTGAAGGTCAAAGTCAATCTGGATGATTAAAAGTGATTGAATTCAATTCGATTTTGTGTTAATGTTAATAGCGGTTATGTGCTTGTGTAGATCAAGCTCTCAAGAACAAAGCCAATTCATCCAACACACCAAAATTTGAAGAGAGAAGGTAGCTATGGGAGATAAGAGTCCAAAAAACAAAGAAAAACGTAAAAAGAAACAGGACAGCAAAAAGAAACCAATTATCCCTAATTCACCTGTCAAGTCACTTGATCAGAAGAAATAGAAATATTAACTTGGAAATGATGCTGACATCATGACCCTGGCCTGGTCAGTCAGGGTTGAGGGAAAATTTCAACCGGATTGAGAACCGGTTTATTTACATTTAAGCAAACAAAGAGATTTTTAGGGTTCGCATTATTTTTCCCGAATTAGAAAATAAAATCCCGGTCACGCTTTAACAGGGATTTTTCTTCTTTAAACTCGATTTTTTCTGGTCTTAATTAAAATATTTCCTAAAAATTAGTAAAAATGAGATCAATATTTACAGTGATAAAATGAGTAGATAATTTATAATAATGTTTATCCAATTTGTTTTCAAAAAAGGACATCCCCATGACTATAAAAATTGAAGAAGTAACCACTCACAAGCAATTAAACACATTTATTAAATTCCCCTTCAGCATTTATAAAGGCAATCCTTATTGGACACCCCCCCTGTTGATGGATGAGAAAAACACCCTCGATTGGAAGAAGAATCCCGCCTTTGAAGTTGCCCAGGCACGCTATTGGCTGGCATACAAAGACGGTAAAGTTGTTGGCCGTATAGCCGGCATTTACAATCCCAAATCCAACGAAAAATGGGGACAACACAATGTGCGTTTCGGCTGGGTGGATTTCATCGACGATCGTGAAGTATCCAGAACACTCTTTGAAACGGTGGAAAATTGGGCGCGTGAATTGGGGATGTCGGCTGTGCATGGCCCTCTGGGTTTCACCGACCTGGACCCGGAAGGCATGTTGATTGAAGGATTCGATGAATTAAGCACATTGGCATTAATTTATAACCATCCTTATTACCCCGTGCATCTGGCTGAAATGGGTTATGTTAAGGATACCGATTGGTTGGAGTACGAGATTCAGGTGCCCAATCCTCCGCAAGAAAAAATTGCAAAAGCTGCTGAGTTGACCTTGAAACGGTTCAACTTGCACAAGCTTGAATTAAAGAAAAAGAAAGATCTGCTCAACTACACCAGGGAATTGTTTGATCTCATCGATTCGGAATACAGTCACCTTTATGGGACTGTACCGTTGAGTGACAAGCAAAAACAAGCTTACATCGATCAATACTTCGGTTTTGTTTCACCGGATTTAGTACCGATCATTTTGGATGAAAATAATAAAATGGTTGCCTTCGCCATCGTAATGCCATCCTTTTCCAAAGCCCTTCAGAAATCCCAGGGGAAAATCTTTCCGGTTGGTTGGATTCACTTCTTGACAGCACTTAAAACCAATACCCTTGGTGACCTGTACCTGATCGCTGTCAGATCTGATTATCGTGGTAAAGGAATTAATGCAGCCATCATGCATAGTGTCAACGTAGCATTGAACAAACATGGAATTACCCGGGTAGAAACCAATGCCAATCTGGAAGATAACATCAATGTGCAGGCACAATGGAAATACTTTGAACATCGCCAACACAAACGCCGGCGCTGTTTCATCAAACATCTTTCATGATTTCTTAAAACCAATTACAGAAACTGGGTTAATCCTTTGAGAATTGTTACAATGGTTAAAAATTGAAAAATCTCAGGAGGAAAAAATGGCTGTACGAAAATCAGAAGCAGTTTGGCAGGGCACATTAAAAGAAGGCAACGGCACCATGCGTCTGGGCAGTGGCGCTTATCAAGGGGCTTATAGTTTTTCATCCCGCTTTGAAGAAGGTGTTGGCACCAATCCCGAGGAATTGATCGCAGCCGCCCATGCTGGTTGTTTTTCAATGGCCTTCAGTGGCAACCTCACCGCAGCTGGATTTACCCCGGAACAAATCCACACGGTGGCAACAGTATCGCTTGGTGTTGTCGATGGCAAATCACGCATTACCGGGATTCATCTGGAATGCGAAGCCAAAGTTGCAGGCGTCAGCGAGGAAGCCTTTCAGGAAATGGCTGAAGCCGCCAAATCTGGCTGCCCGGTCTCAGTGGCACTCTCGAATGTACCCATGACATTGAGTGCAAAATTGGTAAACTAGTTCCCAAGTTCATTTGGTGCATTGCACTTAGAGAAAAACCAACAAACATTGAACCCCACCAATACTCCGTTCATCCAACATCCAGAAGTGCACTGCACCTTGTATACAATTCATCAACTCTTCATCCTATAGTACAATCATCTTAATCCCTATTAACATCACTTCATCACACCTAAATATTCCCTATTCCTGAAAGGGGCTGTGATCCATGAATTATTTCCCAACCTACAACATATTCGATATGGCACTCAAACAATTCGACCGGTGCGCCGATCTTTTGGAATTGGATCAGCCAACCCGCGAATTCTTGCGGGTTCCCATGCGTGAATACCATTTTTCCTTGCCAGTCTTCATGGATAATGGCGATCCGATCATCCTGCGGAGTTTCATGGTGCAATACAATGACGGGCGTGGTCCTACAAAAGGCGGCGTACGCTTTCACCCATCTGAAACGATTGATACCATTCGCGCATTAGCCATGTGGATGACCTGGAAGTGCGCTATTAATAATCTACCGCTGGGCGGAAGCAGCAGCGGTGTGGTATGTGACCCCCAGATGTTCACCTCTGCAGAACAGGAAAGGATTTGTCGCGGTTTTGTGCGCAGAATTGCCCACCTTTCAGGTCCCGAGTGGGATGTACTTGGACCGGATATGATGACCGGACCCCAACATATGCTCTGGATGCTGGATGAATATGAGACCATCCACAACAAGAAAAGCCCTGGGTTTATCACCGGCAAACCGATCCATCAAGCCGGATCCAAGGGACGCAAAGAAGCTCCGGGATATGGCACCATGGTCATCCTACGCGAAGTGTTGAAAGATTTGGGAATCGATATTACCAAAACCCGCGCTAGTTTTCAGGGCTTTGGGATGGTAGGACTGCATGCAGCCCAGTTGTACACTCAAATGGGAGGAAACATCACCAGTGTTGCCTGCTGGAATCATGTCGATCGTACTGCCTATACCTTTCTAAAGAAGGATGGTATCGATTTTGATCAATTAACTTTCATCACCAATCATTTCGGTGAAGTTGATAAAGAGAAAGCTATAACACTGGGGTATGAGTGCCTGCCTGGCGAAGATTGGCTTGCGCAGGATGTCGATATTCTGGTTCCGGCCGCCCTGGAGAATCAGATTCGCAAGGATAATGTTGACCGTATTAACCCGCAAGTGAAGATCATCATTGAGGCAGCCAACGGGCCGACCGATCCTGAGGTAGATCCCATACTGAGTGAACGTGGCATTACCGTTATTCCTGACATCCTTGCCAATTCTGGTGGCGTGATCTGCAGTTATTTTGAGCAGGTACAGGGCAATATGAATTATTTCTGGACCAAGGAAGAGGTTCTCAGCAAAATTGATACACAAATCACTTCTGCATTTATAGATGTCAGTAATTTTGCTCAGTCCTACAATGTTTCCATGCGTGATGCCAGTTATATGCTGGCTATCGATCGAGTCGCCCGTGCCTGTCATGAACGCAGCTGGATCTAAAAACAATGGCAGCCGGTATGCCTGAGGAGTTGTATCCTTTTAAACTTATCTCCATGATCAGGAAACGGGGGACATCTGAAATATCTCTGGATGGTCAATTTGAAATCGGGGGAAAAGCACTCGGCTTATTGAATGCCAGGGAGATGCTAACAGAAATTAATTCAGTTGATGTACCTGGCATTGATATCGATATTCCGGACATGGTGGTCATCGGGACCAGCGTATTTGATGCATTTATGGAGCGCAACCCATTAGCAGAGATTGCTTTTTCGACGGTTAAAGATAATCGCATCGCGCATGCTTTCCAACAGGCAACCATACCATTCGAAGTTCTGGGAGATCTACGTAATTTGCTTGAAAAATGGAGCATGCCACTGGCGATCCGCTCATCCGGTTTATTGGAAGACAGCATGCAGCAACCCTTTGCTGGTGTCTATTTAACAAAAATGATTCCAAATAATGCCGTTGACTTGGAAACTCGTTTCCAAAAGCTTGTCGAAGCCATCAAATTTGTGTGGGCATCCACGTATTTTCAGGTGGCAAAGGATTATTGCAAAGCAACCAACCTGGACATTCACACCGAAAAAATGGCAGTTATCGTCCAGAAAATGGTCGGGAAACGCCATCAAAACCGCTATTATCCCGAACTATCCGGAGTTGCCCGGTCTTATAACTTTTATCCCGTTAAACCTGCCAAACCTGAAGATGGGGTAGTCAGCCTGGCATTGGGACTGGGAAAGACAGTGGTGGATGGTGGCAAAACCTGGACATATTCACCAAAGTATCCTACGATCCCACCGCCTTTCAAAACCATTCAGGACACACTTCAGGAAACTCAAAATGAGTTCTGGCTGGTCAATATGAGCGAGGAGTACGAATACAATCCGATCAAAGAAACCGAATACATGCTGCAGGAAAATATACAAACCGCAGAGAAAGACCAGGTTCTGGAACACCTGGTATCTACATATGATCTTGAAACTGATCGTTTATCGATGGGTATGGGGGGAAATGGCCCACGGGTTTTGACCTTCGCTCCACTGCTGCACTTGAGAACAATTCCCTTCAATAACCTGGTTAATCAAATCCTGCAAGCATTGGAATCAAGATTGTCTTATCCGGTTGAAATCGAATTCGCGATGACTTTTAACCCGCATTGCTTCAGCCTACTGCAAGTACGCCCGATGAAAATACCCAAAGATAGCCTGGTAATTTCGGAGGATGAATTAACCGGAGCGAACACTTTGATTGCATCCAAACATGTGCTCGGAAATGGAATTCTGGAAAATGTGCAAGACATCGTTTATGTGAAACCTGACTGTTTTGATCTCAAATTAACCAAACAGATTGCAATGGAGTTAGAGAACCACAACAAGCGGTTGCTGGCTGAAAATCGGCCTTATGTGTTGATCGTCTTTGGTAGATTAGGCACATTGGATCCCTGGTTGGGTATACCTGTCACCTGGGGTCAAATTTGCGGAGCCAGGGTAATTGTGGAAGCCACCCAGGATAATGTGATAGTTGAACTCAGTCAGGGTTCGCACTACTTTCACAATATCATCAACCTCGATGTAAAGTATTTCAGTATGCCATATTCTCAACCATATCGTATCGATTGGGATTGGCTGCAGCGCCAACCTGTTGAGCATGAAGGAGTGTCTACCCGGCATGTGAATCTCGATCAGTCATTAACGGTAAAGGTCGATGGGAAAAATGGTTGGGGTATCATCTACAATAACGAACTGAAAACTCCTGCTTGATTTTGACTTTGTTTTGCAGGATAATATTCACTATCATATCTATTATTTTGATCTATTTTCTCAACTATCCTTATTGTTATACAAACGAAATTATTCCAATTTACTTAAGGAGAATATGATGTCAGTGATCCAGGATGTAATTGCCAATTTAGTCGAAAAAGAAATCGGTCAGCCAGAATTTATTCAGGCTGCAATCGAAGTGTTGCATTCACTTGAGCCAATGGTGCCAAAACACCCGGAATTCATCAAAGCCAAAATTTATGACCGCATCGTCATACCTGACCGGGTGATCATGTTCCGTGTGCCCTGGGTGGATGACAATGGGGAGGTCCAGATCAATCGTGGATTTCGAGTTCAGTTCAACAATGCGATTGGTCCATACAAGGGTGGGCTGCGCTTTCACCCCTCTGTCAACCTGGGTATTATTAAATTCCTTGGCTTTGAGCAAATATTCAAAAATTCTCTTACCACCCTGCCCATGGGAGGTGCCAAAGGCGGTTCCGATTTTGACCCCAAGGGCAAGTCCGATAACGAAGTCATGCATTTTTGCCAGTCGTTCATGCGCGAATTATACCGGCATATTGGCGCGGATACGGATGTGCCTGCCGGAGATATTGGTGTAGGCGCTAGAGAAATTGGCTTCCTTTATGGTTACTATCTCAAGATTGTGAATGCCAATACCAGTGTGTTGACCGGTAAAGGATTGGAGTATGGTGGCAGCTTGATCCGCCCTGAAGCAACCGGATATGGTGCGGTTTATTTCGCCCAGGAAATGCTTGCCACCCGGGATATCGATATCAACAGCAAAACCTGTGCAGTTAGTGGATCGGGCAATGTTGCTCAATACACGATCGAGAAATTAATCCAGTTGGGTGCAAAAGCCATTACCATTTCCGATTCAAATGGGACCATTGTAGATGAAGCTGGAATCGACCAGGAAAAATTACAATTTATTCTGGAATTGAAGAATTACCGGCGGGGACGCATGAGCGAATACGCCCAGAAATATAAAGTTCCTTATTTTGAAAATAAAGGGGTTTGGGATGTGCTGCGAGAGCAGAATATCAAAGTGAAGGTTGCCTTTCCTTCAGCACATGAGAATGAAATTGACCAAAACAACGCTCAAGCACTGGTGAACAATGGATGTTATTGTGTTTCCGAAGGGGCAAACATGCCCTCCAATCTGGATGCGGTAAATGTCTTTTTAAACCACAATGTGTTATTTGGCCCAGGAAAAGCAGCCAATGCAGGCGGCGTGGCAGTCTCCGGGCTCGAAATGGCGCAGAATAGCATCCGCATGACCTGGAGCCGGGAAGAGGTAGATCAGAAACTGCAGGTAATCATGAAGAATATCCACAGAAATGCGCTGGAAGCATCCGAAACCTATGGACGAAAAGGAAATTATGTCGTCGGCGCGAACATTGCCGGGTTTATGAAAGTTGCCAAAGCCATGCAGGCGTATGGAATTGTGTGAAAATAAAGGAAGTTAAATAGCGAGAATTCTCAACAAAAAACTCCAGTCAATACAGGCAGGAGTTTTTTACATTTTTCAGGTTTGATCAGTAACAAAGCCAATCGACTCTATTCTTCGTCCAGCTCCCTTTTTTGTGCTAACAAGGCTGCTTCCACCCTGTTTCTCACCTGTAATTTTTGAAGAATAATGGTAATGTAATGTTTTACCGTTTTTTCGGATAAAAATAAATTTTCCCCAATTTCCTTATTGCTCAATCCTTTGGCAAGCCCTTCCAGGATTTCTTTCTCCCTGCCTGTCAGGCTATCTATGGGATTTTCCACTTCCTTTTTAGGATGTGTTTTGGACATATTCATTTCTAACAACATGCTCGCTGCTAATGCAGGAGGAACATAATTCTCTCCGTCGATAACCATCCTGAGTATGCGCAACAACTCCCTCGCAGCTACTCCCTTCAGGATATATGCTTGCGCACCAATCTTGAGAGCATTCAGCAGGTTATTGTCTTCCTCTGAGGCGGTAAGAACAACTATTTTCGTTTCCACCATCTCATTTGAGATCACGCTGGCTGCCTTCAATCCGCCACCAGGCATATCAAGATCGAGAAGAATGATATCTGGTGTCAGGTCTTTTGTTAATTGAATGGCTTCCTCAGCACTTCCCCCTTGGCCAACCACCTCCAGATCATCTTCTACATCCAGGATGGTTGCCAAACCATCCCGAAACAAGGCATGGTCATCGACAATTACGATTCTGGTAATATCTGGTAATTTATCAATTTTGCCCATTTTTTCGATCTCCATTTACTCTTTTTGGTAAGCGAGCACGAATAGTTGTTCCCTCACCCATTCTACTTTCAATTTCAAACCTGCCACCAATACTTTCTACTCTTTCGCGCATACCACTGATTCCTAACCGGTCTGTATTTTCCAGAATCACAGGAACATCAAAACCAGGTCCAGTATCTGCAATCTCCAATAGAATATGATCGCTGTTGTTTTTTACACATACACTTTGTCCAGCGCCATTAGCGTGATAATATGAATTGTGCAAAGCTTCTTGAATTAATCGATACAGGGTTATCCGAATGGGTAAAGCTGTTCCATTCGTTTCCCCTTCAATCTCCAGGTTAACCCTGGTATTGGTTTGTTGTTCGTGTTTATGGACAACATGGGAAACGGTGTCGAACAAATCCCAATCGGCCAATTGAGGTAACACCAATCCAGTGGCAATCCCACGCATTTCCTTCAAAGCAATTTGCATGGATTTTTCAACTTCAGTAAGATCAGAAATGATTTTTGAATCAACAGATTTAGATAAATTTTTTTCAATTTTTCCAATGGTTGAATCCAAATTGAGTATTGACAATCCCAGGTCCTGGGCTGGCCCATCATGCAATTCTGTGCCGATACGTTTGAGATAGCCTTCATTTAACAAAGCAACACTGGCTGATGCTTTTCGGACCCGTTCGTTTAATTTTTGATTTTCTGCCAGTAACTCCGTTAATTGCTTTACTTTTTGATTTAGATCTGCTTGTTGACGGGATATCGTATTACTTGCATTGCGAACAAATCCGGAAAGAAGCAAATACATCATGAAAATGATCAAGCCTACTACCAACCAACTATTACGTTTCAGTACATCTATTTCTCTGTCAAGATCATCCGTCAGGTGGTAGAACTCAGCCACTGCAATTACCTGATTGGTTCCACTTAACCACACGGGGCTGTATGTTTCCAATAATTGGCCATACTGTTCTTTCATTGCTTGATTTTCTTTTTCTTGCAATGCGCTTATCTCAGAAACCACCTCCCCTAAGCGAGCACGCAATAAACCTTCGTTCATCGGATAGGTTTTGCCAATGGCATTTACATCATTCGAATACAATAATTTTCCACGGGTGTTCCACACTTTAAACGCAACGATTTGTTGGCCCAAAGGTGTGTCCTGTAGTAAGTTTTCTAATGCCAATCCATGTTCTGGTAATATCTCTTCTGATGTACCTAATTCCTGCAAGTTTGGGGCGACAAAACTTTCCACATAAAGCGCTGTTGTGGCTCCAGCGCGATGGATCACCCCGGTGATGATTTGATTTTCAACCCAGAATCCAATTCCCAATGCACCAACAAATAATGTCAATAAACCTGCCAGCATAAAACGTTGACTAAGATTCAAATTTTTAAATTTAGTTTTGAGCTTTGAAATCAACCCAGCACTCCCACTCCGGTCATTTGAAAAATAAATCTATCTCTGACTGTTTACATTATACATAATCCTGATTATGCACTACTACTACTATAGTCGTTAATCACATCAGCCTTAAGTCTTAAACGATTAGACCGTTAGTCGCTTAAAAGTTTCGACCTTCAGCAGTGGGTAGAAAGAGGAAAGCTGTTTATTATTGTTACATATCACCAATTCTACGGATAAATAAGGAGAAAAAATGAAATCACAATCCAAATCAAACCGATTACGAGCCTTGATCTTTGTCTCAATGATCGCAGTAGTCCTTCTGGGCGCAGTGGGAGCAACAAGTGTTGCTGCAAGATCAGCAATACCAGGAGATGCTTTGTATTCTCTAAAGACAACATTTGAAGAGACCCAACTGAAGCTTTCCAAGGATGCTGTCAATCGTGCACAATTAAAAATTTCATTCGCTGAAGAACGTCTTGAAGAAATCAGTAAACTGGTCCAAGAAGGTCGCTACCTCGAAATAAAACAAACTGTATTGGCATTCGAATCAGCAATTAATGGTGCGCTTATTGAACTTGAAACCGTTTCAAAAACAGACCCAACCCAAGCTGCGCAATTGGCAACAGAAATTACTGCTGCATTATCCAAATATGCTGAAGTTCTCACCAATCTTGCGGTGACCGTTCCAGAAGTAATTCGAGCAGAAGTCAATCGTGCTCTCGAATCAGCCTTATTAGCGGGAAGTCTGGACATGTCATCAGACGATAATGAGAACGACGATATGAATAGCAATGATGACGACGATTACGATGACGACATGAACAGCAATGATGATGATTATGATGACGACATGAACAGTAACGATGACGACGATGATCACAGCAATAGCAATGATAATGATGATTACGACGACGATCACAGTAATAGCAATGATGATGATGATTACGACGACGATCACAGTAATAGCAATGATGATGACTATGACGATGACAGTAATGATAATGACGACGATGATGACGATGACAGCAATGATAATGACGACGACGATGACGACGATGATAGCAATGACAATGAAGACGACGATGACGATGATGAGGATTAATATTTAGACATAGTTCGTTCCAAAAATTGCAGGTTACCTTTATAACCTGCAATTTTTAACGATTGTAAAGGATGAAAATGCAATCAATTCTCAAAATATCGATCCCCCAAAAATGGGTAACCACATTCGAAAAAAGAACCAATCTTAATTGGACTGAAATCCGCATTGGACTTCTGATGTGGTCAGTTTTTATCATTTTCCTGGCTATGGTGCAATTCTCAACCCCGGATTTACCCGATAACGATGGTTATTATCACATCAAATTAGCTTATCTGATGCGAACCGAAGGGTTAACACCGGATTTCAATTGGTTACCCTTATCCATCTTAAACGCCCGCGAGTATTATGATCATCATTTTCTCTTTCATGTCGCTTTAATCCCATTTACCTTTGGTAATTTGATCACAGGCGCAAAATTGGCAGCTGTGTTTTTTGCCAGCCTGGCTTTTATGAGTGTCTGGAATTTATTTAGAAATCAAAGAATCCCTCTGGCTCCATTATGGGCTTTTGGATTGATGGCAGTTTCTGAGGCATTTATTTACCGCATGAGCATTACACGGGCCCAATCGCTTTCCTTGGTTGTTCTGATGGTAGGGCTGGATTGGTTGATGCGAAAAAAGTATAAACGGTTAGCATTCCTGGGATTCTTTTACGTCTGGTTATATAATGCCTTTCCTTTACTGCTGGTCCTGGCGGGTGGATATATGGCTGTCAATTGGTTATTCACGCGCAAATTGGAGCTGCAACCGCTGCTCTACGCCAGTATTGGAATTGCCCTGGGAATCATCATCAACCCATTTTTTCCGTACAATATCATTTTCACGACCTCACATATTCTGCCAAAATTGTTTGATACCACATCTATCAGCGTGGGTAGTGAGTGGTACCCATATGACACCGCCCAAATTTTGAAGAATTCACTCTTTGCTTTGGTGGCTTTTATCAGTGGTACTTTTGCCCTGGGTTTTCATGGCAAGCGAATGGACATCCGTACCGCTGTCAGTTTTGTTCTGGCAGTACTATTTGGTCTGATGTTATTCCAATCCCGCCGCTTTATCGAATATTTCCCGGCCTTCGCGTTGGTCTTTGCTGCCTTTGCCTGGGCTCCCCTCATTCAATCCGCAAGAGATCAAACAGCAAATCGTCTGTATAAATGGCTACCATCGATTGCATTAATTGCAATCCTCATCCCTGGTGTCTGGATGACGCAGCAATCCGCGCAAGCCAGCATTCAAAAATCTAAACCGTTTCAGACTTATGCAGAGTCATCAGCCTGGCTGGCTGCCAACACACCCCCAGGATCACGTATATTTCAAACGGATTGGGATGATTTTCCGCGCTTGTTTTTCTACAATACCCAAAACACTTACCTGATCGGTCTCGATCCAACTTACATGTTGTATTACAATCAGGATTTGTATTACACCTGGGTAGACATCACCAAAGGCAGAATAGATAATCCATCCGCTTTGATCGCAGGAAATTTTGGGTCTGAATATGTACTGTCCGATTTGAAACACACTAATTTTCTGAAAGTGGCTGCAAAAGATCCCGGATTGATTGAAGTCTTTCGCAGTGATGATTCGGTTGTTTTTCAGGTTGTTTTGCAAAATTAAAGAAAAATGGATATGACTTGAACAAGCTCATATCCCTTTTCTGTATTTCCCCAACCGATTAGGCTGGTTTGCCCGCGATATTCACCATCCAGTTAATGCCAAATTTATCCACGAACATGCCAAAGGAATCACACCAGGGTGCCTTGGACAATGGCTCAATGATCATTCCCCCAGCAGATAGCATAGTGTGTAATAAGCGCTTTGAAACCGAATTATGACTGTTTGGTTGAAAGTTACCCATTGATGATGGTTTCCATCATTAACGAATGGTAACTTGATTATATAAAGTAAACCAACCTGGTGCAAGCATGATTTTCGTTAAATGATTTCATTGTCAGTGAAAACAAATTGTCAAATGATTTCATTGACAGTGAAATCATTTTGATGTATGATTTCAGTATGAATGAAATCATCTGGAAAGATCGTTGGTCGAAAGATCAAATACGCACAATTCTCTTCGAACAATCAGATTTTTTCTGGCAAAGGGACCCCGGCATTCAACGTGAAAAACTAAAAGATGTTCAGAAGGCTTCAGCGCTTCCCCATGCTGTGATCCTATCCGGATTACGACGGGTTGGAAAATCTACTTTGTTAGCTCAATTTGCCCATACTTTGGGTAAGGAAGCATACTATTATTTAAATTTTGAAGATGATCGCTTCATTGGATTTCAAGCCCAGGACGCAAACGATCTTTATCAAACTTTAATTGAAATCTTTGGCGAGAGAAAAATTTTCATCATCGATGAGATACAAAACGTGGATGGTTGGGAACAATTCGTTCGACGTTTTATCGATTTGGGATTCAAATTCTACATCAGCGGTTCCAATGCAGCCCTCCTCAGTCGCGAATTAGGCACCCGTTTAACCGGCAGGCATATCCCTATTGAACTCTTCCCGTTTTCATTTCGAGAGTTTTTACTTTTTCGGGGGGAGACTAAGTTCAAGTCACAACAATTATCGACAATCCAAAAGGGAAGATTGAGCGCTGCACTCGATACATACTTGCGACAAGGTGGTATTGCCGATGCCCTCAAATATCCTGAACTGCCAATCCTGAAAACTTTATATGATGATGTTTTATTTCGAGATATTGCCACCCGCTATGGTCTGGAAAATGTTCAGGCATTAAAAGAGTTGGGTTTATTTTTAATGAGCAATCCAGCAGGCCTGGTCTCCTTTAATAAAATAAAGGAACATTTACGTCTGGGGAGTGTTAACACCGTCACGAATTACATCGAATATCTTGAAGATAGCTGGTTGTTATTCACCACCCGCATTTATGATTTCTCTGTAAAACGGCAGCAGGTTTTACCAAAGAAAATTTATGGTATCGATACTGGTTTAGTGAATGCAATTGGTTTTCACTTCTCACCCAATACAGGAAAGCTTCTCGAAAATCTGATTTTTCTGGAACTGCGCAGGCAATCGAAAGAAATCTTTTACCTGACCACCCAGAATGGTTTTGAGATTGATTTTTACCTGCCTGAAACCCGCACGTTGATTCAGTTAACACAAAACATGAGTAATCCCGCAACCCGAGAACGAGAAATTCGTGCCATACAGGATGCTGTAAAAACGGTGGATGCCCAGAACCTATTGATCCTCTCCGAGGATAACGAGGATCCGATCAGGATTGGCGATAAAGAAATTCAGATCCAATCCATTCCGGAGTGGCTTCTGCAACAACCAGTATAAACTCAGCATCAATGGATTACTTTTGAGAAAAATACCTTCGCATAAACTGCCACACACCCGCTTTGTAATAACGATGACCACTCTCACCAACAAATAATTCTACATTTTCAGGCACCCCGGAAACGGCATAAATTTTCTTCAGTTGTTCAAAGGCTTTATAAACTTCATCGATGGGGTAAATTGGGTCCTCTTTGCCATTGATCGCCATAAATGGGCGGGGAGCAATCAACCCGGCAATATCGGCCATTTCTCCCAGGGTCAGTAATCCGGGGACATAATTGCATTCGCAATGATGAATGGAGCCAATGCTACCTGCGAAGGTGCAGAAATAACTTCCTGGTGCAGATAGCTTGATCCTCTCATCCAGGGCTGCGGCAAAGAGGGAAATCGTCCCGCCAGTAGAATTCCCAGTGATGGCAATTCGTTCCAAATCAACTGGCAAGCTTTCCAATGCCCAATCCAGCAATCTGGATATGTCCCACACCCGATCTCCTGTAGGTGTTCGCCCCACCAATAAATCGTGCACCAGTAAATCACGACAGGAATTCTGAGCATCCTCAGTTTTCCCCTGTTCAGTCCGTGTTTCGCCAAATCCTCGGGTTGTGGGGGCAATCACCAGATAGCCTTCGCGGACTGCCTGCACCGCGATATCCCGATCACCTTCCAGCATGAATTGCTCTTCCTCCGGGCTGGTTACAATCCCGGCATACAACTCCGTGTTCTTCGAATGACCATGTGGGGTCAATACCAATGGTAGTAGACCATGAATATCTTTAGGTTTCAGCAGAATAAATGGCAAGGGGACGGTAGGTTCCACCTGCAGCACCCAGCGTTGACGGATGAACTCTCCGGTATCCTCTTCACCCAGCTGGTAGGCACTGGGTTGGAAGTCTTTGAGATCGTTCTGAATGCGGTTAAGACCAAGCACATCACGCAGTCGGGAACGAAATCGATCTTGCCAGATGGTGAACTCTGCTGGCGTCTTCGCTGTGAATCCAAACTCCGGGTTTGTTTTTTTATATAGGGTTTGAAAATGAGTGGTAGAAGAATAACTCATTATTTGATTATACTATCCAGAAATTACACCCAGACGTTCCGGGTAAATATTAATGATCCAATTTGGCAATGATAATTTATTCATTACTTGAATAACTTTCATTCACATCATGATCAACTTTCACTCATCTCCTGAATAACATTCATTCAACCAATGAATAAATAACAAAATATTGGATGACTGACAGTATCAGCAATAAATCATGAGGTCCCCCTGGTACAATCTATTATGGAAACCTGTCAACCAATGGCTGGAAGTTCAACAGAAGAATATTAACCAATGCCCAACTTCATCAGTACACAATTCGAAAACAAATTTGCGACCCTGTTAGCAGACACGTAATCTACTTAAGTTTAGGTAATCTGGTGATCCACCCCGCTATCAGCCAGATCATGCTGCAAGGCTATTCCCCCTCCCGTAAATCATCCTCCAGACCCCGACAGAATTCTGTGCTTTGCACCGCCGGGCAGGATTCCCGCAGAAACTGGCTGACCGATCCCAGGTTGGGACGCAATGCCAGTACCTCCGGGTCACGGATTTGCGCACGAATGGCATCCACAAATCGTCCAGCGAAGATCACCTGATGTGGACGGGTGTTCTTCGGATCATCCAGCGCCAGTTCACATTGCTCAGCGTTGTAAACATGCCAGCCGGAGTAGGTGCGTGTGCGCACGTCGATCGGTGGGGTGATTTGGAGCGCATTGTGCAGCTCAGCTACCCGTACATAAGCTTTCACCAGCCAGGGTTCACGCTGCGGGTAATCTGGCGCAGTGAGAATACCCACCAAAAGTTGTTGTAGTTCCGGATAACAATGCAACTCTTTGATTGCAGTTCCCAACCACTTGGCATAAGGTGCATAACGGCGTTCCATCAGGAAGCAAAGCTTCATCAGATATTCAACAATCTGCGTGGCAACCAACTGTGAACCCAGTGCATCCCCCAGTTGCCAGGTACGCCCCACAAAAGCCTCTATCTCCGCCAGCTGCGCCCATTGACTGGCCAGCAGGTATAACCAAATATCCTGCGGATACCAGGCAAACTTTTTCCGTACCTCTTCCAGTCCTAAATCATCATGAAAGACTTTACCAGCTGTCCATTCCAGCAATTGCTGCTGCGGGATGGTCAACCACTCGGTCACCGTCGGCTCACGCAAAGGGTCAATCATGCCGGTCTTCTGCCAGTAACCTGGAATAGTTTCAATCTCGATTAAGTACTCCACCGGCCCTTTTTCAATCTCCTCTGAGAAGCGCACACCATTGTCATGTGGATTAGGCTTGCCAAAATGGGTGGAATAACCGTGAAAACGCACCGGCAACTCCTGCCGTAAAAACTCATCCACAGCCTGGTTGGTATTCTCAAAATCCTCAATCGGAAGAAAGAGCACCAACCTGGGTCCCCACATATGGTCACGCGAGACCGGTGTGTCATAACCCAACACATCCGAGCCATAACCGATCAAGGCGGCGGAATGGGTTAACCCAGGAAAATGTCGATCGAGAATCGGTCGTACCGCTTTCTTATAATACAACTCACTCAGCTGAAGACCAGGGATGAATTCAGGCATGGATTAATTATAAATGAGAAGATCCAGTTCTTTCTCAGCGCTAAAGTAAAAAAAATTTGCGATCCCATCGCAAATTTTTTTTACTTCTTTTTTCTGGCGGGGAGGGCGGGATTCGAACCCGCGGTCGAGCTTGACACCCGACAACCACTTAGCAGGCGGCCCCATTCAACCACTCTGGCACCTCCCCGGGTGCAACGGTACAGCGGAGGGAGAGGGATTCGAACCCACGGTGGGTTGCCCCACACCTGTTTTCAAGACAGGCACCTTAAGCCACTCGGTCATCCCTCCAAGTGTGCAAAGATTCTAACATAAGAACGACGAATAGTGTAGGGTGCGTTGGCAACGCAGAACCAGATCCACTGATGATGCAATTTTCTTAATTGCAAAAATCCAAACGATTCGACACATTCAGTGGACTGAATCCGAATTCATACTTGAAAGGCGCATTGTGTACCGGTTTTCCTATCAGCGCATAAATCTCGCACCAGGCATACTTCAGGCTAAGTTTCACAAGTCCTTCTTTCCCTACTCGCCGCATAGAGAAAGGATTTCCGTCAAGTGGCACGATAAAGCATGTCGTCACACCTGGTTTTTTTTGTTCAAATTCCTCTAAAACACGTACAAAAAAGTCGGGCGGCGGAAGTACATCCGCATCGAGAAATAAGAGGAGATCCCCTTTAGCCGCTCGACCTGCGTTGCGCTCTACCGCCGGCATTCCACCGTGCACAACGTGTACGCATCTTGCTTGCACTAATTCTGCGGTACCATCCTTCGAACCAGCATCCGCTACAATCATCTCATCTGGAAAACGGGTTTGCAAGGCCAGAGCGTCGATCAAGTGAGGTAGATATGCAATTTCATTTAGTGTCGGAATGATGACAGATAAATGCGACTTGCTTTGACCTTGAGTTGACTCTTATGCGAATTTTCCTTATTTTTCATTTTCCGATATCCTTTGGATTATTTCTTCCGTCACACCCAGTTGATCCGCGATAGCATGCGCGATCAGGTGCGAAGCATCCAGCCTGGCAAGGCGGCGGCTGTTGGCAGCAATCTTTTCACGCTCATCGGGATGATCGAGCCAGTCGCGCAATACCTCAATGATACGGTTGGGCTCTGGTGCCCAAACGCCTGCGCCCTGGTTCACCACGTACGAAACGTTACCATCTTCCTGGCCTGGCATGCGGCTGTAAAGGATCATCGGGAGGCTGGAGATAAAGGCTTCACTGATCGTGCCAGGTCCGGCTTTGGTTAACAGAATATCCGCGCTGCGCATAAAATTGGGCATCTCGTGCGTAAATCCATAAATGAAAGTGGGGAGCGACCAATCCTCAGCCTCAAGTTGTGCCTTAAGCTTATGATTACGTCCAGTTACAATTACCAGAGCTGCGTTGAGATGGGCATCCGAGATTGCTCGTGCCACCTTGGTGAGAGGCCCCATCCCATCACCCCCACCTATGAGCAAGATCACTAGTAGATTTTGAGGCCAACCCATTTTATCTCGGAAGAATTGACTACTTTCCGAGGGCATGCAAAAGCGCTGGGCAACAGGTAGTCCAACTACACGAATTTGATCAGGTTTGAGCCCATAAGCTAAACCTCTTTGTCTCGCGATTTCAGTGGGTACAAAGATTAGATCAGAACGTTGGTTAAACCACCAGGTATGAGTCGAAACCATATCGGTGACGACAGTGAAAAATGGTGGGACCCCCGACTTCATTGCCCGGCTGACTGGAAACACTGGGACGGGATGCACCGTGACCAGTAGGTTGTATGGATGATCGTTGAGCATCCTGTAGATTGCTCGCCGGATATAAGGCCACATTAAGTTATAAAATATACGAGTACGCTGAGGATCATCACTTAACTTGTATCCAAATTTCCAAACATCAGGTATCCTGGCCATTGGAGGATACAGATCAGATGCAAGATCGAATGGCGGCGGCGCATATGTTTTGAAAAAATCAACCATTTCCGTTGAAATACGATTTTGAAAGTCCAAATTAATCGCTTCGATGATCGCTTCTGCTGCACTGCGATGACCTCCCCCTGTATCAGAAAACAGGAAAAGAACGTGTGGCGGCTTGATTTCTGAGTGAGTCATTAATCCCTTTCGTGAACATATTCCCGGAAAATTGGGGGATGAAAAGACGTGATCAAGAGAAATTCCTTTTCTATCTCTTTTCAATCACTGATCGAGAATTCCTAAATCGTGGTGTATTTCGCTGCTTTCTTCAGAATTGATTTAGTTCGGATATAAAAGCTTTTATCAGCATAGTAACCAATGAACGGAAAGACTTTTTCTTTTCTTTGGGTATGGAATGCTCTCATTACTGCCTTAAAGAATTTTGGGAAACTACCAGTTGAAGTACTCCCTTTATGGATGATGAAAACGGTATACTCATCATTAATAATGAGCGGACGATAGTCTTTTAACATGTTTAGCCAAAGGCTGTATTCCACAACCTCATTCTTGCCCTCGTTAAAACCTCCATACCTCTGAACAAAATCTCGTTTCATAAAAGTATTTTCATGAGAGATGAAATTCATGAAGGAGAGCGCTGTTTCTGGATTCAATCGCAGTAAATATGTTTGTGGAATGACCACTTTTCTTCCTGCTAATTCGATTAAGAAATTACCGGTGAGCCACACAAGATCTGGTCTATTTTTAAAGATTTCCGCTACTTTTTCCAATGAATCCTGATTCAGATAATAATCATCTGAATGTAAATAATGGATAATTTCACCTGTTGTTTCTTTTGTGGCAACATTTAGAGCATTGCCGACTCCTCTCGGTTCAGATTGAATGAATTTAATTCTGTATCGGTTTTTATTCCGTTCAATATACTCCTGGATGATTTCCAAAGTTGAGTCCGTCGAATAGGCATCATTAATAATGTGTTCGATTGACTGGTAAGTTTGGCTTTCAATACTCTTTAAAGCGTTTTTCAAATATTTTTCGCTATTGAAAGTACAGGTAACAATACTGATCGTGATACTTTTCATAAAATCTCTAACCTTCAAAAGTTCTTGAAACGAATGAATGTTTATTTTTCTTTTTTATCTCAATGACCTTGTACGAAAATGGCTAATACCAGAGCGGTTGCAAGAGTGTTTTAATTTCAGCGATATGATCTTCCGCGGCATGCTCACCAATGGTGATTAATTCTTTCACTCGTCCATAACCCACGATTGCATTGACACTTGCGGGGAGTTCAGGACAAATCAGCACATCAGGTGTAAATTGATGTAATCTGTTCCTCTGTCCTGCAATTCTCAGGGCATAAAAGGTATCATCAATAACTTCCAGCGTATTGGCAATCCCCTCTGGAACCCAGCGATGATTCCCAATCCATTGACCAATACCATCCTCCTGAGATAAACCGATGTCCACTGCGATGATCACTTCAGCGCCCATTTTGCTGACTACATCGACGGGTAAATTGTTGAGTATACCACCATCCACTAGCTGCATACCGTTTATTTCTACCGGTTTGAACAATCCAGGGAGAGAAGTGGTAGCGCGTAGCGCCAATGCCACTGGTCCTTCACGCAACACGACTTCCTGGTGCGAATGCAAATCTACCGCCACCACAGCCAATGGTAGGTTCAATTCTGCGAAAGTTTTATCTCCAAATTCTTTTTTAAAGAAAGCGAGTACCCTTTCACCGCGGATCAAACCTCCATTTGGCAGACCTGGGTCAGCCAGACGCACCATTTGACGTTTCTGTGTAATGGCCAATGATTCTCGTTCCAGATCAGCAGAACTCATCCCGGCAGCATAGCCCGCTGCGATGACACCGCCCATGCTTGTGCCTGCCAAATAATCCACCGAGATCCCTTCACGCTCCAAAGCGCGCAATACACCAATATGAGCCAGCCCACGCGCACCACCACCACTTAATGCCAGTCCAATGGCAGGCCTGTTATGCGTTATCATTTCCACCTCTAATTTGCTTTGTATAGATACCAATCGCTTCTTGGAGATGCTCTTTGCGAAAATCCGGCCAGAGAACGGGCATACTCCAGAAAACTGCGTTCGCTGCACGCCAGAGAAGGAAGTTACTCAGCCGCCATTCACCGCCCGTACGCACGATTAGATCAACATCCGGCATATCCGGTAGGTATAGATAATGTGAAAAAGTGGCTTCGTCGATTTGAGAGATGTCCAGCTTCCCTTGTTGCTGATCCATAATGATCGCTTTCATGGTGTCAACAATTTCTGCCCGTCCTCCATAATTGAGGGCTAGATTCAAGATCAAACAAGAGTTCGCTTTTGTTAGCAGGGATGCTTTATCCAAAATGTCCAACAGCGAAGCAGGGAGCCCTTCCCGGCTCCCCATGAGTTGCAGACGGACGCCGTTGTGCTGTAAGTTGGGTAATTCCGTCATTGTGTATTCTTCTGCCAAGCGCATCAAGAAATCAACCTCTACTTTGGGGCGGCACCAGTTTTCAGTGGAGAAAGTATATAAAGTTAAAATCTTAACCCCGATTTCATCACAAGCTTCAACAGTCCTTTTGACCGTTTGCACGCCTTCTTGATGTCCGGCCATCCGAGGAAGTCCACGTTGCTGCGCCCAACGGCCATTACCATCCATGATAATAGCAAGGTGATAAGGAATTACCTGATTACTAAGACCCCTAGACATGAAACTCCTTTTGACGTTGATCTTGCAGGTAATGTTCGTGCCAGATCGATTCGGATAAGTTCTCGTATAGCTCGCCGTAGTGTTCCAACCCTTTCCCGTAATCCGGGTCAAGCAATGCTGCGTGAGCGCTTTCGTCAATAGGATCTGGCTCATGCTTGGCAATTAACTGTCCTAAGATAGCATGGTGATCTCGATTCAAACACGGGGCCAGCCAGTTACCTTTGCTTTGCATATAACTTTCCTGCCAACTACGTATGTCTGCAAAAAAAGGATTTGCCCAGATTTCGTTTAAGTTGCCACCCTGTGCATAAATATCATTGATATTGACGGGAGAGTAAGGCACAAAAACGCATGGTGAAACCGCGCCGTTCCAATCGATATACAGATATCCACCACCGCTCGTTCGGCCTGCGGCAATACAGCCATTGGAGAGGGTGCCGTGATTCCAGAAGTCAGCCAGGAAGATTTTGTGTGTTTTGACGATCTCCCATGAACGCTTCCACATCCAAAGTCGTTGCTCCGGTGTCGGCATCAGATCCAAAGTATACGAACGACCGATCGGCATGTATTGGAAGATCCAACCATAAAAGGCCCCCTGTTGTTCAAAAAAGTAATCGATGAACTCTTCTGATAATATTTCTTCGGCATTGTGCCTGGTGGCTGTCAAGGAAATACCAAAAAACACACCAGCTTTGCGCAACTGCTCCATGGCTGCCAGAATCTGGTCAAAAACACCCGCTCCGCGCCTTTCATCAGTTCGGTCGCGCCAACCCTCGACTGATATAGCCGGTGTCACATTTCCTAAAGCAGCCATGCGTTGAGCAGTTTTCTCGTCAATCAAGGTTCCATTGGTATAAAACATAAAGAATACGTCCGAATGTTTTTCTGCCACATCTAGCAAGCCCTTTCCTTCCGATCGGTAAGCCAGCGGTTCTCCGCCGCTGATGACCAGGAACCGTACACCCCAGAGTGTTTTCGCTTCAGTGATGATGCGGTCAAAGGTAGTCCAATCTAACTTTTCTGCGGAAGGCCCAGCGCTAGCGTAACACCCCGTACAATGTAAATTGCAGGTCTTCCCGGGGCTAATGGTCAATAAACCAGGAGGATTCATCCCAAATTGTTCAGAAAAGCGGGTGATTGCTGATTGTTCTCCTCCTTGAACCAGGGCCCCATGGATCAAGTTGTGAGCAATGGAACGCAATGTTTCATCAGATAACCTGCGAGCAAGTATCCGATCGAAGGTTTCTATGAAAACTTCTCCAAATATTGCCTGATCGGCCACCACACCGGGCGGAAGAGAGGATGATATTGGATAGACAGGATGAATGCGGGAAGAAATAAATTTTCCCGTTTGTAATACACCATGACGTAATGATGCTGATTTTGAAAGGAGGGGAGATATTCCCACAGCAACATCCAGTCCCGCGTTGAAAGCCTTATTTTTTAAAAACCCATTGGTATGTGAATTTGCAACCATTTTCTGCCTCCATGTAGATCGTTTGTTTACACGCAACTGCTGCAACCTTTTTCTTGCTTGCCTGGAGTTTCTATCTTTGATGCCAAATCCTGTAGGTCTTGCTTTGTAACCAGGCCTAATTCATCCAAGGTGCTCTGCACCTCGTCATGGATCAGTTTACACAAGCTCTGACGTTTTTCATCTCCGCGTTGAACCAGACGGTCAAACCAATCCTTGGCTTCATCTTTTTGAACTTCACCACATCGGATGAGTTCGTCTATGATCTTTTGGGCTTTCTCGTGGGTCATTGAGAGAACGCCGATTCCGGCTAAGACACTTCGTTCAAACAAGATACGCATATAAACCTCAATAATCGGTTTTAATATTCTTCATATAAAGCAATGCCAATCGTTCCCGGTCCTACGTGAATGCTAATGACCGGGCTAAGTTCCAGAGTGAATACATCGTTGCAATGGAGATGCTGAGCTATTTGCTCGCGAAATTCTTGAGCAACCTGTGGTGCGTTGGCGTGGATGACACCGAGATGGAGGGGATGCCCGTTGGCTTTCCCTTCCGCTAGGGCGATCAATCGTTGCAGAGCCTTACCTTTAGTCCGCACGCGTTCCAGAGCATCAAGCTTTCCTTCCGAGTCGAAATATAGGATTGGCTTTATGCTAAAGGCAGTTCCCAGATAGCGGGAAGCTCCACCTATCCGCCCGCCGCGGTGTAAATATTCCAATGTATCCACTGCAAAAAACAAATGCATGCGCTGAACAACAACATCTGCTGCCTGACGTACTTCCTGAAGCGATTTCCCTTGTGCCGCCGCTCGAGCCGCTGCCAGCACAACCAACGCCTGTCCGGCCGATGTGACGCGGGTATCTACAATCTCTACCGGGATGCCACCGTACCGCTGATGCCAGAGGATATCAACGGTACGACAATGCCATCCGCGTGATCGGCCAGACTTTCGAAAGCCTGAAGAAAATCTTGGATAGACGGTTGCGAGGTTGTAGGAAGGGATTTGGCGTGAGCCAGGCGCGTGTAGAATTCGTTGGGTGTGAGATCTATGCCATCAAGGTAGGTTTCGTCTCCCCAATGAATCTTAAGAGGAATCACCCGAACGTTATATCGCTCAACCCATTCCATTGGAAGGTTTGCAGTACTGTCTGTCAAAATTGCGGTCTTTGCCATCAAGTCTCCTTTACGAAAATAACGAAAATATTAGTTAAAAAAAATTAACCGGAAAGAATTTGGGCTACTTCTCGCGTGAACTCACCCAACTGTCGCCGGCTTTCCTCACTCAATTGCGAAAGTGCGTCTTCGTACCGACTAACTTGAGCAAGCAGAATTGTAGAAGAACGGCGATTAGTACGCTCCAACACAGAAAGGAACATGCCGATTCCGCTTAGCACACTCAGACCAATTTCCCGGGGTAAGCCTATCCGTTGCAAGCGTTCCATTAGCGCACGAATTTCTGGTGCTTGCTGGATCGTCGCCAACGTTAGGATCACGGCAGTGATCAGTTCTGTGACAAAAATTAGTGGAGAACGCCTTTCTGGAATACGCATCAGAAGATTGGAGAGTAAGTTTTCGTAGCCATCCGCATGCCCTTCTCGCAACTGCTGCAAGATGTGCTCTTTGATAACCTGCCAATTTTCTAAATCGGCAGGATCGCCAGCCAATACGTTAATCAAACGGTTGGCTTCTTGTGTCGGATAAAAGAAGACGGTTGGGCGACCCGGTCCGTGTTGATCCGGATTGAATTGGTACTCAGCCCGTACAAGCCCTTTTTCTTCCAGCAGGCGCAACATCTCGTATGCAGTCACTTTACTGATACCCAGCCGTTCTGCAACGTCCACATAATGAACAGAGTGTTCCATTTCCCGGTAGATATCCAGAAATTGGCCCAAAAATTGTTGTTGGCGGTGAGTAAGTTTCTTTTTCATTTATTTTCCGAAAATAACTAATTTATTATATCTCATTGGTTCGTTTCTTGTCAAGATAACGATAAGATAACTGTAACGATAAGATAATGATAAGCAGATAACGATAAGCATCGAACGAATAGCAGATATAATTCCTCAATTCCACTTCAATCGCCAGGAAGCAATCACAAAGAACACGGCTGCCATCAGCAACAGGATGCCCATATTCGGCAAAATCTCCACAATCCCGGCATTCTGGTTGATCAGGCGGTAATAGCCCCACAATGCCTGCCCCTGCGGTACGAAACGCGAGAGGGTGGCAATGAAGTTATCCTGCAGGAAGAGCGGGGTCAGCCCAAATTGGATACAACCTCCCAGTCCCGCCAGCAGGAAGGCCAGCAGCATACTGATTGAGTCAGCTTGCTTGCCGCTATTGGAGAGCGCTGCCACCATCAATCCCATGGATGTCACCACCAGGCTCAGGCAGATGGTAAGCAGGATCAAGCCCAATGGACTGCTACCCAAATCCATGGAGAAGAAGCTGGCCGCCACCCCGAATAAAATAAATACCTGCAGCACCACCATTACCCCAAAGGCGAGCATTTTGCCGGCCACAATTTCTCCGCGCTGCATCGGCCCCGCCATCAAACGCCGGTAGGTGCCATCATCCTTCTCGCGGAAGATCGATTCTCCCACCACCCCCACCAGGAAGAAGGAAAACATCACGGTGAAGCCGGGGATAAGCAGGTTGAAAAAGTTGATCGGCGCGTTGGGATCACGGGCAGTCGAGACCAGATTAACCGGAATGAGTGAAGTGGACAGCATAGAGCCCAGGCGGGTCATGACCACACCCAGGGTTTGCGCTTCCGAAGCAGCTGCCATCTCAGGTGTCAGTTTCTCGGTGATGCCACCAGCCTCCATGACGGAGCGAATTCCATAACGAATCTCCCCCTCGACCACCACCGGCGCCAACGCGGCATCCAGGATATTCTTAAGAATCTGACCAAAATCCGATTTCTGTGGGTCTACCAGCAGGCTGATCTCCGCGCCTGAGTAGTCCGCAATCCCACTGCTGAAATCGGCCGGGATGATCACTGCCGCGGTGTATTCTCCATTCAATAGCATTTTGTTAACGGCTTCCAGCGACTCTGTTTTGGATAGGCTGGTGATTTTCAGAACGTCGATCTGGTCCAAGATGTCCAGCACGGTCTGGCTATAGTTGCCCTCATCCTTGTTCAAAATGGCAATCGGTATTTCAATCGAGCTGGCATTTTGCTGGTTACCGCTATAGGCGGAACTCATGATCAGACCGAACAACATCGGCATACCAATGATGACAGCCAGCATACCACGATCGCGGATGATGATTTGAAAGTCTTTCCAGGCTAAATTTAAAATTTGTTTGATTGTTTTCATCATTCCCTCCACCGGCTAATTGAAATCGAAACGCCATAAGCCGATCAGGAAGAAGATCAGGCTGAAACCCAGCAGAATGCCCAGGGCTGGCAGCACCGCATTCAGATCCGCCCCCTGGATGAGTACATCCTTATAGGCGTTGACCGCGTAACTGTGCGGGATGAAGCGCGCAATACCGTTCAGCATCGGGCTGTTGAGGATATCCAGCGGCACCATGGTACCACCCAGGAAGCCCATCAACCACAGGAACAGAGCACTCACCCCGCCAATTTGCGCTTCGGTACGGGCGATGGCTGCGATCAGAATGCCCAGGCTGGTGGAGCACAACGCTACACACAAGGAAATCGCCAGCAATGCACCGGGATGCTCGCCCAGCGACAACCTACCCACTCCAGTTAACGGTAACAGAATGATACTGGTCAGGAAAATCACCAGAATCTGAAAGAGAACAATGAATAGATTAGGTAATAACTTACCACTTAATAATGCGAACTTGCTCAGCGGAGCCGCCAGCAGACGCCTGAAACTGCCGGTCTTTTTCTCATCATAGATCGACCGAGCACTGGACTGTGCCACCAGAAATGCGAACAACACCGTGAAACCCGGTACACTGAACTGCACCATGCTGAAATCATCTTCTGGCGCTACTGTAGCTGCCTGAGGAAATTCAAGCTTAACCGCCACCAACGGACGCTCTTCGGATGCGATAAATTGGGATTGAGCCTGCCGGGTAAGCACATCAATATCGTAAATCTGGAACTCCGGAGGCGCTGAGGATTGCATCTCGCTGAAAAGGGTCAGGCTGTCCAGGATATTGCGTTCCAGCTGCATCCCATTGGCAACCCCTTCAATGATCATCTTCATCGATTGAATCGTGAGGGACATGGAATCCAGGGCTTTGAAAGTCACTTCGGCTGGTTGCCCGGCAGTGACCTTTTCGGTGAAATCCTCCGGTATTAACAGGTAACGCGTGATGCGTGTGTCTTTATAATCGGTTTCGGCTTCTTCCAGAGTGGCTGGCAGGATCTGCAGGGTGCCGGTATCTTCCAGCTTGCGTACGAATTCCTGCGCCAGGGCACCATCCGGATCCTGGTTGACCACCACCAGGCGGATTTTCTGTGAAGTTGTTGAGGTACTGGGGCCGACCGACGCGGCAAACAGGGTGGTAAAAAGCTGGATAAAGACCAGCGGCAGCACCACCAGGTAGATCAGATACCCAGGTTCTTTAAAAAATATGCGGATGTCTTTCCAGACAATGCTGAGGATTTTCATGGCTCACTCCCGCAGTTGTTTGCCGGTCAGGTGCAGGAAGACGCTTTCCAGGTTGTTCTCGAGAATATCCAGCGAGAGCAGGGTGATATTCTGCTCTTCCAGATAATTGATCACCTGAATGAGAGCCTGTTGGCTGTTCTTGGTCTCCACTTTAACTGTCACCGGTTGCGCTACCTGGATGGTGGCTTCCTTCTGCTCGGGTGGGGTCTGCGTCACGGTCTGCAGGAGGCTGGCATTTTTTACAGCCGGAAGATCCGACAGGGCATCCAGCAAAATTGCATCCGCCTGTTTCAAGCCAATCCGCAGCACACCACCACCCAGCATCCCAACCAGGTTTTTGATCGTATCCAGCGCAATCAACTTGCCCTGGTCTACAATTGCCACGCGATTGCACAGCAATTCCACTTCTTCCATATAATGGCTGGTGTAGATGATGGTCATGCCGCGCTCTCTGTTCAGGCGCTGAACGCTCTCAAAGATATAATTACGACTCTGCGGATCCACCCCCACCGTCGGCTCATCCAGGAAGAGCAGACGCGGCTGGTGCACCAATCCCGCCGCAATGTTGACGCGCCGTTTCATCCCGCCCGAATACTTCTCAATCGCCTGGTCAGCTCGATCTGTTAGCGAGACCACCCGCAGAATGTCCTCGACATTCTCCTTCAACTTCTTTCCGGAAAGGCCATACACCCTGCCAAAGAACTCCAGGTTGGCACGTGCACTCAGGGTGGGATAGAGCGCTAGATCCTGCGGGACCAGCCCACACATCTGCTTGGCTTGCAACGGATCTTTCTGAATATCATACCCATTGATCACGGCTGTCCCACTGGTAGGAGGGAACAGCCCGGTTAACATCGAGATGGTGGTGGTTTTTCCAGCGCCATTCGGACCCAGCAGACCAAACACCTCTCCTTCCTCCACGACGAAACTGATGCCCTTGACTGCATCAAAATCGCCAAACTTCTTCACTAGATTTTGCGCCTCTACAATCGCCATTATTCAATTCTCCTTGCATGGAATAAAAAAACCTGTTAAACCATAGCATAAATTGGAGGGCGAATCAATAAGCATTTGGCGAGATTTGAGCTGGGCTTAAGGGGAGTAAGAGAAGCTGCCTACCTAAATCTTTATGAATCATTCTCTCTGAAATTCATAACCGAACAACGAGACACAATGATACTAATCCCATACACCCAAACTCTGAAACCTGAATTCCTGTATAATTTAACCATTATGTTAATCACGACCCAAGTCCAGTGGGATCATTCTATCCAAGCATTCACTTTCCAAACGAGATAACTATGCCATGTCACACATAACACGAATCACAGGACATTCACTTCTATCTCGAAGCTGATAAACCTTTCCTAGGATAGATCCATCTCTTGAACTCAATTAATATTTTCAGGAAGTCATTCTGGCTGGTTTAAAAATCACCGTAAACGCATCGGCATCTTAAGCAACTGCCCCATAACCATAATGGATTTCAACTTAGCAGGTAGAAAATTATGCCTAATAAAATGAATGTCTTAGCAATTGAAATCAATCGTCTCTCGGTTAATGACGAGGATTATATTTGTATCACAGACGTTGCTAAAGCCAAAACAACAGGAACTTCTGACGACATAATAAAAAATTGGCTCAGAAACAGAAATACGATCGAGTTTCTCGGTATTTGGGAACAACTCAACAATCCTCATTTTAAACCCGTCGAATTCGACGGGTTTAAAAAACAAGCCGGTTTAAATAGTTTTACGTTGACCCCAAAACAATGGATAGAAACTACAAATGCAATTGGATTGATTTCAAAATCCGGGCGTTATGGGGGCACCTATGCCCATAAAGATATTGCCTTTGAGTTTGCATCCTGGATTTCGGTTGAATTTAAATTGTATTTGATCAAAGAATTCGAAAGACTAAAAGAGCTTGAGTACAAACAACTCGGTTGGGATATCCGCCGCAACCTGGCAAAGATCAATTACCGCATCCACACCGATGCTATCAAACAAAACCTTATTCCACCTCAAATCACCAAGCAAAAAGCAAGTTTCATCTATGCTAATGAAGCTGATGTCCTCAATGTGGCGTTGTTTGGAATCACAGCCAAAGAGTGGCGTGAACAAAATCCAGATCTTTCAGGCAATATTCGTGATTTTGCTACCGCAGCACAACTCATCTGCCTGTCCAACCTCGAAACCTTAAACGCTCTCTTCATCCAGCAAAAAATATCACAATCTGAACGATTATTGAAATTAAACCAAATAGCAATTCAACAAATGAATATTCTGGCAGCTGATACAAACATCAACCAATTAACATCAGGGGAGTAATGACACCATCCATTTTAATGTTATCGAATTACCTCATGCAGATCTCGATCACTCAATTTTCTTGTTTCCAGCGGATATAGGCCTCCACGATACCAAAATGAGAATGCCCTTGCCATTGGTTTATTCACTGCACCGAATGGTCTAAGAATTTCGCAATAAGGGTTATAAGGGGTTCACAGACACCAGAAGGAGCATCTTAAGTGGAAAACACTGCTCTCATCCCGGACATTGCCGAAAATTCTCCGGTTCGAACAAAAACGGCTGCTGTGATCTGGGAGTCTGTGTAGACCTTTAAGTATTATTTACCCATCCTTTACAAAAGCTTTACTGTATTTTGCTACCATTAATTTAGAAAGACCAAAAGGAGATTTAATGATGACATCAAAAATAGGACGGATTATTTTAATAACTTTGGGAACGCTTTCCATATTTGCTTTGCTTTTATGGTTTGTGACCCGTTTCAGCATGAATGGCTTTAATTACCCATTTCGATCTGGTATGATGGGCGGTTTCGGTTTTATGCATCCATTTAGCTTTTTCGGTATGGCTTTCATGTGGTTGATCCCAATCGGAATTGTTGTTCTGCTCGTGCTTGGGATCTTGAGTTTGTTCAATGGAACGAAAAAGACTGATCATCAGCATGATGATACAACCACTTCTACTCAAGTTTGCCAGAATTGTGGCAAAAACGTTCAGAAGGATTGGAACACTTGCCCGTATTGTGGAGAGAAAATTTAAGGGGTGTATGATGTGTTTTCATCACAAAATTCCCCACGCTCTTATCCAATCAAGACTTGTTTCAGATTCTATGATCCATGATGAAGTACCCGTAATTTCAACACAAATTTCCGTACGTGCGGTAAGCTCGTGCAATTCGATTATACCTGGTGCCCTTATTGCAGCGCAGCACTTAAGGAACATCCCTGTGTTTTCTGTGGGCAGTTACTCAAACCAGGTATTCTGACCTGTGGATACTGTGGAGCTCCAGCAACAAAATCCTGATGGTATTAAATTAGATCAACACGTCTATTCGTATTTCATCAGTTCAGTAGGGTGCGTCACCGACGCACCCTACTTACTTTTCATCCATAAACCAAGCAATTCAAATTCCCTCTCAGGTGCAATTCCATTCACACGTGGAGCATCTGATTCACGTTTATTTTCCCACGTAAGGGTATCTTTGACAGTCTCGTCGAGTGTTCTAAAAGTAAGCCCTGCATTCAGCGCTTTTGAAATACTGACCTGCATCATGGCGGCTGCAGGACCGGGCAACCACAGGGGCAGGTCGGTGAAGGGAGCAACTCCTTGACCCAGCAGAAACTCATCATCCACCCAGACCAATTCAGCTGGGATGCCCGCCACCTGCTGACAGGTTTCCAACACCTGACGCATGTTGAGCGGAATCTCTGGTCCAGTGGCGTTGAAGATTCCTATCTGCTGATGTTCAATCATCCTGACCGTCCACTCCGCCAGATCGTGCACATCGATGATCTGCACCGGAGCATCGGGTCGACCCGGAGCCAGGACATTTCCACCGCGTTGCAGACGGGCAGGCCAATAGGTAAAGCGGTCGGATGGATCATAAGGTCCAACGATCAGTCCAGGGCGAATATTCAGGGTGCGCCCAGGCATTTCGTTCTCGACAACCTGCTCGCACAACGCCTTGCGATTGCCGTAGCTCTCTTCCGCGTAATCTTCTAAAAATTTGCCTATCAGTTGGGCTACGGGTGCATTTTCATCAATCCCGGTAGTCGTTGGAGGCTCACCGTAAACCGAGATGCTCGAAATAAAGACATAACGCTCCACCGAACCAGCCAGGGCTTGTGCAGATAGCTGCACAATGTGCGGGTAGAATCCACAGGTATCGATGACCGCATCCCAATGACGATCGCGCAGGGATTGCAAATCTTCGATATTTGTCCGATCTCCTCGCAATTTCTGCACCTCAGGATAGAGATCCGAGTTGGTTTTTCCGCGGTTGAAAAGGGTCACAGTATGACCGTTAGCCAATGCAGCATCCACCAGATGCCGACCCAGAAATAACGTTCCACCAAGAATAAGTATATTCATGGTTACTATTGTACTGTAAATCTTGAAGAGAAATTTTTGCCGGGTGCATCCGTGATGCACCAATCTTTTACATCCGTTTACAAAATAATCTCTGGTATGTCACAGACACACCCTTGAAGGTTATCTACTTTCGGCGGCTGATTATATGAAGGAAAAGATAAAATATGCGAAAAAAGTAATCATCGAGAATACCGCGCATCTAACCAATATGGATCAACCGCTAGAGTTCCACAGGGTGGTAGAAGAATATCTGACTTCCTGTTCAATATGAGCCAGACAAAAAATTAGGGTGAGTAGGTGACCTCAGTGGATGAAGACAGGCACACTATTTATTTCAGTTGAACATTATCCCAGACTAAAAGAACAGAACATTTGGTTAGTTGTGCTCCATCATTTGTTGAGCTGAATCTACTGTTTTCACAATCATTTACCTCTAATTCAATGCGAGCAGTCTCGGAGTTTGATGAGATAATTTTCATAGTACCAAAAACTCTAATTTCAAAATCGACATCATGATAAACCAGGTAATCTATGACCGACCCACTAGCAGCAAATTGATTGGGTTCGTGCACCTTACCAGTAAAATCCATTCTAATGGGAGTTGTTATTGATATGGCATCCCCTTTTTCTTCGCTTGTAAAATCTGGTCCATCGAGAACACCAATGACAATCGCTTCACCATCAATGACATACAACGGATCTTCTACTTTGTAAAAAGCTGTTCCTGAAAAGTTTCCTTTAATACTTTCTTCGTTTCTATCAAGTTGAAGTGAAATCACCCAATCCACAATACTCTTGGGCTGAAAGTCCCAAAGAGCATCATGTGCCCCATTTGGGTACGTTTGGCCAGTTTTATTACTTGTTACAGACATGGCCGGAATAGGACCCCACAGGGTAATTTCCACCTCATCAGGTGGTGTACTAATGTCTATGTACTTGACATCTTCGGAAACCGGACGTTGATTCTGATCAAATTCTTCAAATACCATGGTGTAACAAGTTTTCGGCTCATCTAGCACGTAAGGTTGGAAACTTTTGTTATAAGGTGGATCATTGAAAACCCGGACGGTGTATCCATCTGTATCAAGATAAACACATTCCACTAAATTCTGTTCATTCAACCTGCAAAATGTGTTTGGTTTCTCTTTTATAACAATATGATAGGTAAACACATTGTTTTTGACAGCCTCAATTTCGATTTTACTTCTGTCCCAATCCTCTTCATCGTTAAATCTCGAAATCGTGTTACTGGTCCAACAGTCACCAAATTCATAGCCAGGTTTACACTCGGTTGAATTAATCGCTCCAGGGAATGGTTTGACGTGATAGGTTTGTGTCCCTTCAAAATTACCGTCTATTTCAGCGTTGATCTGCTGGATTTCCTGATCTTCCTCTTCGGTAGTGGGATTATTCAAAGGATTATCAACGATTTCAGCGATTGGCATATTACAGGCAAGCATAAACACCAGTAAAAAAAAGCAGAATTGCTATTTTTTTATAATTGGACAATTTTGCCATTCAATCCTCCCATACTTATATCCATAGCAGACGTATGAAAAATTATAGCATTTATAATGTCAGTATACTGTCAATCTTAATATTGAATCGAGATAAAAAAATTCGGATTTTCATCCGAATTTTTTTGTCTCTTTTATTTCACCACAAAATTGATCGTCTTCGCGGGGATGAAGATCACCTTGCGGATCTCGCCCTCATTCAAATGCTTCGCCACACTCTCGGTCTCTCTGGCGACAGATTCAACAGTCTCCTGGTTAGCATCTCTTGCAACCGTGATAGTTCCGCGTAGCTTACCATTCACCTGCACGGGAATCTCAACGGTGTCTTCCTTAATAAGGGCAGGATCCACCACTGGCCAATCGCTGGCGTGCACGCTGCCTATACCGCCCAGCTTCGTCCAGGCTTCTTCGGCAAAGAAAGGCGCCAGGGGGGCAATGGCCTGCACCAACATGCGCAGATCGCGCGGATTCACCGCGCCACCATGTTCATAGATACCATTCAATGTCTCCATCAGTTTGGCGACCGCAGTATTAAATTTAAAATTCGTAAAGTCGTGCTGGCATTTTGCCACGGCTTTGTGGATCAAGGCTTTGATCGCTTGCGGGGTCTCTGCTTTGGTGTTGACCTGCATATCCACCAAGCGCTCAAAACGATCCAGGAAACGTTTGGTACCCTGCAAGGCGCGTTCGTTCCAGGCCATGGTGGCATCGAAAGGTCCGATGAACATCATATAACAACGCGCAGCATCCACTCCGTACTGCTGGATGATATCCTCCGGTACGATCACATTGCCGCGGCTCTTGCTCATGCGCTGGTTGTCCGGCCCCAGAATAACGCCGTGCGACATACGCCGGTAATACGGTTCCGGGATCTCGGCTGGCACAGCGCCAATATCGTGCAGGAACTGGTAGATAAATCTTGAATAGAGCAGATGCAGGGTGTTATGCTCATCGCCACCGATGTACAGATCCACCGGCATCCAGTAGCGCAGTTTGTCCATGTCGGCCAATGTCTGATCATTGTGTGGGTCTACGAAGCGCAGGAAATACCAGTCCGAGCCAGCCCAGTTGGGCATGGTGTCGGTCTCGCGTTTGGCGGGTTTTCCGCACTTCGGGCAGGTGGTGTTTACCCATTCAGTGATATTCGCCAGCGGGGATTCACCGGTGTCGGTCGGTTCATATTTCTCCACATCTGGTAATACCACCGGTAAATCTTCAAATTTAACCGGTACCCAACCACAATCTTCACAATTGACCATCGGGATCGGTTCACCCCAGTAGTGCTGGCGACTGAAAATCCAGTCGCGCAGGTGGTAAGAGACGGTCGCTTCACCCAGGTTACGTTCTTTCAGCCATTGCAGGGCAGCCGGGATGGCTTCGGTCACGGTCAATCCGTTAATCGGGCCTGAGTTGATCATGATGGCATCTTTTTCAGCATAAGCTCCCTGGCTAAAGTCCCATCCGTTCACTGGTTGCACAATCGGTCGAATTTCCAACCCGAATTTGCTGGCGAAATCCCAGTCGCGCTGGTCACCCGAAGGCACCGACATAATCGCTCCGGTGCCATAGCTGAGCAACACGAAGTCTGAGATCCACACCGGCACTTCTTTCCCGGTAGCCGGATTGATTGCCATCAGGCCGCTGAACACACCGGTTTTCTCGCGGCTGACTTCCTGGCGTTCCAGGTCGGATTTTCCGTGGCTGGTTTCCACGTATGCTGAAACACCTGGTTGATCCAGGCAATATTTTTCTACAAAGGGATGTTCCGGTGCCAGCACCATGAATGTACAACCCCACAAAGTGTCCGGGCGTGTTGTGAAAACTTCCAGTTGCTCATCCACCCCTATCAGCTGGAATTGGACACGTGCCCCTTCTGAGCGACCAATCCAATTAACCTGCGAGGCTTTGACCTTGTCGATGAAATCGGTTTTTTCTAACCCATCGATCAATTTGTCAGCATATTTGGTGATGCGCACAACCCATTGGCTGATGTGTCGGTGTGTGGTTAGGGATCCGCAGCGTTCACAATGGCCATTGACCACTTCCTCGTTTGCCAGACCAACCTTGCAGCTCGGGCACCAGTTGATCGGCATTTCCTGTTTGTAAGCCAAACCTTTTTCATAGAGTTGAATAAAGATCCATTGCGTCCATTTGTAGTAAGTGGGGTCTGTCGTATCGACCACGCGCTCGTAATCGAAAGACAATCCCAACTCTTCCATCTGACTGCGGAAGGTGGCGGTGTTCTCCGCGGTCACATTCTGTGGTTTGCGGCCTGTTTTGATGGCGTAATTCTCAGTCGGAAGCCCAAAAGCATCCCAACCAATCGGGAAAAGCACGTTTTTACCCTGCATCCGTTCGAAACGGGCGAAAACATCCGCCCCGGTAAAGGTGAAGGCATGGCCGATATGCAATCCCGACCCGGATGGATAGGGAAACTCGACCAGTACATATTTTTTCTCACGGTTGTCAAAGTCGATAGCGTGCCTGTGTGTCATTGCAAACTCCTCTTGCTGGTATATCCTACCAATTTTACTATCAAAGCGTAAAGTTTGTGAGATATGGATATAGCATAAAACCAGCCAGCACCAGCATAATCACGATCAGCAGAATATCTGCATAATTCACAATATCATACTCTGAGACATGTTCTTTGGGTTGATTTGGGTTATAGCGTATTTCGATTGTAGTGCCGACGTTGTCCACTTTTTCCTGCGCTTTTTGTCGGGAGTAATTTTTGGCCAACCAGATCGTCTTCTCAAAACGTTGCCCCATCACGGAGTAGCGATATTCAATCTCGGGATAGTAAGAGGCACCCGATCTTGTGGATATTTTCTTTATCACCTGTTTGTTGATCACCTCAGCGCTTGATATCTGCCAGGATTGGCTTTTAGATTTCTTGAGCATTTGTTGAATCAGTTTCCCTGTTTTGAATAGGCCATACAATATTAACCCAATGGCGATCAGGATCGTGACAAATTGCGATTCCATTGTTTCCTCCACTAAGTCTGTTAATCATCGATGTGCGGTATAGATTAAGTAATTATAGCGGTTTGTCGTCCAAACAGTGAATTTAGGACTCTATTTTGTTGATCTTCATTCTCAATCTTGTTATATAATTTGTAAATTATTTACAGGAATGATCAAATTTATGAACTACGTTTATCTCTCGCCGCACTTCCCCAGCAACTACTATCCCTTTGTAATCAAACTTCGCGAAGTGGGTGTGAACGTGTTGGGGATTTGTGACACTCCTTACAATCAGCTTCCCGATTCACTCAAACACCACCTGACCGAGTATTATCGCGTCACTGACATGCACACACAATTACGACGAACTGCTACGGGTAGTGGAATATTTCACCCACCACTATGGCAAGATCGATCGTTTCGAATCGCACAACGAATACTGGCTGGAGACCGAAGCGCGCACCCTCGAACAAATCCTGCGCAACAAATGCATCCCCGCCTGGTTCGACTACTGGGGACAGGATGTCAACCACGATTGGCCCTGGTGGCAAAAGCAGCTGCCTTATTTTCTGGAGAATATTCTCAAGTGGGAATGAGGGGAGAGCAGGTTCTGTTTTGCCAGCCTTTCCCCCCAAAACCTTTGAAAAGGATGTTTTCTCTCAACCGATTTCAATCGGTTTGAACCTGAGTATCCATGGATTTTAATCCATGGGACAGGTTAGCACACTACTGCCACCCTCGTAACTCCCCCTCTTCCCTCGAACTACACCCCGGCGATATCGCGCCGCATCTGATTCAGGAAACACTCCTGAGCCGCCACCCGTTGGGCAGCGCGTTTGCGGGAGACCGGGAAGTAAAACAACTCCACCAATTCTTTGCGGCGATCCAGTTCATCCTTTGCCATGCGAACGATCTCGCCATAGCTCATCACATGTTCAGGGAAGGCGGGCATTACAGCAATCATATTGGTGTATGATAATGGACCCAACTTGGTAAGCTTGTCAGCATCCCACAAAACCCGGGCATCGTGATCTTCTTCCGGCAGGGACTGTGGTTCGCTCGAATGCATCGCGACCACGTATGCTACCAGGTTGATCTTCTCCTGGGGGAAGCCAGTTTCTGCCAGATTCTCGCGAATCCAGTTGGCAGCTAATAACGCATGTCGATCGGGTTTTGCCAACTGTGGTTGGAAGCGGTCATGCAACCAGACAGACGCCAGAACGATATCCTCATCACCACCCACCTGTTGCAGGAGCCAGCGGGCATCACGTTCTACCTGGCGTACGTGCTCCAGGCGGTAATTAAAATAGGGTTTGCCTTTGGGGGTCGGCCAGATTTCGCATGCCACCTGCCCGGTAATTTTTTCTAAGTCTTTGCGAATACGAAACAACCACTCAGGGTTATCCATCCAGTCCTCCTTGCAACGTTACGCCCATCGGCTAATTGTACCAAGAATCATCTTAATTTGTGTCAAGAGTTAAATTAACCCATTCCACGTTGATACAACAGCCACATACCGGAGAAATATAAGATAAATAGCAATAATGAGTCAACTTCTATGAACCAGAAACGCCTCTCCAGCTTGGCAAGGTTACCCACCAACCCAATGGTGGTCATCAGCAGGCCAAACAACCCCACCAGCATGAAAGCCGGGTCAATTGTGCCGAGGAATCGCCCCTGGGTGTAGAACAGGTCGGTCAATCCTAATGCAAACATATTGAACATATTGCTACCAAACAGGTTGCCAATTGCCATGTCACTGGCACCAATCCGAATAGCTGCGATGGTGGTCACCAGTTCCGGTAGAGAGGTCACAAAAGCAACCAGAGCCGTTCCCACAAAGGTGGTGCCCAACCCGGTAATCTCGGCAATCTCCACGCTGGATCTTACCATGTGTGGTGTAACCAGGACTAAAGCACCAGCGGCAAGAGCAAACCCGAGCAAACCCACCCACAGTTTGGGCACGTCATCGGGGATGTCCTCTTTGGCCATTTTTCCCCCTTTCGGTTCACCGGAGATTAAACGCAAGGCAAAAACATAGGCGGCGATGATGATGATGGAATCCAACCCTACAAAACCCACTTTCACCTGAATATCTGCTGCCATAAAATATAACACCAGACCAATCATCATAATCGCCAGACTGCCAGTCAGAGCATGGCGCATAGCGGCTTTTCGCAGAATGCGCTGGCTACGGTGCAACATGTCCAGAACTGCCAGTAGCACCATATTGAAGGCATTGCTACCCATCAGGTTTCCGGCAGCAATGTTGGGGGAGTTCTGTTTAACAGCTTCCATGGATGTCAGTAATTCAGGCAAGGAAGTCGCGCCTGCCATCAACAGAATGCCAATGAACATTCCCCCCAACCCGGTACGGACGGCAATCACATCACCATATTTCGCCAGGAAATAAGCAGCTACCACAATGACAAGCGCTGTTGATACAAATAATACCCAGACCATACTCACTCTTCCTTTGCCAGATCGAGTGCAGACAAACCTTTGACCATGGTTAGCGGCCAGACAGCAAAAATACCGGTATTGGGTTCAGACAAATCGCCAATGACTGACTCTGTTAACTGTAAGCACTTTTCAGCCATTGCCTGGTCATCAACGATGGCGATCAGGGTCACATTTTCTTTTTCGCTGGCTTCCCGGCTGGTATACAAATAACGCAATGGGATAAGCTTACGGGTCAGGCGATATAAACCAGTCGATTCTATAACCGTTGCCCCGCGAATTCCTCCTTTTGTCCAGGCTTTTAACACATCCTCTAATAAAAAGGGGTCATCCAATATAAAGAGTACCATGTAGTTCATTCATTCCTCCTTGTTTTTGATCCAAATGGAATAAAACTTTTGATTATTGTATCAGATGACGGTGGTATCTTTTTATATAATGATGGTAGATGGTTCTCGTCTGACTGACGCACCTGACAAAAAGTTGTGTATGGTTCACCTAAGGAGGGTGATCAGGTTTCTGAAGTGTCTTTAATGAAAAAAGGCTCTCTTTAAATCATGAGAGCCTAAATAATTTTTTCTTAATTTACCAGTAAAATTTATCGAACTAACATCGGCGAAAATACGAATGTTTCAATTCATTTTCATACACAAAGATGTCTGGGACAGAATTTGTATCTACTGCCACCAGAGGATAAGCGGATTGGAACGCCACAAAACGCCCATCCCCAGATACTGAAAGATAACAATGGTATGAGAGATCATTACATTCAATACGGTTTGTTTTACCAGATTAGAGTTGATTGAATACACATCTTATAGATGTTCACCGCTTCCACGTGCATGCAAGCCTTTTACAATTCCCAATGGCCAGGCGGCAAATATTCCCGTATTGGGATGATCCAAATCCCCCACAATTGATTCTGTTATTTCCAAACATTTTTCTGCTGTAGCCTGATCTTTTACAATAGCCATAATGGTGATATTGTCTTTCTCACCCGTTTTATTGCTTGAATATAGATATTGCGTCGGAATTAATTTGCGTTGTAAACGGTACATTCCTGTGGACTCAATTATGGTTGCTCCACGAATACCACCAGCTACCCAGGTTTCGATTAGATCTTCCATTAATACCGGATCATCCAAAATATACATAACCATGTATTCCATTTTCTCCTCCTTTTGAACCAGTGAACCTTTTTAGTCTGTAATAATTGTAACAGATTACTAAACTTTGCTTTTTGATCGCTGAACCTGTCGGCCATAGCACCTGTCGATCACACCGCCTGTGGTTAAAACCACAGGCTGATAGATTCAAACCTGTTCAAACAGGTTTATCACGTAGAGGCTGTCCAAAAAGAAGAAAAAAACAGCCCTTATTGACCAATTTAATTGGATATTTAGAAAAACAAAAAAAATAGGCGGCTAAATAGCTGCCAATT
>PHBY01000030.1 GCA_002840735.1 Chloroflexi bacterium HGW-Chloroflexi-2
GTAATCTATTTTAATCTATTTCAAATGGTCATTAGTGTCCTGAAAATCCCTTTTTTACGCCTGGATTTGATGAATAATTACAAAAATGAGCAAGTCAGGTTCTAAATAGCTACCGTCAGAATTGACTTGGTAAATTGCATAGGTTTCTCCGAATTTAGCACTAAACAATACAGTGCTCCCATCCGGAGATAGAGAAGGGTTTGCAAAACGAATTAAATCTGGTACTTTTTCTTCATCCAAAATAGTTCGGATACTGTTATCTTCAATTGAATAGAGCTGAATAATTCCTCTGGCACGTCCGCCAGTTTCCGGAAATATCTGTGTAAGGAAAATAATCCTCGTGCCCTCCATACTCCAATTTCCAGCGATAACACCGTCCTGTCCATCATTGCTTTGAAATCCGTTAAGAAGAAAATTCGTTAATTCCTTGCGTTCTCCGCTTTCTAAATTTAATAAACATAATTCAAGATGATAACTGGTTTCTGAATAGCACCCAAATCCGATTTTTGTACCATCAGGCGACCAGGCCATTCTGCCATTTATATTCCCGGAGGTTTCATAATCAAATTGAGCGGTTTCAGATGTGATTAAATTCTTAACGTAGACGATGCCATTCGATAAATAGGCTAGCTTTCTGCCATCATTGGAAATCGAGACTAAACCGGGAGTAAAATCTAAAACTTGTTGCTGAGTTTTATCATCCAGTGAAAACAATACCATCTTGTTTTGATTATCTAATGAAATTAATAATTGACCGTTAACCCTTTCAGATTCAGAAACCCCGGTTGGCGCTGATGGAATAGCGGTTTCAATTACTTCGGTTGCATTCATGGTGGTGATAATTGTTGGTGTTGATGAATTGGTTGGGATTGATTTCAAGGGAACACAACTATACCCGGTAAAAAATGTGATAAACGTCGAAATCAGAACTAAAGAAATGAACTTAATGGCTGGATAGTTTTTTCTCAAGACACACCTCTCGTCTTTTTACGCTTCAGATGTTTTTCTATTATCTTACTTTGCTGTTTTAAGAAACTATTACCTTTTAAATTGTTAATTACGTTAAATCTAGATGATGAAATTTCCTTTTTTGTTTATCTAATCTTATGAAACGGTAAGCTATCTCATACACCGAAAATGAAATGCAATCTGGTGAAAATATGGTCAGAGTTTTTCCTGCAGTGGTTAATCCTTTCCATGATTTTTTTGTTATCTTTTTATAAAAAAGCAGTTATGCATTCAAGGATATTCTCCTAATAAATGAAAAGTGGGAAGAAACAGGCGTACTTATTTCTTCCCACTTTGATTGAGTTTTGAATTTATCTTGTATATCCCATGTCATCCCAATAAACAGGATAACTATAACATCCCCACCCACTAACACATGCATTACCCAAATCGAAAATAGAACCCGAATTTGGTACAGTATCTGAGTATCCGATATAAACAAACGTACCTTTATTACTGGCATTGCTTTGATCCATAACTTGATTCCAATTATCTCCTTGATTATTAGATACATAATATTTGACCGCAGCTTGTCCAATAGTTGGATCGTAAGCATACCAGTTCACTATATCACTTAATCCGGGGATCCACCCATAATAACTTGCATTCGAGGATACCTGGTTTAAATATCTACAATTATATCCAGTCCCTCTACAGCCTGCATTTGCGATAACATTAAGCCCGGGATTAGTGCCTCCTGTGTGATAAAGAGACCCATCCGTAAGCACATATGGTGGTACATATGCATCAACTATATATTTGACAAAGAACATTGATAAGCCTAAAACAATTAAAAACGTCACTAATGTAATCAATATTAAGTTCAGAATTATTTTTATGGATTTCATTTTTAATCTCCGATCTGTTGTATTAACTGCTTAGCGCTCAATTTCTGGCACATATCCAATTGCTGGCGAAAATATGTCGATATCAATTGGAACATCATACTTAATATTGGTGATTTCAACTTCAAGAAAAGGAATTCCAGCAACTTGTTGCGTATATTTCAAAATCACCCCTGTTTGTTTGTCAATCCAGGCTTTTGTGAAATCCAATTCTTTTTCTCGCTCAACCACCCATGTTTTCCGGTCGAGAACGATATCCTCCCCTGATAATGTAAATGTTCCTCCGCCTTGAGGGAACCATTGTGGATAAAGGTAATCTCTTATGGGTAAGGGAATGACCATAGCGAATGGGTGATGGTAGACTGTATCTGACGAAACCTCAGATAGTTGTTCAGGTAACTTCGAAAAGTTCTGGCTAAATTGGGGAAGATCAACTATTTGGTAAATTTTTGAAGATTCATCCAGCGAATATATCTTGACACCATCACTGATCCAGGCAGTGTTCTGACCTTTCCCATCCAGGCTGATGCTTTCAATGTATGCTTTATTTGGATTTGATATTACGAATCTATCAACATAAGTCTGTGTTTCACCCCGGGGACCATAAAATGTAAAATGGGCGTCCCCCAATACAGTTTCCCATTTATTATGGCTGATCAAAGTAAATGTTAATGCTTCTTCAACACCGGTTGACGCGTTGACAGATTGGAGATGGATTACGTTAGATAAAAATGTAATTCCTCCAATCGTCCCCAAAATAACAATAAATGTGGTCAAAACAAGCCAATCCTTTTTTGTCATTTTACCCTCTCTTTTTCGGTTATATTTTTGATCTTGCTTAATTAGATAATAAATGGTTTTACAATAGTTAGCATGAAGCAAAAGTTATAACTTCACCTATGACGTAAGAACGATTACTTTCGCCATGGATATAAACCCTATTCTTTGGAATTCAGTACAAAACTATCAATGTCTTCTTCTCTTATTTTTTGATGGACCACATCATGTAAATATAATAACAATCTGTCTTTGTTATTCGTGACTTGTCCTATTACCAACATGTATAGTCGTGCAAACAACTTGAATAAGCCATAACCCAATAGAACTCCAAATGCGTTAAATATTGCATCGTTTATATCAACTACACGGTAAGGGTATCTCAATGCAAGAGACAGCAGAAGTTGCGCCATCTCAAGTCCTAATCCAAGGCAAATAGAAATTCTAACTATTTTTTTAGCATTCATCCCTGTTAAGAAATTTATAACAAATCCATAAGGCATAGTTAGAAGAATGTTGTAAAACAAGAATTTTAATCCACTTGCGGTTAACCCAAATTGACCGAAGTAGAACGGTACAAAATTTACCGAAGACAATATCGGTAAATGCCTCATTGCATCCGAGAATGATCCACTTATTTCCATGGGAAAAAGCACCTTGTCAATCCCGTATATTAAGTACACAACGAACAGTGTAAAGAAAAATATATATGGAAGATTTTGTTTTCGCCTCCATTGGTTGAATAGAATCACAATTAACACCAATAACACTATTGGGAGCATGGGAATACCTAGATTGCTAGTGTATATATACATTTTTGTTCCTCTCAAAGAGGTCTCTCGAGGATCGATAGTAGCATTGATCCTCGAGACTAATGATACTATTTATGGTGTGCTTAGCGTACCCCACCCCTCTACTTCACGATTGTCCGTTTCTGCTCTCCAGATTTTCATGAAATAGCTCCCCGAGGATACGTTAGTGCATCCATAACTAAAAGAAACTGTATCTCCCCAACTTGCGGGTGCGGCAACTTTTCCAACTCCACACATTTTTTGATGAATAAAAGTATCCTTCCACACTTCAAAAGTCCATCCCTGATCACCATTGGGTGATCCATATATTGCAGTAGTTTCGAGAGTCCCGGCGATTGTTAAATACCCAGCATTCATCTGGTGAAAGACCCCATTGTCGTGACCATTCACTATTCGGCCATCGTAATAGGCGAGAAAATACCAGCCGCTACTGTTTGCCATTACAGGAGTGACCATGACCAACGCTGCCAGTAACGCCATGGCGATAGTTATGACTCTGTTTTTGAAAAATTGATTCCTCATTACATTCACCTGTCCCCTTCCATCCTGATTTTTGAGTTTATCTATGTTGTTGTTTGAAAAAGCTTTCAATAGTTGTACTCTATGATATATTTTTAACTTCTAATCACCTCCGTAACTAGAAATGGCATTTTCCAATCCAGTCTTCATTAGCTTTGCGTTAGTAATTAACAATCAATCTATGGATAAGTCATGATTGACGCAGTATTGAGCGTACCGCCATCTCCGGCGTAACCGGAATCCTGCCAGTAGTATTGGATGTAATCATGCCCCCTGAGAGTTTGACCGGAACAATTGGACTTTAGTTGGGCCATACCATCCGCTCTTGATGAAATGTTATATCCCATCATCCAACTATAACTGCTATCGTATTCTATGATTGATGCGTAATCGATAGTGTAGTTACAACTGCAATAGGTTTGCCAGTACGTTAGCCCTAATTGATCCATATATGTCACCGGGGATGTGCTCATAGAGTAGCCACCGTTCCAACGATAGTTCCCTTGATCGGTGATTCTATTGTTGTAGGTAATCGTGGTAATGTTGTGGTAATTTGATGAGGCAGCTCGTACTACAGTAACTGTTGCCAAGCAAAGAACTACTGTGAGGAAAATGAGTAGAATTCTCTTTTTCATTTTGTCTCCTTCACTCAAAAAGTGCGTTTATGTCTTCAGGAAAGGCCTCAATTCGCTCAATGCCGAAAATTTGTATGGTGAAAGCCTGGACCTCATTTCCCTCAAGATCGATATAATCGCGCCCGATCTGCCTAATCAGCCCAGTATCATTTGAAATGCTATAGTTTTCCCTGATCGCGCTATAACTAACTCCTTTAGGATTTACTTCTGGGTTGTCTATTGGAGTCGTAATGGAAAAGTTGGTTTCATTTCCTTCTTTACTCACGACAAGATCAGCTGATTTCTCTCCCGAAAAGATATCCGCAAAACCAAAGTCGAGTGTTTTTAGGAAGAAATCCTCGGGTTCGGTACTGGCCAGATTGGGGAAGGTAAGGTTCGTAAACTTCTTGTCCTTATAAACGACCGTTTGGGTGGTTGCAGGATCACCAGTGTCTGTGATGCTTACATATGCAATCACCTGACCACCTTCTCCCAGTTGATACCACTCATCAATTTTTTCGAAGGTTGGAATGAACTCGCCGTTTGCAAAAGTAGCGGAATTGCTGGAGAAAATCTGCCTTTCCTTGGAAATATGCAAAAGGCCAGGTGCCAAGAGCGTTATTGCCTCTGTATTGTTTTTCTCCATAACCTGTTGAATTTCCAGATAGCTTGTTGAAATAGGATCGCTCGTAGTGGGGTAAGATTGTACGCTGATTGGGTTAGGAACAAGTGCTTCTTGGACCTGAACAGGCGCGGCGGGATCTTGCCCGGAAGGGATTAGCCAACCTAGCCATTTTGGCGCTTGTGCTGAAGCTTCTGTGTAGATCACGAAACCGAACACAATCACTAGAAGCACCAAGAGTGCTGGAACCCAGTTTTTATTCTTTCTCATTATTTACCTCCGTTCTATTCACAAGAGAAACATTGTCTTTGCCTATTTTCCAGAAATGCTTTGTCCATCATTCATACCAGTCATTCGTGATTGTCCTGACTTTTCCCACTAAATTAAGTTGGTTCCCATACCATCTAAATATAAATATAGCAAATCAGGTGTTAAATTTTTGTAAAGTCTTTCAATTGTTTGAACACCGTAAAACTTTTTAAGGAAATGCATGATGTGGCCATTTATTCCACCTAACCAATAATTGTTTTAAACTTCATTTGTTGGTTCATATTTTTCCAGGGAAGTAAGGTACTTTTAAAATTCCAAGAACAATTTACGCTGATGGCTAAGGTGATGGCGTGGATTGTATAACGTCGATTAATTCTTCTGGCTTTTCTACCGGTGGGTGAGAAGTAGGTGAGGTTGTCATAGCTGGTTGGAAATCAATGGACAACATCCATGGGCCAACTATTGTGTTGGTAAATGCGGTTTCGACAATGTCGTATGCTTCTTGGTAGGTCATATTATCTGGATAAGAAACCACTTGAAACCAGTGTTGTGGCTGACCGTTCGTTTCAAATTTCCAGCAGTTAATCTGAATACTTTTCAGTTCTCCAATTTCTCTACCCACAGCTTCGCAATCTTTCATCTCCACCTGTCCAGGATTAGTGTTATCAATTATCACTTGATTAATTCCTATTTGAAAAACTGGCGGTGGAGAATCAACTGAATTGCTATAAGGGATGGTAAATGTAAAACATCTCTGATTACTCTGGAAAGGGGTGGATGGGTATGCAGGGTATGTAGGTAAGTAGTCTGTAGAATAAGCAAAATTTCCAACTGATTCTAATTTTGCCTGAGGAATCCAATTGTGATTATCTGGAATCGTGATACAAGCATTCAGCCAGGATACTGATGGATTCATGGCTACTCGAGTTAACTGAATGGTAATGCCATCCCCAACTATTTTCTGTGATTTCTGCCATGTGAGTTTTTCATCAATTTCGGCATTTTTTACATTGAGCAGAAAAGAACTCTGCGGGGGTAAGACAATGACTGCCTGTGACCCGATTAATGCTTTAACTTGACCTAATTCGATGAGAACATTAGTAGTATCAAATAATTCTGGCAGAGGGTCATTTTTATAGTTATTGGTGCCATCCGGGAGAGAGTGATCTTCAGTAAAGTGAGTCAGGCTAAAAAGAAAATCGGCAAATCCATTCTGATGTCTTTTTATTTCACAATACCAATTGTTATGGCTTTTGATCTTATAAAACTCATCTAGGGAGATCTGATCAGGATTCCTGTAGAGTAGATAGCTTTTCCCACCGTTCTCTAGATCAATACGAGTAAGTGGGCATTGTAGAGTGGCTTCTTGGGGTAGGGGATAGTTCTTCACAAAGATTTCTATTCCCAGGCGGTCTCCATCTCGGTAAACCCAGTTGATTTCTACATCTATGTTGCCTTTATTTACGGATGTTGGTGTCTTTTCAATAGAAGGATCTTTTACCCATTGATATTTGCATCCAGAAGCAACAAAGCAGACAATCAACAAAATATTTAGCGTCTTGGCGATGCAAAAAGGTTTTTTCGATGTGGTGCTCATTTAATTTTTATCGTCCAGGGCCCGTAAATCGCCCCCTCGATGGTGTCTGTTATTAGTGAGTCTGCCTGTGTCTGTGTCATTCCGTTAGGCAATTTGAGGCCGGTATAATAACCTGCCATGCTGAAATTACATTGAAAATCAATATCTGGATATTCGGTAATTAGTTTTTGGCGGGCAGTCTGGCAAGCCACATTCGGATCACCTGGTGGAGGAGACATTCGAAGGCTACCATCGATGATCAACTCCACATCGTTAGCCTGATCGATATCTTTCGCACCTGTCTGGTAGGTAACCACCATACACCCCGGCCCGCTTGGAAAGTCACTGCCCCCAGACACAAAAGGTACCTGTACTTGATCGATAAGTAACTTTGGACTGCTATCCAATGAATATGTATGCAAAGATACCGAAAGGCATAGATTCACTGTTGTGCTCTGTGAATCAGATGTGAAATTTGTTATTGTAAAAGTCACGCCATTTGTAGATGTCTTACTGCCTGAAACTGGCGAAGAAGTTTGTCCTGAATTACTGACTTTGATCTTTATCCATAAATTACCACCATTAACCTCGACTGTTTCTCCTGCTTCATTAACAATTGACCAATAAACACTATAAGCCCCCTCTTTTTGAGGTGCAACCAAAGGAACAGAGATTAACATCGTCTCTCCTGGGGAGATTTGTTGCGGGAAACTAATCTGGGAAACAGCTCCTAAAGAATTCCCTTCTGGAGAAGCAATTAACACGAGATGATAATTCGTGGTCCAATTAGAAGCGCCGATGTTTTTTATCTGCCAAGTCTTTGTAAATGCCTGACCGGGTTTCAAAATTGAATTATCGGGATAATTTTCGCTAACGAAAGATGCCTTGTCTTGCGCCGACGTTTGTTCACTTATTGGAACCAGTGTTTGAGTAGAGAATATTTTTGTAGCGGTTACATCTGGTAGGGTAGTTTTGATAGTAGTGGAAATTAATGTTTGGGTTGCAGGGGTATTAGTCGATTGTTGCTCGGCAACACAACCAGTCAAAAAGATTACGATGGAAAAGCAGAGAGAAATTTGTTTGTAAAGAATCGTTCGATTATTCATCATTTTTCTTTCAGGTATGAGAATATTACAAAATGAAAAAGACTACCCAGTAAAGGTAGTAAAAAGCCTCCACCAGATAGTCTTTTTTTCTTTAGTTTAATGTAAATCGACTACTTCTTGCCAATTTTCTGATACCTCTTCAACCGATGCCTGTTGGATCAATTGGAATGCCTGGTCATCACTCATACCGTCTGGTTTAGCGAGAATTTGAATATAGGCACCACCCCCGCCCTTACCTTTTTCGATGACGACAGTAAAATCAATTTGGGGTTGAGTTTCTTGAAGTCGCTTTTTAATCGCCACTAAACCAGTCTCTGTCAACAAGCCACCTTGATAATCCGCTGTGAGTTTTTCCAGCTTTAATACCGCTGTTTTGGACATCTTTTCTGTCACAGTGACAGGGAATGTAAATTGATAACATCTGGTTTGAGATTTCGCCGTATTCGGATCTTTGGCGTTAATCAATGCCACCTCGCTGTTTGAAATGACCTTTCCATCTACAATTAGGGTAGCGTAAGGGCCCCACTGTTCGAGTGATGGCAAGAAAATGCAGAGTTCAGCTTGAATGTCATTCTGATGGATTTCGACCTTCTGTAAGGCTATATTATTATTGGCGGACAGAACACTGGAGTTTGCTTGTGCTTTCGTCAGAGAATTGAACAAAGCAAAACTCAATGCTGTTGCGAAAATTACAATTCCCAAAAAAAGAAAATGCTTTTTCATCGTAAATCTCCTTTTTTTCATATTTAGGTTAATTATTTATGCGCACACGCTGTTGGAATAGATATCGTAGTTTCCTTGGGAGGAACCTTTATATCCGCGCGCGCACACTAATCCACTCCCATCCCACATACTGTTCCAAACGTAGGTATATGTTCTAGGAGCCTCATATCTAAAAACACCTACAGTTTCAGCAGCGAGATATGTTGCAGTTGGATATAGGGTGTATGAGCAATTGGAAACGCAGCCTGGTGAGTACATATTTCTGTTTTTCATCGTACCATCAGACCCCCAAGCCCAATTTGCAATAGTTGCATCGTTCCAACAAGTTGTACCTTGGGGGTCTATCCCATTACATCCTGAACCAGTACAAGTAGCAGCAAATACAGAGTTCGTTGGCAATAGGGTAAGAACCAAAACTGCCAAAATAGTCAAAGTAAGAATTGGTTGCAATTTGTGAGTTTTCATTCTTTTCTCCTTAGGTTGATTGTTTCGATTTCGGTTTTTATTTGTCATGGTCTTGGATCTAACGGTGAGTAAAAATATGGCTGCCACGTTTCGCCAGCGTTTGAAAAATCATGCTGAGCAGCAGTACTACCAGATTGATCCGTACATCGAGCCCCCCAGACCAAACCGCCATTTATCGTTTTTGAAGAGACGTTATAACCCACCCACCCTCCATGATTCGCAGAATTTCTAATAGAACCACCACACCATTCACGAGAAGCAAATGTATTCCCACCAATCCGGCTGATCGAAGACCAAGCTGTACTGTTCCCTTGAGTGAGAAAACTGTAGGAGCTGGTTGTGATATAAGAACTGGTGCTAACATTTACCCCACCAACAGTGCTACCTGGTCCGATGTGCGTATACGTTGCAGCGAAAACAGTTCCAGTAAGCAAAAAGCAGATACCCATTGCAACCATAAGGGCGTGAAATATCTTGTTTTTCATGTTATTTTCCTCCAGTTGCAATTAGATTAGTGACATCAGATGGCGCTTCAGATGCTACGCTGTATTCGAAATTATCTGTTACTGATGAAAGAACCAAAGACATATCATCCAGAACATAATAATGTTCATATTTCAACAATAATCCTGTTTGAGAGTTAAAAGTGAACTTCTCGTATTGCCCCCATACCGGCTTGTCCAATTGAATATTGATCCATTGTTTGTCTGTTGTGGAAAACTGAGTGCGGAGTTCAATCAAGGATACGGATTGATTAGCCAATATTTCCTGTTTGAAGGATAATTCAAGTGGGGAGTTACTTTCAACAAGAGTCTGAATGCTGTTCACAAGGTATAAATCGTAAGCCGGTGTATAAGGATCCTTTTTTACTTTTTGACCATCATTCCACAGGGAGGTTAATTCGCCATTCACAAATACCCCTAATGGGACCTTACCGGTTTCGGAAGAAATAAGATAATCCACCTGCTCGGTCACCTTTTGATTTCCATCAAAATGGCTCCAGAACTCTTTTCGATATTGTGATGGTAAGGGTTTGGGACTATTCAATGGTAGGAGGTCATATTGGTCAAATGTTATTGATGTCCAGCCTGGTTGCATTAGATAGGTGTTCTCCAAGTCTTTATACCGAGACAATTCCTGAAGAATTTCCTCGTCGGTAGAAGGTGATGAATCTATGACATTATCACTGACATTATTAATTGAGACGAGTTTGGAATCATTATTTTTCTCATTTTCGATATTTTGTGAAGTAAAAGAAATAAGGTCGGTAACCTTATTCGTTAAATTTCCATTTTCAATCTTGTGAGTTGTCATGGAGTATGCATCAAAACCGTTAGAGGCAATTGCTTTTCCAACTAACGTCCCGGATAAAACGGTGACGATCAACAATACTAGGAAAGCTAGCTTTTTCATGTTTGCTCCTTTTTTACAATCAATTGTCTATTTTCGAAATAGCATCTAGAATGTATATTACCAAAACCGGTGTTAAATCTTTGTAAAGTTTGTGATTTTGAGCAATTCCATTATTCTTTAAAACCCAATGTTAAAACTTTATAAAGATTTAACACTGGGGCTGGTATGATTTAGTATATAAAATCATCATCGGGAGGATAATCAATGAATAATAAGAGTAGTTTGTTATTATTACTTGGAGGACTTTTTCTCGTTTTGTTTCTCACTGCGGCAAGCCCAACAGAAATAAACAATAATGGGCAACATTGTTATGCCTTAATTGCCCCAATTGAAGAGGGAAGTAATGGTTCTTCAAGGGTAATCAAGGCAGAATGTTTTGATAATTTTGGTGATTCAATTTATGCGGCTACGAATGGTCGAGTCCAACTCAATAGCTCAACTCAACCAGAAACAGTCACTGATGAAGCCTTGAATTCCAGCAATGGAGTAAGTTCGTCAAGCAGCCAGGTGGTGATCGGTATTGATTGGGATAGTACCAATTTTGCTGGTAGTTCTTATACCTGGGTAGTGAGTGGAAGTGGGTGCTCTAGTTCTACACAATATAGTGTTTCTTCAATGCCATCAGGTTGGGACAATCGAGTCTCTTCAGCAAGAGGGTATTCAAACTGCAATTACTTCTATCATTACCAGAATACAAGCTATGGTGGAACATCGGTTGTATGCAATACCGATTGTTCTTCAATGGGCTCTCTTGATAATGCGACTTCTTCAGAGAAATGGACTTATACTCCTTAGTTAGGTAGATATATGAAACTATTAGTGGTTGAAGACGAAAAAGATGTAGCCAATGCCCTTCACATTGGATTATCACGGGATGGGTATGCTGTTGATGTTGCTGAAAATGGGAACAAAGCGCTTGAAGCTTTAGCAGTCAATGATTATGATCTGTTAGTGTTAGATTTAAATTTGCCGGATATGGATGGACTTGATATATGCCGTTTGACACGAGAGAAACATTCACCGCTATTAATTCTCATTCTTACCGCACGAGGGAAACAAAAAGATATCGTCACCGGTTTAAATTATGGAGCAGATGACTATTTAATCAAACCATTTCACTTACAAGAATTACTGGCTCGAATACGAGCTTTATTACGCCGTGATCTGCGCACAAGAGAGCCAATTCTTAGGATTCAGGAAATTTCTCTTGATCCTATAGAGAAAGTGGTCTGGAAGTCAGATCACAGGATTCAGTTAACCCGAAAAGAATTTGGCATTCTGGAATATTTGATGCGGCATCCAAATGAAGTGATCAGTCAGGAAGAACTTCTTGAACATGTTTGGGTCACAATGACTAACGTTTTCTCAAACACAGTGCGGGTTCATATACAATCGCTGCGTGAAAAGCTCGACGATGACAGCACTATGCCTAAGTATATCGAGACAGTCATTGGTACTGGCTACCGATTTGTCCAATCAGAACATGAATCAATAGAAAGTAAAAACAATAAAGAAAACGCAAATGAGTAAACAGAAATTAGAAACTTTGAGTTTGCGTCAGCGAATTATTTGGTTAACTAGTGGAGTTGTATTTATTATTGGTCTGTTTTTAGTCATTTTTGTCAATTTGATTGCCCCAATTTTCATCACTCGCGAAGTCGGCTCTCCAGACACCCAAATACTTATAAATACAGTAGACGCCAATGGCAATCCTATTACTGTCCTGGCTGAAACTCCAGGGCCGGCTGGATATACTATTTGGCACGATACCGGTTTTTCAAGAGCGGATCCTCTTCTTATGGTTCGGGTATTATCTGGGATTGGATTGATCGTGATCACAGGCATCGGTTTTTTTGCTGCAAGACTAGTCGCAAAAGAATCCCTGAAGCCGGTGGCTCAGATAAGTAACACTGCTCGACAAATCAGCGTTCAGAATTTGGATCAAAGGTTGAATTATCAGGGAGAGAGTGACGAAATCAAGACACTTGCTGATTCTTTTGACCGTATGCTTCAGCGTCTACAAACAAACTTCGAGGATCAAGGCGAATTTATATCCAACCTCGCTCACGAGCTTCGCACTCCTTTGACCTCCTTACGAATGAACCTGGAAGTATTGAATTCCAGTCCCCAAGCAAAGCTTGAAGATTATCAAGATTTCTCTGCCACAGCCGAGCGCTCGATCACTCGGCTTGAACGCTTAGTGGAAGATTTGCTCTTATTGGCCAAAGCCGAAAGAGAAATCGATTGCCGTCCAATCATTCTGGGAGTGCTATTCGAAGAAATACTCGAGGAACTAACCCCAATTGCAGAAAGAGAAAATGTAGAACTCAAAATGAGTGGAGACCTTGAGCTTGAGGTAAAAGGCGACCCCGTATTATTTAATCGCGCCGTGGCAAATTTGATCGAGAATGGAATCCATTACAATCATCCCGGCGGTTATGTTGAAATATCCGCTCACAAAGCTGACAATCAAGTCATTATTGAGATAAAAGACAACGGTATAGGAATCTCAGAAAGCCAGCAATCTCATATATTTGAACGCTTTTATCGCGCAGAAGCAGGGACAGCGAATCAAAATGGTAAGGGATTAGGTCTTGCAATCACGGCCCATATTATTGCTCTCCACTATGGCCGGATTGAAATAAAAAGTGAGTTAGGGAAGGGTAGTATTATTCAGATTTATCTTAAACCTGCAAACTAATTATTGCTTGCATGATCTAAAAAACCACCTAAACCTGATAGAGATTATTGAGACCTGTCCGGCATTGATAAAATCCAAAATTCCATGAAATATGAAGTCATTAGTGTAATGGAAATAATTTTCCTGATTTCATCTCAAAAGCAAGGTTAGTCAATAAGTTGATCTCTTCTAAGCTGTGGCTAGTAAGAAGAATGGTTATTCCCTTTTCATTTAGTTTCTGTAACAACTGATGAATATTCTCTATTCCTTCTGGATCCAAACCAGAACTTGGTTCATCGAGTAAAACAAGGTCAGGGTTTTCCATTATCGCAATCGCAATTCCTAATCGTTGCCTCATGCCAGTTGAATAACTCTTTGTCGGTCTCTTATCATCTGGATCCAAACCAACTGACTTAATCGTATCCTTAATATTATCTTTATTAATCAAGTTACGAATCTTTGATAGCAAAAGTAAATTATCATATCCGCTATACTGAGATAGCAAACCAGGTTCTTCAATTAATGCACCTGTGTTTCTTGGAAATTCAATATCCTTTCCCAAGATCTCATTAAAAATCTTAACTTCGCCCGAGGTTGGAAAGACTAATCCACTTATCACTCGCAATAGCATACTTTTTCCAGCACCATTATGACCAATAATTCCAGCGATTGACCCGACAGGGATTCTAAAATTAATATCCTCTAGAATTACCCTCCCTCTTATCTGTTTAGATAGATTTGTTACAGAAATTGCATCTTTATGGAATGTTGATTTTTGCGAAGCCATTTATTACTCCTTGGTTGTACAAAATTAGGTTGACCCCATTCAACTTTTTGAATGGAAGCGAGTGATGTCCAGCCTTTTTACAATCCAAAAACCAATAATTACGGAGACTGCAATAAGCGTCGTATTATATAAAATTGACCACAGAAAAGAAAAGTCAGGTATCGTGACATCAATGAATGTATGTCGGACTAGCATGGTTTGTGTCCCAGGAAGCCACCGAACTAACCAGGAGTGATTAATACTTATAAAGCATGAAACCAACAAAATGCCAATTATTAACAAAAAACTATAAATCGATCTTCTGCAAAATAACGAAAATGTCATTTGAAGGCAGCCTAATGCAAGCATAGAAGAAATATACAGTAGAGAGATGAGCAAAATAAGTTGCCCACCTGAAAAATCCTGGCTGTTTGGCCATAAACTAGATAGAGTCACCGAACTGTTGAAACTATTTAGATAAATTGGATTAACAAAACTCAATCCTAAAGTAATTGTCAGTATCAACCCTGTCACATAAATTAATGAAAAAACGAAGAGGGTAAGAACTTTACCTGACCACCATCCCCATCTAGAACCAAGGATCGGCAATAGAACAGAACCTCTTTGTGACAACTCGTCATAAGCCATATCGCCAATTAAAAAATAAAAAAGCATCTGAGGGATAAACCATACGAGCATTTCAATCAGGGATAAACTTCCATTTCCTGGCCCACTAAAGAAAAGAAAATAGAAATCGCCAACACTCTTGAAGGAAGAAGTGTAGTCTGCTGCGATTTTCCAACCTTCAAGAACAAAGAACAAACCAAATAAAAAGGCGAGACGCCAGCGAGTAGATGTATGTAAATTGAAGGAAATGACCCTTATAATCGATAGTTTCTTCATCGCAAATGGGCACCTCCAAAGAAGTCTTTCCTTTTACCTAATTGCATTCCAGAAAGTAACAATAGCAGTATCCAAAATGACCAGTACAGTAGGGCGAAGTGAAAAGAACTGACTGGAAGTAATTCCTGCATTTTTGCATATTGGAGGTTCAGAATCATGTGTTGTGGAAAAGAGAGACTTGTGATAGCAGGTGAAAACGAACCTTTATAGATAATTAATCCTACAAAATTCAGTGCGACACCTGCCAGAAAGCCGACTATACTGCGGCGCGAAAATGTTGATATTACCAATGTAAAAAGACCCAAACCAAACCAACCAAGATTCAATAAACTCAATAATCTTATAAAAAGTGGAAATGGAAGAGTAGCCAACATTCCTGCCGATAAATATGAGTTTTCAGGAACAAGTTGTGCCCCTAAGCTCCACTTTTCCTGAATAGAAAAACTAAAACTTGTAATTCCAAAAACAATGGCAATATTGATTGTGGCAAAGCAGATTACAGAAATTCCAAGTAATACGACTTTGCTTACCCACCACTTTTCTCTTGAACCTAACTTTAATATGAGGGTTTGACCAAATTCTGATTCAGATGTGATATCAAAGATTAAAAATAGAAATATGTTATTTAAAACGAATAGAAGATAGTTACTATTCGAAAAAACTGAAAATAAAATATCCCAAACGTTGTATGAATTACCATAAACGGTTCTTTGCAATACAAATCGATTGGTTTCATTTGATCCAATTAATAGCGCGATCAGAACAGGGATGAGCCACCTCTTGCGGATGATTTTTCCAGTCATTTGGAGCCAAACGAAACGAGCCGTTCTACTAATCTCAGAATTTCGGTCCGTCATTGTCCCTTCTCTATTTCCGAAAATATATAACCTGTGGGGATGAAAAAGAAATGCATAATCTCAGGCTCTCACTTCTTTTACATGAGAACCCAGGAAAAAGCCCATTGAGCTAGCCAGGAAGATCCCTCCCAAGCTAATGCCTATGTGAATCCATGTTATTCCGATTAACCAATGCGGAACTAGAGCTGATAACGGTGACCATTCGGGCTGCCTGAAAAGCGCTAATAAGTAATGCGTTATCATAAAAAGCACAAAGGGGGTGGCAAGCACAACATACCTGTTCTCTATAAACATTGAAAGGGACAATCCCAGAATTGCGTAAACCATACCAAATATACATCCCAATCCGATTAACAAAAAAATATATAAGTCAGGATTATTTTGATAAAAATATCCAAATGGCCCTAAAGCCTCTGGCGTGGATATAATTCGTAGTTCATAAGGATTTATATTTATACCCCGGGGAAACACAATGTTCATAACCAGGAAAAAAATAGTCATGGGAATTGCTATTGCAAACCCACCGGATAAGCCCGTGGAACAATATTTTGCAAAAAGATATTCCTTATATGATGATCGGCTCAATATATTTCTTAAGAATCCTGAGGTTCTATCATTCAGATAAGAATCGGAGAAAGGTAGAACTGCCAGTAATGGCCCGAGCAATCCAATTATCCCTCGTTGTGACCATATAAATGCATCATAAGAGTTATTATAAAAGAGTGGTAATTTTGACAAATACTCCGAGGTCATTGGTGGGCCAGATAAATAATCGGACAAACCTTGGCTGAGCGCCAGTAGACCGATTACAACGGCTGCTAAGAATCCATAATTTATGAATGCACGCTTCAACTCTTCTCGAAACATATATTAATCCTTAGGTTTCAAAAAAATAAAAGAAGAGCAAATATGGACGTAATATATACATTCCCATACTTGCTCTTAATTACTTGGTCTGCTAGAAACCACAACTTCCGGGATTATCTGGGCTCCACCACCCGGTAGCTTGAACGTCAACAGGTATAAATATTGTCGTGGCGATGCGAGCGTGATATGAAGACCCTGCCGTTGAAGGGTTAAGTGTATATTCCCTTCGCTGGTCGTTACTGATAGATTGATAACCCGCGGCGACACTGCCGTTAAGAAGCTCGATCCTTGCGTTGAGTGTGTAACCTCCCCCAATTTGGTCACTACAAACCACTGCTTTATCAGAAGAACTTACTTTTGTAACGTTGCTGGTTGTGTTTGATCCACCAAGTTTAGGAATCGTCATATTGTATGTACTGAAACTTCCAGCAGCAATTGCCTTTCCGACCAACGTCACAGAGAGAACTATGACTATCAGTCCTGTTACCAGTGATCGCATTTTCATTTTTTCTCCTTTCTTGAAATCTTCCCTTGATTTATTGGACACATCAATCATGCATATATTATCAAAACGCATGTTAAATCCTTGTAAAGTTTTCACCTTTAAAGCTTTATTTGTTCACATCCAAATCACGACTTCGCTTACCGTTATTTTTCACTATATTCGAACATGGATTCAATCAAACCCTTACAAAATTTGGATGTGAAAGAATCATGTGATAACCTGACTAGATTTCAGAATTCCTCTTAAATAATCAGCGGCATTGACTAAAGCACAGATGTTCTATAATAATAGGAGGTTTTACTCAAAAATAATGAGATTTCATCTTTACCAACTATTGAAAAATTTTAATAACTTCGAGAGATTGTGAGCTCATTATCTGTGATGAGCTAAAAAGAAGAGAGATGTATAAAGGTTCTGCAAGAAGGCGGAATCAAGGTTTCCTTGTTCGTAACAAGCCGTGAGGAAAGAGTCATTTTCCCTTGACCACCTAGGATAAGAATATTTTTTTGATAATTTTAAGTGTAGACAATCTTTGATCAATCGTTGGCTGGACAGAACCTTCTGGGTGCAGATGTGTGTCCAGCTTTATTTTTTAAGCACTTGCACTGATGCAGAATGGATAGGAGCGCCTTCTGATTGCCACTTTCGCCGTTTTAACCCTGTTTTTTACATGTATGGTCTACGATCTCCGCAACCACCAGATCCCCACGCCATTAACCGTTGGCGGGATGGTTGGTGCAGGTGTGTATGCCCTTTTCAATGGTTTATGGGCTCCAGTATTGTTGATGATTGCACTGACACACGTATCAGATTTCAACCCAAGAGAAAAACGCCTGGCTTTCGCTTTGACTTTATCCGCTTTTTCTGCGATTTTCCAACCTGCAACAGCCTTGATTTGTGCCCTCATTCTCGGATTCTGGGTATTGTGGGAATTTGGTATTCTGGGTGGTGCAGATGTGAAACTGTTGATCGCTGCGACACTCGTCTTTGGGAATCCAATTGTTCTGATCCCTATTGCAGTTTCAGGGGGAATCCAGGGCGTAATTGCAAGCCTACAAAAGAAGAGAGAGATTCCTTTTGTTGCATCGATATTTTGTGGAACCTTGTTGTTTGTTGTCTATTCATATTTCTAAAACGGAAGGAGGTGATTGGCATTGCGTTTCCTAAAGGATTACCGGGGAATCGAGTCGACTGAGGTCGCATTGATCATTGCAGTAGTTGTTCTGGTGGCTTATGGCGCATATCGGTTGCTGGGCCAAAATATCGCTGCCATCGTGACAGATATTGCTGGAAAAATCTAGTCAAATCAATGGTCTGCCAGCAATGTCCCCTTCGGGGATGTTCCAAAACTGGCAGATCAATTATTCCTCAAGGAGGATTATGAGGTTTATTAAAGACACTCGTGGGATGGAATTGCTTGAGGCTGCAATTACTACTCCAATTGTGATTATGGTCATGTTGGCGATTGTTAACCTGGGGATGTTAGTCTATGCCCAACAGGCAGTGCAAGCCGCAGCCAGGCATGGTGCGCGTATGGGAAGTGTGGCACAGCAATGCCCAGCCTGTTATGCCATGAGTGGAGCAAGAGACGCAATCGCCCAGGCTGGGATTCTGGAAAATACTTCGGTCAGTGTCTTGGCTCCTGGAGGAAGTGCCGGCAGCATATTAAAGATTCAAGTCAGCGGCAGTGTACCCAACTTTATGGCTCCTCTGACCAGTCTGTTCCCTGGATTGCCAGGGCAGACGTTTACTGTCCGTGCTGATTCTACATTTCGGCAAGAAGGCTGGTAATATGCTGTGGCGAGATCGGCATGGCTATTCAATGACTTTCTGGGCGGTATTCATTGGGTTGGTGATGATTCCTGCTCTGGCATTGGCTATTGAACTCGGACGGTATTTTTATGCCATTTCAGAAGTGGCCAAGGCAGCAGACGCTGCAGCAGTTGCCGCTTCCGCTGAGATCAATCAGCAAGTTTTTCAGGATACCGGAAGTCTTGTTCCTACTTCAAAAACCTGGGGGAACGCTCAGGCTTATGTGACTTCAAATACAGCCAGCTTATCCGTTAAAGGGGTGCATGCCTTTGTTACAGGAATTCAGGTCAGCGGGGGAGACAACACTGTGCGGGTCTCTGTATCCGCAGATTTATCAATCCTGTTTCCATCAGTAGTTCTCAGGGTGCTTGTCACTCAAACCGGGATTGCGAAACTGCGAGCTTTGACACACTGATCAATTTATTAGCGTAGCAGAATACTACGTATCTTGGTAAGGACGGCGCGTGAGCGCCGGTGGTTCGATGCTTTAAGAGGTGTCTGATGTACTTTCGAAGGTGTAATACCGCGGAGCTTGCTCCGTCGGATAGCCTGAGAAAAGACGCCGACATTTATTACTCATTAAAGCCAACAACCCGTTGTTGGGCGGCAATCAGGATAGTCGAATAGGGCGATCGGCTTTGGCCTATTCCCAGCCCGGCCACAGCAAGGCAGCGATCAGCAATAAGCACGATGAGGAGATTGAAGCTCCCTTGGAGCACCGTGGCTTTGCAAAGCGAGTACGCGATCACGCGAATGCTCTATACCGCGACGAAGGTGCCCCGTAGTTCTGTGTGCAGCGGGCGGTGCCTGGCCAGATATGCCGTCAGCGCCTCTATGCTTCGCTCAGTGTGCTGTTGGCGATTGCGACCGTACTTCTGCGCGACGCCTTGTTCGGTGACAAAGGCCGTGGGATAATGGCGCCCGGGTTGTAGCGGCTCGCCGCCTGCAAACACTTGCTGGACGCGTTGTCCGGCTGGATTTTCGATCTTGATATAGGCATTGAGGCCGAGACTGCGTTTGACGTAACCACCCATCTGGTCGTACGGATCGCATGCAAACGTTCGCTCCAGATTCTCCTCCAGCATCGCAACAATTTCCTCGCCCGTCAGCTCGACCGTTGAGATTGGCGGGTTCATCGGGATCATGTTGTAGAGGTCATTCAAAGTCACCTCTCCGGGAATTATTGGTGCCCCAAAGCGCCAACCATTCGAGAATGCCAATTGCGCGCCCGTGCTTTCCAGCAATGCCTGCAACAGGAAATTATCCATCGTCGTTTCCAGCATGGTGGCCCGGTTGAGCGCCGTCGCCGTTTCACCCACAACCGTTGATAGTTCGTCTTGATAAGGCGTGAGCGCTTGGCGGACAAGGTCAGCTACTGCGGGATCGGGGTCTATATTGTCTTCTACCTCGATCAGTTGGTGCCGGTAGTCAGAGACACGTCCCCCCTCAATTTCCAGATCCAGGCGGCCCAGGAAAGAACCATGGCAGCCCGACTGTATGATCAACGTTTTTCCCTGAAGGACCGGTTTATACAGGCGGTTATGGGTATGGCCGCTCAGGCAAACATCGATACCCTGCACCTCCGACAACAGCTTCATGTCCTGGGGAAACCCGAGATGGGAGATGAGGACGACCAGGTCTACCTTCTCCTGGGTGCGCAGAACATGGATGATGGATGGGAGTTCTTCTCGACCCAGGGTGAAGTGGAGTCCTGCACTGAAGGAAGGTGGCATGGTCTTGTCTACAATATTGGAGGCGATGCCCACGAGGCCAATGCGTAATCCACCGATTTCCTTCACGCTGTATGGTGGAAAGAACCGTTCCTTGGTTGCCTGATCGTAAACATTGATTGCCAGCATCGGATAGTTGAGTTGTGCTGCGCGCTGTTTGAAGGTGTCCGGACCATAAGCAAATTCCCAATGGGCCGTCATGGCATCGAGGCTCAATGAATTTAAGATAGGGATCAAAGCCTGTCCCTGCGTCCTCTGGGCGGGATGGGTACCGTGGAGGGTATCGCCGCAGTCGCAAAAGAGCGTGCGCCCCTGGTTCTCGGCGCGAATCTTCTTTACGATTGTGGCAATGCGTGCATATCCTCCCGCAGGACGATAGACTGCCTGACCACCCTGCCAGAACATCTCCTGGTGTAGATCAAAATAGGCATGGCTATCGTTCAGTTGAATGACAGTCAGCGACGTTAAATTTGCCATTATCTATACTCCTTTCATTGCAGCGTAAGCCAAAATACTAGCGCAGCAACAATCAATAGCACCGCCGTCATGAGCAACATGGCACGCAGCGAATTCTTCGAGGGACCCTCTTGCATCAGTCTCGCGCATGTGCGCCGGTAATCAATGATCGCGTAAATAAAGATGCTTGCCCCCCAAATCACGAGCAGCGCACTAATCACATGCGCCACAACTTGGTGCTCATAACTTTTGAATATGAGCACACGCGCGACCGCCAAGCCACCGCCGACTCCCGCCAAACCAGTCCGGATCCAGGCGGAGAAAGTCCGTTGAGCTGCCAGTAGCGTCCGTTCCGAGGCAAGCTCGTCACGTCCCCAATGCTCTTGCATTGCTTCTCTCCTTTCTTGCGCCGTTGCACGCGGCAGCTTTATGGCTGAATTTGGACGAAACCTTCCTGTGTCAGTTGGATTAAGCGACCCACGGCTCCTGCGTTAATCTTCACCCCGGGCAACAAGTCTTCAGGGCCCCACGCATGGTTCTTCATGGAAACTATGCACTCTTCGATCTGCACCCCTTGTTTCAGCAGTTCAGCAAGGAGTCCTTTGTAAGGGTTCCCGGTGATAACTTTGCGATATACATTGTAAGCCTCGTCATTCAACGTCATGTAAGCTGCATCGCCATGAAATACGCCGATAATCTGTCCTTTGGTATTCATTTCCCGAAATCGGTTAGTCAGGAGGAGCATGTAGCTCATACCCACGGGCACGTCACCAGCAAATGCCAGATGATCCATGTTAAATACGACATTTGCCTTTTCCAACACCACTGGAATCTCGACTACAATGTGTTGCTCGCCTTTTTTGTCTTTGTTGTTCATAACGGTATCTCCTATTCTTAAGCCCAACTATTAATTATACGGATTTCTAATACGCTGTGACTATGCCGTATAACCAACCAATTGTGCGGCTTAAAGTGTTGGCCGCCGAACGGCCCGCCTTTCCTGTGCTGGGGCGGGCGTGGAGTCGGCTTGGGAGCAGGATTCTACCTGGGTATAGGAAAAAGCCTGAGCTGGGCACATCCTGGTCCCGTTCATACTTTGAGATCGCCATGGCGCTGACCCCAATTTCATCCGCCAGTTTTCGCAAAGAAAAATTGCCCGCTTTCCGAGCCTGTTTGATACGCCCTCCGATGGTCATGGCCGCCTCCTTTTCCCTTTCAGTTTACATAATGGCATATTATTCATAATTTGTAAACCGTTATTTGCCATAAATGGATAAAAGAGGAAACTGCCCTTCTATTTGATTTTGCTTTTCCTCCCCTGATGCTATAATCATTGGAGCAACTGTGATAATCTCAATTTTATTAGCGAGGTGAGCAATGGCCGACACGAATGAGTTCTGGACAGCAGAAGAAGTCTCAGCGTACTTACGCATTCCGCAATCGACCGTCTACAAGCTCGCCCAGGACAAAGTGTTACCTGGTTTCAAGGTGGGAAAACACTGGAGATTTAGGCGCGATACGATTATTAATTGGATTAAGGAGAAAGAAGGAAATTCATCTAATGAGGTAAAGCCAAATATATTCTCAGGATGAATAGGTGTTTTTATGACAGCCTTGCCTCAATCGAATAACTTACCCATCAGTTTTTTAGCTTCAATTTTTGATAATGTAACCAATTCTTACAAGTTTTATTGGTTTCTGTCTATTTTGGACAGTATTTCCGCACAACAATCGCCCATTATACCGATCAACAAATTGCTTGCTAGAATGATTGTTGGTGTGTGGTATCCAACTAATTATTTCCGTCTGTCTTTTGGCAAACAGGACCGTTTGGGGGAAATATCACTAGAATTAGCGAAAACTACGTGCTTAACAAGTGATAGCAAACGGCAAGATATTATCCAGACTATTGAGGCATATCTTCTTGAAGATATACCTATTTCTCAGGATATAAAAAGTTTAGGTAATTATGTGCCTTATCGTTTTTTAAGACCTTTTTTTGCTTCTCAACTTCGGGGAAAAGAAGATTGGAAAGTGAATCGAACAATAATTGATTTTACTCAGCAAGCATTCTTTAGCCAGGAGCATCCCTGCCTTTATCGTTTCATTAATCATCATGAACCAGCTATAGAAATTCAACCACAGTGGTATTCATATCTTAACCAACATCTCAGTATACTTACAGATTTTTGTTTATGGAATTTGGTCAGTTATCTTCAAAAACGAAATCCCAATGTTCCAAATATCAACAGTAAACTTTTTGAACCATCTCAAAGGAACCTAGTTTTGGCAAAGGATTTTTGGCGAATGGTATTTGATCAAGTTGGGGAGTTGACTTGTATTTATTCTGGTCAAGAGATGAGTAAAAGCTACTATTCGCTTGATCATTTTCTGCCTTGGCGATTTGTTTCTCATGATTTACTATGGAATATTATTCCCACTCCAAAAAACGTTAATTCATCAAAAAGTGATGTTTTGCCCGATTTTGATTGCTATTTTGATCCTTTTGCCAAGCTCCAATACCAGGCTGTTCAATCATTAACTGATTGTCGAAAAAATAACCTGCTTGAGGATTATCACATGTTGTTCGGTACTAATTCGACTATTGATCTTAAAAATTTACCATATCAGATTTTTCGTGATAAATTACAAGCTTCAATAGCTCCTCAGTTTCAGATTGCAACTAATATGGGATTCGCTACTGGATGGATTTATGTCAGATAATTTTATATATTGCTCTCCCAAGAATCCTAATAGCCATCTTTCGATTAAATCCCGGAAATTTCCATCTTTTCCTGCAAAGCAATTGTTCTTATTAGGTCAAATTCAGGGAAGGGTATTAGATTTTGGTTGCGGGTTGGGATTTGATGTTACTTTTTTGCGGAATAATGGGTTTGAAACTACTGGCTATGATCCATATTATTCACCTAACGTACCTCATGGCCAGTTTGATACTATCCTATGTAGTTATGTTTTAAATGTATTGTTACCAGAAGAACAGATTCAGGTGCTAATGGCGATTGCGGAGCTACTGAAACCTACTGGAAAAGCATTTTTTGCGGTTCGCAGGGATATTAGAAAAAGTGGCTTTCGTATGCATACTAAGCTTGGCGTCGAAGTATATCAGTGTAATGTAATTCTGCCATACAAAAGTGTGATTCGAACTGAACATTGTGAAATATATGAGTATCGGCATTTCAACCAAGTATCAAAGGTTATAGAAAATTCGTGCCCTTTTTGTTTTCCGGAAAAAGATCGTGAATTAGTGACGGAATCAGCAACTGCTTATGCTTTATTCGACAAATACCCAGTTTCACTAGGCCATACACTTATCATTCCTAAGCAGCATACAGCAAATTATTTTGAACTCTCAGAGCGAACTAAAACGGCATGTTGGTTTGTAGTCGACCGAGTTAGAATACAATTGAGTCAACGTTTTCATCCCGATGGTTTTAACATAGGAATCAACGTTGGGGATGCAGCAGGGCAAACAGTTCCGCATGTTCACATTCATTTGATTCCTCGTTACATGGGCGATGTGGCCAATCCTAAAGGTGGAGTACGGGGAATAATTCCTGGAAAAGGTGATTATCTTGAAGTTAACAGCAACTGTGTTAAATGTCAAGACCTAACCACAGGACTCCACAATGTTTGAGCTCGCACCATAGCGTTAATAATAGTCAGAAGTTTATGCATACAAG
>PHBY01000031.1 GCA_002840735.1 Chloroflexi bacterium HGW-Chloroflexi-2
CTCATTATACTATTCGCCATTTTCCCAATTCAAAGGATCATTGCATCTACCAACAATCCGTGCAAAAACCTTATCTTCACGGATACTGTGGTCATAGTAATTGATTTGCCAGATTTTCACATTCTTCACACCTGGTATGGCGTTGAATTTGCGTGATGTCCCCGATTTATATTTTTGTATAATCTCGCCAATTGAAACGGAAACCGTTCCATTGAATTGGGTTGGTTGGTTATATGGTAGGGGCGAAGCAGGTGATATGGGATTCCGTTTTCCACCCGAGATTTCGTTATCACCTGCTTCGCCCCTACCCGTGAAAATAATTACCATCAAATGTTTCTAGTCATTAATTCGTTTTCATGGGTTGGTCGTATTGAACGTTTGCAGCTAACAACCTGATTGCCTGTTTTGATTGGCATGGTCGGAAACATAATTATTACATCATGATGGAGGTTCATTTTTGGATAATGACACGATATTTCAATTAATTATGTCAACCAATTCAATCCATGCGTGTCATTTTGACCGCAATAACAAACGGATCATCAATGCTCCGTCCGACCACCGTTAATTTTTCCCCAAAATTAGGCATCAGATCGTAATATTTGTAAGATCTGAAGTCTTCAGGTGTTTCTGTCAATAATTGAGTGCGTTTCAGCATGGGTAAAATCAAATAATCCTGGTCGGGTTGGTCCAGCCTAAACGCCTCTGTCTCGCCACTGACATAGAACACAATCCCTTGAATTTCTTGCAGATTAACGTAATAACTTTCCACTTCAAATGTAGTCTGATCCTTGCTCCACTTCCCCAATGCTGTGATCTGATCACCTGGTTCAGCTGGCATTTCAGCCAACCAATCAATTCCCTCCCAAAATATGGTACTTTCGGAGGTGTTTAATAAGACTTCTTTCCCATCGGATTGTTGAATGACCATCTCATTGCCATCAATACTGATTAACTCCCCCACCATTCTGGTTTGATCGGTAGCAGTACTGTTCGCATCATTCTCAGTTGATACACTCGGGTTGCCAGCGCAGGCTGTCAGCATGGAAAGCGCAAAAAAAATTAATGTTTTCTTCATGAGGAATTTCATTGTTAATTTCATGTTATCTCCTATTATCTTGACGAACGGGTGCTGCAATGGAGCGAATGGAACCACGTTCAATGATTTTTGTTGGAAAAATCACCTGGCGTTCATCCGGTTGGAGGCCTTCCACCAAATCAATCAGCATGCGAACTGACTTCTCGACGATCTGCTCCAACGGGTACTTCACCACGCTGATGCCTGGCCAGATTTCATTGCTGTGGGTTATATCGCCAAAGGCCGCCAGGGAAACCTGCCCGGGGACGTCGATTTTCAATTCATTCAAAGCATACAGAGCCCCAGCCGCTGCCTCATCACTTAATGCAAAAATCGCTGTGGGAGGTTCCGATAAACTCATTAACATGCGGGTAGCGTTATATCCACCCGGAAAATTATTTTCGGAATCAACCAGGTATTTCACATCGAACGGGAGTGCATGCGCCTCAACAGCTGCTTTGTAACCAAACAGGCGATCCAGGCTGGAGCGATGATTGCGTAAACCCATTAAACAGCCAATCCGTTGATGACCTTTTTGAATCAGGTATTCTGTCATCTGATAGGCACCGGTGTAATCCTCGGCAGAGACATATGGCGTGCCACCGGTGGGCTGAAAAGGCGCAATGTGCACATGCGCTATTCCAGAGGATTTAATCAAATCGATCAGGAAGGGATCACTATCACAGGGTGGAGTCGTGACCAATCCGTCAATACGTTTCTGTTGGATCAAAGTAGTGATCTTATCCCGTGAACGGGAAAATGATGGGTAATAGGTTTGCACCAGGATTTCATAATTGCCTTCATAGCCCAGATCCAGTACTTTGGAAATTAGCGTGGATTGAAAGGAACCGGAAGAATGCAGCAGGATACAGATCACATAGGATTTCTTTTGTACCAACTGTCGGGCAGATATGTTGGGTACATATCCCAGTTCCGTAATTGCGTTTAATACCCGTTCACGCAACGCTGGTTTCACGTGTGGTTCATCATTCACCACCCGAGAGACTGTTTTAATCGAGCAAGCTGCTCGTTGTGCGACTTCTTTAATGGTGACTGCCACTTTTCCTCACAACTTTTTAGTCACTTTGATTATAGCATCTGCTTCGTATCTTATAATTGTTTAAGGAGATATATTCTCAAGTGCATTTTAATATACAGGAAAAATAAAATCATCAATTAATAATTGACAACGTTGTCAAATCAATTATAATTAAATCATTCTTTTGATCGTCCGAAAGGAAAGAACATGCCCAATCCCAATCCCAAAAATCGCAAAGCAGACCTGCTGACTGTCCTCCAACATCAACCCTCCAGCCAGATTCCCTGGGTGCCTTTTGCAGGTGTGCATGTCGGCAAGCTAAGCGGGTATAATGCCAGCGAAGTACTCCAGAGTGCCGATAAGTTATATGAAGCTTTGCTGGAAGCCAATCGCCTGTATGCTCCGGATGGTCAGCCGGTGGTCTTTGATCTCCAGATTGAAGCTGAGATTCTGGGCTGCGAATTACTCTGGGCAGAGGAATCACCGCCTACTGTCGCAACCCACCCACTCCAACACGATTACCTGATCCCCCAGTACCTTCCTACACCTGAAGATGGCCGTCTGCCGATCGTCCTGAATGTAATGCGTCGCATGAAATCTTCTGTGGGAGAACACACCGTCTTATATGGTCTCATCACCGGACCTTTCACACTGGCTTCGCATTTACGGGGTACTGAGATTTTTATGGACATGATTGATGAGCCGGCGTATGTATCCGACCTTTTGGAATATTGCACTCGTTTTGCTGAAAAAGTAGCCTCACTCTACATCTCAGCCGGGATGGATGTGATTGCGGTGGTGGATCCGATGATCTCGCAAATTTCCCCGCGCCATTTCAAGCGCTTCATGAGTGAGCCTTTCAGCCAGCTTTTCAAAACCATCCATGAGCAGAATGTTTTCTCCGCCTTTTTTGTGTGTGGGGACGCTACCAAAAACCTGGAGGTGATGTGCCAGACCGGACCGGATTGTATTGCGGTCGATGAAAATATCGACATGGTATATGCCCAGTCGATCCTCAGCCAGTATAACATCACCCTGCAGGGTAATATTCCCCTCACCACACGCATGTTATTGGGCACCCAGGAAGACAATATGCAATATGTGATTGACCTGCTGGATAAGCTCGATCATCACAACCTGATCATCTCCCCTGGTTGTGATATGCCCTATGACACCCCGGTGGAAAATGTAATCGGCGTGGCGGAAGCAATCCGCAACCCGGAACAAACCCGCAAAATTCTGGAAAATTACCAGCAGGCAGATATGGATCTCTCGCATGTGCAGATACCCGATTACCAGCATCTGGAAAAACCCCTGATGGAAGTCTTCACTCTGGATTCAGCCTCGTGTGCTGCTTGCAGTTACATGCTCTTAGCCGCTGAACGTGCCACCCAGGCAATGCAGGGGAAAATAGACATGGTGGAATATAAAATGACCAGCATCGATAACATCGCCCGTTTGAAAAAGATGGGTATACAAAATTTACCTGCCATATTAATTAACGGTGAAATGAAATTCAGTTCATTGATCCCCAGCCAGCAGGAATTGATCGTAACGATTCGTCAATATTTGCGTTAACTTAATATAACTTTTTCTTTTATCTCCTTCAAATTTTTTAAAGAAAAATTACGCATGGATATCAATCATGCGTAATTTTTCATTTGTTATTTGCAGTATAATTATGTGAATTAAGATTCGTGTAAAAACCTGTTTATTCTATACCGAATGGGAAACTTCACTAATTTATCATTCCACAAATCTTCAATCCAACACAAAATACCAATTAAGAGGAAGTATGAGAAAACAAGCTGTATTTTCCCTGACATTATTTTTTATATTATTTTTTACACTCGCTTGCGCAATCGGTTATGAAGGGTTACAAATCAGTGATGACCCAGAACCTATTGATCCGATCAGTGAGTTGATTGCCCAACAAACCTTTGAAGCAAACATGGCAGTGGATCCTGAGCAGGAAAGACAAGAATCAGCTGAGGTAGAAAATCAAGCTCCTGTAAAGCCAGTCGAGTCTAATTCTTCAGAAGTTGATTCTAATTTAAGTGGTGCCAACGAATATTCGGTTACTGCTCAAAATTTTAGTTGTACCTGCAGTGTGGATGGGAATAACATGTTGGTGGAATTAAAATTCAACGGTGATCAACTCGATTATGCAGGTAATCTATATGACAAAATTGCAGAAAACACCTACAAACGGTCTTACATGGGTTACTACATACTGGAGAGCGGTGAAGGTGAAAATAAGACCAGTACACAGGTAGATGAAGAACGCCACGACATCATTATTCTCACGGAGGATGGCTTCATCTCCGAACATTATCAGGGTGATGAGAGTTCTCCATGTTGTTATCACACCTTCACAATGAATAAATAAATACAACTTTCTCAGGCATACCAATCGTTTAACAAAAATATCAAAAGAGATTGGCACAAGACGTATTCCATAGTGCTGATTCAAATCATGGTTTGGAATATTAAGCTACTTGATCTCTGTTTCTATCTTTGTATAATAAGATTAGTGTCCTTTCAATAATTAGCGGTCAGGTTGTTTTTGGCGTGCGGACGCACGCCAAAAACAACCGCTTAACCCGATTTATTGAGATGATACTAAAAATAGAATAAATATCTCTTTTTCTTTTTTTGAGAAATGAAACTAAATGAAAGAATGTATCACTTTTGTACTTGGTGGGGGTGGTTCTCGCGGGGCTTTACAAGTTGGTGCATTGAAAGCCTTATTCGACATTGGTATTAAACCAGATTTACTGGTAGGGTCCTCAATCGGCGCAGTGAATGCTGCTGGGTTAGCGTTATGGGGTGTCGATCTAAAGGCAATTGAAAAATTGGAAGATGCCTGGAATGAAATGGCGGATGCCCAAATTCTTGATCCAAGAATTTCTCGATTATTGTTAAAAACGATGGTCGGTTATCAAAATGATAGGACCAGAAGAAGGGTAAAAGAATATTTTGTGTCAAAAGGTTTTTTACATGAATTGCAATTCAACGCAATAACAAACGTAAAACTTGCTCTGATCAGCTCTGACATCGAGTCCGGACAGGTGATGATTTTTGGAAAAAGTCCTGATGATCGGATATTGGAAGGCATCCTTTCTTCCATAGCCTTGCCACCCTGGTTTTCACCTCATCAGATAAACGAACAAATTATGGTGGATGGCGGAGCACTCAGTAATGTACCCATAGAACCAGCCATACAATTAGGCGCTACTGAAATCTTTGCGTTTGATTTGGACGATCCAACATCGTTATCTCAGGATGACCATTCATTCAGTAATTATTTTCTGAAATACTTATATGCCCTGAATCGACGGCATGTTTATTTGGAAACGTCATTAGCGAAAGCGCAAGGTATCCCAGTACACCGTTTCACTTTTGAAGGAGTTTCAAGTAAACCAATTTGGGATTTCAGTGAAGAAAAGAAATTAATTAGGAAAGGATATCAGATTACCAAAGAAAAATTAGAAGCGTGGGGGTACCAAAAGCAATCTACATATCAAGTCAATCATGCAGAGTAATAGATGAATGTTTTTCCGATCTCCTGCGGACTTGGCTATGCCTTCCTTATTGAAGCGGATCACGGACTGTTCCTGATTGATTCCGGATCACCTGGCAATCACAAAATTATCCTTTTGAAAATGAAGGCCTTGGGTAGAAAAGATTTGAAGTTGATCATCATTACTCATGCCCATTATGACCATTATGGTAGTGCACTGGCATTAAAAAATCAAACCAAAGCCTTAATTGCTGCCCACCCTTTAGATGCTGGCAGCATGAGTAAAGGTCACTCACCTCTTGGCGAATCTCGCAAGCATGGCTTCCTCTTTCCTCCCATACAAGCCATCTTAAATCGAATCAATCCTTTACCTGCCACGCCACCAGATCTGTACATGCAAGATGGAGATTCTCTGAATCCATTTGGTCTGGATGCGATAGTCCTGCATACCCCCGGTCACACACTTGGTCATATCAGTATTATTTTAGGAAATGGTACAGCTTTCACGGGTGACTTGCTGGGTAGAGTACCAAGCGTAAAACCTCAGAATTTACTGGCAATGGATTGGGGGCAGATCCCAGCCAGCATTCAAAAATTGAAAAATTCGAACCCCACCAAAATCTACACCGGACATGCAGCGCTACCCATTCAAGGTGATCAGCTCAATCAGATATAGCGCATATTAAAAAACTTAAAACAGGAAGTTGTCATTATAACTGCGATTTTGTGTTAAACTTAGGACGAATTGTAATTACAGATCATCACCAGGGAAAAGGAAGAAATGAAAAGTTTGTCAGTCGGAGATCAAGCACCAGATTTTGAATTACCAGATTATCAGAGAAATCTACACAGGTTATCTGAAGTTTATAAAAATCATTACGTTTTACTGGTATTCAACATCGGTTTTGCCTGACCGCATTGCACCAATCATATGGCGCAGTTGCGTCAGGACTATCAAAAATTCTCGGATTTAAACACAGAAATCCTGGTCATGGTGCCGAACGGACCAAAAATGATCGAAAAACATATTCATCAGAACAATACTCCTTATCGAATCCTCAGTGATAAAAGATCCAGAGTGGCTACTCAATACTTTCAGGTAAAGAAATTCTTTACATTTGGGACCCCAACGGTTTTCCTGGTGAATAAGGAGGGGCGAATCATTTTCACTTATTACGCAAATTCGCCAATAGAAGAACCTGATAATAATTTACCTTTGGAGATTTTAAAAGAATTGAATTAAGAATAATTGCGATTATATTTCTTGCCTTCATAGAAAAATCACGCACCATATTTCTCAGAGGGCGTGATTTTTCAAAAATAAGAATAGAATGAAAAGACTAACCTTTTAAAGCTCCTGCCATTAACCCTCTTAGGAAATAGCGGCCGAGGAAAATATAAACCAGCAGTGTAGGCAAGGCTGCCAGTAAGGAACCGGCCATTTGCACGTTCCAGGCGATGATCTGACTGCCCGCCATATTATTGAGTGCAACCGTCACCGGCCAATTGGTTGGGCTGGTCAGTACCACCGCAAACAGGAAATCATTCCAGGCGGATGTGAATTGCCAGATAATCACCACCACAAACGCCGGCGCAGAGATGGGTAATAGTATGTACCAGTAGGATGACAATAACCCGCAGCCATCTATGCGCGAGGCTTCGATTAGTTCTTTGGGAATGGTGGCGTAATAATTGCGGAATGTCAGTGTTGTAATGGGAATCCCATAAATTACGTGGGCAAGCACCAGTCCCGGCAAACCACCATACAGGTTAATTTCACGCATGAATTCAACCAATGGTATTAAAATACTTTGATAGGGAATAAACATGCCGAATAGAATGGCAGGAAAAATGATTTCAGAACCTTTAAACTTCCACTTTGCCAGCACATAACCATTCAACGAACCTAAAATGGAAGAAATAATGGCAGCAGGAAATACCATATTGAAACTATTCCACAGATAGGGCGCAAGCGCTTTATAAGCTGCAATAAAATTATCAAACCGGATTCCTTTTGGAAGATCCCACATGGTTTTAAGGCTAACTTCCTCAAACCCCTTGAATCCTGTCACCAACATGACGTACATGGGAATTAAGTAGAAAAATGCAGCCAGAATAAGTGGAATATAGATGAGCCATTTATTAGAACGGGATCGAGCTCTCATACTTCCGCCTCCGTTCTAAGGGTGTAAATCAGATAAGGAATAATTAATACTGCCACACTCAAAAGCAGCAATATACCAATGGCAGCGCCTCTACCAAAGAAGTACCCATCAAAGGTTACCTGCCACATATAAATCGCCGGTACATCCAGAGGAAGTTGTTTTCCTGCTACAGCAACAATTAAATCAAACACTTTCAGCGAGATGTGCCCTAAAATGATCATAGCGCTTAAGGTAATTGGTCGCAATAAGGGTAAAATGATAAATCGGTATATCTGGACTTCATTAGCACCATCCACCTGGGCTGCTTCACGCAACTCCACGGGAATACCTCGCAGCCCACCTAAATACAAAGCCATGGTATATCCCGACATCTGCCAGATAGCCGGGATGGCGATAAAAGCAATCCCCCAGGTTGGGGTCGTATACCATTTGTTGATCAGGAAGTCCAGGCCTAACGTGTCAAATAACAAATTTAGACCACTCATTCGAGAGCCCATGGCCGGGTTCATCAACCACCGCCAAACCACACCGGTCACAATAAATGAAATTGCCATCGGAAATAAATATAAACTCCGAAAAAATCCTTCCCCTTTAATATTCTGATCCAAAAGTATAGCCAATCCAAGACCAATAAAAAGGCTGCCAATAACAAAAATAACAGTGAATATCAGGGTGTTGCGAATATCGATATGAAAGCGAGGATCCTGAAATAAACCTTTAAAGTTATCCAGACCCACCCAGGTATAATCGGGTAAGAGTCCTTTCCACTTACTTAAAGAGACACGAGCTGTCCATCCGATAAAACCATAAACGAAGATCGCTATAGCAATAATGGAAGGAGTGACCAGAGCTACCGATAGCAAAGTCTCTCTTTTGATACGCATGTTACCTTCCTTATTATGAGGATAATTATTTATACAATAATTTTGTATCATCTCATTAAAACGGGGTAATCGGGTGTTTTTGGCGAGCATCCGCTCGCCAAAAACACCCTAACCGCTATTATTGAAAGGATACATAATTTTCCTGTTGGTAATAAAGGATTTAGCTTAAATTTCTGGGAGGGGTTGAACCCTCCCAGAAATTCGTTATTCTATTTATTTACAAGGTCCTGAGGCTACACAGGCAGCCACCAGGCTGGTCTGGAAGTTTTCAACATCCAGATCCAGAAGGAATAGACCTAAAGCGGTATCGATTTCACTTTTCCATGAGTCGTTAGCTACCACACCATGGGTTAATGAACCGACCACTACATCTTTCGCCCAGTCATCCATTGCAGATTGCAGATAGACATCATACAATGCTTTGTCGCCATCACTGCGCGCCGGGATCGATCCCTTGACCGGGTTGAATGCATCCTGACCCTCTTTAGAGCCAGCAACCGTCAACCAGGCAATGGCAGCATCGCGATGTGGTGCGCCGGTGGGTAATACGAAGCTGTCGGAAAGGAATTGGAATGTTCCGTCAGTTCCAGGAACAGGGGCCCAACCAAATTCGGTCATTGGCTCTTTCCCTAATTCTTTGAAGAATCCTTCAGCCCAGTCACCCATGATATTGAAAGCGGCATCACCATCCACGACCAGTTGAGAAGCATCCTGCCAGCTTAAGGAGGCTGAATCGCTGTTTGTATAGGATAGGACTTTGACAAAATCAGCTAGAGCATCAGCCACATCAGCATCACCCCAACTCTTGCTGCCATCCCAAAGACCATTGTAAGCATCACTGCCCAGGGAAGCCAGGAGAATGGTTTCCATCAAATGCATGACTGTCCACTGTTCACCCATAGCTAAGGGAGCATCCATCCCCGCAGCTTTCAAAGTATCCATGGCGGTAAAGAACTCATCCAGAGATGTAGGCACAGCAACGCCAGCATCTTTCAAAACTGTCGGGTTGTACCATAAGACATTTGCTCGGTGAATATTAACGGGCACAGAATAAATATTGCCATCCTGTGAAATCAAGGGGATCAATGTCTCTGGCATAACATCCAGCCAGCCATTGGCTTCATATAGGAAGTTCAATGGTTCCAATTGACCGGCAGCCACATAAGTACCAATCAATTCCTGACCAGCATGACCCTGCCAGCTATCCGGTGCATCGCCAGCCTGCAAACGGGTTGCCAGCACGGCACGTGCATTAGTCCCGGCGCCACCAGCTACAGCCGCATTAATGAAGTTGATATTTGGATATTTTTGGCCAAACACTTCAATCATGGCATCCAGGCCAGCAGCTTCGCCACCACCTGTCCACCAGGAGAACACTTCCACATCTCCACTGAGAGAGGAAGTAACTGGAGCAGGAGCAGGTTTTCCTGAGGCATCAAAAGCAGCAACCAATGCACTCTGGAATGTCTTGCCATCTTTTTCCAACAAATACAGACCCAGGGCAGTATCAATTTCACTCTTCCATGAGTCATTGGCTACAACACCATGGGTTAAGGACCCGACCACTACATCTTTCGCCCAGTCATCCATTGCAGATTGCAGATAGACGTCATATAATGCTTTATCACCATCACTACGGGCAGGGATGGAACCTTTAACCGGGTTAAATGCATCCTGTCCTTCTTTGGAACCGGCAACTGTTAACCAGGCAATGGCAGCATCGCGATTGGGAGCGCCAGTGGGTAACACAAAGCTGTCAGAAAGGAATTGGAAAGTGCCATCAGTTCCAGGAACAGGAGCCCAACCAAATTCGGTCATTGGCTCTTTCCCCAATTCTTTGAAGAATCCTTCAGCCCAGTCACCCATGATATTGAAGGCAGCATCACCATCCACAACCAACTGGGAAGCATCCTGCCAGCTCAAAGAAGCAGAATCACTATTGGTGTAGGTTAATACTTTTTCAAAATCTGAAATCGCTTTGGCAACATCCGGATCTGCCCAACTCTTGGTGCCATCCCAAAGGGCATTGTAGGCATCACTGCCCAGGGAAGCCAGGAAGATGGTCTCCATGAGGTGCATCACTGTCCATTGTTCGCCTAATGCCAGAGGAGCATCCATGCCGGCTGCCTGTAATTTATCCATCGCTGCAAAGAATTCTGGTAATGTTGTAGGCACTTCTACATCATTCTCTTCCAAAACTGTGGGGTTGTACCAGAGCACATTCGCGCGGTGAATATTGACCGGAACGGAATAGATATTGCCATCCTGTGAAATCAAAGGAATGAGTGTTTCTGGCATGACATCCAACCATCCATTGGCTTCATACAGGAAGTTCAATGGTTCCAGTTGACCGGCAGCTACATAGGTACCGATCAATTCCTGACCAGCATGACCTTGCCAGCTATCCGGTGCGTCGCCAGCCTGCAATCGGGTAGCCAATACAGCACGAGCATTGGTACCAGCACCACCAGCGACAGCAGCATTGATGAATTCAATGTCTGGATATTTCTGATTGAAAACTTTGATCATGGCATCCAGACCAGCTGCTTCACCACCACCAGTCCACCAGGAAAAGACTTCCACCTGTTTTTTGCCGGCGGGTTGTTCGGCTGGTTGTTCACCAGGAGCTACAGGCGCGGGGGTTTCAGTCTTTCCACCACACGCTGTCAACACCATTGAGAATAAAATCAATAATGTGACAATCAACAAACTCACTTTACGACCGTTCATATTTACTTCTCCTTTTGAATTATTAGATCATGAACCAATTTACATTGGATTACACAACACAAAATTTCGATATACAATAATATTCACTTTTATCCCGATATTTATCTCCTCCGAATATGATAGGTTAAATGATTAGGAATTGCCACTAAGGCAAGGTAAAATTAATTATAATGATCCTGTTAGTGTTAACAAGGCATTAACGGACATATCCCGGACGATTGGCGGACATGAGTAAGATGGATTTTGATATATTTGAGAATTTGGTCAAAGATGCACTCTCCAATATGTTCGATTATGCTGCATTGGAAACACATCCTTTGATGGATGCTGGTATCAAACCCCCACCTGACCACAAAGGTTCTCGTGGGGATTATCTGAAAAACATACTGTTGGAGTGTATCAATTCATTAAAACCACGCGATATCGATTTTGATTTTTTCTCGATCGAATGGCGTTCTTATGTCATTCTTTCCCAACGCTATATTGAAAATGTGAATTCTCCTGAGCTGGCGAAAAAGTTACTACTGGGTGAACGACAAATTCGCAGGAGTCAAAAAAAAGCCATCCGGGCAGTGGCTATAATTTTATGGGACAGGCTTCAAGCCCAAAGAGAAACCTTTCCAGATGAACCAGAGACAAATGGTTTTGTCATAAACCGCGAAGTGATCAACCTATACCAGGTTGTTCAGAGCATCATTGACCTATTTCAGAATAACTTTGAAAGAGAATCTGTTATAGTCGATTTTGATCAATCACAGGATACACTCACCGTTAATAGCGATCGGATCATATTGCGACAAATCATCATCCGAATTTTTAATCTCCTTCTGCAAAAGACGGATTGTCGACACATTCAACTGAGTATGGACCAACAAGGAGAGGATGTTAATTTGCTGCTCAACCTTCCAGGAGCAACGTTTGAAATGGATGAATTTCTACTTCTCCTTCATTCAGAAGAGAACAAGATCAATCAATGGTTAAATGAATTAAATATACAATTGGAAGGTATGCGTTCACCACAAGGATTTCTCCTGATGGTGCGCTTCATTGGTCAGGAGAAAAAATTAATCCTGGTGGTAGATGACCAGGAACCAGCATTAAAAATGTACGAACGTTATCTCTCTAAAACAAATTACAAAATTTATGGTCTTTCAAAAGCAACTAAAGTATTATACAAAGCGATAGAACTCAAACCGGCATTAATCTTATTGGATATTATGATGCCAAAGCTCGATGGGTGGGAAATTCTACAATCTTTACGGTTAAATGAAAAAACCAAACATATACCCATCATTATTTGTTCCGCCTGGGGAGAGCCTGAATTAGCGAAATCCTTAGGTGCCAATTACTTCCTGCGTAAACCAATCGTCCAAAAAGAGTTATTGGATATCCTTGAGAATTTCATTGAAGAAAAATGAGCCAATTTCTATGGGGAATTTTAATGAAGGGTATCTTTTTCTTTCCGGAAATCTGGTTTCAGCACTTCTAAAGCTGAGTTGAAAATAACCCTTAATTCAATGGGATTATAGGTTTTTTTGTTCATGATCTTAAAATATCCGGGTTGTTTTGTTTTTTGTTCGTCCCCAAAATCACTGGCTGAAATAATGATAACCGGTGTCTTCTGGTACGCACTCATTTTGCGAATTTCAGTCAGCACCTGTGTTCCATGAATATCAGGCAGATCCAGGTCCAGCAAAATGGCATCCACTTTTTGTCTACTGATGATATCCAGGGCTTCTTTACCAGAATATGCCGGGTAAAATTTAATTTTCTCAATGGATTCTATGACACCATTATAAGATTTGATTGCCTGTGTGAAGAGCCTGACCATACTTGGGTCATCGTCAATCACCAATAAATCATTTGTATTCGCTCCAATTGACTGGATTGTTTGAATCAGTGTGTCACGAGAAACCGGTTTAACCAGATACCGATACACACCCCCCGGTAATATCAAGGATTGTTCCAACACATCTGAATATAGAAAGCGGATTACCGGGATCTGGTATGGCAATTTCTCAATTAACAATGTAATCTGATTATCATTTACAAATGCATCATCCACAATGATGGCAGAAGGAAAATATTTATCTACCATTTGTCTTAGATCAACCATATTGGTAACAGGGATCACTTCATAATCAAAAAGCAACATGCCAATTTGTCTGGCTTTACTTAAATCGGCTGAATAACATAGAATCAAATCTGACTGTCCTTTAGCGAATGTACTTGCCACTCGTTGTTCACCCCCCTCAGCCAGGTCTGCTCGTGCTTCCTGCATAGATCCGATAGGTTCCATCACGGGTAAGAAGATGTGAATGATTGTGCCTTTTTGAATTTCACTTTCTACAGTGATTCTGCCACCGTGTAATTCAACAAAACGCTTGCTGATCGGCAATCCCAAACCAGAACCTTTTTCCCGACTCCAATTCTCCTGCCCAGCCTGGCGAAATTCGTAAAAGATACGTTCGATGTCCTCTGGTGCGATCCCGGGACCGTTGTCCTGAATGATGATTTCAACTTCCTCCAGACCATGCATTCTGGCATCCACGGAAATTTTTCCTTGTTTGGTAAAACGCATGCTGTTTGTAATCACATTTAACAATACCTGCCGAATGCGGGTGCGATCTACGAAGATATACGGCATGTTGTCTTCGGTGTGAATCTCAAAATGCAGACCTTTTTGAATAATGGGAGCTGCCACCAGATCTTCAATTTCATCCAACAGAATTTTTGGGTCCACCCGTTCGCGGAAAAGTGGCATTTGCCTGGCATCCATTTTCCCCATATCGAGGATGTCATTGATCAGATCCAGCAGATGTTTGCTGCTTTTGAAAATTTCCTGGGTATCATCATACAAACCTGCTGGCCAGTCAACCAGGGGTGCATAGGTTTCCGGAGCATTGACCATTAAATCACTGAACCCAATGATAAAATTCAGCGGACTGCGAAGTTCATGTGAGACAGCCATCGCGAAGCGATCACGGTCTTCACGTGCTTCTTCTGCCCGCGAACGTGCCTGTTCCAGCATTCTGGTCATTTGTTTCAATTGGTAATTAAACTGGTTTTGCTCTTTCAACATCCGGCTGATTTCTGCTCGATGCTCACGTGTTTCCTGTAAGCGTTTGCGGGCTTCATAATAATGGAAGGATGCATTTTCAATGGCAGAATTCAGATTATTGGAAATCCCCCAACCAAAAACTCCTGCAAATATACACACGAAAATGATCGCAATAGGATATCCCTCTGGTAAAGCGCTAAACCTTCCGATTTCTGGCAGAATCAATGTCAGACTAAGGATCAGTATCTCAACGATGAATGTTCCGGTTAATCCGATGGTGGAAATCGCCATAAAGGGTAACACCGCAAACAGGAACAGGATTTCCCCCCGATTGAACAGAAAGAAAGCGCTTAGAATTGTTGCACTCACACCCATCAACCAGAAGATCTGTGCCAGGAGATAGGTATATTTCAATAGAAACAAAGTTCCCACAAATGTGACCAGAAATATGATGGTACAGATCCATAATTCGGGACTGAAAATGCGAGGATAAAAAAGGGAAAGGATAAAATGGAAAACCAGATAGATCGAAGTCGTAGAAAAGATAATATATTTCGAAGTCGATACTAACAACTCCTTTGAAATTCTATCTTCGGAAAATAATGTACGTAGTCTGTTCATGATTTGGTTCTTAAGATCTACGAAACATTGAGTATATTTTACGATGATACATCAACACCAACCGGGTAATGAAATTGGTTCTCCTTGTCCAGTTATTATGAGCAACTGCAAATTGGATAACGGATAAAACAAGGCCGAAAACCAGAAAAAAGATTTGAAAGAAATCTTCACCTTCCAAGGCAATTCTTCCCATGAGTAAAACAACCAAAACTACTATTCCAAACACAATCCAGGCAGTCGTTTTAATTCCGATTTTGGTCATCATTTTCCGGGCAAGTGGATTGGTTTCTATCTGTGGGTGTTCAATTCTAATTATCGTGGATAAAACATCCATCAATTTGGTTATGATCAATAATGAGATTACCAGATACACCCATAAATTCATTTAATGGAGCCTTCAATGTCAGATTGTTTGATTTTTGAGCAGCCTATTTAATCCTATCATCATTTGAGAAATAAAACACTAAATCGAGAAAATTCTTATTAATATCCATTTCTAACATAAAAGGAGTATGATTATAGAAAAATCTATGGAGTTCATGATGGACAAAATTAAGCAAAAAATGGCACTGGATAGCCTGGATGATGAATTGAATGGCGCTTATTTGTATGATGCGCTAGCTCAGGTAGAAAAAGATGAACGCCTGGCTGAAGTTTACCAGCGCATGGCAACTGTTGAGCGAAAACATGCCGACAAATGGATTTCTCGCATGAAGGAAGCTGGAGTAAGCATCCCAAAATTCTCTCCTAACTGGCGCACACGCGTCCTTGCCTGGGCTGCCAGACGTTTCGGCGTCAATGCGGTGTTGCCCACCATCACCAGTATGGAACAGAAAGACTCCCAAAAATATGCCAACATGTCCGACGCTGCCGACATGTCTGCGGATGAGCTCTCCCATTCTCGATTATTACAACAGGTAACCAAAAGCGTGTCTGGTGGATTGGAGGGCGGATTGCTGGCAAGGTTGGAAGGGCGGCATCGAGCATCCGGCGGGAATGCATTACGCGCTGCAGTGCTGGGTGCCAATGATGGATTAGTTTCCAATTTGAGTCTGGTGATGGGTGTAGCCGGGGCAGAATTCCAGAATTCGACCATCCTCATCACGGGTCTGGCCGGTTTGCTGGCCGGTGCCTTCTCGATGGCATTGGGAGAATGGCTGTCAGTGCAGAGCTCCCGTGAGTTATACCAACACCAGATTGCGATTGAGGAAGCCGAAATCGCCTCTGCACCTGAGGAAGAAGTCGAGGAATTAGCGCTGATCTATGAAGCACGTGGTATGTCCAAACAAGAAGCCCAGAAATTAGCCAAAAAGATCTTTGAAGATCCTTCCCTGGCGTTGGAGACACTGGCCCGTGAAGAACTTAATATTGACCCGGCTGAATTAGGTGGTTCTGCCTGGGAAGCAGCCATCACTTCATTCTTTTTGTTTGCGATTGGTGCGATCATCCCTGTCATCGCATTCACTTTCCTGAGTGGCATGGCAGCTGTGATCTGTAGTTTGCTCATCAGTGCTGTGGGTCTGTTCATCATTGGGACCGGAATTACATTGTTTACCGGTCGCAGCATTTTATTTTCAGGATCACGACAGGTGATTTTTGGACTGACTGCAGCAGTAATTACCTTTGGTATCGGTCGATTAATTGGTGTCAATCTCGGTGGATAAAATGAATTCCTTTTCTGCTAATTAATGAGTAGAAAATTCTTCGCTCAATCCCACAAAAAAGCAATTCCGCGTTTGCCCAATATGCGATCATCAAAAATGAGGTTGGCTGGTTTATCAGCCATGCCAGCACACACATGTAATGGCAGTAAATGCTCTTCACGCGGGTGACAATAGCGGGCAGATGGAGCTGTCTCCCAAGCCGTCAAGCGTTTTTCACGCTCCTGATCAGAATACGTTCCACTGCAAGTATCGATAAGCCAATTCTGAAAAGAATCATTCGCTGAATCTGGTGCATCACCTCCTTGCCATGAAAAGGCGCGTATATTATGGAAGGAAAAGCCAGATCCAATGACAAGAGCATTCTCATTTATTATTTCCCTTAATGCTCTTCCGATTGCAATATGAACTGCAGGATCGAGACCACTCACAAGGGACAATTGCAGGCAGGGAATATCGGCTTCCGGATACATCAATTTCAGCGGAATAAATAAGCCATGATCAAATCCCCGTTTCCGATCTATCCGTGCAGGAATCTTATTTTTTTCCAGCAATTTAACAATTTTTTCGGCATATTCTGGACTCCCAGGAGCTGGATAAGTGATGGAATAAGCTTCCTTCGGAAATCCATAATAATCATAAAACATTTCCGGTGCTTCAGCTCCCAGAACTGTAACCTCATTTTCTTCCCAATGCGCACTGATAACAAGGATGATATCCGGCTTTTTGAGTTTTGAAGGCAATTGGGTCATGAAATCAATCATTGCCTTGTGGCCAGGATCGCCAAGTATCGGCAAAGGTCCTCCCCCATGACTGAAATATACGATTTGAGCTTTATTTTGTGGAGACACATTCATTTCAGTAACCTCCAATTGATTTCGTAGAGAAAAAGGTGATAAACAAAAAATACCATTCCCAATTTTCTTTTTATTATAACTTATATGGATAAACTCCATAATATATCAGACACAGCAAACAAATTCTCCATTGGCTGCAATGGAAGGAGATAGAGCGGCTACAGCGGCAGAAAATTCCACCGGGTAATCTATATCGGGAATCCGGTCTACAGGCTGATTTGCAAGGCGGAAATTTACTCGCTCTTTCGGTGTTAATCGCGAAGGACTCAAAAAATTAATCTCCGTATCTGCTGATCGCTTGCAGCCGCTGTGGAATGGTGGGATGGCTGTAGTGCATCAGTACATATACCGGATGTGGTGTCAGATTAGCCAGGTTTTCCTGCGCCAGCACTATGAAAGCACTCATAGTAGGTTCTTTTCCGACATGTTCTGTGGCAAATGCATCCGCAGCATATTCCGCTTTGCGACTGATAAAGTTCAAAGGAAATGTCAGAATTAATTCCAGCGGAGAGATGAGGATCGAGAACAAAATCAGGCTGAATCCCAGATGCACACCTGATAGTCCAAACGCCTGTGCCAGGGGCGCACTTTGCAGAATAAAACCGATCACCACTGCATACAGACCAAACATGGCAATCTGCAATCCCAGCATCCTGGGAACGTCTTTATGCACAGCATGTCCCAACTCATGCGCCAGAACCGAAAGAATTTCCTCTTCATCCAATTTTTCAACCAGAGTATCGAATAAAACCACCTCTCTCGTTTTTCCCAAGCCGCTGAAAAAGGCATTCAGTTTGGTGGAGCGTTTGGAGGCATCCATCACCGAAATGGCTTTGACATTGAAACCAACTTTCTCTGCCAGCGCTTGAATTTTGTCGCGTAATTCTCCTTCGGGCAATGGTGTGAGCTTGTTGAAAATCTTTACAAAGACTTTGGTATTCAATACAAACAATATGACCATCACCACGGTGAGGATAACCCAGGCATATAGCACAAACCACCAGATCTGACCAACAAATTGCAGATAAATTGCATTCAGCAATGCCACCAATCCCCCACCCAACCCGGCTACCACCAGTATATTTTTCAAAATATCCACAAAGAAAGTTTTGTGTGAGGTTTTGTTGAACCCATATTTCTCTTCGATCACAAAGGTGCCATAATAGTCAAATGGTAGACTGATCAACATACTTAACAACCCAAAAACGCCAAGAAATGCCAGGGTCTGAAGGATTGGATGAGTAAACCATTGAAGAGTCAATTGTTCCAGCCAGCCAAAAAAACCAAAACCCAACAATACCAATAACAAAGCAGTATTGATTGTTTTATCGATTACGCCAAAACGATTGGTCTCCATGAAGTAGCTCAGCCACTTCTGATACTTCTCCTGGTCATAAATATCTTTAGCAGTGTCCGGGATGGGTTGATGACGATACTGGTAATTGACAAGTGTGATCATCAGGTCGATGACATACATGAGTGCTACGAGAGCGATAATAATGTTACTGATCATTGTTTTTCCTCAATTTTTGATTCAATTTCTTCAAGAATCCAATCAATATCCTCGTCAGGTTCATCAATTTCATGGCTTAAGCGTTTGTTTCTATATTTTTCATATTCAATAAGAGCCAAATCTTTTGCTATTTCGGCTGAAATGCGACCAGCATCTTTCAACACTTCACGCCCATTGAACTGCAAAAAAGCATCTAACTTCTTAATCCAATCCTTCATATACATGGGTTGGTGTCTTTCGGCCTGATCCTCAGCATAATCCAGATACATCGTGACAATACGATTAAGACTTTTTAATTCGTCTTCTTCCAGATAATTTTTTGCAACACTCACATCCACTTGACGAACTTTTTTTCCTTTCCAGTTCGTTAACCCCATGTTGGGTTTCCCTGCATTGGCTCGCTCAGCAATTAATTCAGCAGCTGTGTGTCCTGTGATCGCCCAGTGCAGTTTGTTTTGAACGGTCGCAAAGAATTCACGGGTCATTTCAGCATTGGAATCATAATCGGCTGATAGTCTGTATATTTCAGTTATTTTTCGATAAAACTGTTTTTCGGATGCGCGAATATCACGGATACGATCCAGAAGTTCATCAAAATAATCATCTCCCAGTCCACGCCCCTCTTTGAGACGCTCATCGTCCATCGTGAATCCCTTAACCAGATACTCCCGCAGCCTTTCGGTTGCCCATCGCCTGAATTGAGTACCCCGATGGGAGCGAACTCGATATCCAACTGCAATAATCACTTCCAGATTGTAATATTCAATTTCACGCTTTATATCTCTATTTCCCTCTTTTTGAACTGTCAAGTATTTCTTGACAGTTGAATTCCTTTCTAACTCCCCTTCATTAAAAATATTATTAATATGCAAACTAATATTCTGTTTGGTTGTTTGGTAAAGCTCAGTTAATCCAATTTGCGTCAACCACACAGTTTTATCATCAAGACGAACATTGATATGTGTGTTACCATCCTCGGCTTGATAGATCAAAATACTTGTTGGTTTATCAGTTATGTGTTCAGGCATGAGTCCTCCAAATCGTAAATGAACAAAAAGTCAGGATTACAAATCCTCTTCCAACCCACCCCAGGGTTCGTAACGCTCAAAAGGAATATCAAATTGCAGCAGTATCTTGCCCACCAGTTGATCGACCATCTCCTGGATGGAGTCAGGTTTGTGGTAAAAAGTCATCATGGCTGGCAGAACCACCACCCCCAGATCATTCAAGGTCAGCATGTTGCGAAGATGGATACCGCTCAAAGGAGTCTCTCTGGGTACCACCACCAGTTTTCGTCGTTCTTTGATGAATACATCCGCCGCTCGTAGGAGCAGGTTTTCTGAATATCCAGTGGCAATGCCTGCCAGGGTTTTCATGCTACACGGCACGATGATCATCCCGGCAATCCGGAACGAACCACTGGCAACTGTTGCGCCTAACTGGTTATTAGAATGAACCACATCCGCCAGTGCGTGAATTTCTTCAGGCTGTATACCCAGCTCTAATTTGATGGTTTCTTCTGCCAATCTCGAAATAATCAAATGAATTTCAATATCAGGCTGTCTGCGTAATGCCCGTAAAACTTCAACCCCAAGAAATGCCCCACTTGCTCCACTGATTCCGACTACGATTCTCAATGCGTCCTCCTGAAATTTTACATATTCCGCCATAAATATTGTGTCTTGGATCATCTCAATAAATTGAGGGGAGCGGGTGTTTTTGGGCAGGCGTGTGCCCGTCAAAAAACACCCTGACCACTAATTGAAAGGATACTGTATATTCTATTATAAATGAATAGAAATCTATACAAGCTTCTATATCACGTTCGAAAAATCATTATGCAACTGATGTAACCTGATAAAATGAAGAATATCGGAGGTTATAACATGGATAAAAATGCATTGGTTGAATTTACCCGCGATATCCTTCGCATCCGCAGCTTGAGCGGAGAAGAAGGTCCGGTTGTGGAACGGATTGTCCTGGAAATGCACAATCTGGGTTATGACGACGCCTGGATTGACCAGGCTGGTAATGCTTTGGGATTAATACAGGGTCACAAACCGGGAAAATGCATCCTGTTAGATGCCCATGTGGACACCGTCACCGCCAATCCGGATGACTGGCACTCCGATCCATGGGCAGCAGATATTCGTGAGGGACGTATTTTTGGGCGTGGTAGCGCTGATACGAAAGGCAATCTGGCTGCAATGGTGTATGGAGCATCCCGGGTGAATCGTGAGCAATTAATCGGCAGTATCATCGTGTGTGGTTCGGTGCACGAAGAAGTGATGGAAGGTGGTAGTCTGCAATTGGTGATCAAGGAAAATTTACCCGATTATGTGGTTATCGGAGAAGCCACCAATCTACATCTCAATCGCGGTGGTCGTGGACGCGCTGAAGTGGTGGCCGAGAGCATAGGAAAATCTGCGCATTCTTCCTCGCCGGAAATTGGAATCTGTGCTGTGCATGCGATGATGCGTTTGATCGAAGCGATTGAACAAATTCCGGTTCAACAACATCCATTTCTAGGATCAGGCAGCATGGTATTGACGGATATCATCTCCAATCCTTACCCAGGCAGTTCAGTTATCCCCAATCGCTGCCGGGTAACTTTTGACCGAAGACTCTTATTAAATGAAACGATCGATTCAGTAGTTAATGAAGTGAAATCCTGTGCCCATGCTGCCAATGTGGAATGTTCTGTTACGGTTCTGGAGGGTCAGGAGACTACCTACCGAGGATATCAGATGTGTGCTCCCAAGTTCTTTCCGGCCTGGGTTCTGGAATTGGAACATCCACTCGTGAAACATGCCTATGCCGCGTTGAAGAATTTAAATTCCAACACTGAAATCAAGTCTTTTCAGTTCTGCACCAATGCGGCTTCCAGCGCCGGGAAGTTTGATATCCCAACCATTGGTTACGGTCTGGGTAGAGAAACAGATGCACACACCGCGAATGAATCTATTTCTATAGAGGAATTGCACCAGGCAGCGCTTGGCTATCAGGCGATTATTCAAGCAGTTCTCAGCCAAGAATAATTAGAAACCAGACACTTTATAGAATAAGTTGCAAATTCATCTTAAAGGGATTACTCTTAAAATAAGTTGTTTCGAAAGGATCAAATGACCAATCAACTGATCAGCAATCTCAAACCACTCGGCTTCACCTGGGAAACCAGTGATCCATTTTTGTTCTGCGTGCACCATCTGGATCAATTTCCAAGAGGGAATGATCAATTGGGTCCGGCTACATCTCTGGATGGCAGAGATCTGGGACAGGACTTCACCGTTAAGGATGGCTGGCGCATGTATCATGGCGATGTCGTTCCAGGTTTTCCAGCGCATCCGCACCGTGGATTTGAAACGGTTACCGTAGTTCTGGATGGGTTTGTTGATCATTCCGATTCGCACGGATCTTCTGGTCGCTATGGCATGGGCGATGTGCAATGGATGACGGCAGGCAGTGGATTGCAGCACGCAGAAATGTTCCCATTGCTCAACCAGGATCGCCCCAATCGGTTGGAGCTCTTCCAGATCTGGTTGAATTTGCCAGCTGCCAAAAAATTTGTGAAACCATACTATAAAATGCTGTGGGCTGAGGAAATGACAAAGGTAACCATCCAGGATGGAACAGGAAAGAACACCCAGATTATCCTGGTTGCCGGAGCATTAAATGATGTCAAGGCTATTTCCCCAGCACCCGATTCATGGGCAGCTGATCCCGAAAATCAGGTAGCAATCTGGTTGATTGACATGCAGCCTGGAGCCCAATGGAAAATGCCTGCTGGCAGTAATGAGATCATCCGGGAACTGTATTTTTACGAGGGAAATGAATTACAGGCGGATGGGGCTAACATTCCTGCTTACCACAAATTCAGGATCGATCCAACAAGCACGGTTGAACTGAAAGCTGGACATGAAACAGTGCGTTTATTGCTATTACAGGCTAAACCAATTAGAGAAGCCGTGGTGCAATACGGCCCATTTGTGATGAACACCCAGAAAGAAATATATGAAGCCTATGCCGATTATCGCAAAAATCAATTTGGAGGTTGGCCCTGGCAGCGTTACGATCCCGTACATTCTCGAGATTTAGGACGGTTTGCCCGTTATGCAGATGGAAGCGAAGAAGTTCCAGATAAATAATTTTACAATTAACCAATGGACAAATAAAAGGAGCAATATATGAGTGAAAAACCAAAAGCACAGATTACCATCAAGAAGAATGGATCCTACCGGGTGGTAGGAGAATTACCGCTGGTTCGAAAATCACAGGTGGTTTCAGAGTATGGAGAACCTTTAACCTGGCATAAAGAATTTACCTATGAGACCGATCCGGAAGCTTATTATCTGTGTCGCTGTGGACATACGCAAAACCCTCCATTCTGTGATAGCTCTCACCGCAGGGTGGGCTTTGATGGCACCGAGACGATCCCCACAAAATCCACTTATGAACGCCGCATTGAATTCCCGGATGGCAGCCAAATTTCTGTACGGAAAGACCCCACCTTATGTACGGAATCAGGTTTTTGTGGATTTCTCAATTTACCCATTCACGAGATGATGCCGGGTACCACGAACACGCAAACCCGCTCACTGGTTATCGCCATGGTCGAACGCTGCCCGTCCGGTTCATTAACCTACTCCATCCCCCCCATTGAAAATGATATTGAGCCTGACCTACCGGTTCAGGTGGCCGACACCACCGAGATCACTGATGAAGGTCCCATCATGGGTCCACTCTGGGTCACCGGTAATGTCGTCATCGAACAATCGACCGGGCATATCATTGAAACACGCAATCGTGTTACACTGTGCAATTGTGGCCGATCAGAGAATAAACCACTCTGTGATGGATCGCATAGGAAATATCCGAGATATAGGAAGTAGCTGGTAGCGGGTAGCTCGTGGCTCGTAGCTGCCAGGCTATTTTTGGTGCGTGGCACTTAGCGGGGATAAGAATGCGCCAATCTCCGAAAACAAGACCCGTTAACCCAAAAACCAAAAGTGCCTTGCACCTTGT
>PHBY01000032.1 GCA_002840735.1 Chloroflexi bacterium HGW-Chloroflexi-2
TTCATTGTTTTTTCCTTGTGGTAATGAGGCGATTTTTGATATTTCCAATTTTACGCCGAATTGAAAAATCTACAGTTGATTTTTCGAATCAAATTCAAGGATGTAAAATCCTTAACGGGCATTTTCAAAATTTGTTTTCCCGAACCGAAAGGTATTAATTCAATAGATTGTCACCTTATTCAATAATCAATAGAGACGTTGTACAAATTTGATACTTGAATCATCTTGACAACCGGAAAATACAACTTTATACTTTTTTTATTGTTTGGGGATTAGCTTTCCCGCCAGGGAATGGGTTATCGTCAGGACGGAGGAATATGCTCCCGGTGACCTATGCGTATAAAGCGTTTGCGAGACCAACACATCCGTGCTGGTTTTTTTTAATTAATCAGCAATGAAAATGAGATTAAATGTTGTAAGGAAGGATTGAATTATGAAAAATTGGTTTGCTAAGCAACCACAAGACATCCTGCAAGAATTTGAAACCAACCTGGAGAATGGTCTTTCGGAAAAAGAAGTTGCTCTCCGGCAGCAGAAATATGGACTAAATGAATTAATTGACCGTGGTACGAAGAGCCCCTGGAAGATTATTCTGGAACAACTCACCGAGACGATGGTGGTGATTCTGATTGTTTCCGCGATCATCATGCTTTTTCTGCATGAATATAAAGATGCCATCGTGATCCTGATCATTGTTGTCCTGAACTCTGCACTTGGTTTCAGTCAGGAGTATCGTGCCGAGCAAGCGATGGCAGCACTTAAGAAAATGGCAACCCCCAGGGTTCGGGTGCGTCGTGGCGGCCGAGTTTTTGAGATTTCCTCACGTGAACTGGTGCCAGGCGATGTGTTCTACCTGGAAGCGGGTAATTCTGTACCTGCTGATGGTAGCTTGATAGAAAATGCAAATATGCGTGTACAGGAGGCGGTGCTCACCGGGGAATCAGAAGCTGTTGAGAAAGATCTCAAGCCAATTTTAAAAGAGAACCCAGCGCTGGGTGACCAACATAATCGTGTCTTTATGGGAACATTGGTATCGTATGGTCGTGCTACTGCCGTTGTAACTAATACGGGCATGGAAACAGAACTGGGAAAAATCGCCGAAATGATCCAATCAGTCGGCTCGGAGCGCACACCATTACAAAAGCGCCTGGATCAACTTGGCAAATCGCTGGCAATTGCCGCCCTGGCCATTGTGGTGGTGGTTTTTCTTTTAGGTGTCCTACGTGGAGAAGACTTACGTACGATGTTCTTAACCGGTATCAGTATGGCAGTTGCTGCTGTTCCGGAAGGTTTACCGGCAGTTGTGACAATTGCTCTTGCCATGGGTGCTCAACGAATGTTGAAGCGCAATGCACTCATTCGCAAATTACCGGCGGTAGAAACACTGGGTTCAGTAACCACCATCTGTTCAGATAAAACTGGTACCCTGACCGAAAATAGGATGACAGTTACATTGATCGATGTGGCTGGCAACCGAAGTGATTTGATAGAGTCACTTCGCGATTATAGTCCCAGCATGACGGAAGCTGAATCAACTGCCCCGCTCATTGATCAGAGCAGCTCTCTGGCATTAATGTTGACTGGTGGGGCATTGTGTAACGATGCAGTTCTCGAACAGACAGAACACGGTTTTTCTTCTGTGGGTGATCCTACGGAGGGTGCGTTGGTGGTTGCGGCTGTCCGGGCTGGATTGTGGAAAGAAAAATTAGAAGAAGCTTTACCCCGTGTGGCGGAGTTGCCATTTGATTCTGACCGCAAACGCATGTCCACAGTGCACAAGATTGAACACCCGGATAAATTACCGAATGTGCTCAAGTCCCTGATTAAATCACCTGCATTCTCTGCAGATGAACCATTTATATCTATCACCAAAGGATCGGTAGATGGCTTATTAGAGATATCAAATCGCGTCTGGACTGAAAATGAAATTGTTAATCTGGATCATAATTGGAAAAACCGTATTCAGAAAGCCCATGATGATCTGGCGCAGAAAGGTATGCGCATCCTGGGCGTTGCTTTCCGCCAATGTACAGGCCAAAGCACACAGCCCGAATGCGAGGACATTGAAAATAATCTGATCTTTGTTGGCATGTTTGCCATGATTGACCCGGCGCGTTTGGAAGTGAAGGACGCTGTCGCAGAGGCGAACACCGCAGGTATCCGCTCGATCATGATTACAGGTGATCACCCCCTGACCGCGATTCACATCGCAAAGGAATTAGGCATCGCATCTAATGATGACGTGATCACTGGTGCTGAATTGAGCAAAATGGATGATGCTACCCTGAAAGCCCGGGTAAAAGATACCTCCGTTTTTGCGCGTGTTGCTCCAGAACACAAATTGCGGATTGTCAAAGCATTACAGGAATTGGGACAGATTGTTGCCATGACCGGTGATGGAGTCAATGATGCACCAGCACTCAAAAAGGCTGATATTGGTGTAGCAATGGGTATCACCGGCACAGATGTTTCCAAAGAAGCTGCGGATATGGTTTTGCTGGATGATAATTTTGCCACGATAGTTTCAGCAGTGCGCGAAGGCCGCCGCATTTATGAAAACATTCGCAAATTCATTAAATACACCATGACATCCAACTTTGGAGAAATTGTGGTTATGCTGGTGGGTCCATTTGTGGGCTTAGGATTACCCCTGTTACCCTTGCAGATATTGTGGGTCAACCTGGTAACGGATGGCCTGCCTGGACTGGCTTTAACGCAGGAACCATCTGAACCCGATATCATGAAGCGGCCACCCCGTGATCCCAAAGAGCAGATTTTTGGCCGTGGTTTGGGAATTGATGTACTCTGGATTGGAGCGTTAATGGGCGCTGTCTCATTGGGAGTTGGCCTATGGGCATTCAATTTTAACCATGAATTTGCCTGGCAGACAATGGTCTTTACGACTCTGACGATTGCACAGATGGGAAATGCGCTGGCATCCCGCTCTGAAAGCCAAACCCTTTTAGAAGCCGGCGTATTCCGAAATAAGATGATGTTAGGTGCTGTTTTGTTGACCTTTGTATTGCAACTGGGTGTCGTTTATTTGCCATTCCTGCAGGATATCTTTAGCACACAATCACTTACAATGCTAGAATTAGGTATCAGCTTTGGCGCCAGTTTACTGGTTATGTTAGTGATTGATACTGTCAAAGTAATTCGTCGGAAAATCAACAAGACAAAATAATTGTCAAATTCATTAGTTAGGAAAAAACACCCCACCCGCTAATTATTGAAAGGACACAAAACACCCCTAATAATTTGCTTCGGGGTGTTTTGGTATTTCTTTGTTGAGCCTGATGATCAGAGCTGCATGGTGGTTTCAACCATGATTTGAGCAGCCAATGCCAAGATCTCCGGTAACTGCACCTGTTCCACCTTGCCCTGATCACATAGCTCTGCGATGTCAGGGTCAACCGGCAAACGTGCTACCAGTGTGGTCTTGAAATCTGTTGCCAGTTGAATTGAATGACTGGGACCAAAAATGGAATACTCTTCCTGGCAACCCGGGCAACGGAAATAACTCATATTCTCGACGATACCCAGGATGGGGATATCCAGGCGGTTGAGGAGATGGGCGGCTTTGCGCACCACCAACCCGGAGAGTTCCTGCGGGGTGGTGACCAGCATGACGCCTTTGATGGGTAGATTCTGTAGAACTGTAATGGTGGCATCGGATGTGCCTGGCGGTAAATCAACCAGTAAGGTGTCAAGCTTACCCCAGAGCACATCATCCCAGAATTTCTGGATCATACCAGCGATAAGGGGTCCACGCCAGGCAACCGAGGTGTCTTCTTCCTTGAGCATCAGGTTACTGGAAACAATACGAATGCCCAATGGGGTAATCGCGGGAAGAATACCCATGTCCCCACCTCGCAGACCACCAGCAGGGAGACCGAACAGCTTGGGAATGCTGGCTCCAGTGATGTCTGCGTCCAGAATGCCTACCTTGTGTCCCTGTCTGGCCAGTTCCACTGCCAGCATGGCTGTCACGGAAGACTTACCCACCCCGCCTTTGCCACTCATGACGGAAAAAACATTCTCGATTTTGTTCATCGTGTTCAGTTTTGGTAGCGAACGTCTGCCATTGTTGAGCACTGCTTTGCGTTCCTCTGCAGTCATGCTGCCAAATTCGATGTGTACCTGACGCACATCAGGTAATTTCATCAGGGTCTCACGGGCATCTTTCGCCATATGATCTTTCAAAGGACAACCAGGAATGGTGAGTTGCAGGGTGAATGAAATCGTATCGTCTTTGATTACCAGATCGCGGATCATATTTAGGGAAACCAGGTCACGACCTAATTCTGGATCCTGTACAGATGAAAGCGCCTGCATAATCTGATCAGATGTCAGCATAAATCCTCTTCTAGTCCATAATGAATTACTGCCTTGAAATTGTTACCCGATGGACAAAACGGTCTTTGGCGCCAAAACGGTATTTATAATCCTCATCGCCACGCATGAAATCGAACTTGGTACGTCCATTCTCATTTGCCCAACGCAGCAGATAACCGAGCAATACCCAACCAGGGGAGTACGAATAAAAGTCGCGGTTTAAACCGGAATTGTAGATCCATAAATGATGATCATAATTAAAGTTGAAGTAAGCTGCTGCTTTCTGCCCATCAATCTCAAGGAATGACAGCTGCAAATATCCCTGTGCAAAGGCAGTCTTTATGGCGCCAGACATGGCAGTGACCATCTCCTCTGTCAGAAAGGCTTCTTTCTCGGGATCCTGAGACATGAGCGCCAGAAAATGGTCTATCTCTTCGTCCAATGAATTTTCATCTTCGACGATGTACCATTTTGAGGATACTTCGGCTTCCTCCAGACGGCGGATTTTACGACGCAGTTCATGACGCTGTTTCTTATCCAGACTGGCAAGGTATTCCTCCCAATCCCCGGGTAAATTGATGACCGGGGCATGATTGGTAACAGCAGTGGTAACACTCCATCCCATCGCTGTGACAGATTGCTGGAGTTGATCGAGGCTGGGGGAAGAATCGAGCAAATTATATAAATCCAGCATATCCCATTGTGGGATATCTGGATGGGCGGTCAGAAACGCCAGCAAGCCCTCAATAAAGGTGCTCAGATCCCCTGGACGGACAATAAAATCGAGATAATCGGAGATTTCAATCGATCCGAGAAATAACAGCGCAGATTTCCCGTCATGCTGGCTGTGAAATAGTGGTGCAATCCCCACCAGGTGGTCATCCTTATGAGCAGTGATGATCACCAGGCGTGCATCGCTTGGCCATTCGCCACCACCACGGGTTTGCCACCAGTTCTGCAAATACTCAAACCGCAAAAAAGGAACGTGTGTGATGCTTTGTGCAAGTAACCCGTTCCATTCTTTTTCCAAATCGACTGGAAATAATGTATGTAGTTTAAAATCCATATTCCAATTATAACGGCTGGCAATAAGGCTGACCAGTGATTAATTGATACAAAGGGAAGGAACTTAATTCATTTCTGCTGGAGTAATAATGAATTTAACATCATGCTTTTAAATCAAAATCTGTGAAATTTCACTTGATTCCACAGATTTTGAAAGGAGAGTTCTCATATTTCCAATTTGTTTCACCCAAACAAAAAGAAGTATTCTTATAATAAAGGAGATAGATTAAAGAAATATGAGTAAAACTATCTAAATTATTAAATAAAATTAAGAGTTTTTAATTTTCGAAGGAAAAAATATAGGCTACAATAATAAGCAACGAAATGACAGAGGATGTAACCCACTAATCCTCTTAAGTAAAGGAAACCATGATTTCACAAGACATTCCCTTTATTGACTTACATCGCCACATAGAAGGCAATATTCGCATCAGCACTATCCTGGATCTCGCCCGGCAGCATAATCTGGATCTTCCAGCCGGGGATGAAGAAAGCTTGCGGCCTTATGTTCAGGTGCAAAGCCAGCAACCAGGCGTAATGGCGTTTCTGGAAAAATTTGATTTACCTATGAAGATGCTGGTTGATCTGGACGCCTGTCGGCGAATTGCCTATGAAGCTGTAATAGACGCTGCCGCGGAAGGAATCGACTACATCGAATTACGTTTCAGCCCCTGGTTTATGGCGGAGACGCATGCTCTTGCACCTCAGGGGGTGGTTGAAGCCGTTTTGGATGGTGTTCAGTCAGGAAAGATCGAGAGTGGAATGAAAGTGAAGATATTGGGAATTCTCAGTCGCACCTATGGACCCGATATCGCTATGAAAGAATTAGAAGCCATGCTGCCTTTTGCCGACCACATCGTCGGGCTCGACCTGGCGGGGGATGAAGCCAACTTCCCGGCCGAATTGTTCGAACGGCATTTTGAGCGCGCTCGCGAGGTGGGGTGGAAGGCAACCGTGCACGCCGGGGAAGCAGCTGGGACCGAAAGTGTCTGGCAATCAATCAAAATACTGGGTGCCCAGCGCATTGGTCATGGATTGGCGATTGTGAAGGACCCGGCATTGATGGATTACCTGTTCGAGCGCCAGATTGGGATTGAAGCCAATCTGACCAGTAATGTACAAACCAGCTCTGTGATAGATTATGAAAGTCATCCTTTGAAGACTTTTCTGGAGAATGGTCTGTGTGCCAGTATCAATTCGGATGATCCCGGCATCAGCGCGGTTGATTTGAGGTATGAATATGAGGTGGCAGCACCAAAAGCGGGATTGACCGATGCGCAGATTCGTCAGGCACAGTTGAATGCAGTGGAAAGCGCGTTTTTAACACCGCGAGAAAAACAGAGTTTGGTGAAGAAGGCCAAAGGCGATTAGGGTTTGGGTGTTAGGGATTAGGAGGCTTGACCCATCCTGAAATAGGTTTCCATCATTAAATCCAAAAAAAACCGATAGATACCGTACGGGTGGGTTCGGTATCCACCCCGAGTCTGTGGATAAATTCATTCATAATTAAATTAATTATATTTTTTCTCAAAATACCAATATTTTTGGGTAATTAATTAAGCTATGCTTGACTTATGATTCTCGGTGTGATATCTTATTTTCAGATACTTTTCACAGGGTGATTCCAATGCAGGTAAAAAACAATAATAATATTGGTGAGAGATTGCGTAGGCGACGCAAAGAATTACACTTGACTTTAAAAGATTTGGCTGAATCCACGCAACTGACTTCTTCTTTTTTAAGTCAGGTGGAAAACAGCAAGGTTAACCTTTCTTTAAATTCATTGCATCTGATTGCGGATGTATTGGATGTGCCGGTTACCTACTTCATGGTGGATGAAAATACACAGAAATTTGAAACAAACGACGTAGTTGGATCAAACCGTACCCGCTACAATCCTGTGGTGAACAAGGATCGACGTTCCAGGTTGGTGCTGCCAGTTTCCGGAGTGGAACTGGAGCTTCTGGTCCCAAATTTGGGGCGAAAGATGGTCTCCTTTAAAGGAAGATTGGAACCCGGTACCGAGAATGTGGCTTCACGTTTACGGGAACCAACAGAGGAAATCATTTATGTATTGACTGGAACACTGCTGGTTGATCTGGATGAAGGGGAATACCTGGTGCACAGCGATGAGAGCATCTACTTCGAGGGACAGCACCTGATCCGTTTGGTTAATGTGACTGACATTGAAACCACCTGGGTTTCGGTGATTACGCCAGCTGTTTTTTAAAATGACTATTATGGATGAAAAAGTTAATATATAATTAATTTATTAATTTATAATCATTAATAATTAATATTTACTTGACATTTTGTTGAAAAATGCTATGATGGATTTGATTTTTTCCTCCATTTTATATCCTTATCCTTAAAAATATCAGATAAATAATCCATAAAGGAGATTTCATGATGGATAGATCTGAGTTGTACTTGAAAATGTATCGCGATATGTTGCGGGTACGAAAGTTTGAGCAAGCGCTGGAGCGCGAATTCAAGCTGGGAAATGTGCCGGGCATGTTGCACACCGGCATCGGTCAGGAAGCTACCATGGTTGCGGTTGCCCATTCGCTACGCACCAAAGATGGGCTCTTCCCGGATCACCGCAGCCATGGTTTGTTATTCCTGAAGGGCACACCAGGTGAACGCATCATGGCAGAACTATTTGGCAAGGCGACCGGGGTCTGTTCTGGCAAAGGCGGTTCATTACACTCGGCAGATAAATCCGTCAATAATTTTGGTGACAACGCCGTGGAAGGTTCTTTCATGGTGACTGCATTAGGTGTGGCATTGGGTTGGCAGATGCAGGGCAGTGATGCACTGGCAGCAGTCATGTTGGGCGATGGAACCGCTGGGGAAGGTGCCTGGCATGAGAGTCTCAACCTGGCGGCTGCCTGGAAGCTCCCGGTGCTGTATTGTTGTGTCAACAATGGCTATGCCATCTCTACCCCGGTCGGAAAAAGCCATGCCACCGGTGACCTGTATAAATTTGCTGCAGCTTATGACATGCCTTCTGTTCAGGTAGATGGCAATGATCTAATGGCTGTTTATGAAGTCACACAAAAAGCAGTCGAACATATCCGAGCTGGAAAAGGACCTTATTTCATTGAATATATCACCTGGCGCTGGCAAGGCCTTTTTATGGGTGAGTTCCGTGATAAAGAAGAGGTGCGTTATTGGAAAGAGGTGCACGAACCGATCAAGCTGGCTGATGAGGATATGTTGCAAAAAGGAATTGCCACCATTGAGCTGCTGAAGCAAATTGAAAATGAAGTCCAGGAGGAAATCGAAAGCTGGGTGACCTTTGCCAAGCAAAGCCCGGATCCCGATCCGGCTAAAGCCACGGGGAATGTCTATGTTGGATGGGAGGTGGAAACACGATGAGCAAGATGAGCATGGTTCAGGCACTGAATAATGCGCTGGATATTATGATGGCAGAAAATGAAAAAGTCTATTGTTTGGGGGAAGATATCGGCTGGATGGGTGGAGATTTTGGTGTTACGCGTGGATTATTTGACAAATATGGCCCTGAGCGGATACGCGATACCCCTCTTTCCGAATCAGCCATCATTGGAGCAGCTGTCGGATCAGCCATGGTGGGTATGCGTCCCGTAGCTGAGATTATGTTTGCTGATTTTATGGGGGTTTGCTACGATCAGCTGGTCAACAATGCTGCCAAGGTGCATTATATGTTTGATGGACAGTATAAAGCACCCATTGTGGTGCGCACCGCATGTGGCGGGGGTTTTGGCGGTGGACCGCATCACTCGCAGATGATTGAAGGCTGGTTTATGAATGTCCCTGGTCTGGTGATTGTGGCACCCTCCACACCAGAGGATGCCAAAGGATTACTGATTGCCAGCATAGAGGATGATAATCCCATTCTGTTCCTGGAGCATAAGGCTTTGTATAGCAAAAAGGGTGAAGTGCCGGAGGGAAAATATGTCACACCGTTGCGCAAAGCCAGGGTTGCCAGACAAGGCAGTGATGTGACGATCGTTGCAGATAGCTGGTTGGTACACAAATCACTGGCAGCAGCAGAAGTATTGGCAGGGGAAGGAATTTCTACAGAAGTAATTGACCTGCGCACCCTGCGACCCTGGGATCATGAGACCGTGTTGGATTCCGTTCGAAAGACCGGACGGGCTGTGGTGGTCAGCGAATCACCGGGCACGGGTGGGTTATCAGCGGATGTGAGTGCAGTGATTGCTGAGCAGGCTTTTGGCGATCTTAAAGTCGCGGTGAAACGCGTTACAGCATTGGATACTCCGATACCATTTTCGGTCATACTGGAGAAAATCATTCTGCCGAGTGAAGAGGATATCATCCGGGCAATACAACAGATTTACAAACAATCTTAGGAGGAAGCGATGAGTGTGGTGGAAGTGAAATTGCCCAAGTGGGGACTGACGATGGAAGAGGGTACCGTATCGGAGTGGCTGGTTTCCGTGGGTGAGACTGTCGAAGCAGGTCAGGTGCTGGCGAATGTGGAAACAGAAAAGGTGACCACAGCTTTAGAATCACCTGTAGCGGGGGTGGTGCAGCGTATTGAGGTGCCGGAGGGGGAAGATGTGGCAGTGGGGACGGTGTTGTGTGTTTTAGTTGAAAGCTAAAAGTTTAAAGTTGAAAGCTGTTAAGCTTAGATTATGAATCATTGAAATTGATGAATTTCTGTTAAACGGATAAATAAATTTATGGAGGGTTGGAATGCTTGACAAACGGGCTTTTGCAGGAAAGGGTGTGTTGGTGACGGGGGCTTCGCGTGGTATTGGCAGGGCGACAGCACTGGCATTTGCTCAGCATGGTGCTAACGTGATCATTAACTATAGAGCGGATGAAGATAGTGCAAGGGAGACCCTGGAGCAGATTCAAAATGCGGGTGGCACGGGATTTATTGTTCAGACAGATGTGGCTGATCCATCTGCAGTGGAGCGTATGGTTTTGCAAGCACAAGGTTTAGTGTCATCGATTGATGTGCTGGTCAATAATGCAGCGGCCTTCAATCGTTCTTCCTTTCTGGATGTCAATCTTGAGGATTTTGATGTTTCCTTCAATACCAATGTGCGCGGGGTTTATTATCTCAGCCAGCTGATAGCAAAGGGTATGGTGCAACGGAGACAGGGCAGTATCATCCATATCAGTTCGATATTGGCAACGCTAACCATCCCCCAACGCAGCGTTTATGCTGCTACAAAAGGCGCAATCGAGTCGTTGACAAAAGCCATGGCATTGGATCTTGTTGATTTTGGCGTGCGAGTCAATGCGATCGCACCGGGTTTGATCGGCACGGAAGCGATGACAGCTGGGTTTGGATCGGACACAATGCTTGCGGAGATGGAGTCGCATATCCCGGGTGGAAAATTTGGTAGGCCGGAAGATACTGCCAGCGCGGTCATGTTTCTTGCTTCTGATCTGGCGCGTTACATTACCGGGGTGATTCTGCCGGTGGATATGGGATTATCAGCCAGGGAAGCGGGACCGGTATAGCCGGGGAGATTGCTTGATCTACCGTTTGAAAACTCATTACTTGTGTTCTGTGAATTGTTCTCGGATCTGATGATGACCGAGCAGGTCTGAGAATTTTTGATAATTTCCAGATGCCTGCTGGACCTGACCAGCCAGAATTGCTGGAGACATCCCCAATTGAGAAGCAAAAATTTGAATATCTTCTTTACTGAGATCATTTAATTTTGGTAAACATTGTTCTTCCCAAAAATGACGAGGAACTAAGTGGTCGAAAGCGAATTGATTGGCTTGTTTTTCTAATAAATTGGTCGTTTCATGCGCGCCATGATCAAATTCATCAAAAAATACTCGCTCTGAACCCTGGATTAAATGTAAAAAGATATGTCCCAATTCGTGAAATAATGTAAACCAGAAATTATCCTGACGATCTTGACGAAGAGTCATTGCGACTACCGGGTTATTATCAGGTCCGATGAAGGATGCACCATCTATATGTGTTCCTGACAGGGTTGGTAAAATAACAAAATGAATTCCTCTTCGATTTAAATGTTCCTTTACCAGGAGAACCCCTTTTTGATATTGACTGAATCTCAACAATTCGGTAAAAAAATCTAGCCCTACTTTGTCATAATGAAATTCGCATAATTGATTTTGTCTGGCTATGGTTGCTACTCTTGCAAGCCAGGCATTCAGTGCATTCAAATTTATTTGTTGATTTCCATGTTTGTAAATTACAAATTCTAATTCTCTGGAATTGAAAACCGAAAACAGATCACTGAGTAATTCTTCAGCAAATAATCTCGCTTTCCGAACATCTGAAACATTGGAAAAGTACTCTGCCTGAACCATTTCGCGAAATGGGAAATCCTCAGCACGATATTTTTGTTCCTGAAAGGTGGCTAGCGAATCCTGAATCAAAACACTATACGGGATTCCAAGCCCTTTATGTAGTTCTCGAATCATACTTAAACTTAAAGTTCGACGACGATTAAGGATGTCTGAAACTTTGCTGGCACTGCCAATAAATGGCACTAAATCCTTTTGTTTTAGACTCATTTGCTCCATTCTAAATTTAATAGCCTCAATAGGATCAGGCATTTCGACCGGAAAATTTTCCTGCTCGTAGTGTTCAATCAATACAGAGAGTACTTCTAATAAGTCTGCTTCAGGAGTGCCTGGTGAAGCAGCCATGAGTTTTTCTACCTCCAATAATGCTGCTTCATATTCTTCTTCATCGCGAATGATCTTGATGTTCATTTCAAATTTCTCACATTGATCTGGTTATACTCTTTATGGTTTCCAAACCAGCGAACTAAAACAGTACCGTTGTTTTTACCATAAGCATAAAAAACATCAATAACCAACCGGTACTGATTTCCCATTATGTTGAAAATAACCCGATGACCATCAATAAAATCTGCAGAGTTATACGCTTGACGAATATCAGCTGGGTTTTCCCAGCGTTCTTCTCTGACCTGATAATACCAGGCTCTTAATGGTTGGGCAGCTGGTTTATAAAACTCACAATATTGATTGATCTTCCGTCTGGTTATAATGTTCAATGTGAGTATATTCCTTTATGGGAAGTTTGTCAAATAATTAATACCCATTATGGGAATATTTATAAATTAACAACAGATCATTGCTATTATTTCTCAATTCCAATATTTATTATATATCCTCGCGTTATAATCATCCCCATGCCAACCTATACCCAACCCATCACAGAATTGATTCAGCAGCGTTTCTCCTGCCGAAAGTACAACAAGGAGCCGATTCCTGTAGAAATGCAGGAAAAACTGCGTAGCATGATGGCAGAGCTGAGTACCGGTCCGTTTGGGACCCCGATGCGGTTTGACCTGATTACAGCAGAAAACCAGGATGGTAAAGCTTTACGTGGATTGGGAACCTATGGCTTCATTCAGGGCGCGAGTGGTTTTGTGGTTGGGGCATTGGGTGCAGGTCAACTGAATCTGGAAGAGTACGGCTACCGTATGGAACAGATTGTACTGGCAGCCACGAATCTGGGGTTGGGCACCTGCTGGCTGGGCGGTACGTTTACCAAGAGTGCTTTTGCCAGAAGAATCGTGTTGCAAGATGACGAACGCATGCCGGCTATTCTGGCCATTGGGTTGATAGATGATGAAGTGCAGTCCCGAAAGGGTGCCATCCGGCAGTATGTGGCTGGGCAGCGACGGATTCCCTGGAAGGAGCTCTTTTTTGATCGTGTATGGGGAACAGCGTTATCGCCTGAGGATGCTGGAGAATACTCCAGGTCTTTGGAGATGGTTCGCCTGGGTCCCTCCGCATCGAATAAACAGCCCTGGCGAATTGTACGAACAGATGGGTTTTTCCATTTCTTTATACAGCGCACGAAAGGGTATCGCAATTTGATGACCCGGCTGGTGCAGATCGACGATATGCAGCGTCTGGATATGGGTATCGCGATGTGTCATTTCGAATTGACGGCCTGCGAGTTAGGATTAAATGGGAAATGGGGGATTGTGGATCATGGGCTGGATTTGCCCAATGATCTGATCGAATATTCGGTAAGTTGGATCTTGACAGATTAGAACAATCATTCTATAATATAGTAGCTCATGGCTCAAGAATTCAGGAACTATTCTCACTTGCACTTATAAAATTTGATATAAAATTAATCTCACATAAACTTAATGGCTGTCAGCCAACAACTGTCAGCTTTGAGCCAAATTAGACCAATCAGAAACTTTAGACCAATGGAGGAATTATGTATCAAAAAGTAACAATCGTAGGAAATTTAGGCAGAGATCCAGAAATGCGCTTTACCCCGTCCGGACAGGCAGTAACGTCATTTCCAGTAGCAACAAACCGCACCTATACCGGTTCGGATGGCCAACGTGTCAAAGAAACCGTCTGGTTCCGTGTTTCCGCCTGGGGCAAACAGGCAGAGAACTGCAATAATTTCCTGCATAAAGGCAGCAAGGTACTGATCGAAGGCCGCTTAATGGCGGATCCAGCTAGCGGTGGTCCCCGGGTTTTCAACCGGCAGGATGGAACCGCTGGCGCAAACTTTGAGTTGACCGCCATGACCGTGCAGTTCCTGGATAGCCGCACGGAGAGTGAACAAGCCGGCACTGAGGAAATGGGTACACTCAGTGACGACGAAATTCCATTCTAAAGCCCCATCTAATGACAGAACCTAAACAACCAAAACCCGGCATCCCACCCTTGCGGATGCCGGAAGGTTTACAAAGTAAATATAGCAATATGGCGCGGATCGCGCACACCCCATCCGAGATGATTTTCGATTTTGCCACGATGTTACCGGGTACCCATCCGGAAGTAGTGGCGCGTGTGTTGATGTCACCCATGGGCGCCAAAATGTTCTTGCAGGCATTGACAGAGAATGTTGCCCGCTACGAAGCCAACTTTGGTCCGATTAAGCTTCCGGTTGGGACAAGTGACCTGGCAAGCTCTCTCTTTCGCAATATCCAGCCGCCTGACAAAAACAATCCCTCTGAAACACCCGAAAAGGATACGCCACCCGACACTGAACCCCCTGAAAGTGAAGCATAATGGATCGCTTTTCACAATTATCCGATTCCGTCCACAATGCATTTGAAGTCCGTAACCAGGCGCGCGACAAAGCCCTGATGCAGACCCGCAAGGTCATTCAGCATGCTGCGCATGCCATCCGGGCAATCCACCGGCTGGATGTGGATCTGGCAGACGGCTTTCTCAATGATGCGCGCCTGCTGGTGGATCAGCTACGGCGTGATTTGGGTGAGCACCCCGATCTATTCTACGCTGGCTATACCCAGGATGCGCTCAAAGAATACGTGGAAGCCTGCGTAACCTGTGCGCTCATTCGTGGGCAGGAAATGCCACTCCCTGAAGAGATTGAAGTAGAACCAGCCGTGTACTTGAATGGCCTGGCAGAGGTGGTTGGCGAACTGCGCCGGCGCTGCCTGGATGTGATGCGGCAGGGTTATTCTCCCGAGGTGGAACGTCTGCTGTCCTTGATGGACGAAATCTATGCTTTGTTGATCACCATTGACTATCCGGATGCATTAACCAATGGTTTGCGTCGTCAGACGGATCTGGCTCGTGGGATTGTGGAGCGTACGCGTGGTGATGTGACCATCAGTCTGCGGGAACAGCGACTCTCACAATCCATGAAGGAGCTGGCAGTGCTGTTGAAGACCGAAAGCCTGAACGACGACGAAATTTTACCGGAGATTGAGGAAGAGGATTGAGAAAACGCACCATACGTGCGTCGGAGATCGGTACCTATCTATATTGCAAACGAGCCTGGTGGTATCAATCCCAGGGTGTTGAGTCGTCCAACCAGCAGGAGATGTCAGGTGGCACGGCTTATCACCACGCACATGGGAAGAATGTTCTTAAGGGTATGTTATTGCGTGTGTTTGCCTGGTTGGTATTGGCGGCAGCGTTGGTATTGCTGGCTGTCTGGCTAACCGGGAAATTGTTGGGTTGATATGGAAGGAATCCTCGCGCTTGTTTTGTTTTTGGTTGCGTTTGTGCTCTTTTGGCGCAGCCGCTGGGTGCGTCAGAAGTCGGGATTGCCACCTGGCAGAATCGTGTATTCCGACCCAAAGCTGTGGGGCAAGACCGAGAAACCTTTCTACGACGTCGAGACCCAACTGACAGGAAAACCGGATTATTTGATCAGCCAGGGAATGGTCCTCATCCCGGTTGAGGTCAAAAGTCAATTCGCCCCGGCAGAACCATATGATAGCCATGTTTACCAGCTCATGGCTTACTGTTATCTGGTAGAACACGCCACCGGGCAACGCCCCCCACACGGAATTCTGCAGTATCGCAACCGCACCTTTGCCATCGATTACGGCAATGAGCAGGAAACTGCCCTATTGGAATTGCTGGAACAGATGCGTACCGATGATAAAGCCAAAGATTGCCCACGATCACACACAGAAGCAATTCGCTGCCTGCGTTGTGGTTTCAACCATGTCTGTGATCAGAAGCTTTAACCTCTTCTGGCGTGTAGAACCTCTCGTTTGACCTCTTTGGGACTATCTCATTAAACTATAGGCAGATCGATCACTCTGAAATGGAGGATATTGTATGCAGATCAATGAAAAAACCCAGGTTGCGATTATTGGCGCAGGTCCGACGGGTGTTGAACTGGCGGTAGCCCTTACCCAGGCTGATATCCCATTCCTGCTGTTCGATGCCGGGCAAATCGGGCAAACCATTACCTGGTGGCCGAAACACACCCGTTTTTTCAGCACCTCCGAACGTATTGCCATACCGGGTTTGCCGTTGACAGTCTTTGACCAACAACATCCCACAAATGATGATTACCTGGCTTATCTGCGCAGCGTGGTGCAGCAATTTGGTATACAGGCGCATGCTTACCAACCGGTGATTGAGGTGAAACCCTTATCGGGTGGTGATTTTTTGTTGATCACGGAGAGAAAGGGTATCCGGCAGCATTACCGGGCAGCTTTTGTGGTGTTAGCGACGGGTGGTATGGCAGAACCGCGCCTGCTGAATATTCCGGGTGAAGATCTACCGCATGTCAGTCATTTTCTGAACGACCCACACGTTTATTTTCACCAGGAATTGCTGGTGGTCGGTGGACGTAATTCGGCGGTCGAATATGCGCTGCGTTGCTGGCGGGCTGGGGCTAAGGTGACACTCAGTTACCATAAATCGGATTTTCCGAAAACTTCTATCAAACCGGCTTTGCTGCAGGATATTGAAACAGTTGTGCGTGAAGGTAATATGCGCTTCCTACCAGGCACAGTCCCAGTTGAGATCACGATGCAGGATGTGCTGCTGGCAACCACAGATGAGCTTGGCAACCCACTCGCTGGTGAGATTGAGCAATTACCTTTTGACTTTGTATTGCTGTGCACTGGTTACCAGGCTGATTTGACACTCTTCCGGCAATTGGGCGTTGATTTATTAGGGGCTGAACAATCTCCGCGTTTCGATCCGGAGACGATGGAGAGTAATGTGCCTGGTGTGTTCGTGCTGGGCACAGTGGCGGGTGGAACGCAAAGCAAATTCATGCATTTCATAGAAACCTCGCACGCGCATGTACCAAAAATACTGACAACTATTCAACAGCGTCTGGCAGGTTCCAGTGGGGTGATTCGTTGAAGACTCAGGCCGCACTGGTATAATTAATGATTATGGTTATGAATCCTCCCCGTAGATTTGCAATTGCCACACATCCCTCTCAGCCCCAGGTGGCTGAAGGCGCCCGGGAACTGGTAGAGCGGTTAAAGATATTGGGGGCTGACCAGGCCTCGGCATACACTATTTACGAACCCGAACTCAAACAACTGGTTCAACAAAAAGAGATTGATGTCTTAATTACGCTGGGTGGTGATGGCACTATGTTACGTGCAGGGCATCTGGTAGCACCCATGGGTATCCCGGTGCTGGGCATCAACCGTGGCCGCTTCGGCTTCCTGATGGAAATTGACGAGCTGGAATGCGAAGACCGCCTGAATCAACTGTTGGGTGGTGATTACCGCCTGGAAAAACGGATGATGCTGCATAGTATTCATCGTCGCGAAGACCAGAAGCTGGGCGAGTGGCATGTACTCAATGAGGTGGTGGTCTGCAGAGGGCAATATGTGCGCCCGATTCAGGTGAAAGCACGCCTGGATGGCTATTTACTGGCTTCCTATGTGGCTGATGGAGTCATTGCTTCCACAGCAACTGGCTCAACCGCCTATGCTCTGGCGGTCGGTGGGCCGATCCTGCCACCGGAGATGCGTAATATCCTCATCGTTGCAATTGCCCCACATCTCTCCGTCGACCGCTCGATTATCCTTTCGGAGGGATCACACATCACCCTGGAGGTCAATACCAACCACGAAGCGGTACTGAGTGCGGATGGTCAACCGCCAGTCATCCTCAAAGATGGGGATGAGGTGGATGTCTGTGCCAGTGAGCACGCTATTAATTTTGTGCGTTTCCAGGATCAGGGATATTTTTATCGTAACTTACATAAATATATGGAACAAAATCCAATCGCAGGTGCATTGTAATGACTGAAACAAATGGTAAAAAACTTTACTGCACATGGCATCCAGATCGTGAAACTTACTTGCGTTGTAACCGTTGTGACAAGCCAATGTGTATCGAATGCGCAGTGAAAACACCCACGGGCTATCGCTGCAAGGAATGCGTGCGTGGTCAACAGAAAATCTTTGAGACCGCGATCACCCAGGACTATGTCTTTGGGATCCTGATTGCGCTGGTGTTGGGTTATATCGGTGGCCTTCTGGCGACACGTATCAGCTTCTTTGTGATTTTCCTGGCACCTTTTGCAGGTGGGATCATAGCGGAAGCGGTGCGCAATGTGATCCAGAAACGGCGTTCCAAAAAGCTATTTCAGGCAGTCACAGCTGCTGCCGTGATTGGCGGTTTGATCAGCGCATCACCACTACTGCTGGGTCTCTTATTTGGCTCTATCAATCTATTTGGCATCATCTGGATGTCTGTTTATATTGTATTAATGACCAGTGCTCTTTATTACCGGCTGGCTGGCATTCAAATTCGCTAAAAACCTATGCTGACTGAATTGCACATCACCAACTTTGCCATTATTGACCAGCTGGAACTACGTTTTCCTGCCGGGTTGGTGATCTTTACCGGTGAGACCGGAGCAGGCAAATCGATTATTCTGGATGCCATTGAAGCATTGGTGGGAGCACGGGCTGAGACAACCAGCATTCGCGAAGGTGCCGACCGTGCCAGCCTGGAAGCTGTATTCAAGCTGAATGAGTTAAACCGGGCAGTCATCACGGATCTTCTCGCCGCTGAAGACTTGCTGGACGACCCCGATTATGTCACATTAGGACGAGAAATTCGACGTGAGGGGCGCACTGTCGCGCGCGTCAATGGACGCGCAGTCAATGTCGGATTGTTACGTGAGATCGGCGAGCAATTGGTGGATATCCATGGGCAATCCGAGCATCTCTCTTTATTAAATGTGAAGAAGCATCTCTCCCTGTTGGATCGCTTTGCGGTCATCGCGGAGTTGCTGGAGGATTACCAGAGTAGCTACCGAATCTGGCAGGGCATCCGCCGTGAATTGGATCAACTACGCCAGCTGGAACGGGATGCAGATCGCCGGATGGAATTATTATCCTTTCAGATTGAAGAGATTGAAGCGGCCAAACCTCTGGTGGGTGAGGAGCAGGAACTCAAGGAAGAGCGCAATCGTCTGGCTAATGCCGAAAACCTGGCGGAGTATGGGCGTACTGCTCTCGGTTTGCTGGATGAAGCCAACCCGGAGATGCCGGGTATCAGCGATTTGGTAGGACAGGTGTTACAGGCCTTGCATGGGCTGACACGCATCGATAGCTCGCAAACGAACCTGGCAGAGCAGGCAGACAGCCTGTCTGTGCTGGTAAGTGAGCTCTCGCGTGACCTGCAAACCTATCTGGATCAGATTGAATTCAATCCCCGTCGATTGGAAGCAGTAGAAGAGCGTTTGGAAGTCCTACGGACACTACAACGAAAATATGGTGGTAGCATCGAAGCGGTACTGGCATATGCCTACAAAGGGCGTGAAGAGTTAGAGCAAATCACCCATGCTACTGAACGAATTGAGGAATTGACCGGGCAGGAGCAGCAGATTCGGCTGACACTGGCTGACAAAGCGCAGCGATTATCAACGCAGCGCAAACAATCGGCGAATAAATTGTCTCTTGCTGTCGAAAAAGAATTGATGGATTTGAGCATGGAGGGGGCACGTTTTGAGGTTAGTTTCGGTATCCAGCCTGATCCACATGGTCTGGAACTGGAGACGGGCGAAACAGTTCGTTTTGACGTAACGGGTATCGACCAGGTGGAGTTCCTGATCGCTCCCAACCCGGGTGAGGGACTCAAACCAATGGTCAAGATCGCTTCAGGTGGTGAAACAGCACGGCTGATGCTGGCACTTAAACGCGTACTGGCACAGGCTGATGAAGTCCCTACGCTGATATTTGATGAAATTGACCAGGGTATTGGTGGAAGAATCGGTTTTGTGGTCGGTGAGAAACTCTGGCATCTGGCGCGTGATCATCAGGTGTTGTGTGTCACCCATCTGCCACAGCTGGCTGCCTTTGGTGATCAACATTTGCGGGTTTCGAAGCAGGTGCAGAACGGCAGAACTTTAACCCTCGTGGAAGCATTGGCAACCGAAGGACGACGAAACGAGTTGGCACAAATGCTGGGGGCTATCAGCGAGTCGCATCTGACTACCGCGGATGAAACTCTACGTACCGCTCAGGAACGCACCCGGCTTTCCAAACCATCTCTACTTTAATATTGATACGAGTAAAATATGCCGCCTGAAAATCGATTGATGATCCACATGCTGGGGCAACCCCGGATTTTTTGGGGAGATCGGCAGATTAATATACAACGTAAACTGGCGCGTTTCTTTATTTATTACCTGGCATGTCAGACATCAATGATCGGGCGTAGCGATCTGGTGGTTTTATTTTGGCCAGATTCGCCCAATTCACGACAACATTTACGTGATCTGTTGAGTAAATTGCGCGCCGAATTGCCTGATCCTGATCTCATCCTCACAGACCGAGATTGGATCGGACTGGATTATGCCAAAGTCAACTCAGATGTATTGATCTTTGAAGATTTATTTGAACAGCTCTCGCTACCTTTTTTGAATATCGAAAACCGCCCATTACCTGAGGCAATATACCAGAAAATGTTAAACGCGATCAATATGTGGGAAGCACCGGCATTTTTGTATGGGATTCGGCTTTTGGATAGCGATGACTTGAACGAGTGGGTTACAGAGCAAAATCGCAGATTGAGGCATAAATGGTTGAGCCTGATGATGCGTATCAGTCATCACTTAATTGCAAAAGGGGACTTTGAAAGCGCTCTGACCTGGCTTGAAAAGATCAACGAATATGATGATAATTATGACTTTCCCCAGGTGATTTATAACCATCTGGATGTTCTCTATCAACTGGGAAGACTTTCCCAGGCTTATGAGTATGGCTTGCGTTTTACAGACCAGATTAAAACCGATTGGTTTGCGGAACACCGTCTGGCGTTTGAAACCTTGATGAAACGGATTAAAAGTGAACGTATCCAGGTCGCGATGCGCACGCAACCACCCGCACGATCAAGCCGTGGGAAAAACATACCGTTTGTTGGCAGAGATGATCTGCTCACACAATTCCAAAGGGCTTCCCGTCGCGGTGACATTGTTGTGATTTCCGGTGAAACCGGGCTTGGTAAATCGCGCCTGTTGATTGAATTTGTAAATAGTTTAGCCAATCCTACCCCTGTCCATTCCATGGAAGCTATATATTCTGAGCGAACAATTGCTTTTCATCCCATCATTGAACATTTACGCCAGGTTTTGAACATGAGTGATTGGCAGAAAATTGAAAGGTTTTGGGTTTCTCAACTTTCCCTTCTCATGCCAGAATTGCAGAGCCAGCTGGAATACAAATCAGAATTATTTAACCTGGCGGAAAATCAACAACTCAGTGTGTATGAAGCCTTTCGACAGATATTGTTGACGCTTGCAGGAAATCAAAAAATTTTAATCAGTGTTAAAAATGCCCAATGGCTGGATCAAGAAACAATTGGTTTATTTTCCTACCTGACCCACAGACATTTTTTCAGCGAAAAGGCACATCTGGTATTGCTGTTGGGAAAGAATGAACTGAATGTGCCAGTCTTCGACTTCCTGAAAGATCCTGCCTGGGTCAGCCAGATTGCATGGATTCATATCCCACCATTGGAATTGGATGCCATTTCGAATATAGCTCTTTATATTCTTCGCAAACCGCTTTCAGAGAAACTTACACAACAACTCAAGGATGCAACCGGAGGCAATCCATTATTTGTGATTGAAACTTTGCAGATGATGATAGAAAAACCAGACCTATTAACAGAATTATCCTGGGACCAGATTCCATTATCGGGTGTGGTTCAGATTGTCATCCGGGAGCGATTGGGTCATCTTACACAGAATGCCCGGCTGGTTTTGGATTGTGCTGCTATTGTGGGATCGGAATTTAGTTTTGATTATGTTGAAGTAATGGCTGATCTACAGGAAACAGCATTGGTATCGGCCATCGATGAATTGATTGATAAAGATATCATTGGGATTAGTTCGCAACTTCAACAGCCTTTACGCTATAAATTCAACCAGACATTCGTGCGGGATGTAATCTGGCAGGGACTCAGCCAGACTCAAAAGCAGATATTACATAAACACCTGGCGGATCACTTGCTGACAAGAATCATGCATAAGAAGACTGCGGATGAACTGGCGGATATCGGTTACCATTTAGGCAGTGCGGGAAAGGTTGATCAGGCATTCCAGTACTGGATTGAAGCAGCGGAATTGTTCAATCATGCGGATATTAATCAGAAAGCAAACCATGCTTACGAACAGGCATACCTTCTATCCCAAAATCACAACTTTAATTTCACTGATGAACAACTGTACAAATTATGGGTGGGTTGGGGCGAATTGGCAAACAAAATGAATGATTTTAAATCCGCGATTGAGTATTATCATCATGCGGTTAAAGAAGGCTTATTTCGCAATTCCTCTTTGTTGATTGGCAGCGGTCTGAGTGGAGAAGGTTATTTATTTCTGATGCGCGGGTTGCCTGATAAAGCAAAACAATATCTGGAACAAGCCGCATTGCATTTGAAGGAAGGATCAGTTTCAGAATATATTCGCAATAGTATTCGTATGATGCTCACTCATTTGTATTGTTTTGATTTACAGGCCAGTATCACTGAATATAAATCGATTGCCTGGTTGGAGAGCCAAATGAAGACGGACAACGATCATTTGATCTTTGCCAGTCTTCAAAGCACTATAGCCTTGACTTACACATTATCTGGAGAATTTAAGCAAGCAGAAACAGAAGCCAATAAGTCCATTCAAACCGCTATGCGGTTAAATAACCCAACTTTGAGGATTGAAAATGAGTTTTCGCTTGGTCTTGGTTATTATTACCAGGGATTATATAAAAAGTCTTTGGATAAATTTGGTCTGGTAATCCAAATTGCAGAATCCAATTATTATTGGCGATTCGTTTTGGAATCGCTTTCGGTGATCAATCGCGTCTTTTTAGCCTTAGGAAAAACGTATCTATGTTTCGAAAATATTCAAAATGGTTTTACACTGGCTAAAATATATCAATATACAAGCATGCATAGCATTTTGATCAATTCGGAAGGACGATTTTATTTAGCTTTTGGAAAATACGAAAAAGCAATTACATTATTTGAGGAAGCGCTTAAATTCAGTAACAATAAGCGCAATGTACTTCTTAATCAAATGTGTATTGGTTTCTCTAAAATCTTGATGGGTGAACATGAAAATGGGTTAAAGATGTTACAGGAAGTGCTGGAGGATGAAGAAACGCAGAAGTTAATCCAATTACAGTCAGAATCCAAAGCGCGTCTTGGATTGGCATACTATTTTAAAGGCGATACACAGAAGGCACTTACCATACTGGAAGAGGTTACAATTCAAATGCAAGAATTTAGATTTGCAGGTGCAGGGACTGCATACGCCTATGTGCGGGCTCAGGATGCATTGAACAAGCATGAGCCAAAGGTTGCGAGAGAGATGGCTGAAATCATCATGCAGAAAGCCAAACAGGAAGAATCTCCCTGGCTGGAGTGGCACGCATTGGAAATTATGATCGCTGCTGACCAATTAGAGGGGAAACTTTGTAATAAATGCCTGAATCAAAAACAATATATCATACGAAATCTGAATCAATCAAAACCACAAAATCTCAATTTATCCTTTGATCCGAATTCCCCACCACTCTTCGTTTTAGTGTAGACAAAATCATAAACAAATTGGTATAATTTGTCTACGCTTTGTCAATGGCAGCGGCGTATAAATAAATTATCATTTGCGTTGCAGAAAATCATTAACTGCAAAAAAGCATGATTTTGAGCGTAAAAAATGAATTTTGGGGACACTAGGCGGTGGTAAAAGATGAGCTACAATTGTAATTATGGCGTTCATCCGGAAAGTAAAAACCACAAGTGGCGCAACAGCAGTTCAAATTGCTTACAAACAAAAAGGCAAGATTGTCAAGATAAATCACCTTGGCAGTGCTCATACTGACGAAGATCTGAAAATTCTGTTGGCTTTGGCACGCAAGCAATTGCAGAAAAACCAACTACCATTGTTTCCAGAAATACAAACATCTCTACAAGTAGGGATCAAACGGTCCTTTTCAGATTTATTATGGAAGACCTTACGGGAACAATATCAAAAGCTCGGATTCGATCAGTTGAATGACGAAGTATTTGAGGCTCTATGCCTGGCACGTATTGTTGAGCCCAGCTCCAAATTGGATAGCTTGCGAGTATTGGCAGATCTAGGATTGGGAAAACTTGACCAAAATAAGCTATATCGATGTTTAGCCAAGGCAGCAGACCAGAATTACAGAAAGATAATCAATCAAGCCTGTTTTGAGCATGTTGGAGGGGATAAACTTGCGCTCATTCTCTACGATGTTACCACCCTGTATTTCGAGACACAAAAAGAAGATGATTATCGGAAACCAGGGTTAAGTAAAGAACGCAGATTAGAACCACAGATCATTATTGGACTACTGGTGGATCAAAGAGGATTTCCCCTGGGTTTACACAGTTTTGAAGGCAATAAAGCGGAAACAAAGACCATTTTGCCTGTAATCGAAGCATTTCAAGCCCAGCATGGGCTAAAAAAGATTACCATTGTGGCGGATGCTGCCATGCTCAGTGCGACCAATTTGACAGCCTTCACGGAAGCCGGGTACACCTACATTGTGGGTTCACGGCTTCATAAGATCCCCTATGAGCTGACAGAATTTCAAAAAACAGGTGAAATGTTTGACCAACAAATTATAGTCTCACAGCAGAACGGATATCGAGTAATCTACCAGTATCGAACAAAGCGAGCTGCATTGGATCTCCGAAATATTGAAAAACAGATTACCAAGGCCAAAAAGGCGATCAACGGACAGATACCAGCCAATCGAATGAAATTCTTGACAATCCAGGCAACCAGCAAACAACTAAATCAGAAATTGATTGATAAAGCGAGAGCATTGGCTGGGATCAAAGCATATGTAACCAACCTGGATATCCCGGATGAGGAGGTGATCGCTTACTACCATCAGCTTTTTCAGGTGGAAGCTTCATTTCGAATGGCCAAATCTGATCTGAAAGCCAGACCCATCTATCACCGCAAGCGGGATGCAATAGAAGCGCACCTTACGATAGTGTTGGCTGCATTGGCGATTAGTAGAAATATTGAATATCAGACAGGTGTCAGTATAAAGAAATTTGTGAAGTTGATGCGACCATTGCGATCTGCAATTGTTACTATCAATTCAAAGGAGGTTTTAGCGAACCCAGAGCTTTCTCCTGAGGTTAGTTTACTGCTAAATAATCTGGCTTCAGGACACTAGGATGATAAACTCAGGTTTTAGTGTAGACAAAATCATAAACAAATTGGTATAATTTGTCTACGCTTTGTCAATGGCAGCGGCGTATAAATAAATTATCATTTGCGTTGCAGAAAAGCCGCAGAAAGAGGTCGGTAGTGTTCAGGGGAATTCACTATCGACCTGTTTTTCTTAATCAACTTTCAAAAAGGAGATGGTGACACCTTCGCCACCTTCGCGTTCGACACCACTCTCCCAATGATCGACATACTGGTTCTTGCTGAGTGCCTCACGAACCACCTGCCGTAATCTGCCGGTGCCTTTGCCGTGAATGATGCGCACAAATGGCATGCCGGAAAGATAGGCAGATTCGATAAAATTGGATAACCCCGCCAATGCATCCTCGGCTAATTGACCACGCAAGTCCAGTTCCATACCAGGAGAAGGATGGAGAATCGAAGGTGGCTGGCTGGGGCTCTCGTCCAAATTCTGAAGCGCTTTACGTACACTGGAGCGCATTTTGGGTTTGGTTTCTTCTTCGGTCTGTTTTCTGGCATCGCTGGTGCGCAAAACATCGTGAGTGGCAGCACGCACCCGCAAATTACCGATTTGCACTTCAAGCTCATCGGCTGAGATAGCCGTTATGACTGCCTGCATCCCCAGGGAGCGAACCATAACCTTCTCTCCCAGTCGCAACGGTTGCTCATTCAGAGTGGGAGCTCGGCTTTTTCTCACAGGCGGCAAATTGACTTCCTCGTGAATATCGCTCACCTTTTCTTCGATGCTCTTCAAGGCATCCAGGGGTTGGCGGGCACGAGCCAGTTCTTTGCGCAGGTCGAGTAATTCGCGCTGCAATTTTTCTACTTCATCTTCCGCTGACTGCCGGGCTTTATCCAGAATGGCTAAACGCTCATCCTCAATTTCTTCCAGGCGCTGGTTTAACTGGCGTTCGAGCCGGCGGGCTTCACTGCGGGAGATTTCAGCTTTACGACGTTCCTTGCGTGAGATGCTGCGCTGGCGATGAATCTCATTTAACAAATCTTCTGCTTTTAACTCGCTCGGGTCGACCATACTGCGCGCATCTTCAATGATTTCTTTGGATAAACCCAGTCGCTCACTGATCGCCAGGGCATTGGATCTGCCGGGAAGACCGATCATTAGATTATAGGTGGGTCGCAAGGTGCGCAGATCAAATTCCATGCTGGCATTGATCAGTCCAGGCGTGTTATGCGCGAATGCTTTCAATTCAGGGTAATGCGTGGCAATCAGACAGGTGATGTGGCGTTTGACCAGATAGGACAGCATGGCGCGTGCCAGGGCTGACCCTTCCTGAGGATCGGTGCCAGACCCGAGTTCATCCAGTAGTACCAGACTGCGCGAATTGGCTCGTTTGAAAATACGGGTAATGTTGGTGATGTGTCCGGAGAAGGTGGATAGCGATTGCTCAATGGATTGTTCATCGCCAATATCGGCGAAGATATCCTGAAAGACGCACAGACTGGAACCGGATTCTGCCGGGATATGCATGCCAGATTGTGCCATCAATGCCAGTAAGCCGATTGTCTTCAGGCTGACCGTCTTACCGCCGGTGTTTGGTCCGGTAATCACCACTCCGAAGGTATGCTGGTCGAGTTCCACATCGATCGGCACTACGGTTTTGGGATCCAGTAAGGGATGTCTTGCGTGACGCAAAGCGATGGTACTGCCGGGATGATCTTCATTGCGGGGAATAAAATCCACCAGAACTGGTTCAGCCGCGTCCAGATCTTGAGCGTATTTCGCCATCATCAATCCCAGATCGAAGCGCGACAATGCATCCACAATACAGCGGATCTGCACCACTTCTGCACCGATCATATCGCTGAGTTCGAGTAATATTCGACGGATCTCATCCCGCTCTGCTAACTGCAGTTCATGCCAGCGGTTGTTAAGTTCCACGGTGACCAGTGGTTCCACAAAAAGGGTGGCACCGGAAGCCGATTGATCGTGGATAATCGCATTGATGCGGCCTTTAAATTCAGAGCGCAGGGGAATGACATAGCGGCCATTGCGCTGGGTGATGAGTGTTTCCTGCAACATCTTGCTCTTATGCGGGTCGGCAATGATCTGGTTCAGCTTGGAAATCAAACGATCATGAGCAACTTTTATCTCACTGCGAATGGATGCTAATTTTTGGGAAGCATTATCCAGCACTTCACCGCGCTCAGAAATGACACGTGAAATCGCTTCAATGATTCCGGGTGGTGGGGGAAGCTCCTGGCCTAATTGACCCAGTAATGGTAATGTTTCCGCCTGTTCCAGCAAGGTGCGGCTCAGGTCACGCGCAGCAGCCAATGTATAACGAATGCTGAGTAATTCGGAGGGCTCTAACATGCCATGTTGGGCGGCGCGGTTCGCCAGGGGGCGTACATCCCGGCTACCGCCAATGGTGATATCTGCTTCTGAGCTAAATAGATGACGTGTTTCGGTGGTGAACGCCTGACGTTCCCTGGCTGTCTGTAGTTCACTGCTGGGATGAATATTTCGAGCAAGCTCTGCTGAAGCACTGAAAGCAGCATAAGAACTCAATTTCTCGAGTACTTTCTCAAATTCAAGGGTGTGAAGCGTTTTTACGTCCATCATATCGATGCGAGTGTACCATAAAACAGGTTCAATCCAAACAATTTAAACGAAAAACCGATCCAATGGCGGGGAAAATCACTGGTCAACCAGCAGATGCATGTGAAGTGATAAATGCAGCCGAGCAAGTGCTTTTTATAACATGATTTTGATTAATATTGTTGCTAGAATGAAACTATAGATTTTATTATTTCCAGACATCCTGGCAACTCAAAAAAGGCAGGCATAAATGACACCTACGGTACAGGATCGGATTGATCCCTTAACCACAGTTGGCACCTTGAAGGAAGAACTGGGGGAAGGTGTTGTACGTTGTACTGCCTGTGCGCATCGCTGCCTGATAAAACCGGGGCGACGTGGTATCTGTCAGGTGCGCTTCAACAAGGACGGAGAGCTGCGGGTTCCATGGGGATATGTAGCTGCCTTACAGATTGACCCGGTGGAGAAAAAGCCTTTTTCGCACTTCTATCCCAGCTCGGATGCGCTCTCTTTTGGCATGTTGGGCTGTGATTTTCATTGTGATTATTGCCAGAACTGGTTGACCTCGCAGACCTTGCGTGATCCTCGAGCGGATATTGGCGCGCAGTACATTCGCGAGATTTCGGCCGAGAAGCTGGTGGATATTGCCCTGCAAAACAATGCTCCTATCCTGGTCTCCACGTACAATGAGCCTTTAATCACCACAGAATGGGCGGTGGAAATCTTCAAACGAGGGAAAAAAGCCGGGTTGGGTTGTGCCTATGTTTCCAATGGTAATGCCACGCCGGAAGCGCTGCGAATGTTACAGCCGTATCTGGATGCTTACAAGATTGATCTCAAATCCATGCAGGATAAAAATTACCGCAAACTCGGTGGGGTGCTGAAAAATGTATTGGATACCATCCAGTATGCCAGCCAGTTGGGTATCTGGGTGGAAGTGGTGACCCTGGTGGTACCAGGTTTCAATGATGATCCGGAAGAACTCTGGGATGCGGCACGATTTCTGGCTTCCATTTCACAGGATATCCCCTGGCATGTGACTGCTTACCATCCGGATTACAAAATGCTGGATAACCACGCCACCCCGATTACTACTTTGCAAACAGCCGCTGAAATTGGACAGGAAGCCGGATTGAATTATGTGTATGCCGGGAATATTCCAGGTCGGGTTGGATCATTGGAAAATACGTATTGCCCGCATTGCCAGGAACTTTTAGTCTCCCGCCGTGGTTTTGTGATTCGAGATTACAAAATTACGGCCAAAGGGACCTGTCCAAAATGTGGTGTCAGGGTAGCAGGACGCTGGACGGATGAGCCCGAGTCAGTACACCTGGGTGGCTGGGGATTGCCACGCCGCATATAGGCTGATTATTTAATCTCATTTTGAAAGGGTATGAGGTTAATCTAGCTCAAGGGTTTGACCATATACAGTTCACCGGGTTCAAATCCACGAGCCTGATAGTATTGGCGGGTGCCAATCGCAGCAATGACTGCCAGGCTGGAATAACCATTTTCCCGGGAAATCCGGCTGGCTTCTTCGAGGAGTTGTTTTCCCAGGCCGATATGTTGGGCTGCCCCTTCTTTCTCCGCGCCGACTGCCAGGGATTGCCCATAGACGTGTACTTCACGCACCAGAGCGGCGTTGTGTAAATCCGCGAAATTCAGATCAGCAGCGGGATGATTTTCCTTTGTATCCTGGGGGAGGGAAAGGCGCAAATAGCCAGCAATTTTATCTTCAGGTGTGCGAAAATGGATGAAGTGCTCCTCAGCATTGGCCGGGTGGTAGATATGATCTTCCAGGCGCAGATTTTCCATCTGCACCTGCTGCTTCTTGACCTCATTACAGCGGATGCAGTTGCATTTTTGTCCCCGACGAGCGACTTCTGCCAGCACATCCTGGCGCAGGCTGGTACGTTTGTTGCCTTCAACTACGTGGTGTGAAGGAATGTCGCGAATCACCCGATTGACGCGGCAATACGGCTGGATCATAGGTTTAACATCCGCAATCAGATGAATCAGATCTTCCTGGGTATAGGGCTCGTATTCACCATTTTGCCAGTAGGTGTGAAGCTCGGTGCCTTCCAGTAACTGCGTGGGGTAAATCTTAATCTCATCCGGGGAAAATCCATCTGTCCACAGGCGAGAGAAATCCTCTTTATCGGATTGCAGGGTAGCACCCAGGAGATTGGGCATCCAGTGCAGAACGATCTTAAAGCTGGCAGCCCGTAAAAGCGAGGCAGCATACAACGCATCAGCGACGGTGTGACCACGCTTGTTGAGTTCCAAAACACGATCATCGAGGGACTGCACCCCCATCTGTACCTTGGTGACGCCCAGTTTTCGTAGCCAGGCCAGCTCTTTGGGATTAATTTCGTCCGGGCGGGTTTCGATTACCAGTCCAACATTACGATGGGCAGCGGTTTCGTTGAAACGGTGGGCTTCTTCCAGGGTTTCGCTGTCCACGCCGTTCATGGCATCGAAACAGCGTTTAATAAAGTGTTCCTGATAATCCCGACGATAAGCGCTCCAGGTGCCACCCAGAATGAGAAGCTCGATTTTATCAGTTGGGTGACCATTGGCTTCGTAGGAATCCAGGCGTGATTTCACCTGCAAATAAGGGTCGAAACTGTGCTGATACGCACGGGCAGCACCGGGTTCGTCAATCAGGTAACTCTTGGGCATGCGCACATCATCCGGGCAGAAGATACATTTGCCGGGACATGGATATGGTTTGGTCAGGACAGTAACAGTGGTGACACCTGAAAGGCTGCGCACCGGCTTCATGCGAATGCGTTCTACAAGCATCGGATCTTCTTGCGCTTCTCCGTTCTCGATCTGGCGTTTGTATTCAGCAACCAGAATAGACTTGGGAAGGTAACCACCCTTTGGGATTGGGTGTGCGCTTACCGCGCTGGCTACGTTTTTTCCCTTTCGAATATCTTCCAGTATGTTGCGGGCAAGTTCCAGGCGCTCAGGGGTTATCTGATAGCGTTTTGTCCATTTTTCGTAATCTCTCATAACTTTCCAACAAGCGATTTTATAAAGATCAATCGCTATGGTATCCTTTTCATTCTTGCACTGTCATCTCTGTTTGCTGTTGGTATAATCACTGCATGCAGGCAGAAGTTATTCAACAGCTTTTGGATATTAATTATCAATTTTACCAGACATTTGGTGGCGCTTTTGCAACCACCCGCAGGCGTGTACAACCAGGCATACGGAAAGTGTTGGAGCTGATACCAGAACACGGTTATTGGTTGGACCTGGGTTGTGGTTCGGGGGCGTTGGCGCAACTATGGATGCAACAGCACCGCCAGGGCGGGTATCATGGGCTGGATTTTTCAGCGGTTCTGTTGCAGGAAGCACGTAATTTGTTGGCAGGTGAGGAAAAGAACCCTGGGTTAGAAATCCGATTTACAGAGACTGATCTGTTGTCCTCGACGTGGCAGGCTGTGGTGGAGCGAATGAACTATGATGGCATCCTGTGCTTTGCTGCCATGCACCACATCCCCGCGTATGAAAAACGCTTGCAACTGGTTCGCCAGGTGCGGGAATTGTTGACGGATGGTGGTTTATTCATTCACTCAAACTGGCAATTTCAGCACAGTCCCCGCTTGATGGCACGTGTGCAACCCTGGTCAAAAGTTGGGTTGCGGGATGAAGATTTGGAAGAAGGCGACACCCTGCTGGATTGGCGTTATGCTTTGCCAGGGCAAAGTGAACAGGTGGGTTACCGCTATGTTCATCGCTTTTCTGAGGATGAGTTTAATAGTCTGGCACGCGAGGGTGGATTTGAAATTAAGGACAAATTTGAGTCGGATGGTGAAGGTGGACGCCTGGGGTTATACTTTGTCTGGCAGGCTGTCTAGCTTTCCCGCCGGCGCATATGTGGTCGACAATATCCCAGAGCCGTGGCACGACCGACCGATTGCGCATTGGTTTCCGCATTAAGTCGGGCTTTCAGGTTGGCAATGTGCATATTGACCGTGCGCTGAGAGAGATTTAACTTCTGGCAGATTTGTTTATGGGTTAATCCCTGCGAGAGAAGTTCCAACACATCCTGCTGGCGCGGGGTAAGTTTGATATCCACAGGAAACGAAGCACGGGCAAGCTCCTTTGGCTCTTCGAAGCTGGCAACCACCCAATTTCCGAGCACAACAGCCCGCAAAGAAGATCCCTGCAGGTTCTCAAGCAACTGAGAAGCTGGAGGCGGTGGAATCCATCTGCCATCGCTGATCTGTTCCACTAACAGCACGGCAGGTTGATCCTCCTCAAAGGTCAGCATGGATTGATCGTTGAAAATCAGTAAAATACGTGTCATATTTTAGAATATCCGTTCTATATTATCACAGAAAACAGAAGATGAGTCAAGATAAAAGAGCTTCTTGGACCTCATTTATGGAATGTTATTGAGAGGTTTAATTAAATTTTTCCACGAAACTATGAGAAAAATTAGACAACTAAAAAAGGTAATCTTAAAAACATAGTGTGATAATATAATAATTAAGTTTTCTCTGGATTTTGGGACTGCTTCCATTGTTTCAAGTGCAGTTTCATAACCATGAATTTATTTGACAATAATTTGCACTTACCATCAAATATAAGGTAAAAAAACCATGAGCAGCAAGATTTTACTCGTTGACAATGACATCCCATTACAAACTATGCTGACAGAACACCTGCAGAAAGTGTACCGGGTAGTAACCGCAACCAATGGCCAGGAAACCATGCGTAAAGCTTTTATTGAGCACCCGCATCTGGTGATTATTGAAGTGGATTTGCCCGGCATGGATGGTTGGGAAGTGATTGCTCGCTTGCGTGAAATTACTTCGATACCGATTATCATCCTTTCGAAAAAGACTTCCGAAGCGGACAAATTACGTGGCTTTACTCTGGGGGTGGATGATTACATCAGCAAACCGTTCAGCTACGCCGAATTGCTGGCGCGCATTAATGCCGTTTTAAACCGTACCCGGCGAGGGACCGGTACCCTGGAGAATATCCTGATCGTGGACGATTTAATGGTTGACCTCAACCGGCGTGAGGTGCGTCTGGACAGCAAGTTGGTTGATTTAACGCCGACAGAATTTCGTTTGTTAGAGATTCTGGCACGCCGGCATGGGAAAGCGGTTTCGGAGGAAGAGTTGACCAAACAGATGTGGGGAGATTACAGACATGAAGGTTCAACGATCTTACGCCGTTATATCTGGTCATTGAGGAGTAAGCTGGAGGAAGATCCAGCCAATCCGAAATGGATTGTGACGGTGCGCGGGTTTGGGTATATGCTGGAGTAGGCTGAAGGCTGACAGCTAATAAAAGTCTGAACTGGAATTGGTCTAGCTCATGGCTCATGGCGAATTTGGTGCGATGCACTTAAGGATGAGAAATCTACACCATTTTGCAAAATTGATCCGGTGAAAAGTCCGGCAGAAGTGCGTTGCACCTTGTA